>CAZOEO010000027.1:0-4110 GCA_964578885.1 uncultured Candidatus Competibacteraceae bacterium | reverse complement strand
GCGGGCGAAGCGGAAGCCCGGAAGGGCCGGCGACCCGCCGCCTGAACAGGGCGGGGCGACGGCTGTGAGGACTTTGAGCGGAGCACGCGGTGCCGCCTGTCGGATGGCTCCTTGGATTTGCTGGATTTTGATGTCCGGAGCATGCATTGGGAGTAGAGCGCCATGGGCGGCAGGCGCCCTCATAGCCATGCTGATGGTGGAAGATTTTTTGTTTTTATCTGATGATAGACACGGTTTGATGCATGTGTACTTGATGCGCATTTCATGGCACATTTGGCCTGGAATCGTGAAAAATAAAGGTGGAAGGGGTGGTGAATCTGAGTGGGGTTGGAGAGTGGATCGTATTTACAACAAATGTTGGTGATTTGTGGACGTTTAGGTTTCCCGGGTCGTTCTTATCTTCTGAATGATGAAATATGCGCGCATTTTGTAAAATATGGGTGTCTGTACTCTTATATTTGTAAGGCTTTTTAGAAAATGTGTTCCTGTAATGTTCAATCCCGGAAATGCGATGTATGCATGGCGTTTTTCATGCATGCTTGTTTTCTTTCTGTTTTTCTGTTTTCAAACGCCTTTTACGCAGGAGTCAAAGCATTCTGATGCGTCTCTTCATCAAAGATTTAACCAACACCTGCAGGGCGTTATTCTTGAATCGGAAAAATTTCTGAGCAAAGATATCAACAGGGCTTTAACCTTGGCGCTGGATGCCATTGAGTTATCGGATCGATATCCTACGGATGCCTATTTTTTTGAAACGCGGAATCATGCGGCCAAAGTATGTTTTTTTGCTGCACTTTACCCGCAAGCCTTCAATTATTGGAATGACTGTTTAAAGCACGCAGAACAGAAAGGCGACGCTCATTTGATTGGCAAATTTTGTTTTAACTTATCGGCATTATGTATTGCTATTCATGAGTTTGATTATGCGATTCGTTACTTAAAAAGTGCTGAGAAATACTTTTATATCAGTGGAAGCGCGGGAGCACCAAGTGCTGTTGAGCGGATTCATATTTATAATAATCTTGGCATTATTCATGCCAGGCAGGGTCATGCCAGGGAGGCCGAGTTGAATTTTCAGAAGGCGCTTGTACTGATAGATGCAGAAAATCTGGTGGAGCAGCGCATTACTTTGTATCAGGCGTATTCCACTTTTTTAATAGAGCAAAATCAATTGGAAAAGGCGGAAAACCTTCTGCGGGAGGTTCTCTTGTTTAATCAAAGTTTTCAGAATCAGCAAACAGAGGCCACTGCACGTATTAAGCTGGCCAGGATTTATGAAAAGAGAGGATATTTCAATAGGGCGTACGAGGAGCTTCTTCGGGGGTATGATATTTCTGTCTCATTGAATGCCAGCACTTTAATGAAGGAATATGCCGAGGATTTGCGGCGTCATGAAAAAAGAAGGGGGCATTTTTCTGCCGCGATGCGTTATGGTGAAATACGTGATTCTCTTTTGGCGGCGGAACAAATAGCGGAAGTAAAGAAGGCCATTTTAACCAGAGAGCTGGAACGGGTTCAAAAGGTGCATGAGGCTCAACTCCAACGCATGGGTCGAACGCATGCGTTAAGTCGTGTAAGCCTGGTGTCTCTTTTGGTGATTGCCCTTATTGCTCTGTCCGGCTTTTTCATTTTTTATCGGTTGAAATCAAAGTCGATTCGACATCGTCTGAAGGCGAATGAACAAGTCGTTTCTGCATTGGAAAAAACCTTGGAGCAATTGGAGGATGAAGTGAAGGTTAAGGAGAAAGAACTTTTGACGGTTACTTTAAATGAAATGCGAAGAAAGGAGGCGTTGAAGACCTTTTTGGGTTCTCCGGCCATTTCATTGAAGCAAATGAAGGAGCCGGATGTCAATTCGAATAGTTTGCTGTTGAGGGGAATCGATCGGATTTATAGTGAATCGGTCAATGGGGAATTTGAAAAGCGATTTCGTGAAGTTGATGAGGATTTCTACACCAATCTGATCAGTAGGTTTCCGGCTTTAACGGCCAATGAGCGAAAGCTTTGCGCTTTTCTTAAATTGGATTTGACAACGAAGGAGATTGTTCAAATGACAGGACAGAATGTTCGGGCGGTGGAAATGGCCCGTACGCGACTTCGTAAGAAGCTTGGTATTTCTCATTCGGATATCGACCTACATTCCTTCATTAAAAGTTTATAAGCGGCAGGGCGGTTTCTCTGCCACAAACCAAGCTTTTTCCTGATTTTATTAGGCTGGACTCGAATGGATGCCAGCCATTGCTTTTGTGAGGGTTTTCAGGTTTGGGTTGCTTGTTATGCTGGGTGTTTGGCAAGGCATGATGCTCTGAAACGGCATATCCCCTTCAGAATACTGGAAAAACACACGAAAAAGGGCATTTGTGATAGTGTTGTGATAGTCATTCTGTACTGATTAGGAATGCGTTGTGCCGGTGGCGAGATAAATTTGCGCACTCGTCTTTTTTGTCTCAAGCTCGTGCGGAAACGCGAGTGAATCCCTTAAATCTTAATTGAAATGAGTCTGCGACATGTTCGCCATGTTGTATACAGGGAGAAATTAATCATAACACGATAATCCCCCCTTCCTCTTCCTCTAGGGAAAATGCCATTTTCAAGAACGAAAATGGCATTTTTATTTGAGTGATCTCCAAAATATGACCTGTTTTGCACGGCTTACACGAGGGAATAGATTTAAACCAAAAAGAACACTATACATTCGGCTCGGTATTTTTGACTTTTGAATCTGCATTTTTAAAGTGCTAAAAAACATAGTGTTCAATCAATTCAATGTGCATGACAACGGACCGGAAAATCATGTTATACATCGCCATGAGTGCAGATGGATATAACGCTAAACCCCATGACGACCTTGGTTTTCTTTCCATGGTAGAATGAGAAGGACAAGACTATGGATATGCAGACTTTGTGAAAACCATTGACGCCGTTATGGTTGGATGATAAACTTATGATATGGTCCTGTCCATGGGTTTTGATTTTCTACATGCGAACAAAGACACGTGCATCATCACTCGGAAGCCAAGGCCAAGCATGGGTTCAGTGAAATGGTATACCGATTCTGTTAAGTTATTGGTAAACAGACTTAAATCTGAGAGGGGAGGAAAACATTTTTTGCGATGGTGGTGCAGCAATCTTCCATGAACTCCTTAAAGAAAATCTGATCGATGAATGAATTATCTCTTTTATCCTCATGTTATTGGGCGACGGAATGCCAATTTTTAAAGACGGCAGGCCGGAGCGAAAATGAGAACTCCTATCTGCAAAATCCTTTGAAAAAGGACTGACGCAACTTCATGATAGACGTTTGCTTCTGTAAAAAGGAAAACGAGGCCGAACTTTTTGAACGAATTGGCCGAAACAATGACATCTATCTTGTAAAGGCCGCACAATAAGTCTGTTTCCTTATTGAATTAAACCTCGTTTTGAATTCTTCAAACCTCTTTGCATCGCCGATATTAACTTTGTATGTTAGCGGTTTAAAGCGCTGAATAAGTGGGCGTACCAGGTGAGGATTGCTTTGGATTTGTCGCGATCATTTTTATGGTAACACATTAAACTCGATCACAGATACTGCCAAGGCATTGGTGGAAGCCGCCAGGGTACTTCCGGCCGGCAACCAAAAAGGGAGTTTGGTTACACCAGCAGAAGCATAACCCCAATATGCGCGCATTACGCCGGAACTGCCGGTTTGTGACCCAATACCGACACTGGAGCGTTCCACCGTAATCACTGTGCCATTCACTACGATGTCTAAACTGACTGTATTTACGCTAGGTGAGCTGTTGTTATTGGCCGAAAGGGTGCTGGTAGACAAAACCGATTCCACTTTCCATACTTTTCCCGCTGGCACTGCTTCGGTATTGGAGACCAGGACAATCCGGTTAAATTGTAAGGTGCCCTGGGCGGAAAGCCCTGTGACGAGAAGAAAGAATAAGACCAAAGGGTACAACATGTATTTGTGGTTCATGGTGTTTTATTTTGTTTAAAGATAGGAAAAAGTGGGAATGGGTTGGTGTTTGTGGTGTGAACCGGGTGTCTGTTTCGGATGGTTTGCGCCAGCGGGCGAAGCGGAAGCCCGGAAGGGCCGGCGACCCGCCGCCTGAACAGGGCGGG
>CAZOEO010000026.1:0-14858 GCA_964578885.1 uncultured Candidatus Competibacteraceae bacterium | reverse complement strand
CGTTTCTCCCGGGGGCCACCACTCCTCCTCCCCAGGCGACAAGCTACGAATTTCCGATCACCTGAGTCGGCAATTAAACGTTTATAAACGGATAAAATCGGAACACCATTTTGAGCCTTTTTTCACAAAACCAAATGGAAAGATTCTTGAAGACGGAAATTTGAAACGTAATTAGAGCGTTTCACGGGTCGTTTCTCCCGGGGGCCACCACTCCTCCTCCCCAGGCGACAAGCTACGAATTTCCGATCACCTGAGTCGGCAATTAAACGTTTATAAACGGATAAAATCGGTTAGTAAACAGTCCGTAGTCCTTGAAGCCTATTGACGGCTTCAAGAGTTTATGATAGATGCGGTTGATTTTTTAAATTTTAGTTGAATGAATCGGTGGGAAAGGAAATGTCCTTCTCGAACACAACTGATGACTTCAGTGAGGATTTTTTTGAATAGGAGTGTTATCTTCAGCGAGCGGAAGACCCTCGACATCTGGGGTATACACCCGCCTCTCCCTATGGACAAGTTACGACCTCCGACAGAATTTACTCGGACATTAATCGGATATAAACGATTAAAAACGGCTAGATAGTATGTTGCCCAGAATATCATTGGCCGGGAACCGAGATTTCGAGGAAGACATCTGGATTTTATGGAATGCTTACGAACAAACGAAAGTTCACCGAGGCAAGATTTTTTTGGAGTTGGTTTTGGCATTTTTGACCCAAAGGCAGGACCATGCCAAACAGTGCAAATGCTTGAAGGTGTGCGCAGGGTCACCTTTGGTTTTGAGATTTTTTTTCCGCTTTTTCTTCCTGATAAGCAGCGCCTCGGCCATTAAAATGGGAGGTTTTAATATCTTAGTATCACTTAATCAACCAACATGACTGTATTTCGTTTTTTACGTTCCGTGCCTTCCTGTTCACCCCTTTGGTTTGTGCTGTTTTTTCAGATCGGTTTTATGGTCGGCTGCAGCGATGCACCGAAACAGCCCGAAGCACCATTGCCTCCCGCAGAAGCGGTGTTGCCCCCTGTGGCGGTTGAAAATGAATCCGTTGATGCCGTTGTTTCAACGGCTGTTTCAGAGGATTTTCTGATTACAGATGATGCGGCGGGTCGTTTTTCGTTGGGGCAGCCTTGGCGATCTGTTAATCAGCGTTATGGCTATACGTTTACCCAAGGTTATGGGAGTTGCATAGATGCTTGTTGCACAGGCGGTTTTCTATTGTCTGGAGGAGTTGGAGACAAGAAACCCATGCTTACCATAGGAGCAGCGATCTTTGATGTAGAATCGGATGAAACCCGTTATGTGAATCGGAAAGACGTATTTTATATTGTATCCGACAACTGTTCGGGCTGGTATAAAGTTGATGAAGTGGCTTATCTTGAGATTTATGATGCTGCGTTTCAAACCAAGGAGGCCATTGGACCGGGATCCACCTTGCTGCAGGCTTCCAAAACGTATCCCAACCTCATTTTTGGAGCAGGTTGGATCGAGGAAGATGCCAATGCGTTGTATTTCCGCGTTCCGTCTTATTCCAATCTGATGTTTGTTTTGGATGTAGAAGATTATCTCGGAGATTGGGAGACCATAAGCATGTCCAGGGAGGATAACCAAATCAAAGTCAAAGATTTTAAAGCCGGTGCCAAGATACAACGCGTGAGGGTAGGGGTGGAAAAATAACCTTTGAAGTCAATTTGGGATGGTGTGAGGCCTAATTTTTCTCCTTCTTGTCCGCTCAACATGTTGAATGGTTAAAAGGTATCTATTCCATAAAATTTTTGTACGTTGAAAAGGGAGTCCATGACCTACTATTTTGATAGTATGAATTGAAACGCCATTTTGGAAAATCCAGTCAACCGTATTGGGATTGACTCAACGAAGTAAATCACGGGAATCCCTTCACGCAATTGGATGGGGGAACCATTTATCGCATTCGTGAAAAAGACAGCAATAAAGCCATAGAAAACTGGTTGCAGAGAAACTTCGACCAAATTTTTCAAAATGAAATGAACGATTAGTATACCGATGAAACAATCTGGCTTACCAAAAGATTCTTTAAGCTATTTAAGTAATAGTTTGATTATGAAGTGTTTTTATTGATTTTGGACCTTGAGGATACAGTTGTAACAAAAGATTGAAACCAAGTGCGAAAGACTTGATTTCATCCGTTTGTTTCTATCTCCCTCGTATTGAATGACTGGTTGAAAGCGAAAGGACATCACTCATTGTCCTTGACGTGGCCAATGAGCATTTTTAAGTCATGAGAAAGGCGCCTGAAATGACTTGGCATTTATTCCGTTTTTCCTTTTCCCAAATGCTGACATTGCGGAGAAGAAAAGGCCATGATCCGACATGGAAGTACCCTGCTTGAATGGATTTTATCCTAGCATCATCTTCCTTCTCAACTAGATTGAAATTCGGTAGTCATGCCTTCGTAAGTAATTAAAATCCGATCACGGACTTTGAATTTATCATTGTCTTTTACACTTTGGTTAGTACCATCCGCGTTTTTGCCAATGATTGTAATCTTGTATTTCAGCGGCGTAGAACCACTTTGTTTACACTGATGCTGGTTCTTTCGGTTAACTTTTGAAAGGATTGGGCCTTCCAACCTGTTTTTAAATAACTGGTTGCCTTGCCGGCCAACTCAAGATGATCAAAATAACTGGTCATTATTTGCCCAATGCGCTACCACTACTGTGAGTTTTGATTGGATTCCACTTCGATATTTTTGTTGGCAAAATCCGAGATGATGGACGCATCATTGGCGTCGTTCGGCATGAATTCCACATATCTTGTTCGTGGTTCTCCAAATCTAAAACCAGAATAACATGGAACGAACTTTTCAGGAAAAAATCCCATTTTTTGAACGGAAATGGTAAGGTATTGGTTTCTTGAGATTTTAATGGGAGGTTGAAACCTGTTTCCACCTCACGTCCGTTAATGGACATGGACGCGTCTTTCTCTGAGCTTGAAAAAACCATGAAACTAACGCGGCCCTGAAGGAACAATGCTACAGCGAAGGTGGAAGCAGGTTTAAATGTTGATTTTACAAGTTTTTGGAAGGTAGATTGACAAAGGAACGGCTTTCCTGTGGAGCAGCATCAGCTTTGTAACCCTGTGCTTTTAGCGATTGGTGTTCCCATTTGCTTCCGTGCGTTTTGCATTCACTTTAATGGTATAAGTCGTGACAATTCCTCCTGTGAGGGCGGTAATGAGCACATCGGCCACGTTGAAGCGTGTTACCACCTGGCAGTTTCCATCTCTCGGGGTGTTTACATTGGTTCTGCCCGCAGGAATCAACCCCCAAAAAATCCAGACTTGTTTTCCTTTGGCATATTTATATCGCTTGCCGTAAGTTTCATTGTAGGCACCCACGTTGGTTTTGGTGGTCCAACATGAGGTAAGGAGGGTGATCATGAAAAAGCTGATCACGGGCAAAACTATCCTTGTTTTAGTTTTCATAAAGGGTTTGATTTTAGGGCAATGAATGTGTAAAAGACATTTAAAGGGGGGAAATGTCTGCTTTTTATTTATGGAGTCTGTTTTTATTTGATGAGTAGGTTCTTGTGAGGTTTAAGTGCGCCAAAATCGTATTTAAAGGCGGAGTTGAAGCCCCCAAAAAATAAACCTGACATCTATTTAACACTACATTATTTCTTTTCCTCCTTGATGCAACGCACAGAAAACCCCTGACCTTTTGGGTGGTAAATGACCCATGCCCCGCCATCGTCGCAATCCAGAGTATTTGCCGCAGCCCAGATACTTTGTTTCTCTGTAGAACTCCACCAGCGCCCCGCCACACCAAGGGCGAAGAATTTACCATCAGCTCGACGGCTGCCGCTTGGTAAGCCGGAAAAACCGCTTCGGTTATTGCCGTTGCCTTTCTTATCCCATCCGCTCGTACTTTTCATTTTCTTTCCCGCAACGGCATTTCTACCCAAGAAAGCGGTTAGTTTTTTCCAGTCGTCTTCTGAAGGTATGCGATAGCCTGTGGGTGCTAAACCTCTGGCATCATTTACCGCATGCCAATTGTATAGTTTCCCATACTTCGCACCATTTGCAGGGTCGTTGTCGTAATAGCACCAAGCCGGTTGCATTTTTTTGTCCGCTTCGGCCCAGTCCTCGTCTGTTTTTGCTTCAGGTATTGGGTCGCCATTTCGAAAATGACCTACATTCAGGTTTTCGCTCATCCATACTTGGGTGCCAATGGTTACTTCATTGAATTCATGGTCACCATATGATGAAAGGAGCACTGTCATTCCTATAGCGGCCCAAAGGGTTAAAATTGCTTTTTTCATATGCTTTATTGTTGTTTTCTTCCTTTTTTTGGAAAGCTTTCTAGATGCTTCTTGATATTGGTTTCTTTTTGGTTTGTTTATTGATTCCTACAAAAGCAGCCGTTCAAACCTTTCGGCGCCATTATGCACAAAATCGGCAGCAAGGATAAGATACCCTGTTACTCCATTTTTAAGAATTTAATAATCGCTCCTTTTTGCTCCCTCACCGTAGCCATAGGGTCGATAAGCGTGATAAAAAAAATCCGGACCCACATCTGTTGGATCCGGATTTGGATGGCGCATGAAATTATTTACGTGCCTTCGGATGAAAAGGGGAGGCTTCGATGATTCCGAGGTAATAACTCGGATGAATGCGTTGCAACGCTTCTGCGATGCGCGGGTCTTCAGGCGAATGCTCCGTTTGTCGTTCCGGGTAAAAGGCCATTTTCCGAAAATCTTCCGAAGTAAAAGTGGACGTTAAGGACGAAATGGCCAATTGGGCAAATGCATTAAACATGCCTCCCACCTGACTTTGAAGTCGATTGTCGGCATTGGGCGTGGTCATTGGTCGTCGGCTAGTATTGTCAGGAGGGAAGGTTGTCTGCGGGTCCGAGAATCCATGGGCTGACAGATTCAACGTTTCTGGTTTGGAATAAAACGTAGCGTATTCGGACAAGGCATTCAGGTAAGCCCAAACGTTCTGTCCTAAATCCAGTGCGTAGGGGCGTTTTAAATAATCTACATGCTCCGGGACCTCCCATGCTTCTAAGGGTAAAGGCATGTTTTTAAGCCATTTGATTTTTTGCAGGATCACCCTTCCATACTGTTTTAAGTAACAAGGATTGAGTGCGATGGGCTGACCAATATGGGAAATGTCAATGGTGAGTTTACTCGCATCTTGGTATCCGGTAATGATGCCATTTACACAGGCAAAACGCGAAAATCCAAGTTTAAGGTGGATTTTAGTAGGGGTATCATAGCCATATTCGATGACCAAAAAAGGGTGGAATTTCTCCGCTCCCATGGTGTAGCTTTTATTCATGCTACCTATTTTAAGCATGAAATTCGCCTTGTTGTGTGGGCTTGTAAACTGAAAAACATGTAGGTTTTCCAAAGTCGTTTCAAAGAAGGTTTCTGCCCAACCAATGCATGCAAAGACTACATTTTCATAGGTTGAAAAGCGCCATGGTGTTTTCAGTGCTTTGTATTGGAATTTCGCCCCATTCGGTCCAAAGGGTTTTCCGACAACCCTGAAATAGTTGTTGTCGATGTTCAGTTGTTCGGCCTCAAAAAAGAGTTGATGAGGGCTCATGATGTCTTGTAATCGCATGGTTTTTTCTTTCAAAGGTCTGTCTTGCTGACATGGCCTTGGAAAGGAAAAAATGAACGTACCCTAGCAAGGGTTGAACGTAGGAAAAGAAGAAATGAACGCAGACAATGCTATTTTTCCAGACCTCTAGTGCGGAACATTTGCTTAAGGTTAGCCATTTTTCGTTCACTGACTTCAACCTCGGCTCCGTTTTCAAAGTATAATTTCCGTTCTTCGGTATTAAACCGCTTGACCAAGTTCAGGTTAACCATACGGGATTTATGAATATTCTTAAAAGTACTTGGAAGCAATTTTTCTAATTGGCTCAAACTATAATTAATAAACCGGGGTAAAGGATGATTTTCTAAGGTAAACATATTGGAGTAAATACCATCTGCCTCAAAATGGGTGATGGTGGCTAAGTTTTGCATAATAAACCCTTTTTTGGTGGGCAAGGCCAATTTGGTGAGCCGGTCGGTGTCATTTCCCATATTTTTTAGCAGAAGGGCCAGTCTTTCCTGTAAAATGATGGGTTCTCTTCGTTTTTTTAATTTTGTCAATGCTGTTGATAAAGCATGGATGGTTAGTGGTTTGATTAGATAATCTAAACAGGAAAAACGGATGGCCTGTAAGGCGTACTCATCATATCCGGTCACAAAAATAACATCGAAACTTGGTTCCGGGATTTTTTTAAACAATTCAAAACCCGATTGTCCCCCCGCCAATTGGATGTCTAGAAATACTACATCAGGCTGGAAATTTAAGATGACATCGAAGCTTTCTTCCAATGTGGCGACTGCACCCACCACCTCGATGTCCATTTGACATTGGGCAATTTGCTCGATCAATTTTTTCCTTTCCTGCGGAGCATCCTCTATAATACAGGCTTTGAGTTTCATGGGTTGTTTTTGCAAAAGTAGTATAGGAAACGGGTAAATTTTCTGAAAACAACGAGCGTAGTCATTTTGAGCCCAACCGTAAATAAAGCGCCATTGAACGTTATATAAAGGCTTAAAGTTGAGGAAAAGTCAAGCACACTTTAAATTGATTGAGATTCATTTTTTTCCATGAAATCCATGGTTGCGTCCCTTTTCCATACACTTTTTCAAGTCTTTGTTGTACAAGTGACAAACCCATGCCCGTTGACTTTTTCTCGGTCCAAGGCAATCCCACACTGGTGATGGTCAGGATAAGGTTGTGCTCCGCGGACCAAGCCGTTTCTAATCGAAGGATACCGGGCTGCCCTTCGGCAAAGGCATGTTTAAATGCATTTTCCAAAATGGGTTGGGTAATCATTGGAGGGACTCTGATGTCTTCGGGATCAATATCTTTTCCATGGGTAATCTCCAAAGCAACTGTCTGGTCCAATCGCATGTTTTCCAACTCAAAATAATACTTGAAAAAAGCTAACTCTTCTTCCAAACTAATATCCCAAATATCCTGATGATGCAAAGACTGATGAAGCACCTGCCCAAAGTCCTCCAAGTATTTTTGCGCTTTATCCTTTTCTCCTGCAAGCATTAATCCTTGTAAATTACTTAATGCATTGGTTAAAAAATGAGGGTTCAACTTTTGCTGGATGGTTTTGAGCTCTAACGAGGTTAGTTGTTCTTGAAGCCTCCCTTTTTCCCGAATATTTTTCTCCCGAATACGCACCCATCTCCAAATGCCGAGGCTTACTGCGAGAAGGATGAGTAGAAGAAATGCAGCTTTGACCAAGCTTCTTTGATACCATTTGGGAGGAAGAATGAGGGTAAGGTTGAGTTGCTGTCCCGGTTTCTGCTTATCATTCCAAACCAATACTTGCAGTTCATAGGTTCCTGGTGGTGCATCTATCCAACTGATTTCACCCGTCTTGCTTTCAATCCATTGTTCAGATTTACCCAGAATGCGGTAGCTGAAATGATGTTTTGTGCTCCCACCTAAATCCAAAGTTTTGAATTGAAATTGTAAGGTGTGGTTTCCTTCCGAAAAGCGAATACTGGATTGGTTGACCCACCTTTCTTGAGAAAGTTGTTCTCCATCACAACGGACTTCACTTAGGTAAGGGGAGGCATGGGTGTTGACTGAATTTGGTAGCTCGGCTCGTTTCCATGCCATTCCTTTGGTGGTGCCTACCAATAGTTCTCCGTTGGGCTGGATAGCCATTCCGTCAATAACCACAGGACCCACAAGCCCATCTTCTTCATTGAACCAAGTCCATGTTTGAGTGTCAAGGGCTACATGGGCCACCCCATGCAATCCACCCAACCAAATCTCTTTTCCGTCCTTTCCCAAAGCCATGGCCGTCCAATTTTTGAAAGGAATATGTGTGGGTTGTGGAATTACATGGAGTGAATCCTTGTCGATGCGAACAAGTCCACCTCCAAAATTAACCGCCCAAACGGTACCTCGTGGGTCGATCCTTATGGAATACACTAATTTTTCAGGTAGTCCATTTTTCGGACCCCAAAAGGACATGGGTTGGTCTTTCTTCCAACGACAAATACCGCCATTTCCACTAATCCATAAAGCACCATCTGGTCCCAGCGCCACGTCATAGACCACATGAAAAGGAAGGTCTTTAGGATAGGTGAGGGTAGTGATGTTTTTTTTCTCCAAGAAGAGAAGTCCACCCGCCGCTGTAATCACGACCCTATCATCTGGAAAACTTCGGATAAAATGAATATTAGGAAAAGGATACATGTTATCCAATGGAAACATGATTTTTCCATTCTTATACAACATGGGTGTGGCATTTACCACATTCATCCACAGTCCTTGTTCGGTTGCTTGAGCCATCATGGTGACTCCCGGCTGGGGTAATCCTTCTTTTTCTGTAATGGAAGAGATGATTTGGCCATTTTTCCATTGAAATGCTCCTTGATCCGTGCTAATCCAAAATGTTTGGTCCGGCATGGCGAGGATATGGTTGGCAGGGCTTTCCTTCCATTCATTATATTGTAAATGCAGAAATGGTTTTTGCTGTATTACATCCAACCCCTCGAAGGTTCCAAGCCAAATGTTTTCCTGTTTGTCTTGGAAAATGGTTTGAATAATGGAATGATGTAAGGAAAAAGGTGGTTCGCCAATTCGGGTGAAATGTTGGTTTACAAGCCGGACCGGAAAGGTGAGGGTGCCTATCCATATGCTTCCATCTTTTATGGGCGTGAGACAGGTGGTATAGTTTTCCATAAAAGTCTCCCCTAATGGCAAATGAAGAAGGCTATCGTTCCGATAAAAACTAACGCCTTGCGTATGGCCAATCACCAGCCGCTGAAAAACGGTATCCCAAAGCAAAGCTTGCACCGATTCCCCAGGGACGGACCATTTTTTCCAAAAGTTATTTCGTCGCAAATAAAAACCTGATGGCGTTCCTGCCGCCCAACCATATGGGGTTCGGGCAAAAGCTCGGATGGGGATGGCGGGTAACCCATGGGTGGTATCTTTAAAAAGTTGGCCTTGTTGGTACCACCAAAGTCCGGTTTCTGTTCCTACCCAACCTTCTGTTTTTCCTTGACTTTGAATACAATAAATTTTCTCTGAAGTCAAATTTTTTGGGAAATCTGCTAAAGACAAGGGCATCCTTTGGTCATTTAGCATGGCCAACCCTTTTTCTGTTCCAATCCATAAGCGCTTCATGGCATCTTCATGCACTACATTGATGGTGGTGGATTGGAAGGTTGCACTGCCGGGAATCGCTTGCCAGTTGTTTCCATCGAAACGGGCCAAACCACCTCCGAGTGTGCCAACCCAGATAAAACCTTGTTGGTCTTGAGTGATGCAACGAACACTAGATGCTGGTAAGCCCTGTTCAACATCTATATGTCGAACAGAAAAAGGTTGTGTCCGCAGCGGGGAAAAGGAGGCTACGAAGCAAAATACCAGCATTAAAGTAGGGAGGTTGCACATGCCGAGGATGGTTGTTGGGGTAAAGGTAGAAAAAGGAAATGAGGACAGATTTTCTGTAAGTGGACAATTTGATTTATTATAGTGCACTGAAAATGAAGAGGTTGCTTATTAATGAAAAGGTGTTTCAAAAATTTTTCCCAAAAAGATACGCGTACCTCTTGACAAAGGGGGTTTGGATATTGTAACTTTGACCATCATCGATGATTAAAAGAATCATCTTCTTACCCAAAAACGTTCTTGCTTCGTCACGTAAAGGGGTGGCGAAGAACACTTCGGGCTTTAAGCGTGAAGTATGTTGGTGGAATGGAGGAATGGCTTAAGAGCGATTTCTTCAATTCACTGGGGGCTCTAGTGGAGCCTTTTTGTAGGCATGGAGCGCGCTTTGTGCCTATGACTAGGCGGGAATCCCGGGCCTAGAGCAGGATGCACTGGTAATGCATCCAAAGTTTAATGAGGATGCAATGGAGTCGGAAGATTGGAAAAGCCGAAATCAAAAAGATGAAGTAAGACCAATCAAAAGACAGGAGTTGCATCGGAAACTTGAGGTGTCGCAATCGGCGAACCCATGGGATGTCCATCCGGCCTTTCGGTTAGGATGCATCCTTGTTGCCCTTCAGCCATGACCGCTGATTGTATTGGATTAGCGACCAAAACACAACATATATCGACACTTTGAAGTTAGAATCTCTTCGATATTTTAACCTAATCAAATCAAGTGATGGTGTCAATTCAAAAGATAAAGGGCCCCGAAAGGCCCTTCTTGCTTTTTTGAAAAAAACGTCAGATTTTTTTAAACGGATTCAGAAACACCGCTTGGTCGCCCAGCATTTCTTCGATGCGCAACAACTGGTTGTATTTCGCGATCCTGTCTGAACGGGATGCGGAACCGGTTTTGATTTGTCCGGTGTTGAAGGCCACGGCCAGGTCGGCTATGGTAGAATCTTCCGTTTCGCCGCTGCGGTGACTCATGACGCTGTTGTATTG
Organism: uncultured Candidatus Competibacteraceae bacterium; assembly: GCA_964578885.1. Lineage (GTDB taxonomy): Bacteria > Bacteroidota > Bacteroidia > CAIKAF01 > CAIKAF01 > CAZRHR01. The sequence continues at coordinate 4,399 of CAZOEO010000026.1, read as the reverse complement.
GTGCGCCTTGGCCAATTCAATTGCCGCTGCAGTTTCCGTCAAAGAACCAATTTGGTTTACTTTAATAAGAATAGCATTCGCGGTTTGGGTCTGAATGCCTTGGGTAAGGCGTTCGGTGTTGGTCACAAATAAATCGTCGCCCACCAACTGAATCCGATGTCCAAGGGAGTTGGTCATGGTTTTCCAACCTGCCCAATCATCTTCGGCCATACCATCTTCAATGGAAATGATGGGGTAGCGGTTGCACCAGTCTTCCCAATAAGCAGCCATCTCGGTGGAAGTCAATTTCTCGCCGGACGATTTTTTGAAATGATATTTCCCTTCTTCGGGTAAAAAGAATTCGGAAGAAGCAGGATCAAGGGCAATCAGGATTTCTTCTCCGGGACGGTAGCCGGCTTTCTCAATGGCCATCATCACCATTTGGATGGCTTCTTCGTTGGAACGGATGTTGGGGGCAAAACCGCCTTCATCGCCTACATTGGTAGAAAGGCCTTTGGATTTAAGGACAGATTTAAGGTGATGGAAAATTTCGGTTCCCATGCGCAAGGCTTCGGAAAAACGGGACGCGCCTACCGGCATAATCATGAATTCCTGAAAATCAATCCCGTTGTCGGCATGGCTGCCTCCATTCAAAATATTCATCATGGGAACGGGCAATACCCTGGCATTCATGCCTCCCAAATAACGATACAAAGGTTGCGCGGCATCGTTGGAAGCGGCTTTGGCCGCAGCCAGCGACACACCTAAAATGGCGTTGGCACCCAATTTACCTTTGTTAGACGTGCCGTCTAAAGCAATCATTTTCTGATCGATGCTCCGCAAATCATGGATATACATGCCTTGCAGCTCTTCATTTAAAATGGAATTCACGTGCTGTACCGCCTGTAAAACGCCTTTTCCTAAATAGGTGGCCGGGTCGTTGTCCCTCAATTCTACGGCTTCATGTATTCCCGTACTGGCACCTGAAGGAACGGCGGCTCTTCCAAATCCATTGGAATCTGTGATTACTTCTACTTCTACGGTAGGATTCCCGCGGGAATCTAAAATTTGTCTGGCTTGAATTTTAGCAATAAAGCTCATGGAATAGATTTGCTTAAAGGTTTGTCTGTGTTGATACGCTGACAAAGATAACATTTCCCCTCATTGCGCCGGTGAACCGTCTTGGGGATGCCAGCCGGAACATGCCAGGTTTGCACGTTTTTAAAAAAGGTACATTTGCCTCATGCCAAGTGAAAATGTGGCTTTCTCGAAAAAAATGAGTTTCAAAATCAATGTTTTGAGAAAAGAAGTGAAAAAAAATGCACTCACCTATTGCATTGGGAGGATTTCTCCATATATTTGCCACCCGAAAACAATCATATGGCCCATTCGTCTAGGGGTTAGGACGCAAGATTTTCATTCTTGAAACAGGGGTTCGATTCCCCTATGGGCTACCAACAAACGCATCAATGGCAAATATTAAATCCGCCGTAAAAAGAATCAGGAATAGCGAAACCAAAAGGTTGCGCAATCGTTATCAGGCTAAAAGCACTAGAACTGTTATGAAGCAAGTTCGCACTGCTGCCAGCAAAAATGAGGCTGAGGCATTACTGCCTAAAGTTACCTCTATGCTGGATAAATTGGCCAAGAAAAATATTATTCACAAAAACAAGGCTTCCAATTTAAAGAGCAAACTGACCAAGTTTGTAGCACAAATGGCCTAAGTTTCATAAATCTGATGGAACGTCGATCTTGCGAAAGGTCGGCGTTTTTTTATTTTTGATCATGCGTACAGATTTATCTTCTTCTGATAAAAAGGGCAAAAAAAAGTGGATAAACCTCCTTGTTTTTGCGTTCATGGCTGCCTTGTCTCAAGTCATGTGGCTGAATTTTGCCGCGATGTTGGGTTATTTGCAGTCGCAATATGGTGTGTCTGAGGACACGGCCTCGTTGGTGATTCTTGTTTTTCCACTGGGCTATGTGTTGTTTGGATTTCATGCGGGGCGTTGGATCGATAGGGTGGGGTATAAGAAAGTCCTTGTTTGGGCTGGGCTGGCCATGACTATGGCGTCGGTGGCGCGGGTGTTTCCACTGGGTTTTCATGGACTATTGATTTGTCAAATCGGATTGGCCGTGGTGCAACCGTACATCATCAATGCCATTAATGCCGTGGTGGCCGATGGATTTTCACCGGAAGAACAAGCCGGCGCGGTGGGGCTCGGAACGGCGGCCATGTTTGTGGGCATGGCCTTGGGAATTGGTCTTACGCCTGTAGTAACCGAAACAATTGGTTTTGCTTCCGGCATGGCTGTTTGGGCCGTTGCTTCCGCCTTGGGCACTTTGTCCTGTGTATTCTTGTTAAAGGAAAACAGACGAACTCAGATATCTGGAGCATCCTTGTCCGGAGTGCGGTCATTGTTGAAGCATCCGGAAATTTGGCGGCTGTTGTTGGTGTCGTTCCTAGCATTGGGATATTTCAACGGACTCACTACGTTTATTGAGTTGATTTTGGGAGAAAAGCGCATTTCGTCTGAAGAGAGTGGTGCCATTGCTGCGGTGATGATTTTAGGCGGAATTATTGGTGCCGTGGTTATACCCTTGTTGTCGGATCGGGTGGGGAAACGGAAGCCTTTTATTTTGCTGGCGGCTCTATCTGCCATGTTAATGACTTTCCCATTGCTTCAGGGCGGTAATTTTGCCTGGTTGATGGCTTTGGGGGGTGCACTGGGTTTTCTGTTTCTGCCGGGTTATGCATTGTTGCTTTCTCATGCAGAACGCGTTGCGGGAAGTGCTTTGGCTGGAACGGCTACGGGATTGCTGATGATGAGTGGTAATGCCGGAGCTGTGGTTGTGATTTTGCTCATGCAGGGACTGCATAGTGCTTCTGGCCATTGGGACACTGCAATTTGGGGTTGTATGGCCATTTTAATGCTAGCGGTGGGCGTTTCCCTTTTCTTAAAGGAGAAGCCTGTTTTGGAATAATGCGGCCTTTTTCGTTTTAAAAAGTTGGTATAGATTCATTTTCCGGTAACGAAAGACCATGAAAATGGATTGTTTTATTTAATACCCTTTTGGTCGAATTTTTAATTATACTCATGAGGGGGTAACCTAATCTTTCTTAGATAAATTATTTTTATCAATAATTGTGTGTTAATAAATTGCAAAAAGGTTAAGTTTGTTTTATACATAGTAAATCTTTATTGAATCAGAATGAAAAAGCGATTACTCCATCCTATTTTGCGTTTTGGTACTTTGTTTTCTTTGCTGTTTGGCTTCCATATGGTGCAGGCGCAATGCATCTCTGGTGCAGCTTATACTACTTTTACTCCGGCTTGTACAGGTGGTCAGGAGACCTATGCTCAGTTTTCGTACGCTGGAGAATACAATACGCTTACCCTAACGGCTGGTGTAAGCTATACATTTGGTTCAAGTATTTCCAGCGATTTTCTGACCATAACCAATGCTACGGGGGCAGTGGTGTTCACTTCCGGCACACAGCCAGTGGTGTTTACGCCAGCGACCTCTGGTCAGTTTAGGGTGTATATTCATACCAATAGTGCTTGTGGCACTGCAAACACAGGGCGAGATCCGTGGGTTATTTGCGGTTCTGGCGGTTCTGGTGGTTCTGGTTGTGCCTCTGGTGTTTTTTATACCTCGTTCACACCCACTTGTACGGGTTCTCAGGAAACGTATGCCACTTGTACTTATGCGGGAGAATACAATAACCTATCACTTACTGGTGGTGTTGCTTACGCTTTTGGCTCCAGCATTACCTCAGACTTTATCACAGTAACCAATTCTACAGGAACCATTATCTCTTTTGGAACCCAGCCGCTGAATTTTACGCCAACCGTTACAGGAACTTATCGGGTGTATATTCATACCAATAGCGCATGTGGTGTGGCATCCAGTTGTCGTGACCCATGGGTGTCTTGTTCGCCCCCTCTGACAATTGGTACGGATGCCGAAATGAACACGGTGAATTTTCCTTCCAATTATACCCGAATCCCAACCACACAAATACAGCCATGGACGTTTACCGGCGGAGTTATCAGAAATGCAGGTAACACAAGTATTTCAGCGAGTAGGAGCGTGGTTATTCGCAACGCAACTACCTTGTCGCAAGTACATTTAGCAACAGCAGGGCCGGTTACTTTGGCACCCGGAGCTTCTTCTGCTGCGCTCACCGCGACCCCGAACTTTACGCCTCCTGCCACGCCTCAGGGCTATATTCTAAATTATATCGCTACTACTCCTGGTGATGTGAATCCCAGCAATGACACGCTCAATTGGGCCGTATTGGTCACAGATTCCGTTTACGCCCGGGATGCGAATTCCAACGATAGCCCTTTAAGCATCGGTCAAGCCGGAGAAGCCGGTTTGGTGTATCAGATTTTTACCCAAACCTCTCTACGCTCTG
>CAZOEO010000025.1:0-22190 GCA_964578885.1 uncultured Candidatus Competibacteraceae bacterium | reverse complement strand
TGGCGTGAAGCACAGGGTCTATAGCAGAGTGACCCTGACCAGCAGTGAGTTTTTCGTAGAATAAATCGTTAGGGCGAATAATTATGCGCCCCGATGATGATTAGGAAAACGGAAGATGGTTAGCGAATAAAGAATTCCGTCCGGCGATTTTTCGCGCGTCCCTCTTCGTTATTGTTAGACGCAATCGGCCTACTGCTTCCATATCCTTCGAATGCCAAACGTTCGGGAGCGATACCTTGACTCACAAGGAAGTCGTGAACTGATTGGGCACGCGCCTTTGACAAAGCCAGATTAGCGGCGGCCTGGCCAACATTATCCGTATGTCCTTCTACCCGAATTTGAACAGACGCGTTGGTTTTAAGCCAATCGGCAAAATCCGCGAGCATTTGTCTTGATTCAGCAGGTAAATCAGAGGCATTTGTTGCGAAATTGATATTGCTGAGGCGATAACTTTTACCCGACACCACTGGACCTGACTCCATTTCCAATGCTTGCGTCTGGCCAGCGCGATGACCGCGTGTATCCACGGTGGTCTGGCTAAAAGCCAGGCCTTCCTGATTTACGGTAAACGTAAATTGCTTACCCACTGTGACCATGGCCACGAATTTGCCATCCGTCGAATCTGCCTGAATGGTGGTAATTTGCTGGGTTTGCTCATCTCGAATAGAAATGGTTCCGCCAAGATTTTGGCCTTCAGGGGTACGCAATTGCCCTTCCATCAATACAACTTCTTCCGGACGCGCCTTGAGGTGCAATGGAAAAGTAAACACGTCTAAGCCACCCACTTGAATGGTATTACCTTGCTTATCTTGCAATTGGTCTGAACACATAAATGCCGTTTGGCCATCGAGGCTCACGAAAAAGCTCACCTCATCTCCCCTAGTGTTTAAAGGAAAACCAAGATTTTGCGGCTTACTCCAGGTACCATCTGGCTTCCGTTTAGAAAAGAACACATCAAAACCACCCACGTTTTGGTGGCCTTGGGAAGAGAAATAGAGCGTTTGAGAGTCAGAATGCAAGAAGGGTGTAATTTCATTTCCTGCCGTGTTGATTTCCGGCCCCAGGTTTTGAGGCCTGGACCATGAACCATCTGGCTGTTTGGTCGATAAATACAAATCTGCTTTCCCTTGACCACCAGGGCGATCCGAAGCAAAAATTAACGTGTTGCCGTCGTAAGAAATTGTAGGATGAGAATCCCAATAACCTGGATAATTCAAAACATTCGACAATCGCTGCAAGGCTTTCCAACGATAATGCTCCCATTGGGTAAACCACAAATCGCATTGTTCGGCCTGGTTGTTCTCGCAGACCACAAAATACATGAACTTATTATCGGCAGTAACAGCCGCCGCACCATTGTTGTTTCCAAGATTAAAAGGCCGTTCCAGTGGCGTTCCGGAGGTCCATTTTCCATCTTTTAGTTCGGACCGATAAAACACTTCCACCAAATCTGCGCCACCTGAAGCCCCGCCGGGAGCCGTCATGGCATTGCGTTCCACCAACGTTTTACGGGTAAAATAAATGTATCGGTTATCCGGTGTAATGGACGCTGAATATTCATCCATTTTGGTGGAAACATCTAGCAAGGGTTTGGGTTGAAAGTCCACTTCAACAGCCATTAAAGCGGCTTCTTCTTTAAGTGCGGGCAGCAGTTCTTTCAACTCCTCGTATTCCTGGTCCCGCACGCCTTCTTCAAAACTCAAAAATCTTTCAAAGGCCTTGAGGGCCTGAGGTGCTTTATTGAGGCTCTGATAAATTTTCCCCATATAATACCAGGCATAAGGGGCATATTGAGGACAAGCCTGGGTCACCATTTCGAATTGAACGAGCGCTTCGTCGTTTCTTTTTACAAAGTAGGCCCTACGTCCCAACTGATATGCGGCTTCGTAATAAGCCGGCTCCAACTCCAATGCTTCCCGAAGTCCTTTACGCTTCATTCCTTCCTCCGACTCCTTCATGGCCCTGGCGAATGCTTTTTCAGCGGCCTTGTTTTGCGTAGGTTCACAGGCCGATGCATTGACCTTATCTGGCTGTGCATAAAGCGAAAACGCAGAAAACCACCAAAGCCCTGCAACTGTTAAAAATGGGTAGACATATTTTGACATAGCGCGAATTGGAAAACGATATTGGTTGGGTCCTCTTTCAACGAAACAGCATATAGTTTCAGTATATCCAAACAAAAATAACGGATTCATGTGTCTTCTCCACTTTTAAGCCTCATTCACCTCCATATTTTAACCAGACTTTCAATCTTTTCACCTGATGAACAGCACCTTTTCAAATTGCACATTATTTTTTTAATAAAATATTTGGGAAAAGTCAGGAATCAAATTACATTTGCAACCCCAAACAAGAGATGAACTCTTAGCTCAGTTGGTAGAGCACAACACTTTTAATGTTGGGGTCCCGGGTTCGAGCCCCGGAGGGTTCACAGAAACAGAGCTTCGGCTCTGTTTTTTTCTTTATAGTTATTCCACCCAATCACCCACAGAATAACAAAACCTGTTTAAGATTTCCTTTTACTTACAGGACGTTACGTTTAAAAGAATTTGTTTTTTGTTCTTCCATACCACCGATTCTACTTTAACCATTCAACCCATGTTAAGACTGATGTTAATTCTCGCCCTCACGTTTCAAACTATTTCTGGATTTTCCCAAAGCATGATGACCCTGTAGAAATCTGCAGGTGAGTCATATGGAAGGACTCATCGATCAATGAAAAAGCTCTACTTCGAAATTCTCCACGAATATCGGAATGACACCATATTTGTACAAAACCTAAAAAAATCACAGCAGATTTGGTTGTATTATCGAAATGCCATGGTAAAAGCAATGTACCCTGACCCTATCGAAAGCAATGTGATATACCTGTGCATTTTTTTGTATCTGGAAGAACTTACCCAAAATCGCATTAAAGAGCTTATGGTATGGAAAACAGGGATAAAGGAAGGTGATGTTTGTGCCGGAAGCGTAAAGGTTTATTGAACTTATTTTCAACTACTTGCCTTTAAAAAGGCCATGCAACAGCTGGAGGCAAACCTTCAACTACATCTTATTCAAAAAATGTAGGGGAAATTATGAAAAGATTTGCTTCATACATTGTGCCTGAAGGCATTTGAAATCTTCTGTAAATATAGCGTCCGCCCTTACCAAGAAATTACAATTTGTCCATTTCCACTGCGTTGGTCCGCCATAATAGAAACTCCGGAAGAGCCGGTAGGATTTACCCAACTGGAACCACCAGCTCCCCCACCTGAAGTGTTGCTGCCACAGCCACTGCTTGCCCCTCCGCCATCATATCCGCCGCCGCCACCACCGCCGCCAAAGTGGCCGGAGCTTAAGGCACCTGCGTTACCTCCTTGTCCTAAACTACCCGGACCTGGTGTACCTTGCAAACTCGATCCAGAAGCCGCATTACCACCCGCAGATTGTGTGCCACCTCCCGCTGGCGTGCAGCCGCCTGAGCAATCACCACAGGTTCCAACTGAGCCATTTTGACCTGCAGCCCCTCCGTAAAAAATCGCGGAATTGCTAGTGTGATTGGTTCCGTAACCGCCACCGCCACCTGCCACCAGGATTCGGTTGACCAGAGCAGTACCTCCGGATCTAATGTCTGAGGCTCCTCCTCCACCCCATCCTCGATAGGAACTGCTGGCTATACTGTTTCCATTTCCACCGCCATTCCACCCGCCCGTAGATAAAGCTCCTTGTCCTCCCACATTTACTTGTAAAGTTGAACCGCCCACTACCTGCAAAGTAGCTTGAACTCGTGCACCTCTTCCGCTGAGGGAATTACCTCCGGGTGCACCACCCTGTGCGCCAAACGCTTCATCCGTGATACTTGATACACAGGCAGGCACTTGAAAAGTTTGTGCGCCACCACTAAACGTAAAGGTTTGGCTACCAGAAGGGCAATTTACTACGGTCATTTGTACCGTATCTGCATCCGTGCATCCATTGGCAGGATCAGTGACGGTATGAATCACAGTATAGGTCCGGTGGCAGACCAGGAGGTCGTAGGTGTTACCAAGTTGCTGGTGCTTGTAGATCCAGATGCAAAACTCCATTGATGGTTTACACTTGAACCCATGGTTGGGGTAAAAGTAACCATGGATCCTACACTCACTGTGGTGGGAGAAAACGTAAAAGCAGCATTTAGGGCTCCGGAAACACAATTGAGGACCTGTAAAGTTTACAGGCTGGAATCTGAACAACCAAAAACATCTGTAACCGTAAGGCGTGCGGTAATTTGGCCGGAATTAGAAAAAACGACAGATGGAGATGCACTGGTAGATGTGGCAGGATTTCCGCCGCTAAACTGCCACTGGTACTGCCCGCCCGCATGGCTGGGTGTAAACTGAATGGATTGACCTGCCGTTAAGACCGACGGTGTGGTAGTAAATTGTGGATTAGGGAATTGCGCGCAATCGCATGTAACAGATTTCCAACCGGTTTGTGGAAAATACATCATCAAACATTGGTTGGTGGTGTTGTAAATTTGTAAGCCATTGGCGGGATTCACAATGGCCTGCATTTCGGAGGCCGTGAGGCAAGGAATGAGTAATCCTGCGTTATTGGCCGAAACGTCCAGCCGGGCTGATGGATGTGGGTCCTGTGTGCCAATTCCTACATTCTGGGCACTCACCCATCCTCCAAAAGACAACAAAACCAACAAAAACCGAACGATGTTAAAACGCATACACTTCATATTCATCCTACTAATTTAGCCCTTTCTAATTTAACCAAAAGGTTTAAGGCCATTATTATTTTTGAGGGCGATAAGTAGCAGATTTGGGCGGCTTGGTTCCCAAAATATAATCCCAAATGGGTGTAGACACGCCAAAAGCACGGTCTGGAAAACGATGGTGATGCAATTGGTGGTTACGCCATAAAACCTTCAGAAATGGAAAAGGAGGCTTTATGGTGTGTATGGCATAATGCATGGTACTGTACGTCATATAACCCAAAACCAGCCCGGCGGTAAAAAAACAGGAAATGGTCCCCATAAAAAGAAACGACAATCCCCATAAAGTCATCGTAATTAATACGTTTGCCAACGGAGGCATAAACAAATGATCCTTATCCGAAGGATAATCATGATGAAAGGCATGCAAAGGATATAAACGCCTTTTCATCTGCGCTGATTTGGGTTCAAAATGAAAGGCAAATCGATGCAGCACATATTCCAACAACGTCCAGGAAAAAAGCCCAACAACGGTCCAGGCAAGGGATTTGAGCGGTAACTTTTCCCAAAACAATCCAAAAGCAATCAACATGCCGGCGAGAATACCATCTAGCATTAAAATAGTCCTGAGTGAAGACTGCGCGAGCCTTTCGAGCACAGGATGTTGAAAAATGGGTGCTTGTTTGGGTTTTACATACCGCTCTGCCATAGGCAAAAATTACGGAAAAAAGACGGGTTTTCCTAGCACCACCAAACGATCAAATTCTGCTTCGGTAACCGGACAAACACTTAATCTGCCTTGCCGTACCAAAGCCATTTGCTGAAGCAAAGGATCCGCTTTCATGGTCGCCAATGAAACGGGTTGAGTAAATTCCGCCAATGGCTTTAGGTCCACAGCCAACCAAGTGGGGTCATCGATGGTTGGATCAGGGTAAGATTCGCGAATCACTTCCGCCATGCCAACGATGTGTAATCCTTCGTTGCTGTGATAAAAAAATACGGTGTCGCCAAGTTTCATGCTCCGGAGATTGTTTCTGGCCTGATAATTTCTGACACCATCCCAAAAGGTCTGACCATCCGCAAGAAACTGCGCCCAACTATATTTAAATGGCTCAGATTTCACCAACCAATATTGCTGTTTCATCGCATCAAATTAAAAATGATTTCCTTCATCAGACTGCCCTGACCCGTTCCGGCCTCGTTATTCACTCCTTTGAACTTTACATCGTAATCGGCCAATAGTAAGATATTGCGCTTCGTCTTTTCTAAAGAAAACATTTTGAGGGCCATGTCCATTTCCTGGCGATCGAAAACGCGTGCCTCTTTGTATGGATCTAACATCGGCTCGTTTCGCTTTTTCCGCAATTCATTTTCATTTCTGGCACCATAAAAACTCAACAGCTTGGCAAAAAAAGTGTAGAGTCCCGTTATAATGAGTGGAAATGGGTATTGATTGGGATTCCGGTTCATGTGTAAAACCATCCGATATACCTTTTGCTTATTTCCGGAAGCCAAAATATTCGGCAGTTCAAACACATTGTAAGACCTGCTCATGCCCACTTGATCGGCCACTTCCTGAAGTTGAACTTCTGCTCCGGGAGGAAGAGAAAGGGCCATTTTCTGAATTTCACGACTCATTTTTTCCAAGTCGTCGCCCAGCAATTCCTTTAAGGCATAGCAAGCTTTTGGATGCAAGCGAATGCCGGCATCTAAACCAATTTGGGTCATATAACTCACCAAATCGTTTTCACTTAGCGGATCGGCATTGGACACCACCACCTGAGGATGTGCTATCAGGTTTTTGGTAAAATTCTTCTTTTTATCGAGCTTTTTGCCGCGATAAACAATCACTAAAATGGTAGAGGTAACTGGCTGTTTACAATATAGTTCAAGTTTTTCAATGTCCTTGAACATTTGGGCTTCCTTCAGAATAAGCACCCGGCGTTCCGCCATCATGGGATAGCTACGGGCAATGGCCACGAGACCTTCCATGGAAGCATCCGGTCCATAAATCACATTATAGTTGAACGCCTTTTCGTCTTCCGAAAGAATTTTCTCTTCGGCCAACTGTACCGCCTGATCGATAAAATAGGTCTCTGTGCCCGTTAAAAAGAGAACAGGAGGCCATTTACCCTGCTGAAGGTCTTTTAATGTGGCACGGATATTTTGTTCCATAGCTCAAAATTGCGAAATCCGCAGCAGAAAAAAACGAAATCGCTTATTCGGTTCGGTTTTTCAGGGTAGAAATGATACGTAAATTTCTGTGACGCAAACTAATGGTAGCGGGTAAATGTCCCAAAAGTTCCCCATCGGCTTCTACAAGTACCGGCACATCCGACTCAAAACGGAAGGTATGGCCTTGAACCTGACGGATAAAAGGAAGGTCGGTGAAAGAACCGTCGTATAATTTTCCTTTATGCCAAACCACTTGCATGGGAGAAATGGCTTTGATGAGGGTCATATCCAATTCCCCATCATCCGGAATGGCCTCCGGTAACGGAAGCATCCCATTCCCATTATACCTGCAAATACCTGCTGCAATGGAAAAGACAGGAGCTTCTTCCCAAAGTTCACCATCGACAAAAATCCGCATTTGGGCGGCTTTATATTTCAAAAGATTCTTGGTGATGTGTGAAGAATAGGAGCCGGGAGACTTGCCTTTTCTCACGCGAGCCTGCATGGTTTGTACCACCTCAGCGTCGAAACCAATGCCGGCGATATTGATAAAATGTCTGAATTCAGGCCCTTCTGGCCCTTCAAATTCAATAAGACCCACATCCTGGAAAAAATAATTTCCAAGCTTCAACGAACGGGCGGCCGCGTCAATATCGGTTGGAATATCCACGGTTTTCACCCAATCGTTGCCAGAACCCACCGGAATACAGCCGAGTGTAACTTCCTGGGCATTCACCTTAGGTTCAGCATCAAAAATACCGTTGACCACTTCATGTAAGGTTCCATCTCCACCAGCCACCAGAATTTTGCGCCGTCCCTCTTTTACTATGGCGTCTTTTACTTTTACACGGGCGTCACCCGGGCCTTCCGTTTTACATACATCAAAACGAATCCGCATTTGCTCCAGTGCCTTGGAGATGCGCGACAATACTTTTTCCTGATGCTTCGGCTTACCGCCAGACTGTGGATTAAAAACCAACAGCCAACTCAATTCCTCCATGTTTGGAACCTATCCTTTTTTAATAATGCTAAACCATGCGGTTCTTTTCCCCGCCCCTAAACGGATCCACCAAAGGCCGGGCGGCAACGAATGTACATCTGCCACATTTCCTTCTCCCTGAAGTGTCCACTGACCTCGCACGTCCACAATGACCCATTGAGACACCATGTCTTCCGGATACGTCAGGTGCAATTGGTCGATACAAGGATTGGGATAGGGTAAAACCAATTCTTCTGTAGTTTGTGTTGAAGAAACGGTAGAAAGACTCTGAATCATGCGGTTCACGCTCAATCCTATGGTGTGTCCCACATATACTTTGTCGGTATCGGCCTCGGCTATGGCGTTTACAAAAGAAACAAATTCGGCACCCTGACTTACCGGAAAAGGTGTTACTGTCCCATTTTCAATCATCGTAAGACCTTCGGCGTCTATCGCATTGGTGCCCACATAGATTTTTCCTTGAGAATGATGAAGAATGGAGGTCACATGTCTAAAAATATTTCCCTGACTGTTGGCCGGATTCCAGACCTGAACCTGAGACGTGGCGGGTGTGAAGCGCGCCAAATTATCGGAACGTTGATTGTCGCCAAATCCAATCCAAAGATCGTTTCCCTGCGGAATGATTCGGGTAACAAGATTAGAGGGGAAACCGGAATCTACATTAAAAAAATATAGAGGGAATACGGATCTAAAGTTGTATAAACCGGCGTTTCCGGTGGCCAGCCAACGGTTTCCGTTACCATCTGCATAGAGGTGTGAAATCTTTTGAGCAGGAAGTTGATTTTGAGTAGTTTGGGCGTCGAATCGAAACCAATTTACACCATCGAAACGAAAAAGACCCTGGGTTTCTGTGGCGACCCATATGCCATCTGCGTCAAAAGCTACATCATTTACAAAATCATCTGTGAGTTGGGTTGGGCCATTTCCAATACGTTGAAAACCAATAGAAGTTCTTTTTTGCAGACCAGCGCCTCCCGTGGCCAAATAAAGGCTTCCCTGGGAGTCGAATCGAATGGATTTAATGAAAAAATTGCCGGTGCCCTGAACGGGTGTGATGATGGAATCTACCATCCAGGCCAGGCCGGCGGCGGTTCCAATCCAAAGCGTATCGCCCGTACCTTTTCGTAAATCGGTAATCAGTGCATCAGGCAAACCTGAATTTTCCGGACGAAAGGTACTCCACTGCACCACGGTATTTTGGGCAATGAGGGGCATAAAAGCCGTCCAGATCCATCCTAAAAGCCAGATTTTGGGTTGCATAGGCATTATTTCGACGAAGGTATTGAATATTCGTGTCTCTTTCACAAGCCAAACGGGTTTTTTGTTGGAGGAAGCCACCACCATCGCCCCTCTTTCAAATAACACCAACCATGATGTTTTTCAGGGAAATAATCCGTTTTACCCAACCAAATCACAGGTAAATGAAGCTCACGAATGTCACGATGCCATTTTTGGGTGAGCAGCCAAGTTCCTTTTGTGGTATGTAATAGGGCGGGCAAGGCATAATCAGTTGGGTTCGGGCCATGAGAAAAAGTCCAAGTTTGCCCTCCGGCCTTCACTTCCACACGTCCTTTTCCCACATTAGCGTAAGAAAAAGGCAAAATGAGCCTGGACGGCTGCACCAGCGAAGGCGAAAACCAAAACGACCATGCCGCCAATATCCAGACCCAAAGATGCTTATTCCATGAAAGATAAAAAAGACAGAGGGTAGTTAGCGTTGCTTCCAAAGGGGAAAAAGTCAAACCAGAAATGACGCCAACTGGCAAAAAGTTGGGCCATTGGGAAATCCAGACCAGACCTTGTATGCAATAATGTAAGGCCTCAAAGGCCAATGGAATGGTAAGTCCCAATTTGGCGAATGCAATGGCGCCCATGGCCAAATAAAGAATCCATGTTACCAAAGGAACAGCGCATAGGTTAGTTATGAGAAAATACAAAGGAAACTGCCCAAAGTAGAAGATTGAAACCGGCGTAGTAGCCCATTGGGCCGCCAGTGTGACCGGAATGCCAGAAGCCCATTTTTGCCATCTGCCGGCTGGTAACATCACCGAAAAAGGTTTGGTCCAGACCAAAAGTCCCCAGACAGCTAAAAAGGAAAGTTGAAATCCAGGCGTCCACCAAAGGGCAGGATCGTAACAAACCAAAATGATACCAGCCCAACCCAGCAAGTTTAATCCGTTTACAGATCGGTTAAAAAGGACACCAAGCTGCACCAGGCTGCACATCAATCCAGCCCTTAAGGCCGAAGCACCCATTCCGGAAAGCCAGACAAAACCCCAAACAAAGACGATGGGAATAAAGAATTTAAGCAAGCGGCTCACCCACCAAAAGGGCGGCATCCATTTCACCATCCAGGCCACCACCACAAAAATCAACCCCACATGCATACCTGAAACGGCCAGAATATGCGACAAACCTGCTTTTGAAAACTGAGTTTGTACATCCTGAGGGAGCTCAGATTTATCGCCCAGCATGAGGGCTTGAAGAAAACCGCGGTCGGTGCTGTCTAACCAAGGTACTTCCATGTCTAATTTCCACCAATTTCGCCAATGACTTCTGGCCGCCGCCGCATCGTGCTTTTGCCAAATGGCCTCACATGGTTCGCGCACCCTCAGCGTGAAACTACATCCCAAATCCTGAAGCCACCGGTCTGCCTGAAATCCCTTGCCATTGGCCGGATGCGGAAAACTGGCTTTTCCCTGCACCGCCCAAACATCTCCCGACCTGGGTTTGGGCATCAGCTGGTTCGGCAAATACAACATGAGTCGTTTTCCCGGCCGCAGATTTCCGGACTGCACACGAGCCAGCCATCTTGAGCCTTTCGGTCCGTCTTTTTGTCGCTCTTCTAATTGAAGCAGACATTCTGCCGTAAAAGGCGACAAGCCCGGAGGAGGAGATGGAATGGATTCGTGTAGAAAAGAACCGGACAGCCAAAGGGCCAGCCCCAAACACCAGGAGCGAACCTTCACATGCAATCCCCACCCAAACATGCCCCATGTGACTACCAACCACAACCACCAGGCCGACCATGGCAGAGGGAAAATAAATCCTGCCGAAACCCATAAAAACGCCTGAAACATGGGAACACTCCATCCATACATGTTTTTTTTCTTTTTGAATTTATGGGCGGAGAACTTTCAAATATAGAATAGGATATGAGGGGTTTGCAAATATTTCAGCATGTATTTTTAACCCGTTTTACGAGTACAAATCTTTTGTATATTTGACCACCAACCAAATTGCCTTGAGTTTCGCATTTACGGATGTCATATTTATTATGACCTTATTATTTTCCTTTATTGGATTTAGTTCAAGCAGAATATTTGAATGGTTTGCCTTTATTCCCTTCCGGGTGGTCTTCCTGCGGGAATACTGGCGTTTGTTTTCTCACGCCCTGATTCATCAGAATATTTTCCATTTATTTCTGAACGCCTTTATTCTTCTCCTTTTTGGAAGGGAAGTGGAAGCTTATTATCACAACCAGAGCGATAATGGATTTTTATACCCCTTGCTTTATCTCACTGCCATACCTGTGTCGGTCGCCTTCAGAGGATTTAAAAGCAAGACGGACAAAGATTACAGGGCGGTGGGTTCTTCGGGAGGCGTCAGTGCCATTATTTTTTCCTACATCGCCATTCATCCCCAACAAGTCTTTACCGTTGAATTATTTTACCCCATATCTATTCCCGGATTATGGCTTGGGGTGGCCTATTTGTTGTATTCGCTGGTGATGTTTCGAAAAGGAAAAGACACCATTGGTCATGATGCACATTTATTCGGTGCTTTGTGGGGCTACCTTTTTACCACCGCCATTTTCCCTTCGCTCTGGCCACTTTTGCTCGAAGCCTTTTTTTAATTTTATCCCATGCAATTTGCTTTATCACCTGTTTTCTGGCAAGGCCAGTGGGTGCAGGGAAAAGATTTGAGTGCGGCAGACCTCTACCGATTTTGGGCACTGAACGATGGTTTTTTTGAAACCATGCATTACGACGGACACCAGGTGCTGTGGGCCGCATCTCATCGACTTCGATTTACCAATTCCCTGAAAGCGCTACATCTGATTTTCCCTGAAGATGTCAAGCCAATTTTTGCGACAGGCTGGACATTGCCTTCGCACCTTAACACGCCGGCCACACTCAGACTCAATTGTTGGCGCCAAGGTGAAGGAACGTATCCCTCTTCCTGCCAGGCAAGCCATTGGATGCTTCAGGTAAGACCGGCTGTGAATCCACAATTTGCTCAAAGTGTCCGCTGCGAAACCCTTCAGCCCGTGCATGTGCAAGGTTCCGAAGGCGAATCCACCGGAAAATTTCCGAATCAATTTTACAGCAAAGCCGCTTTTGGACTTCCACATGAAGTAGAAGCACTTCTGATAAGGAATCACGATTCATTGATAGAAACCCCGAGTGCCAATATTTTCATCCGAACCCAACAAGGACGTTGGATCACTCCTGAGCTTGGTTCGGGCTGTCTTCCGGGCATTACCAGAAGTCGATTATTGCAAATATTTCGCCGGGAAGGTGTAGAAGTGACAGAAAGTAAAGTCACCCTCACCGATTTAGACGAGGCGGAAACATGTTGGCTCACCAATACCACCTATGGGATACGGGCTGTAGAAAGGTGGCAAAACCGGTGGTTTGATCCCGGCCCGCAAGAAACTTTCCGGAATTTACTTTATAAAGACGGCATAGAAGACAAATCCATGTAAGTTTGCATCGCAAAGCAAGCTCATGGAATTTAATCGTACAGGTCTGTCAGACGACCTCCTCCTCCACCTATACCGTGAACTCCTCAAGCCTCGAATGATTGAGGAAAAGATGTTGGTTTTACTCCGTCAGGGACGTATTTCGAAATGGTTTTCCGGCATTGGTCAGGAAGCCATTTCGGTAGGCGCCACCTGCGCTTTTGAAAAAGATGAATATCTCCTGCCCATGCACAGGAATCTGGGCATGTTCACCGCCAGAAACGTACCTTTCGACAAGTTATTTTCCCAATGGCAGGGCAAGAGAAATGGGTTCAGTAAAGGTCGCGAACGGTCTTTTCACTTTGGCACCAACGACTATCATATTGTTGGAATGATTTCGCATTTGGGGCCCCAATTGGCTGTGGCCGATGGAATTGCCCTGGCGAATGTCCTGAAAAAAGAGCAAAAAGCCACCTTGGTTATTTCTGGAGACGGGGGTACCTCAGAAGGAGATTTTCATGAATCCTTAAACACAGCCGCTGTTTGGGATTTGCCCGTTATTTTCTGCATCGAGTCCAATGGATACGGACTTTCGACGCCATCGAATGAACAGTTTCGGTGCAAAAATATGGCAGATAAAGGACCTGGTTACGGCATGCGCTCCCTGACCATCGATGGAAATAACATTTTAGAGGTGTACCGAACGGTAAAAAGTTTGGCAGAAGAAATAAGAGAGCGTCCCCATCCTGTTTTGCTGGAATGCATTACCTTCCGGATGCGCGGTCACGAAGAAGCCTCCGGCACCAAATATGTTCCACAGGAGTTGTTTACCAAATGGGGCGAAAAAGATCCAATTTCCAATTACGAGAAATTTCTGCTCGAAGAAGGTGTGCTGAATGACACGTTGATTCAGCAGATGAAAGAGGAGATTAAAACGTGGATTGAAGATGGTGTGGCCACTGTTTTTGCAGAGCCTGAAATTGTACCTGATGAAAAGGAAGAGCTGCAGGACGTATATGCGCCACATACTTTTCAGCCGTCACCGGGCAAACCGACCCAGCGAGAACTGAGGTTTGTGGATGCTGTTTCAGAAGGACTGAAAGAAGCGTTGCACCGTTTTCCGGAATTGGTGGTCATGGGCCAAGACATTGCGGAATATGGCGGCGTATTTAAAGTAACGGAAGGCTTTGTAGATATTTTCGGCAGAGAACGCATCCGCAATACGCCATTATGCGAATCGGCCATTATTGGCACCGGTCTGGGGTTGTCGGTTAAAGGAATGAAAGCGGTGGTTGAAATGCAATTTGCCGATTTTGTTTCTTCAGGCTTTAATCCGATTGTAAACAACCTGGCCAAAATCTATTGGCGCTGGGGACAAAATGCCGATGTGGTGGTGCGTATGCCTACGGGCGCAGGAGTGGGCGCAGGCCCCTTCCATAGCCAAAGCAATGAAGCATGGTTTTTTCATGTTCCCGGTTTAAAAATCTTTTATCCCGCTTTTCCCGCAGATGCCAAAGGATTATTGATTTCTGCGATAGAAGATCCCAACCCGGTGATGTTCTTTGAGCACAAAGCTCTTTACAGAGCCATTTCTCAACCCGTTCCGGAGGGCTATTACAACCTTGCTCCTGGTAAAGCGGCGCAATTGAAATCGGGAGACTCGCTTTCCATTATTACGTATGGTATGGGCGTTCATTGGGCGCTGGCTTACGCGGAAAACCATCCTGAAATCAGCCTTGACATTCTGGATTTACGTACTTTACAGCCGATGGACTGGGATAGTATTTTTGCATCCGTTCAGAAAACCGGAAAGGCATTGGTGCTTCACGAGGATACGCTCACAGGCGGCATTGGCGCTGAAATTGCCACTCAAATTCAGGAAAAATGCTTCCAGTGGTTGGATGCTCCGGTGATGCGCTGTGCTTCCCTGGATACTGCCGTACCTTTTGCGATTGCACTGGAAAAGCAATTTCTGGCTTCGTCCAGGTTAGATCAGATGATTAGGAATCTATTGTCCTATTAAAGACAAGACGTCATTTGACAAGTTACCTAAAAAGAACAACGCCGGTTCGTATTCACGACACCGGCGTTTTCGCATATAGGTTGGTCTGGTCAGGTGTTTCCGGAGGCATTTCATGGCAACTTGGAAGAGCCATGCCCCGGGGCATCAATATTGCTCCAAAAGATATTTAATGACGTCTGTTGTGGTTACAATGCCGGAAAGTTTTCCGTCTTCATCCACCACTGGCAGGGCGTGAAATTCTTCATTGGCCAAGATTTCCGCTACATCCCGAATGCTGTCGTCGGGGCTAACTGTACGTGGCTTATTGGTCATCACCTGAGAAAGGTTGAGCATATCCAATACCGCTTCATCGGCTTCTTCCTGACCAGAAAATAAAGAAGAGAAAGTAAGGCGATTTAAATCGGTACGGCTTACAATGCCAGATAGGTTTTGTCCCTGCATCACAGGTACATGACGGAATTTATTTTGGTTCATCAGGGAAAGAACTTCTCTTAGTGGAGCTTGTTCGGCCACACTCATCACATTTTTGGTCATAATTTCTGAAACCGGAACGCGCTTTTTCATGATTGTAGATTGTTTTGGTATGGGACAAAGTTCAGGCAAATGTTCCGTTTGGAAAATGAGGAAAGTCAGATAGAAACCTGATACTTATCAGGGACTCAATCATGGAGAAGGAATGTGGTTAAAAGTCCGGTTAAAAAAGTCGATAAGTCCATTGGACAACTCATTTCAACAGAAGAATGCGAAGGAATCCAATAAATAAATGGAAAATGGTATATTTGCGACCTGAAAATCGGGCTCTTAGCTCAGCTGGTCAGAGCATCTGACTCATAATCAGAGGGTCGTTGGTTCAAGCCCAACAGGGCCCACCCGTAAAATCAAGGGGTTACGAAAAAGTAACCCCTTTTTTATTTCCCATTGTAACACAAATCGAATTTTGGCTATTCATTGGAATCCGTTGTAGCAGGGTAAAATGGATGCGGTTTAGCCTAGCCTGGCCATACCAAAGCAGTAGTTTTCGCCTCCAAGAGGCTGTAATGTTAGGCAACCTAGAACTCTTGAAATGGTCTCGACAACACACTTAAAGAACTGCTGGGGCACGAGTGCATTGAGGTTACAGAGGTTACACAAGCTCATTACACTTGAAAACTTCGACAGTCATGGCCCACCTACCTGGGTTTTAGGCGGGGCCAAAAAATTATTTTCCTGTAGCGTGAATTAACGATATGGGTAGGGGGCGGTATGCCTCTATGCGAGTAAAATCGCTTATTGTGAAGCCCTAAAGCGGCTAAAAAAAGTTCGGCAGTCGTTTGACTGCCAGCCACAACTCACATGCTACATTGTAAAACCCATAGGGAAGGGCGGGCAACGGTTTCCTTCAACGCAACTTTCATACTTGGCTCTACGAACCGCACGAAAGCTTAGCTGTTAGCCACAGTTTTTATTTTTTTAAGTCAACAAAGGTTGATGCAAATTTTTCAGCCAGTTCTCTGCTCACATCTATTGATATTGTCTCTTTGTTCCATCTTGCTTTGTTAGTCCAATTGTAAGAACCATGAATAACCGTCTTTAAATCAATTACGCAAAACTTATGATGCATAATGTTCTGGTATTTACCCGTTGGTTTTACTCTGTATGTTTCAAATTCTGATTCATAGTTCAGCCCGTAAATCCTATTAATATCATCGTCAATTACGATAATCTGAACATTTACTCCTTCTGCTTTCTTTGCCTTGAGCAATTCAAAAAGAACTTTATCGGTGAACCAAGCCACAGCTATCCAAATAGAAAATTTGGCAAGTTTCAGTTGGTCAATTATTTGTTGCTGAATTTCTTCAAAGTGTATTTCGACTTCTATTTCATCAGGTAAATCTTCACCAACAATCTTAAAAAGCCCTTCAATCTCTTCAAGTTTATAACCATCATGCTTAATGATTTCGTTGATGTGAGCTACAACTGTATTAACATCCTTTCCTTCTGGTGTAAGATGTCGAGAGTCAACGATTGTCTCGAACAGGGCTTTAAGTTCTTTAGTACCGTTAAGTTTTTTGAGTCTATCAATTGCATATTGATTTCTACTCATAGATTCTGGCAGCCCACCACCACTTCCCCATGTGTAAGTGTCTCTAATTCCAAATTTGCCAAATAGTTTTATAAGGTTTGGACCACTTAAATAAGGGGTTAAACCATTATCTCCCGTAATTGTCTCTCGCAAAGCTTCAATGGAAAAATCACTTAGTTTCATTTCTACTGTGCTTGATTATTGGCTATTTCGATATATCCAAGAATATTGGATACTTTCATTCTATTTGATAAATACTTTTTGCCTGTTGTGTCAGAAACCTTAACTCGAATCTTGTCAGATTCTTTAAGATGAACAAGCAATTGATTTTGCATTGAAATTGTATCGTATTCTACAGTATGTTGTTCTCCTGGTTCGAGCCGTAATGGATACGTTCCTTTCGGTTTAGGTACGACAAAGTATTTTTCCCCATTTATTTTTCGAGAAGGTTTTATCGAAGGGTTCTGAATATGCCGTGTAATCCTGTCTCTATTGGTTACAGTAACTGTAAAAAGAGGTGCTAACATACCAACTCCCATTACAGATTGGGCTATTTGACGACTAATTCCGATTTCAACGCTAATCTTAGCGAAGTACTTTTTAATCCAATTGACAATAGGTCTAAGGATAAAAGTTATAATGAAAGTCAGAACAGCAATAGAAGCAGTAATTGTCCCAATAACTACTAATGGGTTTTCATTACTGTACAAATTCAAATATTCTTTCCAAATGTTCATTTTTCTTAATTGTGGCTAACGTCAGTTATGCCTAGTTATTTATTCGTTTTTTTAAATCGTTTATCCATTTTATTTCTTTGCAATCACTAAAAAAGTTCAGTTTAGAAAGTTCAACATATTTTCTCGCGAATCGGATTTTATTATATCCTTCATTGTCGTCAAAGAACGCTTTAATTGTTTTTCTTTCACTTTCTCTTAAATCTAAAAACTGGAATGAATTTTTGGCAGTCTTGTTTAACTCGGAGGTAGTTAAAATAGCTTTTAAACTGTCGTACTCTTCAGAAAATTCCATTAGAGTTTGGTAAAACAATATTGGATTTAAACAATCTTCGATTTCTGTTGGAGGTGAAGTCAGATTGCTGTCAACATCGACTAATATTGTACCGTCTTGATTGTTTAAAAGTCTGTCAAAATATAACGATTTAGATTTTTGATAATCAACTTCAACACGTTCATTGTCAGTGTCGATTAAGCAAATTATTTTCCCTTTAACATTGTAGTCAGGGTCTTTTATTGGCGATTGAAGATAGTAATATACTTTTCTTACTTCCTTAAAACTGCCTAGAGGAAGAATTCTTAAGTTTTTCTTTTCAAGTTCTTCCTTGAATATTTCCTCAAAGTATATTTTTTCGGATAAACCTTCGCATATTATCCAATTGTAAGGAGTGTCTTGAATTACAGAAAAAACAATTGATTGAACCAAGTCGTTGTAACTTTTGATATTGTAATCAACAGGCAATACACCTTTAATATGTTTTCTTGATTGAGTTATGGTTTCGCGATAATTGAAAAGGTTGAAATAGTCTATAGTTATTTCATTTTTGTTATTCTTTTTTATTGATGTCGCACTTCCATTTGTAACAATCGGCAAATAACCATACCAATGTGTTGATATTATAACTTGATGATTGTATTTGCCAAGCTCAATTAGTTTTTCGAATTGACTGTAACAAGATGAAATATGTAAAGATGCTTCAGGTTCGTCAATTGCTAGAATTATGTTTGATTCTCTATCAGAATTATTTAATAGGAATGAATATGCGACATCAATAAGTGCTTTCCGTTTTTCACCTGAACTAAGTTCGCTCACTGGTATTCGCTTTCCATCAACTTTTCGGTTCAATATTTTAATCGAGAAATATGCTTCAATTATCTTAGAAACTAAGTCAGGCATTGTTAAATTATTTTTGAAATGCCCTTTGTATTCATAAATCTCTAAAATTCCTTCTATCTCTTTTACGAAATTGTCTAAATCCTTATTAATTTGTTTCAGAGTTCCTGGTCTAATGGCATTTTCAATTTCTAGTTGAATATTCTTATCCATTAGTTTTTGCATATCTTGAGTTTCAAGTTTCGTATAAGTATGCACGTCTGTTTCTACTGGAATATAGATGTAGGAATAGTGCGAAATGATGTACTCATAAAATCCTTTAAAGTACTTTTGGATTTCTTCTTCTGTTGGTTTTATGGCTGGATTTTCTGTTACAAAATCTATGTAATTGTGATATGAACCAAAAAATATTCCGGCTTCATTATATTTTTTTCCAATAATTATAAGCAAATGTTCTTCCTCTGAGAAGTTCTGTTTTAATTCATCTCTGTGTTTATAAAAATCATCTAATGCAGCTGATTTAGTTTTTATTTTTGTATTCCATAGAAAGTTTGAAAGTTTAAGTGCCTTCTCATAATTTTCAAGGTCCTCCTTTTTGGATTTTTTTAAAGAATCCTTCTTGAGAACTAAAATGGGCGCAATAAAAGGAATGTTAGTTCCACTTAAACCACCTTCGTTTTTAGCTTCATTATTGACAGGCCATTCAGAATTGTTTTTCCTATTAATTGCAAAATCTAAAGCTTCTAAAACTGAACTTTTTCCAACGCCATTTTCTCCAATTAAACTTGAAAAACCACATCCTTCTGAAATAGGGATAAAGGTAATTCCTTTGTATATCTTGAAATGTCTTAAGAATAGTGATGTTATCATTTATTGTTGTCTTTATTATAATTAGGCATAACATTCCTATAAACGCAATTGCGTTTATATTCCATATATCGTGGTCTTCTTCAATGGAATTGGATTAGATGATTGGTCAAAAACTAAAACCAATTTTACAAATTATTTTCTTTAAAACCAATGGGTTTTAAAGACATAGCATGTACCGCAAAAACCTCATAAAAAGAGATTTTTCTTTTCAAAGTGTATTCCGATTCGTCATAACGCCTGCCTGAAATGAAACTTGCAAATAAACACTCCCGCTGCTGCACAAACTTTACATCGCCGCTGTCCCTGTTGCAAAAAAGGCAAGCTCATTACACTTGAAAACTTCGACGGCCGTGGCCCACCTGCCTGGGTTTTGGGCGGGGCCAAAAAATTATTTTCCTGTAGCGTGAATTAACGATATGGGTAGGGGGCGGTATGCCTCTATGCGAGTAAAATCGCTTATTGTGAAGCCCTAAAGCGGCTAAAAAAAGTTCGGCAGTCGTTTGACTGCCAGCCACAACTCACATGCTACATTGTAAAACCCATAGGGAAGGGCGGGCAACGGTTTCCTTCAACGCAACTTTCATACTTGGCTCTACGAACCGCACGAAAGCTTAGCTGTTAGCGGTAGTTATATATGCTCAAAAATAGTAAATTTGTCCTATGGGAAAACACTTGAAATTTATATCGCCCGAATACCTTGATAAATACTCGTCAAAGTGCAAAATTGATTGGTTAGAGGTTTTCCATAAATTAAGGTCAAAGTCAACATTTACAACTGATGATTTTGAATATTATCTAATAGCTTCTTCGCTTTACTCGTCTAAAATTGAGGGTAACACTCTTGATGCAAACAGCTTTTTTAGAAACAGAGGAAATAAAAGTTTTCCAAAGAAAAAAGAAGTGCAAGAGATTGAAGATTTAGTAAAAGCATACAAGTTTGCCTCTGAAAACAACCTGAACAAAACTAATTTCTTGAAAACTCACGAAATTTCTGCTAAAACTTTATTGCCTGTTAATTTACGAGGAAAAGTCAGAAAGCAACAAGTTGGTGTTCACGATTCAAAATCACTTAAGCCTGTTTATTTAGCAGTCGAGCCACAATTTGTGAATGAAGAATTAAACAAGTTGTTTGCTGATATTTCAGTATTATTGAAACGGGATTTGTCTTACAAAGAGGTTTTTTACTATGCTTCAATGATTCATTTATGGACTGCAAAAATTCACCCATTTATGGATGGTAATGGTCGGTCTGCACGTTTGCTTGAAAAATGGTTTTTGGTGTCTAAACTTGGTTTGTCGGCTTGGTCTATAAATTCTGAAAAATATTTTTGGGATAATCGTCCTGATTATTATCAAAACATTGCATTGGGATATAATTACTATGCCCTTTATTGGGATAGATGTTTACCGTTTTTATTGATGTTGCCCGAAGCACTTAAAGAGTCTATAAAATGATACAAAATATTGTAAAATCTATTGATTGGAAGTGGCTTGGTATTTCTTATGTCATTGCAGTTATTGTTTTTGGTTTAGTCGCTCTGATAAAGATGGATTTTAATGTCCTTATAAACGGGATTTTATTTTTCTCATTTTTTGTCGTTATGGGATGCCTTAACGTAATAGCAATAACTGTCAAGAATAATTACCGCTAACGTCAGACTGTCTAATAACCTCCCATTTAAACATTTCAATTGTTAATAAATTTCAGGCTATTTGTTGCCCATTTCTCCCTTTAAATCGGTATTTTTATTTATGAAATTTATCCAAGGAAAACCTCGAAATCAGTGGGAGATGTATTGCCTGGATACGCATGTCGATGCCGATAATGAAGTGCGTCTAATTGACTTGTTCGTGGATAGCAGAACCTGTCCGAACTTGGGTTTAAGGTCGATTATGAGGAAAATGGCCGGCCGGCTTACCATCCTGGAACTCTGCTTCGCCTTTTCATTTACGGCTACCTCAACCGTATCCGTTCCAGCCGACAACTCTAAAAGGAATGCAAACGCAACCTGGAACTCATGTGGCTCATGCGCGAGCTTCAACTAAAATAATTTTTATGAGCATTATCAAAGACACTCTTAGAAAAATACTTATTTCACTTCATTTAGATTTAACCAAAAATCTTAAATACGACAGACTTACAAGAATAATATTAAAGAAATATGTAAAGAGTAATAACAATTGCATTGATGTAGGTTGTCACAAAGGTGAAATATTAGATTTAATACTTAATTATGCACCTGAAGGAAAACATTATGCTTTTGAGCCAATTCCTTATCTGTTTATTGAATTGAAAAATAAATATAAAGTGGAGATTTTTCCTTATGCACTTTCGGATAGTAGTGGTGAAACCACATTTCAGCTTGTCAAAAATGCACCAGCATACAGTGGAATAAAGAAAAGACGATATGATATTACAAATCCAGAAATTGAAGAAATAAAAGTAGACTTAAAAACATTGGATGAAATTATTCCACTAAATGAAAAAATTCATTTAATTAAAATTGATGTTGAAGGTGGAGAACTTGGTGTTTTGAAAGGTGCAAAAAATTTGTTAAAAATGAATAAGCCCATCGTTATATTTGAATGCGGAAAAGGGGCTAGTGACTACTATGGGACATCCCCTTTTGATGTGTACAATTTTATCTCAAATGAAATAGGGTTGAAAATATACACTCTTCAATCATTTATTAAAAACAAACAACCGATTAATGAGGTTGAATTTGAAAGATATTTTAACACTAATGAGGAATATTATTTTATAGCTAGTGGTGAGTAAAAACTACCGCCAACAGCTAAGCTTTCGTGCGGTTCGTAGAGCCAAGCATGAAAGATGCGTTGAAG
>CAZOEO010000024.1:0-23525 GCA_964578885.1 uncultured Candidatus Competibacteraceae bacterium | reverse complement strand
GAAATTTTCCATTTGGATTCTGTGAAAAGAACCATAAAATGGTGAGCCGATTTTAATCGGTGAATGGCCGAATAACTCCTGTCGGAGGTCGTAACTTGTCCGCGGAAAGTTTAGGAATAAAACCCTGAACTTCAAGCTGCTTCCGACCGATGAACAGACATAATCCAATTCAAAAATCCGTTCCGAAGGCATGCGTGGTCTGCATGGATGGATTTTCTTTTCTTCCCATTCTTCGGACAAAAATTAAAAGATCAATCTCACCAATGGACAGCCTTGAAGTCCTCAATAGGCTTCAACGGCAGCAGCTTCTCCCCTAGCCGATTTTATCCGTTTATAAACGATTAATTGCCGACTCAGGTGAGGGAAAATTTGTAGCTTGTCGCCTGGGGAGGAGGAGTGGTGGCCCCCGGGGAAATCGACCCCTGAAACGCCCTGAATACGTCTCAAACTTCCGTCTTCAAGAAATTTTCCATTTGGATTCTGTGAAAAGAACCATAAAATGGTGAGCCGATTTTATCCGTTTATAAACGTTTAATTGCCGACTCAGGTGGTGAGAATTTTGTAGCTTGTCGCCTGGGGAGGAGGAGTGGTGGCCCCCGGGAGAACCGACCCCTGAAACGCCCTGAATACGTCTCAAACTTCCGTCTTCAAGAAATTTTCCATTTGGATTCTGTGAAAAGGACCATAAAATGGCGAGCCGATTTTAATCGGTGAATGGCCGAAAAATTCCTGTCGCAGGTCATAACTTCTCCACGAGAGGGGGCGGGTGCTAACCCAAAACGACCGACCCGAATGGCGCTTTCCCAAAAATCCAACTTACGCTCTTAAAAACGAAACGCAATGGGAAATAGGCCTTTTCCGCAAAAAGCTTATGCCACAAAGCGTCCAAATCACCGGACATCAAGGTTTCCAAAAACGTATGAGCAGCATTTCGCAGACAAGGAAAAAGAGGGCCGCCAAAACAAACCAGCGCCATAAAGCGGTTCCCGCGTCGGCTTTCAGCGTTTGAATGGCATCTTCGACCGAACCCGTAGCGGCCACTTCTACATGCGGTACACCTTGATTTTGAAACAAACTCGTTAATGCTTCTGTAGAAACGGGTTCCAATTGTGCCTGGCCACGATGAATATTTAAACCAAAAATGGCTTGTATATTTTTCTGGTACTGAAGGGAATAATACCCTGGATCAGTTACCTGATCATCCAGCCACAAAGTCCATTGACCACCCACCATTTTACGTGCAGGAATGAAGGTGCGTCCTGAATTTTGGTGTTGTAACTCAAAAACAGGGTCTTGCTGCTCGCCAACTGCCGGAGCAGGAAAGCCTTGGGTCTCTCCCAGGAAGAAATAAAGTGGATAAGATCGAATGCTCTGAAAGGCCAATTTATAGAACACGGGCACAAACAAGGCATGTCGGGTAAAATTTGAAAATGGCTCCTGTATGGGCGCAGCCATCACCACCCACTTCCCTTTTCCTTTGGGATATGCAGCAAGCGCCGGCGAACCATTTTGAAACCGTAAATACACTTGTTCAATGCTTTGAAGCGGCTTTTGTACGCGGAATGTTTGGAAAAACTTCGGCATGTCCATGCGTGGATCAATCCGGTCGAACACATCGGAAAAAAATGGCTGATCTGCATTCAGGGGGGCAAAAGTGGTTCTGGCCGTGTCTTTTCCTAGAAAAACAGGACATCCCGCGTTGCCAAGGGCGGCATAGGCCGCGGACTCGACTTGTGATGGCGGAACAATCACGACCGTAGCACCTTGTAAAACGGCTTCGCTCAAAGCGGCGCTTAAACCGGACGAAGGATCCTCCACACCATGTAATAAAATCAAATCGTTCTGGGGAAGTTTTCCCTGATCTAAGCGTTGTATGGGAAATCGCTCAAAGGTAAAAAGGGAGTCTCTGCCGAATAAACGCTGAAAATAATCGGGCGCCTGAGAACCATGAAGCTCCACAATCCGAATCTCTTTCCGCACCTGAAACGCGGAAAAAAACGCATCGTCGAACCGCAGGGCATCATCTTCAACTTCAAGGGTAGCTGTATGCCAGCCGGGCTCGGGAAAACGAAAGGTAAAAAGGGCTTCGGCCTCTCCCTGCGCAGGAATAGATACGGTGGCCGGCGTGGCTGCTTCTCCGTTGATGCGCAATAAAACGGGTAAATCGGTATACGCGTCGGGACCAATGTTTTGAAGGCGAGCGTACAATTGGGCTTCGCCACCGGGTAGGCGATCGGGTTGGGCAAACCAAACGCTGTCTACAAATAAATTCTTGAGTTCGTTAGGGCGCAGTGGAAAAAGCGCGAAATGATTCAAAGTGTCGGAGGGCAACGTAGGCACTGAAGCAAACCCTTTTCTGAAATCGGAAAAAAGAAAAGCCCGGCCTCCGCCTTCAGGAGTCAAAAGATCTTGTTGCCGGAGCAAAATATCGTCCAGGGTGCGGTGCTGCGCGGTTGGAACAATCGACGCAATTCTTTGTCTGGCTTCCATGGGATCGAGCCAGCGATAGGATTCCGGAGAAAATTCATTGGTCAGAATTTGTACCCGGTCGTTGGGCTGAAGTGCCTGCACCAAATTGGTCGCGGTGCGCATGGCCTGATCCAGTAAGGATCCCTGTGGTCCTTCGGCTTCCATGGCAAATGCGTTGTCTATGTATATGGACACCACCCGGCCGCCCGGATTTTTGGATGCATCCCACGCGCCTGGCCAGCGAGGTTCTGCGAATGCCAACACCACCATGGTGATGAGCGCCAGACGCGATAGCAAAATGAGCCATCGGCGCAATCGGCTGCGCGTACGTTTTTCCTCCTGAACCTCAAGCAAAAACATGGTATTCGGAAAGAAAAAGGTCTGATACCTTCTGAAATGAATCAGATGGATGATGATGGGAATGGCCAAGGCCAACAAACCCCAAAGGGCCAATGGATACGCGAACTGCATGTACAGCCCCGAAGGTAAGATTTTTCTGGGAAAGACGGCATGAACGTCCCGGATTTCAGACCATTTACACCCATAACTTCAACCTGTTCAAATCACATCACTTTCCACATTTTCACCCCTTTTTATCGTTTCTCCAACGCCTGATTTGTTTTTAAAAACTGCTTAAAAGACCCACAGGCAAAAGGTAAAAAATCAGATATGTTTTCCGCTTCCGTTGGTTACCTTTGTGCAAGTAAGAAGCGCATCATGGGACAAGATTTTATTGTATCAGCCAGAAAATACAGACCTCAGACTTTCGACGATGTGGTCGGTCAGTTACACATTACGGGTACTTTGCAAAATGCTGTTCGAAGTGGAAAAATTGCCCATGCCTTTTTATTCTGTGGCCCAAGAGGTGTGGGTAAAACCACCTGCGCAAGAATCATGGCCAAGGTGCTCAATTGCGAAAACCTAAGCGATTCCATTGAACCCTGCAACCGCTGCGCATCCTGTGAAGGCTTTAACACCTCTCATTCTTTCAATATCCACGAACTGGATGCCGCTTCGAACAACGGGGTCGACGACATCCGCCAGTTAATTGAACAAGTCCGCATTCAACCGCAAGTCGGAAAATACAGCATCTATATCATCGACGAGGTGCACATGCTCACTTCTCAGGCCTTCAATGCTTTTTTAAAAACCCTGGAAGAACCGCCCAAACATGCCATTTTCATAATGGCCACCACGGAAAAACACAAGGTTTTACCTACGATTTTATCCCGATGCCAGGTCTTCGATTTTCGCCGCATCACCATTGACGATATTGCTGGCCATCTGTCTCGGATTGCGGTAAAAGAAAACATTGAAGCAGACCCGGATGCCTTACATGTGATTGCTCAAAAAGCAGATGGTGCCCTGCGTGATGCCTTATCCATTTTCGACCGGATTGTTACGTTTGCCGGATCCTCTTTCAATTATAAGGATGTCATAGACAACCTTAATATCCTGGATCACGACTACTATTTTACCATTACCGATCAGGCGCACCAGGGAGATCGCTCAGGGCTGATGCTCACCTTTCATGAAATCTTGAATTTGGGTTTCGAAGGAGGCCATTTCTTGTCCGGACTTTCTGAACACTTCCGCAATTTGCTGATGGTGCAAGACGTGAAAACAGCTCGCTTATTGGAAGTGGGAGAAACGGCCCGCGCCCATTATCAGCGCCAGGCCGGGGCACTGCCTTCCGGCGCTTTACTGGAAGCCCTGGAAATAGCACATCAGGCAGAAAATCAATACAAAACGGTGCAAAACAAGCGCTTATTGGTGGAAATCACCCTGCTTCGCATTGCACGTTTATTGGGTTCATCCGGTTCTGCCGGACGTTCTGAATCGCCTGCGCCTGCACCAACTTTACAACAAAACACCTCGGGACAAGCCACGGCCAGACCGGCCACAAGCGCGCCCACGCCTCGTCCTGCGGCTCCAGCCCCGGCGGCTGCGCCAACGGCCCAACTTACGGCTACAGCTGAAACCACCGAAACAACAAAACCTGGCCAGCCAGTCCCGGAAACCACATCTATGGCGTCCGCAAAACCTGCCAGCCAGCCCAGAACGCTTTCGCTAAAACAACTTCGGGAAAAAAAGGCGGAAGAAGCCGCCACGGTGCCCACCCTGAAAGCTGCCGTAAATGCCGGACAACTCATTCAATCCTGGAAAAACTTTGCCCAACAATTGCGCGATCAAGACCGCAGTTTGCTCGCCAGCATCCTTTTACAAGCCGAACCGGAACTTCAGGCCGACGGACTCACCATTGTCTTTCCCCTGACGCACAAAGGACAAGAACCGGATCTCGACCAAATCCGTCAGGACCTTTTAAAATATTTAGGACAACAACTGGAAAATGATTTTCTGACCTTGCAATGCGAAGTAAGGATCAGGGAAAAAGTACGCACGCCTTACACGTCCCAGGAAAAACTGGAAGACCTCTCAGGACGGTTTCCGGAGGTGTCCACGTTCATTGAAAAATTGGATCTTCAACTCGCATAAAACATGGCGAATTATACGAAACAAGCCGGTGCACAGGCCTTTTTATGGATGTTCCTCGCGTATGTAGGAGCTTTTTTAGGCGCGTGGACCGCACTTCCATACCTGGGAAACCTGGATCCAATTTGGCAAGTGCTCATCCTGGACACCGTGGCCACTGTCATTATTTTTATTTTTTCTCTTGGATTCAATAATTCCTCATTTTACGATCCTTATTGGTCCATTGCTCCTCCCTTTTTATTGGGATTTTGGATGCATCCAAACATTTCTCCTCAAATGGATTTAGCCACCCGTGCGGCTTGGATTCGTGTGCTTATTGTGGCCGTTTTGGTCGGATTCTGGGCGTGGCGCTTAACGTTTAACTGGGCACGCAGTTGGCAGGGACTGCACCATGAAGATTGGCGGTATGTGGATTTCCGAAAATCGACCGGCGCATGGTATTGGACCGTTTCTTTCCTTGGCATTCACTACTTTCCTACCCTTTTGGTATTCGCAGGTTGCCTTCCTTTTATAGCTTTAGTGAATCCATGGCCTTCCGATGCGCCATTGAACATCCTGGATTTACTGGCCGCTACCCTCACCCTGTCGGCCATTGTGATTGAAACCATTTCCGATGAGCAAATGTACCGGTTCCGCCACTTTTTAAAAGGTGACGGCCCCATGGACAAAGGCTTATGGGCATACTCCAGGCATCCTAACTATTTCGGTGAATTGCTTTTCTGGTGGGGCATTTTCCTTTTTGCCATAGCCGCCAATCCCGCCTATGCATGGACCGGCATAGGTGCCGTGGCCATGACCTTACTTTTTGTGGGAGTGAGCATCCCCATGATGGAAAAAAGACAGAAAAAACATAAACCCGGATACGCCGCTTATGTAAAAAAAGTGTCTTGTCTGATTCCCTGGTTTCCTTCAAAATCCTAAGCCATGGAATGGTTGCGGCTCAATGAGGACTGCTCCTTTTTGGTCAGACATCACCAGCACCATCTGGTAGTAGATCCGTGGCTGATGGGAAGTCAGACAGATTTAGCCCCCTGGTTTTCTAATCAATCTCTTCCGGCATATACTCCTGGCTTTGAGGCTTTACCAAACGAATTCGACATTTTCATTTCCCATCCTTTTACCGATCACTTTCATGCACCTACCTTGCAGCAACTCGGAAACAAACGCGTGTTGGGTCTAGAAAAAAAGAACAGACAATGGCATTCTGGCCCCATCCAAATCCGGAAATACGGTCATTCGCTTTTACATAGCCTTTTTGAATTTCATACGCCAGACACGGGTGAACGACTATTGTATTCGCCTCATGGCTGGAAACCCTCCAAAGACAAACCGGAGCCGGGTGCCGACCTTTGGCTCACCGGATTACAAAAATATACCTTGCCCTGGTGGCTGGGCGGCACCATTTCCGGTGGCATTCCCTGGCTTCAACCCGGCATGAAAATCCTTCAACCTCAACATTTTTCCCATATCCATGGCACCGAAAAAAAAGCCGGTGGCCTCGTGGCGCGATGGGCCAAAATTGAACCTTTCCATCCCCAACTACTTCCTTCCAACTATCAATCGCAATTTTTCCCGCTTCCGAACATGGAATGGTTTGGCGTCCGCGATTGAAAAGAGATACCCGAAAAAGATGAAAAACTTCGGCCGACACATTCCTCTGCGTCGAAATCAAAAAAATTCTCAATTTCGTACCCGAAAACTTAGACGAGACAGCATGCGCAAAAATATAATGGTGTGGGTAGGCATGGTATGGGCCATCATTTTTTGTGGAACCCTTTGGGGACAAACAAAAAATGGTTCCATTCAAGGAAAAATTTTCGATGCGTCCACCAGGGAAACCATTCCGTTGGTCACCGTGTACTTGAGCAAACCAGGCCAGGAAAATCAGGTGCCAGACGGAACGTCCATCAAGGGAGCCATTTCAGATTTCAATGGTTTTTACCGTTTAGAAAATGTACCGGGTACCTATAACCTACATTTTTCCGCCGTAGGTTACACCCGCGTTACCAAAGAAGTGACCTTGAAAGCAGGGGAAATTCTGTTTTTAGACCTTCACATGGAACCCTCTTCCCTCGAACTCAACGAGGTGGTCTATTCTGAAAGTCGAAACCCAACCAAACTTGAAGAATCCACAGTATCCATTTCCCTGGTAAAGCCCAGCTTGGTTCAAAACAGAAATGCGACCAGTGCAGAAGCCGCCATCGAGCAAATTCCCGGCGTCGCCATTGTGGATGCGGAACCTCAAATCCGCGGTGGATCAGGCTTTTCTTCCGGACTTGGAAGCCGGGTTATGATTCTTATCGACGACATGCCACTGGTGCGCGGAGACGCCGGACGCCCCGTCTGGAGCTTTTATCCCATGGAAAACATGGACCAGATTGAAGTGGTGAAAGGCGCGTCTTCTGTGCTCTATGGCTCCGGCGCGTCCAATGGCGTCATTAATATCCGAACCGCTTTTCCCGGACCCAAACCGGAAACCAAAGTCACCTTTTTCGCCGGCACCTGGAACCGTCCGCGTGATTCGTACAAAACCCCGTGGACTGGCTTTAACCCGCTGAAAACCGGAGCCAATTTTTACCATTCCCGGATTTTTAAAACCAAAGACCAAAAACTCGAAATGGATTTCGTAGTGGGTGGTCAGGCCCTGTGGGACGATGGCTTCCGCGGCGGTGAACCCGTGAAATCACAAATTCCAACCCTCGGTGATTTCGATTCTACCCGCACCAACCGCGGTGAATATGAAAAATCGATCCGCGTGAATTTCAATACCAGATTCAGGTTAAAAAGCATCGAAGGGCTCTCTTTCGGATTAAACGGTAACGTGCTGTACATGCAAGAAGGACAAAGTTTCTTTTGGCAAGATGCCGACACCAATATTTACCGCATGAGCTCCGGTTCTTTAACCAACTTCCGGAATTCCATGCTGTACATCGACCCCTACGTGATGTACCGCGGGAAAAAGGGAACCAGCCATATTTTACGTGCCCGCTGGTTTCAAAGCTGGAGCGATGGCGATGTAAAAGGATCGCCCGCCGACGTAGACCGCCTGGCGCAAGACACCCGTGCCAGAACCCTTTTTGCAGAATATCAATTCTCCCGAAACCTCACGGAAACAGATTTTTTACCTTTTCTCACCAAAAATCTCACCTTCACTGGCGGCGTCAGCATCAACCATACCTGGTCTAAAGGTGGCGTATTTGCCTCCAATGGCACAGGAGATTCCGTGTCCACAGCCATGAATGTGGCGGCTTATGCCCAATTGGAAAAAGTCATGTGGAAACGATGGACCCTCACCGGTGGCGCACGCTGGGAATATTTCAAATTGCTGGATTATACCGCCAATCGTCCCGTCTTTCGAGTGGGCTCCAACTTCCGCCTCACACAAGGAACATATGTCCGGGCAAGTATCGGTCAGGGATTCCGTTTCCCCACCATTGGCGAACGATTTATCTCTGTAAGCTCCGGTGGTTCCGGCTTTTTTGCCAATCCAAACCTGAGACCGGAAGAATCCTGGTCCGCAGAAATTGGTATCAAACAATTGTTTAAAATGGGAAAATCGGTGAAAGGCTTTTTTGACCTCGCTGGATTTTGGCAGGAATACAAAGACTATGTGGAATTTGCCTTTGAAAACTCTAACCTGGCACCTTCCGGTTTCCGCTTTTACAACACAGGCCGGGCCCGAATCCGTGGCGTTGAAGCCATGGCCTTCGCCAACATTCGCTTAGGCAAAAAAGCACAATTGGATTTGAACATGGGGTACACCTATTCCCTTCCGCAAACCATGGAACCGGATAAAAACTTCGGCAGCTATTTATCCCAAAACTATATTACAGGAGATGTAGATACTTTTTACATTTCTTACAACAACACCATTTCCGACACCACCATTCGACAGCAGGGCATTTTAAAATATCGGATCGAACACCTCGTGCGGGCCGATGCGCAATTTACCTGGAAATGGCTGTCGTTCGGGGCTTCTGCCAGATATTACAGCACCATGAGGCAATTGGATAATTTCTTTTTTGCCACCGGAACTCCTTTTGCATCTCTCCCGCAATTCCTTGCCAGACAAGGCGCCGGTGCCTGGGTGTTCGACGCCCGTGTGGCCGTTCAATACAAAAACTACCGATTCGCCTTTATCGTGGATAATATCCTGAACGAAGAGTACAGTGTAAGGCCGCTGGGCATTGCCCCACCCCGACTCACTACCCTGCAGGTTTCGGTGAAATTCTAATTCGGCATCATTTTTGATAAAGAACACCCCAAAACAACAAATACTATGAAAAAACTGCTTACCCTTTCTGCAGTAGCACTTTCTCTTGGCTTGCAAGTAAGTGCACAAAACATTGTAAATGGTGACGTAGAAATCTGGAATCAATACCAAGGGCTAAATGGTCCTTACCTGGATTTGGGTCCCAACACAGACCGCACACAAAATTTCTTAAGGTCTTTGAACGGCATTTTGACGGCTCCACTTGCGCCAGCTACCTGCTTCCGCGTAACTAATGCGGCCGATGTACACAATGGTACCTACTCTGCACGGGTACAAACCAAATTGCTCGGCACCATCCTGATTCCGGGTTATATCGGAACCGGTGACGTGGATGTGCCAACCCAATCCATTGCCCTTGGTCGTGCGTATGCTTTCCGCCCTACGTCTTTGGATTTCTGGTACAAGTATAATCCGGTGAATGGCGACTCTGCGGCTTTTTACGTAGAATTCACCAAATGGGATGCCCTAAACCAACAGCGCATTGTCGTAGGAACAGCTGGCAACGTGGTACGCAATGCTGTAACCACCTACACCCAGGAAGTGCTTACCATTAATTATCTGACCAACGACACACCGGATTCCGTGAATGTAATCCTTTGTTCTTCCGGCGGATACAACCTTGTAAACCTGCAAGGCAGCGTAGGTCAGGAAAATTCAGAATTGTTTCTGGATGACATCAGTTTCACCTTCCCGGCCAGCGTAAACAATTTGGAAAACAGCCACTTGGTAAAAGTATTCCCCACCATGGCTGCGGAACAACTTCATGTAAATCTGGAGGAAATGAATCAGCCTGTGCGCATTCGCGTGTACGACATGCAAGGCCGCATGATTCAGGACATTCGCACGGAGCAGGCCAACAACACATTGTCCACCCAAACCTGGGCAGCTGGTGCTTACACCGTATTGGTACAAACCGATTTCCATCCTTTGGCACGAGTAAAAGTGGTAAAACCCTAAGTTTTCACCCCAACGAACTGGAGGCTGTCGGAATTTCGGCAGCCTTTTTTATTTCCCGGAAGCGAAGGCGCATTCGCCCATAAGACGGGTGAAAATCCTTACCTTTGCATCCCGTAGGTAAATACGAACGACATGCCATCTAAAGCAAAATTTATTTTCGTAACCGGCGGGGTTTCTTCTTCACTGGGAAAAGGGATTATCTCCGCCTCTTTGGGGAAACTATTACGTGCACGGGGCATTCGCGTGACCATTCAGAAACTGGATCCCTATATCAATGTAGATCCGGGCACCTTGAATCCCTACGAACACGGCGAATGTTTTGTCACCGAAGATGGCGCGGAAACCGATTTGGACCTCGGGCATTACGAACGTTTTCTGGGTGTGCCCACTTCCCAGGCCAACAACGTGACCACCGGCCGCATCTACCAAACCGTGATTTCCCGGGAACGGCGCGGCGATTATTTAGGAAAAACGGTACAGGTGATTCCCCATATTACCGACGAAATCAAACGCTGCATTGGACTTTTGGCACAAAATGGTGAATACGATGTTATTATCACCGAAATTGGCGGAACGGTGGGCGACATTGAATCGCTGCCTTATATCGAAGCCGTTCGCCAGCTCAAATATGAACTGGGGCCACAAAACGGATTGGTAATTCATCTAACCCTGGTTCCTTATTTGAAAGCAGCCGGAGAACTGAAAACCAAACCCACGCAATACGCCGTAAAAACCTTGCTGGAACAAGGTGTGCAGCCGGAAATTGTGGCGTGCAGAACCGAATATCCCTTGTCGGAAGAAATTCGAAAAAAGATTGCCCTTTTCTGTAACGTGGGCCAGGAATCTGTTATTGAATGTATCGATGCCGAGTCCATTTACGATGTTCCCCTGATGATGCAGGCCGAACGTTTGGACGAAGTGGTGATGCAAAAGCTCCAACTTACGGGATATGATGCACCGGACTTGCGGCAGTGGAAAAGCTTTTTACACGATTTAAAAAATCCGGAAACCGAAGTAGACATTGCCCTGGTGGGAAAATACATCGAGCTGAAAGATGCCTATAAATCCATTCACGAAGCGCTGATACACGGTGGCGTGAGCCATAAAACACGGGTAAAAATCCGCTGGGTACATTCCGAGGAGCTCAACCGGGAAAATGTTGGAGAAAAGTTAGGAGGAGTGCACGGCATCTTAGTGGCTCCGGGATTTGGCCATCGCGGGATTGAAGGAAAAATTGAAGCGGTTCGCTACGCCCGTGAGCAGCAGATTCCGTTTTTCGGGATTTGTCTTGGCATGCAATGCGCCGTAATTGAATTTGCCAGACATGTGCTGGGATGGACAGACGCCCATTCCACGGAATTTCACATAGAAACCCAACATCCGGTCATCGATTTCATGGATGGTCAGGGCGAGCAAGTGGCCAAAGGCGGCACCATGCGATTAGGAAGTTACGATTGTACTTTAACCCCCAACAGCCTTGCCGAAAAGCTATATGGAAAAACGTTTATTTCTGAGCGACACCGGCACCGTTATGAGTTGAACAACCGATTTTTGCCGGCCTTGCAAGCGGCAGGATTAAAGGCCGCCGGGGTGCATCCGGAAGCCGGACTGGTGGAATTGGTAGAAATTGAAAACCATCCTTTTTTTATTGGCAGCCAGTTTCATCCGGAATATAAAAGTACCGTGGACCATCCGCACCCCTTGTTTGTCGGATTTATTGGTGCAGCGCTAACCCATATGCAACATGCGTAAAAACCAATTCATAATAGTCCTCAGCCTATGTCTGAGCACTTGGATTTGGGGGCAAAACCTGATGATTGGCATGCGCCATACGGAGCAAAGCCCGAGTTTTGCAGATACGCTGGGAGAGTTTTTTTTGCGCGACCACCAGGCCATGATCCAATTTTTAGAGGCCATCGACACCACTAAAACCCAAATGAGCAACCGCTGTGGAATCCACTATGATATATGGATGAAAACAGCCCAGGACACCTTGGGTGAAAGGTTGCGTGTATCGCTGGCTTGTGGCACCATTGTTTGGCGTGGAAAAACATTTTCATTCGACGTAAACAGCCTGCGACCCTTTTTAGATATTTCTAAAACACCTAAAGTCAGGGTTTTAGATTTCCCCAATATGCAGACAGCAAGGAAAGGGTTTCGGGAGATGCTGGCGGACCAGCGGCTTTTATACGTAGAAGCACCAGAATGGAATCAGTTCGACGGCATGGCCGACTATACTTTTTCCTGCGAGGGTACGGCGTTCGATTGTTTGGAAATGCGGGCCAAAATTGTGGCGCATGTAAAAGAAAAAATCACCCGTGGCGCGTTGGATGTGCCCCTGGACATTCGCATTGCGGGAGGCACACGCACACAAGTGCGGCTGGAAATTCACACCACCGAATCCGTTGGCAAAGACCTGCCGTATCGTTTGGGCGAATCTGGCGTGGTTTGGGCGCCATACAAAAGATTTTATGTAAAAACCTGGTGGGAATAACGGACAGGCAGGCGAATCCGTTATCGGGATTGCATTGGCCATGTTTTACATTTTCCCTATTTTAACCCTATGAAAAAAATACAAGTGGTTTTGTGCGCCCTGTGTTTGGCGGGTACTTTATCTGCCCAAATGACGGCTATTGGCGAAAAAAGCCTGATGTTTCTGAAAGAAGGCCAATCGTTCACGCTTCCCAAAGGCCATGAAGCCCTTATTTTGGAAATTTTCATGGATGCGGGGGAAAAGTCCACGACTTTTGCCGGAAAACCTGCGGATTTTTGTGGTTTCTCCGACTTTGTGCCTTATAAGGAACGGACTTTGCGCATCAATCAGATGACGTTAATTTTCACGCCGGCTTCGGAGAAAAGCGGGCCACAAAATGGCGCCGGGGATCCAAGTTTGCGGGTACAACTTCCGCTTCGTTTACCTGCCGGCAGCACCATTTGTGTTCCCAAGAGACATACCACCTCCGGTGTATTGATGGAATTGCAGGTGGTTTCTCCGCCCTGAACCATTTAAAACAACCATATACGGAGCCAACCGGCTAGTCCCAAAGCTGCGATGACGAGTAAGGCCAGGGCCAGGTTTTTGTTTTGTTGGCGCAACTTCCTCAGGTCGGCTTCTCCTTTTTCCCGATCCAAAGCCATTTGGCCGCGGATTTGGAGCAATTCCTGCTGGTGCTGTTGCATTTGTTCTTGCTGCAGGGCAAACTGTTTTCCGGCTTCCTTTTGCATATTTTCCACCACCGCTTCCCGTTGGTTCAGCAATTCCGTTAAACGTTGATTTTGTTCCGTTTGAACTGCGATTTGCTGTTGAAAGGAAGCGGCAATTTCCCGGGTGAGCAATGCTTTTTGATTTTCACGTGACAAAACGCTGGCTTCTACTGCCTGCCGGAGAAAAAAGCCAAAAGCGGTGGGCGTATCAAACGTTTTATCGGCCAACTGTTTGGCAAACAACACATCTTTGGCATGTCCTAAAGCGGTGGCCCATAAAAAAGGCAAGGCCATAAAGGCCGACAATAAATCCGGATCGTTGAAAACCTCCAGCCCTTCGCCGCCGCCACGCATGAGCACCACGGCATCCGGTTGCAACGCTTCGGCCATGATGAGCGTTTCTTTCAATTGTTGCGGGTCGCGCATAGAAGTATGCAAATAGTGCAAGTCCAACCAATGGTCAGAAGGGCCTTTGGCTTGTTCAAACTCCTGATCTACAATGGACGTTTTACCCGTAATCACCACCAATTGAACTTTCTCCTGACTGGCTATTTTCTCCCGAATGATTTTTTCAAAATCATAAAAAGGCCGGGACAGTCGGGCTTCTAATAATTGCGCACGAGCCTGACTTTCCGCTGAGCTTTCTTCCATGAACACCATGTCCTGCACGCCAGACACCACCAGGTGAATCGACATCATGGCTCCCTGACGTAATTTTCGCTGCAAGGTGCCACGAACGGTACATACATGCCCCGCCAAAAGAGCGTTCCGATAACGCGCAGAAACCATTATTGGAATAAACTGATCTTCCTGCACGTCCCGCAACTTGTCGTAATAATAACCGCCATACGCCTGGTGATTACCGGGTTCGTAGGTTCCGACCAATTGAATCACCTGGCTTTCCAATGGAAAACGAACTTGCTGCTGATACACACGCAACAATTCTCCCGGATGAAGTACGGAGGTATCGAGGGCTTGTAAAGACATAAAATTGAAGGAGGGTAAAAGAGAAACAGGCGCCTTCGTTTTCAGAAGAACACCTGTTTCAAAGATAGGGTTTCGGCGTTACATGGTAAAATGCCGAATGGGACTTTTATGTCCGATTTATCGTTTAAAATTTAACGAAAGGCAGCGTACGTTGGCCAAAAGCGCCCGTAAATGTGATTTGATAGGAACCGGAAGGCCAATCTTTAACGGAGATTTGGAAAGTGGAATCTCCTTCAATTTTTACTGTCTGAACCAAGCGGCCCCGGATGTCGAAAATCTGCATGGAAGTGGGTGCCAAATGCTCGTTCCACATGATGTTTAGGACATCGGCCGTGGGATTAGGGAACAAGGATAATTCCAGCTGCTCTTCCTGATTGAAACCGGTGCTGCAATCCTGCACTGCAAACGAAAGGCTATATGCGCCGGTGCATCCATTGGCATCCTGGAGTTGATAAGTGACTACATGATTTCCCACGCCGGCCAAAGCGGGTAAGAAGCCTGCGCCATTCCATCCGGTTCCGGACCACGTGCCGCCGGAAGGTTGGGCCAACAATTGGACCAGCGGATCGGTCGTACAGTAAAACGCTGCCGAAGGGCTCGCCGTGGCCGTGACCACAGGCAGCGGAAATACCTGGACCACCACCGAAATAGAAGAATCAGAACTACAACCATTTGTTCCCAAAAGTGTTGCGGAAAATGTCCCCGACTGATTCACCACAATAGACGAAGTTTGCGCGCCCGTATTCCATTGAGGATTATTTCCCTGCACAGTAAGCGTCACCTGACCGCCGGAGCAGAAACTGAGTGGACCGTTGGCCTGAATAATGGGAGGATTAGGCGCAGATAAAAGCACCACATTGATGAAATTAGAAAAAGCACTGGTGCATCCGTTGGTATCAGTAAACGTGGCAAAATACGTTCCGGGCTGTGAAACCACCAGCGGGTTTCCCGTTCCACCCAGATTCCACGCCAACCCAGGACCTGCACTGGCTTGAATCTGCACCTGATCGCCAGGGCAAATAGCAACAGGACCATTGGCCGAAATAACGGGCGGAAGCGGTTCCTGAACTTGTTGTACCAACACAGGCGAAGAAACCACCGAGGTACAACCATCGGCAGACACCACCCAAGCTGTAAATGTACCGGATTGAGAAACGATAATTTGTCCGCCCGTAGCGCCATTTGACCATTCGGTGGCATTTCCGGCCGAAGATTGCAATACCACAGAACCACCGGGACAGATGTTGGCATTGCCCAGCGGTGTAATCAATGGCGTAGCCGGCAACGGAAGCAAGTTGACCGGTACGGAGTTAGAAGGTAAGCTGGTACAACCATTCACATCGGTGGTCGTGGCAAAATAAGTTCCCGATGCTGAAACCGAAAGATTGTTTCCCGTGCTTCCATCGGACCAAGTGACGGGGCCACTGGACGAAGCGAATAAAAGAACAGGAGACGAAATGCACTGAGTAATCGGGCCACCGGGCGTTACCACAGGAGCGGCAGGCAAAGGAAGCACCTGGACAATAGCGGCCGATGAGGTAGAGCTACAACCATTGGCATCTGTATGCACTGCCTGATACGTTCCGGGTTGTTGCACCCATTGGGTAGCTTGCGTGACCCCGTTGGTCCAGACAATGTTCAAAGAAGGACTGGCCGTAAGCAAAACAGAATCACCCTGACAAAGGGATATGTTCCCCACGGGCGTTACCACCGAAGGCACCGGCGCAGGAAAAACCATCACGGCGACGGCGGGACTGGGTAAGCTAAGACAACCATTCGCATCGATATTTTGCACAGAATAACTTCCGGATTGGAAGACCGAAATTTGTGTAGAAGAAGCGCCATCGGACCAAAGTACTCCGGCGGAAATGGAACCAGCAGTGAGCACCACGCTATCTCCAGCGCAAAACTGAAGAGGACCGGAAGCCGTGACGCCGGGTGCAGCCGGCAAAGGAAACACCTGAACCTGAATGGGTGTAGAAATAGCCACACAGCCATTTCCCCCGGTGACCTGTACAGAATATGTACCGGATTGATTCACAGAAATCATGGATTGGTTTGCCCCATTGTTCCACAGGTTTCCGCTGCTAAAAGAAGAAGTAAGCAATACCGAATCACCGGTGCAAAACTGTAAAGGACCAGATGCCGTAACCACCGGAGCGCTGGGTGCGGCCAGTAAATTCGTAGTAAGACCGGCACTGGGCAAACTGGTACAACCAAAAGCGTCTGTGTAGGTGGCAGTAAAAGTCCCTGCCTGATTCACCACCACTGAAGCACCCGTTGCCCCGCTGGACCAAACGATGCCGCTGGATGGCGTGGCAGTAAGCACCACGCTATCTCCGGGACAAAAAGTCAAAGGCCCGCCGGCCGTAATCACCGGAGGCGACACCGTTCCGGCACTCACCGAAAGACAGGTAGTGGAAACATTGGCGCAGCCATCTGTTGCGGTCACACATACTTGACCCGCCTGGCCGATTTGTGCAGAAATCTGATCTGTATATTGTCCCGATTGCAACGTGCTTCCGGGAGGTAAGCTCCAGGTGTAATAAGCCGCACCCGCCACCGGTGATATTTGATAACTGGCAGTGCCCAGCCCACAAAGACTGGCGGGTCCCTGAATGCTACCCATTTGACCCAAAGGAGGCAAACTGCCAAAAATCCAACCGCTGTTGTTGCCCTGATCCACAGAATTCAAAGCATTGAAACTTGCGCCGCCGCCCACTGAGATATCCCGAATCTGTAAGTAAAAACCATTGACAGTGCCGGAACTTTTGGTCACCATGGCAGGCGTGCCGGCCAAAGAAGAAGACAACAAAATGGGACCTGTGCACGAACCCAGAATCAGCCAGGTATTGGTAATGGTTTGGGTGCGGCTGGAAGGAAGCACATAGGATGCATTGGCCGAAAAAATAAGGGTTCCGAAGGTACCGTCTCCGGACATATTTCCATTCGCGTTAAACTGGCAAACATTGAATGTAGGCACAATCCGACAACTTGGAGAGGAATACGAATTAGATAAGGACGCTGTACCTGTGGTTGCGGCAAAAACCACTTTATCGAAAGCAAGAGAAAACTGACCGCAGTTGTAATAAGAGTTGCTCATGCTGCGGTTGGGTGTAGTAAAAGACAAGGTAGACCCGGTAGCCGTAAGAGAAAACTGGTCGGCATATAAATACCAGTATCCACTAATCCGCATGTGCGATTGAGAGATATCGAGAGACCGTTGCAGTGGATTGGAATTTTGTGCGTTAAACGTCCCAACATTCAAGTTATGACCCGCTGAAACCAAATTTCCGGATTGCAAAAACAAACTGCTGGACACGGTGAGGGAGTCGGTTAGCGTCCAGGTGCCCTGACCATTGATATAGACACTTCGTTGAAAGGTTTTCCCAACGGAAGTGATGGTTTCCGTGGCCTGTGCAGATTCGAAATACACATCGGCATTTAGGTTCCAGTTCATGGCCGGAGACATCACCAAAGACCCGTGAATCCGAAGATTGTTGGCGGTGGCGGTGGATGTAAAACCGGGATTCTGACTCACGCCAGTCCAGGTCATGTTTCTGCACAACGCATTAGAGGTATTTAAGGAAACCGTTTGACCCGATTGGTTAAAAGAATTGGCATCGAACACCACATCGTCTATGCTGGAAGGAATGCACTCGCCCCCTACTCCACCGGAACTTAAAGACCAGCGATTGGGATTGTCCCAATTGCCACCATTGCCCACCCAATACAGAGTACGAGGCGCAGGACTGGTGATGGAAATACCGGAATTATTGCCCAGGTCAAAAGAATTGGAAGCCGTCCAGGTGGCGCCACCACCAAAATTTAAATCGTTCAGGTTCACACGCGTGAGAGAT
Organism: uncultured Candidatus Competibacteraceae bacterium; assembly: GCA_964578885.1. Lineage (GTDB taxonomy): Bacteria > Bacteroidota > Bacteroidia > CAIKAF01 > CAIKAF01 > CAZRHR01. The sequence continues at coordinate 5,282 of CAZOEO010000024.1, read as the reverse complement.
ACTGCACCATTGGCTTTGGTTATTAAGGCTTGCTGACCGGATTGACTGCTTTTAATGGTGATACTTCCGGTACAATTTCCACTGGCCAGAATTTGATCGGCAATTTGAATGGTTCGTCCGTTCTGCAATGAATAAGTGCCGCCCGGAGAAAAAACAAGGGTATCTATGCTTTGATCGCCCGTGAGGGTACCATTTGAATTAAATCTAACAGACTGAAAAACAGGCAAAATACGACAAGACGTACTGGAATAGGAATTCGATAAAGAGCCGGTGCCGGTATTGGCGGTAAAATTCACATCATGAAAATTCAGGGCAAACACACCACAGTTGTAATAAGAGTTACTCATGCTTCGGTTGGCCGTTGTAAAATTAATGGTAGAGCCAGCAGCATTAAGTGTAAACTGATCCGCATACAAATACCAATAACCAGAAATATTAAAGATGGAATTGGCCATAGTAAGTGTTCTGGGTAACGGATTCGACTGTTGGGAATTAAATGTTCCCATGGTTACCGTTTGGCCGTTGGTAATCCAATGTCCGGCCACATGAAAAATACTGGATGACACCGACATGGCGTCCACCAGGGTCCAGGTGCCAACGCCATTAAAGTACAGGCTTCGTTGGAAGGTTTTTCCCGCAGAAGTAATGGTATTTCCAGAAGTAGACGATTCAAAATACACATCGGCATTTAGATTCCAGTTCATGTTGGGCGAAACGGTCAGCGAGCCGTTTATCCGGAGATTATTGGCCGTTGCGGTAGATGAGAAGGTGGGATTATTCAACACCCCAACCCAAGTCATGTCCTTGCATAAAGCATTGAATGTGTTCAGAGAAACGGTTTGCCCGGAGGTCGAAAAAGAATTGGCATCGAATACAACGTTGTCGATTGAATTTGGGATACATTCTCCACCAACGCCGCCAGAAGTCAGACTCCAACGGCTGGGATTGTCCCAGTTGCCGCCATTGCCCACCCAATATAAAGTTCTGGGCGCAGGACTAGCAATGGAAATTCCCGTATTATTTCCCAGATCAAAAGAACTCGCGGCCGTCCAGGAAGCACCGCCACCAAATCCAATATCCTGCAGGTTCACACGGGAAAGTCCCACGCTTCCGGAGCTTTTTGATATAAATGCTTGTTGACCAGCGGAAGACGATTTTATGGTAATGGCGCCCGAACAATTTCCGGAAGCCAGCAGGTTATTGTTGATGGTTAGTGTCCGACCGTTTTGCAAGGTATATGTACCGCCGGGACTCATTTGCAACGTGCCGATGGTTGCATTACCTGTCAAGTTACCGTTGGCGCCAAATTGCACACTGTTAAACGTAGGAGCGATGCGGCAGCTGGTGCTTGAGTAAGAATTTGATAAGGAGCCTGTACCGGAATTGGCAGTAAAATTCACCTGATCAAAGGCCAGGTTAAACACACCGCAATTGTAATATGAATTACTCATGCTTCGGTTGGCCGTAGTGAAATTAATGATGGAACCAGCGGCGTTGAGTGTAAATTGATCTGCATACAAGTACCAGTAACCGGAAATGTTCATGGTGGAATTCGCGATAATCAAAGTCCGGGACAGCGGGTTAGAACTTTGCGAATTGTAAGTTCCGATGGTCAGGGTTTGGCCATTGGAATTCAACGTTCCCGCTACATGAAATAAACTGCTCGAGATGGTTAATGCATCCTGTAAAGTCCACCCCCCCATGGCATTGAAATAGACCGATCTCTGGAATGTTTTCCCTGCTGAAGTAATGGTATGTCCGGAGGTATTTGCCTCAAAATACACATCGGCATTCAAATTCCAGTTCATGGCCGAAGCCATGGTCAGAGAACCATAGATCCGAAGTTTGTTACTCGTATTGGTGGCAGAAAAAGTGGGATTAGAAGTCACTCCTGTCCAACTCATGTTTCGGCAGATGGCCTCATTCACATTCAATGAAACTGTTTGTCCGGGAGCACTGAAAGAATTCCCATCAAAAATCACATCATCCTGAGAAGTAGGTAAATTCAGGTAAGTTACTGCACCTCCTGAGCTGGTGGCCCAATGCGAAAGATCGTTCCAGTTTCCACTGCCGCCAATCCAATAATAGGTGGCTGCATGGATAGAACTCATTGAAAATGCAAGAAAAAGTAGAAAATGGAATGGGTAGTTGCGATTCATAAAAAAAGCATAAATGAACTTCATTAAAGATAAATAATAAATATTAGCATCTCATTGAAAAGTCCGAAGGAATGGTCAGAAAATCATATGGAATAGATCCGGGATTTCTGAATTTTTCATAAATGAAGAACGATTTTTCAATTCATCATGAGAATAGTAACAAAAGTTCCAAACCATCATTATTAAGTGCCGTAATTTTGACCATGTTAATCCTCAAACACACAAACCCATGAAACTCGAACAAATCTATACCAGTTGTATCGCTCATGCGGCCTATTATCTTGAAAGCGACGGTGAAGCAGCCATATTCGATCCACTTCGCGAAGTAGGTCCATATTTAGAAAAAGCCTGGATTAATGACGCCAGCATTAAATTTATTTTTGAAACCCATTTTCACGCAGATTTTGTGTCCGGCCATTTGGATCTGGCCGAGAAAACGGGGGCAAAAATTGTTTACGGCCCTACTGCCAAACCAGGATTTGACGCTGTTGTGGCCGAAGATAACCAGGAATTTAAAGTCGGAAAGGTTACTGTAAAAGTCATTCATACCCCTGGACATACCATGGAAAGTACCACCTATCTCATCATGGATGAAGAGGGAAAACCACATGGCATAATCACCGGTGATACGCTGTTCATCGGCGATGTAGGTCGTCCGGACCTGGCACAACATGTCATTTCAGATTTAACCGAAGAAAAACTGGCGGGATGGTTGTACGATTCCCTTCGGAATAAAATCATGACCCTTCCGGATCATTTGATTGTTTATCCCAATCATGGTGCAGGTTCTGCTTGTGGAAAAAAAATGAGCAAAGAAACCACCGACACCCTGGGCAATCAGAAGAAAACCAACTACGCCCTTCGGGCCGACATGACGAAGGAAGAATTCATCAAAGAATTATTGACTGGTTTAACGGCTCCTCCAGCGTATTTCCCCAAGAATGTACTAATGAACATTCAAGGGTATGAAAGTCTGGATGCCGTTTTACATCGTGGAAACAAACCATTGAGTCCCCGCGTATTTGAAACAGTTGCCCATGAAACCAAGGCAGTTATTCTGGATACCCGAGACGCGGAGTCCTTTTCCAAAGGCTTCATTCCCAATTCTATCAACATTGGACTAGATGGAAACTTTGCCATGTGGGTAGGCGAAATGTTACCCGACATCAAACAAGAAATCCTGTTGGTTACCGAACCGGGTCGAGAAAATGAAGCCATCATTCGTTTAGCACGGGTGGGTTACGATAATAGCATAGGCTATCTTGATGGAGGTTTTCCCGCTTGGGAAGCGGCAAAAATGCCAGTAAATACGATTGAAAGAATCGACGCTGCCGCTTTGAAATCCATGCCCACCACCCTACTTATTGATGTCAGGAAAAAAAGTGAGTTTGATTCGGAGCATGTGGTCAATGCCATCAATATACCATTGAATACACTGCCGCAACAACTCAGTGAAATACCTAAAAATCAACCATTTATCCTGCATTGTGCAGGTGGTTACCGGAGCATGATTGCAGCCTCCATCTTAAAACAAAATGGCTGGGATCAGCTGGTAGATGTACGTGGCGGATTCAACGCCATCAAAGCTGCAAATGTCCCTGTCACCGAGTATGTTTGTCCTTCGACCCTTCTTTAAACCAACAATATACAAAACCATAAACCTCAACAATTATGCAAGCCGAAAAATGGATTAAATCCGGACAAGTTACCATTATAGATGTCCGTACCCGTGAAGAATACATGGGAGGTCACGTGGCCAATTCACTGAATATTCCACTTCAGGAACTTGAAGCACGACTCGATGAAGTGAAGCGCATTGACACCCCTATTGTGCTTTGCTGTGCTTCCGGAAACCGAAGCGGAGTAGCCACACGCTTTCTATTGTCACATAACGTTCAATGCGACAATGGAGGATCATGGCTGAATGTAAATGCCTTAGTTGCCGCTGCCCATGCTTAATTTACTCAAAAAAATATTGGGTATAGGTCCAGCGGTCAATTATAGTGATCTGAAGGCTCGAGGCGCCATTATTCTAGATGTCCGCACACCGGATGAATTCAAGCGTGGTCATATCAAAGGTGCGCTCAATCTTCCTTTACAGGACTTACCCAAATCTGGTAAATTAAAAAACAAAAACCAGCCAATTATCACCTGTTGTGCCTCAGGAATGAGAAGCGCCGCTGCGGCAAGCACCCTGAAAAAAGCAGGCTTTACAGATGTGCTGAACGGTGGCGGATGGCAAAGCCTACAAAATAAATGGCCCGAATAAATATGATTCAGCCAACCATAAGGGAGACTTTTTAGTCTCCCTTTTTTATGCAAGTCCCTTCGCTCACACAACCAGCCCATCACGAAGTAAAAGCATGGAAAAGTGGGATTTGACGGAGATTCACTTTTCATTGGCTAAAAAACCAGCTTCATCATTCCCTGAGAATGATGAGCACATTTGTCATGCACAAAAACTTGCTTTCTGTAAAAATAACCAATAGACTTTTGGGAAAATCTTAAATAGGTTCAGGACTCGGCGAAATGAATGCTAATCCTTTCCAAGAAAAGGAAGCGGGAAATTATCCCATTGAGCTGAATGTAAGCGTCTACGAGTATGAAGCACATTACTTTGGATATAAATTTAAGAGACAGACGAAGATTCTTCAGAAAGTTTTAGCGAATACATTAGGGATAATAAAGTTCAATGCAGTTTAGGATTTTTAGAACCATTCCTATAATTCAACCACATGTTGACATTCAAAGCCGTTTTTAATCGTTTATAAACGATTAATTGCCGGATTATTCATGTTGTGGGTCGTAACTTGTCCACGGGGAGGGGTGGGTGCAAACCCGAATTTCCGACGGTATTCCATCCACGAAAAAAATGGCCTCCAACAACCAAACTCTTTTCACTTCCTAAAAAATGTCCATCGGCTGCGTCTGGCGTCTGCTCGAGTGTGGATTTCTTTTGCGTTGATGCATACCATCCATATTATGTCTTGGAATGCTTGGAATCGGGCAAAATCCGTTTTTCTTAAACTTGTTAGGAGCCGTGTTTAATAGTTTATAAACGATTAATTGCCGGATAATTCATGTTGTGGGTCGTAACTTGTCCACGGGGAGGGGTGGGTGCAA
>CAZOEO010000023.1:0-38876 GCA_964578885.1 uncultured Candidatus Competibacteraceae bacterium | reverse complement strand
AATAATGATCTTTTAGTCAGAAGCATGGCGCCACGCAAGTGGCGCCATTTTTTTTTGCTTTTTGTTGAAAAATAGAATGGTCTGTGGCGTTTTCAACAACGTCAAGAACCTCGATATTGCTATCTTTGGGAGTTATTTGTATTTAAGATATGGAAGAAGCGCACAAACCAACGCCGCAAGGAAATTATTCAGCTGAAAATATTCAAGTACTGGAGGGACTCGAAGCCGTAAGGAAGCGCCCTGCCATGTACATCGGAGATATCGGGCCAAAAGGTCTCCATCATTTGGTGTATGAAGTGGTAGATAACTCCATTGACGAAGCATTAGCAGGCTACGCCAAAAATGTAGAGGTGGCTATTTTGCCAGGAAACGCCATTCGTGTAAAAGATGATGGTCGTGGAATTCCTACCGGAATGCACCCTAAAGAAGGGCGATCTGCACTCGAAGTGGTCATGACAGTGCTGCACGCCGGTGGAAAATTTGACAAAGACTCCTATAAAGTCTCGGGTGGATTGCACGGGGTCGGTGTGTCTTGTGTAAACGCTTTGTCAAAAAAACTCATCGCCACTGTTCAGCGGGAAGGCAAAAAGTTTCGCCAAACCTATGCCTTCGGTAAACCCCAACATCCTGTAGAGGTGATTGGAGAAAGTGACGTGACCGGAACTGAAGTGTACTTTGAACCCGATGATACCATTTTCTTTCATACCATTTATTCATGGGAAACCCTCTCCGGGCGTTTAAGAGAGCTCGCTTATCTGAATAAAGGCATTCGCCTTACTTTGACCGATGAAAGAGAAACCCTGGACGATGGTGGATTCCGCACAGAGTTATTTTATTCTGAAGGTGGCTTACGGGAATTTGTGAAATTCTTGGATGGCAACCGCGATCCGTTGATTCCTGAGCCCATTTACCTGGAAACGGAAAAATCTGATATTCCGGTTGAAATCGCTTTTCAATACAATTCTACCTACAACGAGAACCTCCATAGTTATGTGAATAACATTAACACGCATGAAGGTGGTACCCACTTGTCGGGTTTCAGAAGAGCCCTCACCCGGACGCTCAAAACCTACGCGGAAAAAGAAGGCCTCACCAAGAATTTGAAGTTTGAAATTGCTGGTGATGACTTCCGTGAAGGACTTACGGGCGTGATTTCTGTTAAAGTACATGAACCCCTCTTCGAAGGACAAACCAAAACCAAACTTGGAAACAACGAAGTGATGGGTGCGGTAGATCAGGCCGTGGGCGAAGTCCTGCAACTATATCTCGAAGAAAACCCAAGAGAGGCTAAAATTATTGTCAATAAAGTAATTCTCGCCGCTCAAGCCAGACACGCAGCCCGCAAGGCCCGTGAAATGGTACAAAGAAAAGGCGCCTTCACCGGAAGCGGCTTGCCAGGAAAACTCTCCGATTGCTCAGAAAGAGATCCGGCCAAATGCGAAGTTTACCTGGTGGAGGGAGATTCGGCGGGTGGAACGGCCAAACAAGGTCGAGACCGCCGTTTTCAAGCCATTTTACCACTACGAGGAAAAATCTTAAACGTAGAAAAAGCGCTTTCCTATAAAATCTTTGAAAACGAAGAGATTAAGAACATCTTCACCGCCCTTGGTATTTCCATCGGTACAGAAGAAGATTCTAAAGCCCTTAACCTGACTCGCCTACGCTATCATAAAATTGTGATTATGACCGATGCCGATGTGGATGGAAGCCACATCAGTACCTTGATTCTAACGCTTTTATTCCGATACATGAAGGAGTTAATCGAGCAAGGTTATATTTACATTGCTTCACCGCCGCTCTATCAAGTGAAAAAAGGCCGGGACGCCCAATATGCCTGGAATGATAACGAGCGTGACGCCATTGTAAAAGGCTGGACAAAAGATGGAAAAGAATCGGGTATCAACATTCAGCGATACAAGGGTTTAGGAGAAATGAACGCAGAACAGCTGTGGGAAACCACCATGAATCCTGAAACCCGCATTTTGAAGCGGGTTACCATCCAAAGTGCCGCAGAAGCCGACCGAATTTTCTCTATGCTCATGGGAGACGATGTCCCGCCACGCAGAGAGTTTATTGAGCAAAATGCCCGATATGCCAAAATTGATGTTTAACTTTAACTAGCCCGGCCTACCGGGCTTTTTTATGAGAAACCTGCTTTCTGTCCTTCATCAATTTCCCGAAAAACCACAAGCCAATGCGCACGAATGGCTTGCCAAACTAGTTGATGCACTTCGACCACATTGGCGACAATCGCCTGCGCAGGCCGTGGTTTCTTTAAGGAAATTACTGGAATTGGTGCAAAGCCAGCCCGTTTTTAAAGAAAGACTGGCCATGCACGTGCACGCAGTGTTCGCCAGAGCCAACTTTACACGTTTGTTTTGTGAAGCAGGTTTGCTTCCTTCCGATGGTTTTTTTTCCGAGGCTTTCCGGCGCATCCGACACGGACTTTTACCCGAAGTGGCGGATCCTTCTCAAATGGATGATGTGCTTGGACTGATTTTTCGGAAACCTACCGATTTTCTTTGGGTCAATGCCATTCCAGCTAGCTTGTGGCTGGAACTATGGAAAGCAATAGGAGGTAATGAGCTCGTGGTCTCCCGGGAGCAACTGGAAAAATCCATGATTACCCTGACACATCGCCTCGCCGCCCTGGGCAACGAAGACGATATTATTCGCAGAACACCCGCACATATATCAGGAGAACCTCTTTTTCTACATCAGGCGCAATGTCTGTTTCGTGTGTTAGAGGGCGAAACAGTGGCTTTACCACCACTTTATGAAGTGCTGAATGCATGTGATCAGGTGGTGCGAATTATCATAAAGGATTCTCATCATCAGGGTGTTGGGCTATCCTTGAGCTATAGATTACGAAGGATACAGCAACATATTCAACGGCTTCGTTTTCTATTGCTCATTTGGCAACCAGGACAGCAAGAGCAAGAGCCCGGTTTTCCATTTTTCCTGGAATTGCTGGAGGGCGTCAACACCAAGAATCGGTTGCGGAAGCACATTCAGCAGAATATTGGTTTGCTGGCATTTCAGGTGGTGGAACATACAGGAGCTACGGGTTCGCACTATATTACCAAAGGAAAAAAGGATTATTTCGCCTTTCTCTGGGCTTCCATGAAAGGGGGCGGAATTGTAGGTTTTCTGGCTATTTTTAAAGTCCTTTTGAGTGGACTGAAAGTAGCGCCTCTAATTCAGGCCACAGCCTACAGTCTGAATTATGCTGCCGGTTTTATTTTTATCCACATGTCGCATTCGGCCCTTGCTACCAAACAACCGGCCATGACGGCCTCGGCCATCGCCGCGGCGGTAGATCGACAACGTAAGTCGGTATCGGGAGAAAATAAAGAATTGGTCCAATTGCTAATCCGCGTGTTCCGTTCGCAATTCATATCTTTTGTGGGGAACTTAATCATTTGCTTTCCCATGGGAATGGGCCTCGCGGCCTTGTACTACTGGCTTTCCGGCGACCATCTGGCGTCTGAAGCCAAGGCATACCATCTCATGATGGACCAGCATCCCACCCAAACCGGAGCACTGATTTATGCCGCCATAGCAGGAGTTTACCTGTTTCTAAGTGGCTTGATATCCGGTTACTTCGACAACCTTATGGTATTTCGTCAAATTCCGGAGCGAATTGAGAAAATGCCATTTATGATCAAATGGTTTAGTTTAAAAAGACGGCAAGCTATCAGTGCTTATCTCAAAATACACATGGGCAGCCTGGCCGGAAATTTTTTCCTTGGCTTTTTCCTCGGCTGCACCTTGATATTCGGAAATTTCCTCGGCATTCCGGTAGATATTCGTCATATCACATTTTCAGCGGCCAGTTTTGGAATCGGCATGTTCGACTCTGGATTTGTGTTGTCCTGGCAGGAAAATCTCACGCTAGTGCTGGGTATTTTAGGGATTGGTGTGATGAATTTTACGTTCAGTTTTGGACTGGCCTTTATTACAGCGCTTCGTTCAAGAAACATTCCCAATGCAGCTCTAACATATATTTTTCAAGGCACAGCGAAAGCGTTTATCAGGCGACCTTTGGCTTTCTTTTTTCCCGTGGAAAATGGAGAAAAAGAAGTAGAAAAAGTGTCCGCCCCACCGAATGAAGAAACACATCATTAATTAAAGTCCGAAATCGATGACCACACCGATTTGAAAAGTAAAGGCACGGGCACTAAACGTAGAAAAGTTTGGAGTGGGAGGGGTGGTGTTGATGCCATCCTGAAATTGAAACATGTTTTGCAACGGTATGCCGTATTGTAATCCCGGCTTAAATACCCAGTTTTTAGCGTAAAAAACCAATCCCGTGCTAAAAATTAAATCCACCTGGTTGGGAACGGAACGAAATAAAAAGGAAGAATTGGGTGCTTGTGGATCTAGCGACAAGGCCTCACTGGCCACTTCGGTTCCGGCTCCGTTGGTTATTCTGATGTGACCATGGGGTGCGGTAATTACGCCGATCTGAAGGCCGCCAGCCAAAAAGAAATGTCCACTTTGATATTCCAGCATGGCATAGGAACTCAGCATGGGAAGTTGCCAGCGTTCTTCTGCATTGTAGGAGACGCCGGAGGTATCCTGAACACTAAAACCTACTTTAAAATTCTTTTGAGCATAGTTTAAACCGAAGCGCAGCAGAAATTCCGGGCTAATTCGGTAGCGCATGCCTAAACCGGCATAAAGGTTGGTGCCGGGTGCCGTGGGACGCAGGAAATTGATTTGTTGGTCCGTATTCAAAAAACCCCAACTGGCCATGAGCGGCATTTCAATTCCCCATTTGCCCCCTTCTTGTTGGTTTTCCGGCCTGGCTGCTTTTTGAAATTCTGCTTCGTCGTCTTTGGGATTGAGGGTGTAATTTCCATTTTCAGGCTCCCAGGCTTGTCTGGGTTTCCCTGCTTTTACCCATTCGTTGTATTCTTCGATGATGGCGCCTAAATCGTCATATCCAAGGGCTTTGTCCCGGATGCGCTGGGTCAATGTGGGATGATCGGATACGTGAATCACCATCTCTTTTCTGAAATTCCCTTTGTTAATTTCAAATGTGCGGGTAGATCCTTGGAGGCGGATAAATTGTCGTTGAACGGAGGTATAACCTCCGCCTTTTTTCACCCGTTCTGTGAAAATGAGCAAGTTGATGGCACCGGACATGTCCACCCTGAGGAATTCCATGCGGTCTTCCACCATTCCTGTTTCAAATTGGGTCTCACCATATCCGAATCCTTTGATGGTTTTGGGTGTAAATTTCTGAGCATCAGCATCTGGAGTTTGGAAAAAAGAAACAGAACGGCCGGGACGATCTTCTCTGACGGGCTTTAAGTATCCTCTCAGGGTATCTCCACTGCCGGAAACCACATATCCTGCCTCGATTTCTGTGGTGGTTTGGGCGCTCAATTGACACACCGATCCCCACAAAATCAAAAGGAACAAAAATGAAATATGTCTGCAAACCATGGGACAAATGTAGCGGAATATCACGCGAAGGTCAAATCAAAAATAGACATGAATGTTGCGTCATAACGGCAATTTGCGTGCCTGTGTTGAGAGATTTGGGGATTTTAACATCCCAGAGCCGGTCGGAAAGCAGGATATGGCCGGTTGTATGAGTCTCAGAGCGTTTACTCTACTGGAAGGATGGCTTGTAGATGATTTGTGGTGAGAGGTTTAGAAACGTAGCCTACCACAGCTGGATGCGCAGACGCCTTCACGGCATCGTTGCGTTGAATGGAAGAGGTGAGAATGACTACATCGATGCATTGATTTCGTTCCTCCAATGCACTTAACACGTCCCAGCCCGATTGCCCGGGCATGTTTAAATCCAGAAGAAGCAATAAGTCTGCTGAGATATGGGGCGTTTGTAAATAGGCGAGAGCCAAAGCGGCCTCTGAAAAACATTTCACCCGGGCTTGCGGATAATGGCGCTGCACCAGGCGCCTGTTGAGCAAAAGGGTGAGTTCATCATCATCTACCAATACAATGGTGGTGTAGGGATTTTTCTTTTTGTTTTGTTCGAATTGAAAAAGCTGGTGCTGACTATGGGTTATTTTCTGATTGATTTTCAGCAGCGAATCATGAATGCGTTTGGTGGACTCTTCGCCTAAACTCAGCAAATGGTCCATGGAAGTAATCCACGGATCGGATTTTGAAAGAAGTTCGAATATGCTCTGGATTTTCACATACTCGTGCCGTAATTCATGTGAAGTGATAAAGGAAAAGTCTTCTAAATCGTGAATATACTGCTGGATTTTGGCCTCCAACATTTTTTTCTCAGTAATATCTGTGGTGACCACCATAAAAAGTTGGGCGTAACCCTCAGGTGTGCGTTCTACCACCTGACAGCGACTTAATAAATGCTTTACAGCACCGTTGTTGCAAACCCATCTTCCTTCATGCACAAGGGTGTCACCATCTTTCAACAATAATCCCTGATTAAGAAGTTTTAAGAATCCTGTGCGATCTTCCTTTACGAGCAGTTGATCGATGCGATATGTTCCATTGGCTATGTTTTCCGGCGCATATCCTAATACCCGTGAAAGGGCTGGAGAAATAAAACTAGGGCAGAGACTTCCGGCTTTAAATACGCTGATGATGTCTGGAATATGCTGTAGGATAGCATTTTGAAAGGTTGCTTGTTCTCCGAGTCCAGCGTGCATGGAAGTTTGAAATTCTATGGGTTATAATCTCAAACAAAGTTAAGACCTCGTTTTACCTGTTTTAAAATCACCTAGTTTTTGTTTTAAACTATTTTTTGGAAAGTAGTTTTAGATGCAATCGTTTGTTTATTAGTTTATTGAATTTTTTTATTGCATCCTTAATTGTTGTAGTTCTAAGATTTGGAAAAGGTTGTAAAATTTGGGTTTTTAAAAATACCCTGAATTAGGCATAGGCCGTAGGAACGAAAAGCCTTAATTTTGGGCCATGATTACGAAAAATGCTTTTGTATGGAGTGGCCTTTTGGCCTTGAGTGTGGTCGTGGGCGTTGGTGCCTCTACCCAATCTACTTCCATTTTCCGAACTTCAGATCAGGATACATTAAAGTATCCTAAGGAGAAATATTTGCGCAATCTACGGATGCTAACGTTCGGCGGAGACAATGCCGAGTCTTATTTTAGTTTCAATGGTAAATCCATTGTTTTCCAACGTACCGATAAATCAGCAGGCATTCCCTGCGATCAGATTTATACCTGGAACCTGGCAGATGGCCCTATGACGCAGATGAATCCGAAAAGAGTGAGCACAGGCACAGGCCGTACTACGTGCAGCTATTTTCTTGGAGGTGATTCTCTGCTTCTGTATGCCTCTACTCATGAATCTGGCCTGGAATGTCCGCCGGAACCTTCTAAAGAACTTGGCTATTTATGGCCGGTGTATGATAGTTTCGAAATTTATGTGTCGGATTTGAATGGAAACATTCGCCGGAAGCTCACCGACCGCAAAGGATATGATGCTGAGGCGACCGTCTCTCCCAAGGGGGATTTAATTGTTTTTACTTCTGACCGCAGTGGTGATTTGGAATTGTGGACCATGCGTCCCGACGGATCAGATCTTCGTCAGATTACTTCCGGATTGGGGTACGATGGCGGTGCATTTTTTAGCCCCGATGGCACCCAACTTGTTTTTCGCGCCTCTCGTCCGAAAACTCCGGAAGCCGTAGAAAAATACAAATCTTTGTTGGCCAAGGGATTGGTTGCGCCCTCTGACATGGAAATTTATACCTGCAACATTGATGGTTCCAACCTTCGGCAAATCACAAACCTGGGACGGGCCAACTGGGCGCCCTTTTTTCATCCCTCAGGAAAGAAAATTGTATTCTCCTCGAACCATGCCAGCGAGCGTATTTATCAATTCAATTTATGGATGATCAATACCGATGGAACCGGGTTGGAGCAAATTACTTTTGATCCCGTTTTCGATGCCTTTCCGATGTTTTCTCCCGATGGAACTAAACTTATGTTCTCCTCCAATCGTTTCAACGGAGGAACCCGCGCCACCAATATTTTTGTGGCGGATTGGGTAGAACCATAAAGACTTGTTACACATGGGTTGGGTAAACTTTTTACAAAAACGTTGGGGACTTAAATCTCCTTTGCAGGTTTTTCTGGTATTATGCGTTTTTGCATGTACTGGTTTTACTATTATGTTTTTGAAAAGGCCTGTGCTCATGTGGTTGGGGGTTGAACGAGGTGAAGTGTGGTGGCATACGCTCCTATATTATGTGTTGATTTTACCCGTTTATCAGCTTTTTCTCCTGGCTTGGGGTGCTGTTTTCGGTCAGTTTTCTTTTTTCTGGAAATTCGCTGGAAAAATGTGGCGTTTTTCTAAGAAGAAATCCACGCATTCTCATGATCTACCCAAGCCATGAGGGTGTTGGTCTTAGGTGCGACCGGTAGGGTCGGGCAGTGGTTAGTGACCCATCTTCCCGCTTATTTTCCCGAAACAGAATGGGTGGGCACTTCCAGAACCGTTTCCAAATTCCCGGAGATTTGCGCTTTTAACCCGTTTGCGGATGATTGGTCCACTTTGGGAGAGTTTGATGCAGTCATTAATGCAGCTGGCGCGGTTCCAGAATCGGACCATGCTTCTTTTCACGAAGTGCACACCATGTTGCCCCGACTTTTGATTGAGAACCGGCATATCCTAGGGATGCCTAAAATCATTCATTTTTCCGCACTCCATGCCCATGCTTTACATCCCATTGGCTTTTTAAAGACCAAAGGGCAAGGCGACGATATTTTGTCGAAACAGCCCGGGGTTACGATTCTGAAACCGGCGATTATTTGTTTTCCGGATGCACTTTTGGTCAGGAAACTCAAGAAGTTACTTGCGCTGTCGAAGTTCTTTTTGGGTCGGGCCCCGCTTCCTCATGGATTTTTGGAAACAAGCATACAACCCATTGCGCCTGAAGATCTTGTGGAGGTTGTTGCCCAGGCATTAAGTCGCACCGATGTGCCTGAGACACTCGATTTGGTTGGTGCAGATACCTATACTTTTGGTGCGCTAATGGCCTTGATGACCCGGAATTCTTCCCGGCCATTCATTGGATTTCCCATTCCTAATGCGCTTGTCGGTGCTGTAACAAAGAATTTTATATCAATATGGTTCCCGGGTTTGGTGCAATATGATGAATTTCAGTTGGGCTTAAAGGACCAAACCGCTGATGTACATCCTTTGGAGAATTTTTTAGCAAGGAAGGTTCGCTCTACCCAGGATTTTTGGGTACAGACAACCTTTGATGAGTGATCGATTTTCCATTTTTAATCTTATATTTCAGCGGGAATCATAGTATTTAGGAAAGATTGAATAATTCGATAGCAGCTAACGTTTTCTCCAGGTTGGCAGAAGAGTTGTATCCGTGGATGAAAGCCGGAGGGGGCAGTTGGTTTTTAGCAGCGGGTTCTCCTCTGGTAAATATTGCTGAATCTGACGATTTGGTATCCCAAAAGGATGACTTAAACTTGTTTCTGCAAAAAGTGGAAGCGGAAATGTCCAATCCCTCTTTCGGGGTTCAGGGTGTTTTTCTTTTTCCACTATCGGATACACCTCAGCTTCAGTTATGGTTTACAACGCATCCGGATCACGGAAAGCTCATTCTTGGCGTTTTTTGGGGGAAATGGAAGCAGCCCGCCTTTCCTGACCAATGGATTAATCAATGGTTTGCCTATTCCGGACAGGGCATTTTTTTGAAAAATCACCTGGGGCAGTATCTGTTTGCCAATGAGGCCATGTGTCAGTTCCTGGGTGCAAATAGCCGCGATTATCTTGGGAAAACCGACCGGGATTTTTTAGTAGCAGAAGAACTTCAGATTTGCCAGTTCTCAGATGAGCAGGCTTTAAAAGATGGAGAAGCGGTTTTCAATGAAAAGTGGGTGAAGGGTCGCGTGCTTCATTTGAGAAAATTCCGGGTTCAATTGCCGGAAGGCCCGGGCATTGGCGGTGTATTGACCGACATCACCCATGACATTCAGAAGGATCTCTTGTTAAAGTCAATGAGTCATAAGTTGCAGCGTGCGGAATTTGCAACTGGTTTTGGGTTATGGGAGTACGATGGGCAGCATTTTTCCATCACATCGGGTACCCGTTCTATGTTGCAACTGGGCGACGCGTCACAGACTTACGAAGATTTTTTGCGCGTATTTTCTGAAAAAGACCAGGAACGTCTTATCCAATCGGTTACCTTGTGCTTTACCCAAGGCAAGGCTTTTCAGGAATTGGTGTCCGTGATGGTGCCGGAGCAGGGAGAAGCCTGGTTTAAAATCTCAGGGCAAATCGATGTGTTGCATGAGCGTCCAAAGGTGCTTGGCATGGTACGTTTGGTGACGAAGGAAAAACACACGGCCGACGCTATTTATCTGCAAGCCCTGATGCTCAGAAATATTCATCAGGCGGTGGTCGCCTTTGATGGAAATCATAAAATCATTTACTGGAATCAGGCGGCTACGCAATTGTATGGCCTGGATCGACAAGCGATGGTTGGGAAATCACTTGAAGAATTTCATGCATTGGTGTTTGGGGAATCCCTCCGGCTTTCCACCCAAAGTCCTGGTCAACAACATGATGAATCCTGGACTAAACCACATGTTGGCCCGCCGAAATTGGTATCGGTTCAGCGGTCGGCCATTCGGGATGAGTTCGGACAATCTGCCGGATGCATTGAGGTATCATGGGATATTACCCAAGCTCGTGAAGACCAACTCAGGTTAGCAGCTTCTGAAAAAGAAGCCAAAGCCCTGGCCTCTTTTTATAAATCTTTAGCCGAAACCGAATCTATTTATGTGGTGAAAACCGATGAAAAGGGGCGGTACATTTTTGTGAACGATTATTTTGCATTTCGTTTTGGCCGTGGAAAATCCCTGATTGGAATTTCGTCACTGGAATCTGTTCATCCCGATGATCACGCTGTTTGTATTGAAACGGTGCAGTGCTGTTTTGAAAAGCCTGGCTTAGCCTTTCCCGTTACGCTGAAAAAATATTTACCCAATGGGCAATTGGTCTATGGGAAGTGGGAATTCCGTGGAATCACAAACGCTTCCGGGGAAATTGTGGAAATCCTTTGCACCGGCTATGATATTACCCCTTTAATGGAAAGCATAGACCGTGCAGAAACATTGCTGAACCTAACGGCGATTCAAAACGCACGCTTACGAAGTTTTGCCTATATCGTATCGCACAATATCCGTAGCCATGCGACCAATCTTATTTCTCTGGTTGATTTAATGATGCAACCTCAGTCAGCAGATGAACAAGCGTCTTATTTGCAAATGCTTCAAACCAGTGTTCAGCGCTTAGACAATACGCTGAGAGATTTGAATCAGGTGATCTCGGTCACGGATGCCACGGAATTAGACTGGAAGGAAGTTCACATCAATGAAGTGGTAAAATTGGTCATGCAAACTGTTCAAGGTCAGATTGCAGCATTAAATGGGAATTTGCTTTGGCATGTTGAACCCGGTTTAACTTTTTGGACCAGTCCGCCATTTTTCGAAAGTATTTTGCTCAATTTGGTTTCCAACGCCATTAAATATAGAAAGCCCAATTTTCCTCCCCAAATAGATGTTTCCATGTACAAGGAAGATGGCCAGTTTGTGCTGAAAGTAAAAGATGAAGGGGTGGGCATTGATCTGGAGAAATTCGGAGATAAGCTATTTGGCATGTACAAGACTTTCCATGGAAATAAGGACGCGCGAGGATTTGGTTTATACATTACCCGTGCACAGGTGGAAGCGTTGGGCGGACAAATTCGGGTAGAAAGCAAGCCGGGAGTCCAAACGGAGTTCATTGTTCAGTTGCCCCTGACTGCTCAGGTGTAAAAAGTGTGAATGTTTTTTTAAAACCTAAAAATGACCTATCTTACACACATGAAAGTCATTCGTTTAATGTTTGCATCTATGCTCACCCTGAGTTTGGTGGGTTGTGATTTACTCTCCAACCTTTCCGACACAGATATTGCTTCCGGTTTAAAAGAAGCTTTGCGTGTGGGAACTGATACTTCTGTAGCCAAAACCAACCGGGTAAATGGTTATTTTGGAAATGCAGCCATTAAAATTTTATTGCCGGAAGAAGCAGCCGTGGTGCAAACTAGCATCGGTCTGATTCCCGGCGGTCAGGCTTTGGTAGATGAAGTGGTTTTGAAAATGAACCGGGCTGCCGAACAGGCCGCTGCAGAAGCCACCCCTATTTTTGTAGATGCCATTACAGGCATTACTTTTCAGGATGCCAGACAAATTCTGGAAGGCGATACCAATGCCGCTACCTTATATTTAGAAGGAAATACCCGCACCCAACTTTATGGATTGTTTAAACCAAAAGTAGAAGACGCCTTGTCTGCGGTGGGTATTCAAACGGCCTGGAATTCATTAATCAACGGCTACAATGCCATTCCGTTGGTTCCAGACATTAATCCTGATTTGGCAGATCATACCACCCAAAAAGCCCTGAATGGTCTGTTTTTTATGCTCGCAACAGAAGAGAAGAAAATCCGGACCGATGTATCGCACCAGGTGAGCGATTTACTGCGTCAGGTTTTTGGTGGCAACTAAATTCAGGGCACCTGAATGGTGGCAAAGAATTTTTTAATCAAAGCAAAATCGGTGGGATTTCTTGGGGTAATTACCATGGCGAAAACGAGGTAATTTCCTGCGGTATGAATTTGCAGATAGGCCGTTTTGGGTACCTGGAAAAAGTTTAAGACAGCATGTTTTCCAAATTTGGAACGCTTGGCTCCCATCATTCTTCCTCTTAGATAGAGGGCCTGATGCGTTAAATCAGCTTCAATTTCCCGGGACAATTGCACCATAAAAGAGTCAGTGGCCCATTCCCATTGTTTGCCGGGCGTGTAGCCTAAAGCGATTTCGCCCACCATACATTTCCACGTTTCCTTTTTCCCGTAAACCTCCACATTGGCTTCCCAGGCCAACAGATTTTGTCTGGGCGATTCACTGGTTTCCCAAATCGGTGTGGTCCATTGCTCCAAAACCAAGTGCCTGTAGACCGTGCCCAGTTTATAAGGACTTATTTTCATGCCGGTGGCAGGAAAAGTATAGGCTTGTTTAAGGCTATCTGTTTGGCTGTATAAGCCATGCATGGCTAAAAAAGCCAAAATTAGCATGCGATAGAGCATGTATTTTAATTTGCTCAAAGATAGGTAACCGGGAGGAAATCCGCAGGCCGCGTCTTCCTTAAATATTGGGAAAGAGATTGTATCTTTAGCCGGGTCATTTTGTTAAACTTATGAAAAAGTGGATCGGGATTTTGGGCATGGTGTTGAGCCTGCCCTGGGCATATGGCCAAAAGTACATGGATCTGCGGGTGGAAAAGTTGGTTTCAGCCGGAATTGCGCCGGCTCCGGCCCAACCCTGGAACGCTAAAGTGATGTCGGTGGAAGCTCCGGATTTTTTTTCACAACCGGATAAATGGCGTTTGCGAAAAGCCAAACAAGCTGCGGCCCTTTGGCATGGTCAACAAGCCGCTAAAGGACAAACCGTGCAAACCATTACAGCGACCCTGCCTTCACCTGTGGCCATCGCCGGGATGAATGGAAATGGCTTTAACTCTTCTGTACCATTGGATAATTATTTGGCGGTAAACAATCAGGAAGAAATTTTATCCGTGGCCAACACCACCTTTCGCACTTACAACGGCAATACGCTGGCCGGAACGTTGAGTTCTACGTTGACCTTGTTTACCAGTTCATTGGGGCTTTCCGGTCCGGGCGATTCAAAGTATGATCCCAAGGTTTTGTATGATCCGGAGGCAGATAGGTTTGTGGCCGTGGTGTTGAATGGTTTTGAATTTACGACCAGTAGAATCATTTTGGCCTTTTCCCAAACATCTGATCCCAAAGGAGATTGGCATTTTTATACCCTTCCCGGCTCTCCTTTTGGAGATTCAACCTGGTTTGATTTTCCTTCTATTTCACTTACGCAGCATGAATTATTTATCACCGGAAATCAGGTTCGTTCCGGAGTTAGTTGGCAGGCCGGTTTTTCTCAGTCGGTCATTTGGCAGGTGGGAAAAGCCGAAGGATATGCAGGCCAAAGCTTGCAAACCAGATTATGGTCGGACATCGCGTTTGCCGGAAGAAAACTTCGCAACTTGCATCCGGTAAAAGCGGCGCATGGCCTTGGCGGACCGGAACAAAGATTTTTGAGCAACCGCAATTTTGCCATTCAGAACGATTCTATTTTTTTCCTGACCATTTCGGGATTACAGCAGGATCCCACTTGCAGTTTAGAGGTGAAATTTCTGAGCACCAATGTACCTTATGGATTGGCGCCAGATGCCAGACAGCCAGTACTTCCGGATTCACTTGCCACCAACGACGCCCGTGTGTTGGGTGCCATCTGGTACGAAGATGAAATCCATTTTGTGTCCAATTCCGTGGTTCCCGGAAGCGCCAATGCCGGCGTATATTTTGGCGTAATTGATGGATTTAAAACGGCCCAACCCACCGTTACAGGACATATTATTGGTTTTGACACCTTGGATTTAGGCTATCCCAATGTTGGATTTATGGGAAGAAAGCCCAATGGAAAACTCCGCAGTTTAATTGCATTTAACCATAGTGGACCGCAAACATTTCCAGGTTATTCCATGTGTTTTTATGAAGATGGAGAATTTTCGGATGTGGTTCGTGTGGTTTCCGGTACCCATAGCATAGACGTGTTGAATGGAAATTACGAGCGTTGGGGCGATTATTTTGGCATTCAGCCATTTTACCCGGTACATGGGTGGGTCTGGTTGGCGGGCACTTTTGGTAGCACCAACAATCGACACCGAACCTGGTTGGCCAAAATTCAAAGTCCCTATGGAATAAGTCCTGTGGGTGTGAATGTTCCGCAGACCTCCCCTTCTTTGAATATTTTTCCCAATCCGGCCGAACAGCCAACCATGTGGATGCGTTTTACAGCGCCCCAATCCGGTGAGCTTATGGCGCGTGTTTTAAAAATGAACGGTCAGGAAGTGGGCCAGGTATTTCAGGGAATGGTGAAAAAGGGTGACAATGAATTGGGACTGGATATTGGGCATTTGCCCGCAGGAAGTTACGTGCTTGAATTAAAGGGCGTTGTGGTGAAGTCAGAAACCTTTATTCGTCCTTAAAGCCCATGGATGCCACTTTACTTCTAAGCCTGGTTGCAGGTTATTTTCTCATTCTTCTTGGGATTGGCTGGTTTACAGGAAAAAAGACTGATGAACATACTTTTCATTTAGGCGCACGAAAAACGGCCTGGTACGTGATTGGCCTGGGCATGGTGGCCGATTCCCTTTCCGGCGTTACTTTCATTTCCATTCCGGGCGAGGTGGGCAACACCGGATTTTTATATTTACAAGTGGTGGTGGGCTATATTTTGGGCTATTTGTTTATTGCTCAGGTACTTATTCCCTTGTATTTTAAATCTGGACTTACCAGTATTTACGGATGGCTTGAGCAACGTTTTCACCTTACCGCCCGCCGAACAGGTGCTATTTTGTTTTTATTGAGCAGGTTAATTGGGGCTTCCGCCAGATTATTGCTGGCCGTGGCGGTTTTTCAAAAATTTTTTCTGGACCAATTGGGTGTTCCATTGTGGCTTTCTGTACTGGTTATGATTGCTTTAATGCTCACCTATACTTACCGTGGTGGCATAAAAACCTTGATTTGGACCGATGCATTTCAGGCGGTGGTCATGATTGGTGCGATGGTGCTGACCATTGTTTTGGTGGCGTATGAAACCCCGATGGCCTGGCAGGATGTGTTGGTGGGCGGACAAGGCGCCTGGTCGGGTCAATGGATTGACTGGGAACCTAATTCTGCTTCCTTTTTCCTGAAACAAATCCTGGGTGGCGCTTTAATTGCCTTGGCCATGACCGGTCTGGATCAAAGCATGATGCAAAAAAGTTTGAGCTGCAAAAATCCAGCTGAGGCACAGACCAATTTGAGGTATTTTGGATTTGTATTGCTGTTTATCAATTTTCTGTTTCTGTTGCTGGGGGCATTTTTATATGCCTACGCCAGCTATCATGAAGTCCTTTTACCAGAGGCAAATGGAAAAATTCAAACAGATTTGGTCTTTCCCATGTTGGCTTTTCAGGTGCTTTCACCTGCGGTGATGGTCTTGTTTACTTTTGGGTTGCTTGCTGCAACTTTTTCCAGTGCAGATTCTGTGCTTACCACCATGACCACCAGTTTTTGTCTGGATTTTCTCCAAATGGAAAAGCAGCCTTGGGCCAGTAAGAAAAAGCGACGTATTCGCGGTTTGGTGCTGATTGGGCTCGCAGCCATGGTGTTGCTTACCATCCTGATTTTGGATGAATTGAATAATTCGTCTATCATTCAATTGGTGCTCACCCTGGCGGGATATACCTACGGCCCTTTACTTGGTATTTTTGCCTTCGGAATGCTTACCCAAAAAACAGCTAAGGGAACATGGTTTGTTGTGGCGGCCATATCCGGTCCGGTATTGGCGTATAGCTTGCAATGGTTTTTGCTGAAATATTTTAATTATCATACTGGTTATGAATTGCTTGGAATAAATGCACTGATTACGTTTTTACTGTTGTATCTATCTGCAGGACCGGCATTCAACTTGAAAGAAAAAAATTAACTTTACCAAAGGAAAAGGAATATGAACAAACGATTGTGGTGGATTAGCTTAGTGATTGTGGTGGGATGGGGATGCACCCCAAAATTAACCGTGCATAGGGTGACGGGAGATGAGCGGCTTTCCCCGGATGGGATTTACTATTATTTGCCACGAACCATTGTGGTAGCGGAAGTAAAGGTGAAGAAGACGATGTATGTTCCCGGACCTTATCAGGAATATGCCGAAAAATATCTTGGATATGCAGGTGTTGCTAAAAAGACAACGCATTATGAATTAATGTCGGTGCAATTATCTTCGATGTCTGAACCCGATCCTCAGCAGGTATATTTTATTGAAATGCCAAAAGGCCATGATTTGGCCTTTGAATTTGAGGACAATGGTGTGCTCCGGCATGTGAACGTTAGTTCTACGCGAGAAGAGAAAGAGGAAGCCCGGCAAGCCCGTGATCTTCAAACGCGTTCCGAAGAATTACCCCAGTTCAGATTCAATCCGCTCCCCTTGAAAGAACAAACGGATACCATTTACAGAAGAGAAGTGTATGCGGACAGTGTGGTGGTAGAGCGTTGGCAAATCGAAAAAGTTTTGATTCGTTCTACCCTTGAGGAAAGTGCCAGGGAAGCGGCGGCCCGCCTGGCTTCTATTCGATCTAACCGTTATCAACTCATTACTTTCAACGAAGATGTTCAATATCCCGCCGGAACCTTAGATGCCATGCTGGCGGAATTGAATCGGATGGAAGAAGAATATTTCAGGTTATTTACAGGTTATACCACTTACGAAGAGTCTGTTTTTCAGTTTAAATTTATACCATCACCTTCTGATCAAGGGTTTCATCCATTGTTTAGGTTCAGTCCCACCCGCGGCATCAACGATAGTTTGAAAATGGTGAGTGAAACGGTGTATTTGGCTCAGGAATCCCTTCAGTTAACGCTTCCGGCCAAGCAAATGAGGGGTGAACGATTCGTAACAGAAGGAGCCGCCATGTCTGCGCAAACGGGTCTGGCATACCGCCAGCCGGAGATGATGCGTTTTCGTTTGGTGTACAATGGCCAAACCTTGAATCAGGTGGTTTTGCCTGTGGCTCAAATGGGTTTTGTACAACGTCTTAGTCTTCCCAATGTATCGAACAGCCGATTGTCTTTTGATCCTTCTACTGGATCGTTGCGGCGTATTGAAATAAAATAAACCCAAAATTTATGCACCTACGCCATTTCTTCGGGCATTTGTTCTTTACCGGACTTTTCATGGTTTCGGGACTTTGGACCGCAATGTATGGTCAAGAGCCAGTGCGCATTGGCATAAAAGGTGGATTTAATACCACGGCACCGGTGCACACCTTGAGTCATTCGGTGATTCAAAGCAATGGATTTGGTGGCGCAAACACGGGTGAAAAGCAATATTTTAGTTTTTTCGGGCCTTCCAGCATGGGCGGACAAATGGGTTTGTTGGCGCTGGTTCCCCTGGGTCGGGGTTTTTACTTGAATATTGAAGCCCTGTACAATAATTATCACTTTAGATACGATACAGAATACCAGTGGGACGATGCACTTTCTAACGATCCATTGCATCTTCAACAGCGACATTTGCAGCAAATCTCCTACATAGAACTTCCAGTGCTGGTGCGCTACGATATTTTACCCAATGCGTTCTCACCGTTCCTACAGGCCGGTGGATTTCTAGGTGCGCGGATTCAGGCCAATAAGCAAATTGCTTCCCGATTTTTACCGGAAAGTCAGTTGCCAGCCAATCCGGAATCCGGCTATTCAATAACCCAGGACGGCAATTTAAACGACGTGGTGCTTGGATGGAATGCAGGTTTGTTAGGCGGAGCCGGAATTCGCTATCGCGTGCCCAGGGTTGAGTTTGGTCTGGGCCTGAATTATCGGATTGGTTTGGTACAAGTGGCCGATCCATCACAAAGATATTCGGCCAACAACGTGTGGGCCACCAATGCCTTAGATGTGTTGGATGATGTGTTTTTACATCAGTTGGAAACCAGTCTTTACGTAGTATTTCCTATAGGAGGAGCGCCGGGCAATACAGGCTTTGGTTCCACTTATTGCTCTTTCACCAATTCAAAAAGACGCAAATGAAACCATATCCGCTGCTCTTTGGCCTTTTGTGCCTTTTGCTCGTTGGCTGTTCTAAAGAAGAATTTCAACCGGGTGATGCCTATATCCGTATCATTGATCATCCGGTGGCTGGCACTCAGTTTCATCCTTTGGCCATGTCGTCTGGTTCCGGTGGAACTTTGGTTTGGGGTGCCATGGGCGATTGGGCGCCCATAGCAGTTTGGCTGGACGCCGAAGGTGTACCCACACATAGCTGGGTGGCTCCGTCCGGGATGGTGGCACCCGTCCAAGGCGTCATTCAAGTAGAAGGAAAGACCTTTACTTGTGTGATGGATCCTGTTTCGTTGGCTACGATTGTGTTGGACTTGTCCTCACCGGGAATCGCCACGGAAATACAACGCTTTCCCGGACTCATGTACCCGTTGGCGCTGGCGACCGGCCGGAATAACCAAATTTTACTGTTGAGTTTTAATCGATTTGAGCGCAGATCCGTATTTACCGTCTTTCAACCAGATTGGAGCCAAACGGCCCAGCGGAGTTTCCCTAATTATCAGGAAATAGACCAACTGCTGCTGGATCATATGCAGTTTAGAAAGCGCTATCCCGTAATGGTAGGGCAAACTTTGGACGGGAAATATTATATGAATGGTTTTGTGAATTATAGCTTTTCGCTGGCCGTTTTGAATCCGGAAAATTTGAATCAGGAGGCTTTGTATCAGGGAACGCAGTATAAAGGTGGTGTATCTGGATTTTTATCCTTGGGAAATGGAACCGCCATGGTGTCGCGCTTCTTAAATGAAGACGCTTTCTTATCTACAGCTCCTTTGGGCTCCGGTATTTTTGTATCTCAGGATTTGGGAGGTGCCGCCCAATATGGTTGGTTGTCCTATGCGCCCGTTATCATGGAATGGGTGAATATCGACGGGAAATCGTATGTCTTGCGTGGCATTTCGTTGAAAGATGGACAAATTCAGATTCAAGTGATAGATCCAGCTCAAAATTTGGTTTTAGGTGTTCGAAGTTTTGGTGGAAATCAACCGGTCACGCTGGCAGCACTTCATGTGGAATCAGGCGGACATTTAAATCTTTTGGTTCACACCACCTTATTGGGCGGCCTTTCCCGGATGGGCCTGATTCGTCTGGCGCCATGGGAAGTGAAAGCCTTGGCTGAAAATCCGGAGCAATAAGCTTTGGATTGAGGAAACGGAGGGTACGGTTGTCTTTTTCCTGAAGTTCATTGCCCTCTTTTTAAACCTTATCTTTGTAAGTAAGGTCTGGTGGGAACGACCTGCAAAAAGGATTACGTTATGCGTTGGACGATTTGGTGCATTTGCTTGTGGATGTTTGGCGGTGTGTCTGCCCAGTCGACCGGGCCGGAGAAAGTCGGCCTTCGGATATCCATTTTCGACCCCGTGGTTTTGCCCGTGGGTGCGCAACGTAAGGTGGCCCATGTGTCTATTCCCATTTTTTATGGAAGAAGTGCCGGGCTTACGGGTATTGAATTGGGTACGGGCATCACGAAAACCCATGGTCAGGTCAAAGGATGGCAGATGGGACTGGGTCATTTGCAGTCGGGTGGCGAGGTGCAAGGATTTCAGTTCGGATTGCTTTTCAACAAAACCCAAGGCGTTTTTCAGGGTGGCCAATGGTCAGGAGGCTGGAGTTTCCATCGTGGCGATTTTAAAGGTTGGCAATTTTCATGGTTTGGAAACACGGTTTCCGCCGGAATCATGGAGGGCATTCAGCTCAGTCATCTTTGGAATCATGCCGGTTATCAGGGAAAAGGATTGCAGTTTACCCTCGGTTTAAATTCTTCTTCGGGTGATTTTACAGGCGTACAAGTTGGGTTGGTAAGTAATGCCATTGGTGGCGCATTGCAGGGCATTCAGTGGAGTGGGGGACTCAATTTTGCCGCCAGGAATGCCGGCATCCAAATGGGTTTGATCAATGCTTCGCTGATGGGAGGCGGTGGAATTCAACTTGGGTTGGTGAATGTATCGGGAAGTGCGCATGTGGCGCCCATTGGACTTGTGAATGTCGTTCGCAAGGGATATTTGGGTCTTGAAGTATGGGGAAACGAGTTGTTGAGTTATAATTTGGCGCTGAAAACTGGCGGAGAGCGCGTCTATAGTGTGATTTCCGTGGGTGGAAATCCCCATGCCGGCGATCGGTTCTGGAGTGTTGGCTGGGGTGCCGGTCTTCATTTTCAGCATACGCAGCGGTTTTATACCGACGTAGATGTTATTACACATTGGTTGCACGTAAATCGTTGGTGGGCTGCGGAAACCGGACATTTTACTTTTGTTAATCAGTTGCGCATGGTTTGTGGGGTTTCCATTCATCCTAAAGTGGCGCTTTTTCTTGGACCAGTTTTTCAGACCTTGGTTTCCGATCAACAGAACCTGCAAGGGGGAAATGGTTTGGGGTCTGTGCTCGCACCGGATTTCCGAACTCTTCGAGGGGAAGTGGGGCCGTTTAACTGGGCGTGGTGGCCCGGTTTGGCAGGCGGGATTCGGTTCTTTTAATTGAGTAAGCCGGAGCATGAGGCCCCGGCTATCCAATCATCCAATCGTCTTTTTACAAGACTTTAACCAATATAGTAAAAAAATGATTTACATAAGTAAAAAATTTTTGAACCGAAACACGCTATAATCATCTTTTGGCGCAGTTATCTTTTTCGCGCATTTGGGGACTTTTGTAGTGTGGAGGACTTGGGAGCATATATTAAAAGAGTAGCCCTTTCAAAGGGTTTTACAACGGCTCGATTGGCCAGGGCGATCAACACCTCCCGGCAAAATATGCACAGCATTTATCAGCGGAAAGGCGTAGACACGGCTATTTTGCATCAGATTTCTTTAGCGCTCGATCATGATTTTTTTCAGGATTTATCTGAAGCACTTACCCAAGCAGGTTTGAAAGATCCATCGCAGCCGTATCGGAAAGTGGATCAATGGGAAAAGCTGCAAAAGGAGCGTGATATGTTGGCCAATATGAATGAGTTGTACGCGCATCGCGTGCAACAACTGGAAGAAGAAATAAAGACATTACGGGACACTAGGGAAGAAGCTCCATAGTGGTATTTCGCCCGGTATTGGCCTAGCACATGTAGTGTATCAGGGGAAATCTTAGGTGAAGACCGAAATCCAACATTCGTTTGGGTTATTCCAGATAATTCAGGTTTTTACCGAAGGTTTCTTTCAGGTAAAAGGCCGATATCGCCGCGATGGCCACACAACAAAGTCCCACAATAATGGCGGCAGGAATCGTGCCGAAGGAAGGATGATTGTGCAGGTATTTGAACGAAACGGAGATCGGAATAACTGCTCCACGCACAAAATTGGGAACGGTGTTGGCTACTGTAGCTCGAATGTTGGTGCCGAATTGTTCCGCCGCCACGGTCACAAACAATGCCCAGTAACCGGCTGCAATGCCGAGCAATAAACAAAGGGTGTAATAAAACGTACTGGACGCACCGTGACCTCCAAACAAATAAATGAAGCCCACCATCAGGCAAAACACCAGATATCCCTTAATCACGCGCAGTCTGCTACGGAACACCTGGGAAAAAATACCTCCAAACAAATCGCCCAAGGATAAACCGATGTAGCAGAACATTACGCTGGTCCCCGTTTCTACATTGGGTGAAAGTTGTAAAGCCGGCGCAAAATATCTTTCGGTGAGGTTCACCAATACTCCGACAATGAACCAAACGGGGAATCCGAGACCGATGCAGGCCATGTATTTTAAAAATCTGGGCCAGCTGGCGAAAAGCATGAGGAAGTTGCCCCGTTTAGCTTTTTTCTCTACACTCTCCCGATACATACTGGATTCAATGGTTCCAATGCGCAGGAATAAAAGGGCGAGTCCCATAAGGCCACCTACCCAATAGGCGACTTTCCATGGAAAAATATCTCCAATTAAAGCGGCCGCCACAGCCCCCAAAGCGCCAAAAGTAACAATGATCATGGTGCCGTAACCCCTGGTTTCCTTGTCCATCACCTCCGCCACCAAGGTAATGCCCGCTCCCAATTCTCCTGCCAATCCGAGTCCTGCAAAAAAACGTACCATGGCATAGGATTCAATATCCCAAACATACGCGTTGGCAATGTTGGCCAGGCTGTACAAAAGAATAGAACCGAACAATACTTTTAATCGCCCCAGTTTATCGCCCAAAATGCCCCAAATAAGTCCACCAAATAACATTCCAGCCATTTGCCAGTTGAACAAAGACACTTCCTGGGCCGAAATTTCGGACTCAGAAAGGCCAAGCGCCAGCAGACTTTCAGTTTTAATGACCTGAAAGAGAATTAAATCATAAATATCTACGAAATAGCCTAAGGCAGCTACTGTAATAAGCAAAAATTGCTGCCGGGGTAAAAGGTGGGTAATGGCGTTCAACCGTTCTTTCATCCCTGCAAAATAATGCGAATCCGGGACAAAGGGAAATACCCAATGGTGGTTAAACGTGCTTTTTTAGGGTACGAATGGCTTCGTCCACATGTTTGTGTGCATTAAACTGAGAGGAAAAGACGTGCAAAATGATACCCTCTTTATCAATTACAAAGGTGACTCTCCCCGGTAGGACAAACAATGAACGCGAAACACCATATAACTCTCTCACTTTACCATCCGGATCAGACAGCAGGGTGAAAGGCAATTTATACCGGTCTGCGAACCGCATGTGGGAGGTTGTGTTGTCGGAAGACACGCCAATAACCTCTGCACCTAAATCTGTGAATTCTTCATAATTGTCCCGGAAACATTGTGCCTCTTTGGTGCAACCCGGCGTATCGTCCTTGGGATAAAAATACAGCACGACCGCTTTCTTGTGAAAGTAAGACGATAGCCTCACTAATTCACCATGCTGGTCTCGAAGTGAAAAGTCCGGAGCAAAATCTCCGACGCGAAGGGTTTTAGAAGGTTCTTTAGACATGAGATGTAAATACCTATGCAAAGGAACACAACTTTAGGCATACGGTTCCTTCTCAGCGCTTTTGATTCGGTTAATTATCGTTAATCAAAATTTCCTTTATGCGCATAGGGTTTAAAAACCAAATCATTAGAAGTGCCAGGAGATTCCGCCCATAATGTATCTCGGAAGTCCCACTCGAATTCCTTGTGGCCGGCGGCTTGCTATGAACCTTTCGTCAGTCATGTTTTTCATGGCCAGGGTAAAAGTAAGCCGGGTATGTTTTTCAGTAAAATAAACCGTGATATCAGTGATAATTCGGCTGTCAATTTCTCCTATGCGTCCATTGGCAGAGGGCTGTATGGTATTGGCTAAGTCGGTGAACATGGAGGATTGGTAATTGGCCGTGATTTTGGCACCCAATCCAAAATCGGCTTCAAACCAAAGTGAGGTGGTGAGTAACCATTCGGGAGCATAGGGCGTTCGTTTACCTCTCAAATTCATGGTATCATTTCCAATAATCTGAAAACGATCTGATTGAATGGTGGCATGCACATAAGTAAGGCCAACATCCAAGCCCATGGCATGGCGCTCCCAATCGAAAAGTTCGTGCCATTGCATTTTTACACCTAGTTCTGCTCCGGCATGTCTGGAGGCTCCACCATTAATGAGACCCGCTCCGGCGAGTCCGCTAGATTCTGAAACAGGTATAATCTGGTTGCTGAAATCCATGAAAAATCCTGTGACTTCCGCTTGTAAGCCTCTGAAAGGTACAGCACGCAGTCCCATTTCGGAATTCCAACTTAATTCAGCATCTAATTGGTACGTTTGTCCATTGTTGGCGATGGCATCTTTAAGTCGTGGCGGTGCAAATCCACGATGAATACCTGTAAATATCATCCATTTGGAAGATAGTTTGGCACTTATTCCTAGGCCAGGAATAAACGCGGTAACCCGGTCGCCCGCCTGAATTAAAGTGTCTTTGCTTCCAACGCGATGAATGGTACGGGTAAAATCGTAATGTTCAATGCGTAATCCCGGGGTAAAACTCAAATATTTTCCCCATTGCATTTGGTTTTGAATATAGCCGGATAAAGCGCGTCCTGTGCGTACTTCTTCATCGACCAGGGTGCCTGAAACCGCGGAAGGAAAACTCCCATTTTTGCGTTGTTCGAAAGCAGTTTCATGCATGAGTCTAACGCCCGTTTTCAACTGATGTTGAAGTGGTCCGGTGGTGAAATTCCAATGCAAAACGGGTTCTGCCCCGGCGACCATAAATTGGCGATTCCGCTGTCCGTTGGTTTGCAACATAAACAAGGCACCATCGGTGACACTGCTGTCGCCCCAAACTACTCCGGTCATGTTTCCGCCGGGTGTACTCCGAAAATCTTGTCTGCGCCAATCTCTGCGAATGCCGTACCCAAAGACCGTGGTACGCAACATGATGTTTTTCCGTAACCACTGTGTATGAATCAACCCAAGAGCTGCACGTTCAATTTGTAATTGATCATCTGGGGCTAAAACAACTTGGTCCTGATTGCCTGCATCATACATGGGCTGTGTGATACCCACATAGGTGGCATTAGATGTTTCTTGATACAAACTGGTTTTTAAAATCAAATTGGATTTGGAACTCAGATGCCATTGAAATTTTCCCTGAATATCGGTGAGCGCTACATTCAATGGACCAAGTTGATTGGCTTGCTTCCTTAAAATGGAAACATGGTATCCACCGCCTTTAAATCCATTTCCATAGCTGGCAAAAGCATTGAACAGGCCGCCTTGACCGCCCATAATTCTGATTTTGCCCACGGATTGACCTGGTACGGCCGCGGTAATATAATTGACGACACCACCTACGGTTTGTGGTCCGTAGGCAATTTGTCCTGACCCTTTTAAAATTTCGACGCCGTCCATGCGATCTATCGAAGGCGTGTAGTACATTTCTGGTTCTCCGTATGGATTCAGGGCCACAGGAATACCATCTTCCATGACCATAACTGAACGGCTGCGGTCCGGATCCAGTCCCCGAATTCCTAAGTTGATCCGCAAACCCAAAGCATCTTCATCTACCAATTGAACGCCAATGGCTCTACGAAATACCTCATTTCCAGATAATGGTGCTAATCTTTTGATTTCCAGAGCAGATATTTTTGCAACGGATCCCGGATGACCTGTAAATAAATCCCCATTGACCGTATCTGTAATGGTGGTGGCGGGAATTGGATAGGTGTGAAGTGTGTCTATTTTAGGCAGTTGTTCTTGCCCAAATAATGGAAAGTATGCTAGACCGCAGCACAAAAGCACTGAGAAAATATATCGCATGAAAATGAAGTCTAATTAGCGTCGGCAAACATACCAGCCAAAAGTCATAAATGAAATCCCTTAAACAGGGGAAACTTTAGACGTTTTCATGGCAAAATAGGTAGGGTATAATGATTTGATAATGAAAGTTTCTAACTGATTTTTGGAGAAGTTCAACAATGAAAAACCTCCCGTTCCTATTCAGGAACGGGAGGTTTTGCTTCATTTGTTTTTTAGGCTTTTTTGGTCCGGTCTTTACGGATATAATCCAGGGCTTCAGTAGGATGGGGGACATGGTGTCCGAGGCCACCTGCCAAAGGATCGTTGAAACTGCTGGGTATATTGCCTGCCATGGTGCGATCCGCCCAAGTGAGGTGTTGCGTTCCATCGTCTTTGCGATCCATGGTAATGCAATCTTCCACCGGACAAACCAAGGAGCAGAGGTTACAACCTACACAGTTCTCTTCGATGATAGAAGGAATGCGTCCTCCATCGGTAGGTAAAGCAATGGCCTGGTGCGCGCCGTCGTCGCAGGCAATATGACATAGCTGACAACCAATGCACTTATTGGCATTGATGTTGGCTACCACTTTGTACTTGAGATTCAGGTTTTTCCATTCCACTACATTGGGTACGGCTTTTCCTGCGAAATCATAAATGGTTTGGTACCCACGTTCGTCCATAAACTGCCGGAGTCCGGCTTCCATTTCGCGAACAATACCGAAACCGTAGTGCATGACGGCGGTACAAACTTGTACAGAAGTGGCGCCCAATAGGATGTATTCCACGACATCCCTCCAGGTTTCGATACCACCAATGCCGCACAAAGGCACTTTAGAAATTTCAGGGTGTCCCGCCAGTTCTTTCAACATGTGCAAAGCAATGGGCTTTACGGCCGGACCGCAATAACCTCCGTTGGTACCTTTTCCATCGACTACCGGATACGGCGCGTAGGTATTTAGGTCGATACCCACAATACTTTTGATGGTATTGATGAGTGA
Organism: uncultured Candidatus Competibacteraceae bacterium; assembly: GCA_964578885.1. Lineage (GTDB taxonomy): Bacteria > Bacteroidota > Bacteroidia > CAIKAF01 > CAIKAF01 > CAZRHR01. The sequence goes on along the minus strand of CAZOEO010000023.1, from coordinate 12,010 downwards.
AATGGCATCTGTTCCACCTTTTACAGCGGCAAGTCCCGGATCTGTGATGTGAGAAATGTTCGGAGAAAGTTTGGTAATTACCGGAATTTTTGAAGCTGCCATTACCCATTCTACAATGGTTTGCAGGACTTCTGGTTCTTGTCCAACGGCCGAACCCATTCCACGTTCGCACATACCATGTGGGCAACCAAAGTTCAGTTCAATACCATCGGCTCCGGCGTTGGTGACGTCGGCAATGATTTGTTCCCATTCTTTTTTGGATTCCACCATAAGGGAGGCAATCACGGCATGGTTGGGGAAATGTTTTTTCACTTCCTCAATTTCCCTGAGGTTATCGGCCAAAGGACGGTCGGTAATCAGTTCAATGTTGTTGAGTCCAGCCAGGCGAGTGTCGCGGTAATTCATGCCACCATATCTGGAGCTTACGTTGACCACGGGAACGCCCAGGGTTTTCCAAACGGCGCCACCCCATCCGGCTTCGAATGCCTTCATCACTTGGTAGCCGGAATTGGTAGGGGGAGCAGAGGCCAGCCAAAATGGATTTGGGGCTTTAATTCCTGCAAAATTAACGGATAAGTCTGCCATGACTTAGTTGGATTTTTCGTTTAACCATTGATGAATGCCTTGAGCGGCTTTTTTGCCTTCGAAAGCGCCATTCACTACTTCCGCGCCGCCATTCACTGCGTCTCCGCCAGCAAAATATTGCGGACGAGTGGTTTGAAAGCGGTGATTTACCTTCACTTTGCCGGATCCGTCTGTTTCCAGTCCGGAAATCATGGCGAACAAAGGCTTGCATTTGGCTTGTCCGGTGGCTTTGATGACCAAATCTGCGGCCAAAAGAAACTCACTGTCTGGAATGTCTACCAGTTTGCCTCCACGATCTTCTGTTTTAGTGCAGATAACGCCTTCGGCCGTGATGCGTTTGGGAGAAGCCCAGAATTTGCTGCGTGCCCCCGATTTCAGAATGGTTTCGTATTCAAATGCATACGCGCCCATATCTGCTTTTCCCCTGCGGTAGGCGAGGGTTACTTCTTCTGCGCCCATACGCGCAGATTCAGAAGCGGCATCCATGGCGGTGTTTCCACCTCCCAGCACCACCACACGGGCGGGAACTTTCATTTGGTGTTGCTTCATTCTTAGCTCTTCCACAAATTCAACGGCACCAATCACATGTGGCATGTCTTCGCCTTCGATATGTAAAGAAGCGGTAGGGCCAAGTCCTACACCGAGGAAAACGGCATCGTAGGATTTTTCCAATTTTTCCAGTGCCTCCGGACTTTGGATGGCATGGTTGTAATGTACATTGAAGCTCAACTGCTGCTGTAACCAGGAGATTTCGTCCAGGGCTTCTTCGTTGGTGATTTTATAGGGTGCTACGCCGTAAACAGTAAGTCCGGAAGGTTTTTCCCTGGCTTCAAACACGTCTACTTCATAACCCATCATGCGCAATTCACAAGCGCAGGAAAGTCCAGCCGGTCCAGCACCGATGATGGCCACATTACGGCCATTGGGTGTACCTGGTGTGAAGAGTTTTTCATTGTTTTTGATCACCTTGTCGGTGGCAAAGTTTTGCAATCGACCTATGTCAATAGGCTTTACATCCTGGTGGTTATACACGCAAGCGCCTTCGCAAAGTTCTTCTGTGGGACACACTTTGCCACACGCATTTCCCATCCAGTTGGCGTCGAAAATGGTTTTGGCGGCACCTGTGACATTTCCAGTGTGTATTTGTTTGATAAACATTGGAATATCTATACCCGTGGGGCAAGCGTTCATGCAAGGTGCATCATAACAAAACAAGCAACGTGAGCTTTCGTAATAGGCTTCGTTTTTGCTCATCAGGGGTTTCTTCTGGGCAAAATTCAGGTGGAATTCTGCCGCAGAAGAAGGTTTAATAAATTCTCCCATAGCGTTTTTGGGGTTTGTCAGTAAATCAAAGGTCGGTAAGGCGTCCGTAGGTTTCCGGCCTGCGGTCGCGGAAGAACTGCCATGTGGCACGCACTTCATCGATCATATCCAGGTCGAATTCTGCAATGAGCAATTCGTCATTGTCTTCGGAAGCTTGGGCAAAAATTTGTCCACGTGGGTCTACGAAATAAGAGGAACCGTAGAATTTACCGAGGTTCCATGGTTTTTCATAACCAACCCGGTTGATGCAACCCATGAAATAACCATTGGCGGCTGCGTGGGCTGGCTGTTCCAATTTCCAAAGGTATTGAGAGAGGCCCGATACCGTGGCAGAAGGATTGTAAACAATTTCAGCACCATTGAGACCGAGGACCCTGGCTCCATCCGGGAAATGTCGGTCATAACAAATGTACACGCCCACTTTGGCATATTTGGTTTGGAAAACGGGGTATCCGAGGTTTCCGGGTTTGAAAAAGAATTTTTCCCAAAAGCCGGTGGTGTGTGGAATGTGGTTTTTCCGGTATTTTCCGAGGTAGGTGCCATCGGCATCAATCACTGCAGCGGTGTTGTAAAACACACCTGGCATATCATATTCGTAGACTGGTGCAATAATCACCATGTCATATTTTTTTGCGTAGGCTTGCAGGCGTTCTATGGTAGGACCCGGAACAGGTTCTGCAGATTCGTACCAAGCTTTGTCCTGGCCGGGGCAGAAATAAGGTGTGTTGAAAATTTCCTGAAAGCAAAGAATTTGTACGCCTTGTCTTCCGGCTTCTTCGATGTAAGGAATATGTTTTTGGAACATGGCTTCCATGATTTCAGCAATGGTGCCTTCTCCTTCTGTTTTTGGGAGGCTCAACTGAATGAGTCCCGATTTTACTTTACGTGGCATAATGTATCGTTGATTTTTAATGATTTTAATTGGTACAGATGAATGATTGGGGTCAAAGCCCTGATGGGTGGTTACCCCGGACCGCGGCGGTATCCCGGTGCCGGGGCGGCCCGTGGCAACCGGTTTGGGGAAGCTGAACAGATTTCCCAAACCAATGGTGCCACGCAGCCGGCCGAAGCCGGATAAAGCCAAGGGCCGGATGAGGTCCTCATGGATTACATAACCAGGGACGTTTTTCCGCGTTTAATAAATTGTCCGTCACCGGGTTTCAGTAGGCATTCATTGTTTTCGATGGCGAGTTTTCCACGGAGCAATACGGTTTCGGTTTTGCCGGTGAGTTCCATGCCTTCGTAGCCTGAATAGTCGCAGCGCATGTGATGTGTGGCTGCGGACAGGGTGTGTTTTTTCTGTGGATCGAATACGACGATATCGGCGTCTGCGCCTATGGCAATGGTGCCTTTGCGTGGATACATGCCGAAAATTTTAGCGGCATTGGTAGAAGCGACTTCCACAAATTTGGTGAGGCTGATTTTTCCAGTGTTTACGCCGGAAGAAAAGAGGAGTTCCATGCGGTGTTCGATGGCGGGGTGGCCATTGGGAATTTTGGAGAAATCGTTTTCGCCCATTTTTTTCTGTTCCCACATGAAGGGGCAGTGGTCGGTTCCCACGACTTGCACTAAACCTTGATTGAGTCCGGACCAAAGGGCTTCCTGGTCTTTTTTCTCCCGAAGTGGCGGACTCATGACCCATTTGGCAGATTCGAAGCCTTTGTCGTACAAGGAGGCGTCGAGCACCAGGTACTGGGTGCAGGTTTCCACGAAAACTTTTTGGTTGCGCAGGGTGGCACGGCGTACAGCATTTAGCGCGCCTTCGCAGGTCATGTGTACGATGTATCCCGGGCAGCCGGTGTAGTGTAGCATGTCTGCGAAGCGACCGGAGGCTTCGGCTTCCGTGACTTCCGGCTGAGACAAATAATGGTAGAGAGGAGAAAGTTTTCCTTCTGCACGATGGCGGGCAATCAGAGCGTCGATCATATCGCCATTGGTGGCGTGAACGGTGACCAATCCGCCATGGTCTCGCACCACGCGCATCAGGTTCACCATTTGTCCGTCGTCAATCATGAGTGCACCTTTGTAGGCCATGAAGGTTTTGAAGGAGGTAATGCCTTCTTTTTCAATCATTTCCACTACTTCTTTGGCAGTGTGGTCGTTGTAATCGGTGACGGCCATGTGGTAGCTGTAGTCGCCTACGGCTTTATGTTGAGATTTTTCCTGCCAGGTGGTGAGGGCATTTCTCAAGGTATCGCCTTGTTTTTGCAGGATAAAGTCGATGACCATGGTGGTTCCGCCAAACAAGGCTGCGCGGGTTCCGGTGGTATAATCGTCGGAAGAATAGGTGCCCATAAAAGGCATATCCAGGTGAACGTGCGGATCGATTCCTCCCGGCATTACAATTTTTCCGGTCGCATCTATGATTTTATCGGCAGGGTAGGAGAGGTTTTTGCCAATGGCTACAATTTTTTCGCCTTCGATGTAAACGTCGGCGTAGTACGTTTCCGCCGCGTTGGCCACGAGACCATTTTTAATAAGAATCGACATGTTTTAGTATGTTTTGGAGGTATTTTTTTTGTTAAAAAGGGGGAAAAAGATTCGGTATAAAATGGCTGAGGTGATAAATCCGGTAAACCAAGAGAGGTCGTAGGCATGTCTGAGTTCAGGGATCCAAAGGCCCACAAGTGCGGTAGCTACTCCGAGGAAAAGGGCGAGCCAGGCGGCAGGATGAATTCCGAAGGCGTTGTAGGCATATGGGCCTTGAGTTTGATAAAGTCCGGCCAAATGCAGATTTGTTTTTCGAATCCAGAAGTAATCTGCCATGAGAATGCCCAGCACTGGTCCAAGAAGTCCGGAGATGAGAATAAGAATACTGGAAATTTCGTGGATAAGCCACCAGGGACAAATGAGAATGCCGATGATGCCGGTGAGGATTCCTCCGGTTCGGTACGAAATCCATTTGGGCAATAAGTTTGAAAAAGCCGTAGCGGGAGCGATTACATTGGCTGCAATGTTGGTGGAAAGGGTGGCCACGAGCATCATGCATTGTGCCGCAATCACCACCCAGGGAGAGGAGAACCGTGCCAAGACAGAAACGGGATCCCATGGTGCATCTTCAGCAATCATGACATCGGGAAAAATGAGTAAAGAGGCGCAGGTAACAAAAACTCCTACAAAAGAAAAAAGCATCATGGTACCTGGAAGTCCGATGAATTGTCCGGCGATTTGGGCTTTTTGGCTTTTGGCCAATCGGGTGATGTCTGAAATGCTAATGGACATGGTGGCCCAGAATCCTACCATGGCGGTGAACCAAAGGATGTAGATCCAAACGGAAGTTGGGTTGGTGTTGGGTGCTGCTGGTTTATCCAGGAATTGTGGACTGGAATAGTGCCAACCATTGGGGCTTTTTTGTCGGAGTTGTACCCAAATGGGGCCGTTCGCCGGCTGTTCCACTTGGGATTGGATGGATTGCCAGGTGGCGGCTACCAAATTTTCTTTGGAGTCGGCGATGGCAAATTCAGATGCTTTTGGGGTAAGACCATCGGCTTCCACGAGTGGGGATAGCATGAGAAGGTCGGGGTTGCCGGTTTCCCAGCGAATGCTTTTTTGGCGAAGTTGTGTGGTTTGGTCTAGAACTTCTTTCATGCCGCCTGTAGAAAGGGTGCCCCAGACAATAAGGAGAACGCCCATTAGGATGAGTACCGGCGCAGAAAACTCTTCCAGCCATTTGATGCTTTCTGTTCCAGCCACCACAAAATACATTGAAATGAGCCAAAACAAGGCAAAGCCTATTACATTAAAGGTGTTGATATCGGATTGGTAGGGGATGCCCCAAAGGGTAGCGAGAATGGCGCCAATGGCCAAACCACCAATCCAGGTTTGGATACCGAACCATCCGCAGGCGACCAGGGCGCGAACCAAAGCCGGCAGATGAATTCCGTAAATGCCGAAGGCAGCTCTTCCGAAAACAGGAAAGGGAATGCCATACTTTACGCCGGGATGTCCATTGAGTACCATGGGAAGCGTAATCACGATGTTGGCCAGCCCGATGATGAGCAAGGCTTCTATCCATGATAATCCGGAGGTAATCATTTGTGAGGCGAGCATCCAAGTGGGGATGCATACGGCCATTCCGACCCAAAGTGCTGCAAGATGCCAGGTTCCCCAAGTTCGTTTGGACACTGGCACAGGGGCCAAATCCTCGCTATACAGCGAGGATTCGGTTTCCGCTGTGGTCAGTTGTTCTTGTGTATGGGGTTGGTTCCTCACAGATCAATGACAATATTCGTCTGCGATATCGATGGCCTTGGAGATGATGTCCAGTCCTTCGTCGATTTGGGCTTCATTGATGCACAAAGGCGGAGCAATAAAGATCCAGTTCCAGCGTACAAAGGTGTACATGCCTAATTCTCTCAATTTGGCGGCCATCCGGTTAGATGGTTCACTGTCAGCAGGAGCGGCATTCCAGGGTACGGTAGGTTCTTTGGTTTTGCGGTTTTTCACCAGTTCAATAACGCCAAAGAGTCCCGTATTCCGGTAATCGCCGATGCTTGGGTGTTTTTCGATAAGGTCGGCCACCTTATAATCCAGGTATTTGCCCATTAGAGCGGCATTTTCCACCATTTTTTCCTCTTCCATGATGGCCAGGTTTTCAATGGCCGCTGCACATGACACGGCATGTGCGGAATAGGTAAGTCCGGCGGAAAGAGGGCGGTCGTCGAAGAACTTCGCGATAGGTTCGCTCACCATGGTCGCACCAAGTGGCAGGTACCCTGAGGTAATACCTTTGGCCATGCACATGAGGTCAGGAACGACTTCGTGGTGGTCGATGCCGAACCATTTTCCGGTGCGGCCAAATCCGCTCATTACTTCGTCGGCAATAAGGAGAATACCGTATTTATCGGCAATGGCCCTTACTTTTTTCCAGTAGCCAGGCGGGTACTTAATGCAACCGGAAGAACCAGATTCGCCTTCCATGAGAATGGCCGCGATGGATCCGGGATTTTCGTATTGAATCACCCGTTCCAGGTTTCTGGCCGCCATTTCTCCGCAATCTTCCGGAGTATTGGTACCCCATGGGCAGCGGTAAGCGTAGGGATTTTCCACCCGTACAATTCCTGGCATAGAAGCCGTATCTACCGGATGCCGTCGCGGGTCGCCACTGGCGGTAATAGCGCCATAAGTAGCACCATGATACGATTTGTACTGCGTAATGATTTTATGCCGTCCGGTGTAGAGTCGAGCAATTTTAATCGCATTTTCCACGGCCTCGGAGCCTCCGAGGGTAAAGAAGGCTTTGGACAAATTCCCCGGAGTGATTTCTGCCAGTTTTTTACCTAAAATACCTCTTACATCCGTGACCATACCCGGATACACGTAGCTCACTTTTTCCATTTGGCGCATTACCGCCTGGGTAATACGTTGGTTTCCGTGGCCGATGTTCACATTCATCAGTTGAGACGAAAAGTCGAGAATACGCTTTCCGCTCTTATCCCAGAGATATACACCTTTGGCATGATCAATTTCAATGGGATTAAGTCCCGCTTGTTTGGACCAGGAGAAAAGGGTGTAGTCCAGGTTGTCTTGAATTACTTGAGATAGGTTGCTCATTAGCTCATCCAGTTAATACGTGCTTCGGGATTCCATTTGGTGGACATTTTTTTGTTTTGCGTCCAGAACTCGATGGAAGATTTACCGGTGATGTCGGCAACACCGAATTTAGATTCGTTCCAGCCACCGAAGGAAAATGGTTCACGGGGTACAGGAACTCCGATATTTACCCCAATCATACCTGCGCTGGCTTTTTCCATCACGATTTTTGCCATGGCGCCGCTTTGGGTAAACACAGAGGCTGCGTTTCCATAGTTAGAATTGTTTTCAATGACCAAGGCTTCGTCCAGGGTTTTGGTCCGAATGATTGAAATCACGGGGCCGAAAATTTCTTCTTTGGCCACGGCCATATCGGGCGTAACGTAATCGATGATGGTAGGGCCTACATAGAAGCCACCTTCTTTTCCGGGTACAGAAACGCCACGGCCATCCACGAGGATTTTAGCGCCGGCTTTTTCTGCTTCGGTGATATATTTTTCGATGCGTGCTTTGGCTGCTGCACTGATGACCGATCCGAGGTTGTCGCCTGGCACTACTTTTTTGGCTTCTTCCACCATTTTATCGATGATATGTTGTACCTGATCTACGCCCACCATGACGGAGGCTGCCATGCAACGTTGGCCAGCACAACCACTCATGGAGGCTACTACGTTGCTCGCCGTCATTTCCAGATGCGCATCCGGTAAAACGATAAGGTGATTTTTTGCACCTCCGAGTGCGACACATCGTTTGAGGTTAGAAGTGGAGCGGATATAGACCAATTTGGCTACCGCTGTGGAACCTACAAAAGAAACCGCTTCAATGCCGGGATGGTCGCAGATGGCTTCTACAATGTCTTTCCCACCGTTTACCACGTTAAAAAGACCGTCCGGTAAACCTGCTTCTTGAAGCAATTCAGCCATACGCATGGCGCTCAGGGGCACCATTTCAGATGGTTTCAAAATAACGGCATTGCCTAAAACCAGCGCATTGGGTACGGTCCAGTGCGGAACCATGTTTGGAAAGTTAAAAGGAGAGATACAAGCCACCACGCCGAGTGGTTTTTTCTCGATGCGACATTCTACGCCACGGGATACTTCTTGTACTTCATTGACAATGATTTGTGGCATAGACACAGCAAATTCGCAGAGCTCCATGCTTTTTTCGATTTCCGCCCTGGCTTCGTCCATGGTTTTTCCATTTTCGATATGGACCAACTCGGTGAGTTCTTCCATATGTTCGGCCAGGAGTTGGCGATACTTGAAAAAGATTTGTACCCTTTCTTTCAGGGTTTTGGCTGCCCAAGCCGGATAGGCTGCCGAGGCTGCCGCTACCGCTTCGTTTAATTCTTTCATCCCGCTCATGGGTACGTCGGACAAATGACTGCCGTCTAAAGGACTAATCACTTCCAGCGTGGGACCTTCCAACGCCATAAATTTTCCCCCGATGTAATTTCTGGCCTGGGGAATAGACCGAACCGTTGTATTCATATCTTATAATGGTACCTTAAACCTGCGCTATTGTCAGATTCTAGGCAATTTATCTATTTCTCCAACATGCTGAGCCGGTTCATCAGGCCATTTGAGTAGAGTTTTTGTGGAAATAGAATGGGATTTTGCTATTAATATTTAATTATCAGTGTTTTGCGTGATTTTTGGGGCTTCGGTAAAAAACCAGCTGTTTCTTACGTCTTTTGTATTGCATTAGTTTAGAGGCTTTTTTTCCTATTTTGCGACCTGTAAAAACGAGAAAAATCATGTGGAAACAATGGCTGAAAAGACTTCATCCCGGTTATCAGGTATTGATTCCAGATTACCCGGTACGCATGATTCCCCGTTATGGGCATGGGAAATCGTCTCATTCAGGATTAGCTCAGATTTTGGAACAAGAAACGGCTGTGTTTCAGCGGTGGATACAGTACATATTAGATCATGCCTCCTCTTTGCAGAAAATTAAAAAGGCAGATCAGTTGTCCGAAGGAAGTCTATTGCCGGGATGGAACAATGGGTTTTTACCCGGATTGGATATGGCCATGCTGTACACCGCGATTCGTCAACTTCAGCCCAAAAAATATGTTGAGGTAGGTTCCGGCAATTCGACCCGTCTGGTGCATCAGGCCAAATTAGATGGAGCCTTGTCGACCGAAATTATTTCCATCGATCCCCATCCAAGGGCCACCATGGACCAGTTGGCCAGTCAAATTGTCCGAATGCCATTTGAATCATCGGACTTGTCTGTTTTTCAGCAACTTTCTGCGGGCGATATTGTTTTTATCGACAATTCTCATCGGGTTTTGCCCAATAGCGACGCATCAGCTTTTTTTCTGGATGTTCTTCCCTATTTGCCGAAGGGCGTTTGGGTTCAAATTCACGATGTGTATTTGCCGGACGATTATCCCCCCGTCATGTGTGAACGTTTTTATTCTGAGCAATATCTTTTAGCTGCTTTTATTTTAGCCAATCCAGAGAAGTACAAACCTCGTTTTCCTGCCTGGTATGTGTCGCAGCAGCCAGATTTGGCCAGGCGGCTTGAATCTCTTTTTGCACATCCGGCCTTGCATTCGGTAGAAAGACATGGGGGCAGTTTTTGGCTTGAGATCATGCATTAATCCGCTGAGCATTCTGCTTATGGGGGAGGTTACTTTTTTTGTGTGTAGATGTTGCATTTTTTAGAGCTCATCTTTTTTAAAGCACCAAAATTGGTTTTAAACTTTGTTTTGGTTCATTTTCCTTAAGATTTGGAGGATGTGAAGCTCTATATTAGTTTTGCTTAACTAAACTATAAATGAGCATGAATAAGTTATCTCTGTTTTTACCATTTTTCATTGTAGTTTTTCTTGGGAATTTGTCTGCTCAGAATGTGGGTATTAATACTACCGGCACCTCTCCTCATCCGAGTGCTATGTTGGATGTAGCGGCAACAGACAAAGGTGTTTTGATTCCCCGTTTAACCACTACCCAGCGAAATGCCTTGGTAAATCCGGCGACCAGCCTGATGATTTACAACCTTACAACCGATTGTTTGGAGATGTATTTTGGAACCGGTTTATGGAAGCCGGTGCAATGCGGTTGTTTTGCTGCGCCAGCCAATCCGGTGCAGATTTCCGCACCACAGCGTGTGTGTCCCGGGACCTTAAATGTGTCTTTTACTACGCCATTGATTCCGGATGCAGCTACTTATACCTGGACCATTCCTTCTCAAGATACCTTGGTTTCCGGTCAAGGCACCAATGCAATTGTGGTTTCTTTTGCCAATCAAGCTGGGCAGAGGAATATTTCCGTGGTGGCGTCTAATTCTTGTGGCGTTTCCCAGTCCTTTACTTATAGTCTGGACGTTTCTAATTTAAATCCCAGTTTTAGCCCATTGGTAGGGAATCTGAATAGTCCTGTTGTTTTTAACATGGCCAATTATCCCAGTACAACGTATGCGTGGACTTTTGCACAAGGAACACCGGCGACCTCTTCGGTCGTGAATCCATCCGTTACATGGTCTGCACCCGGCACCTATGCTATCAATGTGACCATCACAGACAATTTCGGATGTACGGCATCGCTTCAGCAAAACATCACTATTACTAATTGTAATCCTTTTGTTTATTCTTTTACGCCATGTGGAAAGACGGGCAAAGATGGTCCTTCTCAGGCGGATTGTAACGCAGCCTACACTTCTACTACATTGCAGGGAAATGTAACGGTGGCTACACCCGGCATGCAACAATGGACAGTGCCTCTCACCGGAAGTTATCGTATTACTGCGGCCGGAGCTCGTGGTGGTGCATCTGCCGCCAATGTTGGTGGCGCTGGTGCTGTACTTTCTGCTGTGGTTACCCTGAATGCCGGAGATGTGCTCAAAATTGCGGTTGGACAGCAGGGTTCATTGAATTACAATGGAAACGGCGGCGGCGGCGGTGGCGGAAGTTTTGTTACTTACGCCAATAATGTTCCCATTTTGGTAGCAGGTGGTGGCGGCGGTGCTTCCCAATATGGTAGCAATTTTTTTGATGGCCTTACTGGTAGCACCACCACCAGTGGAACAGCAGTCAACTTCGGAAGTGGTGGAAATGGTGGAACCATTAGTTCTTCCGGGACGGGCGGTGGTCCAGGTGGTGGATTTAATACAGATGGCGCCAGTAGCAGTTATGGCAACGGCGGTCGTGCCTACCTTAATGGGGCTTCCGGAGCGTTGGGACATAGTTCTTCAACCATTGGCTTTGGTGGTTTTGGAGGTGCAGGCGGAGCCGGATTCAGTGCAGGCGGCGGCGGCGGCGGATATTCCGGCGGTGGCCCTGGTCCTAATTCCGCTGCATCTCCAGCAGGCGGTGGAGGCTCTTTTATCATCAGCTCCGGCACTCAAGTACAATCTTCCAACGGACAATACAGCGGATCTTCCAACTTTAATGGCCCCATTCAAAATACAGGACAATGGAACAATGGGAACGGATATGTTACCATCACCCGTATTTGTCCCTAATCATCATCGGGGCGAATAATTATTCGCCCTAACGATTTATTCTATGAAAAACTCACTGCTGGTCAGGGTCACTCTGCTATAGACCCTGTGCTTCACGCCA
>CAZOEO010000022.1:0-53062 GCA_964578885.1 uncultured Candidatus Competibacteraceae bacterium | reverse complement strand
TTTACGGTAAGGTCGATGCTACCCGTGCTGTTGCCGAAACAAAGGACATCGGTAATTTGTGAATTGAGGATAATGGGCGAAGCGGGCTGGGTAATGGTTCCACTGATTACAGCCGTACAACCACTGCTATCTGTCACTGTTACGGTATAGGTTCCGGAAGCTACATTGCTGAGGTCTTCAGTGGTTGCTCCATTATCCCAAAGGAATTGGTATGGATTGGATTGGGTAAAAGGTGTTCCTCCCGTTGGCGTCAAATCAATAGTACCTGTGCTGTTTCCAAAACAAGCTACCGGGGTAGTGCTGATGGAAAGACTCAATCCATTGGCCGGTTGAGCAATACTAGTCGTCAGGCTGTCCGTACAACCGTTGGCATCTGTGACCAGTACGTCATAAACACCGGTAGGGATATTGTTTAAATCTTCTGTAACCGATCCGTTATTCCACAAGTATGAGTAGGGTGCCCCATTTACAAATGTGGTTCCACCTGTCACCGTAAGGTCAATGACGCCTGTGCTGTTTCCGAAACAAGCTACATCTGTATTCTGAGTAGAAAGGCTTAGGGCTGCCAGAGGTTGACTCACAACCGACACCAAACTGTCTGTACAACCATTGGCATCGGTAACCACGACCACATAAGAACCTGTGATGAGATTGCTGATATCTTCCGTGGCCGCGCCATTGTTCCATACATAGGTGTATGGATTTCCATTGGTAAAAATGGTGCCGCCTGTTACCGTAAGGTCAATACTTCCAGTGCTATTTCCGAAACAATCTACATTCGTTACTTGGGAAGAAAGGGTAACCGCAGACGCCGGTTGACTTACCGTTGAACTGATGGTGGCCGTACAGCCACTGCTGTCGCTCACAATCACAGTATACGTGCCGGAAGAAACGTTGCTTAAATCTTCGGTCGTGGCGCCATTATCCCAGAGATAGGTGTATGGACTTCCGTTGGTAAATGGGGTTCCACCAATTATGGTCAGATCTACCGTTCCGGAACCACTTCCGAAACAAGTAACGGCAGATGAAACCACTGAAGGGTTGATGCCATTGGCTGGTTGGAAAATGCTGGCACCAATGCTGTCTTTACAACCGTTTGCGTCGGTCACAACTACCGAATAGAAACCTACTGGAATGTTATTGAGGTCTTCCGTAATGGCTCCATTACTCCATAAATAAAGATAGGGCGCACTGTTTACAAAAGCGGTACCGCCACCAACCGTAATATCAATACTGCCAGTACTGTTCCCGAAACAAAGAACATCAGTGGTAACTAGTGAAAAATTAAGGGGATTCGTGGGTTGATTCACCACACTCACTAAACTGTCAACACAGCCATTGGCATCGGTCACCCGGATGGTGTATGGGCCGGGAATAAGCTGGCTGAGATCTTCAGTAGCGGTGCCGTTATTCCATAAGTAGGTATATGGATTTCCGAAGGAAGCAGCTGTTCCGCCACTTACGGTAATATCAATACTTCCGGTGCTGTTTCCAAAGCAATCAACATCCGTTACTTGGGACGCAATGACCAGGGCCGCCGCGGGTTGGGCAATGGTGATGCTGAGATTGGCCGTACATCCGCTGTTGTCGCCGACCACCACGGAATAATTTCCGGCGGACACATTGTTTAAATCCTCGGTCGTGGCGCCATTATCCCAGAGATAAGTGTAAGGACTTCCATTGGTAAAAGGTGTTCCTCCGCTCACGGTGATATCGACGGCTCCGGTGCTGCTTCCAAAACAATTCACATCAGTCACTTGTGAACTCAAACTGATGCCGTTGGCCGGCTGGGCAATGTTTACAAACAAACTGTCCTGACAGCCATTGGCGTCGGTGACGATTACGGAATAATTTCCTGCAGCGATGTTGCTCAAATCTTCAGTGGCCGCGCCATTGTTCCATGTATAGGTGTATGGATTTCCGTTGGCAAAGGGTGTTCCTCCATTCACGGTGATATCGACTGCTCCGGTGCTGTTTCCAAAACAAGCCACATCGGTGTTTTGTGAGGAAAGGGCGATGGCAGCGGCAGGTTGGGTGATGTTGGCCACATTGGTGTCTTTACAACCTTGTGCGTCTGTAACAATCACCTGGTAATTGCCGGGAGTCAAATTGGTTACATCTTCTGTGGTTGGGCCATGATTCCATTGAAACTGATATCCTGGCGTGCCGGATTGAACGGTTAAATCAATTTGTCCATTTCCTAAGCCATGACAAGCAATGGAAGTGGGTGAAACCGATGCAATGGGCTTGGGATGAACCACAATTTGAGTGGTTTGTGTATCTGAACACCCCTGCATGGTCGTGGCGATTAAACGCACAGGATAGGTTCCAGGTGCAGGGTAAAGGTAATTCGGACTCACCATGGAAGAGGTGGCGCCATTTCCAAAATCCCATTGATATTGCGCAATGGACGTAAATGGGGCAGAAGTCGAATTGGAAAAGATTACTTGGTTACCCTCGCAAACATTGGCAGCGGAAAACTGCACGTTTGGGATGGCTTGTAAAGTAATGGTCTGTGCAGTAGAATCTTTACAGCCATTAGGTGCCGTTACCACTAATGACACATTATAAGTACCGTAGGCGGAATAATTGAAGCTTGGATTTTCAAGCGTGGAGGTCACCCCATTTCCGAAATTCCATAAAAAAGTACAGTTGGTGGGTGGATTTCCTTGAAAAGATGAGTTGTTCGTGGGTGTAAAATTAAGTCCACAACCCGGCTGAAAAGTAAAGTTGGCAAGGGGATTGGTGTTTACAGTAATGGGAACAACCACTGAATCTGAACATCCTCCGGTGGAAGTGGTCACCAATTTGACATTATAATTTCCCGGAGCAGCGTAGGTATGGGTGGGATTTTGCTGGGTTGAGGTATTTCCATCTCCAAAACTCCAGCTCCAGGCACCAATAGTACCATTTTGAATAAGAGTATTGTCGGTAAATTGTACCGTTTGGTTACAGCCGAAATTCGCGGAAAATGCAGGCTGCATGATTACCGGACTGACCGTGGCCGTTAAGGTGGCCGAACAACCTGTTACAGAAGTGATGGTCACCGTATAGACCGAGGCATTGCTTGGGTTGTTGAGCGTGAGGATTTGATTAGTGCCAATAATGGTTGGACTTCCTTGTAGCCTCCATTCATACGTATTGAAACCCTCTGGCGCAATCAATTGGGCTTGGGTACTTCCAGGACAAAATTTTACTGCAATTTCAATGGGTTTACACGAGGCTACGAGGTATGCATACCCGAAATGACCTTTTAAATCACAATCTCCGGTTCTGGCATTAATGGTCACGGTTTGCCCAATGTAGCCCGTTAAATCTACTCCCACTTTGGTCCAGTTTCTCCAACGAATTGTGCGTCTATTCCAAGATGGACCCACGAGTACTGTTTGAAAACCCGGAACCCCGCTGGCTGGGGTCACTTGGTAATAGGTGCAAGGAATGTTGGTGCCGTTTCCATCAACAACTTCCAATTCAAATCTTGGTTGCTCAGAGGGTAAATGACCAGGATCTTCTAACACCACAGCAAAGTTGTATTCAAACAACGCGGTACTGGGTGTTACTGTATATGTGTAGGATAACCCTTCTGCAAAAGAGGGAGGAGCGTTTCCAACTGGACCACTGCCGGGATAAGATACGACATCATTTCCCAATCTGGCCGATCTTGTGTAACCCACAGGGATTCGGGGGAGTGCACCGATAAAAGGATCATTTCCCGGCGTCATAATCGTATGCCTACCATTCACGATACCCACCGTGGGTAAGGTTATGGGACAGCAACTACCCGTTCTTCCCACCCAATTCGTAAAATTCCCCATGGTGAAATTCAGGTTGGGGCAATTGTTCAATTGGTTGAAATTCTGTCCTGTAGCCCAGGAAAAGGGCAAGGCCAACAATACAGTTAGGACGAACTTTTTAAAGTTCCAGGTCATGGTTTAGGAAAGGCCATAATGAGTCTAAATGTAGACATTAAAAAAAACTTTTCAAACTGAATCAATATTTAATGGAATGTTAAAGTTTGATGAGTTGCCCTTTTCGAATATTAGGAATGCTTTGCTATGGTTGTTATTAAATCTATCCAGTGCAACCTATTGTTTTAAAACACAGGAGGTCCTTCCTTTTAATGAATATAGATGAAATTCGAAGCAGGATTTGCATTTGGTGTTTTGTGTCATGCTTTTGAAACGGGTAGTTTTTGTACCTTTACACAATGCGGTTTTTGGTCGTTTGGTGCTTTTTTTCTTTCTTTTCCATCTCTGCCATGGCGCAGTTGGGCAGGGGAGATGCGCCTCCTCGTGAAGCGTTCGGGTGGGTGTCGCTGGCACCCGAAACTTTGCAGTCCGTTCCAATCGATTCATTGCAGCAAGCGGCTGTTTCCGAAGCGGTCCTAGGCATTCCACCGCGCTTTGGATGGGCCACTTTGGTAGCAGAAAAAGGCCAATGGCACGTTTTACCCGAATCGCCTCAGGGAAAACGTTTGAGAATCCGACTTTTTCACGGAACACAGGCCATTGGACTTGGCGTCAATTTTGCCGCCTTTTACCCGGCCAAAGGAGCCACCGTTTGGATAGGAAACCGACATCAA
Organism: uncultured Candidatus Competibacteraceae bacterium; assembly: GCA_964578885.1. Taxonomy (GTDB): domain Bacteria; phylum Bacteroidota; class Bacteroidia; order CAIKAF01; family CAIKAF01; genus CAZRHR01. Next base: position 48,480 of record CAZOEO010000022.1, on the reverse strand, counting down.
ATACTGGGTGGCTTCACAGAAGAACATGTTACCAATCCTTTGTATTTTTCTACCCAACCTGTACCAGGTGACTCATTGTGGATTTTAATTCAAGAGCCGGAAGCTGTTTTCGGGAAAAGCGATATCCGACCCGCTTCGCTTGTGCAGGTGTTTGATCCCGGATTTTGGGACAAGAGTTTTGGCGCTTCAGGCGCATGTAATCAGGATATTGTATGCCCGCCGGGCGACGGATGGCAAGATGTTGCCAAAGCCGTGGTGATGGTGCTTTCCAGCAATAACCAACGCAGATGCACTGGTACCCTCATCAATAATACTTCTGAAAACGGCGAACCTTATGTCTTAACCGCAAGGCATTGCAATACCGCAGCCAATTCCATTTTCGCTTTTCAATATACCCGCACCAACTGCGGCGGGCCAGAAGGAGGACTGGATAAAGTAGTGCAAGGCTGTCAGATTCTGGTCAATTCGCCCGCTTCAGACGTAACGTTGGTTAGATTAAATCAAGCGCCTCTGGTTTCCTGGAGTCCGTTCTGGGCGGGCTGGGACCGAACCGGACTTTTACCCGAAACCACTACGGCTGTCCACCATCCACGTGGCGACGTCATGAAAATTAGTCACGACTACGATGCACCAGCGATTTCCGGATATTTGCCCATGCCGGACACGGGGCAGGCCTACTGGAAAGTGCTGGATTGGGATTTGGGCACCACCGAAGGCGGAAGCAGTGGTTCCGCTCTTTTTAATCCGAGAAAACAAGTTATTGGACAATTGCGTGGCGGTTTGGCCTCTTGTTCCAATGCTTTGCAAGATTATTACGGCCGTTTTAGTGTTTCCTGGGAAGGTGCAGGTCCTGGAAATCGTCTGTCTGATTGGCTGGATCCACTTCAATCCGGTGCGGATACCCTTTCGGGAAAATTTTTAAATGTGCCTGCATTTCAGCACGATGTGGCCATTACCGGCATCGAAGGATTGGATGTGCTGAATTGTAACCAACCATCGCCCATTCTCAGATTTACTAATCACGGATCAGCTGTGATTCAACAACTTCAACTTACGCTTAAAATTAACGGGACGCCCCGCGCCACACTTGGTTTAACGCCCGGCTTGGGTTTTATGGAATCGGCCAGTCTGCCTTTGGGCAATATTATGCCGGAAACGGCTGGCGATTATCTCTTAGAAGTAGAAGTGCTTTCGGTGAATCAACAACCGGATGCCTATTTGCCCAACAATAATTTCTCCCGTTCCTTTTCCGTGATCAATGGGCATCCGCACATCTTAACGGTGTATTCCGATGCCTATCCGGAAGAAGCCGGTTGGGAAATTCGCCAAAGCGACGGGCAATTGCTTTTCGCGCAACCAGCCCTTGGAGAACCGGAATCTATCACGGAAAAAGCACTGTGCTTGCCCACAGGATGTTATCAGTTTATTGCTTTAGATGCTTCTTCAGATGGGATTTGTTGCGATTATGGAGAAGGCTGGTTTTTGATGACCGATAGTGAAGGAGATACCTTGTTTCTGGGTGGCGCGTTCAACGATCGGGTGGCGTATGATTTTTGCGCTCCGGATTATGCGCAAATCGACGGTCAGCTTCGGATCTTTCCAACCCCGGCTTCGGATTTTTTCTACATCCATTTTCCTGAAATTCAGGATATAAATACGGCCGAGATTACCGTATCGAATCTTCAGGGCCAAATCATGGTTCGTCAGCGTCCGGAGCATCAAACCTGGATGCGGGTCGAAACGCAGACCTGGGCGCCGGGTGTGTATGCCATCGACATGCAAATGCCCAATGGGAAACATAGGTTTGGAAAATGGGTGAAATGGCCGTGATGGAATTTTATTCCTCCATTTTTTAAAACGAAAACCCCATTTGGTGCTGCACAGGCTCATTTTCCCTTCAAATGCCTTCAATGTGTTCCGACGGAACTTGAGATCAAGGGAAAGTTCAGGTAAATATCCCACAATAAAATGTAGTTTTGTCTGTTGATAAGCGGTGCAGCACGTGAAGTATTTTCTGGTTTTGTTGGTTGGTTGGTTTTGGATGGCTCTGGCTGCTGCACAGTCGGGTTCGGGTTATATTCAGGTGTGGGTGAGCGATTCACTTGGCCGACCTTTGGAAGGCGCCACGGTTGGTTTAGACGGAAAACCGATTGGCCTTACTGACCCCAAAGGCTATTTCTTAGGAAAAACGACCGCCGGTAAAAGAAATCTGTTGGTCACCGGACTCAATGTAAAACCTTATCAATCTCTTTTAACCGTTCCTTCCGGCGACACGTTGACGTTGCGTTTGCGTCTTCGGGTGAACTTACAGCCGGAAGTAACCATTGTTGCGGTGTCGGATACAGGCCGAACGGTAGGCATGGTCATCATTCGGCCGGAACTGGTTCGCAGCATTGTGACTCCGGGCGATGCCCTTACCCAACTCATTCGGCAAGTGGGTATTGGCGTGTCTACCAACAATGAACTTTCTTCCGGTTATTCAGTGCGTGGCGGCAATTTCGACGAGAACCTTACTTATGTAAATGGGGTAGAAATTTATCGTCCTTTTCTGGCACGTTCCGGCCAACAAGAAGGACTGAGTTTCGTGAATCCCGATATGGTGGACCATCTTGGATTTTCTGGTGGTGGATTCGAAGCCCGCTATGGCGATAAAATGGCATCCGTGCTCGATGTGGTGTATAAAAAACCCACTCGATTCGAGGCCAGTGGCTCCATTTCTTTTTTGGGCGGAAGTGCTTATCTGGGAGATGCCTGGTTCAATAACCGACTCAAGGTAAGTACCGGGTTTCGCTACAAAAGCAACAATTATATTTTAAGCGGGATGGACACCCGCGGCGATTATCAACCCAATTTTGCTGATTTACAAACTTATTGGGTCTATGAGCCTTCCGAAAAATGGGAAATTAGCTTCCTCGGAAATTATAGCGACAACAATTATCGCATTATTCCCAATAACCGAACCACCCAGTTTGGTCACGTTCAGCAAGCCAAGCAGTTGCGCGTGTTTTTCGACGGACAGGAACAAACCCGTTTTCAGGTGCTTACAGGCATTTTGGCCACTGAATTCCGGGCCAATGGCTTTCAAAGTAAAATACGGCACCGGCTGTCGCTTTCTGCGTATCAAACCCGTGAAACCGAACATTATGATATAATAGGTCAGTATTTACTCGGTGAAATTGAAGCCGACCCAAGTCAGGACAATTTTGGAGAAGTGGTGAATACCGTGGGCGTGGGTACTTTCCAAAATCATGCCCGAAACCGCATGTTTGGTCGGGTACTTTCTGCCGATTATCAGGCGCGATTTCAGGGAAAAAAGAAGTTTTTGTTTTCGCATCAGGCCACCTGGGGACTCAATTATAGAAATGAGTACATCAATGACCGCTTGTCGGAGTGGAACCTTTTGGACTCCAGCGGATATCATTTGTCCCATGGCGGACCCTTCGATACCGGGCCTATGATATTGGACGAGGTTAGGAAATCTACGGCAGAACTACATTCCAACCGGATTCAAGGCTTTTATCAACACACTTTTTTGTGGAATCCGGATACCCATCATGTATCTCTTACAGTGGGCATGAGGGCGCATTATTGGGACTTGAATGGCGATGTGTTGGTTTCGCCCCGTGCGCAGCTGGCCATAAGACCTCATTGGAAACGTGATGTGATGTTTCGCATGGCCGGTGGCATTTACTACCAAGCCCCATTTTACAGAGAACTGCGCGATTTAGAAGGCCAATTGAATACACAAGTACGTGCGCAGCGGAGTTGGCATCTGCTAGGTGGTTTCGATTGGAATTTTAAATGGGGAAACCGTCCTTTTAAACTGATTACAGAGGCATATTATAAAGGATACGACGATTTGAATCCGTATAAAATTGATAATGTGCGGATCCGGTATTATGCCAATAATCAGGCCGTGGGATATGCTGCCGGATTAGATGTGAAATTGCATGGAGAATTTATTCGGGGACTGGATTCATGGTTGTCTTTATCCGTGATGCAAACCGAAGAAGATATTTTGGGCGATCAAATGACTTTACCGGATGGCAGCCTGGTCGAAGCCGGATATATTCCAAGACCGACCGATCAGCGGGTGGTGGCCGGTATTTTTTTCCAGGATCACATTCCCAATCTGGAACGTTGTCGAGTGCATTTAAATCTTCAGTTTGGCGCACAGCTTCCTTACGGACCACCGTCGGGTGATCGTTTTGCGGACACCCTGCGCGCGCCCTTTTATCGAAGGGTCGATATTGGATTTTCTTATGTGTTTATTCAAAATCCAACTTTACGGGAAAACCGTGTAAAACATAAATGGGCCAGGTCGGTTTGGGCGTCTTTAGATTTTTTCAATTTATTGGACATCAACAACACCATTTCTTATTTATGGGTGCGGGACATCACCAACCGCCGATACGCGGTACCCAATTACCTTACGCCAAGATTGATTAACTTGAGATTGGTTTTTGATTTTTAGTCCATGTTCATTCGAAAAGAGATTCAAAGTTTTGTCAATGCCTTTCGTGGTTTAGGTCTGGTGCTCATGGAGCGCCACATGCGTTTCCATTTTATCATGTTTTTAGGGGCTTCGGCTTTAGGTCAGGTGTTTCAGATTTCCACCATGGAATGGATTGCTATTTTTTTAACGGGTACGCTGGTAATTGTGGCCGAGTGCATCAATTCTGCTTTGGAACGACTTTGTAATCATATGCATCCGGAGCGGCATCCTGCCATTGGGCGGGTAAAAGACATCGCGGCCGGTGGCGTTTTGTTTGCGGCCATCGTGGCATTTGTGGTCGGTGTCATGATTTTCCTGCCCTATGTGTGGAAAAATTAAAGGAAAATGCCCCTGTTCGGACTAAGGTTGTATTTTTGCGGCCATGAATACAGCATCATCTGCCAGAGAAGTACGGGTACGTTTTGCACCCAGTCCAACCGGACCCCTGCATATTGGGGGCGTACGCACGGCCCTTTATAATTATTTGTTTGCCAAACAAAAAGGCGGAAAACTGATTTTACGTATCGAAGACACCGACCAAACGCGTTTTGTGCCCGGTGCCGAACAATATATTGTTGACGCGCTCTCCTGGTGCGGTATTCAATTCGACGAAGGTGTGCATGTTGGTGGACCCGATGCGCCTTACCGCCAAAGTGAGCGGAAAGCCATGTACCGGCAATACGCTGAACAATTGGTGAAAGATGGTTTGGCCTACTATGCCTTCGATACGGCGGAAGAGCTGGAAGACATGCGAGAACGCATGAAAAAAGCAGGAAATCCCTCCTGGCAGTACAACCATATTACCCGCGTAAACCTCAAAAATTCTCTGACGCTTCCTACCGATGAAACCCAACGAAGATTGGATTCCGGTGAACCGTATGTGATTCGGATTAAAATTCCCAGGAACGAAGAGGTGCGTTTACACGATCTAATCCGCGGACATGTGGTAGTAAATACCGACCACATGGACGATAAAGTTCTTTTTAAAAGTGATGGCATGCCCACCTACCACCTCGCCAATGTGGTGGACGACTACTTGATGCGCGTTTCACATGTAATTCGCGGTGAGGAATGGCTGCCCTCTGCACCTTTGCATGTTTTATTGTATCGGTTCCTCGGTTGGGAATCCGTCATGCCAGAATTTGCGCATCTTCCTCTGATTCTTCGCCCGGATGGCAATGGGAAATTGTCGAAACGAGATGGCGACCGTTTGGGTTTCCCCGTGTTTCCTATGAATTGGGTAGATCCATTTACAGGTGAAACCTCCAATGGGTATCGGGAAAACGGCTGGTTTCCAGAAGCTGTGGTCAACTTGATTGCTTTGTTGGGTTGGCATCCTTCCGATAACCAGGAAGTTTTCGATTTGGACGGGTTGGTGAAAGTGTTTAGCCTGGAAAAAGTGTCTAAAGCTGGCGCTCGTTTCGATGCCGATAAAGCCCGTTGGTTCAACCAACACTATTTACGCCAGGCGCCGGATCAGGAATTATTGGCCAGTATTCGCGACCAGATTCCTGCTTCCTATTCAGACGCCCAATGTCTGGGTGCACTCGCGCTTGTGAAAGATCGCGCTGTTTTTACCCGCGATTTGGTGCCGGATATGCTCAATGTGTTGTCACCACCCGCTATCTATGACAATGAGGTGGTGGCCAAACGCTGGAAATCCGACTGGGTGGCTCCTTTGACGCAGTTTCTTACCGAAACCAACGATTATTCTGCTGCCGCCCTTGAGTCGGCATTACATGCCTGGATGAAAGAAAAACAAGTGGGCGCAGGACAAGTGATGCCTGTATTGCGTATCGCTCTCACCGGCAACCTAAGCGGACCGGCAGTGTACGACATGATGGCACTTTTAGGAAAAGAAGAAACGCTGCGACGCTTGGCTCAGGCCGCTGCTCAGTTGCCATGACGCCGGACTTTACCCATATTCGTCTTACGGACATGAGGTTTTATGCCCGGCATGGCGTACATCCCGATGAAAAAAAACGGGGCAATGTGTTTAAAGCCGATGTATGGGTAAAAGCCGCTTTAAAGCCGGAAGCCTGGTGGAACGATGAACTTTCCGGTACGCTGGATTATAGCCTCATTTGGCAAGTGTTGGAAGAAGAAATGGAACAGCCTTCTCAACTTCTTGAACATTTGGCGCAACGTATTGTTAGTAGGCTTAAAGCCCTTCCCGGCGTGATGCAAGGAGAGATAACCCTTAGAAAAGAAAATCCCCCCTTTGGCGGAAACTGCCGGGAAGTGTCCGTCACTTTTGCGTTTTAAGTTGTGTTTTTATTTGAGCCAAACCACGGAGAAAAATTGTGTCCACGCTGCCAGTCCAAATTCGTTTGCGACGAGGCAGAAGGATGCTGGTGCGAAAAAGTACAGGTGTCTAGAGAAACCCTGAAAATGCTGCGCACCAAATATGTCGATTGCCTTTGCAAGGAATGTCTTTCTAACATGGACATTACGGGCAATTAAGCATCAGCCATCCGGTTCGGATAAAAGGATTTTTGGGGGCAAGGTTTTTCCCTTTTACAGGATTTACGAAGCGGTTTGTTTTTCCCGAAAACCTTTGACCAGCGTTTGGTGCATGGCGTCGAAATGCCTCCCCACTTCTTCTAAAAATTCCGGCGTTAAATAGGCTTTCACGGCCTCAATTCCCGCGGCCATTTCCGGCGTAAATTTGTACAATTGCTCGTATGGCCCCGTTTCGAAACGCAAAATGTACTTGTTGTTGAATTGAAGGATGGAAATTAAAAAGCGGGGATGCGGAACGGTTTCAAGGGTGCGCATGGTAATTTTTATAAAGATGTTGAAAAATGGAAGAAGTGGGCAGGCCCATCACATTATAAAAGCAGCCATCTACTTTTTCCACGCCGGCCATGCCGTAAAATTCCTGAATCCCGTAGGCACCGGCTTTGTCCATGGGCGCAAAATGATCCACATAATAGGCCAGCATTGCATGGGAAAGGGAAAAAGTGGTCACCGCTGTACGGATGGCCCAATCATGACTTTTTTCCGGACTACGCACACAAACGCCTGTATAGACTTCGTGCGTTTTTCCATTGATTTGCTGCAACATCCAAAGGGCTTCCTCCCGGTTGCCTGGTTTGTTGAGCACCTGACCATTGGAAACCACAATGGTGTCGGCCGTTAAAAGCAGGTGGGAGTTCAGGATGTTTTCCGGGAAAGCGTCTGCTTTTTTTCGCGCGAGATAAGCCGCTGTTTCTGCGGCAGCAAGATGCAAAGGAAAGGTCTCGTCGGTTGGGAAAACCTGTACTTCAAAACGAAATCCCAATGAATCTAACAGGCTTTTCCGCCGCGGTGAAGCGGAACCCAATACCAAAGGGTAGGGCAGAAGAAAGGGGGGCGGCAATAGCGACATGCGTTGTGGAGAATGGAATGGTTATTTCTCCTTTTTCAATAAAAACCAGGTAATGTCATCCTGAGGAAAAGCCGGGTCTTTATGATAACAAAATCCATAGTCGATGAGCTTTAAATCAGGGAATTGTTGTAGCATTTCTCCTGCAAAATCTCTTTTGAACAATTTATTCTCATGTCCACGGTAGGGAATGGCCACAGGGCTGGGATTGTAATATTCGCAGACCAAAATATAATCGTGGGACGCCTGGTACAATTTATCGTATACCAAAGGAAGCACTTCTGGATTTTGATGAATCAGCACTCCTTTAATTAAAACCAAATCAAAGGTTTTTTCAACGGGAAAATCTAAAATAGACCCATGAAAAACATGATCATGGCCCATCCATTCTTTCAGAACACGGGCGGCTTCTTCATTGATTTCAATGGCATTTAATTGTATTTCAGGAAAAAGGAGTTGAATGGCCTTGAGGTTCATGCCCACATTCGCGCCAAATTCTATCACCGACCCTGGTTTAGAAATCCGACTCAATGCTTTTGAAAAAAAGGCCAAATTGGCGGCCAAATAGGTTGGACTGATGTTCCTTTGGATATAATTTACCCCGAATTCTCCGGCCCAAAAGGTCTCTTGTTCTGTTTTAAAGCTCATTTTATTTTCAAAGTTGGACTAATAATAACAATTTTTTTTCTGCTAACCCAAAGCGACATCCATGACGCGTCTTTCTTGGTAAAATCAGGCGTAAACCAGCAAAGGATTATCAGATGTCATGTCTTCCTTTTATCTCGCCATTAATGCCCGGAGTCTACTGATTGAAGCACGGATTCTTGGGTGTTGCAGGGCGTTGTGAATGCTTTGCTTTTCCATCTGGGTGAGGTGTAAACTCATGGAAATCTCGTCTTGCAAAATATCGCTCAGGCGAAAATCTACCACATCGATGCGTCCACGGTACCAAGCGCCTGCATATTGCAAAAGTTGGTCGTTTTCCTGTTGGTGAATGGCCGTAAGGTTGCTTGCCACGCTACTCACAGGTGCGGATAATTGGTCGAACAAACCAGTGGTGGTTTTGGGATCGTAGGTAAGTCCGCGGCTATCATGGATGCGCAAAATAATGATGCCCGAGGTATTGCGTTCAAACCAATCTTTCAGGTGAAAAAGGTATTGTAAAGCGGTGCGAATGCCATAATTATCGCGAATGCCGGCATCGCCAATTTCTAAAACCGGACGGGTAGGCAGAGCTACGGAAGGCAAAATGTACGGAAAGCTGGCATTCATACGAATGGCCGAGGAAAAGCGAAGGTTGAGCCCACCATGATCTTTAAAAAGCCGGATAAATTCCACGTCTTCTGTGCCCGGAACATGCGCTACCCGGCTTTGGGGAAGCTTATTGGTCATAAACGACATAGGTTGCGGGCTGATGATCAGTCTTTTGGCATCATTTAAAATGGTTGGGGTGAGCACCATCATGGGGATTCGGGCGTTTTGCTCCGCTTCCTGATAATCAATCAGTCTTTTTGAAAATGCACCTTGTGTATTTTGATTCAGCTTTAATTCAAAAGCGTAGCCCCTGTCTTTGGGATACGTGAAAGGTTCATCTGTAAAGGTTTGCCAACGGATAAAAAGATCGTGTAAGGCGATGGAAGTCGCCACAGGATTTAATAAATCGCTGCTGATTCGTTGGGCCGCATCTTCGGGAATCCAGGGTGTATTTTGGTCGGGCGATTTGGTCGCGTACAGTTCACGGATATAGCCGGCACCAATCATCCCGCCGGAACTGCCCGTCATAAGTACCGTATGGTCTAAAAGCCGTCCCTGAAGAGAGGAGTCGGCATGTTGAATACAAAGAAAAGCCCACAATGCCGCTTTTGTTCCGCCACCACTGCTGGCAATAAAAACTGCTTTCGGCCTTTTTCCCGCAGGAAGATGCTTCCGCACTTTCTGTTTCCAGCGCCGAAGAATTTTTTTATGGTGTTGAAGGTCGGTCTGAAAGGGTTTTTCCCGATGTATCTGGGCCATGACCGAATCCGGATGGTAGGAAATGGGCTGGTCATAATTTAAACCATAGGCATAACTTTTCACCGAAACCCATTCTCTTTGACTCACTTCCTGAATTCCAACGGCCAACAGAATAAAGAACAAGGTGCTGTAGCGGCCCATGACAAAGTGAACGGCGCTAGACAGCATGAGTAGCATGGTAAATAGCAGGAAAAAAGCCGTTCCGGCGGGCAGTTGAAAGGCTGGAATATCTCGAAACAAGCCCAGCGCAATCAAAGTGAAAATCACCACGATTTCAAAAATGGCCCCATTCACATGATGTTGTCTGAACACCTGAAGCAAAAGCCGCTGCCCATAATGTTTTGCGGTTCGGGCGCGCTTGATTTCCCAAGGAATGCGTAAATAGGTTTTTACCTCAATATCTTGTTCCTGAATGGTTTTTAATGGAGTTTTTCGCGCTTTTTGCCGAATTTGTCTACGTTGAATTCGTGAGGCTTCGTCCATCCCAAACAGCATGGCCAAATCTTTATTGACGCGGAAAAAATAGCCGGATGTAAAAATGATGACGAGCAATGCACCCCCGACAAATCCGGTGAGCCACCAAAGTACCTGCCACCAGGGAATTTTTTCCAGGGCCACCAAATGGTTATAGGTCTGAAACGCATAGGTCAACAAAAATGCCAACGGGATAAACGCATTGTTCAGGCAAAATTTTAAAAAAGGCCGAGATAAGGTGGCTAAAAAGGGAAACCGACGGGCATGGATGATGTATCCGGAAATGTTAAACGCCATCACGAATCCGCCAAAACCGGCACCCAACAAAGCGTAGGATACAAATCCTACTTTTTCCATGTATTCGGGAAAAAGAAACAGATAGGTGATGCCGTAACTTTTTCCAAGTGTTCCGGTAATGAATCCAAAGAGAATCAACCAAAAGAACAGCAGGACAAAGTGTTGTTTAAGGTGTTGCAGGAACAAGCGAATGGGGAAAAAGCCGGCTACGTTTTTTCCCCAATCTCCCATCTTGTTCTTTAACTCCTTCATCCCATGGATGCATTGGTTTCTTTTGGTGCCAGCCAGGCGTCTACTTCCTGCAAGATGGCGTTGGCCTGCACTTGGGTGGCCCTGGCCAATTCTGATGCGGAAGCGAGCATTTCAGCCGCTTGCGGATCTTCGGCCATACCGCGGGCATTGATGCGAACATTCAGGTGCGCACCGTGCAAAGCAGTAAGTGCACAATGTACCGCTACGCCAGCGTCCGACATGGAACTTTTCATGCCATTTCGCACCATTTCTCCAGCCAGCCCAACTACTTTTTGAGCCAATTCCATCACGTGCAAAGGCGTTTGCATGGCTCCAAGTGTAGCCGTACGAATGGCTTCGTTGCGTTGCGTTTTCTCCGCCGGTGTGCCTTGTGGCAGCTGAAACGCATCCATAATTCGGTTAAAAGCGGCGGTATCTTCATCCACTTGTTTCAGCAAAGCTGTTTTCAGCACCTGGCCTTGTTCGGCGATGTCGGAAAAATAGTCGATTCGGTCGTCCCAGCCGCGTTTGTGCGCACTAAGATTGGCGACCATGGTAGCCAGCGCCGCGCCCATGGTTCCAGCAAAGGCGGCAATAGATCCTCCACCCGGCGCTGGTGCTTCGGAGGCGGTGAGATCCGCAAATGCATCTAACGACATCTGTACCAATGGGGCTTGTTGCTCTTCTTCAATCAAGTATTCAATGACTTTTTTCTTTGGATCAAAGGGTTTCAATTCATCTAATCCCAGAGATTTGATGGCAATATGCATCAGGGTTTTTTCGTCGACGCCACGACTTCGCTGTTGTTTTTTCAGAAAATATTTTCCGGCTTCTATCAGAGCCGATTTGGGAATAAGACCGACCAGTTCGGAGCCGGTAACACGCAGGCCACGGGAAGCGGCACTTTCACAGACCGCATCGAAAGCCACATGAACCGGCGTTATGTCGATGTCGGTGAGGTTCATTGAAATCTGTGCAATGCCATATTCTTCAATGTACCAACCAATGGCTTTCACCGATTTGAGTTTGCCGGGGATGTAAACCGGCTCTCCATTTTGGTCTTTTTCAATTTCTCCGGTGATGGGGTTTCCCGTTCTTTTTACCCGTCCCCTTTCCCGAACATCGAAAGCCACACTATTGGCACGTCTTACGGAAGTCGTATTCAGGTTAATGTTGTAAGCCACCAGGAAATTTCTTGCGCCAATGACCGTTGCGCCGGCGCCTGCATGCAAACTAGATGGGCCAAAATCTGGTTGCCAGCGCTGATCTTTTAATTTTTCTTCAAGACCTTCATATTCACCGGAACGAATGTCGGCAAGGTTGGCGCGATAGGGAGCGGAAGCTGCTTTTTCGTAAAGAAAGACAGGAATCTCAAGATTTTCGCCTACTCTTTGGGCCACTCTTTTGGCTACGGCCACGGCTTCGTCCATAGACATGCCTGAAATGGGAATAAATGGACATACATCGGTGGCGCCCATCCGTGGGTGTTCGCCCGTGTGTTCATCCATCCGAATCAGTTGAGCAGCTGTGGCAATGGCTTGAAATGCCGCTTCCTCCACTGCGTGGGGCGGACCTACAAAGGTCATAACGGTTCGGTTGGTAGCTTTTCCAGGGTCAATGTCTAAAAGTCTGATTTCCGGAACCTTGCGAATGGCTTCTGCTATCTTTTCGATAATGACGGGGTCTCTTCCTTCTGAGAAATTTGGCACACATTCCAGCAATTGCATGAGGATATTATTTGAGCCTAAAATTACATCCTTTCCGGTGGTTCACCGCGGATTGGTCTGAAATAATTTACGACGGGAAAATAAAAAAACCGGATGATGGGTTCTTTCATCCGGCTTCATAAAGCCTCGGAGGGGTTCCTATCTTCCGAGGCTTTTACTAAGAGCATCATGGCCGCCAGGTAAACCTGAAATAAAAACGGTGTCCAAACCAATAAACGGCCATAAAATTTTCGGTTTAAAATTGCTTTTCTAAACTTCGTTGGATTTACATGGGGTTCCTGACATGTAAATTTGGCGAAGGCTTAAAGTATTTTTAAAACCTTAATCAAATGTAGTGTGTGCCGTAGAGTTGATGGGTTGTTTTTCGATAAATGGGATTTATTTTTCGATGAATGGAAATAATTTGCCGATAAACTGTATTTTTGTACATGCAAGGTGTATCGAATAGTCCTCATTAGTTGACCAAATCTCATGTTTGATAAAAACTATGAACTGTTTTAATGAATAGATTTTATTTTTGAAATATAAATTACTAATAATGCGTAATTTGGTCATATGTACATCTATGTAATGGTTTAATTTTACATGCTAGGTTGAGGACAATAATCTGAATGAAATGAATCACCCCTCTTCTCTCAATACTGCCACACCTCAGGACAATTTCTGGTTCTGGTGTACCGATTTCACCGGCATGATGCTGAATAACAATGTTGTACCCAGTTCTTTCCAAGCCTCTTGGGAAAAACTGGAAAGCGTCCAGCAACTGGGTGATTCCTTCCGAAAAGCTTTGGATGCCGAAGCGTTTCCCCTGGAATGGATTCAACCCGCAATGACTCTTTTTGATGCCGATGTGAAAGTCAAAGTGTTGCGCATGCCGGGGATGTTGTGTTGGATGGCAGTGCCCCTGAATCAATCGGACAATCTTTACCTAAAGTACGAAGCATTATTTCATAGTTCCTTTCAGTTTAATGGTCTATTGAATCCGGACGGAAAAGTCATTGAAATCAACAATACCGCTTATACTTTTGGTGGTTTTCCTAAAGAAGAGGTAGAGGGCAAGTTTCTCTGGGAAATTCCTTTTTGGCTGCACAGCGCAGACCGCATTCAGGTGCGATTGGCGGTAGAAAAAGCGGCGCGGGGCACGGTGGTATCATTTGAAACACAAATTCAGAATCATGAGCATGAAATCGCCTATATCGACTTTTCCATTAAACCCATTTACAATCAACAGCATGAATTGCTGTTTCTTTTGCCGCAGGGGAGGGAAGTAACTCAGTTTGTAGAAAAGAACAGGGCATTAACGCGATTAACGGATTTATTCAACCAGGCGCAGGCCATTAGTCATCTCGGTGGATGGGAATATTTTCCCGAAACGGCCCATTTTGATTGGACAGATGAGGTGTATCGAATTTTTAACCGGACTCTGAAAACACCTTTGGATTTGAATGATCTCGGCCATTTGGTGCACACCCAAGATCGAGATTTTTTCATGTCTACCATACACCAGGTGCTGGATCTGGGGCGGGAATGCGATTTGGAATTTCGGGTGCTATCGACGGATCAACCCGCCAAATGGGTGCGTGTTCTTACCAAATCTGTTTTCGATCAGGATGGCCGACTTACGCTCGTTAGAGGCATTTTCCAGGATGTTACAGAAAAAAAGCTTAGCGAATTCCGTAAGGAAAGAACGCGCCAAATGATTCAACATATTGGGGACGCGGTGGTAGAAATGGATCCTTCCGGACAATTCACCTTTGTGTCTCCCGGAGCAGAACGCATTTTTGGACAGCATCAAAGCTCTTTTCTGCATCAATCCATTTATACCTGGATTCATTCGGAGCATAAAGAGGCGGTACGAGACTTGTTTGTTCAAGTAATCAATGAGCAGTCGAGCCAGCTGCTTACTTTTAAGTTTTTACATCCTACAAAAGGATATATATGGCTGGATACCACTGCAGTAGGGTATGAGCGGCCGGATGGAGAGCATGTTTTATTGCTCACAGCACGAGATGTTTCCCAGCAATTGCTTTTACAGGATAAACTGGCACAACATGAACGATTACTAGAGTCTGTGGCCAAAGCTACGGGTTTGTTGCTGCGGGTATCGGATTTGCAAGAAGCCCTTTTTCAGGGTTTGGCTTTACTTGGAGAAGCTACGAAAGTAGATCGTGTCTATGTCTTCCGAAATGGTCAACCCAATGCTCCTGAGGCATTATTTACCAGCCAATGGATGGAATGGAATTCCGGAAGTGCCTTACCTCAAATAGATAATCCTGATTTACAGGATATTCCATTTGAGGCCGTTTCCGCTTTCATGGAACCACTTAAGGAAAGGAGAGCATTTTCTGTTCGCGTCAAAGATTTGGATTCCGGGCAGCTGCGAGATTTGTTGGAAGCCCAGGAGATTTTAACCCTTTTGGTTCTCCCTGTATTCATCAAAAATCATTTTTGGGGCTTTATCGGGTTCGATGATTGTACACATATGCGCACCTGGACCGAGGCTGAAACCCATGTGCTATTGTCTTTTACCGAAAGTGTGGCCGCTGCCATTACACGGAACGCCTTGGAAAAAGATCTTTTGGAAACATCCAGAATCGCGCAGGAAGCGAGCCGCCTGAAAGGTGAGTTTCTCACCAACATGAGTCATGAAATTCGCACGCCGCTTAACGGAATCGTTGGTTTTACGGAGTTGTTGCTGACCACCGAGACCACCGATCGCCAAAAGCAATATTTGAATAGTGTGCACACTGCCGCTAACACCCTGCTTCATTTAATCAACGATATTCTTGATTTTTCAAAAATAGAAGCGGGCAAACTGGAGTTGGTTCCGGAGGAAACCGACATGACTAAATTGGCAGAAAAAGCCATCGAAGTGGTGCGGTACGCAGCATACCAAAATCAGCTGACCCTCGTATTGGATTTGGCGCCTGATTTACCCCAAAGCGCCATTTGTGACGGTGGACGTTTGTTGCAGGTATTGGTGAATTTGCTTGGCAACGCGGTCAAGTTTACGGAAAAGGGTGAAGTGGTCTTGCATGTCTATAGTACACCAGCCGAATCACCGGACAAAGTATATGTGCATTTCGGCGTAAAGGATACAGGAATAGGGATTCCCATTGAAAAACAAGCCCATATTTTTGAACTTTTTTCCCAGGCCGATTCTTCCATTACACGTAAATATGGAGGTACGGGTCTTGGCTTAAACATTACCACCAATTTGCTTCATCGGATGGGCAGCCATTTGGAATTCGAAAGTGAACCGGGAAAAGGCTCTCATTTTTATTTTACGCTTCCACTGGATCTCGGTTCTACCGAGCCATCTATACCGAGCACATCCATTCAGCACATTTGGATGTTGGAACCACATAAAACTTCAGCCCAAGTATTGGAAAAATGGTTGACGTTTGCCCAAGTTCAAGTGACTCGATTTACATCATTTGAAGAAATCACAAAACAATGGTTGCAGGGCACACCACCCGATATGTTGTTGCTAGCTCAATCTTCGTTGCCTTTGGATCGTGCCGATTTCGCCGAATGGCTGAAGCGAAATCCCGGACGTCAGGATACATCGGTCGTGGTGATGGGGTATCTGCCATGGACTCCCTCGCAGGAAAATGAGACTGAAGAGTCATTTCAACCTATTTTTCTACCACTTCCGGCCAAAAAAACAGAGTTATACCATTTACTTCAGCAAAAACAGTCATTGCCTTTGGCAGAAAGTGCCAGGCCAGAGTCAGGCCAGCGCGGACAAGATGCATTAGACATATTGGTAGCAGAAGATAATGAGTTGAATATGCTGTTGGTCAACAATATGTTAAAACGTCATTTTCCGAATGCCCAAATTTTTGCAGCGTCTTCTGGTTTAGAGGCTGTTGCTGCCTACACAAGGGTTCGTCCTCACTTGGTGTTAATGGATATTCAAATGCCAGAATTGGACGGTTTGGAAGCTACAAGGCAGATCCGAATGGTGGAAGGGGAAGCCGGATTGCCAACTGTACCCATTATTGCGCTTACTGCAGGAGTTTTGCTCGGGGAAAAGGAAAGAGCCCTGGAAAGTGGAATGCAAGGCTTTATATCCAAACCTTTCGTAGAAAAGGAGCTCATCCAGGCCATTCAGCGCGTTTTACCAAACAGGTGGTTCCTGGAAACATCGGAAGACCAAACCGACATTTTTAGCCATTTTCATCCCGCTTTTAGCCAGGAACGTCTTAAAGCACAGTTTGGTACCGATATACAATATATGGCCATGATTTTCGCTCATTTTGTGCCATTGATTGGTCCGGATGTAGAAGCCATTGAATGGGCGGCCAAAGCGCATGATGTGCCCCAGCTCATGCGTTCCATTCATAAAATAAAGTCGAACTTTTCTATGGTAGGTTTGCTTGAAGTGGAAAAAGCTTGTCTTTCTGCCGAACACCAACTCATGAACGTTCTCGATTTTCCTGAAGCGGAAATTCAACATCTCATTCAATTATTAAACCAGGCCTTGGGATTTATAACCCAAGAAAACCAAAGGCTTACATCCTTTTTAAAGCATGATTAAAGCCATTTTGGTTGATGATGATTTATTGGCCCTTAATAATCTGAAATACCTTTGTGGTAAATTAGGGAAAGTTCAGGTGGTGGGTGCCTTTGAAGATGCCATTTCTGCCTTGGATTTTCTACAACAGAATCAGGTCGATGTCCTATTTTTGGATATTGAAATGCCAGATTTTTCAGGAATGGAATTGGCCAAGACCATCCGAAATTTGCCTGCCCTTATTTTTACAAGTGCAAAGGCGGAATACGCCCTTGAGGCATTTGAATATGCCGCCATCGATTATATTCAAAAGCCAGTCACTCTGTCCCGATTATCTTTGGCAATTGAAAAGCTGGAAAAAGTTATTAGAATGGTCCAGCCCCTGCCTGCCATGGCCGTCCCTTCTCAGCGATTGATGGGTTCTTCTTCCATGCAGGATTTTGTTTTTGTGAAAACCGGTGGGAAACTGGTCAAAATCATCCTTCAAGAAGTACTTTTTATTGAAAGCACCGGCGATTATGTCACATTTGTGACCATAAACGGAAAAAGGTGGGTGACATTAGGGACGATGAAAGGGATGGAGGAGAAAATTCAGCATCCGGATATGCTCCGTATCCACAGGGGGTATATCGTTAATTTGAGACATATACGCGGGATTGAGGACACCGCCGTGGCGGTTGGAGATTTCGTGATTCCTGTGAGCCGCGCCCACAAACAAAGTTTGCTCCAGAAAATCCACACCATTTAACGAATGAAAGGGCCATTCCCTCAAGAGGAATGTGTAATTTTGGGGCATGGAAAGAGAAATGAAGCCCGCTACGCGTCTTATTCACGCTGGTCAACAGCCAGATCCTGCTACAGGAGCTGTTATGACGCCCGTATATCTGACTTCCACCTACGTGCAGGAAGCACCTGATGTGCACAAAGGTTATGATTATTCCCGTGCTGGAAATCCAACACGTAAAGCGCTGGAAGACAATTTGGCCGCCATTGAAAATGGAAAATATGGCTTTTGTTTTTCTTCCGGAATGGGTGCCACCGACACCGTGGTAAAATTGTTACAACCCGGTGATGAAGTCATAGCCACCAACGACTTGTATGGAGGAACTTTCCGACTTTTTACCAAGACTTATGTGCGATATGGAATTAAATTCCACTTCGTTTCTTTTGATCAAATGGATAAGGTTGAGGCCCTCATTAATGCCAAAACCAAAATGATTTGGGTAGAGACACCCACCAATCCATTGTTGAATATTATTGATCTGCGCGCTACTGCTGCGTTGGCAAAAGCACACGGACTCCTGCTGGTGGCCGACAATACTTTTGCATCGCCTTGGTTGCAAAATCCATTGGATTTCGGTGCAGATATCGTAATGCACTCCATGACCAAATATTTGGGAGGCCATTCCGATTTGGTGATGGGAGGACTGGTTACCAACGATAAAGCCCTGGCAGATGAATTGTATTTTAATCAGAAAAGTACGGGTGCTACGCCCGGTCCCATGGACTGCTTTCTAGCATTAAGAGGCATTAAAACCTTGCATTTGCGGATGAACGCCCATTGCCAAAACGCTGCCGCAGTTGCTGGTTTATTACAAGCCCATCCTGCTGTGGGAAAAGTGTATTACCCGGGTTTACCGGATCATCCGGGACACGCCATTGCCGCCAGCCAGATGAGAGGTTTTGGTGGTATGGTTTCGTTTTCATTGGTAAACAACAGCCGCGAAGCCACTTTCGAATTTTTGAAGAAAACGAAAGTCTTTACTTTGGCTGAATCACTCGGTGGGGTAGAAAGTTTGGTCTGCCATCCGGCTTCCATGACCCATGCGTCTATTCCGGAAGAGGTGCGATTGAAAGCGGGCATTACAGAAGGCTTGATTCGTTTGTCTGTAGGCGTGGAAGACCTCGATGATATTCTTGAAGATTTGGATCAGGCCCTTCCTGTGTAATGGCTTTTCGTTGGTTTTCTAAATTGGCTTTGCTGGAAAGTCTTTCCTTCATTTTGCTTTTGGGCGTAGCCATGCCCTTAAAATACATTTGGGATTTTCCATTGGCCGTGCGATATGTGGGCATGGCCCATGGTGCACTTTTTGTGGCCTACGTGGCCGCTGTATTTTATTCTGGCATGGCTTACAACTGGAATCTGCTCAAAATGATTCGTTTGGCTTCCTACTCCTTGTTGCCCTGGGCTTTTTTATGGGTGAAAAAGCACGAGCTGGATTTTCGTTCAGCCCGGTAAGATAAAAGGTAAGAAGTAATAAGAGGCGAATGTCCTTCAGCATGCCGTATTTTGCTAAAGGCGAAAGGGTAGGGAAGATCTTTAAATTTCTTTTTATGGCCTTTGCTCCTGGTTTTTCGCCAAAGTGGTTTCAGCAGAAAGCAGTGCATTGAGTGGGATGCGTTTGGAGATTTGCTTCCGGAACTGGCCTACCGTTTCTCCCGTCGCCTGGCGAAATTGATTACTCATGTATTGCACGGAGGAATATCCTACTTCCCAAGCTATTTCCGTAAGGGTATAATTTTCATCTGCCAAAAGTGCTTTCACTCTTTCTATGCGTAAAAGAATGATATATTTTTCAAGAGTAGTGCCTGTTTTTTCGGAAAAGATTCGACTTAGATAAGTGTAGGCATTACCTGTTTCCCGGCTAAAATAGCCAGATGGGGTCATTTTTCTCATGTCTTCCGTTGGGTAAAAAACCAATTTTACCGCTAGAGATTTGATTTTTTCGACCAATCTTTCCTTTTGATCTGCTACTAAACTATAACCCCCTTGTTGGAGTACTTGACTTACATTTTTTACCGAAAAAATCTGAGGGTCGAACCGGACGGTGGCGCTTCCTAATTCTACATGGATAACTTGTATAAAACCAGAGTTTTGCAATAGGTATTTTACATGCCAAATACAGCTTTCACAAAGCATGTTTCGGATGTGTAGTGTTTGGGTGTGGGTGGCAAAACTATGCGATTGCATGAATCAAAGTTAACCATTTTTGGTTTGGTCTACACTTTGACATGAATTGCTACATCACTTTTGAGTAAAAAAGTTTATTTGACCTTACATTGGAAACAAAGTCGATCTTCTAAAAAGCCTTCCAAAATATCCCCATTTACCACTTTGGCTACGCCAGCGGGCGTTCCGGTAAATAAAACGTCACCTTTCTTTAAAGTGAAAAAGGTACTGACGTAGGCAATAAGGGCGTCGATTCCAAACAACATGTCACCGGAAAATCCCTCCTGCACTTTTTCCTTATTTTTCAATAAGTGAAACGACAACTGGTCCACCGCCGGGAGTTCTGCTTTGGGAATCCACTGTCCAATGACGGCACTTCCATCGAAGCCCTTGCTTTTTTCCCAGGGCAATCCGGCTTTTTTTAGATTTTCCTGAAGGTCTCTGGCCGTAAAGTCAATGCCTACAGAAATCGCATCGTAATATCTATGTGAAAATGTAGGGTCAATGTGTCTTCCCAGTCTGGAAATGCGCACAACGACTTCCAGTTCATGATGCACATCCTGGGTAAACGGCGGAATCACAAAAGGATGGCGATTTTGCAAAACAGCCGAATCCGGCTTTAAGAAAATCACCGGATCCGTGGGAACGGCATTACCCAACTCTTTGGCATGAAGGGCGTAATTTCTACCAATGCAAATAATTTTCATGGGCAATCCTGTTCGTCTTGGTCGGATGTGTTTTTTGGGCTCTTCTTCAATACTTTTTTGAAAAAGTAAATGGTGCAGCCTGTTACTACCGCATGGGTGAGGACCATGGTGATGAGTGCAGCGGTATTCATACGAGATTATTTTGGGCACGAAGCCGTTTGCGATAAGCCAAATACACCAGAAAGCCTAGGCCTAAGAATAAAATGAGTAGTAAGGTGCGGCCTACATTGGTCAGCAAGCGCTGTTCTTCCAGCACGAGAATCTGTTTTTCAAGTTTCATGCGGGATGTTACATCCAGTTCGGGGGCGGCAGCTTCTTGTTGCAATTTGGCGATTTTATCGTTCAGTCCTTTATTACGTAATTTATGAATCAGCGATTCGCCATCGAGCGTCCAGCCTTCTCCCCGGAACAATTGCCGGAATTCTTTTCCCCAATCCTGATAATCGCTTAAGGAGTAATCATTGGTATTTCTAAATCCCTGCTCGGCCATAAATCCTTTGAAACGGGTAATGGAGCCAAATTGCAAGGCATAGGTGTCTTTGGTCATTTCGGCCCGGATTCCTTCTCTGGTTTTTTTAATTTGACTGAATCCATGCGCTGTTAATTGCATTTCAAGGGAATCGGTGCTCGTCTCTTTGGTATGAATGCGCAATTCTTTCAAGGTGGGTGGGGTGATAAGTGCGCCCAGGAACACAATCAAAAGCATCAGCGGCGTTACATACTTCATGATCCATTTGAATATACCCGGAATTTTGATGTCCGCACCGGTATTGATTTCTTTCCATCCATTGTGAATACCAAAGACCCAGGAAAATAAAATGGCTTCGGCTAAGGCGAAAACAACCAGACTGACCGTTCCTGCCCAATAGTCGTATTCATCAAAAATGGGGGTTGCCAAAAATGAAATTTGTCCTTCTTCATAGGCAACTACATAGCCAAGGACAGTGGGTAGTCCAAAAATGAGAACAATCAGGCCAAAAGTCCAGGCGGCCGTTTTATGCGGCAAGCCGAATTCGTCTTTGGCAAATCCCATCCATGGGGTTCCCATGGCCAAGGATGAGGTAATACCTGCGAAAAACAAAAGTCCAAACCACGCTAAACCGGCCAGCGCAGAAAGAATGGGACCCCATTGATCAAACAAATAAGGCATGGTCTGAAATGCCATTCCAAATCCTGCATTGTCGATTACCCAATCGATGCCAAGATAGCCCGCAGCAATGGGTACTACAATTAAACTGCCTAAAACCACTTCCACAAATTCATTCGCAAATCCTGCCGTAGTCGCGTTCAGGGCAATGTCTTCTTGAGAACGAACGTAGCTGGCATAGCAATGAATGGTACCCATGCCAAGCGACAGGGTAAAAAAGATTTGTCCGGCAGCGGCCAGCCATACTTTGGGGTTGGAAAGTGAATCAAAATGAGGCGTCCATAAAAAGTTGATTCCGTCCCAGGCATTGGCATCCGGAAAAGTGGGTGTAGCCGCGCTGGTGCCCAGGGTTAGGCCTTTGATGGCTAGAAAAGTTCCAAACAATATCAAGGCAGGCACCCCGATCTTGGCTACTTTTTCTACTCCTGCCAAACCTTTACTGAGGATATAGGTATTTAGCAAAAGGCAGGCAATGTAAAACACTACTGCTTCGTAAGGAACCCCTGATGTGGTGTGGTTTACATCCAAATATTTTGCAAAAAATCCGGAAACTTCTCCCATGGATTGGCCATGAAAAGTACCCACCACGGCATGGTACATATAAGACATGGTCCATGACTCAATATAGCAATAGTAAGCGGCTACGGCAATGTTGGTGAAAATTCCGAAAACGCCAAAGTACTTCCAAAACCGGGCTTTGCCCATGGTGTCGAATATGAAAGGGGTGGAGTGATTGCCCATTCTTCCGCCCGCGCGTCCCATTCCCCATTCCATCCACAAAAGCGGAATACCCATGAGCACAAAGCAGATTAAGTATGGAATTACAAATGCGCCACCGCCGTTTTGTACGGCTTGCACAGGGAATCTCAAAAAATTTCCCAAACCCACAGCATTCCCTGCCATGGCTAATATTAATCCCAACCGGGTTCCCCAGCGTTCGCTGTTTTGTGCCATATATTTATCTCAGATAACGGGCTAAATTAAGTTTTTTTTCCATGTACGTCTGTCCCCGGGCCCGTTCCTCCGGAATTTTATGGCTTTAAGTGCCACAGAAGGTGTGAAATCCTTCCTGCCAGTCGTTTTCCGGCTTTGCTGGCCTTGGGAAACGGCGTTCCGGGTCGTAAGGATGCTGAACCAAATCCAAAAGTTGATGCCAAATTTCCCAGCGTCCTTCTGTGGCCTCTGATAATGCTTCTTCTACCCAATGGTTCCGTGGAATATGTGCGGGATTTGCCTTGCGCATGCGTTCAAGTCCCCCGGAATCCCGATGCGCTAGCCATTCCTTTTTCCAGGTCTCCGGCAATCCGGGAATGTCTTTTTCCATGCTCAAATCATGAAAAGTTTGGGTGTAATCGGCACCTGTACTTTCCATCCATGCCAACAAATCCCCAATCAGGGCGGCATGCGCTGGCTGCTTTTCCGGTAAACCTAATTTTTCGGCCATCATCTTCTCCCACTGGTTTTGCCATTTGGCTGGAAAATGGTCTAAAACACTAAGAACTAAGTCTCTTGCGACCGTCTGCTCTTTGTGAAACAAGGGCAACATGGCTCCGGCCAAAACGCCAAGATTCCATCTTAGGGTATGGGGTTGATTTCCAAAGGCATATCTTCCGTCTTCATCGATATAGCTGTACACCGTCCCGGGATGGTAACGGTTCATGAAGGCGCATGGACCATAATCGATGGTTTCGCCGGCCAAACTCATGTTGTCTGTATTCATCACACCATGAATAAATCCTACCCCCATCCATTGTGCTACCAGAGACAAATGTTGATCCATGACTTTCTCGAAAAAGTACAAAGCCGGGTTTTCGGTGGCCAGGGCTTCGGGACAAAGTCGTTTGGCGGTGTAATAAAACAAGGCGTGCAATTCTTCTGCTGGCCTGAGGTTGCGTGCCCATTCAAAAGTGCCGGTGCGCAAATGGGCGCGGGCCACTCTCACCAGCAATGCACCCGGAAAATCCATTTCTCTTGCCACTTTTTCACCCGTTTTCAGGACCGCCAGGCTGCGCGAAGTGGGAATACCCAAAGCATGCATGGCCTCAGAAATGAGATACTCTCTCAACATCGACGCCAGGGTCGCTTTTCCATCGCCTCTGCGACTAAAGGGTGTTTTTCCCGAACCTTTCCATTGTAAATCAAATAATTGGCCCTGCTCATCGGTCCATTCGCCAAGCATCAGCGCCCTTCCATCTCCCAACATATTGAAATGACCGAATTGATGCCCTGCATAGGCCTGGGCGAAAGGCGTCATTCCTTCCGGGCGTTCCATACCACTCAGCAAACGGATTCTGTCTGCTTCTTCCCATCCACGCAACGGCAAGTTCAATGCTTCGGCAAGTTCTTGATTCCAAACAACAAGTTCCGGCTCAGGACATGGTTCCGGGAACTGCCGGTGGTAAAATGAAGCAGGTAAGGAAAAATAGGAATAGGTAAAAGGTAACGCAGAAACAGACATGGTGTGTAAATCTTGGGTGCCAATGTAGGAAACTAAAAAGTCAGAATGGCCAAAGTCTGCTAAAGCAAAGGACAAAGCATTCCGTTTTCAAACCTATTTTAACAGATTGGGCGCACTAAGGTTTCGTAGGAAACGGATGGATTTTTGGAAAAAACAGTTCAGCGTTTTTCCAGGCCGCCTCATCCACATGGCCCGTGAGGCCGCTTGAAGGATCGACCAGATGCACATGGATGCGTGCTCCGTGGTGAATATAAATGCCTCCCTGATTTGTGGCGAAAAAACCAAGAACCTCATAGTTTTTATCGTTTTCTTCGAAGTAAATTTTGCTGGCTTTGTGTACCTCCGGGTCGTGCGGCGCGTGGATGGGCGTTTTTTTCAACACATGCCAACGCAATCTGCTCAATTCACCTTTCACAAGAAAAGGAAAAGGGGCACCGGGGTTGAGTCCATGTGAAACGGCCAGACGAGCCAAAGAATCGGACAACGCCTGCAAATTGGGCACTTCGCCTTGTAAATGATAAGCGGTCCACGCTTGCACTTCACTAAATACAAAGAATGGGGCTTTATGATGGTGCAAGGTCATGGGAACGGGCTTGTGGCCTGTCGCATCTACCGTGGCATGGTATTTTTTCCCTGCCCAAATGGTGATTTCACCTTGTAAGCTATCTGCTGGCCCCAATCCATAAAGGGCAGGTGAATGCGGTAATTGATTTAAAACACAAGCGGAATTCATTTGACCTTCCCGAATGGTTCGTTGCATACTACCGAAATGTTGCACCCCGGGATTTTGTCCCGAAGATGCTTTGGCCACCATCCAAAAGGCGAGCAGGCACATCCAGCTGAGGTAGGTATTTCTTTTTGCCATGGTTTGCAAACATCGTAAAATCTGGATTGAAATTTGGAAAACCATGCATTCCGGTCGTAATTTTGAAGCATGCATCCGGACGATTTTTACAACAGCCGACCCGCCCTGGCCCCCGGAGATTACTACACTTCGCCGGAAGGCTATCTGGTATTTACGGAACAATATCATTTAAAACGAGGTTATTGTTGCCAAAATGGCTGCCGGCATTGTCCCTATGGATTTAAAAAAGGCGGTAAAAGCGCTTCTGCACATAAAAAATAACTGGTCATGGACACTTCTTTATCCTTAACGCATTTAAAAACACCAACCGGAACCACTTTACATTGTAAAGGTTGGGTGCAAGAAGCTGCATTGCGCATGTTGTGCAACAACTTGGATCCGGATGTGGCTGAACGCCCGGAAGATTTAATCGTGTACGGTGGTCGTGGAAAAGCCGCCCGAAACCCGGAAGCCTTTGCCAAAATTGTGCAAGCCTTACAATCTCTCACGGACGAACAAACCTTGCTTATTCAATCCGGTAAACCGGTAGGCATTTTGCGTTCGCACCCGGACGCCCCTCGTGTGTTGATTTCCAATTCGATGTTGGTGCCACATTGGGCGAATTGGGAGCATTTCGATCATCTTGAAAAATTGGGCCTGATGATGTATGGCCAAATGACGGCCGGATCATGGATTTATATTGGAAGTCAGGGCATTGTACAGGGAACTTTTGAAACATATGCTGAATGTGCCCGCCAATATTTTGGAGGAACGCTGAAAGGTACACTCAACGTAACCGCCGGATTGGGTGGCATGGGCGGCGCTCAACCTTTGGCCATCACCATGAACGAAGGAGTGTGTTTGGCCGCCGAAATGGAAGAATGGCGCATGGACAAGCGGATAGAAACCCGATATCTGGATGAGAAATTCACGGACATCGATGCAGCCATAGACCGAGCGCTGGAAATGAAAGCCGCCGGAAAAGCCTGGTCTGTTGGTGTGAAATGTAATGCTGTTGATTTGCTGGAGCGACTGATTGCCAGAAACATCACGCCCGACACCCTGACTGACCAAACCTCTGCGCACGACCCGCTTGTCGGATATTTTCCCGAAGGCATGAGCGTGGCACAAGCCAAAGTTTTGCGGGAAAGCAATCCCGAATCCTACGTGAATGCTTCACTTGATACCATGGCTCATCATGTGAAACTCATGCTAACCCTGCAAACCAGAGGAGCTGTGGTCTTCGATTATGGGAATAACCTACGCGGACAAGCCCACGATCAGCGTCATGTGAAAGATGCTTTCCGTTTCCCCGGCTTTGTTCCGGCTTTTATTCGTCCGCTCTTTTGCGAAGGGAAAGGGCCTTTCCGTTGGGTGGCGCTGAGCGGCGATCCGGAAGATATTCGCGTGACCGACGAAGCACTTTTAGCATTATTTCCGGAAAACGCTCCCTTGCACCGTTGGATCAAAATGGCGCAGGAAAAAATCGCCTTTCAGGGCCTGCCAGCCCGGATTTGCTGGCTGGGGCAAGGAGAAAGAGAAAAAGCCGGACTGGTCTTTAACCGTTTGGTTCGTGAAGGCAAAGTCAAAGCGCCGATTGTGATTGGCCGGGATCATTTAGACACCGGTTCAGTGGCAAGTCCAAATCGCGAAACAGAAGCCATGCTGGATGGAAGCGATGCCGTGGCCGACTGGCCCATTTTAAACGCTTTAATCAATACCGCCGGTGGTGCCAGTTGGGTTAGTTTACATCATGGTGGCGGCGTGGGAATGGGCTATTCCATTCACGCAGGCATGGTGATTGTGGCCGACGGAACCGAAGCGGCCGATCGCAGATTGTCCCGCGTGCTGCACAATGACCCGGCCATGGGCGTGATTCGTCACGCAGATGCAGGTTATGACCTGGCCAGGGAAACCGCAGAGAAACACGGCCTGGGCTTGTGATGGAAAGGCAATGAAGCGCTTAACGGATGCTGGGTCGCTTTTCAAAAACTGACCTTCGCTTCTTTTATAACATGTTGCGCTTATAATGACCATTTAATCTGCATTCCGGCCAGGTCAATCCTTTTGCCGTGATTTATTCACGCAAAGAATGGAGCCAGGACGTATCAATGGCTGAAAAGCAACATTCTTTTTACAATTCCTCAATTCCTTTCAAATGCCGCGCCGCCGTTGATTGAATACGCGTTAGTTCCTCCGGATCCATTTTGTCTAAGGTTCTGTAAACCATACCAATCCGTGGATTTCGTTCGAGCTTTTCCCGATGCCGCAAATGAAAATCCCAATACAATGCATTCAGCGGACAAGCTTTCTCGCCATGGCGCTGATCCTTGTCGTAAACACAACGCGCACAGGCATCACTCATTTTATGCATATAATTCGCGGAACCTAAATACGGCTTGGTGCCCATGATGCCGCCATCCGCAAATTGACTCATGCCGCGCGTGTTCGGCATTTCCACCCATTCGACCGCGTCCATGTACGCCCCCAAATACCAGGCATCCATTTCATCGGGCGAAACACCAGCCATCAAACCAAAGGCTCCTGTAACCATGAGTCGCTGAATATGATGTGCGTACGCATATTTTCGGGTTTGCCCAATGGCATCCTTCATACATTGCATCCGGGTCTTTCCCGTCCAATACCATGTGGGTAACGGCTGGTGATGCTCCAAATAATTCATCTGCGCATAACCAGGCATTTCAGCCCAATAAATCCCGCGTACGTATTCCCGCCATCCTAAAATCTGTCGGATAAATCCTTCGGCCGCAGATAAAGGAATGTCGCTGGGTCTGGCTTTGTACGCCTGCTCTACCGCTTGAATCACTTCCATGGGATGTAACATTTTGGTATTCAGGCTGAATGATAAACGGGCATGCCATAGCGACCAACCTTGTCCCGTCATGGCATCCTGATACGCCCCGAAATAGGGGAGAAGCCGCGTCACAAAATCCTGCAACAAGATCAAACTTTCTTTTCTGGTGAGCGGCCAAAGAAACTTCTCGGGATCGATTTCTCCCCAGCCTTGTATGCCCGCGCGCTCTAATGCAGCCAAAATGTCTTTCACCTCATGCGCGAAAATTTTAGGCGCCGGTAGCGGCGGTGAGCCATTCCATTTTTTACGGTTATCGGCATCGAAATTCCACTGCCCACCAATGGGGTCTTTGCCCTCCATCAAAATCCCCGTTTTGCGCCGCATCTCCCGGTAAAACGTTTCCATTACGCGGGTTTTTTTACCCTGAAAAAGTGTCGCTACTGTCTCTCGATCGGTCAAAAAATGCTCTGTACTGCAAATGCGGACCGGTAAACCCAGATGTTGTGAAAGAACGGCCAGCCGGCGATCTAATCGGTATTCATCCGGTTCCATGTACGCCCAGGCATTGGCGTCCGTTTGCTGAACCACATGACGCAATACCGCTTCCAAATCTCCGGGATGCGCCGGGTCATCGATTCGGAAATGATGCACCTGATGACCTTGTTTGCGCAGCCAGGCCGCAAAATTCCACATAGCCCCCAAAAAACCAACCATTTTCTGCACATGATGCGGCGCATAGCTGAGCTCCTCACGCAATTCCGCCATCACATAATGCACATTCGGCCGCACGACTTTAAACCAACTATGGCCATAATGCAGCTGGTCTCCAAGAATGAGTCTGATTTCCGTCATTTGAGGATGTAACAAAGCGGCGGGATTTGGGTTTATTTTGGGCGGGCTTTTCCGGCTATGGCCTTAAGCGCGCTCCCCGTGGCCGGCATCGCAAGGCTTTACGGGGTCTGGGCCGGAAGCCCAGCCTCCGCAGCACTTGCGCTGCTCGCGGCCACAGGCACGCCCGCTACCGGCTGCTATCCGGGCCCGAAATCCCCGTTCAGTGAAACCGGTTTACCATAGTCAGTATTTTTGCTTTTGGTATCCTCTGATTTTAAGTATTTTCAGACTCAATTGATTCAATACTTGAATGATACGCCTATGTCCACGTTTGATTCGTGAGCCGACCGGACGTGCGGTGGTGCGTTTTGCTGCTTTGAATGGAAAAACTTGTTCCGCTTCGAACCATCAGCTTAGACATTTTTCGGAATCGGAACACTGAACATTACTTGTGTCTGCGTGAGGGATGGAAGCGGAAAGCCACCGGCGAGCCGGTGCTTTAGAGCGGACAGCCCGACCCGCAGGGGCACGCCCAAATAAGCCGTAAAATAAAGGGAAACGTATGAATATTAAGCCGAATGGGCGAGGGAGGAAGGCGCCACGTGCGGGCAACCTCCGGCGTCTTTGTACACCGTGAGTGGCATGTGGTAGGCGTGGCTTAGTAATTCAGGTTGAAGCAGTTGCTCCGGTGGTCCACTGGCCAAATACGAGCCCTGACTCATGAGATGAAGATGTTGGGCGTACCGAGCCGCCAAATCTAATTCGTGCAAAACGGCCACCACGGTGAGTCCCTGCTGAATCAATGCCTGAATATGTTGCATAAACCGGTGTTGCTGAGCTACATCTAGCCAGGTACCAGGTTCGTCCAGAAACAGAATTTTTTGGGCGAAAGGCTGTTCCAGATTCGGTTCAATTAACTGTGCGACCACACGGGCCAGATGCACCCGTTGGCGCTCTCCACCGGACAAAGTTTGCATGGAACGATGTTGCCATGGGGTCAGCGAAAAGTGATGCAACATGGCATCGACCACCTCGTGGTCTTTGGCTTTTGGGCTGCTTTGAAAATGAGGAATCCGACCCATAAGCACAATGTCGCGCACCGTAAAATGAAACGGACTGTCTTGTTGCTGGGTGAGAATGGCTCTTTTTCGCGCCAATTCGGCGGGCGACCAGCCAGAAAGCGGCTGATTATTCAGGAAAACCTGTCCCGAGCTGGGTGTGAGGAGTCCGCTGCAAAGTTTTAAAAGTGTAGATTTTCCCGCTCCGTTTGGACCGATAATGGCATGAAAAGCAGGGCCATTCCATTGAAAGTTGGTGGTTTTCAAAAGATGTTTTTCCTGAACGCGAAACGAAAGTTCATTTACTTTAAGCATGCGGTGATGGATTACGGAACATGAGATAGAGAAGAAAGGGCGCACCCATGAGCGCAGTGAGAATAGAAAGAGGAATCTCCTGGGTATCATGCAAGTTTCTGGCGAGGGTATCTGCCAAAAGCAGCAAATTGGCACCCATGAGGGCTGAGCCCGGGAACACGAACCTGTGGTTCGGTCCGGTAACCAATCGGACCAAGTGCGGCACTACCAAACCCACGAAAGCAATAATTCCGGTAAAAGCCACGGTGCTGCCCACCAGAAGCGCCGTACCGATGAGTACTTTTTTCCGAAGTGCATTTAATGGAATACCAAGCGCCACGGCGTTGTCTTCGCCCAGGGCCAGGGCGTTGAGTCCCGGTACCAATGTCCAGAGCATGAGCATGGCAGGTGCCGTGATTACGCCAAGCACCATTATTTTAGGATAAGTAGCGCCGCTTAAACTACCAAGTTGCCATTGTAAAATAGACCGAAGTTGGGTTTCCGTAGCCATGTACTGGCTTAATCCCACCAGCGATTCCGCCACGGCAGTGAGTGCAATTCCGGTAAGAATGAGGTTGAGGGTGGGGTTTCCTTTGGCGTGGCGAGCCAGGTGCCAGGCCAGAAACAAAGTGACCATGGCTCCGGAAAATCCGATGGTGGAAATCCCCAATCCGCCCCAGAAACCTGAAAGTTGCTGGATCCAAAGGCCACCGAATACAAAAGCCATTGCTACAAAGGTGGTGGCGCCGGCGGATATGCCAATGAGTCCCGGACTAACCAATGGATTTCTGAACAAACCCTGCATACAAGTGCCGGCCACGCCCAATGCGGCTCCCACCATGCACGCCATTATTATTCTGGGCAACCTCAATTGCCAGAGGACATAATATCCCTGCGCATTTTCAGGTTCAGATCCTGTGCAACCGGCCCAGAGCATGTGCAAAACTTCTTCCGGAGAAAGGTGGAAACTTCCTGTGCCTGCTGCCAAAAGGAAGAGGCCAGGAGAAATCAATACCAAAAGAATGAGGAAGAACCGTGGCCTCATGGGCGCGGGGCGGCATGAAACATTTGGAACAAGGTGGTGGCGGCTTCAGCAAACCTTGGGCCGAATCCGGTGGCGAAGTGTCCGTCCAGATGAACAACCCGTTTGTTTTTGCCAGCTGGTGTAGCTGAAACTCCGGGCACCGCCAGTAAACCATCTATTCCGCCCATGGCTTCATAAGCATCGGTAAAAAGAAACAGAATGTCTGGCGAAGCAGCCACCATGGCTTCTGCCGTAAGTGGCTTAAAACCATCGAATTGCTGGTGGAAAGGATTTTCAGCACCAGCGAGTTGAAGCATGGCATCGGCCTGGGTATTGGCTCCGGCCACTGTGAGATTGCCCTGGCCACGGCTGTATATAAAAACCACTTTAGGAACGGTGGTTTGGGTGTCCTTTAAGCGACTTAATGAAGCCAGTTTCTCCTGGTTGGCCAAAATGAGTTCTTCCGCGTCTTTGGATTTATGAAGGACTTCTCCAATTTTTCTGAATTGTGCAAAAGCGCTGTCGGTCTGATTGGCCAGTGGCAAGCGAATCACTTGAATACCGCCTTGCTCCAGTTGTTGGGCTACCTCAGTGGACATGCCCGCACCGTCTAAGACCATGGTGGGTTTTAATCCCATCATTTTTTCCGCTGAAAGTCCACGAACGTGTCCCACCCGGGGAAGATGATCGAGGGTATTGGGATAAGTGGAGGTGACATCCACGCCCACGAGCAAAGAATCTAATCCTAATTCAAAAATGGTTTCGGTAACAGAACCGCCTAATGCGATGATTTTGGCGGACTCATGTTGATCTTGCTGAGGCGTTTTGCAGCTCCATTGAAAGGTGGCTCCGAAGATGGCCAATAAAAACCAAGATTTCATTCCTTATTTAGATTGATTTTAAACAAGGCGAATTTCGGGTTTCGTCGCATAGGCTACAATCCCCTATTTAGGGGAATCGGGAGATATGGTTCCAATGTGGTTGTAGTAAGGCATACATAGATAAACTGATAAATCGGCCGAATTTGATTTCGCAGTCGGTCAAGGTGCCCTCATGCTGGAAACCCAGGCTTTCCAATCGTTTTTTACAGGCGATATTTTCCGATTCTACCCAGGCTTCCAATCGGTGGAGCTTTAGATGGTCGAAGGCATATTGACAAACCAGGGGGATTGTTTTTTGAAGGATGCCTTTTCCCCAATGTTCTTTGAGCAGCCAGCATCCAAATTCAGCTTTTCGATGCTGTTTTTGCAGGTTATTCAGACCTATGGCACCGCAGAAGGATAGGTTTTCCCTTGTGTTGATGGCCCACCAAATGCCGGTTTGTTTGTCCCAAAGCGCCTGAAAGAAGTCCATTTGGGCTTGCGTTGCTTCTATGGTATCGTATTGTACGCCATAGTACTTGACGACATCTGGATCGGAAAGCCCTTTAAAAATATGCGCTATATCCTCTGGTATGATTTCTCGCAAAATATAATCATGGCTTTGTAGTGTAGGGAAACGATTTGGGCTCATAATAAATAATGTAGGTTTTTCTTGCATGAGATTTTCAGGAATCGTTTGTAAGCAAATGGAAGGAAAGGGGTGGTGTTGGGATGGATTTATAGAGATGAAATAAGAAAGAAAATGCAGGTGAAATGCCGCGTTTTGGTTTGTGATACGTTTGTTTTTCTTGGTTTAATTTCTAAGTGAAAAGGTCGTTATTTTAATTATTAATAAAGGTATATAGCCCGGTTTGATTTTATAACATGCAAGTAATGAGAGAGTAATATCGCTTTATAATATTGGTTAATCTTACATTGCCACTTTATGAAATTTTTTCCACGTGTAAATTTTTATAGTAAGATAGTTGGTATATTTAAGGTAGAAATTTAACCGCATGCCAAATACCCTTACCCGCATTCTGCTGATTATTTCTATGATTTTGCTGCATTCGGGATCCGAGGTAACTGCTCAATCCGGTAGTTTTGGATGTCCGAATGCGGATTTGTCGATGGGTAATTTTACCAACTGGGTGGGCCGAACTGGAACATGTTGTCCGATTACTCTGCCCACCACAGGTATTTCTGGTGGAAGACATACCATTGAAACAGGTGGCAATGACGCCGTGGTTCCTGCGCTACCTAGGGTGCCGCCAGGGTACACTCGTTCTGCTCGTTTAGGGAATTCTGGTACGGGTCGTCAGGCCGAGGGGCTTTCTTATACGTTTACCGTAACGCCTCAAAACTCTCTTTTTATCTATAACTTTGCGGTAGTACTCCAGGATCCTGGTCATACGCCGACCCAACAGCCTCGTTTCGAATTAAGGGTGACCAACCAAAATGGAGGGATTATTCCTTGTACACAATATATTGTAGCAGCAGGTTCCGGCATTCCCGGTTTCCAAAGCCAGGGAAGCGTTCGCTGGCGTCCGTGGACCCAAGTGGGTGTTTCGTTGCTTCCACAATTAGGACAGCAGGTGACCATTGAAGCCAGAACCGGAGATTGTAGCTTGTCCGGTCACTATGGTTATGGATATTTGGTCGCAGATTGTCGTCCGCTTCAAATTAGTGTGGACTATTGTGTGGGTGACACCGTCGCATCTTTGTCAGCGCCTTCAGGATTCGCTTCCTATGCTTGGAGAATTCAGGGGAATCCCACCGTTATTTCTATCGGCCAAACCATTGTGATTAATAACCCGGTTCCGGGCGGCACCACGTATGAATGTACCATTACTTCCGTGATGGGCTGTTCTGCCACGCTTTCTACCGTACTCAGTCCTATTGTTCCCAATGCCACTTTTACCACGACCAATCAGTGTAATGGTACAATTCAGTTTGCAGACCAAACCACTGTTCCCAACTCATTCGTTTCGCAATGGAACTGGAATTTTGGTGATGGAAATGTGGGGTCCGGCGCTACGCCTACGCATACCTACACGCAACCTGGTAATTATAATGTAACCCTTATTGCGATTGCTCCTGCCGGTTGTCGCGATACCGTGGTTTTACCGGTGACCGTTCCGCCTGTGATTAATCCCGGCTTTTCCGTTTCACAAAATTGCGGCCTGACCAAACAGTTCACAGACAACTCTTCCATTTCTGCCCCCGGTGCCATCACGGGATGGAATTGGAACTTTGGAAATGGACAAACCTCCACGCTTCAAAACCCTTCCCATACTTACAGCGCACCGGGTACTTACAACGTCCAGCTTATTGTGACGGACAATAGCAGTTGCCGGGATACCATCAATCAGCAAGTGGTGGTCAACTCCATTCCCAATGCCAACTTTACCGCTCCGCAAACTTGCCTGGGTTCTGCTACGCAACTCACCAATACCACCAATATTGTCGGAAATGCGCCTCTGACCCATCAATGGAATTTTGGAAATGGCCAAACCTCCACCCAAACTTCGCCAACCGTTACTTACGGCCAGACAGGAGCGTATACCATTACCCTGATTTCTACCGGACCCGGAAATTGCAGAGATACCGCGACGCAAGTGGTCAATATTGTGCCAACACCCGTGGCCGGCTTTACGCTGCCTCCACCTTGCGGTTTGGTTGGACAAATCACCAACACGTCTACCATCGCCGCTCCAGGAAACATCAACGCGTATCAATGGAATCTTGGTAATGGCCAAACCTCCAATCAAATTAATCCCACCACCAATTATTCCAGTCTGGGAACTTACAACATTACCCTGACGGCCACCAGTTCTCAAGGTTGTACCAACACCGTTACTCAGCCTTTTACGGTGTACGGAACGCCTACGGCACAATTCACGGCGCCACAAACTTGTCATGGATTACCCACGCAATTCACCAACCAAAGCAGTTTGCAGGGCGGTGGGCAGCTGAGCCATCAATGGACTTTCGGAAATGGTGGCGTGAGCACTGCGGCGTCTCCATTATATACGTATCCGCAACCCGGAACTTATAATGTAACCCTTTCTGTGACCGGCCCCGGCGGCTGCAACCAGTCTGTGACCAATCAAGTGGTGATTCCACCAACGCCTGTGGCATCGTTTACCTTACCTGCTTCCTGCGGATTGGTCAATACTTTTACTAATACGTCTACCATCGGCGCACCCGGACAAATTACCACGAACAACTGGACCATGGGAAATGGCCAAACGTCACAGGCCGTAAATCCCACCCAATCTTATACCTCTCCGGGCACATACAATATTCAGCTCATTACCATTTCCAACCAAGGTTGCCGCGATACCGCCGTGCAATCCTTCACCAATTACGCCATTCCCAATGCCGCCTTTAATGCGCCTCAGACTTGTTTTGGCCTGCCTTTCAACTTTACAGACCAAACCACCACGCAAAACTCCACCATTTCTACTTGGTCCTGGCAGTTTGGCGATGGTCAAACCTCTTCCGTACAAAATCCTGTGCATAACTATGCTACGCACGGGAATTATCCCGTCACGTTAATTGTTACCGGACCCGGTGGCTGTTCCGATACGGCCACGGCGCAGGCCAGCGTTCCGCCCAAACCTAATGCCGCATTCACCATCCCACCTTCCTGCGGCATGATTGCACCTTTTACCAACCAGTCTTCCGTGGCGGCACCAGGATTTATTCAAAATTACCTTTGGAATTTCGGCGACGGAAACCTTTCTACCCTAACACAGCCGACCCACACTTACGCAAACAATGGCAACTATAATGTTAGGCTGGAAGTCGTTACCGATCAAAACTGCCGAGATACCCTCGTGTTACCTTACGTGAATTACCACTGGCCGGTAGCTTCCTTCCAAACCAGCAATCAATGCCACAATACCCCAACGCCATTCCAGGACCAAACCACTGTCATCAATGGACAAGTCGCCCAATGGAATTGGAATTTAGGAGATGGAAATAACTCCCAAACGGGCGTTTTTGATCATACTTATGCCAATCCCGGAACGTATCCACTACAATTGATTGTGGTAAGTGCAGATGGTTGTGCCGATACCGCCACCGGACAAGTGACCGTTCATCCCAACCCGGTACCTGCCTTTTCCATTAATCCTGTGTGCACCGGCATTAATTCCGTATTCATCAACAATTCCACCATTTTCTCCGGATCTATCGCTACCCATAGCTGGAACTTTGGAAACTCCGGAGTGCCTAACTCAAACTTCATTTCTCCAAACTTCGTGTTCCCCACGCACGGGACCTGGCCCATTACCCTGACCACTACGTCCGATTTTGGATGTGTGACTCAGATTACCCAACCTGCCACTGTTTGGCCGCGACCTACCTTGGGTTTTACCGCTACTCCTATGGTGGGATGTGAGCCTTTGCTCGTACAATTTACCAACACTTCTACCATCCCCGCTGGTAGTCAAATTGCTTCCTGGAGCTGGAACATGGGCGATGGAAATGGAAGCTCCGTGGCGAATCCGAGCAATGTGTTTCAAAATGCCGGACAATATACGGTGAGCCTTTTCGCCGTTTCAGACAAAGGCTGCGATACCAGCATTACCTACAACAATTTTATTCTGGTACATCCGAAACCCGTGGCCGACTTTTCATACGATCCACCTTTCCCAACGGCTGTAAGTCCACAAATACGCGTCATGGACCTGTCACAGGGCGCGTTGTCATGGCAATACACCCTTTCCGATGGCGCCAGCTATGCCTCACCGGATTATCTCCATACCTTTATCGCAGATTCAGGAACGTACTATATCTCCTTGTTCATTTCCAACGAATTTGGCTGTACCGACACCATTCAGAAATCCGTACACGTTTCTCCTGACTTTACCATATTCATTCCTAATAGCTTCACGCCCAATGGCGATGGAATGAATGAAACTTTCCGGATTCACGGACGCGGTATCGTGCAAGCCGATTTATGGGTGTACAATCGCTGGGGCGACGAAATTGCACACCTCAAAAATCTCGAGCCCATGATGAAAGGTTGGGACGGAACCTACAACCGCGAAAAAGTGCAGCAAGATGTGTACGTATACCGTGCCGTCGTGCGGGATATGTTCGGAGAAGAACACGAATTCTTCGGTAATATCAGTTTGGTTCGCTAATTTTTTTAGGCGCGCATTCCCGGCTTTCCGGTACAAGTCCTCGCCCTTCCCCTGCGGGGTCGTGCTGTGGGCTTTCCCCTGCAATCCGGGCGCGGGTCGCCGGTTGCCAAACCGTTCCGATGGCCCAATGAAATCTACATGCCAAACCGGTTATTCATTTGATGCCGTCTGATGTCGTTTTCTCAGCACCTCCATGATTTCTTCCGGATAAAGTCCGGATTTTTTCCACAAAACCAGCAAATGGTACAACAAATCGGCCGATTCCTCCTTCAACTCCTCCCTGTCCCCTTTTACGGCGGCCAGAGCCACTTCAACTCCTTCTTCTCCTACTTTTTGCGCAGCTCTACTGGTGCTGCCTTCCAATAAGGCGCGTGTATAACTTTTTGTGCTGGATACATGGCTTCTTGCTTCGATGCATGCCCAGAGTTCAGGTAGAAAACTGAATTGTTCCATTTTTTCAGGAGAGCCGGTCTCCTGTTCATCGAAACAGGTTCTGGTGCCCAAATGGCACACTGGTCCGGACGGATTCACGCGCAACAAAATGGTATCTCCGTCGCAATCGATTTTCCAGCTTTTTACCGTAAGCCAATGGCCGCTGGTTTCTCCTTTTCGCCAGATTTGATTCCGACTTCTCGAAAAGAAAACAGCCCGGCCTTCTTCTTGCGTCAGTGCCCAGGTAATTTGATTGGTATAGGCCAGCATGAGTACCTCTTGCGTGGAGTCGTCTTGTACCACCACCGGAATCAGGTGTTGTGGATGTTTAAATTGTGGCTTTTTCATGCTCTGACCGGAATCTGGTGTGCTGCTAAATAGGATTTGAGATCTGAAATCAGGACTTCTTCGCGGTGAAAAATTCCGGCGGCCAAAGCGGCGTCTGCCATATTCGGGAATAAAACGGGCAGAAAATCCTCCTTTTTCCCTGCACCACCGGAGGCAATCAAAGGGACGTGCACTTGTTTTCGGATGTCCCGAATAAAGGATACATCAAAACCGCTATGCATGCCATCCAGATGAATGGCCGTCAATAAAATTTCTCCCGCGCCCAGTTCCTGCACCATATCTATCCATTCATTGGCGGGAATGGGGTATTTTTTTCTTCCGCCTTGTCCGAACACTTCGTACACACCTGCTGGATTAGGTTGGGTATCTATGGCTACAACTACGGCTTGACTTCCGTAGGTTTCAGCGATACGGGTGATGAGTGAAGGATTGTCCAGGGCCGCTGAATTGACGGCGATTTTGTCGGCGCCCAATGCCAGCAAACGTCCGGCATCTTCTACAGATCGAATGCCACCGCCAACGGTAAACGGGATAAACAAGGCGCGTGCCACCGCTTCTACCCAGATAAGTTGCGTATGTCTTTGTTCCTGACTGGCGGAAATATCTAAAAAGACCAGCTCATCGGCGCCGGAACTGGCATATCGGCAGGCGAGTTCCACCGGGTCGCCCATGTCGGTCAAGTGAATAAATTGCTTGCCTTTTACGGTTCGGCCATGCGATACATCCAGACAAGGAATAATGCGTTTGGTTAGCATGCGTTCCATTTTTTTTGAAGCTGTTGCAACGTGGCCAATGGCAGTGCGCCAGTGTACAATGCTTTTCCAACGATAGCGCCGTGAAGCCCTTTTTGGCGCAAGGTTGCAAGGTCTGTTTCAGAAGAAATGCCGCCACTGGCAATCCAGGCTATGTCTGGATGTTTTTTCAGATAGGTTTCATATACTTCGAAGGCGGGACCACGCATCATGCCATCTCGGCTAATGTCGGTGCAAATCACCTGATGAACTCCTTTTTCCCAAAATGGCCGCAATCCTTCCTCTACCGTACATTTGGAATCCGTTAACCAGCCTTGAATAGCTAAAAAGTAGTTGTTTATATCTGCACCTAGAATAAAGGAATCTGCACCAAAATCCTCAATCCAGGAAATCACTTCCCGGGGTTGAGTCAAGG
The DNA here is from genome assembly GCA_964578885.1 of uncultured Candidatus Competibacteraceae bacterium. GTDB lineage: Bacteria > Bacteroidota > Bacteroidia > CAIKAF01 > CAIKAF01 > CAZRHR01. The sequence continues at coordinate 9,266 of CAZOEO010000022.1, read as the reverse complement.
CGGCTGTTCCTAGCGAAATCCATCTTGCGCCTGCTTCCAGATACGTTTGTACCGTTTCTTTCGTACGAATGCCTCCGCCAACATCAATGGCCAGATCGGTTTGCTGAACCAGTTGCTGAATTAGTTCTGCCTCGACTGGCTGACCAAGCCGGGCGCCTTCTAAATCTACCAAATGAACACGTGAAATACCGGCGTCTTCTATGCGTCGTAACCAGTCTAATGGGCTGCCGGAATACATTTGGGCACTGGCGTAGTCTCCTTTCGAGAGTCGAACCACACGCCCGTTCATGAGATCGATGGCGGGAATAATTTGCATGAGCTTAGAAAATTTTGAAGCAATTGAAGACCTGCGGTTCCCGATTTTTCAGGATGAAATTGTACGCCGAAAAAATTTTGATGCGCAATACCGGCTGAAAATGAATGGGGATATTCGGAAACCCATTGGGTCCAAGGGCCTATCGGAACATAGTAACTATGCACAAAGTAAAAATGCCCGATTCCCATTTGCGATTGTTCCGCTTTTACCTGATTCCAACCCATGTGGGGGACAGGTAGTTCTACTTGAAAGGCACGGGTGATGAATGGTAAAATATGTAGTGTTGGTACATCCCCTTCTTCACTATGCTTTCCGAGTAACTGCATACCTAGACAAATGCCTAAAAATGGATTGGTGAGCTGTGGAATTACGCGGTCTAATCCTTTTTGCACCAGTTTATTCATGGCTTTTTCCGCATGCCCTACTCCCGGAAAAATCACCCGATCTGCTTCCCGAAGGGTGTCCGGATCATTCGTAAGAATGGCCGAATATCCCAAATGACGAATGGCATGAAGCACCGAACCGGTATTTCCCGCATCATATTGAATTACCGCAATCATAACATGCCTTTGCTGGATGGGATGTCAGATGAAGTGGTGATGAGGCAAGCTTGTTTGAGGGCACGGCTCCACGCCTTGAAAAGCGCTTCCGCCACATGGTGGTCGTTGGAACCTGCCGCACGCATATGTAAATTCATGCCAGCTGCCATGGCAAAAGAGGAAAAAAAATGAGACAGCATATCGGTAGGAACGTCGCCAATTTTTTCTTTTGAAAATTTGGCTTTCCACCTGAAATGATATCTGCCGCCCAAATCCAATCGAACCCCTGCACGGGCCTCATCCATAGGTACTTCAAATCCATATCGCTGAATGCCTTGTTTGTCACCAAGTGCTTTTTTAAACACTTCGCCAAGGGTAATGCCCACATCTTCCATCAGATGGTGTTCATCTACGTGCAGGTCTCCTTTGGCCCGGATATTTACATCCATTCCACCATGCGTGGCCAGTTGCTGAAGCATATGGTCGAAAAAGCCCAAACCTGTTGCAATGTCTGCTTTTCCAGAGCCATCGATCACGAGGGAGCTATACACATCCGTTTCACGGGAAATCCTGTGTGATTGGGCCCTTCTGGCGGTAAGGAACGTTACAATTTGATCCCACGAATGGGTCTCCAATGCTTGTATTTCCGCGAGTTCTTCCGGGAGCGTGGAGCAGAAGTCCGGATGCTCCAAATCTGAGTTCGAACGCAGAAAAATTCCTTTACATCCCAGATTTTTGGCGAGCGCCAGATCTGTGATTCGGTCTCCAATGACGAAGCTGTTCTCTTTATCAAACCCCTTTTCCTGCCAATGCATCAACATACCCGTTCCCGGTTTACGGTTGGGATGTTGGTCTTGTGGCCAACTTTTATCGATATGAATTTCATCGAAAACAATGCCTTCTCCGGCCAAAATGCGCAGCATGAGATCTTGCAGGGGCGTAAAGTCTGAGAGGGGAAAAGCATCCGAGCCCAAGCCATCTTGATTGGATACAAGTAAAAGTGTCCAGCGACCCGTTTTCGCGATTTTTCTCAGTGCCTCAATGGCGCCGGGTACAAAGGTGAATTTTTCAATCCGATCAATTTGAAAATCTTCGGGTTCCATGAGTATGGTGCCATCCCGGTCGATGAATAAGATAGAGGTCATAGTTGTAGAAATTCGGTGATGGTTTGAAGAAAGAAGCGATTATCTTCAGGTTTCCCAATGGTAACCCGCACGCAGCCTTCACTATTGGTTTCCTGTGAGCGGTCCCTGACCAGAAGTCCTTTGTTTCGTGCAAAAGCCACAAATTCAGAAGGATTTTTAATTTGAAACAGGACGAAATTGGTTTCAGACGGAAAAACGCGAAGGACGCCTGGTAATGTATTGAGTTGGTCGCTGACCAACTTGCGTTCCGCCTTTATTTTTTCCACCTGTTGCAGCATCCATTCCTTATATCGGAGAGCCATTTCGCCGGCTTCTAAACTGGGGACAGATAGGGGATAGGGCGCTTGAATTTTTCTAAACCAGAGGATGGCTTCCGGAGCCGCTATTAAGGCGCCGAGCCGCAATCCCGCCAATCCAAAAGCTTTACTAAGGGTTCGTAGCACCATAAGTTGAGGATATGCTGCCAGTAAAGTGGTGGCGGAAGGTTGGTCGGAAAATTCCTGATAGGCTTCATCTACCACCACCAATCCCGGAAATGTGTCCAGCATGTGGCGAATTTGCGCCAGGGAAAAGGAGTTTCCGGTGGGATTATTGGGTCGGCAGATAAAAAGTACTTTGGCTTGAGGTGGCCAATGCAGATGAGCAGGAATGTTGAAATCTGTCGTAAGAGATAGCGTAAGCCATTCACAACCATATAGATGGGATGTAACGGCGTACATGCCATAAGTTGGAGAAAAACCACAAGCTACGTCATTGGTGTCGCAGAAAAGTTTGAAAATCAAATCGATGGCTTCGTCTGATCCGTGCGTGAGCAACAGTTGTTCCGGCCTTACGCCCACATATTGTGCATATTGTTCCCGTAAAACAGGCGTGTAGGAAGGATATCGGGACCAGGTTTCTTTTTGAAGGGCATTTCCATATCGGTTTTCGTTGGCATCGAGCCAGATGGCTGCAGGAATATCTCCCAAACTTCTGGCTGAGGCATAGGGTTTGAGCTCCCGCAAATGCGGTTTAATCCATTTTTCCATGGGTCAGCGATTTGTTTTCAGGCGAATATCTACAGCTCTGGCGTGTGCTTCAAGACCTTCGGCCCTGGCCATGGTAACTACCGTTTGGGCGAGTGATTCCAAGCCTTTGGGTTCGATAGATTGTACTTGAATTTTTTTCAAAAACGTGTCTACACTTACGCCGCTGTAAGCTTTGGCAAAACCCGCGGTAGGCAAGGTATGGTTGGTGCCACTGGCATAATCGCCAAAACTTTCGGGAGCCAAATCACCCAGAAAAATGGATCCGGCATGTTGAATAGATGGTAACCATTGTTCTGGTTTTCGCCAGGCCAACATCAGGTGTTCCGGGGCATAATCATTGATGATTTGTAAGGCCAGTTCTGGATTTTCAACGATAAAAATGGCCCCGTTTTCCAGGGATTGTTGGGCCACAATGGCACGTGGCAAATCTTTTAATTGCCGGAGAAGGGCTTGTTTGACTTGTTGGGCTAAGGTTTCATTGGGAACCAGCAAAAAGACTTGTGAATCTGGTCCGTGTTCTGCCTGCGCCAGTAAATCGGCCGCGAGAAAGTCGGCGTCTGCTTCTGCATCGGCCCAAATCATTACTTCGCTTGGGCCGGCCGGAACATCAATGGCGACGCCCAATTGTTGTGCCCATGCTTTGGCACGTGTAACATATTGATTTCCGGGGCCACAAATTTTATTCACTTTTGGAATGGATGCTGTGCCATATGTCATGGCTGCAATAGCTTGTATGCCACCAATTTGAAAGATTCTCTGTATGCCTGTCAGTTCAGCTGCGTAGGCCATGGCGGGGTGTATTTGGCCCGATGCACCCGGTGGTGTACAGAGGATTCTTTCGGGTACGCCTGCCAATTGAGCCGGAATACCCAACATGAATACAGAAGAGAATAAGGGAGCTGTTCCGCCCGGAATGTACATTCCGACTGAAGCAATGGGACGGAGCATTTGGCTGCACCACACTCCCGGACTGGTTTCGATAGGTTGAATGGGTTGAGCTGCCCCTGCCTGATGAAAAATGCGAAGGTTTTTTGCCGCAACCTCCATGGCCTGTTTTAAATCCGGATCTAATTTTCGGATGGCCGCTGATTTTTCCTGAGGACTCACCTCCAGGTTCGGTGGGCATTTGCCATCGAAGGCCATGGAAAATTCCCTGATGGCAGCGTCTCCTCGCTGTGCTACTGCGTTAAAAATGGCATCCACCGCCTGATCCGGTGAAGAAGAATTTCCTGACGGACGTTGCAGATACCCTTGAGCTTGCAATAGGTTTTGAATGAAAATCGATTTAATCATGATGATGGGAGTTAAGCAATCATTTTTTCAATGGGTAATACTAGAATACCTTCTGCACCAAATGCTTTCAGCGTTTGTATTTTGGTCCAAAAATCATTTTCAGAAATCACAGAGTGGACGGAAACCCATCCTGGTTCCATGAGCGGAAGCACCGACGGACTTTTGATACCGGGCAACAAAGCTTGTACTTGTTGGATTCGGTCCGAAGGAATATTGAGCATCACATATTTGTTTTGTTCGGCGCGTTGGACCGATTGAATTCGGAAGGTGAGTTCCGGGAGAAACGGAGAGGGTTTACATGCCGCGAGAATAGCCTGAGACGCGTAAATGGTTTCGACTTCCTTTAAGCCGTTCGATTTTAGCGTTTTACCCGTAGAAACCAAGTCGCATATTCCTTGGGCTAGTCCGATTTGCGGTGCGATTTCAACCGAACCTGAGATGTCGTGGAGCGTGGCCGAGATATTTTTTTCCTGTAAAAAGGCACGCAGGCTGTTGGGATATGACGTAGCGATGGCTGTATCCTGGAAATAGGACAATCCCGGATAGGAAATATTTTCAGGGATGGCCAGAGAGAGTCGGCAAACCGAGAATCCCAGTGACATTTGAAATTCCAGAGATACTTGATTTTCCCTGATTTCATTTTCACCCAGAATGGCTGCATCGGCCACGCCGGTAGCCAAATAACGGGGAATGTCCTGGTGGCGGAGCAACAAGAGTTCCATGGGGAAATTGGTCGCCTTCAGTTTGAGCTGGTCTTGTCCTTTGGCAATATGGATACCACATTTCTCAACGAGTTCCATGGTTTCGTCGTGGAGTCGGCCAGATTTTTGAATGGCCATTTTAAGCACTGGTTTGTCTTGTGTTTTTGTCATGGGGCAAAAAAAAAGCCCGCCGAAAACTCGGCGGGCCAGGTGAATCATCTATATGGAAATTACCATGCAGCATCAACCCTGCTCGCCTTGAGCCGGATATGATGATGATGCATGGATAACAGCATTTGCATGGAGTAAATATAAAAGAGAAAATGAAATGTAAAACATTAATCCATTTTTTTGAAATTATTAAAAATCTTAATGATAAATCGCGATTTGCAATGTGGGTTTTTCTGAGTTAATACCATTAAATTTAATGTGAGAAATGTGAAAATTCTATTGTAAACGACTTAGAATTTTAATTTCCTGGAACCGACTCACCTAAATCTACATGAAAAAGTTTTTACTTTTTTGGGCCACTGGCATGCAAGTAATGCTATTCGGGCAAGTAACTGCACCTTGGGCGGAACAATTCAGAGCAGAGCTTCAGGAGCAGCGAACTCAGAATGGAAAGTTTTTCGCGAACGAAAGTGGGGGAACTTCAGCTTTTCTGTCGCCGTCCAGTATCCATTATTTTAAAGACGGGAAATGGGAAGATATAGACAATGAGTTGCGCGTCCTTTCTATGGGAGAAAAGCCCGGTTATGTCTTTGCCAATGAAAGAAACAGGGTGTTTACATACTTTCCTTCTCAATTGCAAGGACATCGTGTTCAAAGTCAGATCAAGGATCTGGTCATGGAAGAGCAATGGCTTGGGATTGATGTACTCGATTCGTCTGGCCAAGTCATCCAGCAAATTGATTTCGGGTTGAATTCATTGCCTCGTCGTCATCCACATTCTGTAGTTTATCCAAATGCTTTTACTGGACTTGACGTCGCATATTCATTGAAGAATGATGGCCGAAAAATGGATGTGGTTGTGCCCAACGCCCAATGGTTGGATCAGTTGTCACCAAATGCATATCGACTAAGGTTAAAAGAGCGTGTTTCTTTTAGTCATGCGGTTAGAGTAAGTTCGGAAGAATCAGGTTATTGGATATGGCATAAAGGTGAGCCTTTGTTCGAGTTTGCTTTGCCATTTGCGATAGATGGACGGGGTCCGGAATTTTCAGACCCAGGAAGATTGCGGGTGATTGGCGAGGGGAAAACACTGGATGTATATACTTATTTTGAATTGAATTGGCTAAAATCCCCCGAGAGGGTTTTTCCAATTTATCTGGATCCAGTGGTAAATTATACTCCAAACCTGACGACAAACTGGACGGGTTTTCAATCGAGCAGTACTGGAAAAACATCTGGATATTTAAGAATTACAGGAAGCACGACTGCCAGTTGGGCCAAGTTCAATATTTCAGGTATACCCCTTGGTAGTACCATCAACAGCATTACCTATTATGGATATCATTACTCTGGTAATGGCAATTCCTCCCAAAAGAATTGTTCGATTCGTAGAATGGTCAATGATCCAGTAACTGCAAGTGCATCAACCCTGTTTAGTGAATCATATAATGGTTTGGTTTACAATACGTCTTTTAATTATGCTACAAGTAGTTATGCCTGGCGGACCGCTTTATTGAATAGCAATGCTACTTCGTATATGAATAGTGTATTAAGTCAGGGATGGTTTGCCATTGGGGTGGGTTATGTCTCAGGCGGAACCAGTTTTGCTTACCATGATGGTGTGAACCAGAGTTCAGGGTCTGCCAATATGGTTTATTTACGAGTAGATTATTCTACAGGTCCTCCTTCTGATCCAACCGGAATTACGGCAGGTTCGTCCTTTGTATGTGCAGGTAATCCCATTTCACTTACTGCTGCTGGCGCATCTTCTTCTGTTTATTGGTATACAGGAGGTTGTGGAACCAACTTTGTGGGAACAGGTAATCCTATTTCTGTTTCACCATCTTCTTCAACAACCTATTTTGCAAGGAACTACAATGGGACCCAATTTAGCAATGGTTGTGCCACAATCACAATAAATCCTACTCCTGCGCCCGCCTCGCCCACGGCTTCCGCAGTTGCCACTGCATGTGGAAGTACTGCCACGCTGTCGGCCAGTGGAACTTCCGGGAATTTCACTTGGTATGATGCCGCTACTGGTGGTAATCTTTTAGGAACGGGATCGACTTTTGTAACACCAGCACTGGCCAATAATGCAACTTTTTACGTTGATCAAGCGACCGGCTTGCCATGCAGCCAGGCCAGCCTTGCTACCGTTTTATCCAATTTTAATAGCAATTTCACTTCTATTACGTCACAAATCCCCAATATGTATTCGTTTTCAGATGGTATTTTAGGAAGTAGTATCATCGATGGTGGTGGCGACATGTTTGATGGGGGAAATATCCTGAATACGAATCTTCAAAGCAGCATCGCTTATAGCGATAATGCCATCGTCGCTTCTACTGCTTTTGGATCTGGTGTTCAGTATTTTACTCGAAAAGTGAACGGTATGTTCATCATGGTGGCCAATTTAAATAGTATATCGACCTTTTCCATTACAGGAAATAATGGTGCAGATGGAAGCGGCTCGGTTGATGGAACCACTTTTTCAATCACCATCGGATGCCAAACCTATAATGTGTTTTTAAAACGAGTGTATAACGCCGGGGACCCTTCTATCAACCAAATGATCATTATTCCGCAAAATAGTTCCGCTACGCATTCTTTTTCTACGAATAGCGACTTGTCAGATCATACCATATCGGGATTATCTTCTACCACCAGATTATATTATCTACTGTATGCCGGCAATTCTGGTTCCTTTATTAATAATACCAGTGCACAGAATATTGCGACGGCTTTTTTGAATCAGGTAGGAGCTACCATCGGTGGAAATGCTTGCAACTCATCCCGGACGGCTGTTCCTGTTACCATACAGCCGATATCATCGCCTTCTGTTTCAGGAAATACCAATCCTTCATGCGGTACCACAACTACATTAACCGCTTCTGGAGGTGGTAGTTATGCTTGGTACACGCAAGCGTCAGGTGGTGTTCCGGTAGCCACTACGGCAAGTTTTACTACCCCTGTGCTTACCTCAAGCACCAATTACTATGTGGAACGGTCCACCGGTTCCACGATTCCTGTTTTTACAGTGAATTCCTTGGCTACCACGGGAAGTTTTGTTACGGACCATAACTCCTGGAGTGGCGACGATCGCGGCGGTATCGCGGTAACCCAACAATACTACTATTATTCAGGTGATAGCTACACGGTTCGCTATGATATGCCCGGACTGACCAATCCGGTGTCTCTGCCACTTCGTGATGGTTTATTTAGCGATCTGTCCGGGAGTGGTACTTTATACACTTTATGGAACGGCAGTGCGGCGCCTACTGGTACATCTACCTCATTCTTGGTGAATTCTATACGAACCATGAACGCCGATTTAAGTTTTGGTTCTACTACCATTCCTCTATCTACGTCATTTACCATGGGTAGTGGTAATAATGCTTCTATTTTTTCCGGGGTCGGTTTTGTGATTTTACATACCGGTAGCGGCTCTCCCGCCAATACATTTTTCCGTGTGGATCTACCTTCCGGACAAGTCACTAACCTCGGTACAGGCACTTTTTCCGCAGCCGTCAATGAAAACTGGGCGCGTTGGGGAATAGCTGAATTTACGGGAAGCCAATATCGTGTCATTTTTGTTCAAAATAACACTACCATAGCTCGTCATACCATTGGTGTAGGGACTACTACCCTGGCTACTTTTTCCAACTTAAGCGATATGGCGTCTATTACATACGCTCCTTGGTACAACAGATGGTATTTTCACCATGAAAGTTCCAGCCAATTTGGTGGCTCCGCCGAAACTGCGGGTTATGCTAATGGTACGCATACGCTTTCACCTGCCTTATTTTGTGTGAGTAGTCGCATTGCTGTACCTGTTTCTGTTACGCCCGTGTCTGCGCCCACCATTTCTGCTGCTGGCCCTACCACCTTTTGTCAGGGCGGTGCTGTGGCCATTAGCACAACGGGTGGTCCGAATCTAATTTGGAGTAATGGTGCTTCCGGAACAAGTATCTCAGCCACATCATCGGGTAATTACTCCGTTCAGGAGATTTCAGGTGCGTGCACTTCTGCGGTCTCCAATGTTATTTCCGTGACGGTGAATCCCACCCCTGCGG
>CAZOEO010000021.1:0-59386 GCA_964578885.1 uncultured Candidatus Competibacteraceae bacterium | reverse complement strand
GCTAACATCCCTATAAACGCAATTGCGTTTATATTCCGTATATCCTTGTCCCCATTTGCCCCAAATGAAATGAATTGAATGGTTTAAATCCTTATCCAATGTTACAAAATACTTCCTACACATCTAAATGGTCCAAAGGGCTTACAATTTGGTCGAAACCCTTGGTTGTAACATGGGTGTATATCTCCGTGGTTTTGCTGCTTTCATGACCCAATAGGGATTGAATGTAACGCAAATCTGTACCCTGTTCCAATAAATGGGTGGCAAAAGAATGTCGAAGGGTATGTACCGTGCAGGGTTTAGCTATTTTTGCTCGCTTAAGACTGGCTTTCATAACCTCTTGGACGCTGCGCACCGCATATTGTTCTCCTTTTGAGCCCTCAAATAGCCAGTATTTGGGCTTGTATTCGCTCAGATATTGCACTAGGAGAACAGCTGTTTTATTGGCTAATAAGGTGATGCGATCCTTCTTTCCCTTGGATTGCTCAATACGAATTTGTTTACGGTCAAAATCTATATGGGAAATTTGTAGTCCCACTGCTTCACTCACCCTAAGTCCGGCAGAATATATGATGGTCAAAATACATCGATGCTTCAGGTTTGTAGTTACAGAGAGTACTTGGCGAACTTCTTCTAAATTTAGCACGGTGGGTAGCTTTTTTTCACTTCTTGGCCTTTCAACTAAATAAATTCTACGCTGCCCACCCTGAACCTTTTCATAGAAAAACTTGATGGCATTGATGGCTTGGTTCTGGTAGGAAATGCTCACTTTTCTATCCAGTACTAAGTATTGTATAAATGCTATGACTTTCCGTTCGTCTAAATTTTCTATGGGTTGAAGGGGATAGTGATTTATAAATTCTTCAAAAAGAGAGCTATACGTTTTAATGGTTGCTTCACTATAGCGTAATTCTCTTAGCTTTAATATGTATTGTTCCGGACATGGTTTAAAATTAGGGAGCAGCTCTGCGGGGCGGCGTCCACAACCCTGACCTTCTTTTGCTTTTTCCTCTGAATACAGTACTTCCAAATGTAAAGCTGAGGCTTGTTTTCTTAGCTCGGCTTCTATTTTTTCTGTCCAGGGTATCGTCCACCACTTGTTCGTTTGGTTCCATTTTGCATAAGGAAAGGTTTTTATGGCCTTAACTAAGCCTGGGTGATAATGAAATATGAGTCGGATGCGCCGATCTAAGGTCTTCATGAGGGCCAATTGGCTCCTTTGAATGGAGTGGGGTAGACCGTCACCGGACCCTTGTGGTAAGGGAACGCTTTCATCCATTTCTAATTTTAATATTCTACCTGAAAACCATTGCTCAAGTTTTTCTAAATTACCGGGATAATGTGGTAATATCCAGGTTCTTGTGGCATTGTCCCATCGAATAAAGGAAAAGCTTCTAAGAAACTGGGTGTCGGTTTCTTTCTTCGGAATTTTTAAGTATATTTTTCTTCCGATAATCTGAATTTCAGCCCCTTCTAAAACTGCCTTATCATTCTCTTTCGTTGAATTCGGATGGGAAGGATTTTTTGAAGTTTCCTCAGACCAATATGCTTCAGGGAATGTGGTCAGTAAGTTTGTTTTTATGGTTGGGTTTAATGGTAGTAGCCATGCCCGATGGGCTGCGTCCCACCTCGCGCCAGTGATGGAACGCACAAGTTTTATCACATGGATGTCGTAAGCAAAATATAGGGCATAATAATCAACGCCGTGAAGGGTCATGGTTTTTATATTCATGGCTAAAAGTTTCGTTTATACATCCATATGATGCTATAGGCGCAGGCCTTTTGCTTTTGGACCAGATAATATCCCATCTTTTAAAACATGCATGTCAAGCCCCATTCGCATATTCATCTTTAAAAATTTTGCACTGAACATGTTATGTTTTATTGAGCCTGATTCAAACTCATGGGAAGTTCTTACGTGTGTTTCGGGACGGGATATGTCCTACCGAATCATGCTTTTTTACCCTACCTATTCAGAGGTAAAATGTGTTCAACTTGTCCGCTTCTATACACCTTAATATTTGTTTCGGCATTTAGAACTGTCTCCCTTGTTTTTACCAAGGAACCCAATTGTGTTTTGTTACATGTTTATGCGAAACGAAACAAGAACAAACTCGACTTTCAATAAAGGTCCTACCCGTCTTTCACTATAAAGTTAATTCATCCCATACCCCTTTGTCAAGTGTTCGCATGATTTTTCGCTAAAGGTTTTGCACCTTAACGGGAATGTGTAAGGAAACACCTTGATGCTTCATGCCAACAAGAAGGTGTAGTCATACGAAGTAAATCTTGCAGAATGCATTTAACATTCCATTTGCTTGGAACTTGTCCTAGGACAACGCAACCGATGGTGCTTTTTTTAGAAATAAACTTTGGATTCTGATTTCGCTCACCTACAACGCCCGCACAAATAGAATCTCTCCTCTTTCCATTACCGGATTGGCCAACAAATGTTGGATGGCTTCTGTGGCCATCGCTTTGGCCTTTTCCTCGGAATCGGCCTCAAGTTCCATTTGAATCAATTTCCCCATGCGCACTTTGACAATTCCTGCGCCCTATTGCTGCTGTAACCTTTGGCCTACGGCCTTGCCCCGGGGATCTAAGAGTGCCTGGTGCGGCATTAAGGATACAATGACTTGATATTTCACTGGTTTGTTTTCCGGAAGTTAGGATTTATGGGCGGTCGCTTAGATGAAATAATGGGTCATAAAAAAAGGCCCTTCTTTCGAAAGGCCTTTTGAAAAATTAATCTTCTTCTGATGGTTCTTTATCATCGTCGTCAGATGGCTTACGCTTGCTCTTGAAATCCTCACGAAGGATTTTCATGGTTACCCTACGGTTAAGCGTATGGGCATCTTCGAATGCGTCATCTCCTTCTTTGGTTTTCAGGTCATTGATTACTTCGTCGGTCATTTTCATGCCTTTGGTAAACATGCGACCAGATTTTAATCCTTTGAAGTTTCTGGTTAATTCACGTGGAATGTCTTCTCCATAACCTTTGGCTACGAGACGCTCAGGTTCTACACCCTTTTTCACGAGCCATTCTACGATCCATTTGGCACGACGATCGGCCAGTTTACGGTTATAATCGTCTGAACCTCTGGAGTCGGTATGTGCACCGATTTCTACCACTAAATGTGGGTTTTCATCTAATACACGCAAGATTTGGGTCAAGGAATCCGGAATAAATTCTGGCAAAGGAATTTCGCGGTCGAATACGAATTGGATTTCGAATTCGAGGTTTACTTTGGTTGTTTTGAGGTAAAAGTCGGCTGTAATATTGGTATCACGACATGTTTTCAGTGGATCCAGATTGGTTACATCCGCTCTGTTTACATCATAGAAGTAAGTGGGCTTGGTGGCCTTCATTTCATAGCGTACTCCGAATGGAATGGCTTTTTTGTAGAATCCAACTTTATCTGTAGTCACAGTCAGTTTGTTGCCTTCCTGGTCAACAAGTTCTACTGTAGCATTTTCAAGCGGCGCTTTGGTGTCCTTGTCGAATACTGTTCCGCTCAAAGTGATGGTTGCTTGTGGAACGAAGAAGGAGTAAATGTCGTCGGATCCTTTTCCACCGGAACGGTTAGAAGAAAGGTAACCGGCTTCTTTACCTTTTTCAAAGTAAATTCCGAAATCGTCTCCTTCGGAGTTGATGGGGAAACGCATGTTTTCTACTTTGCCCCAGATTTCAGCTCCTTTTTTGGCGTTGAGTTCTCCAACCACGCTGGCTTTGTAGATATCTAAGCCACCCATTCCTTCAGGACGGTCGGAAGAGAAATACAGACTTCCGTCCATACGTAAATGAGGGAACATTTCGTCGTCTGCTGTATTGATGCCAGGACCGAGGTTAATGGGCTTGCCCACTTTTCCACGATTCAGTTCAGCTACATAAAGGTCCATACCGCCTTGTCCGCCGCCAACATTGGAAGCAAACACCATGAATTTACCATCGGCAGAAATGGTGGGGTGTCCTGTTACTACAGAGTCCGGGAAACCGGGAATGTTTACCTGGGTGGGTTCGCTCCATTTGGCACCAGATCTGCGGCTGGTGTAAATGCGGCAACCTGTACCATTTTTCTTATCGCCGAAACAACGTGTGTAGAACAAGTTGGCGAAACGGCTATCCATGGTACCAGAACCTTCAGAGTGTTCGGTTGAAATACCACCTTCGAGGCGAATGGGATCGTTCCATTCTTTAGGGCCAGCGGCTGCTCCGCGAGCGGGACGCGCTGCTTTTTTTGCCTGAATAACCCAAAGGTCTTCAGACAGACCTCCGTGAACCCCTACATCATCTTTGGTTTTTTTATCAGCGGGTTTAAAATCCCGGTTGGAAGTAAAGATGATTTCATCTCCTTTTTTGGAAGAGATAAAGGGAGAAAAGTCCATTTGCTTGGTATTCCAGCGCGCTACGTTTTCTACCTGGTAACAAGTAGGGCTGGTCCGCCAGTTGATGGCCATTTCACATGATTTTACGCCGATAGCGCCTCTTGGATCGGAGGGCTTGACCTCACTGAATTTTTTAAACCAGGTGAGTGCTTCTTCGTATCTGGCGAGGTTTTTTAAAACCAAAGCATATTGAAAATATACTTCTGGTTCTACGGAAACACCGCGCGCATTCACTGCTTTTCTGAGGGTTGTTTCTGCTTTTTTGTAGTCATTGTACCGAAGATAAGAACGCGCAATCTGCAGGGTGATGCATTGCTTCAATTCTTTGTCTTTGGCCTTGCCTAAAGCTTTTTGATAGAGCTTGATGGCTTCTACAAAGTTGTTGGTATTAAAGGCAAAATCCGCTTTCGCGGTAACCTTGTTGTCGCACTGTGCCGAGATCCCCTGATGCATCAGCAGGCTGGCCGGAATTAATAATCCGTAGAGTAAGTGTTTTCCTTTCATTCGGCTCATCATTAGATGGACGATACTATCTTTTAACTTTGAATAACACCCAAATATGCAGGTTTATTTTTAATTCTCCAATTATTCGATAAAAAGGAGGAAAAAAAAGAAGAGACTTTGCAGGGTTAAAACAGCGATGGCTAAAGGGTTTTTTCTTTTCCCGGCCAGTTGACGAAACAAAAGATGTAAACCAAATGCGATGGCCCACCATGCCAGATAGTTTTGTAGGGGAACCTCTTCCTGATGCCATTCCCACAAATCGAAACGAATGGCAAATGGTTCTAAAAGAAAATCGTACCCCATCATCAGGCTGGCGCCCAGGGTGGCACTGGTAAAAGCGGAAAGGCGGAATCCAATACTTTGGGTACAATAAATAAGGATAAACCAATTTAAACCTATCATCACTGGTACTCCGGCTAATTTAAATCCGAGGGTCTCTTCATAATGATAAGCGCCAAAAGGGAAACCTGTGGTTATGCCAACCCATTCTACTGCAAAACCCAGAGCAGCAATAAGTAAGCCTGCAATCCAAAAATTGACTTTGGGTTGGGTTTCAAAGTAAAGGAGTACAATAGCGCAAAGTAACAGATTAACAGGAGTTAAGCTTACGGTGAGTGCGCGGGTTGGAGGATATACAATACCTGCGAGCCCAACTGCATATATGATAGTAAGAAGGGCAATCCAAACGGTGGGCGTATTTAATTGTTTTCTGAAATCCATTGGGCGGTGATTTTTGCGGATGAAAGGCAAAGAGGGATGCCCCCGCCGGGATGCACGCTACCTCCGACAAAATACAGACCTTTTAGTAGACTGCTTTTGTTGGGATGTCTGCTGAAAGCTGCCATTTTGCTATTAGATGCTGTGCCGTATAGTGCACCTAACCAACCATTTGTCCTGGCTTCAATGGTTTCTGGACTTAAAACCCACTCTTCTGCAATGGAAGATGAAAGGGTGCGGCCCAATTGTTTTTCCAATTTTTGAAGGATGGCCTTTCTGGCCAGGGGAATGAGTTGGTCCCAATCCTGATTGGCTTTAGCCGGTACGTTGACCATGGTGAACCAATTCTCATGTCCTTCTGGTGCGTCTTCTTTGATTTTCTTCGATGAAATAAATACGTACACCGTTGGGTCTTCCCATGCGCCAACACCTTGTTGCAGGTGTTCAAACTCACTGCTGTAATTCTCTGCAAAAAAGATATTATGAACGTCTAATTCCGGGAAGGCGTCCTTCATGCCCCAGTTGAAAACCAGTGCAGAGGTAGAGCGTTCTGCTTTAGCGACTTTTTTCGGCATTTTTTGACCTTCCAGGAGTTGGGCATACGTAAAATGTACATCAGCATTGCTGACCACCACATCGGCCGGAAAAAATTGGGCGTTTGCCCAAACGCCATCTGCCTTTCTGTCTTTATAGGAAATGCGGGTGGCCGGTGTTGAAAAATGAAAGTGTACACCGAGGTTTTGTGCAGTTGTAACCAAGGCTTCGGTGATGGCCACCATGCCTTCGTGGGGAAGGTAGGCTCCCAAATGATATTCCAAATGTGGAATTACATTGAGCGTGGCCGGCGCACGATATGGATCGCTACCATTGTAGGTGGCGTATCGGTCGAACAATTGAACCAATTTGGGGTGGTGAAATTTCTGTTGATTTTCCTCGTGCATGGTTTTAAACACGGACAATTTTCCCATGTTTACGGCTCCTTTCCAGAAATCACGGCTTAAAAATGTGCCGGGACGGTGGAAAGATCTTTCAATAAAAACGGGCGCAGTGAGTTGATAGCGTTCACGTATGTTGGCGAAATGCGATAAAATACGGTGCCTGTCGACTCCCGTGGTTTGTTCCAGTTCGGTAGCAAAACGTTGTGGGTCGGCATGGGCATCTATTTTGGTGCCATCCGGGAAAAAGTATCTGCAAACGATGTCGAGTCTTTCATAGGAAAAAGGAACGGGTTTGGGCGATAAAGCCAAAAGTTCTTCCACCCATTGGGGCAACGTGAAAAGGGATGGACCCGCATCGAAGCGGTAGGGCCCAACATATACTTCCGATAGTTTTCCACCTGCAAAGTCATTCTTCTCGAGAACGGTGACTTTGAATCCATTGGACGCCAAACGAATGGCTGTAGCCAAACCGCCGACGCCGGCACCAATAACCACCACTTGTTTTCCCATATGATGTAAATAAGGTTTGAGCGGCTTTTTGGTTCAGTGCCTGGGTTATTTTTTTAGTCGAGCGAGTCTTTCTTTCGCAAGATTAAAGTCGGGTTCGAGTCTCAGGGCTTGCTCATAATCTGCCATGGCCTGGCTTTTATTGCCCGACCATTCGTAAGCGTAACCACGATGATAATGGGCGAGGGTAAAGGCGGGCTCTTTTTGAATGGCTTTATCGAACCATGCGATGGCATCGGAGGGACTTTCTAAATCGAATAGAAAAATATATCCGATGTTGTGCATGGCAGGAACATAATTCGGGTCCACAGACAACAAATCCTGATAAACTTTGATGGCTCCTTTCGGATTACCATGATTCTGAAGGAAATATCCAAGTCCGTAATGGGCTTCGGGCATCATGGGGTTGGCACGAATGGCATTGTTATAGTATTGAATAGCGATGGGGTCGTCTCTGCGCGCAGAAATATCAGCCAATTGCATGTAGGCATGGAAGTAATCCGGATCTTGTTCTACTGCAGTCATGAAACTGCTGATGGCCAGATTGGTATCTCCGTTTTCTTTGAATACCATTCCTTTGGTAAAGTAAATCCGGGCATTAAAAGGATCAACCTTGAGGGCTGCATCCAAATGTTTGAAAGCCTGGGGAAAATCTCCCAGATAATATTGTAATTCACCCATGCGCGTATTCGCATCTACATGCTCTGGTTCCAGCGCCAACGCTCGTTCTATAGCCGATTTGGCTTTGGGTACTTGTTTGGTGGTATAATATAAATCGGAAGCTAGCAGAAGGTAATCTACCCGAAAGGAATCCAATGTCAAGCTTTGTTCAATGTCTGCAATTCCTTTTTCAAATAGTTTTTCGTCCATATACGCCTTGGCCCGATCGAAGTATAGATCCGGGTTGTTGGGATTTTCTTCGATGGCCTGAGTGAGTCGCTTTATCTTGGCGCTCGTGTTTTCCGGAAGGTTGAGGGAGTCTTGTCCGTTGGGCGATTTGGGGCCACAACCCGTAAAACTGACCTCTGTCACAAGGACCCAGAAGGGAAGCATCAAAAATAGGAGTCGTGCTTTCATTTGGCAAAAGTAACGGAATTTTAGCAGGCTTTTACGTTGGTGGTTTTGTTCTATTGGGGGTGAATTTGCGGGAATGGTGGGAGTTTAAATGTATGACCTGGCTTTAATGGCTTTTCAGCCGGCGTTTTCAGCGGATATTCATGGAGCCTATACCTTAATAACGAGGAATACAAGGAGGGCCGAATCCGATAGGGGAAACGGCATTCGGAGTTTTGAATTCAAAAAAAGGGATGCGTAAAAGCATCCCCGTTCAAATCATCAAAAAGTATCCTGTAGCTTTTACTTCTGTTCTGCTACCAATGCTTTTATTTTTTGTTCCAATTCTTGCGCAAGTTCCTGATTATCCATGAGCAAAGATTTAACGGCTTCACGTCCCTGACCCAGTTTGGTTTCCTGATAGCTATACCAGGCGCCGGCTTTTTTGATGACGTCTAATTCAACACCGAGGTCAATGATTTCACCCGTTTTGGAAATGCCTTCTCCGTAAACGATATCAAATTCTGCAGTTTTAAATGGAGGCGAAACTTTGTTTTTGACCACTTTTACTTTTACGCGGTTTCCGGTAATGTTGTCACCATCTTTAATTTGTCCGGTACGGCGGATATCTAAACGACAAGATGCGTAAAACTTGAGGGCATTTCCACCTGTAGTGGTCTCGGGACTTCCGTACATCACACCGATTTTTTCACGTAATTGGTTAATGAATACGCAAGTTGCTCCGGTTTTGGAAATGGTAGCGGTGAGTTTTCTCAGGGCCTGACTCATTAGTCGGGCTTGTAAACCCACTTTAGAATCACCCATTTCGCCTTCCAATTCACTTTTGGGAACCAGCGCCGCTACGGAGTCAATAATAATAATGTCGATAGCCCCTGAACGAATCAGGTTATCGGCAATTTCCAAAGCCTGTTCTCCATTATCCGGCTGCGAAATCAAAAGGTTTTCTGTATCTACACCCAATTTTTCCGCGTAATGCCGGTCGAAGGCGTGTTCCGCATCAATAAATGCGGCAATTCCACCATTTTTCTGACATTCTGCAATGGCATGCAGGGTTAGGGTCGTTTTACCGGAAGATTCAGGACCATATATCTCAATGATACGGCCGCGTGGATATCCGCCGATTCCTAAAGCCAAATCTAAGGTTAAAGAACCTGTCGGGATGATTTCAGTGGGTTCTACCACACTGTCGCCCAACCGCATAATGGTTCCTTTGCCGTATGTTTTTTCAATCCGATCTAAAGTCAGCTTGAGGGCCTGTAATTTTTCTTTTGCGTCTGCCGTTGCCATTTTTTTTGTCAAATTATGCCTTCCTAATATAATATGGAAACAAGACGATTGCCAAATATTTTTATCAACAATTAATTAGTTTATTGATAAATAATTGATTAAAAAATTTCCTTTCGTTTTTAGAATGTCGAAAAACCCGTCATTTCATATGGAGCAGTTCACGGTATTTCGCCAATGGCCAGTCCGCATCGTCTACCACTAATTCTAGTTTATCTACATGATAACGAATTTGATCGATATACGGTCGCACTTCGTCGCAATACAATTTGGCTTTTTCCCGCACTTCTTCCACCTCATTGGCTTTTCTCCGTGCTTCCGTCATGGCAAGCACCAGTTTTTGAATGTTGGCAATATGACTACTAATGTCTTTGGCCATTTCCTGGACAAAACCGGCCTCTACGCCCATGTTGACCAGTCCCTGATGGTTTGTAATGAGTTGGTTAAGGTATTTAATGGCAACCGGCGTGATGTGATTTTGTGCCAGGTCTCCACATATACGCGACTCTATTTGTACTTTAAGGATGTATTCTTCGAGCAAAATCTGGGTTCTTGCCTCCAATTCAATGGGTGTAAATATCTTGTGATTTCCAAAGAGTTGAATGGCTTTTTCGCTGCGATAGGCTTCTAAGGAAGGTGGGGTAGTGGATAAATTGGACAAGCCCCTCTGTATGGCTTCTTTTTTCCATGCTTCTCCATAATTGTCTCCTTCAAAAATGATGGCTTTAGAGGATTTTAAAAATCCCTGAAGCACTTCTATGATGGCTACTTCCTTTTTTTCGTCTTTTTCCACCCGCGCATCCACTTCTTTTTTGAATTGGGTCAATACCTCCGCCACGGCAGTATTCAGGACTGTCATAGGTGCTGCGCAATTGGCTGTGGATCCAACGGCTCGGAATTCAAATTTGTTTCCGGTAAAAGCGAAAGGCGACGTTCGGTTCCGATCGGTATTGTCCAGTAAAATCTCCGGAATTTTTGAAATGCCGAGTTTCAAAAAGACATTGTCTCCTTTGGTAAAATGGAAGGAGGAGTTTTGTTCGAACGCTTCGATAAACTGGCTTAGCTGCGTGCCTAAGAAAATGGAAATAATGGCCGGAGGCGCTTCATGTGCTCCTAAACGTAAATCGTTGCTGGCCGAGGCCACACTGGCTCGCAGTAAATCTGAATAAGTATGTACCGCTTTGATCGTGCAAATGAGAAAAGTTAGAAACTGAAGGTTTTCTCTGGGTTTTCCTGTGGGTGCGAGCAGATTTTTACCCGTGCTGGTTTGCAATGCCCAATTGTTGTGCTTGCCACTTCCGTTAATGCCTTTGAAGGGTTTTTCGTGGAAAAGTATTTTGAAATGGTGTTTTTCCGCAATCCTTTCCATGATATCCATGAGGAGCATGTTGTGGTCTGTGGCCAGATTGGCTTCTTCATATTGTGGTGCGACTTCAAATTGGCCAGGCGCAACTTCATTATGGCGGGTGCGCACTGGAATACCAAGTCGCAACGCTTCGGTTTCAAATTCCAACATAAAGTTGGTTACCCGACGTGGAATGGTGCCGAAATAATGGTCGGAAAGTTGCTGCCCACGTGCTGGTGCATGGCCAAAAATGGTTCTTCCGGTCATCATGAGGTCGGGTCTGGCGTAATACAAAGCCCGGTCTACCAGAAAGTATTCTTGTTCGGCGCCCAGGGAAGGTCGAACCCATTGCACGTCTTTGTCGAAATAATGACAAACCTGGGTGGCTGCATGATTAATGGCGTCGATGGCTTTTAGCAAAGGGGTTTTATGGTCCAGGGCTTGTCCGGTGTATGCGACAAAAACGGTGGGAATGCACAACGTTCTGGCGCCAGCAGTTTCATAAATAAAGGCGGGGGAGGAGGCGTCCCAGGCGGTGTAACCTCTTGCCTCAAAGGTAGATCTGATTCCGCCATTGGGAAAAGAAGAGGCGTCGGGCTCTTGTTGCACTAAAGCTGCTCCTCTAAATTTTTCGATGGCTTTTCCATCATTTAATTCGAAGAAGGTATCGTGCTTTTCTGCTGTAGATCCGCGTAATGGGTGAAACCAGTGGGTAAAGTGAGTGGCACCTTTGCTGATGGCCCAGTTTTTCATGGCAGCAGCTACTGCGTCTGCCGTCGAAAGATCAATTTTTTCGCCTTTTTCAATACAATCTTTTAAGGTATTCACCACTTCAGTGGATAAATGCAGCCGCATCTGGTCGATGTCGAATACCTGAGAACCAAAATAGGTGGTAACCCGTTGTTCTTCTCTCTTGTACGGCACTTGAATTCGGCGGGAAACTTCTTCTAGTGCAAAATGGCGAATATGTGACATGACCCTAATTTTTAAGGGTGCAAATTACGTTTTGAGGTGTTTAAATGCAAATATGTCCTTTTAAATGAGGGTAATTTTTGCAAAATGGCTGTAATTATTGGCTGGGTGTCCTTGAAAATGGAGGTTAAAAAAGTTTTCCCTTGATTTCACATCCATTTTCTAAGATTTTTACCCCATGGGCATCATAACTTACTTTGAACTTATCGCTTACCATGGGAATTTCATAGCCAGTTTCGTCTTCTGTAATGTAGAGCTTGAGTTGTAATTGACCCGGGTGATTTTGAATGTATTGAACAAACATGTCGGTGACTTGTGCATTGATGCGGTGGGCGGGAATTTTGAATTCCAGGCCTTTTACTGTTTCAGAGAGGTCCTGAAGAAGTTTGATTTCGGAGATTTTTAATTCCGCTTCTTCGCTGTTGGCGAATCTTTTTTTCCATTGACCCGTGATGAAAAGGAAGGTGCCATCTGCCAGATAATGCTTGAATTTCAGGTAGTCGTCCCCGAATAGTCGCATTTCCATGGCGCCAAATTGGTCTTCCAAAGTAAAGGTGCCGAATGGTTTGCCCTGTTTGTTCATCCGATGCTGTGCATTGGTCACGATTCCCGGGAAAGAGAGCAAGGCAGTATTTTCCGCGCTTTTAGGTTCGTTTAATTTTCGAAGGTTGGTGTTGGCGTATTTTTGAATTTCCAGGTTAAATTCATCAAATGGGTGTCCGGAGATGTAGAAACCTATGACTTCTTTTTCCCGGTTCAGGGCATAAATGGGCGGCCATGTTTCCGTTTTGGGCGGTTCGGGCGTAGGGATTTCCACGGGTTCAAACGCGCCAAAAAGAGATGCCTGGCTTTGGTTTTCAGCGTTTTGTGCGGCTTGTCCCCAGCGGCAAAGTTTATCGACCCACGGTTGTTCCTGTCCGGGTTCCTGGGCAAAATAGTGAGCGCGGTGCAGGCCTTCGAACTGGTCGAAGGCGCCGGCAAGCACTAAGTTTTCCATGACCCTGCGGCTTACCGCACGGATATTGACGCGCTTCACAAAGTCGTAAGGAGAGGAAAACGGCCCACGTGCTTTTCTTTCTTCCGTGATGGCCTCCACAGGTCCTTCTCCCACCCCTTTAATGGCTGCCAATCCAAATCGGATATCCCCTTTTTTGTTTACGGTGAAGTTGGCTCCGGATTCATTCACGTCCGGTCCAAGAATTTTAAGACCAATCCGACGTACTTCTTCCATGAAAAAAGTGATTTTTTCCATGTTGCTGAGGTTGTTGCTCAGCACAGCGGCCATATATTCCGAAGGATAATGGGCTTTCAAATAAGCGGTTTGGTAGGCTACAAAGGCATAACAGGTGGCGTGTGACTTGTTGAAGGCATAAGCGGCAAATGCTTCCCAGTCGGTCCAGATTTTTTCACAAACGGCCGCCGGATGTCCATTGTCTGCACAGCCTTTCATGAATTTCGATTTCATGTCGTCCAGTACAGACTTTTGCTTTTTACCCATGGCTTTTCGCAGGGTATCTGCTTGTCCTTTGGTAAAATTGGCCAGTTTCTGGCTCAACAACATGACCTGCTCCTGGTAGACCGTAATTCCGTAGGTTTCTTCCAGATATTCTTTCATTTCGGGTAAATCGTACACAATGGGCTTTCGGCCATGTTTACGTTCTACAAAATCCGGAATATAATCCATGGGCCCCGGACGATACAGGGCGTTTACAGCGATGAGGTCTTCTAGTTTATCGGGTTTTAGTCCAATCAGACATTTTTGCATGCCTTCCGATTCGAACTGAAAAGTGGCGTTTGTTTCGCCTCGTTGATATAATTCGAAAGTTTTGGCATCGTCCAGCGGAATATGGTCGATATCAATTTTTACCCCATGATTTTCTTCGATCATACGAAGCGCATCGCGAATAATGGTCAGGGTTTTTAGACCCAGGAAGTCCATTTTAATAACGCCTGCATCTTCAATAATAGCGCCTTCATATTGGGTGAGGTAAAGGTCGGAATCTTTGGCGGTGGCTACCGGAATAAGGTTGGTAAGATCTTCCGGAGCAATGATGATTCCGGCAGCGTGCACGCCTGTTCCTCGCACGGAACCTTCCAGAATCATGGCTTCTTTCAGGACATCGGCTGCCGGTGTTTTACCCTGAAGTACGTCTCGAAGTTTTCGGACGCCTTGTAGTTCATCTTCGGAGAGACTTTCTTTATCCTTTAGACCTCCTGGTCCGTCGATAGGTGCTGTAAGCACGCGCTTGAGTTTAATGCCTGGTTTTTCCGGAACGCTTTTGGCCAGTTCATTGGCTTCATGTAGCGGCAAATCCATCACCCGTGCCACATCTTTGATGCTCATGCGGGCCGCCATGGAGGAATAGGTGACAATTTGAGCCACCTGATTTCGTCCGTATTTTTGAACGACGTAGTCGATAACTTTTTGCCGGCCTTCATCGTCGAAATCCGTATCGATATCAGGCATGCTTTTCCGTTCGGGATTCAGGAAACGCTCAAACAGTAAATCGTATTTAATAGGGTCGATATTGGTGATGCCAATACAATAGGCCACGGCGGAACCTGCCGCCGATCCGCGGCCAGGCCCGATGAACACGCCAATGTCTCGTCCGGCCTGAATAAAATCCGCTACAATCAGAAAATAACCGGCAAAGCCCATTTGTTCAATGGTAAAGAGCTCAAATTCCAGCCGGCTTTGCACTTCCTCACTGATGTCGCCGTATCGCTTTTGGGCACCTGTAAAAGTGATATGGCGTAAATAACTTTCCTGAGAATCGAATCCTGCAGGAACAGGGAAATTGGGAAGCAGAATCTGACGCGTTAAGCTCAGGGCATCTACTTTATCTACAATTTCATTGGTGTTGTCCAGGGCCTGAGGCAAATCATGAAAAAGCACGGACATTTCTGCCGTGGTTTTAAAATAGAATTGGTCGTTGTAAAAGGCGAAACGGGATCCTTTGGGTGATCCGCCATCTTCATCGGTGACTTCTTTGAACGTTGGATCGGATTTTTTGGCGCCGGTATTGATGCACAAAAGAATATCGTGTGCGTTGGCATCTTGCTGGTCTACGTAATGGGAGTCGTTAGACGCAATTACTTTTACCTGATACTTGGCTGCAAATTTTAAAAGGACCGAATTGACCAATTCCTGCTCGGGAATTTGATGACGCTGGAGCTCCACATAATAGTCCTCACCAAATAAATCGAGCCACCATTTAAATACTTTTTCTGCTTCCGCTTCTCCTTTTCTCAGAATGGTTTTAGGTACTTCTGCTCCCAAGCAGCAGGTGGTGGCAATGAGTCCTTCGTGATACTGCAGAATGAGTTCTTTGTCTATTCTTGGATATTTTCCATAAAAACCTTCAATAAAACCGAGGGAACAGATTTTCGACAGGTTGTGGTAACCTATTTCGTTTTTAGCCAGCATAAGCTGGTGGTACCGTTGATCCCTTTCTTCTCGTGTAAAAGTTTTTCGATGACGATCTTCTACCAGATAAAACTCACAGCCAATAATAGGTTTCACCAAAGGTTGGCCATTGGCATCTTTTCTTTTCCAGGCTTCGGCCACAAAATTAAATACCCCGAACATGTTGCCATGGTCTGTAAGGGCCAGCCCACGCATTCCGTCCTGCTGGGCTTTATCGAACATTTTAGAAATATCGGC
The DNA here is from genome assembly GCA_964578885.1 of uncultured Candidatus Competibacteraceae bacterium. GTDB lineage: Bacteria > Bacteroidota > Bacteroidia > CAIKAF01 > CAIKAF01 > CAZRHR01. The sequence continues at coordinate 43,995 of CAZOEO010000021.1, read as the reverse complement.
AGCGCCATCCAGCAAGGAAAACTGTGAATGGACATGAAGGTGATTAAACGTCATAACGGAAAAGGAATATCAGCTACAAAAATAGCACAGCAAGGGGGAGCAAGAGTCAATTGTGGAAATCTTCTGAAAACTGCCGGGTCTAAATCTAACTTTCAATGTTAGGTTTGGCGAAGGGAAAACTTTATTTTTGTTCCATTAGTAAAGAATGCATGATACGAAATAACTATACAAGGGAAGAGGTGGCAGCGGTATATCACCTGCCCATGATGGAATTGTTGTACAAGGCCGCCACGGTTCACCGTGAGCACCATGATCCACGTGAAGTACAGATGAGTACCTTGTTATCCATCAAAACCGGTGGTTGTCCGGAGGATTGCGCTTATTGTCCGCAGGCTGCCCGATACAATACAGGTGTGAAAGGGGAGGGACTCATGAAAGAAGAGGATATTTTGGCCGCAGCCGCTCAGGCCAAAGAGGGCGGAAGCAGTCGCTTTTGCATGGGAGCCGCATGGCGCGAAGTAAAGGACAATGTGCATTTTGACCGTGTGGTACAGGTGGTCGAGAAAGTAAATGACATGGGACTTGAAGTGTGTTGCACATTGGGCATGCTTACTGCCTCACAGGCCCAACGACTTAAAGAGGCTGGATTACATTCCTACAACCATAACATCGATACTTCCCGCGAGTATTATGAACGCATCATTTCTACCCGGACATTTGATGACCGAATGAATACCATTGATCACGTGCGAAAAGCCGGATTGCGGGTTTGTTCCGGAGGGATTGTGGGAATGGGCGAAACGGAAGAAGACCGCATTGGTTTTTTATGGACGTTAGCTACTATGGAGAAACATCCTGATTCTGTTCCGATTAATGCCTTGGTAGCAGTAGAAGGTACACCTTTAGAAGATCAAGTGCGTATTCCATTTTGGGATATGCTGCGCACCATTGCATCCGCCCGGATTCTGATGCCAGCCAGCATGGTTCGTTTATCTGCGGGTAGACTTACCTTGAGTGAAGCCGAACAGGCATTGTGTTTCCTGGCAGGAGCCAATTCTATATTTACCGGAGAAAAATTACTCACTACGCCAAACCCAAGTCAATCCGATGATTTGGCCTTGTTGGCTATGCTGGGCATGAAACCCCGTCCTGCGTTTAAAGATGCGGAGCCGGTAACCCATTAATGCTGCATGCATTTGGAGGAAGAAAACAGTCCAAGGCCGGATATTGCGCAGCGATTAACGCAGATTCAGCAAGCGGGCCAGTGGCGTTCCCTGCAAGTGGCTCCAACAAGTCGGGAGAAAAATCTGATTTCCAACGATTATCTCAACCTGACGCATTCTTCTGCCTTGCGCGAGGGTTTAGCGGCATGGTTGCAAACCTCCTCCGTCCCTTTGGGTTCAGGTGGTTCACGACTTTTAGGTGGCCATTATGCCATTTTTGAAGAACTGGAGGAAACTTTAGCTACGGATTTTAAGGCGCCAACGGCCTTATTGATGGGTTCCGGTTTTATGGCCAATCTTGCTTTTTTGTCGGCGGTACCCACGCGGGAAGATACCCTTTTGATAGACGAGCGGGTTCATGCTTCCTTGCGTGAAGGTGCTCGGTTGAGTCTGGCCAACGTGTTAAAATACCGACATTTGGATTTGGAGGATGCCCGGAAACAATGGAAAAAAGCCAAAGGAAGAGTGTACTGGGTCACAGAATCTGTTTTTTCGATGTCGGGCAAAGGGCATACTCCTCAAGATTTGGCAGCTTTTGTCCGGGAAACGGGGGCCAGATTGATTTTGGATGAAGCGCATACCACCGGATTACATGCCTTTGGTACGTCCGGATTTGGCGCCGTTTCAAACGATTTACCTTTCTGTTTTGCCCGAATCATTTGTTTTGGAAAAGCGTATGGTGGCACGGGAGCTGCGATTTTGACGTATTCCGACGTCAGGGAATTGCTCATAAATGTGGCACGCCCTTTTATTTATACCACGGCCATGTCACCCGTACAAGCCGCCTACACCCTGCAAGCGCATTCTCTGATTGGTCGGGAAATCTACCGGCAAAAGGCTTTACAGGATCGGATTCAGTATTTTTCCCAAATCTTGGGGGCCGATTTCGAACATCATCGTCATCCTATTTTTTATTTCCCTATGTCCGATGTTTCAGGACCGCTTCAATCTTTGAATGAAGCCGGATTTACGGTTCGGGCCATTCGACCGCCGACCGTTCCTGAAAATGAATCCGGATTACGAATTTGTCTTCACCATGAAATCACCTATGATTCCCTTAATCAGCTCCACCGGATCTTTACCTAAACCGGAGCGCGGTATATTTTTGACCGGAACGGGCACCAATGTGGGAAAAACCCATGTGGCAGCCGCATTGATGAATCTTTGGGAAGCGGATTACTGGAAGCCGATTCAAAGTGGCTGGATGGATGGAATGGACCGTGATACCGTTCGCGATTTGTCCGGAATTTTAGATGAAAACCGTTTTATTCCGGAAGTGTATAATTTGGCTTTACCAGCCTCTCCGCACCAAGCTGCCGATTTTGAAAACCTAACCATTTCCCTCGATAAAATTTGCCTGCCTGAGCGCGCTCGACCGCTGATTGTGGAGGGCGCCGGAGGATTAATGGTGCCTTTAACACAAGACATTGTACTTTTGGATTTGGTGGAAAAGTTAGGCTTACCTGTTTGGGTGGTCAGTGGGGTTTATCTGGGAAGCATCAATCACACGATGCTTACTTTAGAAATGTTGAAGGCACGGAATATTCCCGTAGCGGGTGTGATTTTTTCCGGACCACGGAATCGAGCCAGCGAAGAAGTCATTTTAGCGCGTTATCAAATGTTGAGTCCGGAGTGGTGGGTTTGGGATTGGACGGACATTCCACAAGTTGGAACGCCGAATCGCTCTGTTACATCTAAGAAGGCGCCGATTGTTCATCCTTTTACCCGATATGGGGAGGAAGATCAAATGCTGGAAGTGACCGGGGCGTCCGGTGCCTGGTTAACGCTATCTGATGGCCGGCGGCTTGTAGATGCCTGCGGGAGTTGGTGGACCAACATTCATGGACATTGTCATCCGGCATTGGTGGCCAAAGTGAGTGCCCAAATGCAAAGGTTAGATCATGTGATTTTTGCAGGAATTACTCATCCTCCGGCCGAAGCACTGGCCCATGCTTTGGTGCATTTTGCCGGAGCGCCTTTTTCCCGGGTCTTTTTTTCTGATAATGGTTCTACCTCCGTGGAAGTGGCTTTAAAGCTGACCTGGCAATGGTGGAAAAATCAAGGCGAAACCAGAACCCGATTCATCGCACTTTCCGGAGCATATCATGGCGATACATTTGGGGCCATGGCCGTGGGCGAACGCGATGTGTTTGTAGCACCTTTTGAAGATTTATTATTTGAGGTGGCCTTTCTTCCCTTTCCTGAAAAAGGACAGGAAGAAGCGGTTATGGAGGCTTTAGAGAAAATTTTAGCGACCTCTAACCCAGCGGCTTTCATTTATGAACCGTTGATACAAGGAGCTGCCGGAATGCGGATGATGGATGCCGGATTATTGTCTAAAATTTTGGCGCGTTGCCGGGCCTCAGGGGTTTTACTGATTGCCGATGAAGTATTTACCGGCTTTGGCCGCACGGGAAAAGATTTAGCGAGTCATTGGCCGGGTCTTGCGCCGGATGTCATTTGCCTGTCGAAAGCATTAACGGGGGGGATGTTTCCGCTGGGAGCTACCTTGTTTACGGAAAAAATATACGCGCCATTCAAATCCCATGAGGCCATTCATCAGTTTTTCCACGGGCATTCCTACACCGGTCATCCGATTGCTTGTGCGGCAGGTTTGGCTCAATTGGAATGGTATCAAAGTAAACGCGGTCAAATGGAACGCATATTACATGGTCAAAAAGTGGCTGGATTGGCTGCCGCATTTCAGGATCATCCGGGACTGACGGATGTCCGCCATTTAGGCGCTGTGGTGGCCGCGGATGTCCGGACGGCTCATCAAGGATATTTTTATCATGATCCTTTGCGAAAAGCTTTATATAGTTTGCCCCAGGAGGCGGGCGTTTTATTTCGTCCCTTGGGAAATGTTATTTATGCGGTGCCGCCATATCCCACGGATGAGATCGCCTGGGATTGTATTGAAAAAGGGTTTCAGGTAGCTGCCAATTTGGGAATACATGCATAAGTCTGTTTTCATCGATCAATGCAGTAGTTTTCCCGGTGATTTTTTTCAGGAAAATCCGGTGGCTGCGTTTCGCTACGATGATGCGATGGGGTGGGTGAGACCCGTGGGAGAAAGGGAGGAAGCATGGATGGCGGCCAATCCACCTGCGTGGATGCGCATGCCCGATCGGTTACATCGTTTGTTGCACGGCGCAGTGTCAGGTCTTTCCGGACCTAAACCGGATTTGGTGGTGGTGGGTACTTCACGCGGAGCTACCGGAAGGTTGGAGGAAGCCATGAAAAGTTTTGTTTTACAAGGGACGGTGGGCCACAGAACCTCTCCAATCACCACCATGGGTGGACTTTCTGCCATGGTGGCTCAGCAATGGGGCGGCATGGGTTTGGAAGTTAGTCAAACTTGCAGCTCCGGTCTTCAGGCGGTATTAAATGGAATGGCTTGGTTAGGTGCTGGCATGGCCAAACGGGTTTGGGCCGGCGCCGCTGAAGCACCCTTAACACCTTTTACGGTGGAAATGATGCGGAAAACCGGAATTTTATGGACCGGAAATGTACATGAACCACCCATTCCCGGAAAAGGAACGGTTTTGGCCGAAGGTGCCATTATGATTAGCTTGAATGCAGCATCCGGACCAATTAAAATAACGGGATGGGGTTCTTCTATTGATAAAGGGATTTCTGGAACTGGTCTGGATGTTGAAGGAAAAGCCTACCGAGCGGCCATGGAAACAGCAATCAACATGTCGGGTTCGAGTCCGGATTTGGTCATTTTACATGCACCCGGCACGGATATGGGCGATGCGGCAGAACATGCGGCATTACATGGACTTTTTGGAAATCATTTGCCGATGCATTGGAGTACAAAACCTTGGACGGGGCACAGCCTGGGTGTGGCTGGTTTGGTAAATCTTTCTTTTGCCTGGGAATTACTGGTTCATCAACGAAAGTTCCAGTCTTTTCCTGCCAATGGACGTCGTATCCTCATCAATGCTATGGGATTTGGTGGGAATGCCGTTTCTCTGATGTTAGAAAAATCGGATTAGAGACGAAATTGTTCTAAAATGAATCTTTTGTGGCTTATTTGGGCTGATTAGTAAGTAATTATCACTTGGCCATTTCCGCTTCTGACACCGGTTTGGAAACTACCGTTGGACACGCCGCCAATATAACCGGATCCACCACCACCAGAAGAAGCGATATTGGTTCCTAAACTTTGGTAACCGCCACTTCCTCCGCCATAATATCCACCGCCGCCGCCACCACCCATGGAATCTGAACTTTGGAAAGCGTTTCCGCCGGTTCCTAAAGTACCGGGATTTCCATTCGCACTTCCTGTTCCACCATTTCCACCTGCCGTGGCCGTTCCACCTTGTCCTCCGGTTGCGATACCTGAACCATTATTTACACTGCCAGCATCTGTGCCCGTGAGTCCGCCTCCTGAGCCAGGCGTCATTACGGCAAAGGAACCGGAATAGAGCGTTACAGCACCGCCACCGCCGCCAGCTACAATAATGCGATCTGCCAACGTGACGCCACCGAGACGCACGTCTGAAGCACCACCTCCACCGCCACTGGCAGGATAACTCCCTCCGTTATGTCCATTTCCTCCGCCATTCCAGCCGCCATTTGGATTTCCACCTTGACCGCCTACATAAATTTGAAGAACCTGACCAGCCGTTACCTGAAGTGACCCTTTGGCGTATCCGCCCAAACCTCCCTGCACCAGAGATGTGCTGCCTCCTTGTGCTCCCCAGGCTTCAATTTGTATGGTGCAAACTCCTGGTGGTACGGTCCATGTTTGTAGGTTGCCATTAAAGGAAAAGCTGGCTGTATTCGATCCTAAAGGCGGACAAGCCTGAATGGTAATGTTTTGACTGGATGTGGCAGAACAACCCAAACCATCGGTGACGGTTAATTGAATGGAATATGTTCCTGGCGTACTCCAGGTGATGGAAGGGTTTTGTAATGTGGATGCCACAGGATTTCCACCCGGAAAGGACCAGAAATAGGAAAGTCCGTTTCCTGTTGCGGAAAAAGGAACTGAAACCTGCTCAATGGCCGAACTGGCGCCTGTAAAGCCCGCATTGGGCAAACTATTGCAATCGCACAAAAGATTTCTCCAGCCGGCCTGAGGAAAATACATTTGGGCGCATTGGACTTCATTGTTGTAAATAATAAGTCCATTCGCTGGACTTACAATCGCATTTCTTTCAGCGGTGGTCATTCTTGGAGGCAATAAACCACCTTGTGTCGATTGAATGTCTAAGACCGCAGAAGGGTGGGGGGAATTCGACGCACCAATGGTTACGCCTTGTGCAGAAATCCCTGTATGGCATACCCAGAGGACTGCAAATAGGATGTGAAAAACCTTCATGTAATTGTTTTTATTTTTCTCCACGAACCCGCTAAAGGTACGCTTCGTCTTTGAAATCTCTTAATCAAACCTTAACGTATTCATTTAGTGAGTATAAAATACCCCAATATAAGATTTTTACCTTATTATTTTGAGCAGCTTTTGGAAAAGATAAACATGGGTATCAGCCACAAAAAGCATCCTGTTGATGCCGTGTTACCAAGTTATAATGACCTGGCCATTGCCAGTCTGGAATCCTGCTGTATTTTGAGGATTGGTACCTGCGTTAAAACTTCCGCCCCCAAAACCTCCCAAATTACCTGAAGGTCCGCCGTTTCCGCCATTATATCCTCCTCCGCCTCCTCCCTGGCTCCATCCGGCTCCACCGCCGCCATATCCGCCTTGGTTGTTATAACCAGTATTGGCTCCTCCTTGACTTCCATTTGAAAAAGATTGTCCCCCGTTGGTGGTTCCGTTAAGACCATTTCCTGTGAAACCGCCACCTCCACCAGCGTTTCCTGGTGAGCTATTTCCTCCGAGGGTTCCACCATTATTGGTGATGGGCGCGGCTCCACCCGGATTGCCATTGTCATGGCCTCCGCCACCACCGCCGCCTGCCACAATTAGCGGCTGACCATTGGATTGCCGCACTACATAAGTTCCTCCTCCACCACCGGCGCTTACATTTGAATTGGTGGTTCCGCCCATTTGACCCACCCTGATTCGTAAAACTTCTCCACCTGTTACCGCGAAAGTTCCAATCATTCTAGCTCCATTTCCACCATTGCTACCACTGTAGCTACTGGCATTGCCGCCTTGTGCTCCTCTGGCTTCGATGGTAAGGCTGGTAACACAAGAGGGAACGGTGAAGGTGACCTCATTTCCGGAGTAGTTGATGGTTTGGCTGCCAGGTAAGCAATTCACTACATTCACATTCTGCGTACTATTGGCACTGCATCCGGTGACTAAATCTGTAACGGTAAGTGTAACCGTTTGTGTTCCCGTTCCGGACCAGGTAACTGCCGGATTGGCAGCACTCGATGTAGCCGGTACGCCATTGGAAAAAGTCCATGCGTAAGCCACGCCAGATACCGCCGATGGATTAAAGGTTATCGGTGAATTTAGGCTAACCGTTCCGGGTGAAAAGGTGAAATTGGCATTTGGAAATGCGATACAGTTGCAGCTGATTTGATTCCACGCACCACTTGGTACAAACATTTCTAAACACTGTGTGGTGGTGTTGTAAATCAACAAGCCGGACGCCGGACTGCTGATGGCATTTCGCTGCGTGGTGGTGAGTCGTGGGGGTAAAAAACCCTGACTGGACGATTGTACATCTAGTACAGCGGAACCATGCGGCGCATTATTGCTCCCAATGGTGACGCCTTGTCCCCAAACAGAGAAAAAACAACTCACTATCCAAATGGCTGAAGTAAAAAAATGAGTACGCATGAGTTTTGTTTTATGCTTGAAAGATAAAACTTTAATCACTTCTTCCGGGTTTTTTCCTCTAAATAGGTGTAGATGGCTTCCTGTGCACGTAAAGGTGGCTGATGATCTCCAATGGGATGCATATTCAGATGTTTATCCAACAATCTCGCCGTTCTATTGTCCTTTAATTGAAGAGCGTAGATGGCCAAAATTTCTTCTTTGAGTGCAGGGGCAAGAATCTCTACACCCAATTCAATCCGGTGGTGTAAATTTCTTTTCATCCAATCCGCTGAGGCAATGAAAACCCTCGGGTCACCACCATTCCAAACGCTGAAGACCCGTGCATGTTCCAAATACATATCTACAATTCTCCTTACTTGAATGTTTTTGGAAAAACTTCTCTGGGGAATCAGACAACAAACCGACCGCACGATAACATCTATCTCAACGCCGGCTTCACTGGCCTGATAAAGCAATTGAATCATTTCCGGTTCTTCCAGATTATTAACTTTCAGGAAGATTTTGGCTTTTTCACCCTGCAAGGCTCGTTGAATCTCCTCTTCAATTAATTTTTTGTAGGTAGGCACCATGTTGAATTGGGCCACCTGAATATGTTGAAATTTACTGGTCCAGTGCAGATGTTCTAATTCCAGAAAAAGAACGTCCAATTCTCCAGTGATGTCGGGCTGTGCAGTAAACAATCCATGGTCGGCATAGAGTCTGGCAGTTCGCTCATTAAAATTACCGGTCGAAATAAAAGCAAAACGACGAGCTCCTGCTTTGGCACTGGATTGCCTGGTGACTAAAACGGATTTGGCGTGTACTTTTAAACCAGGAATAGAGTAAATAATCCGAATGCCGGCCTCTTCCATTTTTTGGGCAAACCGCAGGTTGGTTTCTTCGTCGAATCTGGCTTTAAGTTCAACAAATACAGTTACTTCTTTTCCATTTCTTGCGGCATTAATTAAAGCATTGACTACCGCAGAATCATGGGCTACACGATACTGTGTGGCCTTAATTTCTTTCACCTTTGGGTCAAAGGCGGCCTCATGAAGAAAACGTAACACATAATCATAAGACTGGTACGGAAAATGAAGCAGCCAGTCTCTGGTTTTTATGGCTTCAAATATTGATGGAAAGGCATCTAAATCAGGGAGCTGTAAGGGCGGTGGAGTTCTTCTTTCCAGCCTTGGTGAAAGGGGATTAGGAAACTTGAAAAAATCACTGAAATTGTGGTAACGCCCTCCGGGAATGAGTTCCTGTTTTTTTAAATCGAATGCCGTTTTTAAAAAATCAAGCATACCGGAAGGCATAGCCGAATCAAACAGAAATCTGGCCGGTGCTCCGGTTTTACGCCGGTTCAAGGATTTTCTAAGTTTTTCTACCAAATTTCCGCTAAACTCATCTTCGATATGCAAATCCGCATCGCGGCTCAGTTTGATGGCATGGCATGCTTCTACTTGATAGCCAGGGAAAACATTGTCTAAATTGTCCCTGATGATGTCATCGATAAACGCAATGTGATAAACGTTTTCCGGAGCGGGTAAAAGCACAAATCTGGGCAATTCTTCCGGAATACGCACCAGCGAATATCTGACTCGTTTTTTTGATTTGTCGTCTGTTTTGCTAATTGGTTTCGGACTAAGTGCCATGAACAGATAAATGGCCCCGTTTTGAAGAAAAGGCGTTACATTTCCTTTCACCAACAAAACGGGTTGCAGCAAAAAGCCAATTTTTTCGGTAAAAAATTGCCGCATGAAGGCGCGCTGGTCAGGGCTGTAATTCCCTTTCATTTCCAGGTGAATTCCCTCGGCTTCCAACGCAGGAATGATGTGTTCGAAGAATATTTTTCCAAATACTTGCTGCTGACGGTCCACCTCTGTGGTAATGGTGGCCAGCAATTGCTGTGCTTTTGCTTTTTCAGTTTCTACTTCCAACAAATGCCGGATGGCACTCACACGAACCCTGAAAAACTCATCGAGGTTGTTGCTGAAAATGGCCAGAAATTTAATTCTTTCGTACAATGGAATTTCTTGGTTATCTGCTTCTTGCAGAACCCTGAAATTGAAACCCAACCAGGATAAATCCCTGTGAAATAACCTTTTTTCTTTGGCCATAAGTGCGTGGGTAGAGTCGCAAAGGTAAGGAAACCAACGGGAAACCTTAATGCTGGATTGGCTTACCAATCAGGAGTCCAACCTCCGAAATTTCCTGAACTCATCAACAGCCAAACGGCTTGCTTTCTGGGCTGCTCCTTTAAAAATGAAACGACTTGTTCGGTGGTGGTAAATATTTGCGATTTGGGTAGTCCAATTGCATCACTTACTTTGCTTACACTTAATTCGGGTAAACGTTTATGTGCAACCGCTTCCGGACTAAAGTAAATTCTTGCCTGGGGAAAAGCCTTGAACGCCTCCGCATACATAGGTAAAAAATGTTCGGATAAACTTGAAAAGGTATGAAGTTCAAATAGTATCGAAAGTTGTCGGTCTGGCCAAGATTCTGCCACCGCCTGCATGGTGGCTGCGACTTTGGAAGGACTATGTCCAAAATCACGAATGACACTCCACGCATTTTGCGCATCTTCATGCTGAATTTCCATTCGTTTGGCCGCTCCGCTAAAACTGGCCATGGAACTAAAGAAATTTTCAAAGGAAACACCCATCCGACACGCTATTTGCGCCGCCGCTGCCATGTTTTGCAGATTATGCTTTCCTTTTACCGAAACCGGATACGATTTTTCTTTCCAACGAACGATAAACTGCTCTTTTTCCAGCAGATAAGCCGGCGTACCATACGGTATGAAGGTGATATCTTTTCTGGGATGTTCTTCCACCAACTGACGGGTTATGGTATCTTCTTCGTTGTAAATCAGAGTGCCATGGGGCATCAGACTATCTATGAAGCCAGCAAATTGGGCAACATAGTTTTCAAAGGTCGGGAACACATTTACGTGATCCCATGCAATGCCACTAATACATCCAATATGTCCTTGATACACATGAAATTTTGGAATCGGTTCTAAGGCAGAGGCCAAATATTCATCTCCTTCGTACAAAGCGAATTGGGCTTCAGGTAAAATCTCTGCCATAAAATCGAAACCCGGCAATTGCGACCCAACCAAATAATCGGTAGCTATTTTAAACTGCTTCAAAGCATGTAGCACCATGGAGGTAATGGTGGTTTTGCCATGTGAACCGCCGATGACCACCCGGGTTTTATGTTCGGCTTGTGACGCCATAAATGCGGGATAAGAATAAATAGATAGTCCCAACGCACTGGCCTTTTGCAGCTCCGGATTGTCTTTCCGCGCATGCATGCCCAAAATGATGGCATCTATATCCGGTTGTATCCGGTTGGCATCCCAGCCCATCTGTTCTGGAAGTAATCCCGCACGCGCCAATCGACCACGTGAAGGTTCAAAAATTTCGTCATCGGAACCTGAAACCTGGTGCCCTTGTGCAGCCAGGGCCAAAGCCAAATTGTGCATGGCCGCTCCGCCAATGGCTATCAAATGAATTCTCATGTTTTTTAATGTTTTCCGCAAGAACAACCATGCTGCAACTCTTGCCACGGCAACAAAGCATGCCCGTGTGTGCGTTCCCAGAACATGGGTGCAGGTTCAAACTTTCCAGTAAATGTTTCTTTTAAATCAGGAATACGATACATTCTGCCATCCATCATCACATATTGTAGAGCACGTGTATGTTGAATGTTGGACAATGGATTTTCATGTAAAACCTGCAAATCGGCCAATTTGCCAGGTTCCAGGCTTCCGATTTCATGGTCTAAGCCAAGGTAAGCGGCTCCCTGCAAGGTGGCCGCACGCAATGCTTCCATGGGCAACATGCCGCCTTGCACCAGCATCCAGATTTCCCAGTGAGCGCCTACGCCTTGCATTTGTCCGTGAGAACCCATGTGAATCGGAACTCCGGCATCATGTAACTTTTTACAGGATGCAGAAACAAGGATATGACCGCGCTCATACTCCTCCTGAGGAATCATGGTCCGGTGGCGGGCACGCGCATCTACCACTTCTCTTGGCGTAAACTTGAGCAACAAGGTATCTTCCCAAACAGCGGTATGCTGATACCAGTAATATTCTCCGTTGACGCCTCCATAATTAACGATCAGGGTCGGCGTGTTTCCGGTTTGTGTCCTTTTCCAAAATTCCAGCACATCCTGATATAGGGGCGCCACGGGAATGTTGTGTTCTACGCCGGTATGTCCGTCGGCCACCATGGTCATGTTATGAAAAAAATGAGAGCCGCCTTCCGGCACCACCAGCATGTTTTCTTTTCGTGCCGCCACCATCACTTGTTGTCTTTGATCGCGGCGGGGTTGATTGTAACTTTTTACCGAAAACGCACCAAAAGCTTTATTGCGCTGGACCGCTCTTAAAGCGTCTTCTTCAGATTGAATCACGGCTTTAAAATCACCATCTGCGCCATATAAAATGGTACCTGTAGAGAAAAGTCTTGGACCAAACATATTTCCCGCCCGAATGGCTTCGCTTTGTGCAAAAACCATTTCTGTATTGGCCGAAGGATCGTGGGTGGTGGTGACGCCAAATGCCAAATTTGCCAAATATTCCCATTGCTGATTCGGACTTAAGCCATGTCTGAAATTCCCTGTATGGGCATGTACGTCTACATAACCGGGTAGAATGGTTTTTCCTTTTAAATCAATGATTTGAAAATCCGATGGAATGGTCATGGATGCGCGTGTGCCAACGGCCTTAATACGATTGCTTTCAATTAAAATGACGCCATCTTCAATCACACCGGCAGCACTCATGGTGATCAGTCTGGCGCCCACCAAAGCCAACTTGGTGTGCGGAACGGGTGTTTCCAGTCTGATTTTGAGGCTGTCCATTTGTGGTGTGCCGGATGGTGCGAGGGTGTCTACCAAAGATTGAAGAAATTGGAAATGATGCGATAAACGCGTGGTGTACAGCACAGGTCCAAGTGTCCATTTTAAAGACTGACTATCTCCAGACCAATGTAAGGCAATACCAGCCTGCGGCGACACTTCTGCCACGGGAAGCGTTTTCATATTTCCCGAAAGCTCAATGGTTTTACCCGTTTTGGGAAAAGGCACCAAATACACTTTATATAATTCTGTAAAAGCGAGCCATTTTTCGTCCGGACTGGGCACAAAGCTATTGGCATACTTGGAAGTGAAGTGCGTTTGCTTATCTAATCCATTTAAATTCACCGAATGCCAACCTTTTTCCAATGCGCCAAACAAATGACCTCCTGTTTGGTAACTGATGCGTTTGCCTCCGTGACTGAATCGGGGAAATTCACCTTCTTTGGTAACAAACTGCACCTCTGTGCCATCGATACGCATGGTGTAAATGCCATGTTTTTTACCCACAACGGTTCCTAAATGTTGGTTACCACTTTCACGAACATAGACCAATTGTTTTCCATCCGGACTAAACGAAGGCGTTCTATAAATGCCTCTTTCCGTGGTCAGTTTTACCGGGCTTAGTCCGGGCTTATGTAAATCTAAACGATATATGGCTCCGCCTTCCTTGTCGTCCCAGGTTACAAAGGCAATTTTTTTTCCGTCGGGAGAAAAGGCTGGTTCAAAAGCAAGATCAGAAAGTGAGGTGAGTGGACGAAAAGATTTTCCTTCGGAAATGTAAAGTTTCCCTGCGGCATGCGTGACCACTTTTTCCCCATCCGGAGATGTGATGGTATGCCGAAGCGCGCGCGCCTGAAATGTGTTTTCGATCCTGGGTTGTTGCACTTTGAGTGTAGGGCAAAGGGTTGTGGAAACAGGCACCGTCATCGGCACGGCTTCACTTTTGCCCGTGGCAACATGAATTTTCTGAATTTTTCCTGCCGCCCAAATGAAAATGAAATCGTCTTTCGGACTCCAGGCGAAAGAAGGATATGCTCCGAATAAGGCCCATGCCTCTTGCTGGTCTTTGTCCAATGCTGCATACAAAGGCTGATCCATTCCGGTTTCCAGGTCATGGATAAAGAGAACCGTTTTTGTGCGCACTCTTTTTACATATGCCAATTTTTTTCCATCGTGGCTTGGAGTTGGGCGGACTGCACCACCCGGACCAGACAGCAGCACTTCGGTCTGTCCGGTGGCAAACTCATAGCGCTTCACCACATAAATCTCCCGGTTCGGGTCTTTGTTGTATTGAAAATACCCTCCAGGATACATGTCTTCACTGTAATACAAGTACTTACCATCCGGAGAAAAATGAGGTTCATTCACGTCTTGCTGGTCGTTTTTCCGTTTTGTTAAAGCTACTCCTTCGCCTCCTTGTACATGATACATCCACATTTCTCCGGCGCCGGCAGATCGGGTGCCCGTAAAATGTTTTCTGGCTACAATGAAAGGTCCGTTGGGCGACCATTGCGGATTATTGAGCAGACGGAAATTTTCTTTGGTGATTTGCCGCGCCAATTTGCCATCCTGGGTCATCACCCAAATGTTGTCGCCTCCTCCCGCATCAGATGTAAATGCGATGTATTTTCCGTCCGGACTAAATCTTGGCTGTACTTCCCAGGCCATGCCTTGTCGTAGGGGTGTTGCCGTTCCGCCTTCCACCGGAAGGGTGTAAATGTCGCCTAGTAAATCGAAAACTAATGTTTTGCCGTCCGGACTAAGATCCAGATTCATCCAGGTGCCTTCCTGTACAGAAAATTCATGTGTGACGGCGCCTTCACAAAAAGCGTCAACGTTCCACTTTCCATTGCTTTGGGCGAAGCATAGGTTGCCAGCCAGACTAAATCCAAGAAAGAATTGCCATTTCATGGCATAAAGATACGTGCTGAAAGTAGAAAATAAAGTCAGTCTAAGTTTGAACCCTGGTCCATGGTAAAACCAAATTGATTTAATCATTAAACAGCTTAGTGTGTATTTTGGAATGAAAATAGAAAATTCATACCTTGCCATCGTGGATTTTAAACCGCTGAGAGACCATGTTTTGCAGGAACTCAGGCATAAATTGCCCAGAGGGTTATGCTATCATGGTTATCAACATACCATTGAAGTATATGAGTCTGCCAGAATTTTAAGTATTTGTTCGGGTCTGGATGTGAATTCACAAAGATTAGTACTAACGGCGGCACTTACACACGATATCGGTTATATTGAAACGGCGAATGGCCATGAACAAGCCGGAGTAGAATGGATTAAAACTCATTTACCGCATTTCGATTACTCACCTGAAGAAATTGCTGACATCTCTACCCTTGTGTTAGATACCGATTTGGCATTAGATATTCATCATCCGTATAGTGGATTACTTCGGGATGCCGACTTGGATTATTTAGGAACGGAAGATTTTTATCGGATTGGAAATCGTTTATTTCAAGAGTTTAAATATCAGGGTATTGTTCGGGATACCTGGGATTGGAACCAATTACAGGTGAATTTTTTAAAACATCATACTTACCATACCCCCTTTTCTAAAATCAATAGGGAGCCTTTGAAGCAGAGATATTTGCATGAATTAGATCATTGGCTTTTAGAACATCCTTCCCCATTGTATATGGCTTCAGAAAAAAAACTTTAATTTCACCACGAAAACAAACTACCATGCTCTCTAAAGAACACCGCGATTTAATTTTAGTTCCCTGTGATTTTACTGAGGAATTCAGAACAGCTTTATTTCATGCATCTAAAGTAGCCAAGGCCGGAAATGATGAGGTGCGCCTTCTGCATATTTTGAACCGTGAATCACGTGCTCAGTTGAAAAAAGAAGGCCGTGATGAATCATGGGTAAATCGCGAGTTGGGAGCTATTTGTTCAGATAATCAATCCTCTACAGGTGTTAATACCACATTTCACGTAGAAGAAGGGTCTATTTTCAGCAGCATTGGAGAATATGCTACAAGCCAGGGTGTGGATTTAGTCATCATGGGTACACATGGAGTTCGCGGTATTCAACACGTGGTGGGTGCTTACGCCCTCAAAGTGGTAACGTCTTGTCCCGTGCCTGTGATTGTGGTGCAGAGAAGAAAAGCAGATGTAGATGGTTATGCACATATTGTGATTTCCATCGACGAAAGCAAGTTTGGAAAGAATAAGCTGATTTATACGGCTGCCATTGCCAGATATTTTAATGCCACCGTGCATGTGTATGCAGATCAAAGTTCAGATGAATATCTGGGAAAAGCATTGCAGAGAAATGTACAACAGGCTGTAAAAACTTTGGAAGGTAATAAGGTGGTGGTAAAGGTCATTGAGCACGATGGCAAGAAAGGTTCATTGGCCAAAGGCATGATTCGATATGCAGAATCTATCAGTGCAGATTTGATGGTGATTTCTTCTCAGCCGGATATGGTGAATATTTCCAATCTTTTGCTTGGAAATCATGAGGAAGAGTTAATTAACAATGATGCTGAAATTCCAGTCATGTGTGTGAATCCAAATCAGGACATAAGTCATCTGCCCGTGGAATTGTTTTCTTAAAACATCGTTTTAGGGGGGAGGTAGTTAGTCGGATTGGTACATAATCACCCAGTGAAAATCATTCATCTTTTGATTTTCCTAGTGCTAAAACCATGGTTTTGGCTCATTGGAAAGCTTGGTTTCCGGTCGTCTTTACGGATTGGGAGAGTTGTAAGTTGGTGGCTTTATCACGTCGTTCGATACCGCCGTAAAATTATTGCGACCAATTTGCGCGCCTGTTTTCATGGGTTTTCTCAATTGGATGCTGAACACATTACTAAGCTCTATTTCAAATATTTGGGGCGTATTATTGGAGAGATTCTCGCCATACCGGGTATGTCCAAAAGACATATGTTGTATCGTTGTGAGTTTGAGAAAGAAGACCTGTTAATGGACTATTACAATAAAAATCAGTCTGTTATTATGGTCATGGGGCATTATGGGAACTGGGAATGGGCGGGTTTGGCGGCGGCAGCCCGTGGGGCACATCGTATTGTGGCCATTTATAAAACCCAGAAAAATCCCTATATCGATCGATATTTGAAGAACATTCGTGGTCGATTTGGAACTGTTCTTGTTCCTATGGAACAAGCGCCAAGGGTCATTTTACAACAAGAGAACGATTATCCTTCCTGTTACACGTTTATAGCGGATCAATCCGGAAATCCATCTACTGGTTATTGGGTTTCTTTTTTAAATCGAACGACCCTTTTTCATTCAGGTTGGGCAAAACTGGCATGTAAATCGAATATGCCGGTGCTTTTCGCCCGTGTCAACCAAAAAAGAAACTCCAGGTACAAGGTTACTTTCGAGCTTCTTCATGATCGCCCTGCTGAAATTTCTCCGGAGCTTTTAGTGGAACTTTATGCACAAAAGCTTGAAAATCAAATTCAAGGTGAACTGGGTAACTGGCTTTGGTCTCACCGGCGCTGGAAGCATCAGAAGGTGTAGTCGGTGGATATCCCCGATTTTGTCGCGTAAAACGCGAAACTTATTTTGTGTTTTATTTTGAAGAGGGTGGGAAAACTATCGCACAGTAGGTCATCCAGGGGAAGGGAATTCATGTTGATTGGTTGCAGCTTTGCCTTCCATTATGGCACGCAGGACTGTATTGAAGTTGGATTGGCCTCGTTTAGAAAAGTTTAAAATGAAGATGGCTGGCATGGATTGAATATCCAAATTATTCATAATATGGATGTTTTTCTTCGATTTAAAAATGTTTTTATCAGTTTTCTAAAATGAATTTATATTCATGTGTAAATGCTAACAGGTTGACTTAATACTTTCTGAGACGATTAATAATCGGGTGTTCTGATATTTAAATCATAACTAAAAGTTATAAGAAATTCTGTTAACTTGCTAAAGGGAATTCAGAAAAACTAGCCTTTGAAAAAACACTTATTGGTAATTGATGACGATGAGATTCAACACTTCATATTGAAGCGCATGTTATTTCAGCTTCGTCCGGATTTGGCGATGGTATCTGCCATGTCTGCCATGGAAGGGAAAGATTTGCTGGAAACAAATACAGGACTCATTTTGCTGGATTTACACATGCCCGGAATGTCGGGTTGGGATTTGTTGGCGTATTGGAAAGACATGGCCTTGACCTTGCCGCCGTTGTTTATTTTCTCAAGTTCGCCCGATCCGCATGATATGGATTTAGCTGAAAAAAATCCACTGGTGTCGGGGTATTTGATGAAACCTGCAGACGCTAAATTAATCAGTTATCATATTTTGCCCTTTTTTCCGGAGGATTAACTCATTCGGATAAAAAGCGTCCTTGGAGAAACGGCGGATTAGCTTTATATTCGCACCACCAAAAAATTAGGTCCATGAGCGTATTGGTTCACAAAAATTCGAAAGTACTTGTACAAGGTTTTACAGGAAACGAAGGTACCTTCCATGCCACTCAAATGATTGCTTATGGCACTCAGGTGGTTGGCGGAGTTACTCCGGGAAAAGGAGGAACGACCCATTTGGATCGTCCTGTGTTCAACACCGTAGCTGACGCAGTACGTGACACCGGGGCAGATGTGTCTATTATTTTTGTTCCACCTCCCTTTGCAGCCGATGCCATTATGGAAGCTGCCGATGCCGGTATACAGGTCATTGTCTGCATCACTGAAGGAATACCTACTTCGGATATGATACGGGTTAAAGAATATTTACGTGGCTTGTCCTGTCGCTTAATTGGTCCCAACTGTCCGGGTGTAATTACCGCTGGCGAAGCCAAAGTGGGCATTATGCCGGGTTTTGTGTTTCAGCCCGGACGTATCGGTATTGTTTCTAAATCCGGAACCCTTACCTACGAAGCTGCCGATCAGGTGGTAAAAGCCGGAATGGGAATTTCTACCGCCATTGGAATCGGAGGAGACCCCATCATTGGAACCACCACACGTGAAGCAGTTGAATTGTTCATGAATGATCCGGAAACCGACGCCATCATCATGATTGGTGAAATCGGTGGTGGAATGGAAGCTGAAGCTGCTCGTTGGATTAAAACACACGGAACCAAGCCTGTAGTTGGATTTATTGCAGGACAAACGGCACCTCCAGGCCGTAGAATGGGTCATGCAGGAGCCATCGTTGGTGGGGCAGATGACACCGCCGCCGCAAAAATGAAAATTATGGCAGAATGTGGTATCCATGTGGTAGAAAGTCCGGCCGTTATTGGTGCAAAAATGGCTGAGGTCATGGCTGCTAAGGCATAAATTCAAAATTTTATTTAGAGCAAAGCGAGGCCTGGTCACAAGTCTCGCTTTTTTTATACATGCCCAACATTATTTTTTGAATTCCAGCCATGATGTTGTAATTTCATAGCCGAACTTTTTTATTTCAATTATACTTATGTACGCTAGAGTTTCGTCCTTGTTTCTGGTTTTAATCTCTCTGATCGGACCTCAGTTGCAAGGTCAGCATACCCATCCCTGGTATTGGGATGGCCAGGTTTATGTCAACATGGTCAAAGCGCCTGATATCGGAGGGAAGACCGAAGACATTGCATTGAGAAGTATTCCCTTTATCACACCGGAAGTAATTGAATATTACGGTCTACAACGTATCCGGAAACCCTTTTACCGGGCGACTGACCCATTGGTTTCCAAAACCTATCAAATTTATTTTACCCAACATGGTAAAGTATATGAGTTGATACGCTGGTTGTCCAATACACCACTCGTAAATTATGCGGAGCAAGTTCCCATTTTGCGTAAAACCCTTTTACCCAATGATATCGGAACCAATGGCACCACCAGCGGTGGACAATGGCATTTGTATAAAATTCAAGCGCCCGATGCATGGGACATTTCAACAGGTTCTACCAGCATTACCATCGCCATCGTAGATGATGCCGTAAAAATTAATCACCCTGATCTCGCCCCCAATGTATGGGTAAATCCAGGAGAAATTCCAGGAAACAACATTGATGATGATGGCAATGGATACATTGATGATGTCAATGGATTCGACGTTTCTACCAACACGCCAAGTCCGCTGCCTCCTGATGTGGCGTATTCGCATGGAACACACGTGGCGGGTTGTGCCAGCCAGGCCACCAACAACGGAGTAGGATTTGCCGGCATGGGCTTTAATTGTAAAATCATTGGCGTAAAATCTACAGATAACGCCCAGTTTGTAACAGACGGATATACCGGAGTGGTTTACGCTGCAGACGCCGGAGCGCGGGTCATTAATATGTCTTGGGGCGGATCCGGAGGCGGAACCACCGGGCAAAATATCATTAATTATGCCCGTAACAAAGGTTGTGTGCTCGTCGCTGCCGCAGGCAATGACAATTCTACCGCCACTTTTTATCCTGCCGGTTATACCAACGTGATTTGTGTGGCTGCTACCAATACCACTGATGCCAAAGCGTCTTTTTCTAATTATGGCAGCTATATTAAAGTGTCTGCTCCTGGTACCTCCATTCGTCAAACCTATATTGGCGGAACTGGTAGCAACATGACCAATACTTATTCCGCTTTACAAGGGACTTCCATGGCTTCCCCGGTCGTATCTGGATTGGTGGGTTTAATGCTTTCCGTGAATCCAAACCTGACTTTTCAGCAAGTGGAAAATTGCTTGTACACCACTACCGATCCGGTGACCTCCAATGCCTCGCAAATGGGTGCTGGTCGCATTAATGCGCTTCGTTGTTTGCAGTGTGTGCAAAGTACAGTAAATGCGGCTCCCATTTCCAACGTTTCTGCAGCTGCTTCTACCGTTTGTCCGGGTGGCAGCGTGCAGTTTTACGGAGCAAGCACTGGTGGCCCCGCAACTTCTTACAGCTGGTCTTTCCCCGGAGGTAATCCCGCTACTTCCACCGCACAAAATCCGGTGGTCACTTACGCCAATGCGGGCTCATACAATGTGTCTCTCACCACCACCAATTCTTTTGGTAACCATACCTCGAACCAAAACGGCTTTGTTACAGTAGGCAATGGCGCACAAGCCACCATTTTCCTCGAAGATTTCGAAACTTCTTCTCCTACCATCGCTCAATGGGCTCTGATGAATCCAAATACCGGATCTATTTCCTGGGAATTAATTACGACTTCCGGCAATTTATCGGGGACACGATCAGCGGGTATTCGTTTCTTTGATTACCAAACAGTTGGACATAGAGACGGTCTTGTTTCTCCCGCTCTGAATTTATCAAATTACAGCAATATCCAACTTAGTTTTACCCATGCGTATCGCCGGTACAACACCACCAGCTCAGATTCACTGATTATTTATGTATCTACCAATGGTGGAACAAGCTGGCAGCGCGTTTGGCAGAGAGGTGAAAATGGTCAAGGTGTGTTTGCAACCAATTCTACCACACAGAATCCTTTTGTGCCATCCACCGCAGCAGACTGGTGTTTTGGTGGCAACGTTGGGGCTTCTTGCTTTACAATTAACCTTCCCACACTTGGAGGACAATCCAATGTGCGTATTATGTTCGAAGGATTTAATAATTATGGCAACAACCTGTATTTGGACGATGTAGAACTCACCGGAACCTGCGGCAGTCCCAACCCGAATCCAGTGGCCGATTTCGCGGCTTCATCTCAAGCAATTTGTCAGGGAGCCTCTATTGGATTTTCCGACCTTTCCACCGGCGCAACTTCATGGAGCTGGTCTTTTGCCGGAGGAACACCCGCCACTTCGACTCAGCAAAATCCAGTAATTCAGTATAATACGCCTGGAAGTTTTCAAGTGGCTCTTTCCATTTCCGGTCCGGGTGGTAACAACGCGTCCACTCAACCTAACTATGTGGTGGTTCATCCTAATCCAGTGGTTTCTATCAATGCTGCTGGAAATATCCTAACAGCTTCTCCTGCCGGCATGACCTATCAGTGGTTCTTTGAAGGAAACGAACTTCAGGGAGAAACGTCTTCCAGCATTACGGCTACTGTAAGTGGAAATTATACGGTAGAGGTTACTTCGCCGGAAGGTTGTACCGTGACTTCGCCGCCATTTAGCATGGTGGTGGGCATCGAAGAAGCTGCCGAAGCGTTGGGCTTGGTGATTTTCCCAAATCCTACCACAGGCATTCTTCGCTTTTCCTTTACGAAAGCGCCAAACCAGTCTTTTCAAGTGAAAGTGATGGATCAGGCCGGACGCATCGTTTACCGTGCACCCCAGGCCATTTCTTCACAAGGAGGAGAAATTCATCTGGGAGGCATTGCATCTGGCATGTATTACCTACACTTAACCAATGCCGAAGGACAAGTTTGGTATGGGAAAGTATCTGTGATTCATTAATTTAAATTTTTACGGAAGACCCTCCCTGATCCGGAGGGTTTTTCTTTTATCTATTATCCATGAAAACGTATTCTCTTATTTTCCTTGCCTTTCTGGCTTTGGCATGTAAGTCCCGCAATTCAGAAGCGGCAGAGGCGCTTCCTGTTGAACCCGTAGCGGAACCTTCCACCAGATATCGGGAAACGCCGACTCGATATTTCGATCTATTGCACATGGATCTGGCCTTGCGGCCGGATTGGGACAAAAAATATCTGCATGGAGTAGCCACCTTGCGTTTAAAGCCTTATTTCGCGCCCATGCAACAACTTATCCTGGATGCCAAGGGGATGTTGATTGGAGAGGTTAACCTCCTTTCATCTTCAGATCCAGGTCGTCAGTTGAGGGTTGAATACGACCAATACCGAATTCAGATTCCACTGGACAGGGTGTACACTTCCAAAGACACTGTGGTGGTTCGTTTGGTTTATACCGCTCGTCCTCATGAACTTTATAAAAATTGTCCCAACCTGGATCCGGGAGGGCGAGGTTTGTTTTTTATTCAGCCGGGAAAATATACACCCAGCAAGCCTCAGCAAATTTGGACGCAAGGCGAACCACAGGATGCTTCCGTTTGGTTTCCAACCCAGGACGATCCGCAGGAACGACTTACCCATACCATATCACTGACCGTTCCGGAAAACATGAAAACCCTGAGCAATGGAATGCTTACCTCTTCCATCGTTTCAGACAACGGCACACGTACAGATGTGTGGAGCATGGACCAACCCCACGCTCCGTATTTGGTGATGGTGGCAGCCGGCGTTTTTGCTGAAATCAAAGACCAGTGGTTCCCAAATGGTCCACAGGGAAAAGCCATGCCTGTGCATTATTTCGTGGAGCCTGCCTATGCCGCACATGCCAAAGCGATTTTTCCACATACACCGGAAATGCTTCGCTTCTTTTCAGAACGGTTGGGCGTAACATATCCCTGGCCCAAATACCACCAGATTATTGTGCGTGACTATACTTCCGGTGCCATGGAAAATACCAGTGCGGTGGTTTTTGGTGAATATTTTCAGAAATATCCGGAAGAACTCATGGGGCAAACCTATGAAACCACCATTGCCCACGAACTATTTCACCATTGGTTTGGCGATTTAGTGACTTGCGAATCCTGGGTGCATTTGGCCCTGAACGAAGCTTTTGCCAATTATTCTGAATATTTATGGCTGGAGCATGCCTATGGAAAAGATAGGGCAGAAGCGCATCGTTTTGGCGAATCCAGAGGTTATTTTGGCGAAGCCAATGATGTAGATGAACCCAAGAAAGAAGCGTTGATTCGCTACGATTACTTTTCAAAAGAAGACATGTTCGATGCGCATTCCTACAATAAGGGAGGACTCATTTTGCATGCCCTTCGCCAGGAAGTCGGCGATTCAGCCTTTTTCCTGAGTCTGAAAAAATACTTGAACGATCGGGCCTATCAATCTGCGGAAGTGCATCATCTGCGTTTTGCTTTTGAAGAAGTCACAGGACGGGATTTAACCCTGTTTTTTAATCAATGGTTTTTGGGCAAAGGCCACCCGACCATTCGGGTAAAAAGTCAGTATTTGGCGTCCGAAGGATTCTTACAAGTTGTTTTCAAGCAAACCCAGTTCCAAGGGCGGCATGCGAATTATCGGATGAAAGTTCCGGTGCAAATCATCATGAATGATCTGGTGACCACCATTCCTTTTGTGTTGCGGAAAAACGACGACACCCTTTGGGTGAAATTGCCCTCGGCGCCTAAGCATGTGGTGGTAGATCCTGAACGTACTTTGCCCGTACAATGGCAACAAGATTGGAATTGGGAAACCATGATTGCGCTCTTTTCTCACCCTAAAACAGGCGTGTTTTTACAATTGGAATTATTAGAAAAGACGAGAGAGTTGGGCCCGAATCCCAAAGCGGCTAGCATCGTTTTGGCGGGTTTGCAATCGCCTGTAGAAGACATTCGAAAGGAAGCGCTATCGTTGCTGCCGAGAACTGCGGATTCAAAAGAAGTATTGACCACGCTTTCCCGTATGGTGGTAGATCCCAGTCCTGTGGTGCGCCGGGAAGCGATGGAAGTGGCGGCTAAATTACCCAGGAAAGAGGCCGCCACCATTTGGGCCATTGGAGAAAAGGATGCCGCGGCCATGGTGCGTGTGGCGGCTGTAGAAAATTGGGGAAAAAGTAGTTCGGAGGCGTTGCTCGACATGCTTCGTCGTCATCAGGCTGATACCACGCCGTCTATGGTGGCTTTGATGTCCGACTTCCAGGCGCAGCTTGGCGCACCTGACGCAGCACCTTGGTTTCTAAAAAATTATGACCGGGTAGGCGACAATTCGGATGAAGTGAGCTTTATCCTGAATTTTGGCCAGTGGATTACCCGCCAACCCAAAACATCTTGGGCCCGGTACCTCGATTTTTTTGAGGAGATTTTATCCGAAGATCCCATGTATTATGCTCGTTTCGGCGCTTACATTGCGCTGTACCGTATGTCCGGAAAATTAGACGACACCTCCGATGCGGAATTAAAGCAACAAGTGATGACCTTGTTTACCCAATATTTAGGAAGGGAAAGAAACCAAAATCTTCGACAATATCTTGGGCTTCCCGTAGAGCCGGAATAAATGAAGGACGGGTGAATGGTGCCTTGAAGCATGATTCACCCGCCGTTTTGCTTCAAGCAGCACGAGGTGCGATGTTACATGTGGCAGTTTGCATCACAGCAAGGTTGAGTCAGTTTGCTTTTTACCTTTCTGAAATTTGCCTTTCTTTTTTGAAGGTTCAATAAAATGGGACAGGTTGTGAAATGGGGCAGTGATTTTCGCTGTCTATGTGCGGATAAAATAGCGTCGACAGGCAAATCGACTCGAATGTTTTTCACATGCGGATTTGGTTTGTCACTTTTGGGGATGGTCGCCAACTTGAGCACAATGGGTGAATGAAGCTTCCCATCAGATTGGAAATTAATTCGCTTATTACACAACCATCCTTAAATGAACAAATGGTTGTATCTAAACTAATACGACCATTGGAAATTTAAATGAAATAGGTTCTTTTCCAATTCATTTATCGCAACGACAAATATTTAGTTCATTGCAGAGATGGATGATCCGCTATTATAACAGTGCTGTAATCCGACTTTGAAATACTTTTACTGACGGTTTGTGTGAGTCTGAAAGTTCAGGTGGCATAGTTGAAATCTTCATGTCTAAAGACAAAATTTAATACGTTATTCTTATTGAATACGCTAAAAAATGGCTTCGCAAACAGTCATAAAACAATGGGCCTTCCTTTTAGACATATTGGAAATTCACAACCATATTTTTCAAGCATTGAAGCGAATGAAAACCACAGCCCGGGGTGCTGAATACAGAATAGTCAAAAACAGGAAAGCGAATGAATCGATGGAGTATTCAGCAGAATATAGTGGACGTTAATCGCTTCACCCAATTACTTCCATTGTCCTGCCACACGCAACAGGTTAATTTGCCGCTGCTGTGCGGTTAGCCAAGCCTGGGCTTTACGGTTTCCAGCTTCATACAAGCTTTTTTGTGCTTCGCGAAACTGCAAACCGGAGATTTTCCCAAGGCGTAACAGTTGATCGGCCAATTGAAGGTTCTCTTCGGCGAGGCTAAAATTGGTTTCTTCCAACTGATATTGCTGATAAGCGCTGCTGGCCTCATACCATAATCCGACCAACAATCCTTCTTCACGCCATTGCACTTGTTGCACCTGCCATTCTGCATTTTTTTCTTCTAAACGGCGAACTTTCACTTGAGTTCGGTGCTGCCAGCCCATGAATAAAGGTTGGGTAGCAACAAGCCCAAATTGCGGTCCGTTGCTCTGATTAAATAAAGCAAAACCAGCCGTATTGGCGGTTCTGTTATAGCCATACGTGCTTTGAAACGTTAAGGTGGGCAAGGAAACGCCCTGGCTCAGTTTTCTCTGATCGCGTGCCAGGCGAACTCCGATTTCGCTTTGCTGAATCATGGCATTGTTGCCTCGTA
Source organism: uncultured Candidatus Competibacteraceae bacterium (assembly GCA_964578885.1). Taxonomy (GTDB): domain Bacteria; phylum Bacteroidota; class Bacteroidia; order CAIKAF01; family CAIKAF01; genus CAZRHR01. The sequence continues at coordinate 17,839 of CAZOEO010000021.1, read as the reverse complement.
AATCTGCCTTTAACCCTTCCAAAGGCGGCAAAGCGGCCAGTGGAGTGGTGGTTTCCGTGGTAAACGGTGTTTCGGGATTTCGTTGTAATCGGCTGTTCATTTGCGCCTGTAAACGTGCAAATGCACCTTTTTTCTGCCAAAGATTGCTTCGGGACGTATTGAGGTCCAGCTGGGCTTGAAGCACTTCCTGACGCACGCCCGCTCCCAATCTTTCTTTCTCTTTCAGAAACTGAATCTGTTCTTCCCAAACTTGAACCATCTGGCTGTCCAAACGAAGTTGTTGCTCTAAGGCAGCGATTTGAAAATACAGGGTGTACACTTCTTCCATCAAGGTTTCTACCTGTACTTTCAACGCCATGGAAGCCGCATCTTCTCTGGTTTTGCCCAGCGAATACCTTCGAAACATTTGAAATCCATCGAATAGGGTCCAGCGGAAGATGGCTTGCGCGGCTAAATTGTCTGAACGCACTCCGGATTGGGCCACAGATAATCCGTTGGAAAAAGTCTGGTCAATGGCAGTGCTCGATAGTGAGCCGCTGGCTGCCAGTGAAAGTTCAGGAAGCATTCCCGCCATTCCGGGATGACTCATAAGGCGCGCCATTTCTACCTCGTTTTGGGCAATAAGCACCTGAAATTCTTTGGCCACGGCCATCTGCACCGCCTCTTTTGCAGTAAGCAAGGGCTGGGCTAACAAACCGAAGGCATGACAAAGCGCAGCGAGGAAAATGGTTGCCTTCATGCTTTTTTACGGGTTAAAAGAGAATAAACGGCGGGAATCACGTACAGCGTGAGTACCAAACTAAACATGGTGCCACCAATAATAACTACACCAAGGGGCTTTCTACTTTCTGCTCCGGCTCCGAAAGCCAAAGCAATGGGTAAGGCTCCCAATGCAGTGGCCAATGAGGTCATCACAATGGGGCGAAAACGCATAACCGCGGCTTCTTTTACCGCTTCCACTTTTTCCCGACCTTCTTTTTGCAATTGGTTGGCAAATTCCACAATCAGAATACCATTTTTGGTCACCAATCCAATGAGCATGATGATGCCAATTTCACTAAAAATGTTCAGGGTCATGTCGAAGGCCCAAAGGGAGAACAAGGCGCCGAAGAAAGCCAGTGGCACCGTCATCATCACCACCAACGGATCCACGAAACTTTCGAACTGTACCGCCAGTACCAAATAGACCAAGAGCAAGGCCAACATCAGGGCAAAATAAGTATTACCTGAGCTTTCTTTGAAATCGCGCGACATGCCGGCCAAGTCGGTGGAAAAGGATTCATCCAATAACGTATCGGCGATCGATTCCATGGTTTTTAATCCATCTCCCAATACATAACCCGGTGCTAAATCGGCTTGCAGGGTGGCCGATTTATAACGATTGTAATGATAAAGTTGTGGTGGATTCACCGTTTCATTCATTTGCAGAAGGCTGCTTAGCGGGAAAATTTCGCCCTGGTTGTTTTTAATATATAAACTGGCGATGTCGTTCGATTCGTTGCGAAAAGGCCGATCCAATTGGCCGATGACCTCGTATTGTTTGCCACCGAGGGTAAAATAGGAAAACCGGCGTCCTGAATAAGCCAACTGCAGTGCCGACGCAATTTCCCGAACCGGAATGCCCATGGTGCCTGCTTTTTCCCGATCTACCCGAATTTCTATCTCGGGTTTATTGAATTTTAAATCGGCATCCGGGCCAACGAGTACACCGCTTTGGGCCATGGCTTGAAGAAAGCGGGGGAGTACTTCCCGGATTTTTTCAAAATTGTTGTTTTGAATCACAAACTGTATGGGTCTGCTTACCCTCATTCCGGTAGAAATGGTTGGATCTTGGGCTAAAAAGGCCCTACCCGTGTTCAGGGTGGCCAAATGGCCTTGTAGTTTACTTACAATTTGCTGCTGACTGCGATTTCTCTCTCCGGGCGGGGCAAGTCGGATGCGAAGAAAACCGGAATTGGGGGCGCCTGAACCGAAAAACCCGGGTGCCGTTACGCTCAAAACCATTTGATTTTCAGGCACGGAGTCTTTTACCATTTTCACCAATTGGTCCATGTACCTGTACATCAATTCATAGGAAGTGCCTTCTGGCGCAGATACAATGGCGCGGAACTGAGAGCGATCTTCCAATGGTGCCAATTCTCCGGGAATGGTTCGATAGAGTAGGGTGGTGAAACCAAAAGAAACCACCAGAATGAGCAAAGCCTGCCATTTCCTGCGGAAAAAAACATTGAGTGTGCCTTCATATCCGGCATTTAATGCTTGGAAAAATGGCTCTGTAACCCGGTAAAACCATGTGTCGTCGGAGCGCGTGCCTTCTTTCTGCATCCACAAGGTTAAAACAGGTGTTAAGGTTAAAGACACAAAAGAGGAAATTAGAACGGCCACAGAAATAACTACGCCAAACTCCCGGAACAAACGGCCAACAAAGCCATCCATGAATATCACGGGTAAAAACACACAAGCCAGGGTGATGGAAGTGGCGATGACCGCAAAATAAATTTCTTCGGCACCTTCCAAAGCTGCTTGCCTGCGGTTTAGACCTTTTTCCAACTTTTTAAAAATATTTTCCGTGACCACAATGCCATCGTCCACCACGAGTCCGGTGGCAAGCACAATGGCCAAAAGCGTAAGAACGTTGATGGAATAACCCAACATGTACATCACGAAGAAAGTCCCGATAAGGGAAACCGGAATGTCGATAAGCGGTCGAAATGCAATCACCCAGTTTCGGAAAAACAAATAGATGATGGCCACTACAAGTAAAATGGCAATAATAAGGGTCTCTACGACTTCGGCAATGGAGTTTTTGATGAATTGGGTGGTGTCCAGTGCGATATCCAGTCGGATGTCTTCCGGGACTTCTTTTTTCAGTTGGTTATACCTGCGGTAAAATTCGTCTGAAATGTCCAGGTAATTAGTGCCGGGTTGTGGAATAATGGCCAAGGCCACCATCGGTATGCCGGATTCTTTGAGGATCGATTCCTCTTTTTCTGGTCCTAGTTCTATACGGGCTAAATCTCCCAAACGAATCAACTGATCGCCCTGATTGCGCACCACAATTTGTTGAAAACCTTCTACCGTGGAAAGTCGACCATATGATTTTAGGGTCAATTCAGAATTCAGACCAGTTACTTTTCCTGCGGGGAGCTCTACATTTTGCTTTTCAATGGCTTCGAAAATTTCAGCTGGCGTTATGGAAAAGGATGCCATTTTGTACGGATCCAGCCAAATACGCATGGCATATTTTTTCTCGCCCCATATCTGCACGCTGCTCACGCCTGGAATGGTTTGAATTTTCTCCTGAATCACGTTGGTGGCGTAGTCATTTACTTCTAACTGACTTCTTGTGTTGCTTTGAACCAACATCGATAAAATGGGCTCTGCATTGGCATCTGCCTTGGAGACAACGGGTGGTCCATCAATATCGTTGGGCAGTAAACGCACGGCCTGACTTACTTTATCTCTGACTTCGTTGGCGGCTTCATCTAAATCCACTTCCAGGTCAAATTCCACGGTAATGCGGCTGCTTCCTTGGTTCGAAGCGGAGGATATGGTGCGGATTCCTGCGATGCCATTGATAGATTTTTCCAACGGCTCGGTAATCTGCGATTCAATAATGTCCGGATTGGCTCCGGTATACGTAGTATTTACGGTAATGACAGGCTGGTCTACGGAGGGAAACTCTCGTACGCCCAAGAAGTAAAATCCTAGAAAACCGAATAACAGGATAAACAGATTGAACACCACGGCAGCTACCGGGCGTCGCAAGCTAAACGACGGTAAACTCATGGTGTAGAATATTGGCGAATGTTGGAAAACTGAACGGATTGCCCGGGTTTGGCCTGGAGTAGTCCGGAAAGCAATAAGGTATCTCCCACCATGAGACCATCTTTTATTTCTACCAGTGAATCGTTTCTAAATCCAATGGTTACAGGTTGTGGGTGCGTCATTCCTTCCTTCATTTTCCAGACTTTATAACCCCTGATTTCAGGAACCAGTCCGTGTGAAGGCATCATTAAAGGGATTTTTTCCTGTTGCACTGGAAGAGAAATCCGCACAAACTGACCCGGTAAAAGCGACGCTGGCGGATTGGCAACCAGGGCCCTTACTTTTATGTTACGGGTTTGTTGGTCAATGGCAGGTTCGATGGCGGATAAGACGCATTCTCCTTTGAGCCCATTATTTTCCGTTTCCCATACCGCGGTTTGGCCTTTGACAAGGCGAGGAGCATGTTCTGCTGGAAGGAAAAAATCAATTTTGAGGGGATTCATCTGACGGATAGTTACAATATCCGTTCCTGCAGAAACATATGTTCCAATGCTAAGTTGCCGAAGGCTCACCACACCATGGAATGGCGCGTGAATTCTTGTTTGCGCCAGTTTGGCCTTCCAGCTTTCTACGGTGGCTTCCCATGTTTTTAAGGCCGCCCGGGACTCTTCGAGTTCTTGTTCGCTGGCATTTTGCGATTGCCGAAGCGCTTCTGTTCGCCTGGCTGTGGTTTGGGCCAGAGCAAGTTGGGCTTCCGCTTTTTTCAATTCCGCCAAAATGTCTTCATGATACAATTCGGCCAGGAGGGTGCCCGACTTTACGAACGCGCCGTCCTGAAAATGAAGGGCCACCAACCTTCCGGGAATTTCAGCCCGGAGTTGCGCTTCTTCCATGGCATAAACGCTGCCTACTGCCTGAAGTGACGGACGCAAATCGATGGGTCGAATGACAAATCCTTCGGCCATGAGTGGGCCACCTTGATTAGTGGCTCCTTTGGCTTTCTTATTACCTGTGAAAATCAATCTGTAGGCTGTAAAGCCCACCAATAATGCACCTACGGTTCCAAAAACCAGTAAGGTTCTCGTTTTATCATTCATATCTCCGCTTCTTCTCGGTCTGTTGAGGCAGACGTTGTATATTTCACTACGACTTTGCTGGATGGCAGGGTTTTAAGTTGCGTCAACATGTGGTCTAGCACCTGCGTAAACACCTCTATATCCGCTGCGTCCAAACCTTTGAATAAGGTCAGGTTCATTTTGTTCACGGCACGTTGGATGAAACGGGCTTCCACTTTTCCTTTATCGGACAGTACTAACAATTTTTCCCGACGATCGATGGGATTGACGATTCTTTGTATAAGATCTTTTCGCTCGAGTTGGTCTAAAATGCGCACCATACTCACTTTATCTACTTGCATCATCTGTCCCACGTCCTGCTGATTCATGGGTTTTTTACTTTTGTGCAACAACAATAAAATGGAAAAATATCGATCAATTTTCCTTTTTTGCAGGGCATGCGTAAGTGCACCATAATAATATTTGGCGCCAAAAGTAAGGTATAAACCTAAGGGGAAATCATGAGAGACTTTGTCCGTCATGGTGCAAATGAAAGGTTAAAATTTAGTTTATAAAAGGAACGGTTAAAGGTATTAACAAATTTTGAGGTCAGGGGTTTTTAAAGCGAAGTTTAAAATTTGGATTTAATATGTTTATTTTCAGTTAAAACAACAGAAAAAGCTTTTCAAAAAGAAAATTAAAAGCCGCTCGACGGTCTTGGACAAAAAAAAGAGGTCTCCGAATGGATGACCTCTTTCCAGGTAAATTTTGGTAGGTTTAGCCTTTTAAAATACTTCTGGAGATGACAAGCTTTTGAATTTCTGAAGTGCCTTCTCCAATGGTGCAAAGCTTGGAGTCGCGGTAGAATTTTTCTACCGGGAAATCCTTGGTGTAGCCGTAACCACCAAAAATTTGAACCGCCTCTGTGGCCACTTTCACCGCTACTTCGGAAGCATAATATTTAGCCATGGCGCTAATTTCGGTCACTGGCTTGTGATTATTTTTAAAATGCGCCGCCTTTTGGGTAAGCAATTCGGCTGCTTCAATTTCTGTGGCCATGTCTGCTAATTTAAAAGCAATGGCCTGGAAATTGGCAATCGGTTGTCCAAACTGCTCTCTTTCCTGGGCATATTTTAAAGCCGCTTCATAAGCACCTTTAGCAATTCCTAGTGAAAGTGCGGCGATGGAGATGCGACCACCATCCAAAATTTTCATGGCTTGTTTAAACCCTTCACCCACTTTTCCAAGGATTTGGCTTTCATGAACGCGGCAATCTTCGAAAATCAATTCTGCCGTTTCACTGCAACGCATACCCAATTTGTTTTCCTTTTTCCCGCCTTTGAATCCTGGCGTTCCGCGTTCTACTACAAAGGCCGTAATGCCATTGGAGTCGAGCAATTCACCGGTGCGAACCAATACTACGGCCACATCACCAGAAATCCCGTGTGTAATCCAGTTTTTGGTTCCATTGATCACCCAATATTCTCCGTCTTTTACGGCAGTACACTTCATCCGCATGGCATCTGAGCCGGTATTGGCTTCGGTCAGTCCCCATGCGCCAATCCATTGCCCGCTCGCTAATTTAGGAAGCCATTTTTTCTTCTGCTCTTCATTTCCGAATTGTAGAATATGGCCAGTACAAAGAGAATTGTGCGCGGCCACAGACAGTCCTAAAGAGCCACAAACTTTGGCGACTTCGATGATGGCGGTCATGTATTCGAAGTAACCTAAACCCGCCCCACCATAATTTTCAGGCACCAAAACGCCCAAAAGTCCCAATTCGCCCAATTTTTGCATGGTTTCTCTTGGGAAAGTCTGGGTTTCATCCCAATCCATAAAATACGGACGGATTTCTTTTTCAGCGAAGTCCCGGACAGTGCGGGCGATCATTTCAATATTTTCCGTGGGTAAGGCTTGTGTCATATGTTCTTGGGATATCGTTGGCGAAAATACTTTGCGTAACTATAAACACAAAATCTTACATAAGGTTTTTATCATGATTTTTGTATTTAGAACAAAACCTTCCCAATCAAGTATTTCTTTTCTTTGTTCCAAATTGATGTTCGATGCACCGCATTTTAGTCACTGGCGCCAATGGTTTATTGGGGCAAAAGTTAATTCAGGCCCTTCAAAAGGAGAAAGACACGATTTTCTTAGCAACAGGTGCCGGGCCACTTCGGTTGCAAAAAAAGGATATTCCATACACGACAATGGACATTACCGATGCGGATCAGGTTCGGCAGGTTTGTGAGGCATTTCGACCAACGGCCATCATTCACGCGGCGGCCATGACCCATGTAGATGCCTGTGAAAATGAACCTGAAAAGTGTTGGCAGGCCAATGTGGCGGCCGTTTCGCATTTGGTGTCTTATTGCGAATCAAATGGCGTTTATCTGGTTCATGTGAGTACCGACTTTATTTTCGACGGAACCCAGGGGCCTTATGCAGAAGAGGCTAAGCCCAACCCATTGAGCATTTACGGCAAATCCAAAGCAGAGGCAGAACTTCTTGTACAGGCCATGACGGCACCTTGGGCTATTTTGCGCACCGTCCTGGTATACGGATATACAGAAGGATTGAGTCGGTCGAATATTGTGCTTTGGGCCAGGCAAGCCTTACTTTCCGGACAACCACTTCGCGTGGTAAATGACCAATGGCGAACGCCTACTTTGGCCGAAGATCTGGCCTGGGCTTGTTTGGCGGTGGTGAAAAAGCAATCGCAGGGCATTTTCCATATTTCCGGTGCAGAAACTTACGGCATTGCAGATTTGGTGAGGGCCGTGGCTGATTTTTATCAAATTTCCAATCCGCCTATCACAGAAGTCAGTTCAGAGGAATTGGCTCAACCCGCCAAACGTCCGCCAAGAACAGGATTCATTATCCAAAAAGCCAAGGAAAAACTGGGTTACCAACCCACGCCATTACTGGAAGGATTAAAGTTGATTGAGACACAAATTGCCGGGGATCCTTCCTTACAAGCGACATAATAAGGGAATATTTTCCCAGACACCGAAACCCGGTGCAAATGACTTTTATTGTATGAAGGTTGGGTAGAGAAAACTGTGTATTTGGGTAGATTTCTTACGTTCCGGAAATCGAATATAACCTGTTATTCAACAATAAACGGGTAGATTTCTTATCTTTATAAGATAATATATACCCCATGCGTTTTTACTTGAACCTCTTATTGTTTTTTGGTTTTTCCTTAACCATGCAGGCTCAGTCAGTGGGAATAAATACGACCACACCAGATCCTTCTGCTGTTTTGGATATTCAATCTACTCAACAAGGCGTATTAACCCCAAGACTTACTACAGCGCAGCGGAATGCCTTACAAAATCCGGCGCAGGGACTTTTGATTTACAACACTACCATCAAGTGCTTTGAGGTTTTTGGAGGTACTTTTTGGAATAGTTTTGGTTGTGAATGTGGTGCCATTCCCGGTAGTATATCACCGACCGTTTCGACTGCTTGTGCCGGATTAACGGCCACGTTCACGACATCCGGATTTAATGGGCAGCTGCAATGGGAACAATCATCAGATAATTTAAATTGGACGGGCATTCCCGGTGCCAATGCCGCCAGTTATACCGCCACAGCCCCATCAGGTCAGGCACAACGATTTTTTCGCGTGGTGGCATCTAATCCAGGCTGTCCCCCGCAGGCTTCCACTCCTGTTACTTTAAATGCTTTGCAGCCTCCGTCTCAACCTGGAACTATTACAGGATCTGCCACGGTGTTGACCTCTGCTTCGGCCCAAAACTACAGCATTTTGCCAGTAGCAGGAGCCACTACTTACACATGGACAGTGCCGTCTGGTGCATCCATTGTTTCCGGACAAGGGACCAACAGTATTGTGGTGAATTTTGGAATAGTTTCCGGAAATATTTCGGTGACAGCCAATGATAGTTGTGGCAGTAGCCTGCCTCGAACCCTGGCGATTATGGTTGGTAGTCCACAAAGTTGTTTGGCGATAAAGCAAGCCAATCCTTCTGCGCCTTCTGGTAATTATACCATCGATACAGACGGTGTGGGCCCCAATGCGCCTGTTTCCGTGTATTGTGATATGACTACACATGGCGGCGGATGGACAGAAGCGGTGACCTTTCAGAACACCACGGGAGAAGATTTAAATTGCAACACGGCCGTGGGTTGGTTCGACCGCGCTGTAGATTGGACCATGGCCAGTTGGTCGGGAAATGAAGTGATGGTGCAAGTGTTGGATGCGTCTAATAATATCCTTTATTCCGGTTTTGGTACCCGCAATAATGCCTGGACTTACGATAACATGACCTCCAATCAGCCTGTTTCGAGCCAATACGATCGTTCCATTTCCTCCGGCCAGCATCCCAATGGGATTGTTCTTAATGATTCGCGCCGTCTTACGATTTCAGCGAAAAACGGAGATAATGGTGGTTGGGGTGGAAGCTGGGGAAATGGCTATGTTCTGAATGTGCAAAACCCGCCCACCGGCTATGCATCGAATATTGTATTGGCTGCCATGTCCTTCCGGAATACGGGTTCCTCTCAATGTTCTAATCGAGCTTTTAATGGAATGACGGCTGCTCATGAACTCATGTATTCTTCTACAGGCGGCATTACAACAAATGGCGATGCTGCTTTACAAAGTAATCAAGCCTTAATCGGTCGCTTTCGCTTTTATGTGAGATAAGGCCTTCTAATCTATTTTCAAGTGATTCAAATGGTTATTGATAACCGAAAATCGATTTCACTTTTAAAAGTGGTGATAAAGATGGTATGACTCATAAAAACAATGTAATGGGTATATCCACGCCATTACCCAATTTAATTTTATTACTTTTGAGCCAAATTAAACGATTTTGAAGGCACTAAAAGGAACAGGAATCGCCATAATTACTCCTTTTAAGGAGAATCGTGAAGTCGATTTTGAGGCCCTAACTACACTTACCCATTATTGGATTTCAGGAGGAATAGATTATCTGGTGGTTTTAGGAACTACCGGGGAATCAGTCACTTTAAATTCAGATGAAAAAGTGGCGGTTTTAGATACCGTTGCAAAAGCCAACGCCGGACGTGTGCCTTTGGTATTTGGTTTAGGTGGAAACTACACCGAGGAAATTATTCGCCAAATGAAAGCGTTTAATCATCCTGATGTGGTGGCCTTTTTATCCGTTACGCCCTACTATAATAAACCCGGACAGGAAGGTTTAAAAGCGCATTACAGCGCACTGGCCGAAGCATCGCCTTTGCCCATTCTATTATATAATGTTCCGGGAAGAACCGGAATTCATATGTCTCCTGAAACCACCCTTTGGTTAGCCGAAAAGTTTTCAAACATCATAGGTGTGAAAGAGGCGAGTGGGCAGATGGAATCCATTATGGAAATTTTACGCTTGCGCAAGCCTGACTTTTTGGTGATTAGTGGAGATGATGCCTTAACCCTGCCTTTGATGTCGATGGGCGCAGATGGAGTTATTTCTGTGATAGCCAATGCGTTTCCTTCTATTGTCAGCCAAATGGTTCAGGCGGCTTTTCAACAAGATTGGGACAAAGCCAGAAAGTTGCATTATGCCCAAATGCCAATGATTAAAGGGTTGTTCGCTGAAAACTCACCGGGTGGTGTAAAAGCGGTAATGGCCCATCTCGGTTTATGTGACTTGACCGTTCGATTGCCCCTTGTGCCTGTTTCCCCTGCGCTTCAAACCTCCCTCATTCTGGAAACCAACCGTTTAAGGGAAGCTTATGCGTAATTATTTTTGGTTTTTTCTTTTATTGGCCTCTCAAATTCAGGCTCTCGCTCAAAGCCCGGTTCGAACCGTGCAGTCCTTGAATGGGCCTGTGGAAAGAATGTGTTTTACACCGGAAGGAAAACGTCTGGTGACCGTGCATGAATACGAAGCCTTGGTGGTTTGGAATGCACACAATGGATATAAAATAGAAGAGTACCTCGGTTTTGCAAACCCATTAACCGCAGTGGCGGCCTCCAGAGATGGTCGTTTTATTGCTGCCGCTGGCGGAGATTCACTTATCCGAACATTTGATGGCCGCTATTTGAACGTGCTGAAAGATTTTAAAGGACACAAACATTGGATTTATAGTCTCATTTTTACCCCTGATTCCAAGTTTCTCATTTCGGCTTCCACGGATAAAACCATTCGGGTATGGAATCCGGAAAGTGGCGCTATTGCTCAGGTGTTAGAAGGCCACAAACAATGGATTTGGGTGTTGGAATTGGATCCAACCGGCCAATATCTTTTTTCCGGTGCAGCAGAAGAAGAGCTTTTTATGTGGGATTTGGAGAAAGGGCAGATTGTTAGAAAGTTCAATGGCCATAAAAACGGAATTTTTGGCATTAGTGTGAGCGAAGATGGGAAATGGATGGCCTCCGCTTCCTGGGATGGTACTACACGCATTTGGGATCCTAAAACCGGAAATGAAGTTCATATTTTAAAAACCAATGAACTCAATGATTGCCTAAAATGGAGTCCCGATGGCAAGTGGTTGGTGGTTGGAACCAAAGCCGGATACGTGTACATTTTCGATACTAAAACCTGGAAAACCCATCGCCGCTTTGTGGCACATTCTAAAGGCGTAGAAGACATTAAATTTTGGGGCGGAAATGGTGCCAAATATCTTGTGACCTGCGGAGATGACAACTATGTAAAATGGTGGGATTTTGAAATGCTTCTCAAAGGAGGCGTTGGTTTCGACGGGTAGTGCTGGTTTTCCCGCATAACTCCTTTACCTTTGTGCTATGCGGCACAATTTATCAGACATTTTGAATTTAATTCGGGACCGCCGGTCGGTCTCTCCTGATGCGTTTAAAAAACGTGCGGTTCAGCGAGATCAGCTCAATGCCATGTTGGAAGCGGCCAATTGGGCGCCCACTCACGGATTAACGGAACCTTGGCGGTTTAAAGTATTTGGCGGTGCGCCTTTGCGGCAACTCATGGAAAAGCTGGCGTCCATCTACAAATCTGAAACACCGGAAGCGTCCTTTAACCCGCTCAAATACCAAAAGTTTTTTGATCGCGCGGACAAAGTCTCTGCTGTGATTACGGTACACATGAAAAGACATGCCGATAAGAAAGTAACGGAGGAGGATGAGGTGATGGCAGTGGCCTGTGCCGTGCAAAACATGGCGCTGGTGGCAGCTGCTTATGGCATGACGCTGTTTTGGAGCACTCCGGGAATGATGCATCACAAAGATTTTCAGGAATTTCTGGACATTCAAGCGCCGGATCGTTGTCTGGGAATTTTGTATATAGGTTACCCTGACCTACCCGAATGGCCCAAAGGCCGTCGCAACATTTGGATGAATAAAGTGGAGTGGCTTACAGATTAATCCGTTTCTGGATTTTTCTTCCATCGATACACGGTCCAGAGGCTTAATACAAGGAATATTCCCGGAAAAACCACAAGCCACCAGGCGTCCGGATTCCGTTTCGCTTGTGTAAGAAGACTTCCCCATCCGTAATGGGCTTCCGGAAGCGGAATTTGGAGAAAACCCAAGGTGGCTTCCAGGAGAATAAAACTGCCCAGCGATGCCGCGACGCCAGGCAACAAAACTTGCCAAAGATTAGGCCAAATATGCTTCATCCATTGGCGAAACAAGGGTATACCAAGTCCGTCGAGGGTTTGTTTTTCTGTGCCACCATACCAGGTTTGTGTGATGGTTCGCACCATTCGAAATGTTCCTGCCCAGCTTAATCCGCCGATGAAGGCGGCGAGCAGAAGCAGTCCCGGGGAAAACCATGCAGATAAAATAAGCAGAAAAATGAGTCGGGGAAATGCAGTTAAAACGGCGGAAAGGGGCGTGAGCCAGCTATCTGGATGCAAGGTTATGGTTTTTACTTTCGGTATGCTTTGCCCCAACCATCCGCCCAACCATGGAAACCAAACATAAAGGAATGGTGAAGCCCAATCTTCCACGGTGAGCCAAAAGATTCCACCCAGTATTCCACCAATAATTGCGGTCCATTTTATCCGAATTCCGCGACTGGTGCTTCCTGCCCAGGCGCCAAGTAAAACACCAATGCCCAAGGCCACGATTAATCCTATTCCGCTAAATAAAAGGGTTTGACGCGTTCCATATATCATGCGTGCCAGTACGTCCCGGCCACTTTGATCGGTACCAAATGGATGCTGAAAGCTGGGTGCCTCATAGGGTTTTTCGCCGGGTGAACGAAAATCGGGGTCATGCGACCATAACGGCCAAAGCGCCCAGCCGTCTTTTTCTTTCCATGGAATATCGGCCGGGTTTTGCTGGTCTATTTGGGTTTTCGGGAAAAAGGCAGGAAAATACATCTGAGAATCAGAAATAAATACCAAAGGCAGTTTTCCGGATAAAGCCGGTGCAAACAAGGCCATGACGAGCAGGGCGACCAACCAGCATTGGGTCCAGTGCGGAAGTTTTTTGAGCTTATCCATGAGACGAAATGCGGGGGTCAAGCCATTTTTGGAGGAGATTGCTTCCTAAAAAAGCCGTTAGGGTAATCATGCCAGAAAAGGTAAGCATAGCCACCAAAACGGGTTGGTCTTTCGCGAAAAGCGCCTCTATGGTCAGTTTACCCAGTCCCGGCCAGGTGAAAAGGGTTTCTATGATCACCGAACCTCCAATAAGCACTGGTAAAGCCTGCGTAATCATGGTGATCATTAAAGGCAAAAGGTGAGGTAAGGCATGTCTGAAAAAAGCAGGGAATGGACTTAATCCTTTGGCCCGTGCAGTGGTGTAAAAAGGCTGGTGAATAATCTTTTCGAGGGCTTGGGTCCACGGCAAACTAAAACCGATGATAAGTCCATAACTCATGGCACACGTGGGGAGCATCCAATAAGATATTTTACTCCACATTCCAGATAATCCGGTGGCCGATTCAGAAAAGCCGCCAGGAGGTTCCATGCCGCCCGATGGAAACCAAGAAAACACGTCCGGATTGGCGAAAAGCAATAAAAGAATGGTGCCGGCCAGAAAAGTAGGTACGGAAGAAAGGGCAAGCAAAAACATGGACCACTTGTCTTTGAACTGCGGTTGAAAAGCCATTTTCAGCGCGATGAAACTGGCAATGAAGGTGCTGAAAATCAATGTGAGTAACCCCAGGGCGACACTATGCCACCAGCGTTCAGAAAATTGCAGCCGAACGGGTTGTCCCGTCGCATAACTGATGCCTAAATCACCATTAATCAGTCCTTCGGCTCCTTGATTATTTCCCCATAAAAACCTGAAAAATCGGTTGTTGGCGTGGAATTCAATCGAAGGGACAAACCATGTCCAATTCCTTTTACCCGAAGCAGGAATAGGTAATTGTGCTTGTTGACACCAATGAAAAAAGGCCGCCGTATCGCCTTGATTTACAGATTCTGTGAGCCAGGTCAAAGTGTCCGTTCCCTGCCATTTTTCCGACATGTAAACAAAACTTGTATGGACTTCCGGTTGCGCCGTTTGGGCAAAAAGGGTTTTGGTTTCCTGATGCGGCCAGGATGTCAGCGCAATGGGCGCTATCGAAATTGGGTAGGGGGGCAAATCTAGTCCCAAAAATGCGATCCATCTGGTTTTGGCATCTTGTTGCAAAGCATTTCCCTGACTCATGCTCATGTCCGAATCTGCGGGCAAACGATCCAGTGGATTCCCGGGAATGGCTTCAGTAAGCGCAAATCCTAAAAATAGGATGGCCGACATGCCGAAAATCCACATTTTCCAGGGACCTACTGTCATGGTTTTGCAGGAACCGGAGGCAAACTTATTTCATTGAGCAAAACAAATGGCCTTTCGTAATAGAGCGCGGCGCCTTTCCATCTTTTATGCACCACAATTTTACGGTACATGAAGGTAAGCGGAATCCAAGGTTGCGCATCGTACACCCTTTGCTGAAAAGCATGGATATGCGGAACTCTTTTGGTAAAATCCGGTTGAAAACGAATAGAATCAATTAATGCGTCGGTTTCTTTGTCTCCAAATCCGGTATAATTGGTGCCTTGATTCATCCAACTTTCTGTATGCCATAGTTGCTTAAAATCTTCTGGAGCGGCCGAACTTGAAAATGCAGTCATCAGCATATCGAAATCGTGGGTACTTCCTTTTTCGCGCAACAAAGCGCCGCTCAAAGGAACAATAACAGGAGAAACACCTCCTTGTTTCATGCCGTTCACCACGATTTCAGCAATTTGCTGACCAACGGGCGAGGCTGCATTATATGCAAATTCCGGGGTCATTTCCACCTTTACGCCATCCACTTTTTTATCGACAATGCCATTTCCGTCGGTGTCTGTCCAACCGGCCCTTGCCAGCATGGCTTTGGCTTTTTCCACCTGAAAAGGCACGGGAGTAAGGCTGCTGAGATACTCTTTCTTCTGGGGGCTAACTGGTCCGGTCATTACGCCGGCCTGACCTTGATATACGATGTCGATGATTTCCTGAACGGGTGTGAGATGCGCCAGTGCCCGACGAACTTGCGGATCATCAAAATATTTTTTCCTTCGTTTACCGTCCGGTTTGTTATTGAGGGCGATGAATGCGTAACTAAATGAGGGTACGTAGGCGGCGTGGTAATTTTCCGTAAAAAGGCTGTCTTTGGTCAGGGCTTCCATGGCAATGGAAGATAAGCTGGTCGATACATCGATTGCTTGTTTTTTGAGCTCTAGTTGCACGGCTGTTTCATCCATCAGGGTTAAAAAAATGATGGTATCCGGACCGCTCAAATGCTTTTTTTCTTTTTGTGAAAGGTTTTGCGTCCAGTGGTTTTCCTTCCTCACCAAGGTAATGGATTGCCCTGGATTCCAGCGAGTGATTTGGTACGGTCCACAACCTTGCAGCAAACTGAGGTCGGTGCCCATTTTGGCATCATTGAAAGCCGTGGCCCATTCCGCCAGTTCCGGTGTATTGAAGTTTTGATCGAAGTTTGGATCCAAAAGTTGTGGGAAGGAAACAGACCTCAGCACTTTTTTAGAATCCATTTTACTTTCTTGCAGGAGCACCATTTCGCCGTGCACATAGTCGTTGTACAGATAGGGCTGTTTCATTTTCACGGCAAACTTTCGTTTATCGATGATGCGTACGTCTTCGATTTGGTCCAAATAGGATTTTAGTTCCTGGTTTTGGACAAGCGGGCAAACGTTTGCTTTGTAGGTAAAAAGGGCGTCGTCCGAGGAAACTGGCGTTCCATCGTCCCATTGGGCTTCTTTTCGTAAAGTAAACGTGTAAGTGAGGCCATCCGGAGACCGTTCCGGCAAGCTTTCTGCTACGTCCGGACGCATCCCAAGGGCGCGAATGTCCAAATACGTAGAATAACCATGAATAAGGGAAAAGAGCGTGTATTTGCCCACTTCAATGCCGTTGGTCGGGTGAAGACTGGTCGGTTCGGTCATCCAGTGAAAAACCAACGTTTTCCTTTTGGGCCAATCCGCTTTCCAGGTTTCGGCATCGGGTAAAGCCACAAAGTTGGTATCTGAGAAGTCCACCAAATTTTGATTTGGATCGGACGGTTGAACACAACTGGAAAGAAACAGAACGGACAGGGTGATTCCTCCGATTATGCGCATAGGACAAGCATTTATGTTCCAAAAATAAGTCAAGAAAAGGTGGTTTGTTTGATTTTTAGAAAAATCATTGTTCACAGGACCTTTTGTTGGTCTTTTATCTCCATAAATTGTTTGTAAATGAGGATTTTATGAAGTTAGGGCAGAACTGGGACTTAGGGATTGATTTTAGGTCAGAAAAAAAGATTTTTGTAGAAATCTAAAATATTTTGCTGGAAAAATTGGAACGGATATAAATTTGACTACTTTTGCACTCCCAAGGTGAGGTGGGTGAGTGGCTGAAACCAGCAGTTTGCTAAACTGCCGTACCAGCAATGGTACCGGGGGTTCGAATCCCCCCCTCACCGCAGAGCATACTGCGGGACATATTTTCGGGGTGTAGCGTAGCCCGGTTATCGCGCCTGGTTTGGGACCAGGAGATCGCAAGTTCGAATCTTGCCACCCCGACTACCCGATGTTCGACCTCGTAGCTCAGTTGGATAGAGCAACTGCCTTCTAAGCAGTAGGTCACAGGTTCGAATCCTGTCGGGGTCACTCCTCTATACATTGGTATTTATTGTTTTGTTTTATCCGAAATGTTTTTATTTTTGGATAAATTAACAATTCCATGAAAAAGTTATTACTTATTGGTGTATTGTTCGGTGCAAGCTGGACCATCTCCTCTTGTTCATCTTCATGTACCGGAGATTTGAACGCTTTCTCTAGTGCTGCTCAGGCTTATGCCACTGCGGTATCTTCGACCAATTGCAGCCAAATTGGCACTGCATGGACCAATTACCAAAATGCTTACAATGATTTGTGTGATGCACAAAAGCAAGGTATTAACTGGACTGCAACGGAACAAAACCATACCTCTTTGTTGGGTGTATTGGGTTGCTAATTCAAATTATATTTTAAAAAAAAAGCCGGAGTCATTTGATTCCGGCTTTTCTTTTATATATAGCGTTGACTTACTTGTTGAAGACTTTTCTGAATCGATCAAATTCACCCTTTGTGACTTCGATATTTCCTTTTCCAATTCCGAAATTGATATAACCCCAGAAGTTGTCGTCTTCCATTTCAAAGGTGTCATACTTCTTCAAAATCACGAAGGTTCTACCAGATAGGGCCGCTCTTTCACCGCTTCTTAAAGCTTCCACCCTTGCTTCTTCATTCGGGAAGCTAACAATGTTGTTCAATTCCCTGAGACGTTTGTATTCTGCTTCCTTTTTGGCCTTTAGCAATGCCGCTTCTTCCGCTGCCTTTCTTTCGGCTTCGGCTTTGGCTTCCGCCTCTTCTTTGGCTTTACGTTCCGCTTCTGCTCTGGCCGCAGCTTCTGCTTGTTCCTTGGCCTTTCTTTCGGCTTCGGCTTTGGCTTCCGCCTCTTCTTTGGCTTTACGTTCCGCTTCTGCTCTGGCCGCAGCTTCTGCTTGTTCCTTGGCCTTTCTTTCGGCTTCGGCTTTGGCTTCTGCTTCTTCTCTGGCTTTACGTTCCGCTTCTGCTTTCGCAGCTTCTGCTTGTTC
>CAZOEO010000020.1:0-62159 GCA_964578885.1 uncultured Candidatus Competibacteraceae bacterium | reverse complement strand
TTAAAGGTATGAAAAGCTACTTTTAAACTGTCCAAAATTTGGGGGAGGTTACAGTTCAGTTCCGAAATTGAGGAACTCAAACTGTAAAAAATTGGAAGGCTTACTAATTTGAAAAACACAAACATTTTCCTCGCTGTAAATCTGTTCCGTGTTCCGTTGTTTAATCTGTTTAAGATAACGTAAACTTTTGTCGATGGAACTTTCGCCAACTGAAAAGCTACTATCACAAAAGTTCATAAGCATTTTACTGCCTTGTAAATCATTTCGGGTAATTGGTTTTGATAAATCCCTTTTCGGTGTATGTGCAAGTGCTAAAATTGAAAGTCCGTATTTGTTCTTCAACGCTTTCAAATGTCTCATTAATGGCAACGCATCTTTAGCCCTTTCCGTTTCATTTTTTAGGTAGGTAAGGTTATCTATAATTAAAACCTTTGTCCCTGTTTCGGTAATACTTCGTTCCAATGAATGGTTGAGGAAATCCTCAAAGGTTTGGCCTTCGGGAGTAATGGCATCGGGGTCTATTTCAACTCGTAAAAAGTTTTTATCGAACTCGTAATGCTGTTCAAACTTTTTTGAATATCGGTTTTCAAATTGTTTGTCGGTCAACTCAAAATCAAAATACAAAATTGGCTGCTTTGGCGCTTCTAACACAAAACCAGGTATCTGTTTGCCAGTGCTTAAACTGTTGCCAATTTGCACAGCTAAAATAGACTTTCCTAAATTAGTGTCGGCAAACAAAATACATAGTTCACCCTCAAACCAAAATTCACCAAAAAGCATTTTCGGAATAGGGCGGCTTTTGGCTTGCTCAATCCAACGGTTGGCTGTTTTTACTGTGAATAATCCTTTATTTTCATTGACTTCATCGCCATCTGTTGAAAGTTTTTTTGCCTCTGTTATATTATCCGCAACACCAATTTTATATTTATCGAACTGATAAACAGGAGTAGCGTTAAAATCCCCAGCATTTTCCCCTTCTCTTTTCATGGCAATTTTCCTTTGATTGGTTTAAACTATTTGGATGATGAGGTAAAATCCTTTAAATATCTTGCGATTTATTTGCTGCCTTTTGAACCCTTTCCTCCGACTTTTCAGCAAATAGCCCGTGGATGTCATCGCTCCTGTAATACACTTTGTTTCCGATATAATATGGCTTGAGTATTTTCTTATTACTCCATGCATGAACTGTCGATAAATTTATTTTTAGGAGCTTGGCCACATCATGTCTTGTCAAATATGTTGTTTCTTCTTTGCTCTTACTTTCTATTTGCGTTAGTCGATTTTCATGGTTTTGGTATTTCTCCTCGAAATATTCCAAAGTAACTAGTTGAATTGTTTGCATGACTTTTTTTTAAGTACTTAGCAAAGGTAAGTCGACTAAAAATTGATAAACAAATTCAAAGCGGAGTATTAAGTTCCCGAAACGGAGTAAATTTCTCCGCCTACAATAGGGCATTAATAATCAACATATTGAGAAGATTTTAAAATGTTACCTTTTTTTAAAAGAATTACAAAAAATACAAGAAGATAAGTGGCCGTTATTCTCTTTAAAAAATTATATATTTTAAACTTCTAATATGCATTTTTTTACGTATTAATATGTAAATAATATGTTTTGTATATGTTTTATAAATTTTTTAATATGCTTTTACTTGCACTTTATGGTTAATATTGCTAATTTTATAGAAAACTTCAACAAATGCGAAGGGACCTATTGACCAACGAGCTTTTTATTCCAAAGCGAAAAACCCAAGTTTTCGCAAACGCAAAAAACAGAATTGCTTATCACAATAAAAGGGCAACGCAATTGCGGCATAAGCTAGAATACCTCAGTAAGCCTCTATTAAAGAATTACAATGTCCTTGCTAGCCTTATGGAAACAGATTCTGAACGGATATTTCACAAAGAATATCTTCTTGGCAAGGGATTTAATTTTGGAGTATGCAACCATATCACCAATATCAATGGAAAAAATTGTTTTTCGGTGTTTCACTTTACCATTGTAAAATTAGATGGAGGACAAATTAAAATCATCAAACAGTGATAGACTTTACAACAATTCAAGCAGGCCCTATTCCCGCTTCAGTTTCGCTGCTACAAGAAGAAAAGCTGAAACTAAGTACCGAAAATCAAAAGCTAAAACTTGGCATTAAGGTGGCCATAGGCATTGTAATAACTTGTTCCGTTTTTTACTTTGCCTTCAACCACATTAAAATTGAACCCTATGAGAAAACCCGCAAGTAATACACTCAAAGACCTCCAGACGGCAAGTGAGGATTTCCCATTGGTAAAGTTGGTGTTGTATGGTGGTGTTGCCATTATAAGTTTGTATGCTTTAGGCAAACTTTTTTCGGCCTCAGCATACTGCATCCGAGGTTACAATGAAATGTACTCGGCTATAATAAGGAAATAAAAATAGACTAAGAATTCAGGCTGAGGGGCATTTAGGCTTACTGCTTTGAAAATGGACAAAAGAAAGAAGTTTCATAGAGAGTCTTTAGATTTTCGTTCGCTGAATGTATACACTACAAAACGACCTGACGAAAAAATCAGGGAGGAACCCTAGGCCTTGAAAACCATTTCGATTTTCAGGAAATTTTCCTTAAAATTGGTTGTCCTTCCTGACCTACCATCTAATCCGAATTGTAAAGAAAAGGTCACGATATATGGAATATAAACGCAATATTGCGTTTATATAATTGTTGGGTGCAAGTGTAAAAGACAACGACCCTGACAGAAACAACGGACTAAAAACAAGAAAAAATGTAAACCATTTTGGCAGGTGAACACAGACATAGAAACTATATAAAAATCGGACAACGAGTAAGCCGACACTCATTGCCGACCCTTCTGTATTTTTTATTTTCCCCACCGCACATTTTTTTAATTCAATTTGCCAACGCACAAATGGCACATTGGATCTTGCCCCAACCGCACAAGCCAACACACAGGCAAAATCCAAAGAGCCATTTTTTGCCCACGCACCAAAGACAGATTAGCCTATGAAAATCTATATCAAAAATATGGTTTGTAATCGCTGCATAATGGTAGTGAAAAACGAATTGGAACATATTGGCTACAAACCAACTCACTTGACTTTAGGTGAGGTTGAACTGGACAGAGAAATTAATAATGCTGAAAAAGAAACTATCAATAATCACTTACAGACATTCGGATTTGAGTTGATTGACGACAAGAAAAGCAGACTAATTGGACAAATAAATTCATTAATTATTGACTTGGTGCATCATCAAAACAGCGAATTAAAAGCGAATTTATCAGACTTATTAAGCGGCAAACTGCAACACGACTACACGTATTTATCAAATCTTTTCTCTGAAGTTGAAGGCACAACTATCGAGAAGTATTTCATAGCTCAAAAGATTGAGAAAGTAAAAGAGTTGTTAGTTTATGACGAATTATCCTTGAGTGAAATCGCCTTTCAACTCAACTACTCAAGTGTAGCACATTTGAGCAATCAATTTAAAAAAGTAACTGGACTTACACCCAGCCACTTTAAAAACACCAAAGCCGACAAACGCAAGCCCTTAGACGAAGTGTAAATGATGTAATTCTTTTCAAAAATCGTGTAACACGACTCGCCAAAAGCGTTGCGACCTTTGCAGTGTAATTAATATCAAAAGGTATGGCAACAAATAATAATGAAATACTGATACCACTTGAAGGGGTTGACAGCGAACATTGTGCCTTAATAGTGGACAAAGGCATTGCCCAACTTAAAGGATTATCATCTCATCGGGTCGAACTCAACAACAAAAGGGCTGTTATTCAAATTACCAATCAAGAAACTGTTTCAGAAGCAGTCAAAACCATTCGTGATTTGGGTTATGATGTAACTACAGTTAAGAAATCTTTTCCGGTATTGCAAATGACCTGTGCATCCTGTGCTGTAAGCGTTGAAAGTATGCTGAAAGCCCAACAAGGTGTAGTTGATGCAAGTGTCAATTATGCCAATGCTAAAGTGTCTATTGAATTTATCCCCGGAATTGTTCAAACCGAAAGTTTACGAAGTGCGGTTCAAAGTATTGGCTATGATTTATTGATTGATGAATCAGCTTCAGATGATGAAACCGTAGAAAATATTCAAAAGGAAAAATTCATCAAATTAAAAAAGAAGACCTATTGGGCTTTGGCTCTCTCAACACCCGTTGTCATCATAGGAATGTTCTTTATGAATATGCCTTATGCCAACGAAATAATGTGGGTTTTCAGCACACCTGTTATTTTGTGGTTGGGCAGAGATTTTTACATCAATGCGTGGAAACAAGCTAGGCATCGTTCTGCCAATATGGACACCTTGGTAGCATTAAGCACCGGAGTTGCCTATGTTTTCAGCGTATTCAACACATTGTTTCCCCATTTTTGGCACGAAAGGGGCTTACACGCACACGTGTATTTTGAAGCGGCTGCGGTCATTATAGCTTTCATTTTGTTGGGTAAACTTTTAGAAGAAAAAGCCAAAGGCAATACCTCATCAGCCATTAAAAAACTGATGGGATTACAGCCTAAGACTGTTACTATTGTTCACGATGGCGGGCATCAAATGCAAATCCCTATTGAGCAAGTTGCTATTGGAAACACGCTTTTGGTAAAGCCAGGAGAAAAAATTGCCGTGGACGGGACAGTGGTAAATGGAAATTCCTATGTGGATGAAAGTATGTTAAGCGGAGAGCCTGTTCCTGTTTTGAAGAATGAGAATGACAAAGTCTTTGCAGGAACGATTAACCAAAAAGGCAGTTTCCAATTCAGAGCAGATAAAGTAGGTAGCGAAACAATGCTTGCTCAAATCATCAAAATGGTGCAAGATGCTCAGGGCAGCAAAGCTCCAGTTCAGAAGTTAGTTGACAAGATTGCCGGAATATTTGTGCCAATAGTGATTCTGATTGCGATTGCTGCATTTATTGTTTGGAATGTATTTGGCGGAGAAAATGCCTTTACGCAGGGTTTATTGGCATTGATAACCGTTTTGGTCATTGCTTGTCCCTGTGCCTTAGGTTTAGCAACTCCAACTGCAATAATGGTAGGAGTAGGCAAAGGAGCGGAAAAAGGAATACTCATTAAAGATGCCGAAAGTTTGGAACTGGCTAAAAAAGTAAATGCAGTAATACTCGATAAAACAGGAACTATCACAGAAGGGAAACCAATCGTAACGAATGATTTTTGGGCAGATGATAGCACTGAACTAAAACAAATCCTTTACAGTATTGAGAAACAATCTGAACACCCCTTGGCAGAGGCTGTGGTTACTCATTTGAAACAACAGAGTTTGTTCACCATTTCAAGTTTTGAAAGCATAACAGGTAAAGGGGCAAAAGCTCAAGCCAATGGCGAAACTTATTTTATTGGAAACAGAAGACTCATTGAAGAAAACAAAATCTCAATTGAAAAATCAATTTCAGAAAAAGCCAACCAATGGGGAAAGGAAGCCAAGACAGTAATTTGGTTTGCGAATTCTCAAAAAGTAGTATCCGTATTAGCCATAGCCGACCAGGTAAAATCTACATCACAAAACGCTATTCAAGAACTTCAAGCAGCAGGTATTGAAGTGTATATGCTTACCGGAGACAATCAAACCACCGCTAAAGCAGTTTCCGAAAAAGTAGGGATTAAACATTTCAAAGCCGAAGTGCTGCCTGAACAAAAGGCAGAATATGTAAAAGAATTGCAAGCCAAAGGTAAAGTAGTGGCAATGGTTGGCGATGGTATCAACGACAGCACTGCCTTAGCACAAGCTGATGTAAGTATTGCAATGGGTAAAGGCAGCGATATTGCAATGGATGTAGCAAAAATGACCATCATATCGTCTGACCTTGCAAAAATACCTGAAGCAATTCGCTTATCTAAATCCACAGTGAGCACCATCAAACAAAACTTGTTCTGGGCGTTTATTTACAATTTGATAGGTATTCCGATTGCGGCAGGTATTTTATACCCGATTAACGGCTTTTTACTCAACCCAATGTTGGCAGGTGCTGCAATGGCGTTGAGTAGTGTAAGCGTGGTGAGCAATAGTTTACGATTGAAATACAAAAAATGAGAGCCTGTAAATCTTACAAATTAATTCAAAAAAGCTGTAACAGTTCAGAGCAAGGGTATTACGAATTTTGCATCATCAATGTTTAATTTAAAAAAATAATCAAATGAACACAAACAAAAAGCAAATCGACTTAAGCATACCGAGTATGCAAAGCACCCACTGTCAAAACAGAGTTGGCAATGAAGTAAGTAAAATTAAAGGTGTAGAAATTCAAAACCTTGAATCAGGTAAATTAACTGTGTTACTTACTGATGAAAGTTTAAAAGAAAATGTTGCTTTTATCATTGAAAAAGCAGGATATTCCGTTTCGAATATTGAAAATGACAGTAATGCAAGTTGTTCAACCGGATGTTGCACTCATTAAACCAATAACAAAATGGATACAAACGATATAACATTAAAATTCAAAACCAACATCAATTGTGGTGGATGTGTGGCAAAGGTTACGCCATTTCTAAACGATGCAGATGGTATTTGCCATTGGGAAGTGGACACAACCAATAAAGACAAAATTCTTTCTGTGCATTCAGAAGGTATTACTGAAGAAGAAGAAATACAAAAAGTTCAGGAAGCAGGGTTTAAAATTGAAACTTTAAAATCAGAATAATATGAAATCAGTAATCACAGCAGCAGTTTGGGCAACTGCATTTTTTCTCGCTTCCTGCGGAAACAGTAGTAATGAAAAATCTAATTCAAATGCTTCCGAACAAGTTGAAACAGCTATGTATCAATGTCCTATGAAATGCGAAGGCGACAAAATGTATGCAGAAAAAGGAACTTGTCCAGTTTGTAAAATGGATTTAGAACTTATTTCAAAAGAAGACGAGCATAAACACCATAATCATTAATAAATGAAACTCAATGCCCTCATAAAATTCTTCCTTGAAAACAAATTAGTAACAGCACTATTGCTGGTGCTTTTTGTGGGTTGGGGCATTGTAACTGCTCCGTTTAACTGGAATGTGGATTTTCTACCGAGAGATCCTGTTCCGGTGGATGCCATTCCCGACATTGGCGAAAATCAACAGATTGTTTTTACTGAATGGATGGGCAGAAGTCCGCAGGATGTAGAAGACCAAATTACCTATCCGCTTACTACGGCACTGTTAGGTTTACCGGGAGTAACTTCTGTGCGAAGCACTTCAATGTTCGGTTTATCTTTCATTGCCATTATTTTTAATGAAGATGTAGAATATTACTGGAGCAGAACACGGGTTTTAGAAAAACTCAACTCCCTTACTTCCAATATGCTCCCCGAAGGTGTTTCGCCCACTTTAGGACCCGATGCTACGGCTCTGGGACAGGTGTATTGGTACACGTTAGAAGGTAGAGACGAAAACGGCAAACCAGCGGGTGGATGGGATGCCCACGAATTGAGAAGCATTCAGGATTATTATGTGAAACTCGGATTAATGTCATCCGAAGGAGTTTCGGAGGTAGCATCTATTGGTGGTTTTGTAAAGGAATACCAAGTTGACCTTGACCCTGTAGCAATGAAAGCCCACGATGTGAGTATGATGATGGTAATGGAAGCCATTAGAAATAGTAATCTTGACATTGGTGCAAATACCGTTGAAATGAATTTGGTGGAATATTATGTTCGTGGATTAGGGTATGTCAAAAACCTGAATGAGATTGAACAAGCAGTTGTAAAAGTAACCAACAATATTCCTATTCGAATTAGTGATATTGCAAAAGTGAATATCGGCCCTGCTCCTCGCGGACACAGTGGATTTTTGGATAAAGGTGGTGTTGAAGCAGTGGGCGGTGTGGTGATTGCCCGTTATGGCGACAACCCCTTAAAAACCATTCAAAACGTCAAAGACAAAATCAGGGAAATCAGTCCCGGGCTACCTTCCAAAACACTGGAAGACGGCACAGTATCAAAAGTTACTATTGTTCCGTTTTACGACCGAACCGAATTGATTTATGAAACACTCGGCACACTCAATGAAGCCATCAGTCTGCAAATCCTGATAACCATTATTGTCATCATTATAATGGTATTCCATTTGCGAGCATCACTAATGATTTCTGCACTGTTGCCACTTGCGGTATTGATGTGTTTCATAATGATGAAATATTTCAATGTAGATGCAAATATTGTTGCACTTTCCGGTATTGCCATTGCAATCGGAACAATGGTGGATTTAGGCATCATACTCAGTGAAAATATTCTACGACACACCGATGAAGCACCACCTGAACAACCACTGATTACTACTGTTTACAATGCATCAACAGAAGTTTCTTCTGCAATTCTCACAGCCGTTTCCACTACCATTGTGAGTTTCCTTCCTGTATTTACTTTGCAAGCTGCCGAAGGTAAACTATTTGGCCCATTGGCTTATACCAAAACCTTTGCATTGGTAGCGGCTTTAATTATTACTCTGTTTATGATGCCGGCTTTTGCCCATTGGTTGTTTTCACTCAAAACATCACGAAAGTTGTATCGATTAGCATTGAACTTACTTCTTATTGTGTTTGGTATTTTCGTTTTATGGTGGTCTGTTTGGGCAGGAACAGTGATGTTACTTTTAGGAGTAAATAATCTACTGGCAAATTTGGGAGAACAACAGAAACTACCTTCTCCAAATCTCAACAATCTATTTACAAAGCATCACAATTCGTTTACAATTGCTATTGTAGCCATCGCTGTTTCTTGGCTATTAGCAACGGAATGGATGCCTTTGGGGGTGTCAAATAGTTTACTGCTGAATTTCATTTTTATTGCTTTAATACTTGGATTGTTTTTAGGTGGATTTCAATTGTTCATCAAATATTATCCAGTCATATTAAACTGGTGCTTGGACAATAAAAAGAAATTTTTGCTTCTACCTGTCCTCATCATTCTTCTGGGTGTAAATATTTGGCTAGGCTTTGACAAAGTTTTCGGATTCATTCCGAAAATGACTGATAATTTAGGTTGGAATATCAGAACAACATCCGTTTGGAGTTCATTATCGCACACCTTTCCGGGGATGGAAAAGGAGTTTATGCCTGCTTTGGACGAAGGTTCATTTTTGTTGATGCCCACTTCAATGCCTCATTCTGGTGTTGATGCGAATATCCGATATGTGCAACAATTGGATTTACGGGTTCAGGCAATACCCGAAGTATCAATGGTTGTTGGGAAAGCAGGTCGTGTAGAAAGTGCATTAGATCCTGCACCTGTTTCGATGTTCGAAAATATCATTCTTTATAAAACCGAATACATTAATAATGAAAATGGTTATCCGATTAGGTTCAAAGTTGATAATGAAGGTAATTTTCTAAAAGATGAAAACGAAGAATTGATTCCTGATAAAAAAGGACAGTATTTTCGTCAATGGCGTGACCACATTAAAACCCCTGATGATATTTGGAATGAAATAGTTAATGCCACCAACGACATTCCCGGAGTAACATCTGCCCCTAAATTACAGCCCATCGAAACCCGTTTGGTAATGCTCCAAACAGGAATGAGAGCACCAATGGGAATAAAGGTTTTTGGCCCTGATTTGAATAGCATTGAAGAATTCAGTTTAAAAATCGAACAACTTCTTAAACAAGTTCCATCGGTTAAACCTGAAGCTGTGTATGCCGACCGTAGTTTGGGAAAACCTTATTTAGAAATTGATATTGACCGCATTGCCATTGCTCGCTATGGATTAAATATAGCCGATGTGCAAATGTATTTGGAAGTGGCTTTAGGCGGAATGCCATTAACAACTACCGTTGAAGGAAGAGAGCGTTATAACATCCGTGCAAGATATGCAAGAGAATGGCGGGACAATCCCGAAGTGATGAAAAAGGTTTTAATCCCAACACCCACAGGGCAACAAATTCCACTTGGCGAATTGGCTGTAATTGAATATCGTCCCGGTCCTATGATGATTCGGGGTGAAAACACTTTTTTGGTTGGATATGTTCTTTTGGATAAAAAAGATGGTTTTTCAGAAGTAACAGTAGTGGAAGATGCTGACAACTTTTTAAAATCTAAAATAGCTTCAGGCGAATTGAAAGTTCCTTCAGGAGTTAGCTATCAATTCTCCGGTAGTTATGAAAATCAAGTAAGAGCAGAAAAGCGATTAGCTATAGTAGTGCCTTTGGTTTTGGCTGTGATTTTCCTGATTCTCTATTTTCAATTCCGTTCAGCTTCTACTTCACTAATGATTTTTTCCGCAATTGCATTGGCATTTGCAGGTGGTTTCGTAATGCTGTGGCTTTATGGCATAGACTCATTTATGGACTTTTCACTTTTCGGAACCAATTTGCGAGAATTGTTTCAAATGAAAACATACAATTTAAGTGTTGCGGTTTGGGTTGGTTTTATTGCACTGTTTGGAATAGCAACTGATGACGGTGTAGTGATTTCAACTTATTTGATGCAAAGTTTCAAAAAACATAAACCTGAAAACATATCTGAAATAAGAAAAGCAGTTACAGATGCCGGATTAAAACGAGTAAGACCGTGTTTAATGACCACAGCCACTACCCTTTTGGCATTGTTACCCATTCTTACGTCTTCCGGTCGTGGTGCTGACATTATGATACCAATGGCAATACCCGCTTTTGGCGGAATGGCAGTGGCTTTAATTACACTATTTGTTGTGCCTGTTTTGTATGCTGCACGAGAAGAATATCAAATAAAAAGAGCTACAAAATGAAATCTCGAATAATATACATATTGCTAATCATTGTTTATTCAAGTAATGCCTTTGGACAAACATTGAATGACTATTTATTGGTTGCTGCTAAAAACAACCCGAATTTGAAATCAAAATATTTTCAATATCAGGCAGCCTTGGAGCGGGTACCTCAAGTTGGCTCGCTTCCCGACCCGCAATTGGGTTTTAGTTTCTTCATTATGCCAATGGAAAGGTATATGGGTAACCAAATAGGCTCAATTTCCCTGATGCAAATGTTTCCTTGGTTTGGAACTTTAGGAGCAGCTAAAAATGAAATGACTTTTATGGCAAAGGCAAAATTCGAAGAATTTAATGAAACCAAATCAATGCTGTTTTATGAAGTGCGGGCGAATTGGTATGCCCTGCAATTATTAGAAAAGGAAATTGCTATCACCAAAGAAAATATTGAACTGCTAAAAACAATGGAGCAAATCGCTCTGACAAGATTCAAAAGCGGTGGACAAAGTGGTGGCAGTTCTGGCAGTTTTGGAAATATGAGAAATTCGAATAATCCAAATGCCAATAATTCCAGCAGTGGAATGGGTGGAATGAATATGCAAGGACAATCATCATCCCCAAATTCTCCTACCCGAAATATGCCCCAAATGGGTGAAATGGAAAATATGAACAGCAGTGGTAGTATGATAGATGTGCTGCGTGTTCAAATGGAAATTAACGAACTGCAAAATAATCTTGCATTATTAGAAGATACCAAAATTCCGCTTATTGCTCGATTTAATCAATTGCTCAATAGAGATAAAAATGAACCTGTAATATTTTCAGACTCTATAACAGCTGCAACAATGCCAATTTCACTTAATGAAATTCCCGACAGCATCAAAAACAATAATCCGATGCTGAAAATGTTGGAACAAGAAGAATCAGCATATATCGCACAAGGTAATATGAACAGGAAAATGGGATTGCCTATGATTGGCGTGGGGTTGCAATATGATATTTTCCAACCAAGAGCTAACAGCGAAAGTATGATGAATGGACGAAATATGTTGATGCCAATGGCTACAGTAACTATACCATTATGGCGAAAGAAATACACAGCCTCTGTTCGTGAATCTGACTTTATGCGTCAATCTGTTATTGAACAAAAACAGGATGTAAGCAATCAATTGATGGTGAATTATGAAGATGCTTTGAAAGATTTGAAAGATGCTGACCGCAGGGTAAAACTGTATCAAGAACAAACCTCATTAGCAAATCAGGCATTGAATATCTTAATTGTGCAATACTCAACCGAAGGCAGCAATTTTGAAGAAGTATTGAGAATGCAACAACAACTTTTGGATTACCGACTAAAATATTTAGACGCACTTATTGACGGAAACATTGCCGTTGCAATGATGGAAAGATTAATGGGGCGATAACCTAACACGAATTGAAATGAAACGAATATTTAAAAATAAGATTTTGCAATTCAGCTTAGTGCTGATGGTGGGTTTGTTTTTCGGATGGCTTTTATTTAAAGGCAATCATAATTCTGAAAGCACACATAATCACGAACATAGCGAAGAAACGACTTACACTTGTTCTATGCACCCACAAATCAGGCAAAATGAGCCGGGGAAATGTCCGCTTTGCGGAATGGATTTAATTCCATTAGCTCAAAATTCAGGCAATGGTGAAAGCAACCCATTTGTGTTTACAATGAGTGCCGAAGCAATCGCTTTGGCAAATGTGCAAACCCAAAAAGTAAAAACAGTTTCAGCCGAACACGAAGTTTACTTAACAGGTAAAATCGCCATAAATGAGCAAAAATTAGCTGTAATCACGGCTAATTATTCCGGCAGAATTGAAAAATTATTCATAGACTTTACAGGACAAACAGTAAGCAAAGGACAAAAACTGGCTACCATCTATTCACCTGAATTGGTTACTGCACAAAAAGAGTTAATCGAAGCAGCAAAATTCAAGGAAGTTAACCCGGCACTTTACAATGCCTCGAAGGAAAAATTGCGTTTATGGAAAATTACTGAAACACAAATCAGTGAAATTGAAAACAGCGGTATCGTTCTGACAGAATTTGATGTATATGCCGACCATTCGGGAGTAGTAATAAGAAGAGACATTTCAAAAGGCGATTTTGTAAATAAAGGAAGTGTTTTATTTGAAATCGCTGACTTGAGCAATGTTTGGGTTTTATTAGATGCGTATGAAAGTGATTTGGCATTTATGAAAGTTGGTCAAACAATTACTTTGACGGTTGCATCACTTCCCGGAAAAGAATTTACTACACAAATAGCGTTCATAGACCCTCTAATCAATCCACAAAGTAGAACTGCTGCTGTAAGAGCCGAATTAAACAACATACAACAACTTCTAAAACCTGAAATGTTTGTCAAGGGTAAAATCAAAGCAAACCTATCTATTTCAGAAAAATCATTAGTAATCCCAAAAACAGCTTTACTATGGACAGGAAAACGCTCTATTGTCTATATAAAAGTTCCAAATTCGGATTTTCCATCATTTGAAATGAGAGAAATAACAATCGGAGCATCTTTAGGGGATTATTACATTGTTGAAAGTGGATTGTCCGAAGGCGAAGAAATCGTTACCAATGGAGTATTCGCTATTGACGGAGCAGCACAACTTAGCGGAAATTACAGTATGATGAATCGGGCGGTAGATAATACTATTGCCGTTCCTGACAAGTTTACCGAACAACTAACAGATTTTGTTTACCAATATTTAGAACTCAATAAGAGTTTAGTTCAAAGTGACTTTAAACTGACACAATCTAACGCCAAAAAGTTGGAAACCAGTTTGAATAAAATTGATATGAAGTTGCTTGATGAAGAAGCACACAATGCTTGGATGGAGCAGTTTTCAAATCTAAAAAAACATATAGGACTTTTGCAAATCGCTAAAGACATAGAAAAACAAAGAGAAATATTCTCTGACCTTTCAAACCAAATGATTGAAATCGCAGAAACATTCGGGCTGAAAATTGAGACTGTCTATGTAGCATATTGCCCTATGGCATTAGACGACAAAGGTGCATTTTGGTTAAGTGAAAAAGAAGAAATCAATAATCCATACTTTGGTGATAAAATGCTAAGATGTGGAGAAGTGAAAAAGAAAATAAGAACACAAAGTAAGCAAGGAACTAAAACAAATCAGCCACAAGGACATCAACACTAAGCCTGCCCTATTTGCAAGCACATTGCCAAAGCCGCACAAGCCCAAGCGCAGACCAAAGCTTTGTCAAAGAGCTTGCAAATCCACAGTAAGAAAAATTGAATTAAAAAAAACACCTCCCTTCTGAAAATAAAAAATACACAACCGCAGAGACCAAAACGTCAAACAAAAAGTCAGTAAAACTCAACAGAGACAATGGTTTACAGACACGGAAGACAGGAACACCAGCCCCCAACAGCGGTTTTGCAAAAGTGGCGGTGCAGTGCTTCGTATGACAGTTTTTCGTAAATTTGAAGTTAGTGATTCTTAGGTAGGTTAGTGGTAAAAATCGCCACCTTCGCAAAGCCGCAAACCGTCAGACTGTCTAATAGCCTCCCATTTATACATTTCAATTATTAATAAAATTCAGGCTATTTATTGCCTATTTCTACCTTTAAATCGGTATTTTTATTTATGAAATTTATCCAAGGAAAACCTCGAAATCAGTGGGAGATGTATTGCCTGGATACGCATGTCGATGCCGATAATGAAGTGCGTCTAATTGACTTGTTCGTGGATAGCAGAACCTGTCCGAACTTGGGTTTAAGGTCGATTATGAGGAAAATGGCCGGCCGGCTTACCATCCTGGAACTCTGCTTCGCCTTTTCATTTACGGCTACCTCAACCGTATCCGTTCCAGCCGACAACTCGAAAAGGAATGCAAACGCAACCTGGAACTCATGTGGCTCATGAGTGAACTTCAACCAGACCACAACACCATTGCGAACTTCCGTAAGAACAACCCCAAAGCCATCAAACAGGTGTTCCGGGCCACGGTGCAGCTGGCCAAGCATTTTGATTTGATTGGCGGCACGCTCATTGCGGGAGACAGCACAAAACTGCGGGCACAGAACAGCAAGAAGAACAATTTTAATCCCAAGAAAATCGATTTGCACCTCAAGCGCATCGATGAAAAACTGGAACAGTACAACCTTGAATTGGCCAAAGAAGACGGTGATGCCATTTCTAAAGTGGAGTCTCAACAGCAAATCAAAAAATACCTGGAGCAGCGCAGTAAATACGAACACTTGCAGCAAGAACTGCAGGAAAGCGGAGCCACCCAAATCTCTACTTCCGATCCCGACAGTCGGCAAATGATTACCCGAAACCACATCACCGAAGTAGCCTACAACATTCAAACCTCCGTAGATGCCAAGCACAACCTCCCCATTGATTTTAAAGTTACCAATGAGAACGATTACAAGGCCATGGGTGCCATGGTGCGCAGAGCCAAAACCATTTTAGGCAGCTCAGATTTTACGGCCCTGTACGACAAAGGATACCACACCGGAACGGAGTTTGATTATGCCCACAAACAAGGTGTCGAGGTCATGGTGGCTTTTCCCGAGGTGGCCTCCCATGCCCCTGACCACAACTTCGATGTAGAACATTTTAATTACAGCAAGCAAAACGACCAATACACCTGCCCTGCGGGAAAAAAGCTAACCACCAATGGCCGCTGGTACCACAAGGCCAGCGGCAAGACCATGAACCGAGTAAAGCATTACAAAACAAAGGCATGTATGAACTGTCCGCTTTTTTCGCGTTGTACCACCAACAAAAAGGGCCGCCTAATAGAACGCTCGGAGCACATGGACCTTATTGATGCGAACAAAATCCGCTTGCAAGAGAATCCAGACCTTTACCGCAGGCGCCAGGCCATTGTGGAACATCCTTTTGGCGTGATAAAGCGGCAGTGGGATTATTACTACATCATGACCAAAAGGAGCATCCAACATGCCTCCTCTGATGTGGGAATGATATGT
Source organism: uncultured Candidatus Competibacteraceae bacterium (assembly GCA_964578885.1). Classification (GTDB taxonomy): domain Bacteria; phylum Bacteroidota; class Bacteroidia; order CAIKAF01; family CAIKAF01; genus CAZRHR01. Next base: position 46,473 of record CAZOEO010000020.1, on the reverse strand, counting down.
ACGGCCTACAACCTCCGACGGATATTAAACATACTAGATAAAAACCTGCTCAAAGCCTACCTAAAGGCTTTTGCCTTCCTTTTTCGTCCTCTCAGCGTCCTTTTAAAGCCATTTTGGGCCTTGGATTTCGTGGCAATTGGGCGCATAGCGTTTTATTAACTTATTGCTTGGATTGCGGTTGTGCGATTAAAATGGGTATTTTAGAGCGGGAAATGGGGGTGAAATGGAGTTATTAGACGAACTGACGTTAGGGCAACCTTAGGACGATACAACAATGACAGAGAGACAAGAAATATATTTTGAATTGTTTGACGCTGGAGACATCGTTCGACTTGAACCAATTGAGTTAATAAAGTATGACTCCAACATTGACTGTGACAAGAATTGGGTAAAGACAAAAGTGACGGTTAAAGGCGGTAAGTTTTCTGGACAATATTCGGGAGACTTTATGACAGTCGACTTTGAAAAGTTCAAGCAAGAACTATCACGCCTTTATGGCAATCTGAAAGGAACAGCGAATTTTAATGATTTAGAAGGTTACTTAGAACTTAAAATTACTGGAGATGGAATCGGACACTTTGATGTTAATGTAAAAGCGTGTGACCAGCCAGGTGTAAATGCAAGTGAACTTACTTTTACTATGGGTTTCGACCAGACAGGATTAAAAGAATTCGTAAATCAACTTGACAGAATTACAAAACAGTTTCCAATAACAGGAGACTTTAAAATTAAAAATGAATAGAAAGGCAGCCCATAATAGCACCTACCCAAAAGTGGCGGTTTAGTGCTCCGCAGACACATTTGTAGTTAATCAAAGTTTGGCTCACCACATCCTCACTGAACGAATTCTCCCTCTCTCCAAACAAATAGTCGGCTAATGGTCGGCTAAAACACAGAGTAAACAAATATAAAACCCTGATTATAAGCCGTTTGCGCTTTATTGTTGTGGTCCCGACAGGAATCGAACCTGTATCTTAAGTTCCGGAGACTTACGTAGTATCCATTCTACTACGGGACCAATTTGAAATCCGATACGTGTGGCGGCCGGATACCACAAAAAAAGCCGATCAGCGGACCGGCTTTTTTCGCTTTAGGTAGCGGGAGTTGGACTCGAACCAACGATCTTCGGGTTATGAGCCCGACGAGATACCTACTTCTCCATCCCGCACTGTGTGTCGAAAGAACAATTGTTTTTCGGACTGCAAATATATTTAAACGTATCTTTCCAGCCAAATTTTTTTTCACTTATGAGTCATTTTGCCGGATACGTTAATATTATCGGAAAACCCAATGCAGGAAAAAGCACCCTGCTGAACCAACTGATGGGGGAAAAGCTGGCCATTGTTACTGCCAAAGCCCAAACAACTAGGCATCGGATTCTTGCCATTTACAACGATGAGTCTTATCAAATCATTTTCTCCGATACCCCCGGCGTGATGGATCCAAAGTATAAATTGCAGGAAAGAATGATGCAAGCCGTAGAATCCAGTTTAGAGGACGGCGATGTGTACCTCTTTGTAGCCGATGCTGCAGATCCGGAACTACTCATGCCCAATGGCCCTCTTTTCGAGAAAATTCAACAAAAACTCGCTCAAAAGCAACTTCCGGCCATTTTTGTCCTGAATAAATTAGATCTTATTACCCAGGAACAATTACAAGAACTGGCCACTGCGATTGGAACTCGTTTTCCGGATATCCCCATTCATCCCATCTCTGCCATGACCGGTTTTGGCGTTCCGGAGCTTTTTAATCGTTTAAAAGAATTTATGCCGGAACATCCACCCTATTTCGATAAGGAAGATGTGTCAGATCGCCCGGTGCGCTTTTTCCTGGCGGAAATGATTCGGGAAAAAATTCTGCTGCACTACTCCCGGGAAATTCCATATTCCGTGCAGACCGACATCGAAACGTTCGAAGACGGCCCGACATTGGTGAGAATCCGTGGAATCATTTACGTAAGCAAAGCCACCCATAAGAATATTATTATTGGCCATAAAGGGGCTGCGATTAAACGAGTGGGAACAGAAGCCCGGATTGATATGGAAGCATTTTTGGGTAAAAAAGTGTTTTTGGAATTGTATGTAAAAGTGGTGGAAAACTGGCGCGACGACGACAGACACCTCAATCAGATGGGATACATGTAAAACATACAGTTTTACACCGCTTGGCTATTGATATTGTATCTGTTTAGTAGCCAAAGTATTTAGGTTGGTTTTGTATTTGCTTTTTGTATCTTAAAGGCACAATTCCAGCCTTATGCGCCTGTTTCCCCTTCTGTATGTCCTGTTGTTTTGGCAAAATCTTTCTGCTCAGGGAGCCAAAATTAGTGCTTCAAATCCTGGTTCTCCACAGCCTTCTGCGGTACTTGAGCTTGAATCTACCCACCAGGGTTTTTTACCTCCGAGGCTTACGACAGCGCAGCGAAACGCCATTGCCAATCCTGCTTTGGGTCTTGTTATTTTTAATCTTGACAAAGATTGTCTGGAGTTTTTTACACAAAATCAGGGTTGGTATAGTCCCTGTATTGGTTTGCCGGTGGTCACTACTTCTCCGGTCAGTCAGATTTCCGCTTATGCCTTTTCGATGGCCGGACAAGTGGTGTCGGATGGGGGGGCTACTGTGTCGCAACGAGGTATTTGTTACGGAATCAATCCCAATCCTACGCTGGCAGACAGCGTTCGTTTGTCCGGCACCGGCATTGGCGTGTTTAGTGGCCTGGCCGCCTATCCACTGACTCCCAATACCACTTATTATGTACGGGCTTTTGCCACCAATATCGCAGGAACTGCTTACGGGAATCAGGTACAAGTAACCACGACCAATCCTGTTCGTGTTAGTTTTCAAAATCCGGGGCAAACCAGTTGGACATCACCTGCTTTATTCGTACATGTTCTGGCTGTTGGCGGTGGCGGCGGCGGCGGCGGATACGACGGTCCGGTGGGTGGCGGTGGTGGCAGCGGTGCTGTGGCTACAGCAGGAATTCCTGTGCTCGTGGGGCAAGTGTACACTATTGGTGTTGGCGGCGGCGGTCAGGGAGGAAACTCCGCATGCAGTGGCTCGAATGGCAATGGGGGCGTCGGCGGTTTAAATGGCGGTGGAAATGGCGGAAATGCAGGAACGTCGCCTTGCAGTGGCGGCGGCGGCGGAGGTGGAGGCTGGTCGGGAATGGTAAGCGGCAGTGCATACTGGCTTGTGGCCGGTGGCGGCGCTGGTGGTGGCGGCAGCAACGAAGGCACGGCAAACAATGTGGCGGCTCCCGGTGGCGGTAGTCAGCCCAATGGACATACAGGAAATCCAAATGGTGGAAATGGCGCTGCATTTAGTGGTGATGGCGGCGGCGGCGGTGGTGGTGGTGGCGGCCATTTCGGCGGAAACGGACAAACCAACCTTACGGGTGGCGGAAGTGCCTCTGGTGGCGGAAATTATGCTGCACCCGGCCTTACTGCGAATTTTTGGACTGGCCATGCCGGTGGCATCGATGGCAATGGCGGTGCGGGCGGTGCGCCTGTAACGGTTCCGGCCGCCACAATTTTTTCTTACGCTTCAAATAGTGGAGGTGGTGGAAATGGAGCCACAGTGCAAGCCGGAGACCCGGGTGCACGAGGAGAAGTCATCATTTTGTATTGATGCTCAGAAAAGCCCCGTTGGTCGGTTCCGCATGCCTACAGGAGCCAGGGTTCGGTTTATACTTTGGTTACCGCTGTAATTTAATTTCAACCCGTCTGTTGGTGGCCCTTCCTTCAGGCGTATCGTTTGTGGTTAAAGGTTTCTTTTTCCCATAACCTTGCACCATGACAATGCGTTCTGCAGGTAAGCCTCGCTTTACCAGGTAGTTTCGCACCGATTCGGCACGTTGTTGTGAAATCCTTTCATTGATTTCATCCGAACCTACATTGTCGGTATGCCCTTCAATCACAACGCGGAATTGCGCGTATCGCTGCAAGAGTGCCAATGCCCTTTCCAGTTCATTTACCGATTCCGGCTTTAAATCCCATTTGTTGAATTCAAAGAATACGTTGTTCAGGACCAAACTGGCGCCTTCTCCTACTTTTTTCAGGTAAACAACTTTCTGTACTTCCCGGAATCCTTTTTGTTTTTCAAGGTTAAAGTTTTCTGAATAAAACAGATAGCCATCGGATTCTACGGCCAGTCCATAATTCACCCCGGTGGGTAGGGTTAGGGTAAATTTCCCTGTGGCCTGATTGACGGCATTGGACCAAACCATTTTTCCCGTGGCCAAATCTATAATTTCCACCTGGCCACCTACTGGTTTTTTGGTGTCATTGTCCTTTAGCAAGCCCACAAATAGGGTGACATCGAACTCTTTAAAAGGAACCGTTTCTTCCGGAAAATCCGGGTTAAACGGACGAATGACATAGAGGTCTTGTCCACCGAATCCGCCCATTCTTGCGCTGGAAAAATAGGCGTTCATTCCGTCCGCGGATAGAATGAAGAACAAGTCATCATCGGGTCCATTGATGGGATACCGCAGGTTTCGGGGTTTGGTCCAGCCGGAATCTGTTTTTTCCGTTTCAAAAATATCGAACCCTCCCATGCCCGGATGGCCTGCCGAGCTGAAATACATGGTTTTGTTGTCGGGGTGGATAAAAGGAGATTCTTCATCACCGGGCGTATTGACGACCGGTCCTAAATTTTGAGGCATGCCCCAGCCCTCTTCTTTTCTCTCGATATACCAAATGTCTTTTCCTCCGTAGCCTCCCGGACGATCGCTTACAAAATATGCGGTATTTCCATCGTAAGAAAGGCAGATATGCGATTCCTGATGATCGCGGTCATTGATTTCTCTGAAAGGCTTGGGTTTGCTCCATTTTTCACCTTCTAAACGAGACATGTAGATGTCCCCATTGTTTTTAGAACGGTACGAATAAATGGTTTGTCCGTCGAAAGTTAAATGGACAGAAGCGTTGTTCCGTCCTTTAATATTGATCGGACGGCTCAATCTTTCCGGCATGGTCCATTGCCCGTTCCGATAATAGGCTGCGTAGATATCTTCATAATAATCAAGATATAACTCATTCAGGTAACGTTGTTTTTTATGAGGACGACGTGTGGTAAACACAAACATAAATTCGTCTGCCGTAATGAGTGGAACGTATTCATCGTAGCGTGTATTCAGGCGTTCACCCAGGTTTTCGATTTTATGGTTGGCCGGCTTTCTCAAATATCCTTGTCCCAACCGGCATTCTTCCAGTTTTCGTGCAATGAAGTGTAAGGTATCCTGATTGTTACCAAGATAGGCTTCCTTGCATTTTAAATAGAATGTTTCTGCCGTTAGAAAGTCAAGGGCATATTGGTGTGCTTTTCCCAGTGCCCAATCTAAATCCATTCCCATGTGAGGATTTAGTTTTGCCGCCCGTTCCAAAAAGGCGAGGGCCCGGAATTTTTCCTGATGTCGCAGGTAACATTCCCCGATTTTAAAATTCAGCTCGGCGTTGTTTCCATTGAACTGGTAGGCTTGCAGGTAATAAGGCAGCGCCATGCCATATCCATTTTCGTGGCCAAAATAGTAGCGGTCGCCTTGTTCGATGGCGGCGAGCGCCATTTTTAAACCTTTTCTGGATTCCGGGAAGTTTTCCCGGGTAAATGCCACATTTATTTGGGCAAAAAGCGAGGAGTGTAAGCTTATACATACAAGAATAAGCCACCATTTTCCCGAATTGCCCCATTCGGATATCCTGAAATTTAAAATCATTTTGTTCATTTTCTTCATGTAATGTTATTCATAATCAGGGAATCCGCCCAAATCCAACCCAGGTTTTTGCATAATAGGCTGTGGAAAGATGATCTACCCGGACGCCGGAAGATGCGCTGGCATGGGCAAAATGCTGCGTGTCCAGCATGAGGCCAACATGTGAAACTTTGGGACCCCTGATGCGGAAAAAGACCAGGTCGCCACCGGTTTGCTTTCCGGCGTCTATGGGTTTGGCCCATTCAAATTGTTCGCGACTGCTTCTGGGGGCTTGTTTTCCCCAAACTACACGAATCATTTCCTGGACAAAACCGCTGCAATCCACTCCTTTTTGTGTGGTTCCACCCAATACATGCGGCGTGCCCAGCCATGGCAAAACCGCTTTTACCAACGTTTTGTGTGCATTTGCTTCAAGGGAATATCCGCCTACTACCATGGCACCGGCTTCATGCCGGGCCGGCTGTTTGCTTTTACAGCCCGTAAACCCTGCGCCGGTTAGCACCAAAAGCAGGAAGATGCGGAAAATAAAAGGATAAAACGTACATTCTGTGGCCACTCCTCAAATGTAACGCGCAAACCTTTTTCCTTCATGCATTTAAAACCCTTCTTTTCCATGGTTTGTTGTTAATTTCGACGCAGCCATGGACATTGACCCCAAAATTCAGGAAATTTTAAAGACCCTGCCGGAAACTCCGGGAGTGTATCGGTTCTATGATGAGAAGCAAACTTTGCTCTATGTGGGTAAAGCCAAAAACCTGAAAAACAGGGTTAGCTCCTATTTTCACAAACAGCATTACGATAGTGGAAGAATTCGTCTCATGGTAAAGCTGATCCGGGATATTCAGATTTTGGTGGTTGAAACAGAGTTGGACGCCTTGTTGCTGGAGAACAACCTGATTAAAGAACAAAAGCCCCGATTCAACGTGATGCTGCGGGACGACAAAACCTATCCCTGGATTTGTATCACCAATGAACCTTTTCCCCGGTTATTTCCCACGAGGAGGAAGCTGAATGAAGATGACGAATATTTCGGACCATACGCTTCTATCAAAATGATGCGTAATGTCTTGGATCTCATTCGTCAGCTTTATCCGCTGCGCTCCTGTCGGTTACAACTACAGGAAAAAGCCATTCGCGAAGGAAAATTCAAGGTGTGTTTAGAGTATCACCTCGGGAACTGCAAGGCACCATGTGTTGGTTTACAGAACGAAGTGTCCTATCATTTAATGATTCAGGATGTTCGTGAAATAATCCGTGGACGTACGGGAAGTCTTATTCGATTGCTCAAGACCAGAATGATGGGCCATGCGGAAAAGTATGAATTTGAGCAGGCCCAGGATTTGAAAGAACGAATTGCATTGTTAGAGCAGTACCGTTCCAAGTCAGTGGTGGTGGGTCAGGACGTGGGAGATTGCGATGTGTTTACTTTGGCGGAAGAGGGAAGCCATGTGTATGTCAATTATTTGCAGGTTATCGAAGGCGCTGTGGTGCAGGGGCATACCCTGGATTTAAAGCGGAAAATGGAAGAAACACCGGAAGAATTATTGGCGCTGGCCATCTTTGAGTTGCGTCGGAAATTTAAATCCCTCGCAAAAGAAGTGGTGGTGGACCGGATGCCGGAGGTGCAGATTCCCGGACTGAAATATCATGTAGCCCAACGTGGTGATAAAAAATTGCTTTTAGATTTATCGAATCGCAATTTGCGTTTTTATATTCAGGATCAATGGAGTAGAATGGCCATCAAAGATCCCGAGTCGCACACCCTTCGTGTGTTGGAAACCATGAAAAAAGACTTGCGATTGCCCGTTTTACCGCATCATATTGAGTGTTTTGATAATTCCAATTTTCAGGGCGCATTTCCGGTGTCGGCCATGGTGTTGTTTCGGGACGGCAAGCCTTCAAAGAAAGAATATCGACATTATAATGTAAAAACCGTGGAAGGGCCCAATGATTTCGCCACCATGGAAGAAGTGCTCACACGTAGATACGGGCGCTGTATCGAGGAGAACGAGCCTTTACCGGATCTGGTGGTGGTAGACGGAGGAAAAGGGCAGTTATCTGCTGCCGTAACCGTTTTCGACGCCTTGGGTTTGCGCGGAAAAGTAAGTTTAATAGGCATTGCCAAGCGTCTGGAAGAGATTTACTTTCCTGGCGATCCATTACCGTTGTACATAGATAAGCGGTCTGAATCGCTGAAGGTGATTCAGCATATGCGCAACGAAGCACACCGTTTTGGCATTACACACTACAGAAGTCGGCATAGGAAAGCATTGACCAAATCTGCGCTCGAGGACATTCCGGGCGTTGGGTCTGCCACCATTGAGAAGCTCATGAAGGTGTTTAAGTCGGTGAAAAGATTGCGTGAAGCAAAGTTGGAGGAAGTGGCCGAGGTCATTGGACAGAAAAAGGCAGAAGTCGTTTGCCAGTTTTTAACCGACAATCCCTGAATCATTTCTGACGTACCGTCTGGATGTTTTTTCAATAGCCATGGTAAAATCGCCGGATGGACATGAGATTTTAACAAGTAAGATTTTGAAAAAAAACTTAAGGGGGTAGGCGAACCTAAACTTCACTGGCTATCTTAGCCCTGATTTAATTTTTCCAATGTCAGCATCCATTCTTATTCAAAAGACAGCCCAATCACGCCTTTCTACAGTGAATTGGGATCAGCTTCCGTTTGGCCAAATCATGTCTGATCACATGTTGGTCAGTGATTTTAATGGTAAAGAATGGAGTACGCCACAGATTATGCCTTATGGACCGATGTCAATAGATCCGGCGTTGTCGGCTTTGCATTACGGCCAAAGCATATTTGAAGGTTTAAAAGCCTATCGTGGTGTAGATCAGCGTATTCGTATTTTTAGACCGGAAGCCAATGCCGCCCGTTTGAATACTTCGGCGTTTCGCATGTGTATGGCGCAGTTTCCGGAAGAACTTTTTTTAGAAGGCTTATACAGTTTAATTTCCCTGGATGAAAAGTGGGTGTCGGATCGTCCCGGATACTCACTGTATATTCGTCCTTTTATGTTTGCTACAGAAGCGTATCTGGGCATTAAGCCTTCAGAAACCTTTCGTTTTGCCATTATTACTTCTCCCGTTGGTTCTTATTATCAAGGCGCCATCAAAGTAAAAGTGGAAACAGAGTTTACCCGCGCGGCCAAAGGGGGAACGGGTGCTGCCAAAGCCGCCGGAAATTACGCGGCTTCCCTTTATCCCGCCAAATTGGGACAGGAAAAAGGATATCGTCAGCTCATTTGGACCGATGCTGCGGAGCATAAGTATATTGAGGAATCCGGAACCATGAATTTATTTGTGGTGATGGACGGAACGCTCGTCACTCCACCTTTGGATAGTGGCACCATTTTACCCGGTATTACGCGAGATTCTATTCTGAACATCGCGCGGTCCTGGGGCATGAATACAGAAGAACGGAAAATCGAAGTGACGGAATTGCGTGATGCCATTCGCGAGCAACGTGTAACGGAACTTTTTGGGGCAGGTACAGCCGCCACCATTGCCCAAATTGAATTGATTCACATCATGGGTGAAGATTTTCCATTGCCAGCGGTAGACGATCGGCCATTTTCCAATAAAATTTCCGCTTATCTGGATGATTTAAAATTTGGTCGTATTGCCGATCCATTTGGGTGGGTAAAAACCCTCTGATTTATCTTCTCCTTGATATTAAAGAGGTTAACTGCGCAGCTAAGGTAGAAAGAACCACGTATGAAGCGAACAGGTATAATCCCGTTCCGGCGGTTGCTTTTACCATCACCTGGCTATTGATGCTCATGAAAGCAATGGTAATCCCAACCATGAATACGTCGGCCATGGCCCATTTTCCGATGTAAAAAACGAAGGCCGCACTTTTCTGGCCCATGGATTTTTGCGGAAGAGCCAATCCCAACGTCAGTAATATGGTTTTTACCAAGGGTACCATGCCCGCAAAAAACAGGATGATTCCGGCCAGAATTTTATGCTCCTGGTTCCAAAGTTCCTGAATAGTACCTAAAATACTTAGTGTTTTTTCCTGTGACATGGCGCCCGCAAATAAGGCCATGAAGCCCGATTGCCCTGCCCCAAACTTGATGGTAAGAACGGGGAGCAGCACCGCCGGAATCCAAATGGCAACCGAAGTTACATGCATGCCAAGGGCAAAAAGTCGGAGTGAGGTGGCCCGGGAAATAGATTTTTGCGTCATGTTATCAGCTTTGTTCAAATGTAAAGGTTAAAATCACCCAAAAACTTTTTCACCAAGATTTTTGAATGAGGATGAGACGGCTCCTCATTTTATAGAATGATGCTGCGCTGCTGATATCTCTGGCAATCAGGTGATAGTAGGGAGCTGCATTTTCTTTTAAAAGTTCCAGTGAATGTGTTTTGCATAATTAGGTAGGATGGACGATAAGCGATTTAATCGATTATAAACGTTTAATATCCGGCTATTTGTATGCGAATCGGTAACTTGTCCACGGGGAGGGGAGGGTGCTAACCCGACTTTTCAACCGACAGATGATGAGCTGTTTAACCAACTTTTCTCTGCTGAAAAATGTCTTGTGCCAGCAGGCTTCATGACTATTTTTCCGGTGTAGCCTTGTTTTTTCAGCGTCTCGATGCGTCATGGTGTGCCCAATCCCGCACTGCAAGCGCAGGACGCTTTTCCATGACCCGTGTATGAAAGTGGTCGCGATGTTAAAAAGATAAAAACGCAGGAAACTTTAGTCTCACTTAACGTTTCCTGCGTTTAAAGTCTTTTACCTTTGCCGCCATTAATGGACGAAAAGTTAAAACAAATCTTAGAAACGGCAAGCCGACTCTTCATGAGATTCGGTTTGCGAAGCGTGACCATGGACGATTTGGCCCGAGAAGCCGGAGTGTCCAAAAAGACCTTGTACGTTCATTTTAAAGATAAGAATGATTTGGTATTGCAAGTCTTCCAGTTTTTTATGGAAGATCATGTGCAATGCATCAATACGCTTTGTAAAACCCAGGGGAATGCCATTGATCAATGGTATGCCATGGTGTATCAGATTGTTCAGGATCTGGGAGAAATTCACCCAACCTTGCTTTACGACATGCGGAAATATCATCCGGAAGTCTGGAAAATGTTCAATGAGCGTAGAAATGAAGTCATGCTCCAGTTGGTTACAGAAAACCTGCAGCTGGGTATTCAGGAAGGACTCTATCGGAATGATATGGACGTAGACATCGTAGCCAGGTTGTATATCAATATTTTTCCAATGATGATGGAAGGTGAAGTTTTTCCCCGGACGCGCTTCCCTTTCTTAAAAGTGCATCACGAATTTTTTCTGTACAACAGCTTGGCCGTCTCCTCTGACCAGGGTCGGACCTATTTGCTGACGAAATACAAAACACCGCTTTCTTCAAGAATACAATAACCATGATGTGTAAAAAAATGACAACAATGTTTCGAACCGGATGGCTTTGGATGGTGGCTTTCGGCTTGTCCGGCCTCATGGCCCAAACCTCCTTTTCGCTACAACAAGCGCTGCAATATGCCGAAAAACACAATCCAAACCTGGCCAATGCCCAAACGGATGTAGACATTAGCCGTGCGAAAGTCAACGAAAACATTGCCACGGGTTTACCTCAAATTAATGGTGGCGTGCAGTACAATTATAACCTGCAAACGCCGGTTTTCATTTTTCCGGACTTTATCAATGGTAATCCGGATCAGTTCACCACCATTCCTGCTGCGCCACTCAATAACATGGTTATGAGCGCTTCAGCCTCTATGCTGGTGTTCAACGGAACCTATTTGGTAGGTATTCAGGCCGCCAAGGAATACATGAAGCTCACGACCCAGCAACGTGAACTGGCCGCCAGAAATCTTCGTGAAGATGTTACCCGTGCCTATTATATGGCGCTCATTGCCAAAGAATCCGTAACCACACTGGATTCTGCGGTGCAAATCCTTTCCAGAACTTTACGCGAAACAGAAGCGCTCTACAAGGCCGGATTCGCAGAAGAGCTCGATGTAGAACAACTTACGCTGGCCTTATCTCAAAATCAGGACTTATTGGTGCAGGCTCAGAATGGCCATAAACTGGCACAGACGTCGCTGAAATATACCATGGGACTTCCTTTGGAAACCAATATTGAACTCACCGACCAACTTTTTCAACTGATTTCTGCTCAAAACTTTGCACAAGTTGTGGGCGGTCTCAAAGATACGACCGATGTGACCCAACTCACAGAATTCCGACTCCTTACACATCAGCTGAATCTCATGGATTATCAGGTGAAATTAAGGAAGTCTGAAGCCTTACCTTCATTGTCTACCACCTTGTCCTATCAATACAACTTCTTCAACAACGAGCGGTGGTTGTTTTTAAACGGAACGCAAAACGCACGTGGCGGATTGGTCTGGGGTTTCAACCTCAGGGTGCCTATTTTTTCCAGTTTAAACCGACATTATCAGGTACAACAAGCCAAACTGGACCGGCTGAAAGTAGAACGTAATTTATCTTATGCCACCCAAGGCTTGCAAGTGGGATATTTGAATGCCAGAATGCAGGTGCAGGACGCGTATCAGCGGTATTTAAATGGCTCAAAAGGGTTTGAACTGGCCACTAAAATCCGCAGAATTAATGGAATAAAATTCCGCGAAGGACTTATTTCCAGCTTGAATTTAACCCAAGCCGAACAACAATATTTCGAAGCGCAGCAACGCTATTTTCAGGCCATTTACGACCTGTTGGTAGCCAAACTGGCCTTGGATAAAGCCACCCAAAAACTATAATCACGCAACGCAGTTATTAGAAAATCAGTGCTCATGAAAAATTTGATTCTTATCCCGGTTGTAGCGTTTCTCGCCCTGAGCTGTGGCGGTGGTCATCCGCTTGATGCCAAGAAAAAGGAACTCGAAGCTCTTCAACAACAAAAGGCCGACATCGAAGCGCAAATCGCAGCCCTTGAAGCAGAGATCCTTGCCTTAGATACCACGCAAAAAGGTGGAAAGTTTGCTTTGGTGCAAACGGCCATATTGGCGCCGGACACTTTTCTCCATTATATCGAAGTGCAAGGTCATGTCGATTCAGATAAAAACGTGATGGCCAGCCCCGAACAACCTGGTGTCGTAAAAGCGCTTTATGTTAGGGTGGGCGATGTGGTTACGCAAGGGCAACTCCTGGCGCAACTCGAAAATGCCGCCATCCGTTCCGGTTTAGAAGAAGCCCAAACAGGTTTAGAACTCGCTACCACCACTTTCCAGAAAACAGCGGCTTTGTGGGAGCAAGGAATTGGTTCTGAAATCAATTATCTTCAGGCCAAAGCGCAAAAAGAATCCATGGAAAAGCGTGTGGCTTCATTGAAAGCGCAATTGGCCATGACGCAAATTACGGCGCCAATCTCCGGATATGTAGACGAAGTGACCTTTAAGTTAGGTGAAATGGCCAGCCCCGGCATGAGCGGTGTGCGTGTAGTCAACACCGATATGGTAAAAGTACGTGCTCAGGTGGCCGATGCCTTTGTATCAAAATTGAAAAAAGGTGCGCCGGTTTGGATTGATTTCCCTGATTTGGGTGTGTCTGTACAAAATCAAATTCGTTTTGTGTCCCGCACCATTACTCCCGGAAACCGCAGTGTCACCGTGGAAATGGACGTACCGAATCCAGACGGCCAGTTTCGTCCGAACATGCTCGCTGCAGTGCGCATCAACGACGAACGGATTGAAGGCGCTTTATGTGTGCCTTCCAACGTGGTTCAACGCAACATGGGCGAATATTATGTAATGGTGGTATCGGAAGAAAATGGCCAAACCCAGGCCCGGAAAGTCTCAGTAACTCCCGGCAGAAGCTATGGAGGAAAAACGGTGATTGCCAGTGGACTTTCTGCTGGAGACCGCATCATTACCATGGGCTACTCGGAAGTTTCCGACGGCCAATCCGTCAAATTTTAATGTCATTTCCTCATGGAAAGCAAAAATTTTAAATCATTATCCTTTACGGATTGGTGCATACGTAACCGGACTGCTGTTTACGTATTTACCCTTTTTCTCAGCATTGCTGGTTTTGTGTCTTTTCTCCGAATCCCCAAGGAGCAATTTCCGGACATCGTAGTGCCCACCATTTCTGTGGTGACCATTTATCCGGGAGCAACACCGGCAGACGTGGAAAACCTGATTACCAAGCCGCTGGAAAAACAACTCAAAGCCATCAATGGTGTGAAGAAAATCACATCGAACTCTATTTCCGATGTATCTCTGATCACCGTTGAATTTAATACAGGCATTGAAGTTAGCGACGCTAAAATCAAGGTGTCCGATGCGGTAGACAACGCGATGAACGAGTTGCCCACCGATTTGGATGAGGATCCGCAAATCAAGGAACTCGATATCTCGGAGTTCCCCATCATGAACATCAACCTGGCTGGCGATTTGCCATTGAACAGATTAAAACGGTATGCTGAAATGCTGGAAGACCGCATCGAAGCCCTGCCTGAAATTACCCGTGTAGATATCGTGGGTGGTTTAGAGCGTGAAATTCAAATTCACGTGGATTTGTATAAAATGCAGGCGGCTGGAATCTCTTTCGGCGACATTCAAGGTGCCATTGCCCGGGAAAACATCAATATCTCCGGTGGTGAAATCCGTGTTGATGAACTTCGCAGAAACATGCGGGTTACAGGACAATTCTTGCGTCCGGATCAAATGGAAAACATCGTGATTCGTTCCATTCGTGGGAATGAAGTGTTTCTGACCGACATTGCGGACGTGATCGACGGATACGAGGAAAAACAAGACTTTGCCCGGATGAACAGCAAACCTGCCGTGACCCTCAACGTCATTAAACGTTCCGGAGAAAACCTCATTGAAGCAGCAGACCATATTCAGGGCATTATTAAGGAATACAAGGCCACTAGTTTCCCGGATAACTTAGAAATTACGGTGACCGGAGACCAATCCCGGCAGACCCGCGAACAGCTTACAGAACTTTCTAATACCGTCATTATCGGATTTGTCCTGGTGTTAACGGTGCTCATGTTCTTCATGGGATTAAAAAGTGCCTTCTTCGTAGCGCTGGCAGGTCCGCTCTCCACCGTGGTGGCCTTCCTGCTGATGCCAGGTCTGGATTTTACACTGAACGTAGTGGTTCTGTTTTCCTTCCTGCTGGCACTTGGAATTATCGTGGATGACGCCATTGTGGTGATTGAAAACACGCACCGGCTTTATCACGAAATGGACATTGATGTGGTACGTGCTGCCAGACAAGGCGCCGGAGAAGTGTTTGTGCCTGTATTGGCGGGAACCCTTACCACCCTCGGTCCCTTTATTCCGCTCATCTTTTGGCCGGGTATTGTTGGGTCTTTTATGAAGTATTTGCCTGTTACCCTGATTATTACACTCGGCGCCTCTTTGCTCGTGGCTTTTGTAATGAATCCGGTATTTGCAGCGGATTTTATGAAAAAGAATGAGCACTTGAATCGTCCGGGACGGAAAGGCATGTTCATTTGGACGGCCATCTTCTTTGTAATCGGTTTAATTGGCTATTTGTCCGGTTCTGTGGGCGTGGGCAATTTCTTTGTATTCATGTCTTTACTTACATTATTGAACCACTATGTGCTTTGGGGCGTAGTAAAGGATTTTCAGGACAAATGGTGGCCTAAAGTGGTTTTGAAATACAAGAATTTGGTGATTTGGCTCACCAAAGGAAGCCGACCTGCCATCACTGTTTTTGGTTCATTTGTAACATTGATCATTAGCTTTTTCATTTTTGCCAACGCGAATGTGCAGGTGGGCTTTTTCCCGGATCCTGACCCGAACTTCGTGGAAGTGTATTGTGAAATGCCAATGGGAACTGATGCCAATGTAACCGACTCGGTGACACGTGTAATCGAATCCCGCATTTATGAAGTCATTGGAGAAAACAACCCATCGGTGGAATCTGTCATTTCCAACGTGGGTCTCGGTGCAGGCGATCCGTCTAATCCGGACCGCGTAGCTACTCCACATAAATCCAAAGTTTCTGTGGCTTTCGTGAAGTTTTCCGAGCGTGGAGAAACCGATACACGTAAAGTGTTGTCCGAAGTTCGGGAAAAATTTAGGAATGAGCCCATTGAAGGTGCTTCCATCACCGTGGACAAGGAAAAGGCCGGTCCACCCACCGGAAAACCTGTAAACATCGAAATTTCAGGGGATGAATTTGCTACCCTAAGTGATATCGAGAACCAGGTACGCACTGCCATTCAGGCGGCTAATATCCAGGGAATCGAAGAGCTGAAATCCGATTTACGACTCAATAAACCTGAAATCATCGTGCAAATTGATCAGGAAAAAGCGCAAAGAGAAGGTATTTCGCTCGCTCAGATTGGGTTAGATTTGCGTACCGCTCTTTTTGGACGTGAAATCTCCAAATTCCGCGATGCCAACGACGACGCGCCCATCATGCTCCGGCTCCAGGAACGCTATCGCAAAAAAGCTGAACAACTGTTGAGCCTGCAAATTTCCTACATGGACATGTCTACCGGACAATTCCGTCAGGTTCCTTTGTCCTCGCTGGCTACTTTGTCCAATCAACCTGCTTATTCTTCCATTAACAGGAAAAACCAAAAGCGCGTGGTGACCCTGAGTTCCAATTTGTTGGATGGATTTACCGCCACACAAATCAACCAGCAAATCACCCAGCGTGTGATTCCAAGCTTGGATTTACCCGAAGGATATCAGGTGAAACTCACAGGAGAACAGGAAGACCAAAAAGAAACTTCCGACTTTTTAGGCATTGCTTTCCTGGCGGCATTGGCACTGATGTTCAGTGTGATGGTGACCCAGTTCAATTCGGTGGTAAAACCACTGCTGATTTTTTCTACTGTACTGTTTAGCCTGATCGGTGTATTCCTTGGATTCGCCTTTACAGGCATGTCGATGTCCATCGTGATGACCGGCGTAGGTATCTTCGCATTAGCCGGAATTGTGATTCGGAACGGAATTCTGTTGATTGAATTCATCGACGAATCCAGAATGCATGGCATGTCTGTGGTAGATGCGGCCATCGCAGCCGGAGCTACGCGAATGACGCCTGTAGTGCTTACGGCCATCTCGACCATTTTGGGTCTGGTGCCCTTGGCCATCGGGATGAACATTGATTTCGCGTCACTATTCACAGAATTGAATCCACACATTCACTTTGGCGGAGATAACGTGGCGTTTTGGGGGCCTTTGGCCTGGACCATTATATTTGGTCTTACCATCGCGACCTTCCTCACCTTGCTGGTGGTACCTTCGATGTATATTTTCGCATACAACACCAAGCAAACCGTGTTGAAGTGGTTTAAAAAGTAATTTTCAAGGGTCGGGATTCCGGCCCTTTTTTGTTCATTTGCTAGCGCAGAACGCGTAAAAAAGACAGATTCTTCTATGGAACTTTTCGATTTATCCGGCAAAGTTGCCGTGGTTACCGGAGCCTCCGGATTAATAGGTAAAAATCATTGCAGGGCCCTTGCTGCAGCCGGAGCCATTGTGGTGGCTGCCGACTTACATGCAGCACCTTGCGAAACATTGGCCGCGTCACTTGGCGAAGCACATCTTGGTGTATCGGTAGATGTGACCAGCCGTGAAAGTTTAGAAGCCTTACGGGATCTTTTACTTGAACGATTCGGTCATATCGATGTGCTGGTAAACAATGCTGCCCTCAACGATATGTTTGAAAATCCCACTTTGGCTGCCCACCAAAGCATGTTTGAGCATTATCCGGTAGACATGTTTCGCAAATCTTTGGAAGTGAACGTTACCGGTGTTTTCCTTTGTTCACAGGTGTTGGGCACCGTGATGGCCAATCAGGGTCATGGATCCATCATCAACGTGGCTTCCACATATGGCATGGTGGGCCCCGACCAATCCATTTATGTGAATCGCGACGGACAGCAAGTGTTTTATAAAAGTGCAGCCTATCCCGCGACCAAAGGCGCCGTTATTAATTTTACCCGCTTTTTAGCCGCTTATTGGGGACCTAAAGGTGTTCGGGTGAATACGCTTTCACCGGGAGGTGTAGAAAACGGTCAGGACGATTGGTTTATCGAAAATTATTCGGCCAAAACGCCGCTTCATCGAATGGCACGTCCCACGGATTACATGGGCGCGGTGGTGTTTTTAGCCTCCGATGCTTCCGGCTATATGACAGGAGCCAACCTGGTGGTGGATGGCGGTTGGACGGCCATTTAAAAAGAAAGCGAAAAAAAGCGTAACTTTGCGAAGTTCTTTCCGTAAAGGAGAGGCAGAAAGCTTCGGCTTTGATTCTTTGACATTTTGGGGCTGACCGGTTTTGACAGCGAGTGCGACGGATAGGTAAGCACGCCGAGGGTTGCTGATGCGCCTCGATAATCCCGATCTTCGACACGTTAAGTGCCAACAACAACAACTACGCTCTCGCAGCCTAATCAAATTCGATTTCGCTTAGAGCTGTTTCCCTGAGAATCCACCTGAAATTTTCAGACGAAACATCAGACCTTTCAGGTTGCTTGTGCAGAAGCTTTGGCTGCACATTAAGATAAGAAGCTAAGCTTTGGCGTTGGGTGTTCATTCCCTAACCACGGCCGAAAATCAACAATGAACTACGCGTTGTAGAAAGCTTATCGGTTCCTTGTTTGGACGAGGGTTCGAATCCCTCCAGCTCCACCATGAGCCCTTCACGGCTCACCCGGATGTCCCTGTTTAAGGGTCATTCGTCAGCACACGAAGCGACTCCCAGATGTCGCTGGCGGGAAATCTCCGTCAGCACTGCATCTAAGGGTCGCTTCGCTGGCTTTATCACCAACCGATTTTATTCAAGTGCATTCAAAATGGTGTGGTAATACAAATTGGTAAAACCTCTTCATTTAAGTGAGTAAAAAGGGAGTAGCTCCCCGATTGGTTACAAATCCACTCCCTTATTTCGCACCTGATGCACCCGTATCGTTTTATCATCAATGACTTAACGGATTAAATTAAGTCGACATTTGAGTATGAAATTCTTCTTTTGTGCGCTCCAGTGAAAAGACTTCCACGAAAAGAACCCCTGTGTATTTGTAACCTCCCCCAAATTTTGAACAGTTTTTTAATAAAACCTTGCTGCTTATTAGAGAAAAGCCAATGATGGACAAGGAAATACCATGGATTATGATGACGAAGGCTATCTAAAGGATGATGACGAGGCTAAACCGATGATTATCATATCAGAACTCAACGAACCATGGCCTCATTATTTATGGAATGACGCCGCAAAACTGAGGGTTGGATAATTTCCCCTTTTCTACCCCTCCTCCAACACCTCCAACAACCCCTGCACATGATTCACCCACAACCTGGCTTCTTTTCTTTCCGTCCATATTTGCATCAACTCAGACTCAGGATGGGTCAACAGCACGCGCAATTTGTCCGCTGCCAGTTGGCGCAAATCTTCGTCGATCAGGGGCGCTAAATCTTCGGGAGTAATGTCCTGGTCTTCCGGATCGTCTGCCATGGGAAAAGCCTTGGTGGGTTTCCCTAATCCTGCTGCAATCATTTCTGCCGCCACCAAAATGCCCATACCATCAGAATAATCCGGCGCGTCCTGGGTCAGTAAATAACTTTCTATGAGATTGCGATCGGGTAAATCGCAAATCTGATAATATGCGTCGAACGCCTGCTCGTCGCCAAGCATGTAGGTTTCGGGTAAAACGAAGGGATTAGGCATGGTCCTGGATAATCAGCAAATGATATTCTTTCTTTCCTTTTTGTACCAATAAATACTGGTCTTGCAACAAGTCCTGAGGCCCTGGTTTCCAGTCGCTACTTACTTTTTCTTTGTTGATAGACACTCCATTGGCCTGCAACATGCGGCGTGCTTCTCCTTTCGATGGAAAAACGGGCGTGTGTACCGCCAACAATTCGGTGAGGTCCTGGATTTCTTTGAACGTAGCTGCACTCACGGGATGCACAGGAACGCCCTGAAAGACTTGCATAATTTCTTCCGGGGAGAAGGACTTCAACTGCTCGGTGGTGCCTTTCCCAAATAAGAAATCGGTGGTGGTAAGTGCCAGTTCCAGTGCTTTTTGTCCGTGAACCCGAGCCGTAATTTCTTGTGCCAGTGCTTTTTGTAAAGCCAGGGCATGTGGCGCTTCGGCATGTTCGGCTTCCAACGCTTCTACCTCTTCACGGGTTAAAAAGGTGAAAATACGTATGTACCTGGCGGCATCTACATCCGTGGTTCTGAGCCAAAACTGGTAGAATTCATACGGACTGGTTCGTTTGGGATCCAGCCAAACGGCTCCTTTTTCCGTTTTTCCAAACTTGGTGCCATCTGCCTTGGTAATCAGCGGCGTGGTAAAAGCAAAGGCTTCGCCACCCGCCTTTCTGCGAATCAATTCCGTTCCGGTGGTCATATTGCCCCACTGGTCTGCGCCTCCCATTTGTAAACGACACTGATGCTGGGTGTACAAATAATAAAAATCGTAACCTTGAAGCAGCTGATAGGTGAATTCGGTGAAAGAAAGCCCCGTTTCCAGTCGTTTTTTCACGGAATCTTTGGCCATCATATAGTTCACCGAAATATGTTTACCCACATCTCGGATGAAATCGATGAAGCCCATCTGCTGAAACCAATCGTAATTGTTGGTTAGTTTTGCCTGGCCGGGGCCCGGGCCAAAAGTTAAAAAAAGACGAAGCTGTTGTTCCACTCCTGCCACATTTTTGGCGAGGGTTTCTGCATCCAATAAATTTCTTTCTTGAGATTTTCCGGATGGATCTCCTACCATTCCGGTAGCTCCGCCCACGAGCGCAATGGGCGAATGCCCCGCCCGCTGCAAATGCATGAGCAGCATAATCTGGACCAAATGGCCTACATGCAAGGAATCTGCCGTGGGATCGAATCCGATATATCCGGAAATGCATTGTTCGTCCAGGAGCTCACGTGTGCCGGGCATGGCGTCTTGCACCATTCCGCGCCACTGGAGTTCGTCCAGTAAGTTATAATTGGGCTTCATTTTTCTGCTGTTTGGAGCAATTCAAAGGGCAAAAGTCGTTTTTTTTGCTGGAAATACCTTGGCCGTCATCCTTGCTGTCCTTTTCTTTTCTCCGTTTTTTCTTTTGGCCCGGGTAAAATTACCACTGAATAATCACCTGGCCATTTCCGTGTTGAATGCCTTGTTGCATCACGGTGTTGGTGAAGATTTTACCTGAAACATGTGTGGCTGGGATGCTGCCGGGATGTCCGGATGCATAACTGGAGCCGCCGCCTGCACCGGAGTGGTTTCCGCCGCCGCCGCCGTAATATCCGCCGCCTCCGCCACCAGCACAGCATGGTCCGCCTCCGCCAACCGGATCGCCTACACCATTGCCGCCTTGCCCTAAACTTCCGGCCTGACCGCCGTATTGTCCGCCTACGCCTCCGGCGGATTGCGTGCCTCCTGTTCCTCCGGCGTTCACGCCATTATTGGAGCCGCCATTTCCTCCGGTAAGTCCGCCGCCTGCTCCACCGCGTCGATTACTGTCGTAATTGATATGTCCTCCGCCACCGCCTCCGGAAATGAGAATGCGATCGGCCAGGGTTTGTCCGCCAAAACGAATGTCGGATGCGCCTCCGCCGCCCGCCGCCTGAAAGCTGGACGAAAGTCCATTTCCAAATCCTCCGCCGTTAAAGGCATTAAACGTGGGCGTTGACGTGGAACTGACTCCGCCTTGCTGGCCTACATAAACATAATACACTTCGCCTGGTGTCACCTGGAGTACGCCTTCTGTGTAGCCGCCACGACCAGATTGACCATTGCCGCCGGTGCTGCTTCCGCCGCCAGAGGCCGCCCAAACCCGAAATGTGGCCTGGGTAACGCAAGGTGGCACGGTCCAGGTTTGCACACTTCCGTTGTAATTAAAGGTTTGACTTCCTGTAACTACGCCGCAAGGATTCACTGTGACATTGGTGGTGGCACTGTCTGAACAGCCCGCAGCATTGGTGGCAATCACGGTCACTTGATACGTACCGGCGGAGCTCCATTGCACCACCGGACTGGCAGAAACTGAGCTGGCCGGTGTGCCGTTTTGAAACGTCCATACATAATTGGTCGCCGTGGTATTGGCTTGAAAACTAATGTTCTGATTGGTGCCTAAAAAGCTTGGTGTCGTGGTGATGGTTGGCGCAGGATTGACGATGGAAATCGCTGTGGCCAGAGGCGATGCGTTTCCGCACGTATTGGCTGCAACGACACTTAGGTTTCCGGTAACGGGAGTCGGAAAACTAATCACCACTTGCGGTGTTCCCTGTCCAGACACCAATATGGCACCAGATGGAAGCGTCCAGGTGTAGGTACTGGCACCAGCTACCGGCGAAACCTGAAAGGTATCGGTTTGTCCGGGACAAATGCCGCCGGAAGGAAATTGAATCTGTGCAGGCGTGGCCGGTGGTGCCGAACATGCGCAAACCGACGGCCGCCAGCCGGTGGGAAAATACACTTCCACACATTCTGACGTGATATTGTAAATTTCTAAACCCGGCGTCGGATTGGAAATGGTGTTCCTTTGAACCGTGGTGAGCCGGGGAAGCAAAAATCCTTTATCGGTAAAATCAACTTCTAAACCAGCAGAGCCATGAGGCGATCCGGGTGTGGTGGAAATTTTTACCCCTTGACCATGGGAAAGACCAAGGCCCAACATGGCAACAAGGAAAAAGGAAATACGTAGCATTGCAGTTTAAATTAAATCATCGGAAATTTACGAACAATTGTCGGTTTTCAAAGGGTGGAAGGCGTTGAGCATCCGGCGGATTTAAACACGAAAAAAATCAAAATTAATCACCTGATAAACAGAGTAAAAAAAGAATATAGACATAATGGGTAGGAATTGACTTTAATATTCCTACTTTTGCCCCCGAAATCCAGAAGGCATGTCCCGTATAAATTTTCGAAAATTATTTTTTGTTCTTGGTATCGTGATGTTTGCTGGAAGTTTGTCGGCTCAGCATTCAGATAGTCTGCATCACGCCCAAACTTCCACGGAAGACCACCACGCCACGGAGGAAAATGCCTTTGGTTCGGCAGAAATCATCCATCACGTTTCAGATGATTTGGGTTTACATATCATTGGTGATGTGTCTATTCCTTTGCCTGTGATTATTTATGAACCCGGCGTAGGTTTAGATATTTTCTCTTCGGCAGCTTTTCACCATGCCCACGGTTTGGTGCGTGGAAAGTATTATTCTCACCATGGCAAATTGGTTATTCCTAATTTGACCAACGGAGAAATGACCCATGACGAGGCGGGTCATGTCATAGGAAAACATGAGGCACGACTTACCGACTTATTCACCGGCAATCCCAACGTCTTCTATAATTTTTCTGTGACCAAGAATGTATTCGGTATTTTCCTGGCCATGGCCCTGTTGATTTTCCTTTTCACCTCTGTCGCAAAAAAATATGTGGGCAGAGAAGGCGAAGCACCTAAAGGGCTACAAAATGCGATTGAACCTTTGGTGATGTTTGTTCGTGATGAAGTGGTAAAACCAGCCATTGGCGAAAAGCATTATCAGCGCTTTTTACCCTACTTACTCACCGTTTTCTTCTTTATCTGGATGAGTAATCTGCTCGGATTGGTGCCGTTCTTAGGCGGTTTAAACGTAACCGGAAATATTGCCGTAACGTTCACCCTCGCATTCATGGTGATGGTGGTGCAGGTATGGAATGGCAATAAAAATTTCTGGGGGCATATTTTTTGGTTTCCCGGCGTTCCCGTTCCGGTAAAAATTATTTTGGCCGTGATTGAATTCATCGGTCTGTTTACCAAACCTTTTTCTCTGATGATTCGTCTATTTGCGAACATCACGGCGGGGCACATTATTATCATGAGCATCATTGGTATTACGTTCGCCTTTTCGTCCAGTCCGGCCTTAGGTTTCGGCGTTGGATTGCTCACATCACTTTTTTCCGTGGCCATGTTTACCCTGGAATTGTTGGTTGCCGCCATTCAGGCGTATATCTTTACCCTGCTTGCATCTCTGATGTTGGGTGCAGCGGTAGAGGAGCACCACCACCATGAAGACCACGGAACTTCACATGCACACTGATTCATTTATCTATAAACCAAACACATCATGGCAAATTTGCTGAATGTAATTCTCGAAGGCTATGGTCCTATCGGGGCAGGTATCGGAGCCGGAATGGTAGCCATTGGCGCCGGACTTGGCATTGGCCAGATTGGCGGAAAAGCGGCTGAAAGTATCGCCCGTCAGCCTGAAGCTGCGAATGATATTCGCGGCGCATCTATCGTATTGGCTGCCTTCATCGAAGGTGTTGCCCTCTTCGGAGCAGTTATTTGCTTCTTGGCGATGAATGCCTAAATCTTTTACAGATTCCCTGTAAACGGCGGTTGGCCGGCAGGGAGTCTGTATTTTTTAAAAAATTGAATGAGAATTTTCGGCTATGGAATTGTTAAATCCTAGTGTTGGTCTTGTTTTTTGGATGACCCTTTCTTTTCTGGTCCTCCTTTTGGTGCTGCGCAAGTTTGCATGGAAAACCATTCTGACTTCCTTAAAGCAGCGTGAAGAGTCTATCTCTAATGCGCTTTCTGCGGCCAAAGCGGCGGAACAGCGGATGAAAGAACTTACTGCTTCCAATGAGCAATTGCTGGCTGAAGCCCGCAAAGAGCGCGACGAAATGTTGCGTCATGCGCGTGAAAAAGGGGAGCAAATGATCGCAGAAGCAAAAAATCGTGCTGCCCAGGAAGCTGCGCAACAATTAGAACAAGCCCGTGAGGCCATTCGGAACGAGAAAATGCAAGCCATGACTGATTTACGGAATCAGGTGGCCTCTCTTTCCATTGACATTGCCGAGCGTGTGCTAAAAGCTGAATTGGCAAGCTCCGACCGCCAAAAAACGGTGGTAGACGAAGCCATTAAAGATATTACGCTTAACTAAAAGGCCCTATGAAAGGATATTCCGTAGTGGCCTCCCGTTATGCTGAAGCACTGTTTGGGTTGGCTGTAGAGCAAGGGGAAAAGGCAAACGTTCAGTCTGCCATGCAGGGAATTTCCCGTGTGTATGACGACTCTCCCGAATGGCGCGCTTTTCTCCGAAATCCCGTAGTTCCTATCGGGAAAAAAAAGGAAGTAATGCAGGCCATGTTTGCACAAAATGTGCCAGCCTTGGTGCAGTTGTTTTTAGATAAACTGGTGACTTCCCGCAGAGAACGGCTATTGGGTGAAATCGCGGAAGCCTATGAAGTGCTCCATTTAAAACATGAAGGCATTTTGTTGGCCGAAGTAAAATCAGCTACGGCACTTTCCGACGCGCAAAAAACGGAAGTGATGGCCATCGTGAAAAATGCTTCTTTCGCCAAAGGTTGTAAGGAAGTACGCCTGGTTGAAAAAGTAGATCCACAACTTATTGGAGGTCTTGTGGTACGTGTGGGCGACCGTGAAGTAGATGCCAGCATTTCCAGAAGATTGGCGGATTTACGTCAGCAGTTTTCTACGAATCTTTACACCCCAAAACTGTAAACTGACCACCATGGGCGCATCCAAAAGTAGCATACTGCAGTTCTGGCATATTCCTTGTAAATTTGAGGGCATTACTTCAAAATTGAACAAGATGAAATCCAGCATGCTTTGGGTAGCTTTTGTGGCCCTTTCCTCTTTCACAGGTGTTTTTGCGCAATCTTCATGGAACATTCAGGTGAAAGGAGATGTCGTAACTTTCGATGGTGAACACGTCTTGAATGTGTCAGCTGGCAAAGGTGGCGAGTTTTTCGTTGTCACCAATGTGAACCGCGATACATTGCTTACAGTGAAAATGCGTCAGTTCATTAATCCTGAACTGATCAATGATCCCAAGAATCCAAGAGGAATTATCCGTTTTTTCGAATATCAGTTTATTCCAATGAAGCGTTCAGCCGAAACGCAAGCTCCGGAGGTGTACAACAAGAAAACGGTAATCATGGATTTGGCCGGAAACGATTTAATTTGGCCGGGCGGACTGGATACTGCGAATGTGCGGGTTTTTTCAGAACGTTTCGGAACTACATATACAGACATGCGTAATGGTTTGATCCGCCGCTATGGCAGAAGAGCTTGTACCGTGCCTGGAACAGAATAATTTTTTGAATACGCTAACAACGATAAAGGGTTATGGCAGAAATTAAGCCCGCAGAGGTTACCGCAATTTTACGTCAGCAATTGGCTGGTGTAAGTGGCACAGCTCAACTGGAAGAAGTGGGCACCGTTCTTCAAGTAGGAGATGGTGTAGCACGCATCTATGGACTTCAGCACGTGGAGTCAGGAGAATTGGTGGAATTCGCCAATGGTTTAATGGGAATCGTATTGAACCTTGAAGAAGACAATATTGGTGCCGTACTTTTAGGCCCTTCCAAAGGTGTAAAAGAAGGAGACACCGTGCGTCGTACCCGCCGTATTGCTTCTATTAAAGTAGGAGAAGGTATGCTGGGTCGCGTTATCAACACCCTGGGTGAGCCCATCGATGGCAAAGGCCCAATGGGTGGGGATATGTACGAAATGCCACTTGAGCGTAAAGCACCTGGTGTTATTTTCCGTCAGCCGGTTAATGAACCTTTGCAAACAGGTATTAAGGCCATTGATGCCATGATTCCTATTGGTCGTGGTCAGCGTGAATTAATTATTGGTGACCGCCAGACCGGTAAAACGGCTGTAGCCATCGATACCATTATTAACCAAAAAGAATTTTACGACAGAGGCGAGCCAGTTTTTTGTATCTACGTGGCCGTAGGACAGAAATCGTCTACCGTTGCTGGAATTGCAAAAACGTTGGAAGAGCGTGGTGCCATGCCTTACACCGTGATTGTATCTGCTTCCGCTTCGGATCCTGCTCCGCTTCAGTTCTACGCTCCTTTTGCCGGGGCTGCTATCGGTGAATTTTTCCGCGATACCGGTCGTCCTGCATTGATTGTGTATGATGACCTTTCAAAACAAGCCGTGGCTTACCGTGAGGTATCACTTCTGCTGCGTCGCCCACCCGGACGCGAAGCTTATCCCGGAGACGTGTTCTATCTTCACTCCCGCTTGCTGGAGCGTGCTGCGAAAATCATCGCTAAAGATGAGATTGCAGCCAATATGAACGATTTACCTGAATCTCTGAAATCGGTGGTAAAAGGTGGTGGTTCACTTACTGCCCTTCCGATCATCGAAACCCAGGCGGGTGACGTATCGGCATATATCCCGACCAACGTTATTTCTATTACCGACGGACAGATTTTCCTTGAGTCAAACCTGTTCAATGCCGGTGTGCGTCCTGCCATTAACGTAGGTATTTCTGTATCTCGTGTAGGTGGTAACGCTCAGATTAAGTCCATGAAAAAAGTGGCTGGTACCCTTAAATTGGACCAGGCTCAGTTCCGTGAACTTGAAGCGTTTGCCAAATTTGGTTCAGACCTGGATGCTTCTACCAAAATGGTATTGGATAAAGGGGCCAGAAACGTAGAAATCCTGAAACAAGGACAATACGACCCGATGTCTGTAGAAAAGCAAATTGCTATTATTTACGCCGGAACCAGAAACCTGCTGCGCAATGTTCCTGTGAACAAAGTTCGCCAGTTCCAAGACGACTATCTCACCGTGTTGGAAGCCAATCACAGCCAGATTCTGGAGCGTCTGCGCAAAGGAGAATATTCCGATGAAATCACCGGAGTTTTGGAAAAAGTAGCTCTGGAAGTGGCTGCTAAATTTGCCTGAACCCACAAAGCCAAGTAAATGCCAAATCTTAAGGAAGTACGGAACCGCATCACCTCGGTCAATTCTACCCGCCAGATTACCAGTGCGATGAAACTGGTGTCCGCGGCAAAATTGCGCCGTGCACAAGATGCGATTACCAGAATGCGGCCTTACGCTGAAAAGTTGAACGACATTCTGGGAAACCTCAGCCAGTCTATGGAAGGGGCAGATAGTCCATTCATGACGCAGCGTCCCGTGCAAAGGGTTTTGTTGGTGCTTGTTACCTCTAACCGTGGCTTGTGCGGTGCTTTTAATACGAATGTCATTCGCAAGGCCCAGTCTTTGATTCGTGATAAGTACGCCACGCAAGCGGCAGCCGGTCAAGTGCACCTTTTAACCATTGGTAAAAAGGCCACGGCCTGGGCAGCCCGCTCCGGATACCCTCACCTGAGCAGTCATGATGAGGTTTTCGGTCAACTTGATTTCCCAAGCATTTCTGCCATTGCCTCTAAAGTAATGGATCAGTTTGCCCGTGGCGAAATGGATCAGGTGGTACTTGTGTACAATGAATTTAAGACTGCCGCCAGTCAGGTGGCTCAGGCCGAGTCGTTTCTTCCTGTGGTTCCATCTGCCGAACTGGCTGCTAAAGCCTCTTCCGGAAAGGAATATATTTTTGAACCTGGCAAGGAAGAAATCATTCAGGGCTTGATTCCTATGACGCTGAAGATTCAATTCTTTAAGGCGGTGCTCGATTCTCATGCTTCTGAACATGGAGCACGAATGACGGCCATGGCAAAAGCTACGGACAATGCTGGTGAATTGCTTAAATCGCTTCGTTTATCTTACAATAAGGCCCGTCAGGCAGCAATTACAGGAGAAATCCTTGAAATTGTCGGAGGTGCGGAAGCCTTGAACGGATAATTCTTTTTAATGTCATAAAAAAAGCCCACGACAGCATCGTGGGCTTTTTTGTTTTTCGGAATTACAATTCCCCAATATCTTCATTCCAGAGCTTTGGTTTTTCCTGAATGAATTGTTCCATCATTTCCACACATTCCGGCAAGTCTAAGTCGATTACTTCCACCCCATGAGATTCCATGAATTCCTTTGCTCCAGGAAAAGTCCGTGATTCTCCAACAATCACCTTTGGGATTTTAAACTGCACAATGGTACCTGCGCACATATAACATGGCATCAGAGTACTGTAAATTACGGTGTTTTTAAAGCTTCCAACCCGTCCGGCGTTGTTCAGGCAGTCCATTTCCCCGTGTAAAATGGGATTGTCTTCCTGCACGCGTTTATTATGTCCTTTGGCGACCAGTACACCGTCTTTAATCAAAACGGAGCCGATGGGAATGCCACCTTCTGCATATCCTTTTTTGGCTTCTTCTATGGCCAGACGCATAAATTCATCCATGATGATTCTTTGTTTTGTTGTAAAAATTGAATTAAAAGGGTTTTCCCCATTGGGCCATGTAGCGTTTAATGCCTTCTTCGAGGCTGGTAAAAGGCGCTTCATAACCTGCTTTTCTTAGCTTTTCCATGCGGGCCTCGGTAAAATATTGATACGTGGCGCGCAGGTTTTCCGGCATGTCGATAAATCGAATGGGTGCATTTGGCATGGTTTCCTGAACGACGGCTTTGGCCAAATCCCAAAAGGTTCTGGCTTGTCCGGTTCCCAGATTATACAATCCGGATTCGGGCCGATGTTCCAACAGCCAAAAAATCACAGAGACCACATCGTCTACATAGATAAAATCACGTTGCTGATGTCCGTCTGCTACCTCGGTTCGGTGCGAACGGAACAAGGAAATGCTGCCGGTATCCATGAGTTGATTTCGGCCATGCCATACAACAGACGCCATCCGGCCTTTATGGTTTTCCCCAGGTCCATACACATTGAAAAATTTTAACCCGGCCCAAAAGGGCGGCGACGCCAATTCCTGAAGGGCGTACAAATCCATTTGGTGTTTGGATACGGCATAAGGATTTAAGGGCCGAAGTGCCTGTATGTGGTCATGTGCATCGCTGTAACCCATTTGTCCGTCTCCATACGTAGCAGCAGAAGAGGCATAAATAAACGGGATTCCCAGACGTGTGCAATATTGCCACAAGCCTTTGGTATAATCGGTATTGAGTCGCCGGAGGAGCCCCATGTCTTGTTCCATGGTGTTGGTTCTGGCGCCAAGATGCAAAATGGCATCCGGGCACACATGGTCAGATTTGAGCAATTCCAGCAATACATCCCTGGAGATGCAATCGGCAGGGCGAATATTTTCCCAGTTGGGTCGTTTGTTTTCCGTCTGAAATTGGTCTACCAAGGTAACTTGATGGCCCAATTGAACAGCGCGTCTGGCAACGTGACTTCCAATGAAACCCGCGGCACCGGTAATGAGGAGGTGCATGTGCCTGCGAATTTAAAAGACGATTTCTGGTACCTCCGTGGGTACGTGTAATCGTCCGGCGGTTTTACTCACAATTTCTTCCACAGAAATGCCGGGAGCACGTTCCAGAAGGTGAAATCCATCGGGGCGTACATCGAAGACGCCAAGATCCGACACAATTTTTCTCACGCATTGCCGCCCTGTAATGGGAAGAGAACATGTGGGTAAAAGTTTAGATGCTCCGTCTTTAGACGTATGTTGCATGGCCACAATGATGTTTTTAGCGGAAGCCACCAAGTCCATGGCTCCACCCATGCCTTTCACCATTTTTCCCGGAATTTTCCAGTTGGCAATGTCTCCATTTTCGGCCACTTCCATGGCGCCCAGCACGGTTAAATCGACTTTTCCTGCCCGAATCATTCCAAAACTCATGGCAGAATCAAAGAATACGGATCCCGGAATGGTGGTAATGGTCTGTTTTCCTGCATTGATTAAATCGGGATCTTCTTCGCCTTCAAATGGGAAGGGACCCATGCCCAATAGACCATTTTCAGATTGAAGTACAATGGTCATGCCTTCGGGAATGTAATTGGCCACCAATGTTGGAATACCAATACCGAGGTTAACGTACATGCCGTCTTTCAATTCGCGGGCAATGCGTTGTGCAATTTGTTCTTTGGTCAGCATGTGCTTGTATTATTGACGTTTCCGGGTTGTCCGTTGTTCGATTCTTTTTTGGTAGCCGCTGCCCTGGAAAATCCGGTGGACATAGATGCCCGGCGTGTGAATGTGGTCGGGATCTAAATCGCCAGCTGGTACAAGTTCTTCTACTTCGGCAATGGTGATTTTACCAGCCATGGCCATCAGTGGATTAAAATTTCTGGATGTAGCACGGAAGATGAGGTTACCCTGGGAGTCGCCTTTCCAGGCTTTTACCAAAGCAAAATCTGCATCGAAGGCATATTCCATCAGGTAATCTTTTCCATTGAAATGGCGTACCTCTTTGCCTTCTGCTACTTCTGTTCCAACGCCGGCCGGGGTGAAAATGGCGGGCGTGCCATATCCGGCAGCCAAACATCTGGTGGCCAAAGTGCCCTGGGGAATCAGCTCTACCTCTAATTCGCCCGACAATAATTGTCTTTCAAATTCTGCATTTTCTCCCACATAAGAGCTGATCATTTTCTTAACCTGCCGTGTTTTGAGCATGAGTCCGATGCCAAAATCGTCCACACCGGCATTGTTAGAAATACAGGTGAGTTGCTTTACTTGTTTTCTGACGAGAGCATCAATGCAGTTTTCCGGAATGCCGCATAAACCGAAGCCTCCCAGCATGAGCGTCTGGCCGTCTTTTACATCGAAAAGGGCCTCATCTGCATGGGCAAATACTTTTTTCATTCGTCAAATATTTAGGCGATTAATCGAATTTTGAATTGAAATTTTCTTCGTTGTCCCGGAAGATTTGTTCTGCCGCTTCTTCATGGCAATCGAACCCATATTCCAGTGGAATCTCGGGTGCAGGAAAATCTCCGCGGTTCAGTTGAATGGATGGGTCGTCGTAAACTTTGCGCATGAAAAGGCCGAAGATGGGAAGAGCCATGTTGGCACCTTGTCCGTCTGCGGTGCTCGCAAAATGGACGCTTCGGTCTTCTGCGCCGGTCCAGACGCCCGTTACCAAATCTGGTGTTCCGCCCATAAACCAACCATCTGAGTTATTTTGAGTGGTTCCGGTTTTTCCGGCTACGGGTTCGGTGAATTTATATCTTCCACGAAGTCGGCCTGCCGTTCCTTGTAAAACGACGCCTTTGAGGAGTTGTAGAGTGAGATACGCCGTTTTTTCACTCATTACTTCTTTTCTTTCCGGGGTAAATTGCGCCAGTAGATTTCCATTTTTATCTTCGATTCTGGTCAGGAAAATGGGTGCGACCCGAACGCCTTTATTAAAAAAAGTGGCAAAAGCAGACGTCATTTCGTACACGGAAATATCCGGTGTGCCTAATGCAATAGAAGGAACAGGATCGATGTCTGTAGTAATTCCAAGTCGTCTGGCCATGCTGACTACGGCAGCCGGACCATATTGTTTCATTAACAAAGCCGATACATAGTTGATTGAGTGCGCGAGGGCTTCTCTGAGCGTAACCATCTGTCCTTCTTTGTATTCTCCGGAGTTAGATGGACACCATGGTTTGTCTAATCCTTGTTCAATACAAACGCGGGTATTGGGTACACGTTCGCAGGGAGAACGCCCTTCTTCCATGGCCAGCGCATATACAAATGGTTTAAACGTTGAACCAACTTGTCTTCCTCCGGCAGGAACAATTTTTCCGGTTTTGGCATCTTGCCGACCCGCACGCACGTGGTCGTACTTAAAATGCCGATAGTCGATGCCGCCCACCCATGCTTTAATATGTCCGGTATGTGGGTCCATGGCCATCATGCCGTTTTGCAGAAAATACTTGTAATAAATCACGGAATCTCTGGGCGTCATTACGGTATCGATATCGCCTTTCCAAGAAAAAACAGTCATTTCTACGGGCTGACTAAAAGCGGCTTGAATTTCTGCTTCGGAAGCTCCGGCCGATTTCATGGCCCTGTATCGATCGGAGTTTTTTATGCCTGCCTGGATGATGGATTCCTTTTCATCTGCAGAAAGTCGTGAGCTGAAAGGGCCATTTTTTGCTCCTTTTTTGCGTTTAAAAAAGGTTTCCTGCAGGCTGGCCATGTGACTGCTCACAGCCGATTCGGCATAACGCTGCATGCGTGAGTCAATGGTGGTTTTAATCCGTAGTCCGTCGGTAAAAAGATTGTAAGGCTTCCCCGTAATGGGATTGATGTTCGCTTTGCACCAAATGTCGAGGTCTTTCCTTAATTCCTGCATGAAATAGGGTGCGAGCTCTCCATGTCCGTATTGATTTTTTTTCACACGAACGGCCATGGCATCGTGGTCTTCTACCACGGTGGTGGTTTTTAGCGAATCGAAGGCTTCCGGAGACAGTTTATCGTTTCTAACCATTTGCGCCAATACCACGTTGCGCCGTTGGGTATGCCGCTCCAATTTTCTCAAAGGATCGTAGCTGGTAGGTGCTT
Organism: uncultured Candidatus Competibacteraceae bacterium; assembly: GCA_964578885.1. GTDB lineage: Bacteria > Bacteroidota > Bacteroidia > CAIKAF01 > CAIKAF01 > CAZRHR01. Next base: position 13,657 of record CAZOEO010000020.1, on the reverse strand, counting down.
TGAGCATGCCAATAAGTGAGGCCGATTCCTGAATGGAAAGCTGTGCAGGTTCTTTTCCAAAGTATACTCTTGCAGCAGACTGAATGCCAAAGCTTTGTCTTCCAAAGTCGGCCCGGTTCAGATACATGGTCAGGATTTCTTGCTTGGTGTAATTTCGCTCCAATCGAAACGCAATGACCCATTCTTTAAATTTTTGCCGAATCCGTTCAAACCGACTTTTGGGCTTTTCGGAAAAAAGCAATTTCGCCAATTGTTGGGTGAGGGTGGAGCCACCGCCTTTTTGCTGACCGGTGACCAGTCCGCTTACCACGCGGCCAAGTGCCCGTGCATCTACGCCGGAATGTTGGTAAAATCTTTCATCTTCCGTGGAAATCAGCGCGTCTACCATATGCGGTGGAATGTCTGAATAGTCGATATTTACGCGGTTTTCCACATAATATCGGCCCAGGACTTTTCCGTCTTCGGAGAAAACGACAGAGGCGAGATTGAATTTGGGATTTTCCAGGTCATCGAAATCCGGCAACGGGCCAAAAATGCCAATGGAAGTGATGATTAAAATGAAATACAGCAACAATAGGGGAGCGTGAATAATCCACCATACATACGGTATAAATTGGAAGGATTTGGTAGATGCTTTTGAATTTTTGGCCGGCATAAGGTCAGGGCTTTGGGTTGGAATAATGCTCGATTCTAAAGCCAATGTCCAGGATACCAGGCAGTAAACCATTGGCTACACGCATGGTATGCATGAGTTCAAAGGTGTAAGGCCCGCGCAAAGGAAAGTGTACATTTTCCCGAAACAAAAAACGTGCATCGCATAGGTCTCCGGCACAATCACCCATGGGTTTTCCAGAGGGTTCCATTAGGTAGAACATAAGGGAATCCTTGGATTTTTCTCCGTCCGGATAAGTGGTATGCAAAAAGAGATACAGGTTTTGAAATGGATAGGAGGGCGTATGCCTGATTTCCACGATGATGTTGTTTCCTTTGGTGGTGTCATCAATGTCCACCTGAAAGGATACGGGCTGGTCGATGTTCCAAACGCCATCCGGAATTTCCTGATAATCTTCGTACACTTTATTTGGATCGCATCCCAGCCAAAGAAGGCAAAGGAGCAAAATGACCCAATTATTGTTCTTTAGGCTTGCGGTCATGGTTTCTTCTTTTTTGGAAACGCGGCTTTGGGGCTTGTCCTTCTTTCGCAGGAGTTCCTTGGGTCGCCACCGGAGGTTTTCCGGGACCTTCCGGATTTGGTGCAACGGGTTTTCTGTCCGGTCTGCGTTTGTTGGGTCGTTTCTTTTGGTCGAAACGGGTAAGAGAATCTTCTTCGATCACATTACTGAACGAAGGAGCAGCGACTTCTTCTTCTGTGGCCATGACCACCTTTAATGCGCCGATTTCTTCCGGATATTGCCCGGCCTTATTCATTTGTACAATATTTTGTACGGTCTCTAAACTAAGAGGAATAAGTGTTTCTGGCGCGTTGTCTAAGGAGTAGTAAAGGATTTTCCTGAAAATGTCGGTTTTTTGGGGGAAAGCGTCTCCCTGGGCTGTTTTCAGCCTTGGCGGATGTTTCGGGAAATCTTTGAGTGCGTCCAGGTACGTGTCCAGTTCGTAATTCAGGCAGCATTTAAGTTTTCCGCATTGTCCGGCCAGTTTCTGCGGATTTATGGACAATTGCTGATACCGGGCTGCGGAAGTGGACACCGTTCTGAAATCACGAAGCCAGGTGGAGCAGCAAAGTTCGCGCCCGCAGACGCCAATTCCTCCCAATCTGGCGGCTTCCTGACGGTAGCCGATTTGTCTCATTTCAATTTTCACCCGAAGATCTCTTGCCAGAATTTTAATTAATTCCCGGAAATCGACCCTGCCATCTGCCGTGTAGAAGAAGGTGGCTTTTGCGCCATCACCCTGGCATTCGACGTCGGAAATTTTCATTTCCAAACCTAATTCTCTGGCAATTTTTCGTGCGTGGTGCCGGTATTCTTCTTCTTTCCCCATGGCCTCTTGCCACTTTCGGATGTCATTTTCCTTGGCTTTTCGAAATACTTTTTTTCCTTGAAGGCCAGCGTCGGTATGCAGTTTTCGCATTTGCACACGGACAAGGGCTCCGGTGAGTGTGACTGTACCGATGTCATGTCCGGGGTTGCCTTCTACGGCGACCACGTCTCCGGTCATGAGTTTTTCTCCGGTGTCGTTCAGGAAAAATTCTTTTCTCGTGCTTTTGAAACGCACTTCGACCCATGGAAAAGCTTCCTGGGGATTAGGCGGTAACATGTTGGACAGCCAATCGAAAACCTCAAGTTTATCACATCCTGAGGTTCCGCAACTTCCGTTATTTTTACATCCCGCAGGTACACCTGTTTCGGGATTTGGGGTACTGCAACTACTGCAACTCATGGCCACAAATTACGATAAAAAAACGACTTCAGCCTTGGCGGAATGCACGGTGGATCTGCAAACTCAAGGCTGTAAATTCCAATTTGGCGTATGCGTTTCTGGCCAGGTGAAATACTGATTTTTCCATGGCTTCTACCGTTGCCATGAGCTTATCTTCGGTGAGGACCGGTGCAAACCGGCTGAGCCAATGTCTTTCTTTTTCCGTAATCCGGAGAACATCCGCTCCGGAATTGAACATCAACGATTCCCGCATCAGATAAAGTCCGTATTCCACCACGGCCTTTTGCTGATCGCGACCCATTTTTCCAAAATCATCGCTCAGGCGAACAATGTGCTGAAATGTTCCAGAATAGCATGCACGCATCCATTCCTGGAAAAACCCCAGATAGGCGCCATGGTCGTCTTCCATTGTCACCAGACGCTTTACGCGGGCGAAATCGCCATCGGCCATGTTTACCAGTTCGCGACCGCGCTCCAATTCCACGCCATACTGTTCAGATAAAACAGTAAGCATATCGAAATCGTTGATTTTCGATAATTTAACCAGTTGAGTTCTGGATAAAATGGTGGGTAAAATGCGGTCGTCGTTGGCACTAATCAGGATGAACAATGTATCTGCGGGAGGTTCTTCAACAATTTTCAGCAGTTTATTGGCCGCGGCTACCTGAAGCAGTTCCGGATACCAAATCATCATGATTTGTACGGATGCTTCATAGGGTTTCATGCTTAGGGCATGGAAAATCGAGTGAGCGGTGGCTACATTAATTTGAGGCTGTTTGGCTCCGTTTCCTGTGAATGCCAGCCAGTCGCCCAAATCCATATAAGGTTCTTTTTGCACCGCTTGCCGGAATTCTTCCATGTGATTGGCGCAAACGTCGTTACCTCCATCTGATACAAAGGGAAATATCCAATGAACATCCGGATGGGCAAGCCCACTGACTTTTCGACAGGAAGGGCAGATGCCACAACTATCTTCGTTGGTTCGTTGGTTACAAAGTACATATTGGACGTAGGCCATGGCTAAAGGCAAGGCACCAGATCCATCTGGTCCAAGAAATAGTTGGGCATGGGCAATTCTTCCTTCGTTCACCGCGCGGGTGAGGAGGTTTTTTTGTGTACCATGGCCTACTACTTCTGCAAAACGCATGAGACAAAGGTAGCGATTCCGTTGGTGTGCGGCTTGTTTTAGGTCGCTAAAATTTTAGTTCCTTTTTCCCGAAGATATTTCTGAATAGGGCTGTTTCTTAGGCATGTAAATTTGGCTTTCCTTGTTTACGTTGATTCGTGTGCTGCCATTTCCTGAATTTTTTTAATGGTGCCATCGGCAGGTTGTGGTTTTCTGTGTTCTGCTTATGTTTCATTGAAGATGGATCCTGCGATGTGACTTGCTCTGTTTTTTGATTTTCATTCGCTTTCGAAGCAACATCACCCCAATCACTTCCACCACTCAAATATTTATCATGCGCTTAGGCGATGTGGCCTTGTGTTGCGCCTGACAAAAGGAAATATCGCTTTCACACTGTTACAGGTTAGCGTTCTTTTTTGCCGGATATAAAACTGATTAGTCCGCATTGTTAAACCCTTTTGCATAAATTATTTTCAATTTTAACTCTTCTGAATAATCGTCATCATAAATAATTGAGGTAATTATTCCGAATAGTCTCTTAACCACATTGACTTCTGACTAAATGCCATATGGTAATCGCTGATTGCATGACTGATTATTTTGGAGTTGGACTTAAAGCCAACCGCTTCCAATTGCTTCACAAAAATTTTGCTGCGATAAGGTGAAAGTTGTCCTTCGTCTGCCGCAATAGATTCTGTAAAGTCTGCTGGTAAATTATCTGCTTTGAAACTATCAGTTAAGTCAAGTATTTTGTCTTGAACATCTTTGCCCGTTATTTCTGCTCTTTGATTCTGCAATTGCAAAATCACTTCTCCAACAAACCAACCTTCTAATCTCTGATACAATGCTTCAACTTTATCAGGAGTAGTTGAGTAAAACAAAAGTTTTTTGATGCTGTCTTTTGCCTCGTTTAAATCAACCGAAGAATCAACTATTGAAATGTTCTTGATTAACTTCTTCTGCTGTTCCTCACTCAAAGCAATAAAAGCAGCGTAAGCTGCTTTGTTTGTTTCGTTTTTAGAAGTTGCAACAACTTCTAAAAGCAATTTTAAAATTGCTGCAATATCTCTTGTGTCTTTAGTTCCCTGTTTTAATGTGAAAGGGATAGTGCCGTCTGATGCTTCTGCTGTTGTAATTAAATTAAACAAGCAATTGTCAGGGTTGAACTGTCCTCCTGTAATTCCCTCACTCCAAACTCTGATAGTTTTCCAAAGGTCTGTGCTTGCGTTTGTCAGGTTTGCAACTGAATTGATATGCAATTTTGTTTGGTAAACATCAAGTCCGTCTGGTGTGTCAATGCTTATGTCGTCAATTTGTTCAATCAGAAGTTTCGCATCTTGGTTCTGCTCGGAAACAATAAGCAGCAAACCGTAATGTACCTGATAAAGGTAGCCAAGTTAGGGTTCGTTAGCTGAAAAGATTGAACTCATATTGTCAATTTATTTTGTTCTGTCGGTTTTTAGCATGACCGGTAACATCCCCATAAACCCAATATTGCGTTTATATTCCAGATATCGCAATCTTCTTCAATAGAATTAGATGGTTGGTCAAAAAGTACAACTTATTTTACAGAACATTTTCTGTAAAACCAAAAGGTTTTACAGCCATAGAAAGGCCACAAATACTTGTCTTTGCCTGATAAAATACTGATTTAAAGATATTTGAATCTACCTCAATTGAGTGCCTTCCAAGTACTTTTAGTGTTAGAAAAACACACACTTCACCTCCCCAAATCCATTGGCATAACCACTCATCCGGCATTCAAATCAATTCCTCATCGTCCTGCCATCATCAATTCCTGAAGTCTATCCAAGTAGTTGAAAATTGGAGCATGGTCAATGATGAGCTTTCCAAAGGAAACCTTTCCTTGCTTGCCCAACGAAAGTAAACAAAGAAAGGCCCCCCGCTTCCTAAGACGTTGCGGAGCTCCGGTCGGGAAAACTAAATTGTCAACGGGGTTTCGCCATTTTGTGCGCCTTATTGTCATACGCTACGGAAGCGGGAACGACTCCGATTACCCGAAAGATGGCTTAATATGGATCTTCGTCGATTACGTAAATCTGTTCTTCGCGTTCCACATTCATACCGGCTACACCATCTCTTTCGTGCAACTTGCCTGTCACGCAGATTTCTCTTTGCATCAATTCCACTTCCGGTGCATAGGGGAAATTCCGAAGATTACTTTCCCAAATGTTCACTGAAAAGACCTGGTTGGGGAATTTTTTGTCGAAATTCAGAAATACATGCCCTTTTTTACTTCTGGTGGCGGAAACGACGGTGCCACAAATGGTAGCTTTAGGCCCTTCTGCGGGGAAAAGTTGTTTTAAACCTTTGGTATTAAGTGCGCCTCTGGGTAACCTGCTTTGTGCCAATGGCAATACTTCACCTTGTTGGCGTTCCGGAAGCCACATGGGTACTTGAAAACTGGCTTCCACCCTGTTTTCGATACTGTCCGGCAGCTGCGAGAAAAAGTTTAATCCGGTTAGCTTTTCTACTGAATCCACGGATACGGCATACCATTCCGGCGGATGTGGACAAGCCTGATTGGGCATAACGAATCCAATGGCTTGCTTTCTGGCGGGATCATACGCCACTTTCCAATAATGATAGGGAATGGTGAGCCCGTTTACACTTCTTTTGATAACAGGCAGTGTGTCTAGTAAAACAGGTCCGGTCACCACATACAGGGGTTGGTCATGGGTTAAAACGACTTCGCGCAAAAGTCCCTCCAGTTCGGCCCATCTTTCTCTGTTCAAGACTCCTCTTTGTGGCGACATATTGGAATAATAGTAAGAGGCCGCCAACGCTTTTTTACTCCATTTAAAATCGGCTGAAGGGGCGAGGTGACCTCGGTCGAAACCGAAGCCAATGTATTTATAGCCAGATGAATCTGGTTTCATTTCTTTGATGAAATAGTCAATTTCCTGGGCGCTTCCGGTGGTGACTTTCGGGTCTTCCATAAAGCGATTGGTTCGCCCTTCTCTGCCGTCTTTGATGTCGGGTAAAATGACGTGCATCACCCATCTGGCCTGTTCATGCGCTTCAACATATTGCAGCGCGAAACCGGGATGGCGGATAATGTCTCCTTCAGAGGGAAAACCCATGCCATCCAATAAATCTTGCACATGCCGCAGCATCACGTTTTCCAGAGAATCTGTTAAAAGCGATTGCTCCTGTGTGAGTTGAGATTGTCTTTGTTTGATTTGACGGAGTTGTTCCGCGGCTTGTTGAGCCGATAGCCAAGTGCCGGAAAAGGCGGTAAAAAGCAGTGAGAGCCCTAGGATGAACCTGTTTTTCATGGTGGCAAATTAGGAGATTTTCAGCAAATTCTCACGACGTTTCATGGAAAAGCAACGATGTTTGGAGAAAGCGCGTACCGGACATGTTGTTTTCGGACATCATTTTGCTCTGTGTCGGTAAAGCGTTTATGTTTTGTACAACAATTGTCTGGATTCAGTTTAAAATTGGGGTAAGGAGTGCTTTACACGGTTTAAAAACTTAATGCGCTCTTTCTTTTGGACCAGTAATATGTAGGGTAGAGGCACCATTTCCCATAGGTTTCAATTGGATTTGAGTGGAAATGCGGTCTTTTAGTCCTTGAACATGGGAGATAATACCGATGGTTTTTTGGCTTTCGGCCTGCAATTTTTCAAGGGTATCGAGCGCGAGATCGAGGGTTTCTCCATCCAGTGTTCCGAAGCCTTCGTCGATAAACATACAGGAAAGTTGGATTTGCCCGGCTGCCATGTCTGAAAGTCCCAAAGCCAAAGCCAGAGAGGTAAGGAAGGATTCGCCACCGGACAAGGTACTGGCGGCACGGATTTCTCCACCCATAAACAAATCTTCAATGAATAAATCGTCGGATTGGCTGACCGACGCTTCATTTTTTCGGGTGACAAAACGGTAGCGTGGGGTCATTTGAACAAGTCGGTGATTGGCTAACCAAAGCAGTCTTTCCATGTGAAGTGCCTGAACCATTTTACTAAACTTATCTCCATTGGCACTTCCGATTTTTTCGTTGAGTCTGCCCCAGCGGTCCCTGTAGGCGGCTTTTTCCTGTAAAGTGGTTTGCAGTTGGGCAAATTGATTTTGTTTTTCACGGTCTTGCTCCAGAAGTCCCTGCGTACGTCCCAGGGTTTCACCCAAAACATGAATTTCCTGTTCCAGGATTTTTTGACTGGTCTGAAGTTGTTCGGGATGCCAAGTGGCTACAACGTCGGGAATTTGAGCCAAGTCCTTTTCTTTTTCCTCCAGACGAGTTTGTGTGGCCTGAATGTTTTTTTCCCAGGTCACCATTTCAGATTGAAATTGTTCAAGTTGCTCCGGAAGAAGGGCGGCAGATTGTACTTCTTCAATTTGGCTAAAACCAGCTTGTTTTACTTTTTCCGCAACTTGTTGGCTTACTTCTTCCCACTTGCTCCGACGTTGTGTTACCTCTGCTTCAAGACTGGTAAGTTGGCTGGTTAAAGCCTGAATCCGAATATTTCTTTCCTGCCATGCGGATTTGTTTTCCCGAATCCATGAAAGAGGTGTTTCAACCGGATAACTGCTTTTCATGCGGATTTGTAACGACTTTAAAGATTCAGCATGTTCATTTTCAGTTGTTTTCAGCTGGATGAGTTGTTGAAGGGAATGCAGATTATGCTGTTCTTTTTTAAAGGTGTCCAGTAAAACCAGCTTTTCTGTGAGGGTTGTTTTCTGAGTTTGCAGGGTGGCTATGTCCGGCGTTTCTCCAAAATTGTTCAGCACAGGGTTTAAGGCAGTTAATTCATTTTGAAGGAAATCTATTTTCCCGGCCAGGGTGGCTATTTGTTGTCGAATTTGCTGAAGGTGCTCTTTTCCCTTTTCCAAAGCGGCTTCCATTTCCTTAAGGGTGGACGTGTCCGGCAAAGGTTCGTGGGCATTGGGATGGTTCAGGCTACCGCAAACCGGACAAGGAGAATCAGGTGCAAGGTTTTCTCTTAGATTAATGACTTCATAATATGGAAGTTTACTGCGCAATTCTGTGAAATGTGTTTGGTCATTTTGCCAACTTTTCGCGACATTTTCTTCCTGTTTTTTCAACTGAAGGAATTGCTCATGAAGGGTTTCATTCTGCTGTTGTAGTTGGAGCATTTTATTTTGTACTTCCGTTTTTCGTTCGGCCTTTTGCAGAAGCTCCTGGTTGTCGGTTTTTTCTTTGATGAGTGTTTCCGATGCGGCAGACAATTCTTCTTCGTTCATGCCGAACCAGGGCCTGGATTGGTTTTTGTTTAAATATTGCTGATAAAGATCTTGGAGTTCGTTGGCGTTTTTTTCATTTAAAACCTTGGCTCGTTCAGGTTGATTGGCGAAAAAGTTCTGAAGCTGTTTTTGGGCATCTGTCCAACGGCTTTGCGCTACATCTATTTGTTGCTGAATGCCCATGATTTCCTCTTCTTTTTGAAGAAACCAGTCCTGCCAGGTCAGGTGATCCGAATTTAGGGAAAGCAACTCTGTCTCTTGCTGTTGTTGCTGATTTTGATAGGTTTGCTGTTGATTTTGAAGTTGTTGATATTTTTTTGTTTGTTCTTTAAAATCTTCTGTAATATGTGAAAGCCATTTAATGTCTGCTAAAAGCGGTTTGATTTTTTCGTGTAAATCAATTGCGCACTTTTTTAATTGAATATCAGATTTTTGATTTTCAAGTTTCAGGAGGTTATTTTTTTCTTTTTGAATGGATGCCTGAAGTTCTTGATACCGCAAAAATTGTTGCAGGGACGCTGTGATTTCCTGAAGCTCTTTTTGTTTGACGTTCCTGTTTTGCGTCAGGTTGGTCATTTCCTGTTCCAGTTGGGTTCTTTCTTCCGGAGAATACAGTGAAAGCTGCTGTTGCTGTTCTTGAATTCGTAGATAATCTTCCTGAATTTTTTGATAATGTCGATAACAATGTGCAGATAAGTCTCTGTATATCTGTCCTCCCGTCATGCGTTCGAGCAGTTCGCTCCTTTCCGTATGTTTCGCTTGTAAGAATTTGGCGAATTGGCCTTGGGACAATACAACGGCTCTGAGAAATTGGTTGAAATTCAGCCCAATCAGTTCTGCATTTTTGTCGGGAACCTGTGATTTTTTAAGATCAAGAATGTCATTGGTTTCCAATTGCACAACGGACATGTGGTAGTCTTCCAGGCTGTGATTTCTGTTGTGTCGGATGGACCAAGTGCTTCGGTAAGTTCCTTTGGAGGTTTGGTACACCACTTCGGCCACGGCTTCCCGAGTATTTTTGGCGAGAATGGCACCTTTCTCAAGCACTACTGATTTTGTGATTTTTCCAAATCGGGGCACTTCGTTGTACAAAGCGAGGCAGATGGCATCCAGCAAGGTGCTTTTCCCTGCGCCGGTAGGCCCTGTAATGGCAAAGAGACCCGCTTCAGCCAGAGGGTTCTGGGTGAAATCGATTTTATGCTCGCCTTTTAGCGCTTGAATGTTTCGGATATATAGAGAGATGATTTTCATAATTGGGCAGGATTTTCATGGAAAAGATCCCATAATTCGCCAAATGTGATTTGTAATTCCTCTAAATCTTCTTCCGGAATGTCGTATCGCTCCATGAGTTGGAGGAAAAGTGCCGGTGGTTGGAATGCCTCCGGATTGGGAGGAGGCGTGTTGGCATCAAGTGATTTTTCCCGATCTAAAAAAGTAACCTGGTGATGTACGATGGTAAGTCCGTTGGGATGCTGTTGTTGACATTGTTGGGCCCAATCTTGAATATCGGAGAGAAGCGCGGCTTGTCCTGTAGTTTCCACAATTCTGACTTCGGCCAGGGGCATTAGTGGTGCGGTAGATGTTTGCTGCATGGCCAAGGTTTTTACCGCGTCGAAACTACCTTCTAGTCGCCACCAGTTTCGGAAAGTTGGAATGGGAATGGACTCGTGGGTGATTTTTTCCCCGTCCCAGGAGAGCCATCCGATTTGTTTTTCGTGTTGTTCAGAAAAAGACAAAGGAATAGGGGAGCCCGAGTATCTTACTTTTCCTTCTTTTCCAATATTTTGCGGACGGTGAATGTGTCCAAGGGCTGTATATGAAAAATGTTGCTCCAGAACAGCGGCATCGAACCAGCCTAAATTTCCGACTTGAATATCCCGTTCGCTTTCGCTTGTGGTTGCGCCTTGGGTAAATAAATGCCCCATAGCTACATATGTGGCCTCAGGAAATTGGGATTTCATTTCTTCGGCCGTTTTTTCATAAAACAACCGGATGCCTTGCTGAACGGCGGCGATTCTATCTTCCGGACTTTCGCCTTCCAATGCCATGCGAATGTCTTTGTCGCGCAGATAAGGTACTGCAGCACAGATAAGATTTTCACCAAGTGGGATAATGAGATTGTTTTTCGCGCTGGAAACGGAACCAACGACATGGATATTAAAATGAGAGAAAAGCGCTTCAGGAGCTTGCAAAACGTCTGGGCCGTCATGGTTTCCTCCTGTGATGATGATTTTTACGCCCAGTTTAGCGAATTGCGCCATCCAGTGGTAATATATTTCAAGGGCCCAGGCGGGAGGGTTGGCATGGTCGAACACATCGCCCGCGACCAAAAGCCAGTCGGGTTTGCGTTGTTTGAGAAGTTCAAAAAGCCATTGGAAAAATAATTGGTGGTCTTCTTTAAGTTCTTGACTATATATTTTTTTTCCCAGATGCCAATCTGCAGTATGTAAAAAGTGAATCATGACGGGCTGACTTTTAAACGAAGAAATCCTTGGGTTAAAGATAAGGAGTGAATTCGCCAAAATACGTCAGGATACCTACGATGAAAAAGGAGGGCCGAAACCCTCCGGAAAGAAATCGTTTTTGAAACGGTGACTTTTATCTCAGCAGAGTCACCCGTCCGATGGCTCTTTTGCGATCGCCATTTGGCATTTTTGCGTACAACTTATAGGTGTAAACACCTTGTTGTGCTTCTTCGCCCAAGTACATGCCATCCCAACCTCGTGACAGGTCGTTTGATTCGAAGATGAGTTCACCCCATCGATTAAAAATCAGGAGTTCGTATTCTACGACGGCTCTGGCAACTGCGCCAAAAAAGTCGTTTTTACCATCATCGTTTGGCGTGAATGCATCTGGAATGTAGAGATCATGAAGAACGATGACTTTGGCCTTGGCGGTTGAAGTACAGCCTCTGGCGTCGGTCAGTTGTACGACATAGTCGGTGGTAATCAACGGCGAGGCCCAAGGTTCCATGCAATCTGAACAAGAGAGGCTTTCGGAAGGCGTCCAAACAAAAGTATAAGGCGTTTCTCCTCCGAAGAAGAAAGGTTGCAGTTGAACCGATTCACCCGAGAAAATGATGTGTTCCTGTTGGTCGTCGAATGCTTGGATTGGCGCTACAGGAAGGATGCTAAAGTTTTGTTGTGCAGAACATCCATTTTGATCAAAAGCTTGAACCTGATAGTTGCCGGGACCAAGATTGAACCTATGACTGCCCACTTGTCCATTTTCCCAGGTAAGCTGATAAGGGCCTGTTCCTCCGGAAGCTACAGCAATAATTTCTCCATTCAAGTCACCTTCGCAGACATTTGGTTTTACCACACCTGTGATTTCTATTGGATCGGGAGCGATTACGGTGAATGTAACCCGTTCCTGACAGAGCTGTGCATCTGTCACTTCAATTTCATAAACGCCGGCAGGAATTCCCTGCAGATTCTGAGTGGTTGCCCCAATATTCCATTGAAATGCATAAGGAGCCATTCCGCCGAGTATCTGCGTTGTAATCTGACCATCATTTGTATTGTGGCAGGATGGGGGCAGCACCACCCCGGAAACGGCCATTTGACCAGATTGTCCAACTTGGAAAATATGCTGCACAAAGCAGTTATTGATGTCCTGGATGCCAACCTGATACACACCTGCGGACGCATTGATAAGATCCTCACCCATGAATCCATTGGACCAAAGGACGGAATAAGGTCCAGAGCCACCCGTAATGGTCAGGTGGATGGCACCGGTATTGGCGCCAAAACAGTGTGCAGGAATAACTTGAGCGGCGACATCAATTTGTGGATGAACAAGTTGAACATCAACAGATAAGTTGGATGTACAATTTTGAGCATCTGTAACCAGAACAGAATAGTTGCCTACGGGCAAGCTGCTGATGTCTTCAGAAGTCGCGCCATTTGACCATTGGAAACTGTAAGGGGCTGTTCCACCCTGTGGAGTAAGATCAATTTGTCCTGTGGCATTTCCAAAACAAAGCACATTAGTCACTTGTGATAACAGGGTTAGACCAGCTGCAGGTTGAGCCACCACCACATTGAGGTTGGCGATACAATTGTTTGCGTCGATAACATTCACGCCATAATTACCTGCCAAAATTCCAGAAATATCTTCGGAGGTTGCTCCGTTGGACCACTGGAAATTGTAAGGCATAGTTCCGCCTTGAACGGTTAAATCAATTTGTCCGGTGGCATTTCCGAAGCAAAGAACTGGGGTAATTTGTGAACTCAACATTAGGCTTGCCGCTGGCTGAGTGATGGTAAGTGCAAGCGATGCCGTGCAATTGTTGGCATCTGTGACCGAAACGGCATAATTGCCGGCAGTTAAATTGGCAATGTCTTCCGTTGTGGCTCCGTTAGACCAGAGGTAGTTGTAGGGGCCTGTTCCACCTTGAGTCGTCAAGTTGATTTGTCCCGTATTGTTTCCAAAACAAAGTACACTTGTTATTTGCGAGATAAGATTGAGTGCTCCAGCCGGTTGAGTAACGGCTAATGATTGTGAATTTGCGGTACAATTGTTCGCATCAGTCACGACCACAGAGTAATTACCAGCGACCAATCCGGTGATATCTTCCGTTGTTGCACCATTAGACCAAACAAAAGTATAAGGAGCTGTTCCACCTTGTGGTGTGAGGTCGATTTGTCCGGTGGCGTTTCCAAAACAAAGCACGTCCGTTACTTGAGAACCGAGTGTTAAAGCGGCCGCTGGTTGGGTGATATTTACAGAAAGAGAGTTGTTTACGCAGTTGTTCGCATCGGTGACGATAACGGAGTAGTTACCAGCAGCCAATCCGGTGATGTCTTCCGTTGTTGCTCCGTTAGACCAAACGAAAGAGTATGGGGCAGTTCCACCTTGTGGCGTAAGGTCGATTTGTCCGGTGGCATTTCCGAAGCAAAGCACATT
>CAZOEO010000019.1:0-64757 GCA_964578885.1 uncultured Candidatus Competibacteraceae bacterium | reverse complement strand
CACCACCTAAGTCGGCAATTAAACGTTTATAAACGGATAAAATCGGCTCGCCATTTTGAGTGCCTAAATGGAAAATTTCTTGAAGACGGACATTTGAAACGTAATCAGGGCGTTTCAGGCGACGGTTCTCCCGGGGGCCACCGCTCCTCCTCCCCAGGCGACAAGCTACAACTTTCTCACCACCTGAGTCGGCAAATAAACGTTTATAAACGATTAAAATCGGCGAGGGGATGAATCGGCAGGCATTGAAGCCTCTTGACGGTTTCAAGGATTTAGGATGGATACGTTTGATTTTTAAATTTTAGCTGAATGAATCGGCGGGAAAAGAAAAGTCATTCCTGAAGACTACTCTTATGGTTTCAGTGAAGATTTTTTTGAAGTAGAGTATTGTTTTCAGCGGTCGGAAGTCCCTCGACATTTGCCGACACCACTCGCCCTTTCCCATTCGATGGCTCTTAAAGAAAATGCGTTTCACTGATTAAAAAGACAATCCCATTATCTCGGAGGTATGGAATCTTTGGGCGCAGCAGGCTTTAGTTCAGGATAAGCCAAAACGAATTGTTTGTGACACCGGTCTATGGCTACCATTAAATCGTACAGGGAAGCTTGATAAATAAAATCTGTTCCCAATTGACAGTATTTTACAAAATCCTGAATGTCTTCGTATTGTAAGCCCGTTACTTGTTGAATGAGTTCAGGGGTGAGTTTTCTGCTGGCTTCTACACTTGGGTTTCTTTCCGCCAACAGCTCTTCCAATTTCTGCATTTCCCTAGCTCGGCGCGAAAACTTATTGTACAGCGAGGTAAATGGCCCGCTAAACACCAAGCCGGCCCCCATCCTTGGGGCAGAATAAGATTTCCCGATGGCTGGATCGGTTACACGGGTTTCGTGTTCAGGTAAAGGAAGCGACCGCATAGACTGCAAAACCCGTTCGTAGGCAAACGGATCGAAGCGTACTTCTTCCAAAGTGTAACGGGTGGGCCGCATAAGCACATTCAAAGTAAAATAGGAGGTAGAAAGTCCTTCGGGTAAAAAGAATTTTTGACTTTCAAAGCCCAGTACCCTAAATTCAAGCGTATCTTTTCTGTCCATCACAATAGTATAATACCCATCGTAACCGGAATAAGCGCCCCTTCTGTTAGAAAGATTCATGACCGTGGCATAGGGAATGGGGCGAACAGAATCTGCCGCAACAATATAACCGGTTACTTGAACAGGACTCAAGGGTTGAGCCGATAATTTTCCTCCGAAGGGAACAAGGGAGAAAAGCCAAAGGAGAGAAAACCAGATGCGCATTCGTTGCTCTTTCTCCAGCGAAGGTATGGCTTTTAAAATGAAAACCCTATACCTAATCCATAAACCAGTCCTACATCACCTGTGCTATACAAAGCACGCATGCCAAGGTGGGGCGAGATGGAAAGAAACTCCACAGGTTTATAATGCGCCCGCAGTCCCAGTGTGGCACAAAGGGAAGAGCGATTGTTATTTCTCACATTGAACCCCGCGCCTAATGGGGCAATAAAGGGTGCAAGTTCTATTTTGTCATGTGGATACAAATGCAGACTAATGCCTTCCGGTACAAGTAACGCCAGGGCAAGTAGTCCGTCCGTTCCTTGGTAAGACCACTGGCTTACACTCCATGGATTGGCGTAATATTGGGTAGAAAGCATGAGTGCTCCAGCCATGGTGCCCGGATAATGCGTGTAAAAATTTCCTTGGGTATTTTGTCCGAATAAATACTGGTAATCCAAACTTATAGCGTGACTTACAAAAACCTCCACCCTCAGTCCAAAGCCCATTCCTCTGGCGCCTCCCATTTCGAAGATTTCCGCCATTGGTGCCAGCCGTACGTGCTGTGCCGGTAACCCGGCTGCCGTCCATCCACACCACAAAATCAGAACATAGCATTGGATCAACCTGGTTTTCATGACCGAAGCGCTTACAATTTTAAAGCCAAACCCTTCACTACTTGGTTTAAATACCTAGTCCGAGGGTGTTTTTTTTGACTTTTGCTCCCTGCGCGATGGCTGGAATGTCTTCATTTTCATAAATGAAGATGCCTTTTTCTTCCAGTTGCGCAGCACGCAGCATGGCCAGGGCCAGTGTGTCGGACGGCATGGGTTTGTAAGCAGCTGGTAAAAGCCAGGAAATGGACTGCATCATGCGAAGGGCCCATTGCTCTGCGGGGCGTTTTTCTTGGCGTGGTCCGGCTAAAATTCCGGGTCTGAAAATATGGGTACATGGAAAGCCCAGCGCCATAATGCCTCTTTCTACGTCTCTTTTGGCGTTTAAATAGGTGTTTGGAAAGGCTTTCCCGGCACCAGTCGAGGAAATTAACATGAACCGATCTGCGAAGAAGCGTGTCCTTTTGGCCAAAGCGATGGGAAATTGCACATCTACCATACGGAAGGCTTCCACACTTCCCGCTTTTTTTCGAGTAGTACCCAGGCAACAAAATAC
Organism: uncultured Candidatus Competibacteraceae bacterium; assembly: GCA_964578885.1. Lineage (GTDB taxonomy): Bacteria > Bacteroidota > Bacteroidia > CAIKAF01 > CAIKAF01 > CAZRHR01. The sequence continues at coordinate 62,297 of CAZOEO010000019.1, read as the reverse complement.
CGCATCTGCCTCCATGGCTTCCTGAATATCTTCCAGATGATGGTAATCTGTTACAATCTGTTTTATGGAAGAAGGAAAATCTTGGACTTTGTTTCTGACCAATGCTTTAATCTCAATTTCGGGAAAATGTGTAAGGCATTGTTGGATGACAGATCTCCCTGTAAGTCCCGTGGCTCCTGCCACCAGAATTCTTTCGATACGACTCATTTGCTTTTATTACCTTCGTACACGAAAATAAGGACTAATTCATGGCAAAATTCCATTCTTTACCCGTTGTCAATAAAAAACAGGAAACCCCGGATGCCATATCCATCTCTTTTGGTGTTCCGGATCACCTGAAAATGGACTACGCTTACCAGGCGGGTCAATACTTAACCCTTCGTATGCAAATAGATGGGGAAGAGGTAAGACGCGCTTATTCTCTTTGTTCATCTCCTTTAGAAGATGAGGTTCTCACGGTGGCCGTGAAAAAAGTAGACGGAGGGAAAATGTCTACCTGGCTCAATGAACGTCTTCAGATTGGTTTGTCCATCGATGTTATGGTGCCGGAAGGGCGTTTCGTACCTTCACTGGATGCGCAGAAATCGCAACATTATTTGCTCATTGCCGGGGGGTCCGGCATTACGCCCATGATGTCTATTCTCAGAACGGTGCTGAAAGCTGAACCTCAAAGCCGGGTTACCTTGGTGTATGCGAACCGTGATCCTGAATCTATTATTTTCAAAAGTCAGCTGGATGCCCTTCAGCAACAATATGTAAATCGTTTGAAAGCGCATTATTGGGTAGACGATACGAAAGGCATGACATGGTCTGGTGGCTTGGGTCGTTTAGATGCGGGTACGGTGAAAAACATCTTTACAGAAACCATTCAGGAGAATTTGCATGAGGCCAAAATTTTCCTTTGTGGTCCCGCGCCCATGATGGAAGGTGTGGTGCAAGGGCTGGGTCTGTTGGGGGTAGCTGCAGATAAAATTACAATTGAATATTTTTCTGTACCTGTGGCTTCCGCAAAAGTTCCTGAAAAAGAATCCGTTCAGCTTCCGGCAAAAGGCAGCAAAGTTTTTGTGACCCTTTACGGAAAAGAATACGAACTGCTCATCGAGGATAAAACCACCATTCTTCAGGCTGGAGTAAAGGCAGGCATTGATCCTCCTTTTTCTTGTGAGGCGGGTATTTGCTCCACCTGCATGGCGCGTGTATTGGAAGGTGCAGCCTCTATGGACGAAAACAATATTTTATCCAAAGAAGAAGTGGCTCAAGGTTATATTCTGACCTGCCAGGCACATCCCACTACGCCCATTGTTCGGTTAGAATATTACGATTGAATCTTTGCGTATTGTGTTTAAATTCTTTTTATTTAAATTTAAAAAGGCTTAAAAAGACTTTCGTAAAGTGGCCTTTTTCTGGTTGAAAGAGGCTAATTGTTTCTTTAAGCGGCTTCGGCCGCTTTTTTTGATATAAAATCATTTACTCGATGATGACGTTTCGATGCTTGTTGTTTTGCTTATTAGGAATACTTCCTTGCGAGCTTTTTGCTCAATCGGTAGGTATTCATACCAATTCGCCTCATCCTTCAGCCGCTTTAGATATTGGTGGCAATCAGCAAGGCTTTTTACCACCACGACTTACCCTTACGGAACGAAATGCCATTTCCAATCCTGCTCATGGGCTGGTGGTATACAATACAACAGATGGCTGTATCGACATATTTATGCCTTCCGGATGGCAACATGTGTATTGTAATTGCCCAGCGCCACCTCCCGCCACTTTTTCTGCACCTTCTTCGGTCGTCGTAAATAGTAGTTTCCAGGTAACAGCACCATCCGCTCCCGGACTTACTTATCAATGGACCGCCGTTGGTGCTTCTCCGGTGACCTCTGTTGCTGCGCAACCTACTTTTTCTACAGCGTAGCCGGGACCTATTCTTTAAAATTGGTCGTTTCCGATGCCTCTGGGTGTAAAGATTCCACCACACAGCAAGTTACGGCGATTCTTTGCCCGAATCCACCTTCGGCCACGTTTACTCTGCCCGGCACTACGGCTATCCTGAATGCACCCTTTCAGGCTACTGGCCCGGCTGGTCCTGGACTCACTTATGCCTGGACAGCCACAGGTGCCACGCCATCTTCTTCCACAACTCAAAATCCTAGCTTTACATATGGTTCTACTGGTAGTTATACCATTTCTCTTACCGTAACAGATGGGTTGGGTTGCACGGCCACACAGTCTCAAAATATAACGATACAAAATTGCCCAGCCATGCCCATGGGCCAGTCCCAAACATTTAATTTTACAGGAAACGCTCAAACTTTTGTCGTGCCGGTTTGTGTTACCTCTTTGCAGGTAGATGTAAGGGGAGCACAAGGTGGAACAGGTAATTCTGGAAGCGGTGCAGGGGGCTTGGGAGGTCGTGTTCAAACCACTTTAGCGGTAACTCCGGGTGAAACGTTGTTCGTATACGTAGGTGGCACACCCAATCCATTGGAAGCGGCTGGGTGGAATGGCGGAGGTAGCGGGGTTGTATCTGGCGGCGGTGGCGGCGGTGCTTCAGATTTACGTCGTGGAGGCCAAAGTTTGAATGATCGCATCGTGGTTGCTGGCGGTGGCGGAGGCGGAGCTCAGGGAAATGGTGGAGCAGGAGGCGGATTAACAGGTGGTCAGGGCTCTACTTTGGGTGCAGGAAACTGGGCGCAAGGCGGAACTCAATCTGCTGGTGGAAGTGGCGGGAGGTATAATAATGGTGGTTGCTCACCTGGCGCAGCTTTCGCCGGCAATGGTGCATTTGGTGTGGGCGGAAATGGCCTTAGTAATAGCGCCTGCTGCTGTTCTGGAACCGGAGGAGGAGGAGGCTGGTATGGCGGCGGCGGAATGCAAATTAATGGAGCAGGAGGTGGTTCCGGATACGTAAACCCTTCAGGAACTTCTTCTACTACCCAAACTGCCGGTTTCCAATCCGGAAATGGTCAGGTGATTTTATCCTGGTAATGGCCGCTTTTATGCGAGATGCGGGCGATTTTCTTACCTTCGCCCGGTGTTTAATTTGGCAACTAAATCCGGGCAATTTACTACCCTCCCCGTTCTGGGCATCACTTGGGGAAGTTCCTTCATTTTGATGAAGCAGGGTCTGGTCATGTTTTCTGCGGTTCAGGTGGCCGCTATGCGTCTTGGCTTTGCATGTATTGCATTGCTTCCATGGTTTCTCCCAAGATGGTCTTCAATTCCCAGGGCCTCTTGGCCCTGGCTCTTGCTCACCGGTCTGTTGGGGTCTGCCATTCCAGCTTTTTTCTTTGCCATCGGGATTTCCAGAATCGACTCATCTCTGGCCGGCATCATTAATGCTACCGCCCCTTTGTTTACCTTAATCGTTGGTATGTTTCTTTTTAAACTGCGCGTGGGTAAATGGGGCATCGCCGGAATTCTGACAGGACTGCTGGGCACCTCCTACCTGATTCTAAGTCAAAATGGACTGCGGTCCGATGCTTCCATGCTTTTTTATGCGCTACTGCCCCTTCTGGGTGCCGTGTGTTATGGGTTTTCGACCAATCTAATAAAAAATAAACTTCAACATCTGGATGCCGTTACCATAACCGGAGCTTCCGTACTTATGGGAGGAATTCCTGGTCTCATTGGTTTGGCCGTCTCTGGCTCTTTCCAGGAAATGGTGTCTAGTGAAGCACATCTTAAAGCGACTGCCTACATCGTACTTTTAGGTGTAATAGGTACTTCTATTGCGGTGATTGTGTTTAATTACCTGATTCGATACACTTCCGTACTTTTTGCTGCATCTGTTACATATTTAATTCCGTTTTTTGCTTTAATATGGGGGTGGTTTTTGGGTGAATCCATTACGGTTCATACTTTTTTGGGTATGGCCATTATTTTGGCTGGTGTTGCCATTGTGAACCGAGATAAGCCTTAATTGTTATCATTCCTCGACTTCAAACAAAATCTTGTTATGAAAATAGCCGTAGCTCAAGTGAATCCGATCATTGGTGATCTGGACGGAAATATGCTCCGGATTGTGGATGCAGCCCGGGTGGCCCGGTCACAAGGTGCTGAAATGGTTGTTTTCCCCGAATTATGTCTCACCGGATATCCTCCCGAAGATTTGCTGCAAAATGCAGGATTTCTCAAAAGGGTAGAAAAGACGATCGGCCAATTGGCAGCTGCCACCGCTTCCGGTTTTCCCGCCATGATTGTGGGAGCGCCAACTTTTAATACGTCCGGATTCGGAAAAATGCTGCATAATTCCGCCCTTTTCCTGGCGGATGGTAAAATTGTAGCTACCCGCCACAAAACGTTGTTACCGGATTACGACATCTTCGACGAGGCACGATATTTTGAACCCGCCCAGGAAAACCTTCCTTTTACATGGAACGGGAAAACCTTCGCTTTGATGATTTGCGAAGATGCATGGAATGTGACCGATCCCGCCGGACTAGATCCTGCCGGATTGCCGGCAAAACAACGCAGACCATACCGCATCCATTTGCTTGAGCAATGGAAGCAGGGTCCAAAACCAGACGTGATTATCAATATTTCCGCTTCTCCATATTCCATGCACCAGGCCGAACGTCGCCGCGCCATGGTGGCTCATCATGTGGCGGACGATTTCCTTACGGCTCCTTTTGTTTACGTCAATCAGGTAGGTGGAAACACCGGTTATTTGTTCGACGGTGGTTCCATGGTGGTGCAGCCCAACGGTGAGTTTTTGGCGCAGTTGCCCTGGTTTCAGGAAGGTGTTTTTACCGTGGATTTAGCCCTTCCGGCGCCAGTTCCTGTGGCTCTTCCGCCTGTAATCGAACATGTTTATGAAGCGCTGGTACTGGGTATTCGCGACTTTTTCGTGAAAAATGGTTTTACCAAAGCCGTACTGGGAATTTCCGGCGGAATTGACTCTGCCGTAACAGCGGTCTTGGCGGCAGATGCTTTGGGAAAAGAAAATGTAACAGGCGTTCTTTTACCTTCGCCCTGGACGTCCGATCACGCCATGGAAGATGGTCTCGCCCTGGTTCAAAATATTGGAATACATCACCATATTACACCCATCGAGGGGCTGATGCAGCAGGCGCACGAGACCTTACAACCTCATCTGGGTGAGCCACTGGAAGACTTGACGGCACAAAACCTTCAGGCCAGAATCCGCGGGTTGTTGCTCATGGCTTTTTCCAATAACCATGGTTTGGTCTTGTTGAATACCACCAATAAAAGTGAAGCAGCCGTGGGATATGGCACTTTATATGGCGATATGTGCGGAAGTTTAGCTGTTTTGGGTGATGTGTATAAAACCAAAGTATGGGAATTGGCCAAATATATCAACCGTAAACAGGAGAGAATTCCACTGCGTTCTATCACCAAGGCTCCTTCTGCCGAGTTAAAACCAGGCCAGCTCGATCAGGATAATTTGCCTCCTTATCCTTTACTGGACGCCCTACTGGAGAAGTACATTGATTTGAGATGGGGACAGGAAGATTTGGTGAAAGCGGGATTTGAACCTTATGTGGTCCAAAAAGTACTGGCATTGGTGAACCGACATGAATTTAAACGCTTTCAAATGGCACCAGTATTGCGCGTTACCACCAAGGCTTTTGGTTATGGTCGTAAAATGCCTTTAACAGCAAGATTTCAACTATGAAAAAAGATATTCAGCATCCGGAGGTAAAGCAGGTGTATGTGGCCGCCGTAGATTTGGCCTTGCCTGGTCTTGAACCGGATTGGGCCGTTTTTTTGATCAATGATACCGAAACCATCCTGAAAGATGTGCTGGTTACTTCGCGCGGTTATGGGGAAATAAACGGAGAATCCATTAAAACCTCAACGCTCCGGCAATATTTCGACCAGCTTCAAGCCAAAGATAAAGTGAAAATAGAACCCATTCAACCCGAAGTGTTTGGACTCAATAATGAGTATTGGGTGAGCTTCTATGTGGATGGATTGCTGTACGACAAAAAGTTTATTTTTTTGCCTGAAACCATTCATGCCAACCATGTGACTTCCATTCCCGTCATGGAGCAAATGGGGGTTCTTTTGGGTTGATGATGCTGTTTTTCAGTTTTTTTCACTAAAATAATTGTTTCATTTATATGAGGTTGCGTGTTTCCTGTTTTACATTTGGGGAAAATAACGCTAATGAAACAATTTTGGGGCGCCTTTGTCGGGTCTGTGCTAGGTATGGTTATCGCCACTGTGCTTTTTGCCATAATGACCATCGCTGGTGTGGCTGCCATTTTCTCGGATGAAACGTCATCTTCTTCCTCTATTATTTCTGTAAAAGACCGCTCGGTACTGCACTTAAGGTTTTCCAAACCAGTGGAAGACCGAAATCCTGAAAATCCTTTCGACTCTTTTTCAAAGGGCAAAGAAGAAGGAGCCATCGATTTGCGAACCTTTCTGGAAGGGTTGCGCTATGCGGCCACAGATGATAAAGTGAAAGGTATTTTTATGGAGGTCAATGCAGTCCCAATGGGGATGGCTAATTTCAATGAAATACAACGCGCATTATTGGAATTTAAAAAGAGTGGAAAATTTATTCTGTCTTACGGGGAATCCATGTCCCAATCGGCTTATCGGATGTCCATGGTGGCAGATTCCATTTTCCTGAACCCTTATGGCGATTTTGTTTGGAAAGGCTTGGGTACAGAAATGATGTTTTTTAAAGGAGTTTTGGATAAAATTGGTGTAGAACCCTATGCCATCCGGCCAAGCGGCAATAAATTTAAATCTGCGGTCGAACCCTTTATTCTGGACAAAGCTTCTCCGGCCAACCGTGAGCAAATGGCCTCCTTACTTCACGAAATTTGGGGAGATGTATTGTTGTCGGTTTCTGAAAAAATGAACATTCCTATCGATAGCCTTCAGCACTTTGCCAATGAATTATCCGTAGTTACTGCGCTGGAAGCCTTTGATCACCAAATGGTTTCAGCCCTTGCCTATCGCGATGAGGTGATGGCTATTCTTGGGAAAAAGGCGGGTTGGGAAGAGGATGATGAGGAATCTTCTCATCTACTGGCCTTCGACCGGTACGCCTCGTATGCCATGTTGCAGGCCAAAGCCAAATCGAGCGCGAAAGAGCAAATTGCAATTGTGTATGCTTCCGGTGAAATTGTTCGGGGAAAAGGAGATGGAGACCAAATTGCCTCCGATGATTTTTGTGAAGTGCTGGACGAAGTGCGTGAAGACGAAGATGTGAAAGCGGTGGTGTTGCGGGTGAATTCGCCCGGCGGAGACGCCATGGCCTCTGAGTTGATTTGGCGGTCTATTGCCAGATTAAAAGAAAAAAAGCCGGTGGTGGTTTCCATGGGTAATATGGCCGCTTCAGGTGGATATTATATCGCCTGCGGAGCCAATATTATTTTTGCAGATGCCCATACCCTGACGGGGTCCATTGGTGTTTTTGGATTATTATTCAATGCCCAACGGATGCTGAATGAAAAGTTAGGTGTCACCACCGACACCGTTCTTACCAACTCCCATGCCGATTTCCCTACGGGTTCCCGGCCTTTGCATGAACGCGAAAAATTGGCGCTTCAAAGAAATGTAGACAAGGTCTATGCCGATTTCACCCATCGTGTAGCCACAGGTCGTAATCTGGACCAAGCGCTTGTAGCAGATTCTCTTGGCGAAGGCCGTGTTTGGACCGGACGTCAGGCGCTAGCTAGGGGATTGGTCGACTCGATTGGCGGTTTACAAGATGCCATACGCCATGCTGCCTCTTTGGCTGGTTTAGAATCTTTTAGCCTGGTGGAATTGCCCAAGCCTAAAGATCCATTGGAAGCTTTTTTGAGCGGTCTGAACGCGCAAGCCAAAGCGGCTATTGCCACCTACGGTTTGGAGCAGGTCTATCAAACATACCAGAGGGTAAAACATGCTCAACAATTAAAAGGCGTGCAAATGGCCATGCCGTATCATTTGCAGATGATTTGGTAAAAGGTGTCCATGATTTTTTAGTATTGAAAATCAGAGATATATTTATAATTCCTTTCATTTTTTTATTTTTATCCGGCCTATAAATCAGAGACATTTATTTTTTGGCACAACCTTTGGTTTTAAGCCGATAAAACATTTAATTCAATCAATATGAGAACTTTTCTTACTCTTCTGCTTACGGCCGCTAGTTTGGGTCTCATGGCACAATCCGGCAATCTGGTCTTTTTTACTGAAAATGGTGAGAAGTTTGTGGCTTACACCAACGGTAAACAGGTGAATTCAACGCCCGAATCCAATGTGACAGCAACAGATATTCGCACAGAATTTTTGAAACTAAGGGTGGTGTTCGAAAATCCTTCTCTCGGTGAATTCTCTGCCAACATTGGTTGTAAACCCGGGGCCGAAACCACCTATAACATTCGTCAGAATAAAAAAGGAGCATGGGTCGCCACTTGGCAAGGTGAGGGGCCCATGCAGGCCACGATGGTTGTTCGTGAAGCAGCGCCGGTAGATCAGGGTGGAAATGGATCTATTATGATTACATCTTCTCCTGCGCCTGCAAGTACAGTAGTCAGAGAAACCACTACCGTGACCACCACCACACCCGGTGGAAATGTCAATATGAATGTAGGTGTGCCCGGCAATGGCATTGGAATGAATGTAGAAATCCGCGATGGCGTTACTGGCGAACAAATTTCTACGAATGTAAATTTAGGAATCAACATGGGCGTTGGGGTAAATACTTCTCAATCAACGACCATGACGACCACGACCACCACCACTACTACTGGAATGGTGGAGCCCGCGCGTCCAGCCCAAACCCAGGCGGTGCAAACTTCCTCCAATTGCACCATGGCCATGTCCGGAAATTCATTTAGCACCGCCGTCAATAGCATCCAATCCAAGAGCTTCGAGGAATCTAAAATCACCACCGCCAAGCAAGTGGTGAGTGCCAATTGCCTCAGCACTTCTCAGGTAGTGCAATTGCTTGGACTTTTCTCTTTTGAAGAAAGCAAATTAGAGATGGCCAAGTTCGCCTATGCCCGTGTGGTAGATCCGGCGAATTATTTTCAGGTGAATGATGCGTTTACCTTCGAGAGCAGCATCGACGATTTGAATGCCTATATTCAACAAAATCGCAGATAAACCGCTTTAAGCATAAAATGAGAAGCCCGGATTCGTTCGGGCTTTTATATTTTAATCGTTTCTGTTTCGGGCAGAAAATAGGGGTTATCCTTCGGATAGGATGCGCTTCTGTTTCATTTTCTCCCGAAGCAAGGCGTATTTCAATACAACTTCTCTAAACGTGATGGCGGCAATATCCCAGCCGGCCTGTCCGTCTAGAAATCCTTTTCGCCAAATGTAATCTCGCAGCCATCGGGCCATACCATGCACGTAACCTTGTCCTGGATATGCCTTTTTACCCGCCTTCCAGTAAGCTTGAGCTGCAATGGCGGCATATTTTTTGGATTTTTCTGCATGCGCATCGGCATCTGGAAAGGAGTAGTGCAGCAAAAAACCGGGTAAAGTTTGTGTTTGGATGCCTGGGTTCAATTGAAAAGCATCGTGTGGATTCTGTCCGCCCCATTCGCCGCAGGTTTTGATCCATAACCTACATTTGAGATCCGGAAACCATCCGCCATGATAAATCGGCTTTGGACCATAATGATTCAACCTTTGTACGATGTACGCATTTGCCTGTCTGTTTTTTTTAACCGATATAATGGCCTCCGCCAAAGCTGCATCTACCACCTCATCTGCATCTAAAGAAAGGACCAGGGCATGTTTGGTCAATTGCAGAATTCTGTTTTTCTGTTCAATATGTCCGTCGAAAGAATGGGTGTGGCATTTCGCTCCAAAAGCCTGGGCAATGGACAGGGTTTGGTCTGTAGATCCGGAATCTAAAATCACTACTTCATCGGCAAAAGATTGGACAGCGGCCAAGCAGGCCTCCAGCCGATGAGCTTCGTTAAATGTAATAATGGCAACGGATAAAGGTTCCATAGCGGCATTTCATCCCAAAGAAAAGGAAATGCGATTAGTTTTAGGATATATTTTGTTGTTTTTGTTCTAAATGACATTTTTCAGCAGGTTTTCTAACCAGTTTAACCATTATTTCTCTTTTGAAACCTTACCTTGGTCTCACATTTTAGGATATCATATGGGGGAGCGCTCGAAAAGAAAACCCGGGCTTTTATTTGTTGTCAATGCCTTATCTACTGGTGGAGCGGAAATTTTCATTTTACGTTTGGCGCAGGCATTGAAAAAGGATTGGCGCATTTTCGTGACCACCATAGATCCGAAACATAACCAGCCTCATTTTGTCTCTCTTTTTTTGGATAGTGCTGAGGCGACATTGATTCCTCCTGTACCTGCAGCTCCCAAAGGTTTGTTTAAACGATGGAGGCAGGAAACTAAATCTGAGTACTGGTCGCGAATGCTGAAGAAACACGCGATTTCTGCGGTTCACTCTCACTTGTTTTCTGCGGATTGCTTTACCCTAAATCACATCAGACCCAATGGCTCTTTTTCATGGGTGATTACCACACATTCAAGTCCTTTGGTGCTGATTTATCAATTGGCGCCGGAAGCAGAACGTGAGGCCTATTTCCAGCAAATGGCTGCGCTTTTCAAAGAAGCCGACCAAGTGATTACGGTCAGCAGTGTTTTTTCCCAGCTCAATGACATTTTTGCCATGCGGCAACCATCCCGGCAAATCTGGCTGGGCCTGGAAGCCAAATCTTATCAGCCTCCGGTTCATCAGCCGGCGTTTCATTTCGGAATGATTGGACGAAGCACCGCTGAAAAGGGTTGGGAAATCGCTTTAGATGCATTTTGTAGGGTACAAGAAAAATTCCCTGAAACCAAATTTACGGCGGTGATTCCCCCCGGAACATACACGGATTTTTTACAAACGCGTTATGCCACTGTTCCCGGCTTGGTTTTCCGCACCGATGTATCGGATGCCCGTCAGGTGATGCCCGATTGGCATGCGGGTTTACTTTCTTCACTTCGCGAAAGCACACCATATACCATCATAGAATGTTTGTCAATGGGACGGCCGGTAATAGCCTCACGTAGGGGCGATATTGAACTCATGTTGCAAACCAAAGACGGCCGATTGGCTGGCCAACTCATAGATGATGGACCAGATAAAAAGCCGGGCGTACAGGACCTCGCAGAGAAAATGGAAAAGTGGATCGCACAACCTAATGTTTATCAGGAAGCGTGTGCTGCAACCTCCATGGCCTTTGAAAAATTTGATATGAACTTTTGTGCAGCTCAGTATCAGGATCTTTGGCAAACCCTATTTTTAGCTCAATCAAAATAATCGATAAGCAAATTCCATTGGAAAAGCCTGGGATATTATTTATTATCAATGAGGTACGACTTGGTGGGGCGGAGGTTTTTCTTTTGCGATTGGCCAAGGCACTGCAATCCGATTATCGGATTTTTATTTTGGACCGGCGACCACATGTTGCCGATCCGGATTTCAAAGTTTTGTTTGAACAAGCGGGTGTAACTTTTCTTGAGGAGCGTCCGCTTCTACCGCCATTTTTAAATCATTTGTTCTGGAAATGCAGTGTGTTGGCTTCTTTTGTCGGTATCCAGGAGTTACATAGAAAATGGAACCAAGCCTGGCAACGACGCCAATTGCTGAAAAGTCTGCGCAGACACCACATTCGTTTTCTCCATTCGCATAGTTATTCGGCAGATGTGCTGGGTTTTTGGTTGAAGAAAAAAACGAATCTTCCCTGGATGATTACTATGCATGGAGATTATAACCTGGCCAATATAGCCGGTTTATCGCCCGTCGTAAAACAGGAGGTAGAAGCACATTTGAAATCCTTTTTGTCATGCGTGCAAGTGCTCACCTATGTTGGGGCACCTAATATTGCATGGTTGCCCTCCTTGGGTGTGGAGCGTTTGCCGTCTTGTCAACAAATTTCCCTTGGTTTGGATCCCGTTCCTGCCTTTGTCAAAGCGTCGAACCTGCCTTTTACCTTTTGTATGGTCGCCCGGGCAACAGCGTCTAAAGGCTGGGAAGTCGCCATAGAAGCGTTTAAAAAAGTGCATGCGCGTTTTCCTGAAACCCGCCTGGTTTTAGTCGGACCTTTGGAAGATGCGTTGGGTCAATTACATCAAAAGCATGCCGACGATGCCTCTATCGTTTTTACAGGTCTGGTAAAAGAAGCCAGTCCTTATTTAAAAGAAAGCCATGTTGGTCTTCTGCCTTCGTGGTTTCCCTCTGAAAGCACGCCATACAGTCTTATTGAATATTTGGCGCATGGTTTACCCGTGATCGTGACCCGGCATGGCGATATGGCAAGCATGATTCAAGCCGGTTCGGAACAAAGTGCGGGACTTCTCATTTCTGATGTTCCTAATGTGGTTCCTTCTGTGGAAAGATGCGCAGAAGCCATGGAGCAGTTAATCACGGATTCCATTCTTTATGAAAGGTTGGCCGAAAATGCCCAAAAGGCCTTTCTGCCCTTTTCCATGGAACATTGCGGAAAGGCGTATAAAGCCATTTATGCCAGATATGTAAAATAAAAAACGCTCCTTTTGGGAGCGTTTGTCTGATGTATGGATTTAGATTGTTTTAAGAAACAATCATTCCGTTGATTTTCTCAAGTTCTTCTTCTGCGAGGAGATTATCTACCAAAATACGTCCACAATGCTCGCATACAATTACTTTCTTTCTTTGAGCAATATCGAGCTGACGTTGTGGTGGAATCATGTTAAAGCAACCGCCGCATGAATCTCTGTCGATGGCAACTACAGCTAATCCGTTGAAAGCATTGCCACGAATTCTTCGATAAGCAGATAAGTAACGTTCTTCGATATGCACTTCGAATTGCTGGGAGAAGGAAACCAATGACGTTTCTTCTTTTTGTGTTTCAGCAATAATGGCGTCCAGTTCTGCTTTTTTATGTCCAAGGTCTGCAGTACGCTCTTCTAGACGAACTTCGTATCCTTTGATATCTTCTTGAAATAAATCGATACGGGCTTTGAATTCTTTGATTCTTTTTTCCGCCAATTGTATTTCTAAAGACTGATATTCAATTTCTTTGGAAAGAGAGTCGAATTCACGGTTGTTCCGAACATTCATTTGCTGCTGTTCGTACTTGGTAATCAAGGTCGCCGCTTCTTTCATCAGGTTTTTCTTGCCCTGAATTTCGGCATCCAGCTGAGCAATTTCGTCCTTTTTCTTTTGAATGCGGGTTTGCAAACCTTCCAGTTCAGCCTCCAAATCCTCTACTTCCAAAGGCAATTCTCCACGAACAGTGCGGATTCGATCTACCCTTGAGTCCACGATTTGAAGATCCATTAACGCCCGAAGTTTGTCTTCTACGCTGATTTCCTTCACCGGTGCTGGCTGTTTTGTGGCCATATATCAATAAAATTTAACTGGATTAGTACGTACTTCTGAATTCAGGACGGCAAAATTAGGAAAATTTTTCCGAATTACCTCAAAGAATATTTCAGTTGTAAATTGCTCATTTTCAAAGTGTCCTGTGTCAATTAGGGCAAAATTGGATCTGGTCAGAAAAAAGTCATGGTATTTTAAATCTGCACTTAAAAATACTTGTGCGCCTGATTTTTGTGCCGCCGGAATCAGAAAAGCGCCGGAACCACCACATATTGCCACTTTTTCTACCATGAGCTGTTCAGGGCCGGACCACCGCAACACAGGCACGCCAAGCGCCTGTTTGGTTTGGGTCAGAAAATCCTGCAATAGCATCGGTTCGGGTAAACGTCCCACTGCGCCACTGCCAATTTCCTGATGTACATTATCCAACACCAACCATTCATAAGCCATGGTTTCGTAAGGATGCACCTGTCTGGCTGCCTGAAGCACCGCTTGCATACGCCAGGAAGGAACGAGCACTTCCAGTTTTTCCTCCATTTCTTCGCTACGCTGCCCTATTTTTCCGGAAAATGGCTTCGCATCGTCTTCGGGTAAAAAAGTCCCCGTTCCAGTGGTTCTAAAGCTGCATTCTGCATAAGCGCCAATTTTTCCCGCCCCGGCTTCGAACATGGCTTCCAATACCTGATCTCGGTAAGAGCCCGGTACATACACCACGCATTTTCGTAAATCGCCGGATTTTGGCTGCAAAATTTCACAAGTGGATAGATGCAGGCCTAGCTTTTCCGCTAATTTTTGATTTACACCATGTTGCCAGACATTGTCTAAGTTGGTGTGCGCACAAAAAATCGACAGCCCAGCTTGGATGGCCCGAATGAGCATGCTTCCAATGGGATCTGAAGCGTGAATTTGTTTGACCGCTTTAAAAATGAGCGGATGATGACAAACCACCAAATCGCATCTACGTAATATGGCCTCCTCCAATACTTCCGGCGTAATATCTAATGTCAGTAAAGCGCGCGAAAAGGAGGATTTGGTTTTGATGAGCCAGCCGACATTGTCATAAGATTCAGCCAGTGTGGCCGGTGCTACTTTCGACCAGACGTCATTCCATTGCAGGTCTGTAACCACATGCTCACTCATGGGTGGTGGATTCTTTACGGCAACAATCGGGAAGTTGCTGATAGGCGCTTGGATTGGCGGGCTGCCCATCTGCCTCATAGCCACTATTGGCAATGGTGCTTCGAATGAGTTCTGCCGTGGTTTTTTTTCCTTTTACCAACACCTGCGTCGTTTTTTTGGCTACATCTACCTGCACCCACTTTACTCCGGATAAAAAACCTACTTCTCTTTCGATCGTCCGTTTGCACATTTGGCAAAGTACGGTAGGCGTAGAAAAACGAAGGGTGTCCTGGGCCTTTAATGCATTGGTGGATAGGAAGATGAATCCAAAAATGCTGAAAATGTGAAATCGGTCTATTCGCATGTTTAAGCGTATTTTAACTTAATATCTGAATCATCCTCAAAAATAGGCAGGTTTTTTGGGATGCTCATTGTTGAAAATTGTATATTTACGAAGTTTAAGAAACAATGGTTATGAAAATGTTCAGCGTTTTGGTTTTTAGCCTGGGATTGTTGGGTGGTATTTCTGCCCAAACCACAACCCGTGCCGAAGCCGCATCTACCCAACAAGCTCCTGCATCTTGTTGTAAGAAAGGAAAAAGTGGTGAAGCCGCTACTTCCTGCAAAGGAAAGTCAGAAACGGCAGCCGCACCATCTTGCCATGGTAAATCTGAAACGGCTTCTGCGTCTTGTTGTCAGGGTAAGCATGAAGCAGCCGCTACTCAAACCCGCGAAAATCGCAGAAACGAGCGTCAGCAAAAAGCAGCTCCTGCTACCAGAACAGAGAAGCCTTAATGCACGATATTTTTAGATAAACCGACCTCTAAAGGGTCGGTTTTTTTATTTGGGTAAAATCCAGACTTTCAGGTGGCCGGTTCCTTCCAAAAGCCGGTATGAATGGGTCTGGGCAAAAGAGGCTAATCCATTATCGTAAGCCCCTTCTTCTCCAGTGATGATGACCTCTGGCTGCATTTTTGTCAACGCCGTGTCCATGTCCATTAGCCGAATCCAGCGCTCGTCGTCATGAAGGCGCTCATCTAATCGGCTTAGGAAAATGCCTGTGCGCCAAACATCCGGAATCGTTAAACCGGCTTCAAGTCCGTAGGTTGGCGAAAATCCTGCGACGTTCCAATCTGATGAAGCCCCTTCCGCTTTTATTTTTTCTCCAATGGCGATGCTTTCTGATACAAATGAACTTCTGAACGGACGATATAAAATGCCCATGGGATCGGACCAAACGTGCACTAAGGCCAGGATTATCCAAACACGAAAGGAGAATCTGGGCGCCTGCGACAGCAGGAAAACCCCGCCCAACCATGGCAACAACATGTATTGTTCAAATAACGGTGCCGGATACACCGCTACGAAAATGGACAGAACAAACACCGCCATTCCCAGACCAAACTGCCAGTAACCCTGCTTTTTTCCATGTTGAAAACCAACCCACAAAGCGGCCATCATCCAAACTGCGGTGGGCCAGTGGGCGAGCCATTCTTTGAAAAACTGAAGTTTTTGTATCCAGGTGAATCCTGTACCTGAATTTAGCGATGCCCTCCAAGCCGAAGTCATATGATGAAACGTCCAGTTCTGAAAGAAAAAATCGTCTGGAAATCTAAACAAATAGTACAAAGCTGGCCACAGACCTATGGTGATTCCCGCCAAGCTCCAGTACCTCTTGTTTTTCGGAGTAGAAAGAAAAATAAACGGCAGAAAGGCAAGGTAAAAAAGTTTGGTAGACACAGCCAGTGCCATCCAGCATCCGGCGGCAAATGCACCCCAGGATTTTTCGTTGTGCTTCTGATTCCACCAAGCCATCAAACAGCACCATGCCGGAAGGATGTAGTTGCTGGATTCCATGGCACAGCGGAGAACGGTTGGGTGTAAACCCACACAAAGAGCGACCAGGGTGGCCGAAAGCCAGGTTTTTTCTCCTTTTTGAACCAATAAAAATGTGGTGACGCATACGCCAATCCAGGCCAACCAACTCAAAGTTTTTCCGGACCAAATCCAGGAGGTACTGAAAGACAAAACCTTAACAAACCAAATGCCCCAAGGTTGCAGGGGCATTTGGAGAAAAGCAAAGTCTTTGTAGAGTGTTTTTCCGCTGGCCAGCCCTTCGGCGGCAGCGAGGTACATGTGTTCGTTATGATCGAAAACACTAAATAAATACGCTCTTACTGGTAAAGCCAGTAAGACCATGGGAATGACCCACAGTAAAACATTTTTTATTTTTCCAAACCAGCGGCGGTCCACATCAGATTTTTATGATTCGCATTGGCGTTGATCCATTCTTTGATGGTGCTTGCATGAGGATGTTGTTTGGCAAAATCACGAAGAACTTGTCGGATGGGGCCGGACAAACGTGTGTTGCTGGATTGTAGCGCTTGTGGGGCGTAATCGAGCATTTGGGTGTTCAAATGATTCAATCGGAAGAGCGCTTGCCAGGCGGCCACGCGAGTCAGGAAATCATAGGACGGACCGCATCGCAAAACCAATTCAGCCAAAGCATCGTTGGCATCGGCCTGCTTGGTTTTTACACCTACTTCTAACCAGGTGACTCTGTATTGATGTCCGCGATTGCCCAACAACGAGCCCGTTGCTTTCCGCAGACTGTCGATTCGGCCGTCGTTTAATTCTGCCAACGCTTCCATGGCCATTCCCAGTAAGTCGTAGCTGGCATCGTCCCACGAGAATTGTTTCACCAAAGCGTCCGCCATATAAGGCATTGGGCTGCCCATGTGGCGCAGGATTTCTTTTCTGGTTTGTTGGTCTTCATCTATCAGTGCGCTTAGGAAAAAGGCGCGGGCCGACTCATCTTTTTCGGCCGCCTTTAAGGCTTGTTTGGCCATTTCTGCTTTGATGGGGAAATATGTTTTTCCTGCCAGTAAGGGTAAATAAAGCGCCACTTTACTTTCCCAGGGTTGGGATTGTAATGCGACTACTGCATCATACCGATCCAGCACATTTTGAGCCAGGCGCGCTTGCGCTTTCCATTGTTCGGGAGTTCGTCCCTCATATTGAAGCTTCCGCAAATGGGTGGCCCCTTCGTCGAACAGGCCAAAAGCGGGGACGAAACCGTCGGGTAAGCGCATGGTGACGTAGGTTTCACGTTCTTTCACATAGACTTGCTGAACCAACCGCTCGCCGGCTGCATTGTAAACGGATACAGTGGTTTTAAGGGAAAAGACACTGTTTAAGTCGTTTAACCCGTGCACTTGGCGTATTTGAAATGCCATGTGATTTTTTCCATCGATGGAGATTAGCTGGTGACTTACCTTGAATTCCGGTTCACCACCTTTCAGTACCCATTGGTCCCAAAACCAATCTAGGCTATGTCCGGTGGCTTCTGCAAAGGCATTCAATAAGTCGTGGCTGTCTACATTTTGAAACTGGTGCTCCTGCAAATAATGGAGGATGGATCGGTTAAATTCTTCACGACCAATCATTTCCCGTAACATGTGCAAAACCAGTGCGCCCTTTGGATAAAACCGGGCTGAACCAGCGCGAGAATGCGCAATGGGCAAAAGATCTTCTTTGGACGCACCAAATGCCCTGAGGGCCGCACTGCGTCTTGACCAGTCGAAATATTCCTGTCCGAAAGCTTCTCTTTCGTACAACATATTGTAATAAGTCGCAAAACTTTCCTGTAACCAATGATGGGCTGGTGACCGGGCCGTAATTAGATCTCCGAACCATTGGTGCGCCAGTTCATGCGCATTTACGCCTACATAATTTCGGTCGTTGTACCCTCGTTTGTCCACGTTGAAAAAGTCGCCAAATACAGTGGCGGTGGTGTTTTCCATGGCACCGTACATGAAATCTTGAACAGGAATCTGGGCGTAAGTTCCCCAGGGATATGGGAATCCAATTTCTTTTTCAAAATAGTCGAACATTTCTACGCTATAGCGGTAGGTGGTTTCCACCCTATCTGCCTGATCCGGATAATAGAGCAGGGTCATTGGAATCCCGGAAGCGGATTTTCGCGTTTCTACCTGATATTCTCCAATGCCAATCATAATGAGGTATGTGGCATGCGGCTTGGGCATAACATAGCGCCAGCGGACTTGTCCGTCCGGTAGTTCTTTTTTTTCTACACGGTTGCCATTCGACAGGACATAATAAGGTTTGGGAAAGGTCACTGTAACGTCGGATACAACTTTGTCATTGAGTCCGTCGTACATGGGAATCCAATATCGGTTGTCTTCCGCCTGACCTTGGGTCCAAATTTGTTTTCTGCATTTTCCGGTGGGATCGTCCCAGCCGATAAAATAAATTCCTTTGTTGGGGGTGGCTTCGTAAGAAATGGTGAGCTCGGAGCTTTGTCCGTACTTCAGGCCCGGTTGAAAGTAGAACATCCAGCCGTCGTTTCTTTTTTCCATGCGCACCGATTTTCCATTGAGCAAGGCTTCGGTACAAGTGATGCCAGGTCCATCCAAAAACAAAGAATCTACCGTTTGTCGCAAGGGTACAAAGGTATGCGTCACTTTTCCTTTCACTTTTTTTATAACGGGCTCAAACGATACGTCTAAGCGAAGATTTTTAAAATCTACCTCATGTGCTCTTGGGGGCGCCGCTTCATCAGTAGCGTAATTACGAAGAGGTTGCTGTGCATACAAAAAGGTAATAGACGCCAGGGTTACTAAACTAAAAACCCATAATTTGGTTTGTTTCATACAGAATATAAGTTTTTTTGTTTCGTTAGATTTCACGAAGAACGGGGGTTTTCATACTTTTATGAGCCTTCGAATGTCGGCATTCTACTTCAAACCACAAACGTTTGCCATGGAACCAACCAGAAATTTTGACCTCATACCTTTTGCAGCTGCAGAATTTTCCAATCGTATATTATTGGGTGGCAAAAGAAACGGCCAATGGACCACGTACACGATTTCCGATTATCAAACCATCATAGATGATTTAGGTTACGGCCTTATGCAATGGGGTTTTGCGCCGGGCGACCGCGCTGCCATCATGAGTTTTAATTGCCCGGAATGGAATTTTGTGGATTTCGGCGCCAGCCAGGTTGGAGGAATCACCGTTCCGCTATATCCAACCTTGTCGGTAAACGACCTTGGTTACATTTTACAAGATTCAGGGGTACGTATCGCTTTTGTACAAAATACCGAGCTCGCCCGCAAGGTGAAGTCCGTGGCGCCTGAAGTGGCGGTTTATGTGTTTGAAAACTCAGATGAATTTCCGCTTTGGAAGGAACTGCTGGAATTGGGAAAAAAGCATCCGGCGCCGGATGTTCTTCAGGCTCGGAAAGATTCCGTAAAGCCGGATCAACTCATGACCCTCATTTACACTTCCGGTACCACTGGTTTTCCTAAAGGTGTCATGCTGAGTCACAGCAATATTTTATCCAACGTCAATGCTTGTTCCGCCATTTTCCCCATGTTTCGGGAAAAAACCGTGTTGAGCTTTTTGCCGCTATGTCACATTTTTGAGCGGATGGTGTGCTATCTCTACCATAAACTTGGTGCGTCCATTTATTATGCAGAAAGCATGGATACCATTGCCGATAATTTGAAGGAGGTGAAGCCCTATGCGTTTACCACGGTGCCGCGTTTACTGGAAAAAGTGTACGATAAAATTGTGGCCAAAGGGCATGACCTTACCGGCATTAAAAAGAAATTGTTCTTTTGGGCGCTGGCATTGGGGCATACCTACGAACTTAAGCAGTCCAATGGCTGGTGGTATCATTTCCGTTTAAAAATCGCCGACAAACTCATTTTCAGTAAATGGCGTGAAGCGCTTGGCGGAAATGTGGGCGTGATTGTGAGTGGTGCCGCCGCCTTGCAACCGCGGTTGGCCAGGGTCTTTACTTCTGCAGGCATTTCTGTATTAGAAGGGTATGGGCTTACGGAAACAAGTCCTGTGATTACGGTGAATCGTTTTGAGGAAGAAGGCCGTAGATTTGGTTCAGTTGGGCCAGTGATTACCGGCGTGGAGGTGAAAATTGCCGCAGACGGTGAAATTCTGTGTAAAGGTCCAAACGTGATGATGGGCTATTACAACAAACCCGAACAAACGGCTGAAGTATTGAAAGACGGTTGGTTTTATACAGGTGACGTGGGCGAATTATCCGCAGATGGTTTCCTGAAAATTACCGATCGGAAAAAAGAAGTATTTAAGACGTCCGGTGGAAAATATGTGGCGCCCCAGCCCATGGAAAATAAGTTCAAAGAGTCCATTTATATTGAGCAAATCATTGTGGTGGGAGAAAATCGGAAGTTTCCGGTGGCTTTAGTGGTTCCAGCCCTTGAGCCTTTAAGAAAATGGTGCGAAGAACAAGGTATTCCCGCCCCGACCCTGGAGTCTGTAGTAGGTCATCCATCTGTGCGACAATTATTTGAAAAAGAAATTCAAGGGCTTAATGCGCAGTTTGGACAATGGGAACAAGTTAAAAAATTTGACCTGCTTCCTCAGGAATTTTCCATTGATGGTGGTGAACTTACACCCACGTTGAAATTGAAGCGCAAGCCCATCATGGAGCGGTATGCGGCGCGCATTGAGGCACTTTATCAGGAATGAAATCGATACTAAGCCTGTTTATTTTTTTGGGAGGCTCACTTATGGCCCAGACTTTTGAATTAAAAGTAGAGGTGCGTGGCATTCCATCGGCCAAAGGAAAAATTTTGATTGGGGTCTACAACCAAGCCAATGGTTTTCGGGACAAGTCATATGCGGTGGCTTCTTCCGAACAACCAGCTCGTCCGGGCAATTTGGTATTATCTATTCCAAATTTAAAACCTGGTACCTATGCTTTGGCCGTTTTTCACGATGAAAATGGAAATGGTGTATTGGATACCAATTTCTTAGGCATTCCTACTGAGAGCTATGGCTTTTCAAATGATGCACACGGCCGATTCGGTCCTCCGGATTTTTCTGCCTGTAGCTTTTCTCTGCAAAATCACCGCATGGTGCAGCTTACCATTAAAAAATAAACCCTAGGGTTACTTGTGCCAGGTGCTGATTTAGTTCAATAATGGCAGGTAGGGTAGAGGAGAAGTCTCTGAAAATACGTTCGCTTCCTTGTGTTTTTTGCAACACGTATGCCGCGTCGAAATACACCCATTTTTTGGCGCGATATCCAATACCTGCCGTGAAATATTGGATGGTTCGATCTACTCCGCCATTTTGCACTACAGGATCGGTGGCATGTTGGTATCCGGCGCGAAATCTCCACGGATCAATTCGAAATTCACCACCGAGGCGGATATGATGCGAAAGGCCATAATTAGCGTCGATGAATTGATTCACAGGCATAAAGAAAGAACCGGAACTTCGTAGGGAAATATTGGAGAAATCCGCCATTTCATATTCGGCGGCCAAGGTGAGTTTTTGGGCAATAATAAAGGCTGTGGAGGCGTTCCATCTCCAGGGCATATCTAAATCGTAGTCGAAATTTCCACGAGGCGAAGTGCTGGAATAGGAGCCCACATCAAAATCCGTCACCATTTCGGTGCTGTATTGCTCGGTCAGGGACATAAACGTTGGGGAATGAATGGCCGCTCCTACCCGGAACCAATCGGCCACCCGCCAAACCAATCCGGCTTTCACATGAATGCCTGTTCCTTCTACCATGAGGTTTTCGCGAAACATCACTTGATTGAAACCGGGAACCAGATTTTGCTGATCTCGTTCATGGTACTCGCTGGTCTCGGTATAATCTAAGCGCACGATTCCCAAGGTCGCACCCACATAAAGCCTGTGTCCTAAGTTTACTGCTCCTGCCAAACCAATTTCACCGGAAGATCCTTTGGCCGTAATTTGTCGCGACATGAGTTTGTTTTCGTTGGCAAAAAGTCCCAGATTGCTGTATTGGTTGCCTTGTCCTCCACCAAGGGTGTCTAGCAGATAGGTGTCAAATCCGAGTCGTTCGGTAAACGCATCTAACTGATCTACAGGTAATCCATTGGCTCGCTGAAGAAAAAGATCACCTATGCTATGGCTGTTGTTTTCGCCTTCAAAAAATAGACTTCGGTTAAAAGAATGGGTTCGGTTGTATCCGATGGCAAAGGTGAATCCTTGCGTTCCCATGGGCAAGGGACGCTGTAACTTTTTATGAAAAACACCCCCAACCTGTCCGAACTGAAAGGCGAAGCGCCGGTCTGAATATGCGTTGTTTTGCAACTGGCTTTCCGATTGGGCAAAGTTAAAACCCGGCGTAAAAGAAATTTGTGAACTTCTGAAAAGCCCCAATCCGCCCGGGTTGGAAGACATGACGGAGAAATCCGCGCCTACGGCACCCATGGCACCACCCATGCTGATGAATTTGGCGCTTCCGTTCAACGTGGAGCGGCTAAAACGCAAAGCATCCACTTCATACTGTCCCAAAAGGACTGCCGGCAAGCAAAAAATGCCAAAAAATAATGAGCCAATACGTATCATCTTGGGCGTGGACTTGAACTTCTGGGACTTGCACCGGGTGAGCCGCTGCTTCTCATAGGTGGTGGACTCGATGGTCTTGGCGGTGGTGAAAATTGGGGCGATGGGTTGGATCGTGTCGGCGCAGTATAGCGTTCCGGTGTGCTGCGTTGAGGTGGCGTGGCTGGTCGCGTCCAGCTCGGAGATCTGGAACCTTCCTGAAAAATTTCTCTTCGGCGCCCTCCGTCTGATGGTGGAGAAATTCTTCGTGGATCGTTGTCATTTGTTTTGATGCCCTGGTTGTCGGATGAGCGGGTGGGGACATCCCGAATCATTCCATTGTCGGAACTATTGTCGAAGCGGGTGCGCGATCCCGGTCGCAGGATTTCTGCATCCGGACTGTTCTGTATCGGT
Source organism: uncultured Candidatus Competibacteraceae bacterium (assembly GCA_964578885.1). Classification (GTDB taxonomy): domain Bacteria; phylum Bacteroidota; class Bacteroidia; order CAIKAF01; family CAIKAF01; genus CAZRHR01. Next base: position 39,094 of record CAZOEO010000019.1, on the reverse strand, counting down.
GGATTGGCGGAAGGGGTTCGGCCGGGCGATGTAACGCCGGGAGAAGTAGGGAAATTCGATCTGGTTGGTTGGTTTGTTTGACGAACCGGATTCCCATTGGCGTTGGGTAGCATCGGATTACGATCCGTTCCGGGCGCTGGAGTGCGCGTTACAGGCAAGGTACTCAAACGGACGGGTTCCCGCGGTCTTGGAGTTACTCCGTGCGAAGGCGCCACCCTCGACATGATTACGGGGCCGCTGGTTTGGTTTTCCCCACGATTGAATTTCCGGGGACCGCTATAAACAGAATGAATGTCGAAAGAATTGTAATACAAGGGGTTTCCAGGATGAAACGGAGGCGTGTACCAACCCCAGCCTGTTATCGGGTAAAATCCATGCGGGTGCATCCATGTGTTGCCATGCCATGCATAAGGTTGAAACCAGGAATAAGTGGATTGCCAGGGATAGAGAGGTGCGCCTCCCCACCAGGAATAGGTGGTGTAAATCGATTGACCGAAAAACGCCGGTTGAGGCTCGTACCAATAGTGGTTGGTATAGTAGGGGTCGTAATAATTCCAACCGCCGCTTGTTTCTCCAAATCGTCTTACCCTGGCGGCATAAGAAAAATCGTGGTATTGCTCTTCGGAAAAAGCTTGTGGCGCATCGCCTTCCTGGATAATTATGTTACCATATTCATCTCTGGCATAGCCATTTATATCCGTTTTTTTTTGATTGAAAAGGGTGTCGGAGGTGGAGGCTGTGGGCAATGAGATGACCATTTCCCTGCTTTTTCTTTCCGTTTCCCATGCCTGGGCCAATGTGAAATAGGAATCTTCCTCAAAATCAAAGGTTTCTTTGGTCGAAGCGCAACCCGTCCCAAGGAGGATAACAAATAAAAGAAGCATGGGACGAATCAGATTCATGAGGAAGTCGATGGGTTTTGTACTTTTGAACGAAATTTTTTCCGTTTTAGATTCGCAAATACCGTACCAACTTTAAAATAAATCCCGTGGAAGCGCTGACGTCAAGACAAGAAAATTACGCACAATGGTATAACGATTTGGTTCTTCGGGCCGGGTTGGCAGAACATAGTGCTGTTCGTGGCTGCATGGTCATAAAGCCTTATGGATTTTCAATTTGGGAAAGGATGCAGGCGGCATTAGACACCCGGTTTAAAGAAACGGGTCATGAGAATGCTTATTTTCCCTTGTTTATTCCCAAATCCTTTTTTTCGAAAGAAGCCAGCCACGTAGATGGATTTGCCAAAGAATGTGCGGTGGTCACACACTATCGCCTGAAAAATGATCCCAATGGTCAGGGCATAGTGGTGGACGAAGATGCCAAATTGGAGGAAGAACTCATTATTCGGCCCACTTCTGAAACCATCATTTGGAATACATACAAGAACTGGATTCAAAGTTATCGGGACCTTCCTATATTATTGAATCAGTGGGCCAATGTGGTTCGCTGGGAAATGCGTACCCGTCTTTTTTTACGAACTGCTGAATTCCTTTGGCAGGAAGGGCATACCGCTCACGCAACAGCAGAAGAGGCCATTGCTGAAACCCGGCAGATGTTAGAGGTGTATGCGGATTTCGCCGAAAATGTCCTGGCGATTCCTGTGATCAAAGGGGTGAAATCGCCCAACGAGCGTTTTGCGGGTGCTCTGGATACTTATTGTATTGAGGCATTGATGCAGGATGGAAAAGCACTTCAGGCCGGAACCTCACATTTTCTTGGGCAAAATTTCGCCAAGGCTTTTGATGTAAAATTCACCAACAAGGAAGGAAAACAAGAATACGTTTGGGCGACCAGCTGGGGCGTTTCCACCCGTTTGATGGGTGCTTTAATCATGGTGCATTCCGATGACCAGGGACTTGTACTTCCTCCCAAACTGGCACCTATCCAGGTGGTGATTGTTCCTATTTATAAGAACGATGAAGAATATCAGCGGGTTTGTGAGGTAGGAGATGCCCTTACTGCTGCATTGAAAAAGTTGGGTATTCGCGTGAAATTCGACGCCGACGATAAGCGCAAACCAGGCTGGAAGTTTTCTGAATATGAATTCCGGGGGGTTCCCCTTCGCATTGCTGTAGGACCTCGTGATTTGGACAAAGGGCAGGTGGAATTAGCCCGGCGGGATATCCTTCAGAAATTTACCATGCCATTGGCCGGAATAGAAGAAACCATACCAGGTTTGCTGGAAGAAATTCAACAAACCATGTTCCAAAAAGCCCTAACTTTCCGGAATGAGCATATTACTCCAGCCAATTCATGGGACGAATTTGTGCATCTTCTGGAACATAAAGGTGGATTTATTGCCGCTCATTGGGATGGAACCGCTGAAACGGAGGAAGAAATCAAAAATCGCACAAAGGCGACCATTCGTTGTATTCCATTGGATCAGCCTCTGGAAGACGGAGCATGTATTCTTACGGGCAAGCCTTCTCGTCAAAGGGTGCTCTTTGCCCTGGCTTACTAACCTTTTTATTCATCCAAAACCTCTGATTCATGGCTGAAAGCAAGCCGCCAAGGGAACTAATTGCGCAAGTACTTGCGGAAAAAAGTGTCCTTAAGCAGGAAGTATATCATGTGGGAAAATCCGCTTTCGGTTCTATTCGGGAAGCCATACATCAACTGGTCGATGGATTGGCATCGGACTTGAAGGGAAAGACGAGTTTTCCTTTAAAACTGAACGCCGTGAATCGTGGAGATGGGGAAACGGTGGCCACCATTGCCGGAGACACCCTCATTTTTCAGCTTCATACCAACATTTTTCAGTTCGAAAGAAGCCATGCAGTTTGGCAAACCGGTTATCTCCGTGAAGACGAAACCAGGTCTTTTTGTGCTGTTATTAATGTGTATAACTTTCTTACAGATAGTATTTTATATAATCGTGACGGAGATATTGGCTATTTGATTGCCCGGATTTTCATCAACAAAGACCAGCATTATTTTGTCGAAGGAAAGCGGCAGCTTGGGTTTTTGTACAATCAGTTTCATCAGGCTAAACTTACGCCCGAGGAAGCCAAGAAGGTGGTGGAATCTACGGTCCTGTACACCTTGGATTTCGACCTGCTGGTTCCTCAATACGATGATGTGAAGTTGGTCACTATTTCAGATATTCAGGCCACAAGTTCGCTCTTGGTTCAACGCACCGGCAAACGACTGGGCTTTCATTTTTCCGCGGATACTTAAGGTTTCCAAGGTTTTTGAACCTGAATTCTCTTGATCGTTTCAGCATAAATATTGCCACCGATATCAGGATCATAATCATTTTGCGTCCAGATTTCGCAACGAATTTCATAAGGGCCGCAGGTCCAAAATGCTTCTTCAATATTTTCCACGAGGGGCTTTCGCCATTTGGGCTGTCCCAGCAGTGAAATACATTTGGGATAGGTACTGCCTAAACTGAGGCCGAAAATACGCTGTGAAAAGCCTCCGTAACCGGGAAACCACGAACCTACCATTGCGATAATTTGGGAGTGGTCTGGGTTTGTATACACCAAACAACCTTGTTGTCGATAAATGAAGATATTTCCGATTTTTTCATCGGGATTTCCCCACTTGGCTGTTACGTCCGACACCTTAGATCCGGGCAAAAGAAAGGTCCCTTCTACCATAGTCATTTCAATCGCACTGCCCGTAGCTAAAGCGTGACATGCGGATTGGGAGTAGGCCTGCGCGGCCATCATCCACCATCCGCAAAGCAGGAAGGAGCGTATATTCATTTGAAAAATATCTGAAGCAATAACCTGAAATACTTGTGATTATTGCACAAGTCCGGCCAAAATGGCCCTGGCTGTGGGAGCGAGAATCAGCTGACCGCTCATTTCAGCTCTTGAACTCAATAATTCATCCCAGTGTTCTGTACCTTCCCACATGGTTTTTTTGAGCATGCGCATGGCGTCCGGACTGCTGTTGGCCAGTTTTTTCGCCAAGGATTGAATTGCCTGATCCATGCTGTTTATATCATCGAAAACCTGATAATACATTCCTTTTTCCCTTGCCCAATCGGCCGTTTTCCAACTGGTCGCATCGATGGCCAAATCGCAAAAAGCAGATTTTCCTATTTTCCGATCTACCGCAGGCCCAACCACAAAAGGCCCAATGCCTACGGCCAGTTCACTGAGTTTTACGGAAGCTTGCCGGGTAGCAAAACAATAATCTACGGCACAGGCCACCCCTACGCCGCCGCCTACCGCTTTACCCTGTACTCGACCCAATACAAATTTCGGACAGGTGCGTATGGCGTTGATGACTCTGGCAAATCCGGAAAAGAATTCTTTGGCCTCTTCAGGAAATTTTAAAGCCAAAAGTTCGTCAAAGGATGCACCTGCGCAGAAAGCGCCATCACCCTTTGATTGAAGAATCAACACTTTTACCTCCTCATTTTCGCCCGCTTCCTGGATGGCTTTCGCCAGTTTGGCTAAAATTTTTCCGGGTAAGGAATTGCTTTTAGGATGGTAAAAAGTCAAAGTGGCTACGCCATTTTCAATGGAGCTGTTCACTTCTCCAAGGTGCATCATTTCCTCTGCCATAGTATGATTTTGTGGCCTGCAAGATACGTCGTTGATTGTTTTCCATGAAAAGGTCTAATAAATATCTTGTATCTTCCACACGGACAATGTTTTACAATGGAGGTCGTTTGGGAAAATGGCTTAGTCTTCACGTGAAAAATCACATCCCATTGCCTATTCATTGAAGTTGTATGAGGGTAGGTTTTAGATGAGATTTCCTGACGTTTTCTTGAAAATCATATTTTTTATACATGCCAGAAGGTCTGAACAATCAAAATGAATTTAAAAATCAGGTGCTGATTTCGTTTCTTCAGCCATAATTAGTTGATGAGCAGAACTTATTTTCCTGTAGGGATTCTTTCTTTGCCGATTTGCCTATCTACTCATTAAATGCGTGTTGACCTTTGGAAGGCAGTCTCCAGAATTCCGTGCCGATTTCCTTCATGTCATTTTACTTCAACAAAAAACGGATTCCTTTTGCAAGAAATCCGTTTTCAATCTAAGCCAGATGGCTTATTTTTTTTGTTCTTGTTGACCGGGTGGGGTAGGGCGGCTATCTGGTCCGTTTACGCCACTGAGTCTTTGGAAAGTCTGATGTGCATTGAATTTTTTAGCGTCTTTACCCACACGTACAATGCGGATTTGAATCATTTGGTCGCCTTGTTCAATCGCATTGACCACTTCCTGTCCTTCGATTACATGTCCGAAAACGGAATGTTTATTGTCTAACCAAGGTGTTTCTTTGTGCGTAATAAAAAACTGAGATCCGTTGGTTGTTGGACCTGCGTTGGCCATGCTAAGGACGCCAGCTTTGTCGTGTTTAAGGTCGGGATGAAATTCGTCTTTGAATTTATAACCGGGGCCTCCGGTTCCGTTGCCGCTTGGGTCGCCACCTTGAATCATAAAGTCTTTGATGACCCTGTGAAACTTGATGCCATTATAATAAGGTTGTCCTGGCGTACGAGCGGAATTTGGGATTTTTCCCTCAGCCAATCCTACGAAATTCGCCACCGTCATGGGTACTTTGTCGTAAGCAAGTGCACAAACAATGGTTCCTTTATTGGTTACGATTTCCGCGTATAGTCCGTCTGGCCTTTTTACTTTTTTGCCTTTGGGAGCTTTCGGGGCTTTGGGGGCTTTCGGTGCTTTGGCCTCTTTGGCAGGTTTTTCTTTTTTTCCCTGACCTGTACCTTCTGTTTGGGCTTGCATAGGAAGGATAAAAAGGACTCCGAGGAGCCAGGTGAGCATGGTTTTCATCTGCTATAATGTTTCAAGTGTTGTTTACAAAAATCGGACAATATTTTGGAAAAGGCTTAAAAACTTAGGATTTCCTCCAGTTTCGCTGCCAATTTTTCCGGATTGGGAATCATGGCGGCTTCTAAATCAGCCTGAAGAGGAATGGCCGGTGTGTTTTTAGATCCTATGGCCATCACAGGTGCATCTAATTGGGTGAAACAAACTTCCTGTATTTCTCCCGCCAAAGCTTGTGCAAAACTGTGCGGCAAGGGTTCTTCGGTAAGTACCAAAGCCCTGTGGTGCATTTTTACCCGTGTGAAAATTAGGTCCCGATCCAGCGGATTTAAAGTGCGCAGGTCGATAATCTCGATTTGTCCGGGGAATTTTTTTTCGGCTTGCAGCGCCCAATGAACGCCCATGCCATAAGTAATCACAACGGCGGTCGCTTTCTGTTGGTCGGGATTGGCCGCCAGAACAATTCTGCCTTTGCCTAGAGGAAGAATATAATCTTCGGAAGGTTCGATGGTTTTTGCCTCTTCCGTTCCTTTTAATTTACTCCAATACAATCCTTTATGCTCAAAAATAACGACAGGATTGGGGTCGTACCAAGCCGCTTTCAGCAGACCTTTTAAATCTGCGCCATTGGATGGATAGACCACTTTTACACCGCGAATCTGCATAACGACCGACTCTACGCTGGAAGAGTGATATGGACCGCCGGAACCATACGCACCGATGGGCACACGAATCACGCAGCTCACCGGCCATTTTCCGTTTGAAAGATAATTGGACCGGCTTACTTCTGTAAAAAGTTGATTGAGTCCCGGCCAGATATAATCTGCAAACTGCACTTCGACAATGGGTTTGAGACCTGTGGCCGACATGCCGGCCGTGGAACCGATGATAAACGCTTCCTGAATGGGCGTATTAAACACCCGTTCATCGCCAAATTGCGCGGCAAGGGTAGCGGCTTCTCTGAAAACTCCGCCTAATCTCCGGCCGACGTCTTGCCCGTAAAGCAGACATTCCGGGTGCTTTTCCATGAGTTCCCGGACGGCGAAAAGGGCACAATCTACCATAACGGTAGGTTTTTTGCCGGCAGGTGCTCTATCTCCCTTTTCCTCCTGAATCGGAGTTGGGGCGAATATATGGTTCATCAGGGTGTTCGCGTCGGGATCTGGCGCATTTTTAGCTTTTTCAAAATGTTGATGGACAAGTTGTTGTGCTTCCCTCACGATGTTTTCGCACCAATCTTCACTCCAACCATGCGATAAAAGCCAAGTTTTGAATTTAGGTAAAGGATCTCGCTGTTTTTGTTCTTCCAAATCATGGCGATACCATTCTTTGCGAACGCCGGAGGTATGGTGATTAAGCAGGGGAACTTTCGCATGAACCAGAAACGGTCTACGTTCGGTTCGGATGAGTGCCAGCACTTCGCGGATGGTTTCAAATGATTTTCTGAAATCAGTACCATCTATGGTGCGTACTTCCAGACCGGGAAATCCTTTGGCATATGCAGTGGCATCCATGGCGCGAAATTCTTCGGCATGGGCGGAAATATCCCATTCGTTGTCTTGCACCAGGTAAAGTATGGGCAGCGATTTTAAAATGGACATTTGGAAAGCTTCAGCCACTTCCCCTTCGGTAATGGAAGCGTCGCCAAGTGAACAAACGACCAGGGCGTCTGAAGGATATCCTGTTGATTGCTGGTCGTGATATTTTAGTCCCAACGCGGCGCCGGTGGCAGGAATGGCTTGCATTCCGGTCGCGGAGCTTTGGTGCGGAATTTTGGGTTTATCTGGTTGGTTCAGGCTGGGATGAGCGTAATAGGTTCGTCCCCCGGAAAATGGATCATCTCGTTTGGCGAACAATTGCAGCATGAGATCGTAGGGTTCCATTCCAAGCCCCAGTAACATGGCGTCGTCTCTGTAATACGGATACACGAAGTCTTTGGGCGTTAACTGTAATCCTACGGCCAGTTGAATGGCTTCGTGTCCCCGGCTGGTCGCATGCACATATTTTGATGTGACGGCGTGGTTGGTTTCATACATGTCTGCCATGGCCACGGCCAGATTCATTTTGCGCCATGCCAGCGCGAGTACTTCATCAGTTAATTCCATGATCTGTCGTTCCTTGTGTTGGCGTAGCGAGTTCTGCTTGCGCCTGGGCGCGGGCTCGTAAGTGCATGTATTCTATTAAACTGATGCCAAGGGCACGAAAATGCGGACGGGCAGGATGGTTTTCTACCAACGCTGCGGGGAAGCCGATATCGCCACTTTCTCTTAAACCTTGCACGAGCGGAATTTGACCCAGCAGTGGTAATTTTAATTCTTCGGCTAATTTTTTAACGCCATCTTTTCCGAAAATGAAGTATTGTTCTTCCGGATGATTTTCCGGGGTGAACCAAGCCATATTTTCAATCAGGCCAATCACAGGTACATTGATGTTAGGAAGAGTGAACATGGCCACTCCTTTTCTGGCGTCGGCCAATGCCACTTCTTGCGGAGTGCTTACAATGACGGCACCGCTTAGCGGAATTTGCGACACCAGGGTTAAATGGATGTCTCCTGTTCCCGGAGGTAAATCCAGCAGCAAAAAGTCCAGCTCTCCCCAGTCGGCATCTGTAAACATTTGCGTAAGGGCTTTGGAAGCCATGGGTCCTCTCCAAACCACGGCCTGGTCATCTCCGGCGAAAAAGCCGATAGAAAGCATTTTGATGCCGTAGTTTTCAACTGGTGCAATGAGCGATTTTCCATCTTCTGTTTGTACCACTTTGGGCCGGACGTATCTGGTGTCCATCATAAGCGGAACGGAAGGACCATAAATATCGGCGTCTACAATACCTACTTTTTGTCCCATTTGTGCGAGGGCACAAGCCAGATTTACTGTGACCGTGGATTTTCCCACGCCTCCTTTACCCGAAGCCACCGCAATGATATGCTTTACGCCGGGAAGCAGTTTCCTTTCCTCTTTTCTTTTCTGACTATTTAGCATCACGTGCAAGGAAAGTGACGCTTCTCCCAAGATGGGAGCTAGTGCTTTTTGGATGTCGCCTTCCAATTTTTTTCTCACGTGCATGGCTGGCTGTGTCGTTTCCACGTCCAGGAAAATTTTGTGGTCCAGCAGGTCTAAGCGAAGAATCCGCCCCTGGTCGACCAGATTTTTTCCGGTGGCAGGATCGGGCACTTGTGCTAAGGCGGCTAAAATGGTGTCACGAGTTGGTATGTTCATAATTGTAAAGCTTGTGAAGGATCCCAGAATTTGTTCTGGAAATCCATGATACGGTCTTCAATAATTTGGTGGCCTTCTTCTTCCAGCAAATTTTGCATGGTATTGGGCGTGGAAAAATGATGTTTTCCGGTGAGTAACCCCATCCGATTGACTACGCGATGTGCTGGAACGGGGACAATTTCCTGATGGGATGCATTCATGGCATATCCGACCATGCGTGCGCTCCCGGCCGCGCCCAAATACCTGGCGATGGCCCCGTAAGTGGTTACTTTACCATAAGGAACGGCTCTCACCACTTCATATACATCGCGAAAAAAATCATGCTGGTTCATGGCCTATGCGGAACGCAAGATAATGAATTTTTTTGCCCATGTCCAGCCAGATGGATTCATAAAAAGTGCGAATGGAGAGTTCCGGATGGCCGGGAAAATCGGTATACACATCTCTGGATGACTGAATGATTTCGAGGCCTTGCTCCTGAATGACTTCAAGGGTGAATTCGAATAAAGATTCAGCGTCTGTTTTCAGGTGTACGATCCCGTCCGGGGACATAAATTGTCTGTAACGACTTAAATATTCTGGAGACGTGAGTCTTTTGGATGCTTTACTCTTTCTGGGTTGGGGATCCGGGAAAATAATCCAAATGGCTTCCACATGGTCTTCCGGCGAAAAAAACATAGGAATCAGTGCGATGCGTTGTCGCAAAAAAGCCACATTTGGAAGTTGTAATTCGGCTACTGATTTGGCACCGCGCCATAAACGTGCGCCTTTTACATCCATACCTATAAAGTTTCTTTGCGGGTAGAGCTGTCCGAGTCCAACGGAATATTCTCCTTTTCCACAGGCAAGTTCCAGGGTGATGGGCGCATTGTTTTTGAAGAATGTTTTCCAATTTCCTTTCAATGGGAATCCTTCCTGAATCAGTTGGTCATAATTAGGCTGCAAGAGGTGTTCCCAGGTTTCGTTTTCGGCGAATTTGGATAATTTATTTTTTCCCATGAGGTTTTAAGGATCTAGTTGTTGGTCCATACTGCGCAAATCCAGCCGGCTGGTTACGGCCATGCCGGAGGTGCGAAAACATTCATATATCATTCTGGCGACTTCGTCCGGATGAATAAAACGTGCCGCATCAAGAGGTACATCTTTCCAGGCGTGGGTGTACACTGGTCCCGGAAGCACGGCTGTTACTCTGATTCCATGCGGTCTCATTTCTTCGAAGAGTGCATCGGACCAAGCCAAAAGTGCGGCTTTTGAAATGGAGTAGGCAGGTGCATCTTTTCGGCTGCGTACGGCTGCAGAGGACACCATATTAAAGATATGGCCATTTCCCCGCGACATCATGCCTTGTCTAAATACCGCTGTAATTACGTGGGCGGCCAATAAGTTGGTACGCAGCATCGATTCCAGGTCACTTTCTCCCTGATGAAACAGGGGATGTTGGGCAAACATACCTACATTATGAATCAGAACCGTGGGCGAACCCATTTCTTTTTTCACCTGTTCCGCCCAGAGAATGGCTTCCGTTTTCCGACTGAAATCAGCGGCACGAAAAAAGACTTTGATGTTGTATCTTTGTTCCAGGTTCTTTTTAAGGAGGATGAGTTGGTCGCCAGACCTTGCAGCCAGAGCCAGGTCATGTCCTGCTGCGGCAAACTGATAGGCCAGTGATTTTCCAATGCCTTCTGTGGCTCCGGTAATAAGGGTGTACAAAGTGGAATTATTTTTCGTGTACAAAGGTAATCACAGCCCTTTCAATTTCTTCCTTAAAAAAATTAACAAAGGGTTGTTGGATATTAAAGAAAAAACCAGCACCTTTGCAAGCCCGTTTTTGGGGGTATTATAAAGCAATTACTCGGATAACGAATTTAGAGAATGCCGACAATTCAACAATTAGTCCGTAAAGGACGCGAGAAAGTGGTGAAAAAGAGCAAGTCCATTGCTCTTGATTCATGCCCACAACGTCGTGGCGTATGTGTAAGGGTGTACACCACCACCCCGAAGAAACCGAACTCTGCTCTGCGTAAAGTAGCCAGGGTGCGTCTTTCCAACGGACGTGAGGTCAACGCCTACATCCCCGGAGAAGGTCACAACCTTCAAGAGCACTCTATTGTGCTTGTCCGCGGTGGTCGGGTAAAAGATCTACCAGGCGTACGTTACCACATTGTGCGCGGTGCATTGGATACAGCCGGTGTAAACGGCCGTAACCAGCGTCGTTCCAAGTATGGTACAAAACGTCCAAAAGATAAAGGTGGCAAAGCCCCAGTAAAAAAATAATTTCCTTACAGTCTCCAAATGAGAAAAGCGAAACCAAAAAAACGGATCATTTTACCTGATCCCCGGTACAATGATACCCTCGTGACCAAATTTGTGAATAACCTGATGTTGCAAGGTAAAAAGCAAACTGCTTACGACATTTTTTACGGTGCTATGGATATCGTTGAAAAACGTATCAATGAAGAAGTACCCGTTAATGTATGGAAGCGTGCTTTGGAAAATGTAACTCCTGCCGTAGAGGTTCGCTCTCGCCGTGTAGGTGGTTCTACTTTCCAAATTCCTCAGGAAATTCGTCCTTCTCGTAGACTTTCTCTGGGAATGAAGTGGATGATTCTTGCTGCCCGCAAGCGCAACGATAAATCCATGGCTCAGAAATTAGCCAACGAGGTGGTTGCTGCTTTCAATAATGAAGGTGGTGCTTACAAGAAAAAAGAAGACACCCACCGTATGGCCGAAGCCAACAAGGCCTTCTCTCATTTTCGCTTTTAATTAACCGTTTAGCCTACTTTCAATCATGGCACGTGACCTAAGGTTCACCCGAAATATTGGTATCTCTGCACACATCGACGCAGGTAAAACCACCACATCCGAACGCATTCTCTATTATACTGGTAAAACCCATAAGCTCGGAGAGGTGCATGATGGAGCTGCTACCATGGACTGGATGGTACAGGAACAAGAGCGGGGTATCACCATTACCTCTGCCGCAACTACTTGCTTCTGGAACTTCCCGACCAAACAAGGTCAAAGCACCCCTGATACCAAGCAATATCAGATCAACCTTATTGACACGCCAGGTCACGTAGACTTTACTGTTGAAGTAGAACGTTCTTTACGTGTACTCGATGGAGCTGTAGCTTTGTTCTGCGCCGTAGGTGGTGTAGAGCCTCAGTCTGAAACCGTATGGCGTCAGATGAACAAATACAGCGTTCCACGAATCGGTTTCGTAAACAAAATGGACCGCGCTGGTGCCGACTTCCTCAATGTAGTAGGTCAGGTAAAAGAACGTTTAGGTGCCAAGCCAGTTCCTCTTCAGATTCCTATTGGATCTGAGGAAACATTTAAGGGCGTGGTAGACCTGGTTCGTATGCAGGCCATTATCTGGGACGACGCTTCTGAAGGTGCGAGATATACTGTAGTAGATATTCCTGCTGACGTAGTTGAAGACGTAGAAAAGTATCGCAATTACATGCTCGAGACCGTTGCTGAAAGTGACGATGTTTTGATGGAGAAATTCTTCGACGATCCCAACAGCCTTACTGAGGATGAAATTCACAATGCCATTCGGAAAGCTACCCTTTCTATGGCCATCACGCCAATGCTTTGTGGTTCATCTTTCAAAAATAAAGGTGTGCAAACCATGTTGGATGCAGTTATTCGTTATCTGCCATCCCCAATGGACCTTGAGGCAGTTGTTGGTACCAACCCGGATACGGAAGAGCCAGAAATCAGAAAGCCTAGTGCTTCTGAACCCATGGCCGCACTTGCCTTCAAAATTGCCACCGATCCATATGTAGGACGTCTTTGCTTCTTCCGAATGTACTCCGGTCGTTTGGATGCTGGTTCATACGTTTTAAATGTTCGGACCGGAAACAAAGAACGTATCTCACGTTTGTTCCAAATGCACTCCAATAAGCAAAACCCTATCGACTTCATCGAAGCTGGTGATATCGGTGCTGCTGTTGGTTTCAAAGATATCCGTACTGGTGATACGCTTTGCGATGAGAATAAGCCTATCGCTTTGGAAGCCATGTCGTTCCCTGAGCCTGTAATTGGTGTGGCTATTGAGCCTAAAACTCAGGCTGACCTTGATCGTCTTGGTAACGCTTTGTTCAAACTCGCTGAAGAAGATCCAACCTTCCGCGTACATACCGATGAGGATTCCGGGCAAACCATTATCTCTGGTATGGGTGAACTTCACCTTGAAATTATCCTTGACCGTCTTCGTCGCGAATTCAAAGTAGAATGTAACCAGGGTGCACCTCAGGTGGCCTACAAAGAAGCCATCACCGGGCGCGTTGAACACCGTGAAGTGTACAAGAAGCAAACGGGTGGTCGTGGTAAGTTCGCCGATATCGTTGTAACTATTGAACCGAATTCCGACGAAAAAGTAGGTCTGGAATTCATCGATATGGTGAAAGGTGGTAACATTCCTCGCGAATACATTCCATCTGTTCAAAAAGGTTTTGAAGCCTCTTTAAGTAATGGTGTATTGGCCGGCTTCCCTTTGACCGGTATCAAAGTAACCTTGCTGGATGGTTCTTATCACGCGGTTGACTCCGATTCACTTTCGTTTGAATTGTGTGCCAAAATGGCTTATCGCGAAGCTTTGCCAAAAGCCAAGCCTATCCTTCTTGAGCCTATCATGAAAGTGGAAGTGGTTACACCGGACGAGAACATGGGTGACGTAGTAGGTGACTTGAACCGTCGTCGTGGGCAGATCGAAGGAATGGATAGCCGCGGTAATGCCAAAGTGGTTAAAGCCAAAGTTCCGCTGAGTGAAATGTTCGGTTACGTAACTTCTTTACGTACCATTACCTCCGGTCGTGCGGCTTCTACCATGGAGTTTAGCCATTACGATCCAGCTCCACGCAATATCGTAGAAGAGGTAATTGCAAAGGTAAAAGGCAAGGTAAACGCCTAAACATAAATGTTACGGAGGGGCCCCGAAAGGCGGCCCCTTTTTGTTTCAACAGGGTTGGTAAATAAGGCTGAAAATATTCTTTTCAAAATTAACACCTTACTGTTGGTTTTTTAAAAATAAACTTGCACTTTTGCAAGCCCGTTTTTAGGGGTATTATATAACTGAAGAAAACAAAATGAGCCAAAAAATCCGCATCAAATTGAAGTCGTACGACTACAACCTGGTGGACAAGTCTGCGGAGAAAATCGTGAAAACGGTAAAGGCGACTGGTGCTGTGGTAAATGGACCGATTCCGCTTCCTACCCACAAGCGCATTTACACCGTCCTTCGTTCTCCTCACGTGAACAAGAAATCTCGTGAGCAATTCCAGCTTTGTTCTTACAAACGGTTGATGGACATCTATAGCTCTTCTACCAAGACTATCGATGCCCTTATGAAATTAGAACTCCCTTCAGGAGTAGAAGTTGAAATTAAAGTGTAGTTTAACCCCCGTAAGAGTTCAGACTGGCTGGTCAGGACTCCGCTGCGGATAATTCAAATGCTATGTCAGGTCTGATAGGCAAGAAAATTGGGATGACCAGCCTCTTCAACGAGAACGGACGCATTGTACCTTGTACAGTGATTCAAGCCGGTCCTTGTGTGGTCACCCAGATTAAAACCGAGGAAAAAGATGGCTACGAAGCCATTCAACTTGGTTTCGAGGAGAAAAAAGAGAAACACGCCACCAAGGCTGAAATCGGTCACTTTACCAAAGCAGGTGTAAAACCTATGGCAAAAGTGGCTGAATTCAAAGGTTTCGAGGCCCAGGTTACTTTGGGCCAGTCCCTATCCGTGGAGTTATTTGCGGAAGGTGATTTCGTGGATGTCGTAGGCACCTCAAAAGGCCGCGGTTTTCAGGGTGTTGTAAAACGCCATGGATTTGCCGGGGTTGGTGGACGCACCCATGGTCAGCACAACCGTCAACGTCACCCAGGTTCTTTGGGCGCATCGTCTTTCCCATCACGTGTATTTAAAGGTATGCGCATGGCTGGACAAATGGGTAATGCCCGTGTAAAAGCACAAAACCTGCGTGTGTTGAAAGTGATTCCTGAACAAAATTTACTCATTGTTTCCGGTAATATACCAGGGCACAAAGGGTCTTATGTAATGATTGAAAAGTAAGGAGGATATCATGGAATTAGCAGTATATAATCTCGCCGGTAAAGAAACCGGTCGCAAGGTTTCTCTTAAAGATGATTTGTTTGCCTCCGAGCCTAACGATCACGCCATTTGGCTCGATGTAAAGCAGTTTTTGGCCAATAACCGTCAAGGTACTTCCAAAACCAAACAACGGAACGAGGTACATGGCTCTACACGCAAACTTCACAAACAAAAAGGTACTGGTGGATCACGTAAAGGTTCTATCAAAAACCCATTGTTCCGTGATGGAGGTAGAATTTTTGGTCCACAACCCAGAGATTACCATTTTAAATTAAATAAAAAGTTGAAGCGCGTAGCCCGTAGGTCTGCGATTAGCTACGTAGTAACACAAGATCGTCTTACTGTCGTGGAAGACTTCAACTTCGAAGCTCCTAAAACCAAGGCCTTCGTTTCCTTCTTGAAATCCTTTAATGTAGACAACAAGAAAGTATTGTTGGTTCTGCCGGATGCAGTTGGTAACGTATACCTTTCTTCCCGCAACATTCCTTCTGCCAACGTAATTTCTGCTTCTGAGCTGAATACGTATGAAGTGATGGATGCTGAACGTGTGATTATGGCGGAAAGCACCCTGCCTGTTGTTGAAAACCTTTTAAGCTTCTGACATGAGCCATATCATTCTCAAGCCTATTCTCACAGAGAAAATGACTGCCGCCGGTGAAAAGTTCAACCGGTATGGCTTTATTGTAAATCGGAAAGCGGACAAGGCTCAGATTCGTTCTGCCATTGAAGGCTATTATGGTGTTAAAGTTCAAAGCATCAATACCATGATTTACAGTGGTCGTGAAGTGGTACGCTATAGCAAAAGCGGTATCCTTAAAGGTCACACAGACGCATTTAAGAAAGCAGTGGTAACCCTGAAAGAAGGCGATCAAATCGACCTCTTCGCAAATCTATAATATCATGGGTTTAAGAAAGTTTCGCCCGGTAACTCCCGGTACTCGTTTTAAAGTAATTTCTGATTTTAAAGAGGTTACTGCGCCTAATGCTCCAGAAAAATCCCTGACCGTTGTAAAAAAACGTTCTGGAGGTCGTAATGGTAGCGGAAAAATGACTATGCGCCATTTAGGTGGTGGTCATAAAAAGCGCCTCCGTATTGTAGATTTCAAGCGGACCAAAGATGGTGTTCCAGCCACTGTGAAGACCATTGAATACGATCCAAATCGTACAGCTCGTATTGCCTTGTTGGCTTACGCAGATGGTGAAAAAGCGTACATTATTGCGCCAACAGGATTGCAAGTAGGGCAAACCGTTGTTTCAGGTCCGGGTGCATCACCTGATCTTGGAAATTGTTTACCTCTTTCCGAAATTCCGCTTGGTAGCAATGTGCACAATATTGAACTTCAGCCTGGTCGCGGTGCTGCTATTTGTCGCTCAGCTGGTGCTTCGGCTCAATTAGCGGCGCGTGAAGGAAAATACGCAGTTTTGCGTCTTCCTTCCGGTGAGCAACGGATGGTGCTGGTTACATGTCGCGCCGTTATTGGTGCTGTTAGTAATGCAGATCATAACCTTACCGTACACGGTAAAGCTGGTCGTAACCGCTGGTTGGGGCGCAGACCTCGTACACGCGGTGTGGCTATGAACCCTGTGGATCACCCAATGGGTGGTGGTGAAGGAAGAGCTTCCGGTGGACACCCACGTTCACGGAATGGAATTCCGGCCAAAGGTTATAAAACCCGCAGCCCACGCAAGGCCTCCTCTAAGTATATTGTAGCACGCCGCAAGAAATAATTTATATGGCTCGTTCATTAAAAAAAGGTCCATTTGTAGACTTTAAACTCGAGAAACGAGTTTTGGACCAAAATCAGTCTGGTAAAAAGACGGTGATTAAAACCTGGTCTCGTCGTTCCATGATTACGCCCGATTTCGTTGGGCATACCATCGCTGTTCATAATGGGAATAAACATATTCCTGTATATGTAACAGAAAACATGGTAGGTCATAAGTTAGGCGAATTTGCTCCTACCCGTACCTGGAGAGGACATGCCGGACAGAAAAAAGATAAAGGTAAACGTTAATTATAACCGGAACGTATCATGGGTAAGCGTAAAAAATTGGCCGCAGACGCCAGAAAAGAAGCCAATAAGTCCCGGTATTTTGCCAGACTCAATAATTTCCCCACTTCACCGCGCAAAATGCGTTTAGTGGCAGATCTAGTACGTGGTATGGATGCCAATAAAGCTTTGGATATCCTTCACTTTACTCCTAAGGCGGCTGCCCGTCCTTTAGAGAAACTTCTTAAGAGCGCTTTGGCGAACTTTGAAGTGAAAAGTGGACAGCGTGCAGACGAACAAAATCTCTTCATCAAAACCATTTTTGTGGACGGTGGAAGAATGTTGAAGCGCGTGCAGCCAGCCCCTCAGGGTCGTGCACACCGTGTTCGCAAACGTTCGAACCATGTAACCCTTGAGTTGGGACGTCGTACTGAAACTGAAACCCCCGCCAACGCATAATATCATGGGACAAAAGACAAATCCAATTGGCAACCGTTTAGGTTACATCCGTGGTTGGGAATCCAACTGGTACGGTGGTAAAAAGTACACTGAAAAGCTTGTTGAAGACGAAACCATTCGTAACTACATCAAAGCTCGTTTGGCTAAGGCCAGCATTTCACGTGTAATTATTGAACGTACCCACAAACTGGTAACCATCACTATTCACACCGCACGTCCTGGTATTATCATTGGTAAAATGGGGCAGGAGGTTGAAAAACTTCGTGAAGAATTAAAGAAACTCACCAAGAAAGAGGTGGGTATCAACATCGCCGAGATTAAACGTCCTGAAATGGATGCACGTCTTGTTGCCGATTCGATTGCCCGCCAAATCGAAGGTCGTGTTTCTTACCGTCGTGCCATTAAAATGGCCATTGCTTCTACCATCCGTATGGGTGCAGAAGGTATTAAAGTATCTATTTCTGGTCGTTTGGCTGGTGCAGAGATTGCACGTTCCGAGAATTTCAAGGAAGGTCGTATTCCACTGCACACGTTCAGAGCGGATATTGATTATGCTTTAGCCGAAGCGCATACTACTTATGGTCGTATCGGAATTAAAGTATGGATTATGTTGGGTGAGGTGTATGGTAAACGGGATTTAAGCCCCAATATCCCCGCCAGTAAATCAGCAGCATCCAAAGCGCCAGGAGGAGTTACCGCTCCCAGGCCAAAACGTAAACGGAATTGATAACCATTAAGGAGTACAATCATGCTTCAGCCTAAAAGAACAAAATACCGGAAGGTCCAGAAAGGCCGGATGAAAGGTGTGGCTCAGCGTGGTGCAGAGATCTCTTTCGGATCTTTCGCCCTGAAAAGCCTTGAGTATGCCTGGATGACCGGTCGTCAAATAGAAGCCGCTCGTGTAGCCATGAACCGTTACATGAAACGGGAAGGTCAAGTTTGGATTCGCATTTTCCCAGATAAACCTATTACGAAAAAGCCTGCCGAAGTACGGATGGGTAAAGGTAAAGGTAACCCCGAATACTGGGCAGCTATCGTAAAGCCTGGTCGTATCCTTTTTGAAATTGACGGCGTACCTACTGAGGTGGCACAAGAGGCGCTTCGCCTTGCAGCTCAAAAGCTTCCCGTAAAAACCAAGTTTTTAATCCGCAGGGATTATCAAGCTTAAATCTTCGCAGATCATGAAATACGCTGAAATTAAAGATATCACAGACGCTGAATTAACTGATAAGTTGACCGCTGAGCGTGCTAATCTGCAAAAGCTTCGCATGACCCATGCTATCTCAACTCTTGAGAATCCGGGTGTGCTCAAAGCTTCAAGGAAAGTGATTGCCCAACTGCTTACGGAACAAAACCGTCGCAAAGGATAATCCACCTGACATGAATACTGGCCATGTGTTTCACCACATGGCTTTTTTTTTATAGCAGGTGATAATTCAAATAATCATAAAAAAATTAACAACTTGATGTTGGATATTTCAAAAATTACGTGCACCTTTGCAAGCCCGTTTTCAGGGGTATCCTTCATTGAATATAGATTTGCGTCATGGAATTGACCGTTAGAAAAAGCAGGAAAGAAAAAACCGGAGTGGTGGTATCCAATAAGATGACCAAGACCATTACGGTAGCCGTTGAGCGTAAGGTGAAACACCCAAAATACGGGAAGTTTCTCACCCTTACCTCTAAGTTCCATGCACATGATGAGAAAAACGAATGTAATATCGGTGATACCGTGCGCATTATGGAAACTCGTCCTCTGAGCAAAAGCAAGAACTGGCGTTTAGTTGAAATTATTGAAAGAGCTAAGTAACCATGGTACAGCAGGAATCAAGATTACGTGTAGCGGATAATTCAGGTGCCAAAGAGGTATTGTGTATCCGCGTTTTGGGCGGTACCAAGAAAAGGTATGCTTCCATCGGAGACACCATTGTAGTTTCAGTAAAAGATGCCCTCCCTTCAGGAAACGTGAAAAAGGGTGCTGTTACAAAAGCTGTTGTGGTAAGAACCCGTAAAGAAATTCGTCGTTTGGATGGTTCTTACATCCGCTTTGACGATAACGCAGTTGTTCTGTTGAATAACCAGGGCGAAATGCGTGGAACCAGGATTTTTGGTCCGGTGGCACGTGAACTGCGTGAAAAGCAATTTACCAAAATCGTATCACTGGCACCCGAAGTGCTTTAATTGAACCATATCATGGGCATTAAACTTAAGATTAAAAGTGGTGATCAGGTAATGGTGATTGCCGGCGTTCATAAAGGCTCAAAAGGTCTTGTGAAAGCAATTAACCGCGAAACCATGCGCGTAACGGTGGAAGGTGTTAATATGGTGAAACGCCATACCAAACCAACCCCTGCCTCTCCAGAAGGAAAAATCGTGGAGAAAGAGGCACCTATCCATATTTCCAACATCATGTTGTTGGTGAAAGACCAACCTACACGTGTTGGTCGCAAATCAGTGGATGGTAAACTGGTTCGCTTTGCAAAGAAAACAGGAGAAGTTATTAAGTAATGTACGCACCAAGACTTATACAAAAGTACAGGGATGAAATTGTACCCGCCCTTCAGAAGGAGTTTGGGTATAAATCTCCCATGCAGGTTCCACGCCTGAAAAAGATTGTCCTTAATCAAGGACTCGGTTCTGCCGTTTCAGACAAACGCATCATTGAAATGGCGGTGGCTGAAATGTCTCTGATCTCTGGTCAGAAAGCAGTTTCAACCAAGTCTAAAAAGGACATTTCGAATTTTAAACTCAGAAAAGGTATGCCCATTGGGGCCATGGTAACCCTTCGCGGGAACAACATGTATGAGTTTTTGGATCGTTTTATCTCTATATCACTTCCCCGGATCCGTGATTTTAAAGGTGTAAACGCCAAAGGATTCGACGGCAGAGGTAACTATAATATCGGTATCCCCGAACAATTGATTTTCGCTGAAATCGACATCGATAAAGTTTTGAAAATCAATGGTATGGACATCACTTTTGTGACATCTGCTCCAACCAACGCCGAAGCTTACGCACTACTGAGAGGTTTCGGTATGCCGTTCAATGATGTGAATAAAAACCAGGAATAAGGGTCATGGCAAAAGAATCAATGAAGGCCAAAGAACGCAAACGTCAGCGTCTTGTCGCCAAATATGCAGCTAAGCGTGCCGCTTTGAAAGAGGAAGGTGATTATCAAGCCTTAGCCCGTTTACCCAAAAATTCATCGCCTGTGCGCCTGCACAATCGTTGCCAACTAACAGGTAGACCTAGAGGATACATGAGACAGTTTGGAATCTCTCGTGTATTATTCCGTAAAATGGCCAATGAAGGCAAGATTCCTGGTGTAACCAAAGCCTCCTGGTAAATTAGTTAAGCATTATTAGACATGGATCCAATAGCAGATTATCTGACACGTTTGCGGAATGCCATTAAGGCCCGTCACCGTGTGGTAGAGATTCCCGCATCGAATATCAAAAAAGAAATGACTAAAATCCTCATGGATCAAGGTTATATTCTTAACTATAAATTTGAGGACAATACCGTTCAAGGTACAATTAAAATTGCCCTTAAATATCATCCGGCTACCCGTCAGCCTGCCATCAAAAACTTAAAGCGTATCTCACGCCCTGGTTTACGCAGCTACAAGGGTGCTACTGAAATGCCCCGTGTGTTAAATGGTTTGGGTATTGCCATTATCTCCACTTCACGTGGTGTGATGACCGATAAACAAGCTCGCTCCCTTAACGTGGGTGGCGAAGTACTTTGTTCCATCTATTAATCTGAGAAAGTATGTCACGCATAGGAAAAGCTATTATTCAACTTCCTGCCAACGTGCAGTTCTCAGTCTCTCCTGCCAATGTGGTTACTGTAAAAGGCCCCAAGGGAGAACTACACCAAACGGTTGACCCCGCTATTTCTTTCCAAGTGGAAGGATCAGTGCTCACCGTTTCACGTGCTACAGATCAGAAACGTCACCGTTCAATGCATGGTCTATACCGTTCTCTGGTTAATAACATGGTGAAAGGTGTATCCACCGGCTTCACTGTAGAGCAAGAGCTGGTTGGTGTAGGTTATCGTGCTGAAGCCAAAGGGCAAATCCTGGATCTTACCCTTGGTTATTCTCACAACTACGTGATTGAGTTACCAAAGGAAATCCTTGTGGAAACTATTACTGAAAAAGGTAAGAACCCACGTATTGTCATGAACTCTAGCGACCTTCAGTTGCTGGGTCAGGTGGCCGCTAAAATCCGTTCTTTACGTAAGCCTGAACCATACAAAGGAAAAGGTATCCGATTCAAGAACGAAGTATTAAGAAGAAAAGCTGGTAAATCAGCAGGTAAATAATTGAAGAATCCCGACAGAAATGGCATTCAATAAATCCGCCAGAAGGCAACGTATCCGTTTTCGTATTCGCAAAGGTGTGAAGGGCACTGCAGCCCGTCCCCGTTTGTCTGTTTTCCGCAGCAATAGCGATATTTATGCTCAGCTTATCGACGATTTGTCTGGTAAAACCTTAGCACATGCATCTTCCGCTGAAAAATCTTTTTCAGGTGAAGGTACTAAAACTGCCCGCTCTTTTGAGGTAGGCAAAATGCTCGCTAACCGGGCTCAACAATTAGGCATCCAAGCGGTAACCTTCGATCGCGGTGGATATTTGTATCATGGACGGGTTAAGGCTTTGGCTGATGGCGCCCGTGAAGGTGGATTGAATTTCTGATATCACTATGGCACAGACAAACGTAAAGCGGGTTAAATCCAGCGAAATTGAATTGAAAGACCGGTTGGTGGCAATCAACCGCGTAACTAAAGTGACCAAGGGTGGTCGCCACTTCTCCTTTGCCGCCATTGTGGTAGTTGGAAATGAGAATGGGGTAGTCGGTTATGGATTGGGAAAAGCCAATGAGGTTACTGAAGCTATTCAGAAAGGTATCGACGATGCCAAAAAGAACCTAATTCGTGTTCCTATCCGCAATGGATCTATTCCTCACGAAATTACTGCTAAATACTGTTCATCACGTGTATTCATGAAGCCAGCTGCTTCCGGTACCGGTGTTATCGCTGGTGGTGCTATGCGTGCTGTGCTTGAATCGGTTGGTGTAAAAGATGTGTTATGCAAATCTAAAGGTTCTTCCAACCCGCACAATGTAGTGAAAGCTACCTTTGAAGCGCTTGCTGAACTTCGTGATGCATACACAGTAGCTCAAGAGCGTGGCGTGAAATTGGAAAAAGTATTTAACGGATAATCTGGGTATCATGGCCAAAATTCGTATTAAACAAGTAAAGAGCGGTATCGACCGCCCCGAGCGTCAAAAGGCTACACTTATTGCCCTCGGTATTCGGAAAATGAACCAAGTTGTAGAACACGAAGCTACCCCTCAAATCATGGGTATGGTTAGCAAAGTTTCTCACCTTGTTACCGTTGAACACATTTGATTTTTGCATTATGAAATTGAATCAGTTATCTCCTGCAACAGGAGCAACACATACCGGACGTCGCGTTGGACGTGGAGAAGGTTCTACCAAAGGTGGTACATCCGGACGTGGCCATAAAGGTGCCAAGTCTCGTTCAGGTTATTCCAAGAAGATTGGTTTCGAAGGTGGTCAGATGCCAATTCAGCGTCGTTTACCTAAATTCGGTTTCACCAACTTCAACCGTGTTTCTTATAAGCCACTCAATTTAGACGTTCTTCAACGTTTGTCTGAAAATCATGGCTTGTCTGAAATCAGCTTGGAGACCCTCCGCACACACGGTTTGGTTTCTAAAAACGATTTGGTCAAGGTTTTGGGTAGTGGTGAATTAAAAGCCAAACTCAACGTAACCGTTCATGCTTTTTCATCATCTGCACGTGTTGCTATTGAGCAAGCAGGTGGTGTTGCTCAAACGCTCTGATCTCACCTTTTTCCATGAAGAACTTAGTTCAACGTCTTAAAGAAATCTGGAGTATACAGGAACTCCGTGATCGTATCACTTTCACCATGATTTTGGTGGCAGTGTATCGCCTGGGTTCCTATATTACCCTGCCAGGTATCGATACGGAGCTTTTAGCCTCCAAGTTGGAAGCGCGTGATGACGCCAATTTGATTGACCTCATTAACCTGCTTACTGGTGGTGCGTTTTCTAACGCCTCCATTTTCGCTCTTGGTATTATGCCTTATATATCGGCATCTATTATCATTCAGCTTTTGGGCGTTGCAGTTCCCTATTTTCAAAAACTTCAGAAAGATGAAAGTGGCAGGAATCAACTCACGCAGATCACCCGTGGTCTCACCGTTTTGATTACTGCTTTTCAGGCGCCTGGTTACCTTACCCAGTACATACCAGCCGGTGTTTACCCCGATACCACTTCCTGGTGGATTCTCGCGGTAACCATCATCATTGCTGGTACACTTTTCGTGATGTGGTTAGGTGAGAAAATTACCGATCGAGGTATTGGGAATGGTACTTCTTTGATTATCATGATTGGTATTATTGCTTCTTTGCCTTCAGGTCTCTTGACAGAGTTCAGAAGTAAAGTTGAACCAGGTGGTGGAGGTATGATTATGTTCCTTTTGGAAATGGTGATTCTTTTACTGGTAATCATCCTAAGCATTATGCTTGTTCAGGGTGTGCGTAAAATACCTATTCACGCTGCCAGACGCATGGTTGGAAACCGTTTTACAACGGGTGCCAGAAGCTACCTTCCATTAAAAGTGAATTCATCCGGTGTAATGCCTATCATTTTCGCTCAGGCAATTATGATTATTCCTATTACGTTGGCGGGTTTCGTTTCTGATGAACCCAATTGGTTTGTGCGCAACTTTAGTGATTACACTTCTTTTGCCTACAACTTCACTTTTGCCATGCTGATTATTGTCTTCACTTATTTCTACACCGCTATTGTTGTGAATCCTCAGCAAATGGCAGATTTGTTGAAACGTGAAGGTTCTTTCATTCCTGGTGTAAAGCCCGGAAAAAAGACCGCTGAATACATCGATGCGGTTATTTCTCGTGTTACTCTTCCTGGATCTATTTTCCTTGCAGTTGTAGCTATTTTACCTGCCTTTGCCATTCTCGCCAATGTGAACCCTGCTTTTGCTCAGTTTTACGGAGGTACTTCTCTGTTGATCATGGTAGGTGTAGTGTTAGACACTTTGGCTCAAATCGATTCTCACCTCAAAATGCGTCAGTTTGATGGATTGATGAAATCCGGAAAACTGCAGGGAAGAATGCCGGCTAATTATCCCTCCATGTAAGGTCTATGGCCAGTGGAGTGCCTATTATAAAGTCCGAAGAAGAGGTTGCTCTTTGTAGGCAGAGTTCTTTACTTGTTGAACAAGCCCTTGCGCTTGTAGCCAGTAGGCTTAAGCCCGGTGTGACCGGTTTGGAGGTGGATGCGTGGGTAGACACTTTCATTCAAGATCATCAGGCCAAAGCTTCCTTCAAAGGTTTTCATGGTTTTCCTTTCTCTATTTGTTATAGTGTAAACGAACAGGTAGTGCATGGTTTTCCAGGAAAAACGCCTCTGAAATCCGGTGACATTGTTACCGTGGATATTGGCATTCAACGCAAAGGTTACCACGGAGATTTCGCATATACTTTTGCTATAGGTGAAATTTCTCCCCAATGGGCTAAGCTTTTGTCTGTGACAAAGGAATGTGTTTACTTGGGTGTAGCTCAGGCTCAGGCTGGTAATTATACCGGTGATATTGGTTTCGCTGTTCAGAAACATGCAGAATCCAATGGAATGAGTGTAGTGCGCGAATTGGTCGGTCATGGTTTAGGCGCCAATTTGCATGAAGCTCCTGAGGTACCAAATTTTGGTTCAAGGGGCCGTGGTGTTTTGTTGAAATCAGGAATGGTGTTGGCGGTTGAACCGATGATTAATCTCGGGAAACGTCACGTGCGCGTGTTAAGTGATCAATGGACCATTGTGACCAGAGACAAACAACCCAGCGCCCATTTTGAACACAATGTGGTAGTGAGAGACGGAAAGTTTGAATTACTTTCATCTTATGCTGCCATTGAAGAAGCGATACAAAAGAATACGAACTTAACTTATATATAAAGAATGGCTAAACAGCCTTCAATAGAACAAGATGGAACAATTATAGAGGCTTTATCTAATGCCATGTTTCGTGTGGAATTAGAGAATGGTCATATTATTGTCTCCCATATTTCCGGTAAAATGCGAATGCATTACATTAAGATTTTACCAGGGGATAAAGTTCGTGTAGAAATGTCACCTTACGACCTTACAAAGGGTCGGATTGTATACCGTTACAAATAAGCGCCATGAAAGTAAAAGCATCGATTAAAAAGCGTAGCGCCGAGTGCAAAATTGTGCGTCGGAATGGAAAGCTCTACGTCATCAACAAAAAGAATCCCCGTTTTAAACAACGTCAGGGTTAATTTTAATACAACAATCCCAGAAACATCACAGTATGGCAAGGATCGCAGGTATAGATCTTCCAAGGAACAAGCGAGGTGAGGTAGGACTCACTTACATTTTCGGCATTGGCCGTCCAATGGCACAGCGCATTTTAACGAAAGCTGAAATTGATTTCAATACAAAAGTAAGCGAATGGACCGATGACCAATTGGCTCGGATTCGTAATATCATTAATGCAGAAGTTAAGGTAGAAGGTGCGCTTCGTTCTGAGGTGCAGCTCAACATCAAGCGTCTGATGGATATTGGTTGTTACCGTGGTATTCGTCATCGTGTGGGATTGCCTGTACGTGGACAGAAAACCAAAAACAATTGCCGCACACGGAAAGGCAAGAAAAAAACCGTAGCAAACAAGAAGAAAGCTACCAAGTAATCTTTGATCATGGCAAAGCAAAAAGTCAGCAAGAAAAATGTGAAAGTGGATGCGGTTGGAGAAGCGCATATCAATGCTACTTTCAACAACATCATCATTTCTCTTACCAATGCGCAAGGGCAAGTCATCACTTGGTCCAGTGCGGGTAAAATGGGTTTTAAAGGATCCAAGAAAAACACCCCATACGCCGCTCAAATGGCCTCCACTGAGTGTGCTAAAGAAGCGTATGATTTGGGATTACGTCGTGTTAAAGTGTATGTGAAAGGCCCTGGAGCAGGAAGGGAGTCCGCTATTCGGTATATCTATAATGCTGGGATTGAGGTGACCGAAATCGTAGACATTACGCCTATGCCTCACAATGGCTGCCGTCCGCCGAAACGTCGTCGCGTTTAATCCTTTACCTTCACATTTATTCATCTAATTAAGTAAATTGTCATGGCACGTTATAGAGGCCCTAAAGCCAAGATAGCCCGTCGTTTTCGGGAACCCATTTTCGGTCCTTCCAAGTCGCTGCAGCGCAAAGCATATCCTCCCGGAATGCATGGCCCTTCTAAGCGCAGAAAGAAGCAGTCTGAATATGCTATCCAGTTGATGGAGAAGCAAAAAGCTAAGTATACTTATGGTATTCTGGAGCGTCAATTCAGAAAATTGTTTGAGAAAGCTTCCACCCTGAAAGGGGTTACTGGTGAAAACCTTTTAATCCTTTGTGAAAGCCGTTTGGATAACGTAGTATATCGTATGGGTGTGGCTCCCACCAGAGACGCCGCTCGTCAGCTCGTTACCCACAAACATATTACCGTTAATGGTGAATTGGTTGGTATTCCTTCTTTTTCCTTGAAACCAGGTGATAAAGTGGGTGTACGTGAGCGTTCAAAGTCCCTTTCTGTTATTACTAATTCATTGGGATTGTCTCCTCACCGTTTTGATTGGTTGAGCTGGGATCAAGCCGCCATGGAAGGTACCTTTATTATGGCACCACGTCGCGAGCAAATTCCTGAAAATATCCGCGAACAACTTATCGTGGAACTTTACTCCAAATAATTTCTAACCGATTACACCGCATATGGCCATTCTCGATTTTCAACGGCCCGACAAGGTTATACTCCTCGAATCAGATGAGTTCCTGGGCAAATTTGAGTTCCGCCCCCTCGAACCGGGTTACGGGATTACCATTGGCAATTCTCTTAGAAGAATTCTACTTTCCTCTTTAGAAGGATTCGCCATTACAGCGGTGAAGATAGATGGTGTTTCTCATGAATTCTCTACCCTGCAAGGTGTTGTGGAAGACATGTCTGACATCATTTTAAACCTGAAAAAAGTTAGGTTTAAAAGACAAATTGATACCCTGGATTCTGAGCATGTGGTCATTTCGTTTACCGGTGCAGAACAGTTTCGTGCAGGTGATATCTCTAAATTCACCTCAGGTTTTCAAATCCTGAATCCTGATATGGTGATTTGTAATCTCGATCCTTCTGTGAAACTTCACATGGAGATTGTAATCGAGAAAGGCAGAGGTTATCGTCCGGCGGAGGAAAATAAAAGGGATCATGGCGACATTCATTTTATAGCCATTGACTCTATCTTCACTCCCATTGTTAACGTGAAGTACGCAATTGAAAACTATCGGGTAGAACAAAAAACTGACTATGAAAAGTTGTTGGTTGAAGTAAAATCTGATGGTTCCATTCATCCTAAAGAAGCGCTGAAGGAAGCGGCTAAAATTCTAATCCAGCACTTTGCACTTTTCTCTGATGAGAAAATTACGCTCGATACGGAAGAAAAAGCCCAAACTGAAGAGTTTGACGAGGAGAGCCTTCACATGCGTCAGTTGTTAAAAACCAAACTGGTTGATTTAGATCTATCCGTTCGTGCCCTCAACTGCCTTAAAGCGGCTGATGTGGAAACCATCGGAGACCTGGTGGCTTTCAACAAAAACGACTTATTGAAATTTCGTAACTTCGGTAAGAAGTCTTTGGTGGAACTAGAAGAATTGGTTCGCAATAAAGGCCTTCACTTCGGAATGAATGTGGCCAAATATAAATTAGATAAAGACTGAAGCACCATTGGTGGTTTCATAAAAACTAAGTCATGAGACACGGAAGAAAAGTGAATCATTTGGGTCGTAAAGCCGCACATCGGCAGGCCCTTTTAGCCAACCTGGCGATTTCTTTGATTACCCACAAGCGTATCACCACTACGGTGGCGAAAGCACGCGAACTACGTAAGTATGTGGAGCCAATGATTACCAAATCAAAGGACAACACCACGCACTCTCGTCGTTTGGTGTTCAGCTACCTGCAAAACAAGGAAGCAGTTACTGAATTGTTCCGTGATGTGGCTGCCGCTGTAGCTACACGTCCTGGCGGTTATACCCGTATTATTAAAATGGGACCTCGCGCTGGTGACAATGCTGAAATGGCCATGATTGAACTGGTAGACTTCAATGCCACTTATACCAAAGACGGCAAAAAGTCAGAAGGTACAAAGAAACGTACCCGTCGTGCTGGTGGTGCTAAAGCAAAAGTGGAATCTGCTGCGGCTGATACCACTGAGGCCTCTGCTGAATAATATCTCGATTGTTTTTTTAACCCCAAGTATTCACTTGGGGTTTTCTTTTTTATAGCCGTGCTTGTTTCCTTTTGGGAGTTTTGGCCTCTTTCTTTAGCCCTGTTGAATGGGTGATGACCCTGTCTGCCCTCTAGCGGTTTAAATGTTCCTCCTACCTTTTTACTTTTCCTTCATGTGTTTTTCAAATGGAGGTGTTCTTCATTTCTCCTGGGATCTGATTGGATTGGTAAGCTTTTTCAATCCAGAAAAGGTATGTCCGAAAAATATTTTTCACGAGCCATAGGGTTTTCCTTTTCCTGACAGCGAGACGATTTTTTTCATTTGTGTATTTACAACCAATTCTAAAAATGAAGAGGTTACCATTTTCCTATTTGGAGTGGAGCTTTTTGTCACTTATATTTGTTTGTAAGTGATTAAAACGTTTACTATGATTTTTTTAAATCCATAGTAGTTGGTTTTATTTGGGTTAAACGTTTATTTTATATCATCATTTAATGAAGTCGGTGAATTCTTTAAGGTATTTTTTGGTGGGCCTCTTGTTGGTTTTGGGTGTTTCTTGTTCAAAAGATGAGGGGAATAATGGTGGTAACAACAACCAGCCTGACCCTCAGGTGATTGAATTAACTGAACGTTTTATCATTCCATCTGATAACCACATTATGCCGCTGGCAGATAATCACCGAAGTGATATTTTGAAAGTGTTTTATGCAGGTGGGAAGGAGTTTCATTATTACCACGTACTTACCAGTGCCCAACATCAGTATCATTTAGCCCGTTTCGAAAATGACACATGGGTTAATTATGTTTCTTCTCCTAATTATATGCATTTTGTGGCTTCAGATCAGGCCATTTGTCAGGTAGAACACACGAGTCCGAATTCGCAGGTGGATGTCATTAAAACCCGCTTTTTTGACCCGAATGCTGAGACATTTTCCTTGTATACTGAACAAACTTTTCAGATAAAATTTTGGTCTGTTCAGTTGGCAGCCACCCAAAGTGATTTTTACTTGATTGGAAAACGACAGGACGATGGCGTCGCCATGTTGTATAAATGGAACCCTGGTACGCAAGTCTGGGATTTGATCATTGGAAGTATCCCTAATGGCGAAGAATGGAGTCCCGTACAACAAGATGTGTTCCGATCAAAGAATGATGAATTTATCTATAAAAATACCAACAACACGGGGGTTAATTTTTATGAGTTTAAAGACAACCAATTTACTCGCATTTACAGGGGCGGTTACGATGAAATCATTTTGATGCGCGGTGCTCGTTTGCATGTCATCAACAATGATTATCTGGTGGCTTTCGATAAATTGTATCGAGTAGGTGCAGGAAATACGCTTTCTGAATATTATGCGCCGGAAGCGTCCTGGAGTATTCTTCATTCCAATGTTTCCGGAAAATGGATCATCATGAGCCTGGGTACTTATAGCTGGAACGGAACCACATCGGTACAAAAAATTGTAGTCATCAATTATTTAAATGGTAAAACCTACGAATTGCCGGCTTTGGTGATTTTTCTGGGTTGGGATGCATGGAATCTGACCAATAAATATGATGTAGATAAGTGGCATTTTCGGATGAACAGCGAGAATAAGCTGGAGGGCTTGATTCATTTTGAATATAATGGTCCGGTGGGGCAAGCTAAATTGTATAGGGTGGTGTACCCGGTGGCTTTTGAATAAATATGAGTGGTTTTTGGGGGGATTTGATGAAATGCAGGAATGGTGGTGATTTTGGAGCACAAAACTGTCAACCAAGCACAAATGTTGAAAGACGTACTGCACTTGGTTGAAACACGTCAGACCTCATTGTGGAGAAAGGCTGTTTTGGGTAACTCTTCTTTCCATCCGTATGGTTGTTATGATTAGTCTGAGGTGTCCTGTGCGTTGGCTTGCAAGCTCTTTTGCTTTTTTCTGCGATGGCATTAGCGTTGGCCAAAAGCAAATGTACTTGCAAATGCAATTGCATTATGCGCACAGTTAGAATATGTAACTAGAGATTTCATAAAATATTCGGTCTATTTCGGCTTTGAAATTTTTGTCGCTATCTTCGGATAACCATCCGTCTTTATACCATTTGTGATATGGAAAAAAACGACTAACATAATGAGGGTATTTTTGCAACACAATACAAATTATTTTAGGGTGAAAATTTTATTTGATTACGGGATGCCACACATAACGGTGCAAAAAGAACAGCGATGTTCTATACCTTCTTCGCAAACTGCCAACTTAACGGCGTAAATCCCGACAAATGGCTCAGTAAAGTACTGGAAGTAATCGCTGATTATCCTTGCAACAAACTACAAAACTTGTTCCCTGGAACATTGGAGGTGTAGTTGCTCGGGGGGATACAGTAATCATTTCAGCAGGGGTTGTAACCTCCCCATTTTTTTGGGCTCTGCGAAGCAGAGTAGGAAGCAAAAGAATAGCCTCGGCTTGCGGGACTTTTTCTTTAGGGTAAAGAACGTTTTTCGGATTCTACGGCTATAACCGTATCAGTATTACAAGAATAGTTAAATGAGAAATGCTTTTCGGACAGATTGCTTTTTTTAGGATATGCCCACACAGTTATATAAGTGCGGTTGTAGTTAATAATTTCTTGTTCACATGCATTTCTATAATCTCCCTTAATGTCGTATTTATAAATATTCCTGTGCTTCAAATTAATACTAATTCGGCCTTCAGGTTGTTCAGAGTTTAATATAGCCATATAAAAAGGAGAATCTGCGGCATCATTTTCTATCTGAACTTTATAAATAAAGTAATTTGTATCCGATAGAGTTATTATTTGATTTTTAAAATCCATTTGTAACAAAATCGGGTGAGGATGAAAATTACAGCTAAGAAAAAATAATTGAAATAATATTGCCGCTTTAGTTGCCATATTTTTTTGTTATTTGTGTTTGTTCTGCATTATAAGCTTCAATTTGCCTTTGCATGCCACCAATAGATTGTTGCAATAATGTCCTTGCAGTACCTGACAAGGACTTATCAAATGCTAACATGAAATTAGATTGCTCAATTAAACCGCTCAATTGATTAACATGATCTGGTATTAAAACATCTCTTCTAAATTTAGCGCCTACTGCTTCTAATTTAGTTGCTTTTGTTTGCTCTGATAAGTTTGGATTATTAAGTGTATTCATAACAACACTGTAACCTCTGTAACCTTATGGTTAAGATATCCGCATCATAGAAATCTACAATGGAATCGGTACAGGTGCCGGAAACACGCCTATCCGAAACCGTAGCAAGCACATTCCCCAAATGATTACTGAGTTCATAAGTTTTGTAGCCTCTTTTCACATAACTTATGCCTTTAAACCTATTTGCTCCGGAAAATGACATCCACTTCCCCTCCCCGACTTTCCAAGGAATGACAAAAGATTGGCGGGTGGATGGTGGCATGGCAGATGGTTAAACGAATGGGGAAGTTAGGAAATTTGATTGAAAAGGGAAAATGCGGGGAATTGAATCAACCCAATCTCCATAAAACCCCCAGTTGTTTCATTCGCTTGGGATGCTTTCCACTTCGCTAGCCAATAATTGAATTTGGCCACACTATAATCTTTGCCGACCAAAAATGTCAATTTTGCAGCACCTGATGCCATCTAGTTCTCAACCTCGGAGAACATCTTTTCCTGTAAACTCATCGAACATAGTATTTGCCAACAAAAATCAGCATGATTTAGGGGCGAAACAATACGTGGTTGCTCGGGGGGATACGGCGTATCCCCCCGAGCAACTACACCTCCAATGTTCCAGGGAACAAGTTTTGTAGTTTGTTGCAAGGATAATCAGCGATTACTTCCAGTACTTTACTGAGCCATTTGTCGGGATTTACGCCGTTAAGTTGGCAGTTTGCGAAGAAGGTATAGAACATCGCTGTTCTTTTTGCACCGTTATGTGATCCGGCAAACAGATAATTTTTGCGTCCCAGCGCTACGGGGCGGATTTTGTTTTCTATGGCGTTGTTATCAATGTGGTAATTTCCGTTATTGAGGTAAGCCAACAAGTTCAGCCATAATTTAGTGCAATATTCAATGGCTTTTCCGATAAGGGATTTGGGCAAAACCATGTTTCGTTCGCGTTGCATCCATTTACCTAACTCATTGATGAGAGGAAGAGCTTCTTCTAATCTTATGGCATGTCGTTCTTCGGGTGTAAGGTCAGCCGTTTTGCGCTCAATAGCGTATAGCTTTTGGATTTCCTGCAATACGTGCGATGCACGTTGTTTGTCTTGTATTAGTGCCTTTTCAAAATATCGACGAGCATGCGCCCAACAAGCTAAATGGTGTATTGTAGGTTGGAGGCAGTAGTGATCATACACTTTGTATCCATCGGTTTGCAGCGCACCGTGATAATTAGTAAGCATTTGGCGCGGAGCATCTATTCCACGGCCTTCTTGGTAGTCGAACACGCATAATTTAGACAAAGGAGCATGATACACCCATAAATAACCTAGGTGCGTTTCGCCCTTTTTATTCTTGTCTAATACCCGCAATGTTGTTTCATCGGCTTGCAAATAGCCTTGGTTTCTAACATATTCAACCATTCTATCGTAAAGCGGAACAAGAAGACTGCCGGACTGCGCCACCCAAGAATCAATCGTGGATGGCGCAATCTCAATATCTGCGCGCTTGAAAATTTGCTGTTGGCGATATAGGGGTAAATGATCCACGTATTTGCTCACCAAAATGTGGGTTAAAACAGAATTTCCGGCCAAACACTTTTCGATGGGCCTAGAGGGAAGCTCTGCTATTGCAATTTGCTGTGTTTCTTTATTGAGATATTTGGGCCGGATAATTCTGCGCTTGAAAAACCGAGAAGGTACATACTCCAATATCTCGGTTACTTCTTCACCTATTTTTACCATACCCTCATTTAAATCCGCAGGCTCAATGATTTCTTCCTCTACAGGCAGGTTTTCAGGCAATTTATTGCGCCCCGCATGCTTTGAAGGCTTTTCGCGCTCGTAGGTGATTTTTTCTTTTACTGGAGTGGTATCCGCCTTGGCATCTTCTGAGGCGAACTCTTCAAATTCCAGTGTTAACTGATTTTCGTTTTGCGCAAGAAAACGCTCTTTCTTAGTGCCAAAAAGCATGCGCTGAAGATTGGCTACAATCAAATTTAATCGAGCAACATCTTCTTCCTTCTCGGCAATGCACTCATCTTTCTTGGCAATGCACTCATCTTTCTTGGCAATAACTTCGTCTTTCTTGGCAATAACTTCGTCTTTTGCCTGGATAGAAACCTCAAGCTTTTGGTTGGATTTTCTGAGCAACAAAAGCGCTTGAATCAGCTCTTGTTTTGTCATGTTTTCCATCGCGGTTTCCATACCTAAATATAGTGGGAAAACGTTGATTTTACTGCCTTTTTACGAAAAAGTAATCAACAGTTTATGTGGATAAAAAGCGCTTTCTTTTCTTGGTTCTTTCAAAATCAATTCCCCGCAAAATCATGAATAATTCCTCTTTGCTAAGCTCGCTATTGGGCGCGTCCAATCTTGCCATTGGACGCTTAAATGTACCACGTTATAAGCGCTTGTGAAAAATGGCCAAGCCATCCTGATTCCAATGCAACACTTTGATGCGAGTACGTTGCAAATTCATAAAAACAAAAAAGATAACCCAAACGAGGGTCTAAACTCATTTCCTCAAGTACCAAGCCATACAGCCCGTCAAATCCCTTTCGCATATCAGCCGGGCGGGCATAAAGAAAAACCTTGGTCGCTTCCTCTAGTCCAAACAAACTCATGCAAACACCGTGATCTTTACCCCTGATGGAGCTTCAATCTCCAAAACCGTACCCAACTTTACTTCCCTCAACCCAATCTCCATAAAACCCGCAGTTGTTTCATTCCCTTGGGATGCTTTCCACTTCGCTAGCCAGTAGTTGAATTTGGTGGCGATGTAAAGTTTGTGCAGCGGCACGAGCGGGATTGTTTATTTGCAAGTTTCGCCTTAATTCAGGCAGGCGCTTGCTCTTAGTCGTGCTGCTCAAAAATCCGTAGAGCTGGATACGCACAAATGCTTTGGGCAGGATGTGCTGTAATAACCGCCGAATAAACTCTGTTGCGTAAGTTTCATGCTCCGCTTCCGCCCTTTCTGGCGGTAGTGTTTGTAGCTTCAAAACAATGACATCCTAACACCAATTCAACACTTAAATGTAGGCTTTGTAAATTCATATAACAAAATACAACCAAAAGAAAAAATTGGTAATTTTCAGGTTCAATCAAACTATGAAATCATGGGAATTAAACGGGGACCAAAACCAATTGCTAAATCAACTGGAAAGCTAGACCAACGTCGAAGAGACAACAAGGATACTCAAGGTAATTCCTCTTCTCTAAAGCCCGCGAAAAGCACGAAAAAGAAATAGTCTTTTGCATGTTCTGGATAATTATTTCGTAAAAATCGATGACTGCATTTTATACGAATAAATAAGAGCGATGAAAATTCAGGGTCACTTTTAAAGACGAAGTGGGATTAGTAGCAATTCTTGGGGTACTAATCAACCCTCATCGCCTCCCAACTACCCGTGGCTTTGTGGTATTTAATCATTGCCGAGCCAACGCTAAGTGATGCCATAATGAACCGCTTAACTGCGAAAGCTCATCGGGTAGATTTACAAGGCGAATCTTTGAGAAAATAAATCTAATTTTATAATCGCTTTTTGATAAACAATCCTAAAAACCGGAGGGGGGGCAATATCGCCGGAATGAACAAGAAAATCACAAAAGCCAACACATAAAGACTTAACGGCTTTTCCAACACCTAAAATTCATATTCAAAATGATTTTAATAAATTCAAGCCCGAAGATTTTAAAGGATTCAAAGTACTCTTCGATTTTCTTTTGAAAGAAAAGTCTAAACTTTTATCAATTTAAATGAATAATAACAGCAGCCTAACAGAAAAAACCCTCATTGTAATCTTGATTACCATCCTGATAATTGTGTTTGTAATTTCATTAGGCAAACTAGATGTTGGCAGAACTCAACTTGCTCCTGATGAATTTAAAGACGACAAAGAAGAAGCAAAACGAAAACACCAACAATTAAGCGAACTCTTGGCCAAGGAGGAACAACTTAAAATTAAGCTTACCAAAACATTCAAGCGAATATATTTTATAGTTAGAATCTTGTTTGTTTTGCTTTGGGGAGGCATCCTTTTTACTCTTTACAAATTTGGCTCGATAAGTAACTTAGGAGATATTTTGAATTATTCAGAAGCAGGAATTTTAATCTGGTTGGTATTGAACTTTCTCACATTTGGCACAATTTCCAATCTACAAGACTTCATTAGTCTCATTCGCACACAATTAGAAAACTGGATTTGGGGAAAGTACATTCATTTGGATTCCCAGATTGAAAACCATAGATTAGAATTAAATAAACTTGAAACTAAAATTAAATAATTCCCGAACAGCAAAACATAGAAAACAAACAAAGTTGGCACGATGATTAACTGAAATAGGTTTGTGGTTTTGCCAATGCTCAAAGAGTGTAACCTTCTGTAAACAATTGTAACCTCCAGTTCCGCTTTTAGTGTTTCTAACTCCTGTAATAATGCTTGCAATTTCCCCGGAACGGGGGGTCAGTTTGAAGCGGAATTCTCACGTAGGTTATTTGCTTGGTGAGACCGAAGACAGGGAACTTTTAAAAGACCCTTCCATGATGAAGCGCCTAAATGATATTGCAAAGTTTCCTGAACAGGATAAAGCTTGCATCCTTTACGCCCTCGATGCCATGATTAACAACGTGAAGCTTAAAGCTATTCAATAAAAAAGCCCGGACTTGCCGGGCTTGTAATTTTAAAGTCGGGATATATCAAGTCGGGATATTACAAAGTACACATAACTCCCTATCGTTCTTTCGTCATTAATCCAGTCTCCAAAAGAAAGAGTAACAGCACCGCAATCAATTATTACAGGGTGAATATTTTTTAATTGACCATAACAGTAATAGTAACATCTATTTTTCTCTGATGGCATTATATCCCTTTTCTGCTCCTTATTCTCATCCCAAAATGCGGACTCGGATGTTTCTTCTTCAATGAAATTAAAACAAACTTCAGCTAATTCTCCTTCCTTAAAATTGCACGGATGACAAAAAGCCCAAAGCTGCTTTCCATTTATTTCAAATAAAACTTCTGCTTCTGGGTTCTCCTTATCAAGCCAATCAATCTGCTTTATGCTAACTTTATATCTCTCCATATTATTTTACTTTAAGCCAAGCTGTGTGGCAGTTTTAATATGGAAAGTTGATATAGTTGAGCCTCCATTTTTCATCCCAACAAAACCAAACAAAGATTCTCCCTTCGCTGCATTACCCATGTAATGGTAATAACCGTTAAGCTTGGAACTGTAAGTTCCATTTTGAATTATCCAATTAGCATCATCAACATAGTTCCTAAGATTGTAAGCTGATTTACCCGTGACCTTCATTATTTGGTCTGCGTGCCTACCAAAATGTACTACTGCTTCATCTCCGCCAAATTTCAAAAAGTTAGCTCCCCCCTTAGCGGCAACTACCCCTCTATTTGCCGTATATGATGAATACGACACATGCCTTATTCCTGCGCGTCCAGTGTTACTAATTCCTGTTAGTGGTAATACCATTTCAACTGCAGAAAAGAATCTATATTTATTATAGTAATCCACTCCGAAGAAATCAATCCATTTATCGAGTTGTGTGGGCGCTGCATTTCCGGCCTCCTCAATACTACTATATGCTGCGGCTAAGATTCTAGATTGACGATGAGTATGACGTATCTGTAAATCTGTTAGACTATACTCATAACCGGTATTCCTATTGTATCCCGGATATAAATTCTCCCATAAATCTACATTTGAGAAGGCGATGCCTCCACGAACTGGGCCTTTGTACTGAAGATCAACATAATCTTCGATCTTCACTTCAGGAAGTTCACCGCCCTCACGAGTCCAACCCCCACTTTCTTCAAAAATGTAGGTGCTTCCGCCTGTTGAAATGTATTCTTGGTTATTTGATGGATTTTTAACATTCTTCTCGCATTCTGGGCAGGCCCCACTAGGATCCGACCAAACCAATGGATTTCCCCAAAATGCGCCATAAGGAGACATGCCTATTTGATTTGGATGATCCGCTAAGGGGTCCACATTCCACCTTCTTCCCGACCTCGGATCATACTGCCAAAACTCTGCCGTATAGGAATTTCCATCTCCATACACTTCATTGTCTTTCTCCATTCCATTAAACCCGAATCTATATTTTTCTGCATACTGAGTTCTACCCTGCATGGTCATTCCAAAGGGGTAGTAATCACTTATGGTTAAGATATCTGCATCATAAAAATCTACAATGGAATCGGTACAGGTGCCACAAACACGCCTATCCGAAACCGTAGCAAGCACATTCCCCAAATGATTACTGAGTTCATAAGTTTTGTAGCCTCTTTTCACATAACTTATGCCTTTAAACATGTTTGCTGGATAGGAATAGCTTATGTTTACCCTGAGAGATTGGTTTCGTGTTCCCAATCTGCTGGATCCATATATGGTTTGTTCCTCTAGGTACAGGCCAGGGGTTTGACTGCTATGTCGATAAGTGGCCATTACATTTCCGCTGGCATCACGCACATAAAAATACTTTACAGTAGAATCAACATGGCTTCCAATCACACCATATATCAATTCTTTCATCACGCGTTGCCCGCTGGCATCATAATGAAAGTTCATTCTGGGGCGTGATGAGCCGTGCGTGCGTCCTACGCTCTTGACTTTGCCATATACAGACCATGTGATTAAATTAATTTCTTCTGCGTCGTCTCGGGTTAGGTTGCCAATGGCATCATAGCCGTAGTTTCCAGAAAGTTGGTCATCAATATCATTCGCATAGTTTGCAGTAGCCACGCTATCGCTTACATACAGCAGTCTGTTATTTGAGGCTGAATAATGATAGTTGAAGCGATCCATGGCATATTGGCTTGGGTTGTCTCCATTTCTTTGTAAACGAAGGAGGTTGCCACTAGGATCATAATGATACCTTGTGCGATAATCGAGTAGTGGTGCCGATACATCCCATGCGTTGGAGGAAAGATCCAGGTCTTGCCAAACATCCATGGCGGTAATTCGGTTGAGCTGGTCATAGCGATATTGGGCAGCTTGTGGCAGTGGAGCCAAGGTTTGTATATCGCGCAAGGTGGTGGACATGGCTGAAATAT
>CAZOEO010000018.1:0-67386 GCA_964578885.1 uncultured Candidatus Competibacteraceae bacterium | reverse complement strand
AGGTCGATTTGTCCGGTGGCATTTCCAAAGCAAAGCACGTCCGTTACTTGTGAACCAAGTGTTAAAGCGGCCGCCGGCTGGGTAATTACATAAGGGCCATAAGCGGCAGAACATCCATTTGAATCTGAAACGGTAACGGAATAGCTACCAGGGCCGAGATTGGAAAGGTCTTCTTGTACACTACCATTTGACCATTGAAATGTGTATGGCCCTGTGTTCCCAGTGACGTCGAGTTGAATTTGTCCATTTTGTTGTTGAAAACAACTTACGGGTATGGGTTGGGTAGTTACCTGTCCGTTAAACGGTAAAAATGATACCTGAATCGGATCTGCGGCCGGAGGACAGGAGCCATTGTTGGTGGTCGTTAAGGTAAGTTGAACATTTCCTTGTAGGATTTCCGCCTGGGTAGGAGTATAGGTGGCTTGAAGTGAAGTGGCAGATGGGGAAAATGTTCCATTACCTCCCGACCAGATTCCCGTGGAAACACCGGTCACAAGTCCATTTAATGTGGCTGAAGCACCTTGTTGGCAGACCACAATGTCTGAACCGGCGGTGGCAGTAATCGGATTGGCAAAAGCTGTAACCTGAACAGAATTAGACACAGGTGGACATCCCGATGCATCCGAAAGCGTTACTTGAAAATTGCCTACACCTGCCTGGATGCTTTGTGTGGTAGGGCCATGGCTCCATTGGTAACTATAAGGTGGTGATCCTCCAATGGGAACTGCTGAAACTTGTGTACTGGTGGCACCAAAGCAAATGGTGGGTTGTAATGGATTGAAAGTAACTCCGAGTGTAGGAAAAATAGAAACCTGAATGGTATCACAAAATGTTGTAGCTCCACAACTTCCTATTACTGTGCCACAAACCCTGTAGGAGATAGCAGATGGAAAACCAACTTGAGGAGTTACTGTGGTGGATGTACACCCTGATGTACAACTTAAATAATTATTGTAGGCTCCTGTGGCTCCGGGAGAAATGGAGGTCCAGGTTATTGTACTGGGTACCAAACCCGATACGCTTAATACCTTACTACAACCATCGTTGGTGACGACGTCTGGAGAAGCCGAGGGTTTTGGAATAGCGGTAATCTGGTAGGTATTATCGTTGTTTCCCGGTTTGCAAAATGTAAGCTCATGTGGCCCCGGACCATTTAGGCAAATGGCTGTGCCCACTTGGCTTGGTGCTCCACACCCTATCTGATAAAATAAGGCTCCTCCCGGGATGGCACCCGAGGCAATGCTGAAGTTAATTCCGTTTGAGTTTGGACCCAAAGTGACAATGAAGCGCACACATCGATCGCTTCCACTAATGCCGCAACAATAATCAGATCTGATCACCGAGGGCGAAGTCCAAGTTGCGGTTGAACTGGCGCTAAGGTCCACTATGAATGTGGGGACGCCAGAATTACACTGACTCCATAGGGGGAGACAGTATAACCAAACCAAAACACTTGAGCAAAATAGGGGGAGGAACCTGCTCATGTTTTATCTCTTAGTTGAATCTAAATCTAATAAAAAGTTTTAAAATATATATGGTGTTTAGATTATAGTTTGGTTTAAATTTTGGAAAGTGGTTTAAATTTTAAAGTTTAGTTTTCTAAATATTTTATTTGCAGTTTTTTAAGCTTGTTTTTTGATGTGGGTATTTTTCTATTTTTTAGTCGTTTTTAGCTATTTTTTCTCTGTTTTTTAATTTTAGGTTAATACAATAGTCATGCTTTTCTTACCTGTTTTATGTGTTTGAGAGATTGACCAAGAATTTTTCAGTGGAAAAATGCCCCATTTCAGATGTGGTGCCAATCATTCTTCCTTTTTAAAAATGAATGGCCATGGGCTGTTTAAGGCGATATGTACTTTGTAAAAAAGAAGGCCGTTGCGCAGTCCGTGAAGCGTGAGGCGTTTAATTTCCAATGGTCATTTTCAGTTTATGGCACTCACGCCATACGCTTTTATTGAATGAAAACTTAATGTTTGTAATGATTTGATAGCCATGATTATATCGTCATGCGCCGAGCCTTAAAGGATACTCCAATGGCACCCTTTGACCCGATACTCCAATGTTCGCTTTCAATTACAGACTTATCCTTGACAGATTTGTCAAAGAAAATGGGCAAATGACTGATTTTCCTTTTATGCGGAAACTGGTGCAGATTCTACCAGAATGGGACTTAGCCATTTTTTTAAGGATGCGACTTCCATACCTCTGCGACCAGCCATGTCCTCTACTTGGTCCATCAAAATTTTCCCTAATCCAAAATAGCGACTTTCCGGATGAGCAAAATACCAACCTGACACCGCGGCTGTCGGCATCATGGCTAAACTTTCCGTGAGGGTAATACCTGTGTGGTGTGTAGCATGTAATATTTTGAACAACACTTCTTTTCCTGTGTGGTCTGGACAAGCAGGATAGCCAGGTGCCGGACGAATGCCCTGATATTTTTCTGAAATTAACGCCTCATTGCTCAACGTTTCATCCGCAGCATAACCCCAATATCTTCTCCGAACCTCTGCATGTAAATACTCTGCAAAGGCTTCCGCCAGTCGGTCCGCCAACGCTTTCAACATAATGGCATTGTAATCGTCGTGAGCCGCTTCAAACGCTTTTACATGAGGATCCATGCCAATGCCGGTAGTCACCGCAAAACCTCCTATGTAATCTTCTTCTTCCAGAAAATCGGCTAAACAGAAATTTGGCTGACCTTCTGCCTTTCGATTTTGTTGTCGTAAAAAATGGACCGTGTCTAACACCTCTCCGCTGCCATCAGGCGCCAAAATATGAACATCTTCTTCCAACTTTTTGGCGGGGAACAAACCGATTACACCATTCGCAGTAAGCCATTTTTCGTCCACAATTCTTTGGAGCATGTTTTTCGCATCGGCAAACAATTTCTTGGCTTCCACACCTACCACCTCGTCTTCTAAAATGGCCGGATAACGACCTGCCAATTCCCAGGTTTGGAAAAAAGGCGTCCAGTCAATAAATGGAACAAGCTTCTCCAAAGGGAGATTTTGTATCGGTATCACACCCAGTTGTGCCGGCGCTTTGGCCTTCGGACTTTGAGGAATAAACTTATTTTTTCGAGCTTCTGAAATGGAAATCAATTGCTTAATGTCCTGTTGCCGGTAATGTCGCTGTGTGACTTCCTGATATTCTTCTTTCAGATTTTGCAGGAATTGGGTCTTTTTTTCTCCTAGCAAGGACTCTGCTACCGGAACGCTCCGGGATGCATCCAGCACATGCACTACAGTTCCGGATGGATACGCTGGCGTGATTTTTACAGCAGTATGCACTTTGGATGTGGTTGCTCCGCCAATGAGAAGCGGAATCCTCATTCCCCTGCGTTCCATTTCTGCCGCCACAGTCACCATCTCGTCTAAACTCGGTGTAATGAGACCGGACAATCCGATAATGTCCACTTTTTCACGCTCCGCGGCATCCAGAATTTTATCCGCAGGCACCATCACACCTAAATCCACCACCTCATAATTGTTGCACCCAAGCACCACGCCCACAATATTTTTCCCAATATCATGCACGTCTCCTTTCACGGTGGCCATCAATATTTTTCCGGCTTTATGCTGGTCTTCCTTTTTCTCGTTTTCTATATAAGGTAAAAGGAATGCCACGGCCTTTTTCATGACTCTGGCAGATTTAACCACCTGAGGAAGAAACATTTTTCCTGCCCCGAACAAATCGCCTACCACATTCATTCCATCCATCAATGGGCCTTCAATCACCTCAATAGGTCTTTTTACCGACAAGCGGGCTTCTTCCATGTCAGCTTCAATATGGTCTACAATCCCTTTAACCAATGCATGCGCCAACCTTTCTCCTACAGGAAGTTTTCTCCAGGTTTCTTCTACTTCTGTTTTTACCCGTTCATCTTTTACTTGCTCTGCAAA
Source organism: uncultured Candidatus Competibacteraceae bacterium (assembly GCA_964578885.1). Taxonomy (GTDB): domain Bacteria; phylum Bacteroidota; class Bacteroidia; order CAIKAF01; family CAIKAF01; genus CAZRHR01. The sequence continues at coordinate 63,481 of CAZOEO010000018.1, read as the reverse complement.
TTGTAAAAGCCGTTCCGTGGCGTCTGGTCTTCGGTTCAGCAGGACGTCTTCTACATGTTCCAGCAAATCTTTGGGAATGGCATCGTACACTTCCAGTTGCGCCGGATTCACAATGCCCATATCCATACCGGCCTTGATTCCGTGATACAAAAAGGCGGAATGCATGGCTTCTCGCACGCGGTCGTTGCCTCGAAAAGAAAATGAAACATTGGAAACCCCTCCTGAAACCAAGGCATGGGGTAGATTGGCTTTGATCCAACGGGTGGCTTCAAAGAAATCCACTGCATAGTTGTTGTGCGCATCTATGCCTGTAGCTACGGGAAAAATATTCGGGTCGAAAATGATATCCGTGGGTGGGAACTTCGCCTTTTCAACCAGCAGATCGTATGCCCTTTTACAAATGGATATGCGACGTTCCAGGGTGTCGGCCTGTCCATCTTCGTCGAAAGCCATCACCACGGTTGCGGCGCCATAACGGCGGATACGTTTGGCCTGCCATAAAAATTCTTCTTCTCCACCTTTAAGCGAGATGGAATTTACAATTCCTTTTCCCTGAAGACATTGCAGTCCGGCCTCAATAATGGGCCAGCGAGATGAGTCTACCATCACAGGGATACGGGCAATTTCCGGTTCTGAAGCAATCAGGTTTAAAAACCGTACCATGGCCTTTTCTCCGTCTAGCATGCCCTCGTCCATATTGACGTCCAGTACCTGAGCGCCACCGCGAACTTGTTCAAGCGCAATTTCTACGGCTTCTTCGTACTTATCTTCACGGATAAGGCGTAAAAATTTTCTTGAACCAGTTACATTGGTTCGTTCGCCGATGTTAACAAAATTGGTTTCCGGCGTCAGGGTAAGTGCTTCCAGTCCGGAAAGTCTAAGAAAGGGACGAATTGTTTTTCGCATGAAACAAAGATAAGGCATTCGGCACTAGGCCGGTCTAATCGTTTTAGTCGTTTTAATCCATTTATCTAACCAAGCCATTCCATCATCGTCCTGGTGCCATTCGTGATAGCCTCCGGGGATGGGTAAAAAAGTGGCATGTGGATTTTCTGTGGCAAATTGTTTGGCCGATTCAAATTTGGTGAGACGATCTGCTTCGCCATGTATAATATGCACCGGCACTTCGGGCCATGCGGCTGCGGATTGTAAAATCTGCAAGCCCATTTCCGTAATATGCCGGAAGAAACCTGCGGTAATGCGATCATGTACCAATGGGTCTTGTAAATACATTTTGGCCACATACGGATTCATGGCCAATGCCGTGGTGTCGATTCCCGTGGGTTGTGAAAATCCCGGTGAAAGCCAGGCAGCCATTTTCCCCAACAACAACTTCCACCATGGTGGGGCAAAAGCCAATTCGAAATAAGGCGCGGATAAAAAGAGGCTTTCAATGGGCTTTCGTTCCTCCTGATACATATAGTATGCAGCCACGCAGGCACCCATGGAATGTCCATAAAGGATCACAGGTAAATGGGCTTCATGCTGTTCTTGCCATTGGCTGATTACATCATGTAAATCCTCTGTTAACGCAAGGCCATGTGGCATGTGGCCACGCGGACCATCGCTCTTTCCATGACCGCGCTGGTCGTAACCCAACACACTCCAGCCCTGTAAATGGAAAAAGGGAATCATGTGCTTATATCGGCCATGATGTTCGCCCATGCCATGAATGACTACGAGTAAAGCTTTGGGATGGTCAGTTGCCCAATAAGTTCCGGAGAGCTGAAGGCCATCCCGTGTTTGGAAGATTTTTTCCATCATTATTTATAAACAGGTAAGGCGCCCGCCGTCTACGGGTAAATTTATTCCGGTGATATAGCCCGCCATAGGACTTGCTAAAAAGGCTATGGCAGCTGCTGTTTCTTCTGGTTGGGCAAATCGGTTTAAAGGAATTTCGGCCAGCATGTCACGGGATACCGTATCCTGGCTTTCTCCCGATTTGTTGGCTTTGTTGGCGATAATGCCTTCCAACCGTTCTGTGGCAGTTGCACCTGGTAAAACATTATTGACGGTGATGCCGCTTGGACCTAATTCCGTGGCTAATGTCTTGGCCCATGATGCCACCGCGCCCCGAATGGTGTTGGAAACGCCCAAGTTCGGCAATGGCGCTTTTACTGAAGTGGAAATAACTTGAATAATTCTTCCAAAACCAGCATCTTTCATGCCCGGCACCACCGCCTGAACCAGCCGGTGATTCATCAGCAAGTGCTGTTGGAAAACGGATAAAAATTTTTCCGTCGTTTCTCCAAGTAATGGCCCCGGTGCCGGACCGCCACTGTTGTTAACTAAAATATGAATGGGATGGTTCAAAAGCAACTGCTGTACTTTTTCTATTAAAATATCCGGTTCGGTGTGGTCTGCTTGTAAAAACCGATGTTGCTGACCGTGATTCGTGCTAAGACTCCGCAAAGCTTGTTCTCCCACCTCAAGATTTCTTCCCAAAATGGTTACCGCTGCGCCCCCATCTGCCAACATCCGCGCTGTGGCCAGCCCAATGCCTCGCGTGCCTCCACCAACCAATGCATGCTGATTGGAAAAATTAAATACCAACTGATGAATCATAGCCAAATATAAGGAAGTCTTACGGGTAAAAGGGCTGCAACGGGGTTTCTTTCCCGTAAAAATGAACCCTGAATGTCTTTATGTCCTTTGGACCCTTCACCCAATCCGGATTCAGAAAAAAGAAAAGATGCTCTGCAGATCAGGGCAAATAATCAAATTGATATTGCTGTTCAAAAGCGGCTTTAACTTGATTTTTAACCGTATTAAAGTCAATTCCTTCTACTTCCAGGTGAAGACTGGTGACTCCTTTATCCGTAATGCCGCATGGAACAATCAGCGAAAATGGCGACAGGTCGGCGGTAATGTTAAAGCCAAATCCATGCATTGTGACCCACCTGCTGGAGTGTACGCCAATGGCGGCGATTTTCCTGGCTTTCGCAGGATGAGCCGCGTCTAGCCAAACGCCGGTTAATCCATCTATCCGCTCTCCTTTTAAACCATACAATGCTAAAACCTTAATAATGGATTCTTCCATGTACCTCAGGTATTTTCCGATGTCTGTGAAAAAGTTTTCCAAATCGAAAATAGGGTAACCGGTCAATTGTCCGGGCCCATGGTAAGTGATGTCGCCTCCGCGGTTAATTTCATGAAAATCAATGCCTTTGTTTGAAAGCAGTTCTCTTGAAATCAGCAGGTTTGATTCATGGCCGCTTTTGCCTAAAGTAAAAACGGGATCATGCTCACAGAATAGCAGATAATTTGGTGTGGGGATTCGGTCTTCCTCGGGAAGTTTGCGATTCTCCAGTTTCCTCGCAATAATTCCCTGATGCAATTCGGTCTGGTAATCCCAGGCCTTTTTGTAGCGAATTCTTCCTAAATCCTGAAACTGAACTTGTGGTTTACTCATGCCTGCCTGGCCAATTCAGATTTTAAGAAATCAATCACCCGCACTTCTGTTACATCGACACCCCGCAAATCGGAAAGGTGCAATGAAACAAAATCTCCGAGATGCACCAGGTACATCATGCGATCCAGGTTGGTTTCACCTTCGGACCACATTTCATGGACATGGGGTGTGTATTTTCCGACGATGGTTTTATTGATATCTATGCGGGTTTGATTGCGCACATAATCTGTTGAATTTCTGAGAAATATCACCGCCAGTTTTGGGTCGTTTGTGGTCCATCCCACCAATTCGTTATGGTTCATTTCCGGCACTACATGATGCCAGCACAACATTTTTCCGTTCTCATTGATTTGTTGACGAAAACGCACGGCAACACCTTCCATGGCGGCATCACAATAAATGATGGGCATTTTGTCGAATAGTTTTTCAGCCCAGGTTTTACCAAGCGCATCTATGACGGCGGTTTGTGTGCCAAGCCATTGTGCTGTTTTCGCCAATTGATTTACCGTGCCTTCCGGAAGCAGCCCTGCCCATTCGAATACATCCACCAATTGGGAAAAGGAGTAGCCAAAAGCTGCTCTGGGAGGATTTCCGCCCGGAATCAGGCGAAGGCCCAGCCCTTTTTCCCGGGCCAAATCTGCCAGTTTTCCACCACTCGTGATACAAATCACTTGAGCGCCGGCAGCCAACGCATGATGAACGGCTTCCAAAGTTTCCTCTGTTCCGCCAGAATAACTGGAGGCAATAAAAAGCGTTTGTTTGTCTACGCAAGCTGGAATGCTATATTCTTTATTGACCAAAACGGGCCATTTTGCATAGGGACGCGCTAAATCTGCCACCATGGTGCCTCCGATGCCGGAACCGCCTAATCCTGAAATCACCACTTGACGAAGGTCGCTGCGCATGATTGGAAGAGGTTGGTTTTTGGCCAAATCAAGGCTTTCCAGAATGTGATGGGAGAATTGCTCAATTAACGTTCTCATGGTAATGTTGGTCATAATAAAGATGTGCGGCTAAACTAGTAAAATTAAAATTTGGTTGCGAGCTCCTCCAAACCTTTTTTGGGTTTTATAGGTTAACGGATTAAAAAGATTTGTGAGCCACTCTGAATTATCTGAAACGGCATTGTCCCGCATTATTGAAATGGCATGGGAAGACCGAACGCCTTTCGAAGCGATTGAATGGCAGTTCGGTTTGTCGGAAAAGGAGGTCATTGCATTGATGCAACGCCACATGAAGCCTTCTTCATTTAAAATGTGGAGAAAAAGGGTGAATGGGCGTTTGACCAAACATGCGAAAAAGCGAGGCTTTGTGGTAGGGCCTCATAAGGCCGCCGGACAAAAACTAGGTTGGGTCTTCCGGCATAAAGGCAGATAAACATGATGGTCCAATGGATTTAATGCATTAGTTTCCTGAACACGAGACCCCACTCGTTACATCAAATTTTCCGGTATCAGCGAGGGCCTGAAATCCCTTTTGGATGTTGATTGGCGCAGAAAATCCCATGCTTTTCAAGATAGATGCCGCCATCATGCTTCGGTAGCCTCCCGCGCAATGGATATGCAATGGTGCATTTCGGTCGAGTTGTTGTGGGGCTTCTTGGGCTAAATCCTGCAATGTAATCCATTTGGCTCGGGTGAAATGCTGGCTATCATATTCTCCGGGTTTTCTCACATCCAAAATAAATGCGTCCAAAGGCACTTCTTCGGGCAAAAGAGAAGTGATGGTCGATACCTCACCGTTCCATTGTGCGAAACCGCCTTCCAAATATCCTTCCACTTGGTCTACGCCCGTACGAAAAAGTCTTTGAGCGGCTTCGGAATACGTTTCCGGATCACCTACGAGTATCACAGGTGTGTTGGGTGGGATTAAGGTAGCTGCCCAAATAGCGAATTGTCCGCCAAGTCCAATGTTCCATGATCCCGGAATATGTCCGGCCGCGAAGATGTCCGATGGCCGTATGTCTAAAATCAGGGTGCCCGCTTGCATTTCTGCTAAAACTTCTGTGCTATGGAATGGACGAAGGGCATTTAACAGAGTTTGGGGATGGGCGTATCCTTGGCTGTTTTTCTTAGCGGCTTCTTTAAAATAGGCTGGGGCAGCCGGAATTCCGGTGGTCACTTGTGCAATAAAGCTGTCTTTGTCCGGAGCGAGTAACGCTGGGTTCGTGCGTTTTTGTTGTCCGAGAGTAGACCAGGTTTCCTTTGAAATGTTTTTCCCGCAGGCGGATCCGGCCCCATGTCCGGGATAGACCAGGACGTCGTCTTCCAATGGCATGATTTTGGATTGAAGACTTTGGTACAACATACTGGCCAGGTTTTCCTGGGTCAGGTTTCCTGCGATGGCCAAATCTGGTCGTCCAACGTCGCCAATGAACAGGGTATCTCCTGTGAAAATGGCATGGTTTTTGTTATTTTCATCCACAAGCAAAATTGTGGAAGATTCGGGAGTATGACCCGGTGTGTGCAACCATTTAAACTGAATACGACCAAGAGGGAATGTTTCTCCGTCTTGGGCTTTGTGGTGCGGCACCGTAATGTGTTGGTTGGGCCCAAAGACAATGGTGGCGCCGGTGGCCTCAGCCAGACTGCAATGTCCGGAAACAAAATCGGCATGCACATGGGTTTCGAAAATCCATTTAATACTTGCCTTGCGTTCTTTGGCCTTTTGAAGGTACAAGTCGATATCCCGGATGGGGTCAATTACAATGGCTTCTCCGTTGCTTTCAATATAATAAGAGGCTTCTGCCAGGCATGCAGTATAGATTTGTTCGATATACATTCTCGTTCTTTTCCCCAAATATACCGTCTTCTTAGGGTGAATTTCTATCCATCACCTTCTTTAACATTGACAAAAAACCACGTATCTTTGCAAAATTTAACAGTTTAGCCGCACAGATACATTAAAGCGCATATATGGAAAACTCAAATACGCTTTTTCACGAACCAATTGCCATTGTAGGTATTGGTTGTCGTTTTCCGGGGGGAGCAGCTAGCCCCGAACAATTCTGGAAACTTCTTGCTGAAGGAACAGATTGTATTGTTGATGTGCCAAAAGATCGCTGGGACTACCGCCGATTCTATGACCCCGACACTGATCGTCCAGGGAAAAGCCACCAATTCCAAGGTGGATTTTTGAAGTTAAAACTCGATGAATTCGATCCGTTGTTCTTTGGCATGTCGCCCAGGGAAGCTGCGGTATTGGATCCACAGCAAAGGCTTCTATTGGAAGCTACTTTCGAAGCTTTCGAAGATGCAGGTTTTACGGAAGAAAAAATGCGCGGCTCAGAAACCGGCGTATTTGTAGGCGGCTTCTGTTTCGACAATAAATTACAGCAACTTTCTTCTCTCAACAGAGATTTAATTGGTCCGCATACAGCCACCAGTTCGACCATGGTCATGTTGTCGAACCGTATTTCGTATGCATTTGACCTGAGAGGTCCTTCCTTGTCTATTGATACCGCTTGTTCATCTGCCCTTGTTGCCGCTCACTATGCTTGTATGAGCATTTGGACTGGCGAATCTAAAATGGCCATTGCCGGCGGTGTAAATATTATGCTTCGTCCGGAGTATCCGATTGCCATGAGCAAAGGGCAATTCCTTTCCAAGCATAGCCGTTGTAAAGCATTTGATGAAGATGCTGGTGGCTATGTGCGCGGAGAAGGAGCCGGTGTAGTGGTGTTTAAACCGCTTTCTGCGGCAATTGCAGATGGTGATTATGTGTACGCATGTATTCGTGCCTCCGGATCTAACCAAGATGGTGCGACCAATGGTATTACCGTTCCAAATCCCGATGCGCAAGAAGCCCTCATTCGCAAAGTATATGCGCAGGCTGGCATTAAAGCCACCGATATTACTTATGTGGAGGCGCATGGTACAGGAACCAAAGCCGGTGACCCGGTAGAGGTAACTGCACTTAATAATGTGCTTTCCGAAGGTCGTGAAAACGGCGACAAAGTATGGGTGGGGTCAGTAAAAACCAACATTGGTCACTTGGAGGCCGGAGCCGGTATTGCCGGAGTAATCAAAGCCGCACTTTCTGTAAACAAGCGTCTGATTCCGCCGCACCTTCACTTTAAGAAGGCAAATCCTAAAATTAATTTTGAAAGCCTTTCCCTAAAAGTTCCTCTCCAACTAGAACCGCATCCAGAAGGGAAAAAAGCCATGATTTCCATCAATTCATTTGGATATGGTGGAACCAATGGGCACATGGTGATTGAAGAACCACCACAAGATCACCTTCTGAAGTTCCAGCCCAATGGCTCCGATGTTCAGCGCGAGAAATTCCTTTTCCCCATTGCGGCAAAAACGGAAAACTCCCTGAAAGGTATTTGTAAGTCGTATGCTCAATTCCTGCAAAATAATGCGCAGGTTTCTCTAGCGGACTTTGCTTTTACGCTGGCACACAGACGCTCTCAGTTTACCCAGCGTTTAACCATTGTAGCTTCTTCCCGAAATGAATTAATTGAGAAGCTAGAAGCCTATGCCCAAGGTGAATTGTTAGAGTATATGGTTCAGAACCAAACCTCTGAGCCTCGTAAACTGATTTTTGTATTCACCGGAATGGGTCCACAATGGTGGGCAATGGGTCGTGAGCTTTATCATACCGAGCCAATTTTCAAAGCTAAAATTGATGCTTGCGACGCTTTATTCCAACAATATGCCGGTTGGTCTTTATTAGAAGAAATGCTGAAGCCGGAGGCTGAAAGCAAAATGAACGAAACCCGTGTGGCTCAGCCAGCCAACTTCTTCATTCAGGCTGCTTTGGTCGACCTGTGGAAGGCATGGGGCATTCAGCCAGATGCGGTAGTGGGTCACTCTGTAGGAGAAGTGCCGGCTGCTTACATTTCCGGCGCACTTAGCTTAGAAGATGCTGTATTGGTGTCTTATCACCGTAGCCGCTGCCAGCAAATGACTGCCGGACAAGGTACCATGTTGGCCATTGGTGTTGGCGAAGAGGCTGCTGAAGCTATGATTAAAGAACTTGGTGTCGGCGCAGAAGTATCTGTAGCGGCCATCAACTCTTTCAACGGGGTTACCCTGGCTGGAACACGACAGGCGCTCGATAAGATTAGCGAAGCCTGCACTCAGCGGAACATATTCAATAAAATGCTGACGGTAGAAGTGGCTTATCACTCTTACCAAATGGATCCTTTGAAAGATGAATTGTACCGCAGTCTGGGTAATGTGAAAGCTCGGAAGTCCGACATTCCATTGTATTCTACCGTGACCGGTACTTTAATGACTGGCGAAGAATTTGGTTGTGAATATTGGTGGGACAACGTACGTCAACCTGTGCGTTTTGCTAAAGCGGCACAAACCGTGGTGAACGATGGTTACAACATCTTTGTTGAAGTTGGACCACATCCTGTGTTGCGTACCAATATCAACGAATGTCTTACGGCTGCAGATAAAAAGGGATATGTGATTCCTTCTTTACGTCGTGCAGAAGCGGAGATGTCCGGCATGATGAATTCTCTCGGATTTTTACATACTCTTGGTATCCAGGTCAATTGGGATGTGTTTACCCAAGGAGGTCATTTTGTGAAAATTCCTACATACGCTTGGGATCACGATAGCTACTGGCAAGAATCCGAAAGATCCGTTGAGGAGAAATTCGGAGTGGCTGGTCATGTGTTCCTGAACAACAATATGCGTATGCCTTTCCCTGCCTGGGAAGTGGAAATTAACCGTTACTTCTTCCCGTGGCTGGAGGATCACAAAATTGAATCCATGATTGTGGTTCCCGGTGCGGCATATGTAGAAGCTGGATTGGCACTGCATGAAAAAACATATCTGAATCAGGCCTGTACCCTGCAGGGATTGGAATTCCACCAAGTTTTGGTGGTTGACGAGAAGAAAAATCAGATGTTCCATACCCAGTACAATCCTGCGACCAGAAGCTATTCCGTTTACAGCCGTTTCCGTGAAGATGGAGCCGGATGGACTCTTCATGCCACTGGACGCATGCTTAAGGATTCCGTTGGAAAGACCATTCCTACCTTGAATTATCAGGATATCCGTAAGCGTTGTACCACTTCTATGGATGCCGCAGGTTTATATGTAACCCTCGCGAATCGCGGTTTACATTATGGTCCTTGGTTCCAGGGAATCAAAGACATTCAGAAAGGAAACAATGAAGTGTTGGTTCGTATTCAGGGAGATGATTCTTTGTTGCGCAACGCTGATAATTACTTACTGCATCCTACCATTCTTGACTCTGGTTTCCAAACCATGGTTGCCATTGTAGAAGAAGGTAGCAGCAATCCAAATCCTTTTGTGCCTGTGTCTATTGACCAGGTGGTGTTTTATACCAGCCCGGGTGCAGAATGCTGGAGCTATTGCCGGATTACTTCCCGCACAGATTCCACCATTAAAGGTGATTTAATTCTTTTTGATGATCAAGGGGAAGTCCTTGTTTCTCTCGAAGGAATTACTTGCCAGGCTATTTCCGGAAACCGCGAATCTGCGGCTGAAGAAATGGACAACTGGTTCTACCAGTACACTTGGAAAAAAGCGGCTCTTCCAGAAGGGCAACATGCTGGAAACAACTGTTTGGTCTTTGGTGACGAAGGCGACTTTACGACAGATGCCATTTCCAAGTTATCTGAACAAGGCATTGCTGCCACATTGGTGCTTCGCGGTGACGCATACAGCAACGATGAGGTCATGTTTACGGTGCGTCCTGATCAAGAAGAAGATTTTCATCAGTTATTGAAAGATGCACCTGTAGCTTTCGATCAGGTATTGTATCTCTGGTCTTTAGATGCGCCTTCAGCTGATGCTGGATATCAAGCCGCTATTGATGTAGCCATGCCGGTAGTGTATTTAGGTAAAGCTTTTGCTACCCAGCGTCCACAAGAAAAAGTGCGTTGGACCATGGCCACTCAGCAAGCCGTGGTACTGGAAGATGGTGACACTGGTGAAGGATTAATGGCTACTTCCTTCTGGGGAATGGCTCGTCTGATTACCAATGAACATCCAAATCTGGTGACCAAAATGGTCGACATGGACTCTTTGGATGCGTCCGCTCTTGTAAAAGAATCACTCAGTGTAGCCAAAGACGATGATGTGGCCTACCGTCATGGAAATCGTATGGTTCGTGAGTTGGAGCGCTTATCTCTGCTAGAAGATCAACATGCTGCGAAAAAGAAAGTAAGCACTGAAACTCCTGTTAATCTTGAGATTGGTCAGGTAGGACGTATCGATTCACTTAATTATGTGCAAGTAGAGCGTGTTGCTCCTGCAGCCGGTGAAATTGAAATTCAGACCAAAGCGTCTTGCTTAAATCTGAAAGACGTGCTGAAAGTAATTGGTCAGCTATCTTTGAAAGCCACCAATGGAACTTATTTCGAGAGTACCTTTGGTATGGAAGCCAGTGGTATTGTAACGCGGGTTGGCGAAGGAGTCACCGACTTCAAACCTGGTGACGAAATCGTACTTGCTGCACAATCCGGTTGTTTGCGTTCATATGTGACTGCTACCCCCACTTTCTATCTTCGTAAACCCAAACAAATCGCTTGGGAAGACGCCCTGATGGTGGTGCCTTACATGACCGTTATTTATGGTTTAAGAGACCGTGCTCAACTTGAAAAAGGAGAGAAGATTCTGATTCATAACGCAACCGGTGGTGTTGGTTTAGCCGCTATTCAATGGGCCAAACATGTTGGGGCAGAAATTTTTGCTACAGCAGGCTCTGAAGAAAAACGTGCGTACCTGCGCAGTCTCGGTATTCAACACGTATATGATTCTCGCAGCCTTGAGTTTGTAAAAGCCATTAAGGAAGATACAAATGGTTACGGCGTAGATGTGGTGCTCAACGCGATTGCCGGCGAAGCACTGACACTTTCCTTTGAACTGCTGGCTGCTTATGGCCGCTTCGTGGAAATTGGGAAAAGAGATATTTCCGAGAATAATAGTCTTCCGATGTTTGCTTTTAACCGCAACATCACCTTCCATGGTATCGATGTAGACCGTTTGATGATTGAGCGCACACCAAAAGTGCAGGCAATCCTACGCGATATCGAGCGATACTATGAGGAAGGGGTATTCGAGGCTGTGAAAACATATAGTTTCCCTGCTGGAGAAGCCGTTGAAGCTTTTACTTTCCTTGCCCAATCTAAGCACATGGGTAAAGTGGTTCTTAATTTTGAGAATCAAATGGTAGAAGTTCCAGAAGTACGTGATCGCAAGAAAATTGAAACCGATGGTACCTACTTGATTACCGGTGGTACGGGTGGATTTGGCTTGCAAATCGGAAAATGGCTCGCCGCTAAAGGTGTAAAACAATTAGTATTAGCATCTCGTTCCGGCGCCAAAACCGAAGAAGCGATTACAGCTATCGCGGAAATTGAAGGCATGGGTACCAAAGTTTGGGCTGCTCCGCTGGATATTACACAACCTTCTGCTGTAGAGGCTGCCATTCATCATATTTCCAATAATTTCCCTCCTTTACGTGGCATTATTCATGGAGCGGTGGTATTAGATGATGGCTTCCTGATTGACATGAATAGAGACCGGTTTGTCACTAGTTTTAATGCTAAAGTGGGAGGAGCATTGAACCTACATGCCGCCACACGTCACTTATCACTTGACTTTTTCTTGAGCTTCTCTTCAATTTCTGCTCTGATAGGAAACAATGGTCAAGCCAACTATGTGGCTGCCAATGCATTCTTGGATGGATTTGCGCATTATCGTCGTGCCAAAGGTCTTGCCGCTACTACCATTAACTTAGGTGTTCTTGGAGAAGTCGGTGTGGCTGCCCGAGATGCGAATGTTACAGCTATCTTGGAGTCTGGTGGTATCCGCAGCTTTACTACCAAGCAAGCACTTGAAGCTTTGGGAACCGTGCTGGAAAACAACTTGACTCAAGTGGGTATGTTCGATGTAGATTGGGCACGCTGGGCGCAGGTAAATTCAGGTGCAGCACAATCTAGCCGATTCCGCGAATTGGCGGGTGCCGCGGCAAGTGGTGATGGCGTGAATGCCGCATTAGTGGAACTGGCTGCCGAGCTTGGTGTACTTTCTGATCCAGAACGTCGTGTGTATATGGAAAATGCGACTGCCGAGGCCTTGGCCAAAGTACTGAAACTTTCTGTGGAGAAAGTCGATAAATCTCGTGGAATCAACTTCTTGGGTATCGACTCACTGATGGCAGTGGAACTTGGTCGCGCTATTCAAGCACGCTTTGGTGTAGAAGTAAGCACCATGGAGTTGCTGAGTGGTCCAACTGTGATTCAGCTCGCTGCTATGTTGCTAGAAAAAGTATTGGCCACCGGAGCTCTTGCTTCTGAAATCGAAGACATGAGTGAAGAAGAGCTTGACGCTTTGCTTGCCGAAGTGAAGGGTTAATTTGTTTACATTAGATCATCAACGCCTCTCGTTTCGGGAGGCGTTTTTTGTTTTCAATCATCGTATTTGTCTCTTTTTTACGTGTTTTCAGAAAATGAATCTTGTTCAGATTTTTCAAAAAGTGTAAAAAAGTAACTTTCCCTCTTGACAAAGGGGGTTTGTATATTGTATCTTTGACTATCACCGGTGATTTTTTCACCTCCTTTACCCAAAAATAGTTCTTGCTTCGTCACGTATAGGGGTGGCGAGGAACACTTCGGGCTTTAAGCGTGAAGTATGTTGGTGGATCTGGAAAAAAGTCAAACGACGGACTTCTGGATTCATTGGGGGTTCTAGTGGTGCCCTTTGATGGATATGAAGCGCGCTTTATATCTATGATTGGGCGGGAATCACGGGCCTAGAACAGGATGCATTGGCAGTGTATCCAATATGAAGAAGGGAGATGCGACAGAGAAACGAAAGTTGGAAAAATAAGATTGAAACCAACGAAAGAATGAAAGTCGCATCGGAACCATGTGCGCTCGCAAACTGCGAGCCCATGGGGGGTCTCATCCGGCCGCTTCGGTTAGGATGCGTCTTTGTTGCCCACTATCATGATTTTGCTGAATGCATGAATCTTCAACTCACTTATGTTTTTGAATGGCTTGGCTGTCTCTTGGTTTATAAGGAATGTTCCGTTTAAATCTCTACAATCACGAGGAGCTTACCGCATATGATGTCCATTTTTTGAAAGCCGCTAATTGTTTTTAGCTTCGAATGAGGAATTGGCAATGATGTAGCGTTAATGGTTGTGTTTGACTTACAACAGGGTATAATACATTGATGAATACGAATATTCAGGGCAAAAAAAGGCTCATCTAACTAATATAGATGAGCCTTTTATTACTTCAAAGAGATTATTTATCGTTTTGCAGTAACTGCCTTTCTGAAAATGTAGCGGGTAATAAAAATCCCCTCTGAATCATCTTTACTGCCTTTACTTTCCACGCCACTTACCACAAATGCCAATTCCCAGCCTTGGGAAATCATTTCATTGATTTTTGCAGACATCAGTGCGTCGTTGCTGGCGATATTTTGGAAGTTAATCCCTACGCCACTGTAAAAGTTAAGAAGTTTGGTTTCTTTGAATCGGTCAATTTTTAAATCACCACGATCTACACGACCCTGGTCGCTATCCTTTCCATCTGATCTGGTGGTCGTATACGCTGCTACATCTACTGCCTGATCTTGTTCAATAATCCGGCTCCGACCAAGTCCCATCGGAACAATAGACTCAATAGAAGTTACAATTTTGTACTCAAAAGTTTGTGCGAATGCAAACCATGTTGTCGTGCACAACAGACTTAATGTCAATGTCCATTTTTTCATTTGCTTATTTTTTTATTTTAGCAAATATGGCTTTAATCCTTTATAAAAGGAATTTTCATTTGATTTAATTTGTTTTATGGAAGGATAATACGAGCATTTACAAAGCTGGTATTCCCATCCAGGATATTCCAAATGACGGTGCAAGCCGTTACATTGCCAATGGACCAACCGGGTTGGATGGGTATTTTAAATTTCCTTCGAAAGCTGTAGCCTGCAGAAATACTTCCATTCGCTACTTGATATCCAAGCCCTCCAACGGCACCGGAAGATCGTAGGACATATGGGTGTACAAAACCTGGATTGGGAATGCCGGCCTGTGGCTGCGGTACATTTTTTTCCACAAGAAGAATATTTGCAAAATATTGTCCTTGGCCGGGTTCATGAAAATACCGTTCAGCTCTACCTCCAAACTGTCTTCACTAATGGTAAAGAAGCGTCCGTCGGCAGACGCCACGGCTTCTTCTTGTCTTTCGATGTTCCATGCATCACGAATGGCTTGTTCTGAAAATAAATTTTTTTGATTCCCCAATGAAAAACCAGGTAGTAGATTGGTTTGCATGGCGGATTGAAGACTTACTGCCGCACCGGTAAACAGGGGATCGCCCGCTTGTGGATAAACCATTATGGGAAACCATTGTGTGCCAAACTCTGTGCTTAGGGTGTTGAATATGGGAAAAGCGAAGCTGCCGGAGGTGGTATTGGATGTTTGGGAGAAAAAGAGGAAAAGTGGAGTTCTTCCTCTTTCCGGATATCTACAACTTCCGTCATCTTCTATGGCTTCTGGTTGAAATCTTAAGCTATTGGGGTCTGTGCAGCCTTTTTCCCCTTTACCGCAGCCCTGGCCAATCAAAATGCTCAGCAAAAGCATCCAATACATCTGGTGGCACAGTCTTTTCATTGAGTTAAGATAAACGTTTTTTCACGGTTTTAAAATTCGTTTGGTAAACCAAGCCGGTGGACCAGTAGTTAGCAAATCCCAGCCCGCTTCTTCTGCCATGGCCAGCGTAACTCTCGGAACCTGCACGGAGGAAGCCACCAATTTGGGTCCTACAAGGTGATGGTTCACTCTTCTCCAAAAAATTGAAAAATATTCAAAATTGGGGCCTGCCAAGTTTCTGTAAGATGGTATGTTTTCCGGAAATCCGCGTTTGATAGGTGGGTGGAATAAAATAAAATCATATTTCTCCCGTCGAAGTGCGGAAAAAATATTCGAAACTTTAAACTGAACTTTTACCCCTGTGAGGTCACGATTTTGAAGTGCGATTTGGACGGCCACCGGATCTATATCCAGTCCTGTGACTTCAGCACCTAGCATCGCTAAATAACAGGATAAGCTGCCGGAACCGCAACCCACTTCCAAAATGTTGAGGTTGGGTTTCAGGTGTTCTTCTGCCCAATGGGCTAAAGCTTTCCCTCCGGGTGAATGTAAGGGATCAAATCGTTTTTCATCCTTTAAATAGCTCATGGACCCAAACTGGCAGAGGGAAAGTTGACCGGGCTTGGGTACAGAGGGATCTGAAAATGCCATGGATAAACAAGAAATGTATAAAATAAACAACGCAGCAGCCAAGATTTGGTTTCATTTATGTAATTTTCAATCCTTGAACGAACCCATGAAAAGTGAACCCCAAACGGCCTATATTCCTAAAAGTGGCGAGCTAGTATTTGAAAGGATTTCATCACATACTTCATTGTCAGATTTTCATGCGGTGCATAGCCATCCGGAAGGGTTGGTGGCGCCGGGAAGTTTTAACACGTCTTTTTCAGCAAATCGGTTTGCCTTACAGCGAATGATTTTAGAAAATGAAACTCTTCCGCACATGGGACATTGGATGTTGTATCTCCCAAATCATCAGGAGTGTGTAGGGAGAGCTTCCCTGAAACCGTTGGATCGTACGAATCGGATTGAATTACAAATAATTATTTCTTTTCCTTTTATGAGAAAAGGAATTGGCTATGAAGCGGCCACTCAGGTATTGAAAGGGTTTTTACCAAGGCCTGTTTACATGGCGATTCCTCATCGTCATATAGCGGCAGAAACATTCGCCTTCAAACTGGGATTCACTCTTGTAGGACCAGCATTTTATTATGAAAGAGAATGTTATTTATGGGTTTTAGACCAGAGTGCTCCGTAAATGACTTATTTTTTTGACTTTTTCTGTCGCTTATTTTTTTTTCTTTTCCGGCTTTTAGGTGGGTCAACAGGTTCGGCCTTGCCCAAAATATCGGTTACGCTTACTGGACCGAAAAGGGTGCTGTCATGCATTTCCGGTCCGGAACCCACCACCAGACAGGTTTTTAAAGGTAATACTCCTCCAAAGGCGGAGGCATAATACGCCAGCATGCGGCTTCTTTTTTCCGAAATGGGCAACGGATTTCCTGTGGGCATGCGGACTGTGTCGCCGTTAATGATTAAACAAAAGTGACCTGGCCCCAGTAATCCAAGTCGAAAAACATCTCCAGGTACGGCCACTACTTTTTTGATAATGGGCAATGGATTAAACCCGTTTTTAAAAACAATATCATCTCCTTTTTTCAACGGATTACATTGGTAAAATCCATAATGTAAGTAAACCAGACTATTAGGTTCCAGCCATCCCGACATGCTGATTCCTTCTACCCTGCTTTTTCCGGTTAAAGTGATGCAACTGGAATCTGTGGGCTGTGCATAAAGAAAAGCGGCTCCCCAAAGGAAGCCGCTTACCAGAATTTGAAGTCGTTTAGTTAACCTCGACAGTGGAAATGATTTCGTATCCAAGGTATTTCTCAAGAATATCTCTGTAGTTTTTGGTAGCCGTAAATCCAAAACCTGATTCGAAAAATTCCATCACGTAGGGCATCAAGTTACTTTCGGTAGGCATGATGAAACCCATGCGCTCGTTCCCTCTGGAAAGAAAACGGTGAATTTTGAGGAAATGATTCGATTCTTTCATGAAGTACCAGTAAGTGATAATGTCTACATAACCAAAATGTTTTTGAGCCATGGCAATTTTTCTGGGAATGCCATTTTGGTCATTTACGAATTCCATGCTCAAGTTCGGAAGATGCTTGGCGCGCAACTCATCCATATACACCGCGTGAACGGAACGGGTGGAGGTAAGACCTGTTAATTTAGACAGTCTCTCTTTTAATTCTTCATTGCTGGTTATGGTAGGCACGTTGCCAGGCGTTACCAAAACGGAAATGCTTTTCAAATATGCCGGGGAAAATTGTACTTCCTTGCTTCTGGCATCAGTAATGGTAACATTCCCAAAACCAATATCGTTGGGCTTCCCGCCTTTAACGGTTTCGTAAAAAGCATCGAATTGGGTGTAACTTTTATACGTGGCCTGAACCTGAACGCGCTTTTTTACACGCATCCACTCAATGAATTTCTGAAAAATCTCTCCCTCAACCCCCGATGGACCTGCGTTTGGATTGCTATTCTCTATGACAAAGGGCGGACGAACCAAATAGTGAACCGTGATATTCATAGGCTCGGGACTTCCGGGCCTTGCACTCATAACGTTTTGGGCTTCGGCCTGAAAGCTAAATCCAATTAAACAAAGTGAAAGTCCTATTAATTTTAAAAAGCGCATATTCCTTAGGTTAAGCATTTGGCACAAAGATAAGAGGTTTCATCATAAACGTATATTTTTTAATTGACATTCTTAAATGATTATATCACAGATTTGTGGTTTTAAAAATGGATAAAATGAAAAGACTACATACCATTGTTTTCCAACACCCTTGATTATCGTGGTGAATATCGTTGACCTATAATCGTACATTTCTTCAACGCCTCAGTGGTTCATGACACTTCAGCGGATGGTCTGAACCAACTTTTTACTTGTAAAACATGTAGTTTGA
This sequence comes from uncultured Candidatus Competibacteraceae bacterium, assembly GCA_964578885.1. Taxonomy (GTDB): domain Bacteria; phylum Bacteroidota; class Bacteroidia; order CAIKAF01; family CAIKAF01; genus CAZRHR01. Next base: position 45,502 of record CAZOEO010000018.1, on the reverse strand, counting down.
ACGTATCGATGGACCTATTTTCTCACTTTGTGTCATACATGTAATGGATTGTTTATCAGATGTATGAAAAAGTGAAGAATGACAAGATGGTGTCAGGTGATGGCAAGTTTATTCCCAGCTGAAAACCTTTTCGTCCAGTGTGGGATTTACCAATAATAAGATGTAGCTATATCGCTCATAAATGCCATTTTCGTCGTGCACTTCCTGATAAATGGGCATCCAATTGATTTTATCTACATATAAATAAACTTTTTTCGCATAAATATTGGGAATCATGATTTGGTCGCCGGGTCTGGCTTTGTCGTACCAGCTCAGTCCGTTTCTCTCTAAAATCTGATATGGATTCAAGTACAGTCTTCGGGCCAGTGTTTCGATGGATTCGCCGGGTTTCAGCGTGTATTTCTCCCATTCAAAATTGGGATACTGAAGCAGTAATTTATGGCATTTCCGGTTGTCAAAAATGATTTCACCTTCGTATTTACAGAGTTCGTCGAAGCGCTCTTCCTTGTCGGCCCGTTCTTTTAAATGTTGAATGAGTTTTCTGGTAAATTCAAGCCCTGATTCCAAAAGGGTATGGTGTTCTCCTTTTCGCATTCCTTTGGAAAGTGGATCCATATCTGGCTCTAACCAGGAAAGCCAGCGAGAAGCCAGGTGAATATGGGCCTGGTTGTTGTTTTTGCCTTGCTGATACCAAACCTGCATGCCTGGAGTGGGTTCGTAGAAATACAGGGAAATGGAAAAGGGTTGTTTCCTGTAATGCACCAGCATTTCTTTCTTTTCCATTTTTCCATTAAAGCGCTCTTCTTTGATAAAGCGATATTTTAATGTTTGCACCTGCTGGAGCGAAGCGAGCATTTGGGTGAGCACTTGTCGGTTGGTTTGCGCAGAAATCGTGGTGTAGCAGGTGAAAATGAGCAAGAGCCAGGTTTTCCTTTGCATGCTTCGGGAAAAAGGGAAGGATGTAAAAATCATTATGATGAAACGAAATATTTGCTAAAAACGTATGTTTTAGTTCCGAAAGATACATTTTATTTCCTGCGTTTATTTGGTCTTGCTACCGCACGAGGGGGCGCAGCGGATAAGCCCGCACCGGCGGAAAGGGCGCCTTGTAAGGCCCTTTTCGCCGGGAGGACTTGCAGCGAAGCACCCGGTGCTGCTTCGGCAGACCCACCATAACCGGAATGTTTTTGGCAGCACGTGCCCAAAAAATGGATGTAAAATAGGATTGTAGCACAATGTTTTACCTTGGAAGTCGTTGTTCTTGCTCAAATGAAACCGGTGAAAAACCCTCCGGTGTAACTTGGGTAATTCATGGGTTTACTTTATATTGGTGCCATGCGGAGAATGTTATTGGTGGCTACTGGCCTTATTTGGATGTTGGGGAATGTGCACGCTTTCCGGGCGTATGGTCCCGGGGATACGTTGCGGTTGAATCCCCCTCAAAAAGATGATCCTGTGGCGGCCATGCTCGACAGTTTGGATGTAGTCAACTTTTTTAAATTGCAACGTTCACTTTCTGAAAATCAACGGGGTGCGCTCAGAAGTTTGCCCTCCGATTCTGTACCTGTTGTTAGTGAATACACCATGCGCCAGCGGTTGGCGAAATTAGATGCGGCGAGCCCGTTTCCACTTGAATTCCATCCTGACGTAAAAGCGTACATAGACATGTATGCCATGCGTAAACGTGGCTCTGTACAACGAATGCTGGGCATGGCCGAATTGTATTTTCCTATGTTCGAGGAAAAGTTGGCCCGGCATAAAATGCCGCTCGAACTCAAATATCTGGCTATTATTGAATCGGCCCTAAATCCGATTGCCAAATCGAAGGCTGGCGCGTCGGGTTTATGGCAATTTATGTTCGGTACAGGAAAATTGATGGGGCTGGAAATCAATTCCTATATCGATGAAAGGCTCGATCCTGAAAAGGCGACAGATGCGGCCTGCCGCTATTTGAAATATTTGCATAAATTATATGATGATTGGGCCCTGGCCCTGGCTGCCTATAACTGTGGTCCGGGAAATGTAAACAAAGCGATTCGTCGCGCCGGTGGAAAAAAGTCGTACTGGGAACTCCGGCCTTATTTGCCCAGAGAAACGGCTGGTTATGTACCGGCTTTTATTGCGGCAAATTATGTGATTTCTTTCCACAAAGAACACAATCTGCATGCGGTAAAACCTAAATACCACTGGTACGAAGTGGACTCTGTGATGGTGAAACGTAAAGTAACTTTTCAACAGATTTCTTCTTTTCTCGGTATTCCAGTAGATGATTTACGGATGCTGAATCCTTCTTATATTTTGGAGGTGATTCCGGCGTCTGAAAAGGGGTATCCGTTGTATTTGCCCAAATTGCTCATGGGCGATTTTATGGTGAATGAACCGCGAATTTTTCAGTTTTTACAAACTCCGCTTGAGCCTTTGAAAGCTGATACGGCCATCACCAACCGCGGGTTTAGAATGATGGAACACGTCGTGAGTCATGGGGAGTATATTCTTCAGCTAAGTCAAAAGTATCGGGTGCCAGCGGATTCTTTGCTGCATTGGAATCAATTGAAATCTGAAGCATTGTATCCCGGGCAGCAACTACGTGTTTATGTGCCTTCTGAAAGTCCGATGGTCGCACCTGAAGTGGTGCAAAGGTCTCCATCGCCAACAGTGGAAACCAAGTATCATACGGTTCGTTCGGGAGAAACGCTTTGGGCCATTGCCAAAAGATACGGAATGGGCCTGGATGAAATCAAGCGCCTCAATGGTCTTCGTTCCGACCGGATTTCTACAGGTCAAAAGTTAAAAGTGAAACGATGAAACGCATTTTCCCTTTTTTCTTTTTGCTGGGAACTTTATTTTGGGGTTGCGGGCCTTCCGCTCCTTTGCTCCCCAAAGCTACGGGCGTGGAGGGGGATTTGCTGCTTGTGGTGGATGAGGCCTATTGGAAGAATCATCCCATTGGTGATTCTCTGAAACAGTTTTTTCAACGTGAATTTACGGGATTGCCGCAGGTGGAACCTACGTGGAAATTGTCCTATGTGAAAGGAGATGATTTTAACCAGGGTTTCGCGCGCAACAGAAATATTTTTATGGCGGTGATTCAGGAAGATCAGCCGGGTATTGCGCCGTTTATGGAGTGGGGCGAAGATGTGTATGCCAAAGGACAATTGATTTGCCGGATTGTGTCCAGCGATCCCGGGCACTGGCTTCAGTTTTTCCAAACGCAAAAGGAGTCCATTCATTCGCGGTTCAGGTTGTCGGATATGCGCAGTTTAAAGCAGCGTTTGATGGCGCAACCTTCTAAATCTGCTATGGATACGCTAAATACGCGAATGGGGATTTCTATGATTATTGATGATGGTTTTATGCCCAGCCTTGTTCGGAAAGATATGGTGGTGTCTACTTACGAAGCCATTCGTCGTGAGGAGGGGATGGATTTGCAAGTGTCAAAGGGAATCATGGTGGCGCGAATGCCTTATACTTCGGTGGAGATGTTCGGTAAAGACGAGTTGGGTCGGATTTGCGATTCGCTTACGTCGATGGTGTATCACGGGGAAAAGGAAGGCTCCGTGATGATGATAGAACCACGGATAGTAACGGATAGTGCTTATGTGGATTTTGAGGGTAAATATGCGACGGAACTGAGGGGGCTTTGGCGCATGAGTGCGGAGATTAAAGGTGGTCCTTTTTTAATGTATGCTGTGCATGATGCCGCAAAAAATGAATTGGTGGTTTTGCATGGTTTTATTTTTTCTCCTGGTATAGATAAACGCCAGCCGATGCTTCAGCTGGAAGCGATGTTAAGGTCGGCGAAGTGGTGAGGTGCAGATGTTATGGACGCAAGTGCTCACCACATCCATTCATAAATGGTTTTTGTAAATAGAGAGGTCAGTTTGATGCCCATTCCAAAACCAGGCAGGTGCCAACATAAATGGCTGGCACCAATAACTAAAAAGATCTTGTTGGATGGTTTTTGATGGGATGGCTTGAAGGGTTGTTCCATCGCGTTAATCCTGCTTGTAAATAAAATGGCCATCATGGTGAATTGAATAAATAACCATCGTCCCCAATCTACGCCAAGGTAAAATAGCGGGGCCAAAGCAATTAAACTCAACCCGCTGGCCACGATATCCTTTTTATGGATTTCATTTTTAAATACCAATCCAACCAATGCTAAGCCATAGAGTAGGGGAAACAAGTAAGTGAAATAACCGGATAATCGCCCGTCTAAAATGAAATCAACACCATCGATGGTCCAGCCAAATATTCCGCCCATCATATAACCTCCTTCTAGATACACCCCCCGATCATTCAGTATCGTGTATGACATGCCATTGTTTATCTCTGTGCCCCACATCGCAATGGTAAGTATTGGTATCCCTACCGAAACCAAGTATTCCGTTGCGGTCTTCCATAAAGGACGTGCTGGGAAATGAACATGGTGTTGATAAATGAATAAAAGGATGTAAAAGGCCATGATTTCATGCCAGAAGGTGAAAAATGACAAGGAGGCCAGGACCGAATAGTGTTTTACATGTGTGTATTTTTTCTTGCTAAGCCAGTATGCACTCAATGCAAAAAGAACCAATAAAATGCTTTCCTTTCGACCATGTGCACCTGCATCATTGAGGAGAAATAATAAAGTTACCGGTGAAAAAAACAGAATAAGTAATGGGTTAGATGGCTGTTTATTTTGTAGGATTTTGAAAATCAGCAGAAAAAGTATGATGTAACTCAGCAATTGAAGTGAATACACTAGTTTTGGAAGTGAAATGCCGGTTAGATCTTGTAGGATGAAAAGAAGTGATCCGGACAATCCACGTCTCTTAAACCCACCATCCTCATAATGGATAAGCCAGTCGCCTAATATCCAGGGGTCTCTGTTATTATGATAATGATATAAATGGTAGGCAATATAAATGAACAAACCAGCGAGTAGCGTACCAAGAAGTCCCTTATAGATATTTTTTTTTGTTGGTGAAATACGAGTCGGCAAAATGAAGGAAGTTGTTGCGTTTTTACAAAAATAAAATCATTTGTTAGCATTTGGAAAAACGTCAAAACTTTTATTGACTTACCCTAACTCAGTACATATCTGAGGCTCCATACACGCCATTTATTTTTATTAGGTTTTGATTATCAATTTCATCCAAACTATTGAATGAAATTAATTTTAATCATGAGCGCAAGGGGGAAAGGCGGACTTTGGGCCAAAGTTCCTGCACTCAGGTCATCATTACAGAAATTAAAATCTTGCCAACTCAAACTTGGGATACCCACGCACCCCGGCGTCATTCACAAATCCGATAAACCGCAATTTGTAATATAATCCGCCGGTGTCTTTAATGATAAATACCCGGTTGATTTCCACGACATAACTTTCCGTATCGAAACTAAATGTTTTCCAATCGTACCCAATGACATCTCTCACCGTGGTAAACGTATAATTTGCGATGTCTGAAAATATAATATCCATAAATGGGGTGGAGAAATCTCGCGCCACTTCCACCATATAGGGATTAATCAAAACACCATTTACGCTATATTCTTCATAAATACCCGTGCTGTTGTTCAAAACCCTGCCGGTGTATTGGGTGAAAACCAGGTCCCAACTGGCTTTGGGAGGCTCAATATCTGGAAAGGGATTGTCGGCATGAATTTTCAAATATGAAAAACTGCGGTCTTGTACTCTGGCAATGGTAAGCGTGGTGTCTTGCGTGTTGTTCAAATTGGCCATACGCACGGTATAGCCTTCGTTATTCACCGATTGAATCTGCATTTTTTTGCGCCCCATGGTTACTCCTTGTGGTGTGAAGCCCAAGTCAATCACAAACACCACATTATTGACAACTGGAGTTCCGGAAGAAAGATCTGCCCAGCGTCTAAGTGCCATGGAATCCGGCGCCGCTGTGGGCGCATCTGTTTGCCATGGCGCACCGGATGCGACCGATGTTACATTTTCAAACGATTGTCCTTCAATGGTCAATGCCCTCATGAAACGTGCCGCATTTAAATGTATCTCCCACATTCCGGGCCGGGCGTCAAATGCAATATCCCATGCGTCGCGTGAAACAGTTTTTACAATGGATTCTGTCCCAAGGTCTACAAAAATCTGCGTATCGTACAGCGGTCCCATGGGAATGGTGACCACCGATACACCCGGAGGAGACTGATATGGCGGTACCGGGACGTCTTCTTCGAAACAACCCCATCCAAACAACACGGCAAAAATAATCCAGACGTATCTCATGATCCTACTTGAAAATGATACCTTAAAGTGATGCCAAGGGAACGTCCCCATAATGTGGGTAACGTGGCCGAACCAGAGCTATGCGCACCTCCTGAAGGCGCGGTTTGCCGGACATCGGTTACGTGTAAAAGGTTTTTTCCGATAAGCACCAATTGCAACCGGTTTTTGAAAAATGATTGAGAATAACTGATGTCTAAATTGGCGAAACTGCCAATCAGTCCTTCCATCAACACTTCCGTATCGGTATTGGGATCAATGGCTGTATACAGCACGGGCATGGTTCCCGTAAACTTAAAGAATCCTGTGAGTTTGCCTCTCCATTTGGGAAAAGATATGGCTGCATTAGTTTGGTACTCGGGATAAAATACCATGCGGTTGGTTTGGCCGGCAAGGGTATTGAGTCCATTTTCTGTTCCGGTATACGACATTCCCGCTCCCATCGATAACCGTGGCCCTTCATATTGTACCTGAAACCGACCTCCTAAAGATTTAAAATAGGAAATATTCTCGTTCCTGTAAATGATGGAATCGGGTGTAATGCTTGTGAGCACCAGACGAATTTGATTGTCGATGTCGTTGAAAAAGCCACCCAACGTAAAGTGCAATCGATGTTTGCTTTTTATTTTTTGTACATAACCTAACTGAAACTGTACATTATGAGACGTTTCGGAGGTGAGATCGGGATTTCCGAAAATACGGTGGTTGATGTCCACAAACTCGAAGAATAATTCTTTGAGACCGGGTGCGCGAAATCCCCTGGCATAGGAGGCGCGGACATCCCAATTTTTGGCGAAACCATATTTCACATGAATGGATGGTGATGGAATCGGAGTGAACCGGGAATTCCAACCATATCGGATGCCTGGTTTTATGGTGAGTTTGGGATGCGGTTTAAATGTAATCGAAGAAAATCCTGCTACATCAATCATGTGCTGGAATCCGTCTGTGATGCGTGGTCCACTGCCTGTTTCGGCATTCAGCTCATAACCGGCCTGCACTTGCCATTTACTGGAATCCGGCATAAAAGTGTACACAGATCGGTTGAGCCAAAGTTGGAATTCATCGATGTTTTCTCCAATCGGGGTTTCTTCAAGGGTTACCAAATCTTTGCGTAACGATTCTCTGGTTCGCCGAAAATGCCCGTAAGACGCGGTGATATCCAAATGGTGGTTTTTTTGCACAAAGCCTTGCAAAAACAAAGCGTGATTATGACGTATGGTTTGAAAATACTGATCGTTCGCAGAAACAAAGAACGGGGCTTCCGGTCTTCCTTTGTTTTGAATGAGATCACGGTAAAAACTTCCCTGATAACGCGCCTGCAAACCTCCGAAACGATGTGAAATGGAAAGGTCGGCCATGTACTGCTCACGTGGTTTCCATGTTCTGGTGCGCGACGGTACCGTGTCATTCGGACTGATTCCTGAAAAGAAATAACGGCCGCCGGAAACCTGAATCAAGGTTTTCTTTACTTGAAATCCCACCCCTGCATCTACATTGTATTGACCAACAGATTCATAATACGTACTGAGCCGCCCGTCTACTGCATGGGGCTGCTCTTTTTTGGTAATCAGGTTAATTACTCCACCTAATGCATTGGTTCCAAATTGCACACTCATCGGGCCTTCAATGATTTCAACTTTGGCAATTTGATTTAAATTGATTTGACTTAAATCAATATTCCCATCTAAACGACCAATCACGGGAACCCCGTCGATCATGATTTTTACGTTTTCCCCGCCTATTCCCTGCATGGACATACCCGCACCTAAAATGGCGTCCTGGGTAATCCGAATATTTAAATCCTGACTTAATAAGTCGCGCAGGTTTTGTGCCCCTTGCGCCTGTATGCGCTGTTGATCAATGACGCGCACTTTGTACACTGACTCCTCTAATCTAACGGGTGTGGCTTGCCCCGTTACTTGAAAATCTGAAAGTTGATATGGGTTGGGTTGAAGTTGCCGACGCAAAACGCCGGATGCCAACAAGGTGTCTGTTGTGCTTTGGTAACCCATGTGAGACACTTTTACTACACATGGTCCCTGTTGGTCGAAACGCACAATGCCTTGTGCGTTGGTTATGTCTACTCTCAATTTGGTTTCACCATGCAAATTGGAAACCATAACGTGGGCGCCAAACATGGGTTTGCCATGTTCGTCCCGAATGTGTACCTCCAGTCCTTGGGCCGAGACAATCCCGGCCCCAAGGATGAAGATTTGTAACGCTATGAGGAATTTAAAGAACACAGATTTAACGGATAATAACCGTAGAAGTAAATACTTTTCCTTCGGAAATGACGCGTACTACATATGCTCCGTTGGAAAGTCCCATTTGGTTAACGGGAAGTTGAGCCGCTCCGTTTTCCATCATCCTGGAAAACCAAACTCTGCCCTGCATGTCGGTAATTAAAAGCTCAGCGGGCGTTTCGATGGCCATTTTTACGTTTAAAACGTCTGACACGGGATTGGGATAGACCTCTACCGCCAATGCATTATTTTCCTGAATGCCGGTGGAGGCAAGCAAACGCTTGTTGAAGAAGAACTTTCCTGCGCTTTGTCCAACGAATCCTGTAAACCAGATTTGGTATAAATCTCCTGAACGGGTTTCAATCAGAAAGGACATAGAATCGGCCAATTGCCACTGTCCATTGGCGAAGGCTTTCCAGTCGTGTCCAATGGCCACTAAGTCTTCAGATAAAGTGCCGGAAGCGGCTACCACATCGTCTACATGTACATTGGCCACACGGGCATTTTGAATGCCAACCGCCGGGCGTACACCAACCACCGGATAATATACACCGGGAGAAAGGCTGGCTTCATATCTTTCAAAAATTAATTCATACGTAGTTCTATCCGGCTCTGGATTAGTTACTGTGCCAGATTGTAAATCGAGATACAAGAAATTTTTAGAGGTTTGCCCTGCGCGGTTTACATTGATGGTGGACTCATTGCTTCCATCTAAATCTGCGATTTTTAGTTCAAAAATTTGTGTGTTGGCATGCAAGGCAACAATCCACATTTTTTTGAAGGCACCTGTGGTGGTTTTTACCACAAACAACTTATCTCCAACTACGTCATGAGAAATGGTGTTATAATTGCCCCAGCCATAATTGGGAAAACCTGTGGCATTCACTTCAAAGGCGCCGGGATCGTAAGCGTGAATGTCGTCATGTACGCGCATCCAACCGGTGGACGAGCCCAAGCCGGCGGTGTCTAACGTGGCCCAGTTGGCAGTATCTCCCGCCATATATTGCCATGCTGCAGCGCCATTGGATGCGTTTAACCGAATGGTGGAAGACATCACGGTATGAGAGGCCAGCTGAAGATCCCAACCTGTTGATGGCATGGTGCCTACGGTACTGTTTTCTAAACTATAAAATGCGCGGTTTGCGTAGTTAGGACCGAGAATCACCGAGTCTGAAACAATGGCCTGAGCGTTTCCCAAAAGGGGAAGTGCCAACAGGCTAAGAGTAAAAATAGGTTTCATATATTGATTTTTGACTGGCACAAATGTACCACCGCCTTCATTGGCACACAATCCCATCCTTTAGGTAATCCGGATAGCTATGCTTAGGTATTCGAAGGCGCCAACAATCGCTGATTATAGGCATAGTTCAGCAACTCAGCGGCATTTTTGCAGCTTAACTTCTTGAGAATGTTTTTTCTATGCGTATTTACGGTATGTGGAGAAAGAAACAGAGCCTCGGCTATTTCACGGGTACTTTTTCCATTGGCTACCATTAGGAAAATCTCCATTTCACGGTCAGAAAGCTGGTCGTGCCTTTTTTCCTGATTCTCCGGCTGGGCCGCAAAACTCATCTCTACCAAAATATCTACAATAGTCTGGCTAAAATAGCGTCCACCTTTCCATGCAGAATATAACGCTTCCGGGATTTCAGAAGGATGCGACAACATGTTCAGTAAACCGACCACGCCGGATTTGTGCACCTGCCAGATCCAATCTTTGTCTCTGGCTGCCACAAGAACCGTGGGACATCGACGCAGCCATAGGGTGTGCTGTTCCGGCATAGGATCTTGAAAAAAATGACTATGCTGGTCGTCTATCAGAAGAACCTGGATGTCTTTATAGTCTTCCTCGCGAATTGGGGACGCAATGTCGATTAATTCAATTTCTTCCCTTGCATCCAGAACTTGCCGCACCGACGCCAGCAACATAGGTTGCTTTATGGCTAAGCCAACGCGAAATAAGATAGGCATGTTCTTCATCTTTGCAAATATAGAACCAAAATACTGGAATTAGGTTCTGATGCTGTCCGAATCCTTGTTTCTTTCTATTTGAGCGAAACGCTGTTTGCCCCTCGTTCTTATGTTTCACCATCCATTGAGATGCTGAAAAAAATGAACTCAGCGAATGGCGTATTCCGACTGCAAATAGGCCTGATAAGCTCGTTTGAGACCTTCTTCTAAATCTACCTTAGGTGTCCAGCCTAAACCATTTATCTTCGACACATCCATTACTTTTCTGGGTGTGCCATCTGGTTTGGATGGGTCAGTTTGTATGGATCCCCGGTAATCTACGATTTGTGCGATAAGCTTGGCCAAATCTAAAATGGAAATTTCCTTCCCGGAACCAATGTTGATGAATTCCCTATCCTCGTAATGCTGCATCAGGAAAACACAAGCCCCGGCCAGGTCGTCGGCATATAAAAACTCCCGTAAAGGCGAGCCCGTTCCCCAAATAACTACTTCTGGAAGTTGTTGGATTTTCGCCTGATGGAAACGATGAATAAGTCCGGGAATGACATGCGAATTTTCCGGATGATAATTGTCATTTGGCCCATACATATTGGTTGGCATGGCGGAGATAAATCTTTTGCCATATTGGTCCATATACGCCTCACATAACTTAATGCCTGCAATTTTGGCGATGGCATAAGGTTCGTTGGTCGGTTCCAGTAACCCGGTCAACAAAGCCGATTCCTGTAGTGGTTGCGGGGCAAATTTGGGATAGATACATGAGGAGCCAAGGAAAAGCAACTTCCGGGAATTGAACTGATGTGCGGCATGAATTACATTGAGTTCAATGGCCAGGTTTTCATAGATAAAATCTGCCCGATAGGTATTGTTTGCAATGATACCGCCCACTTTGGCAGCGGCTAAAAATACATAGTCGGGTCGGTTTTCCTCGAAAAAGCGAAAGGTTTGCGCCTGATCTCTTAAATCTAATTCCTTAGAAGACTTGAGCAATAGGTTGGTATAGCCTTGCGCCTGTAAGGCCCGCACAATGGCGGAACCCACCAATCCTCTGTGACCGGCGACAAAGATGGATGCCTGCTTTTCCATAATTATTCAAAATAATTGGGCGTGATGTAGCCGCCATTGCGCAGATAAAGGTCTTGTTGAAATAGCTTTAGGTCTGAACTGACCATGTCGTCGATCAATTGGTCTAGGCTATGTTTGGGCTTCCAGCCTAATTTGGTCATGGCTTTGGTGGGATCGCCAATCAATAAATCGACTTCCGTCGGACGGAAATAGGCTTCGTCTACCCGGACCACAACCTTGCCAATTTCTACCTGATATTCTGGCAATGCACAATGGGTTATCGTGCCCTTTTCTTCTACACCTTCTCCGGTAAAGGTGACGGTAATCCCAACACGTAGAAAAGCTTTTCTTACAAACTCCCGTACTTCGGTGGTGACACCAGTAGCAATGACAAAGTCTTCTGGTTCATTTTGTTGAAGCATTAAATACATGGCCTCAACATAATCTTTGGCATGTCCCCAATCTCGTTGTGCAGATAAATTTCCTAAAAATAGTGTGTCTTGTAAACCCAAAGCGATTCGAGCCACGGCACGGGTGATTTTTCTCGACACAAAAGTTTCCCCGCGGATGGGACTTTCATGGTTAAATAAAATCCCGTTACACGCAAACATTTGGTAAGCTTCTCTGTAATTTACAGTAATCCAATAGCCGTAAAGTTTGGCTACTCCATATGGGCTGCGCGGATAAAACGGAGTGGTTTCAGATTGTGGTACAGCCTGCACTAATCCATATAATTCTGACGTAGATGCCTGATACACTTTTGTTTTTTGGGTAAGACCCAAAAGACGTACCGCTTCCAAAATGCGTAATGCACCTAATCCATCTACATTGGCGGTGTATTCGGGCTCATCAAAACTTACCTTTACATGGCTCATGGCCCCTAAATTGTAAATTTCGTCCGGTTGAATTTGCTGAACCAAACGAATGACATTCGTTGAGTCGGTTAAATCACCATAATGAAGAATAAAATTCCGGTTGTCGGTATGTGGATCTTGATAAATATGGTCTACCCTTTGGGTATTTAACAAAGAACTTCTTCTCTTAATGCCATGTACTTCATAGCCTTTTTTTAATAAAAACTCGGCCAGGTAAGCGCCATCTTGTCCTGTGATTCCGGTAATCAGTGCTTTTTTCAAGTGGTTAAATTTTACCAAAAATAGCAACTAATTTTAGATGAGTCATTTTTTGAGTAATCCAGCGGGGTTTAATAACCTTTGGAAATCCCGGCTTAAACTCTCAATGAATCAACAGTCGCAGTGTTTCTTGTCTGCCGTTCTCACTTCTTAGTAAAAGTTGATAAACGCCCGCCGGAAGGTTCGGAATTTGCCCGCTTGCATGGCCTTGGTCGTCCGTGAAAAACGTTCCTTTTTCTATAATACGTCCCTCCGCCTGCACCAGCCAATAAGAAATGGAGGCGTTTTTCTGGTCGATCCAGCGAATCTCGAAATCTTTTTTCACCGGATTCGGCACCAGTGTGGGTAAGGCATAGCTTTGAGAATGAGAAACGGGTAAAGATAAATCGGGCGACTTTACCAAATAGATGGCGTGAAGCGTCGCGTCGGCCGTGGTTTGGCTGGTTTGGTTGTTAGAGAATGGATGGTCACTCTGACTCAAAATGCCGCCCACACGATAACCGATTAAAATGGTGTCTTGCGTTATCGCGTTCATTTGAATGACTTTGCCCTGGCCCCATGGCGCATGAGCATGCGGAAAAAATTCTGCTCCAGAACCTATCCGATCGGTTAATGTGGTGGGGAATACGCTTTCGAACCACTGCCCCTGCGCATTCCGACTCACCCGACTCAGCGTTTTTACAAATGGAACCTGATCGTCCTGTACCAATTGCCCGTTTTGATAAAAATACTGGCTGATTCCTCCAATGAATATGGCATGGGAAACTTTGTTTTGGGCATCCCAAAGCCCCACTTTTGCATTGTGATAATGGCTTAAATATTGACTGAAATCTGTACGCGGTTGGTAGCCGTTTTTCCTGATTTCTACCGGATATAGAAAAGGTAAGTCGGCCTGAACCTGAAATACGCCTGCTGAAACCATGTAGAATAAGCCACCGGTATCTTGCATTGGGACTAAATTATAATCCCTTCTTCGCAAATGCACGGCGTCTTGCCAAAGGCTATCTGTTATAATGGAAATGCCCGAACTGCTATTTTGAATTCGAAACCATCTGATGGCGTTTGTGTAGGATTGGGTAAATGTGGGATTGCCCATCGGATTATATCGCCCGTCGAAACGATGTCCTCCCACCAGAATCCAATGCTTTCCCCATTTGACCATTTGCCCGCCGGTAATCGCCATGTCCTGATGTACAATACTTTCTACATGTGGCTGTAAACTTTGTCCCTGTTTTATCGCCTGGATAAATCCGGAGAGATGAATGAGGGTGAGCCGTGGAAAACTAACGTGATTATTCGCGGTGGCTGAAAATCCATATCCTCCGGCAATAACTAGCGTATCATTGGATTGTGCAAAATTCAGATTGGTGGAGGAAAGTTGTTCTACCAAGTCTGTTGGCAAGGTCGAGAGGGTTGCTTCCCATGTTTCTCCTGTTTCAAAATTGAAAACATAGGCTTTTTGGTTTGCAGAAGCATTAGGAAAAGCGTTAAATGGTTGCCTGGCATGTACACCATCCAAACGGCCACCTATTAAAAGGTATTCTTTCCCTTTTTGCCCGAAAGCAAAACTGTGTACTCCTGGAAATCCTTGATGAGTAAAGGGTTGTAATATGAGTTCAAATGGGAAATCCGGCGTTTGTCCTCGTAAGGTAAGGGCGCTGAATAGGATCAGACCTAAGGAAACGCGCCCCCACACAAAGGAAAGTAGGTTTTTTTTCCTGAAAGATTTGTCACGTATTTTCTGAAATGATATTCTTTTGGCCATGTGCTTGGGAAAAGGATAGTATGATGTCTCCATAACGTATCAACGCCAATGGTTTAAAACGTCAAGGAAATTAATATATCCTCGTTTTACAGGTTGTAACTTTTGTTACGCTGCCACCTAGCTCACCTCAGAATATAGAGTTTTCCAAATCCGGCCTTAAAAAAGCGATCGATAGAAGTAGATCTTCGGTCGATATCGTTGCCGGCCATGCGTGCTTCGACTTTGTAAATATAGACGCCTGTGGCCAGTTTGTCTCCAAATTCATCGGTTCCATCCCAGGCAAACTCGGTCATATTCTTGCCAATCCGAATCGGTCCCAGTTCATCCATGGTAATTTCCCGTACCACCACACCGGAAGTGGTCATGATGCGGATGGTCAATTCGTCGGGCAGGGTGGAACCTGTCAGGGTAAAAACAAATCGCGTGGAGGTAGAGAATGGGTTGGGATAATTAATGATTTCAGTAATGGTGCTTTGATTCACGACTTCGAAGCGGATGATATAATCATAATCTCCATCTCCTTTTCCGGAACGGTTGGCACTGCGGTCTCTTGCCCTTACCATGAACTCGTATTTCCCGTCTTGGCCTGTAAAATCGGGACGATATTCAATTTCTGCCCGATTCAAATTGCCATTGGCTGGTGAAAAGGTGATTTCCGGCGAGCCCATGTAAATCCGACGAAGCGTAGAAGAACCGGGAGTCCTGAGATATAATTCGTAATCCGCAGTATCGTTCAAGGGTAGCATGGGGTTCTCATCTGTGAGCCGTACCAAAATAGTAGGTTTAGCTGACACCAAATCTCCATCCATAATATGCTGTCCGTCAAAGGTGACTTCCAACAATGGATTAATGCGATCTGTTCCAACGATAAACCGACGTTCTGCCACATTATTCAGCAAGGTGATTTCTCCGAATGCACCCGGCATATTTGGATTATTCACATCCACCCGAATGGCATTGGCGCCTGGATAATTCATGGAATTCAAACTAATAGAATCCACAAAGAACTGACCGGGCAAAGTATTGGTGCCCCGATGGTCGATGAGGGTAGATTGATTGTTTCTGTCCAGAATCTGATAGCGGATATTACAGGAGTCGGCAGGCTGATCTCCAATATTTTCTATGGCAATGGCCATGGAAAACGGGTCTCCCTGACTCAATGAATCCGATTGAAACTGGAAAAATCGTGCGGGATTTAATGCCAACTCCGGGACGTTATCGAACAAAACATGCCACTGTTTCAGCTGAGCAGGTTTTAAAGTTTGGTCGTTTCTTGTAAAGGCAGATAACCTTAGATAAGGGTAAATGGAGGCCGGAATGGTGTCATTAAGGGTATTAAAGATATGTGTTCCTTTTGGCAACGCGGGTATCAGCAGGTCTTGCTGTCCGTTGGCTCTAATTCCGTAGACGCGTAAAAATGTGGAATCTTTCGGTACAGCTTCCAGGGCCGTAGTTTGCCAGGTTAATGAACGCCATTGGGAGGATGGGCCTATTCTTGGAGAACTGTAGGAACCGTAGACCCAATCTGTCACCAAATCTGTTTCCATTTCAATATAATCACATGGCGAATTGCCTACGATTTCAATTGCAGTATTCGGATTTCCCTTTTGGGCAAAGAAGATGTACGGACGTCCAATGCCATTGGTTGCCAGGGTTCTTAATGTATCTGCTCCCAAGTTCTCGAAACGCTGAATTAATGGATCTGGCCAGTTTCCCGGTGTATTGAAAACGTTATTGTTATAGGTGTACGCCAGCACATAATAGTCGTTGGGTACCGCATCCAGCAAAAGTTGTAGCCCATCTCTTTGATTCTGAGTATTTAGCCAATAAATGAAGTATTTTTCTGGTCTTGGCTTACAGGCATTGTGGTTGGCATTCCCAAAATTATTTTGCTGGTTCAGGGAGCCCCATCCTGTTTCCCATGGTTCAAGGGTAATGGGATTGATGATGGCAACGTAAATGCCGGGAGTAACTTGGCATCCATTATCTTCCTGAATGGTACCATCTATGGTATAAAGGGTATTGGTGTAAGTAAGTGGTCCCATACACCCCAACACTTTACAGCCTAATTTTTTCCTTACAGGAGAAAAACTAAAACTTGTATTTTGGGTATCAGGAAGTAAATAAAGTAGATTGTTATCCGTTACTTGATTAAATCTCGCCTGGCCCCAGCCTGTTCGATTGGCAATGTATTGGAAGCTGGCCGTTCTGTAACGATAGAAATTCCCTGTTTGCATGGAGTCAGTACCGGTGCGCCAATACACCACTTGAGAGTCTGCTAGGGTGATGGCCGGAGACCAACTGATAACGCCGCCGGTTGATTGAATAATGGTATCCCGCAAAAACGGGCTGGAGAAGGTTTTTACTGTGTCTATCCACAAACGGTAACTCCTCATGGGGGCAAATGGATCTCCGGTAGAAGCGCGCATGACAGGTCGCGATTGGGGAACGACACCATATTGTCGCGGATATACAGGAATAAGATCAGAGGAAGAGATGCGAAATGCCATCGAAACAAAATTGTTGGCTTCCGAAACCTCTGTAATTTGATTGATGGGATCTACTGAAATATCTACAAACTGATTGCCTACATCCGTAGAACGCATCCGAAACCAAACGCGAGCCGTGTCTGTAAATCCAATCGATGGAACTACGTCTACCGCCGTAGTATCCGTACCATTGGCTCTTCTCCAACGGAAGGAGACCGTAACGCTATCCAGTGGTTTCGCACCTAAATTTCCAACGCGGGCTTGAACCAAAAAGGAATCTTGTTCGGTGGTAATTTCCGATTGTAAATTCACAAAAGAGGGCCGAATAAATAAATCGGGCTGGGTCGGAATGCGAAAGCGGATGGCTGGGTCGCCATGAAGCTGCATTTGAAACGTGGTAATCTGGAGAAGTGGACTCGCTGAAGAGGTGGTATTGGCACTGATGGATCTGCGCATGCTTTCACCCAAAGTTCTCCCAAAATTGTCCCGGGAAAAACGTCGGTACAGGGTGTCGGTGTATATGTTTAATAAACTTGAAATCCCGGGACTGCCAGACGCAATAAATCCAACCGCCGCTTTTTCTGGCTCCAAAACGAATCGCTCACTCACCAGAAACTCAGGATTAAAAATATCTCCCGATAAACATGAATTTGCAATGAGGGTAAAGTATTTACCCTGATTCAGGTAATTCGCCGGATCATCAATGTTCTGGTCGAATCCTTGCCCGGAACCATGCCCGAAAATTGTAATCAACGACACGCCTTCCTCATTAATGAGCTTTCTGACCGAATCTACTACACCAATTTGAATGGGTGCAGAAGTGTTTTTCAAGAAGGTATGCACAAATGCCCCCAAACTAACACCCTGGGCATGGGCACGGAAATTATTCAGGTAAAAAGACAATAATTGCTGCTCCGCCAGGGTTTTACCCCCACCCATGTGCAAGATGTTTTTCATCCAGTAATCTGCGGAATTGGTTTCATACGTTTGCATTTTCCGCAAATACGCATCTACTTGTACCTCTGTTTCTGCGGCTAATCGGCCAATGGCCACTTGCTGCCCCGGCTGCCCCAGCAAGCGATGGCCATATAAATTATCGGTTGGGGGAACTCCAAAACCGGGAATCAAATTCCGCTGATCCAAAACAGTGGTATTGAAATACCTGAGATTGTTGGAAATTCCTTTTCCGATAATGAACAAATGTGCGGGCTTGATGGTCCAGTTCTGATGGGTAAATTCCAATAACCGTTTAATCGCAATAGGATGTCCCTGAATGCCGTACGCAAACAAATCATAGGCATCGGCAACATTAACAACCAAGGGTTGATATCCCGTGAGACTGCGGAAATTGGCATAACGTCGCGCCGAAGCCATCAGATTGTTATGGGTCAAAATCAAGTAATCGTAGTCCCGATATTGATCGCGCAGGTTTAAAAACTGGCCGTCTAACCCTACCGGTATCACGGAGGAAATGGCGATGGTTTGTGATTCTGCTGAAAGATAGCAACGCCTATTTTGCGTTCCATTAGGTATAACGCCCCGGTATCTTCCTGTGCCAGCAGGTTGCATCGGAATTCTGTGACTTCCGGTAAGGTCGTACAACCAAACAGCTCCGCCGGAATTGTTAAATGACTGAAGTACAATTCCTGTTTTTCCCGGACCGGAAGGAGGAATTCTTAAGAATTGCCGCTGACGACCGCCCATAACATAAGTTTGGGGTAAAACGGCCCTTACTTCGCTTAAACCATTTCGGGTTTGAGTGGAAAACGTATTTAAATAGGCGACTGTAACAGGACCGGTTGCCGCTGCGGATAAAGCTGCGCCACTAACAGAATACACGTATTTTTTGAAAGTGTAACCTTCTAAGGTGTCTGTTGTAAGCACTTGACTTCCAATTCGTATTTCCCTGAGATGATCCCTGGAAAATGCATTTGGGTTGCTCGCGGAGATCACCCGAACTTCCAATGTTCCGTTTTCGGCGGTAAATAAGGAATTTCGAGTATTGCTAAAGGGCGCACTGTTCCAGGATGGCGTTACGGTCGATGCATTCGTGACCACCGCAGTAAGTCCCGCACCCGGCTCATATTCGGAATTGGCTACCCCGCCACTATAGTTGTTGCCCGTGTAGTAAAGGTTATAGTTCGGATTAAAATATAATTCATAAAAATAATGACTGGAAATGGGGTGGGGGGCCAGGGTGGTATCTGTTTCTACTTTAAATCGTTTGTTGTTAATCTGGCTATTCCAGGTGAGAAAATAAAACGACGTGTTGGAGAATAGACTTTGGTTCCGGTGGGGATGCCAGTCCGGGTTAGCATAAAGTGTTGTATCTAACCAACCATCGTTTCGAACGCCTACAAATTCAATAAAGTCATTGGCGTCAAAACTACCATCGGACGCGCCACTTACAAAAATGGGAATCTCCTGACCACGGAAAAATATTTGAAAATTTCTGGGATCTATGGTTGTTACAGGAATCCCTGCTGCTACAAGGACCGGCTGAGAAACCCGATGAACGCCTTCAGTGGTGACGGGCAATTTATAATATCGCTGACTAAAATTAATCCATTCATGTCCCAAAATTTGCGCTTGGGTGGTGGCAGAAAAACCAAGTAAAAGCAATAAACCGAAAATGAAGTAACCTACCTGTCTCATGGTGTGGTGGTTTTAACGCCTTTTTTCAAATCGAGCCGAATGGAAAAAACGTGACTTACGCCCATTAGTTGGCTTCCAAAATTCGCCAGCGTGTAATCAATATTCACCGCTTTGATTCGAAAACCAATGCCTGCGGTAGGCATAAAGGCGAGCGATTTCCCATCGAAACCTCCTCCGGGCGTCGCGTTTTTAGTGAATTGGAACCGACCGATGCCCCCTCTAAGAAACACAATATCTCTAAAGCCAATTTCTAATCCTGCTGATGGATCCATGCTGATTGGGTCTCCCTGCACCAAAACATTTCGGCGACCATCGGTGGTAAAGGTGAGGTTGATTTCCGGTTGAATCTTAAAACCTGCTGGTAATTCAAAAGCATAACCCGCGCCCAAAATAGCCCGCGGTACTGCAATTTCAGTACTATTCGAGATGATTTCGTTGCCGGTTTGAGCAAAAATAACCCTGAACGTTTCTGTATTATAAGAGAAATTGGTGATGGTAGAACTCATGTCTCTCAACATCAGACCAAACCTCCACTTTTTGGGCGTCCATCTCACTCCCGCATCAATACCAAAGCCCCAGCCTTCTCCAAATTCGCCCACGGCACGATGCAATATTTTCACCGTACCTCCTATGCTCAATGGCAAGTCTTTGAATTTTCTGGCATAACTAAACATGAAGGCATAATCTGCGGCAGAAAAACTTTTGACCCGGTCGTAATCGACCTGGCCATTGGCATCAATTAATTCAAGTGTATTCGGAATATCATCTACTCCGGAACGGATAAAAGTAAAAGCACCTGCGTCCCGCTCACTAAATCGGATCGCTAAACCTCCATAGTCATATTTTACAATGCCGGCAAAATGCTCATTGTGCATGAATCCCAATTGAATATCGCGTCGCATGCCGGTAAGTCCTGCCGGATTCCAATACGCAGCCGTCGCATCATCTGCTGAAGCAACTGTCGCATTGGACATGGCCAAGCCACGGCAGCCAACCCCAATGTCTAAAAATGCATTGGCATATTTAACGGTTTGTGATTTGAGCGACATGGCCCAAAATACACTAAACCAAAGCCAGACTTGTAAGCGCATGCTGTGGGTCCATTTAAATGGCTAAGTTACGAAAACCCAACCGCCCAAATCAAATTTTTCTTTACTCAATTTTTGTGTTTTGGCACTGCTGAAAATGGTTCTGTTGATGTGCCTCTCCCGCACTCCGGAACCTCCCTTGTCTCCCTTTCCGGCCTTTTATGTACTTTTACACCATGCGCAGCGTAATTTCTTTTATCCCGAATTTACTGACTCTTTTCAATCTGGTTTGTGGATTTACCGCTATTGGTTTGGCGGTAAATATGCCGGATCAACACGATAAGTTTGTTCTTGCAGAGACACTTTTATACATGTCCTGGTGCATCATGGCCGCGGCTATTTTCGATGTGTTCGATGGTTGGGCCGCCAGAGCGCTGCGGGTTACCTCCTCCATTGGAAAAGATTTAGATTCTCTGGCTGATGTGATTTCTTTCGGAGTAGTGCCAGGTTTAATTTGTTTTCTAATGATTCAGTCCGTTTGGCCGGCAGATTGGCCTGTCTTTCCCATTTTCCTTGGCTCTGCTGTTATTCCTGCCCTTTCGGCACTTCGACTTGCCAGGTTTAATCATGACATCAGGCAAACCACCGATTTCTTCGGCGTTCCCACACCATTTTATGGTTTGATTTGGATGACCTTAGCCCTGCATCAGGGAAGTGAGGTTTCGTTATGGCCTCTGCTTTTCCTTTTAGCCATGTCTCCCCTGCTTTTAGCTGACATCCGCCTTTTTTCGCTCAAAGGGTTTCAGAAAAAAGGCCAAACCCGTGTTGTAACACGAATTTGGCCGCTCTTATTTTTGGTTGGATTACCTCTTCTTTGGTTTATTCCCGGAAGTTGGGGTATTCCAATGGTTTTACCTTGGTATGCTGTATGCTCATACGGGCATTTTCGCGCGATTGCTATTGCTTAAGGCGCTATCGTCAACTCCTGGATTAGTCGGTTTGCACCACCAAGTTTGTCCATACAAAACAGTACATAGCGAATGTCCACGTTGATGGTTCGTTTTACACGGTCGTCAAAAACCAAATCTCCGGCCATGCCTTCCCAGTTTCCATCGAAGGCAATACCGACCAGTTCTCCTTTTCCATTGATTACGGGAGATCCGCTGTTTCCACCAGTAATGTCGTGGTCTGTCAGGAAGTTAACCGGTAAAAAGCCTTTTTTGTCCGCATAGCGTCCAAAGTCGCGGGCCACCAGGGCTTGCTTTTGATTGGCAGGTACAAGGAATTCAGGATTTTCAGGATTCTCTTTTTCCAGAATGCCTTCATGACTTGTAATGTATGTGTAGGCTTTGGCCTCGGGGCCTGTGTAAGCCCTTGCTGTACCGAAAGATAAACGGAGGGTCGAGTTGGCATCCGGATAAAAGGCTTTGTCCGATTGAAACTTCATTAATCCGGCCATCCAGGTTTTCAAGAGGTCGTTTTCTTGCTTCCGGAAAAAATTGAGGTTTTTGCTCAATGGAAGCATAAGGTTGTGATACGAGAGATACATCTGAAAACCAAGATCTTTCTCCATGGTTTTGGCATTTGGCTTTGCCCAAAAACGCGCCAAACGAATGGAGTCGGTTAAAATGGATTTTTGGAAAATTTCCTGAGCCAAAGCATCATAAATGTCACCCGTTTTGGCTGCTTTGAGTTTGGACAGCGCCTGGCGATTCAGGGTGGTAGGTAGCTTGTCTGGTGGAAGGGCTTGTACCACAATGCGCACCATTTCCGCAAATACCTTTTGATTCGTGACCGAATGTGATTTTTCAAAGATGGGCAGTGATGCTTCCCGTGCTTTGGTTAATGCGGTAGCTATTTTTTCTGCGTCCTTTTCTTCCGCAGTTGCCAACTCAAACCATGGACGAATCCGGCTGCCCACAATCATGGGAAGGGTGGCTCCAACCGTTTGAGTGAGGTAGAGTTCCTGCATCAGAAAATGGTGATATTCTGAATAAAGTTTTCTGAAATCATCGACCAAGGTGGCATACGCTGCACGGTCGGCTCCGGCTTTGGCCCATTCCATATAGGCAAAGGCCAGTTGATTGGCGGGACTGCCAACTTCTGGGTCTTTGAATGCTTCAATAACCCCTCTGAAATATTTTTGGCCATTGGCCAAACGTGCTTCAGTACTCGCTAAATTCAATCGTACTACTTCGCTTTTTTCCATTTCTTCCTTCATCCTGCGGATTCTTCTGGCGTAAACCTCTGCACGAACCGGGTATTCATCGTTTACTTTGAATTGTAAAGCAGCCGGTGGTAAATAGCGTGTGGTACGGCCAGGGAAACCAAGAATCATGGAAAAGTCTTTTTCACCTACTCCTTTTAAACTGATGGGAAAATGGTGGCGCGGACGATAAGGAACATTTTCAGCGGCATAAGGCGCTGGTTTATTATCCGGAGAGGCATAAATCCGAAAAACTGAAAAGTCTCCGGTATGGCGTGGCCAGGTCCAGTTATCGGTGTCTCCACCGAATTTTCCGATGGATTCTGGTGGCGTACCTACAAAGCGAATATCCCGGAATTCTTCATAAACCCACAAGAGATATTGGTTTCCATAATAAACGGGAGTAACAACAGCGTGATAATTTCCTGCACCGCGGGCTTCTTGTACCACCCGTTTAATGGCTTCGTCCGGATTGTCCGCATAAATAATGCGTTCTGTGACGTCCTCAATCCGATAAAGGATGCGTACAAATAAATCTTTGACAGGTAATTCACCTGAAAATTCTTTGGCCCAGTAACCATCTCTGAGATGGTTGGCCTGAGGGGTGGAAAGACCCGCAATGGCATCGTACCCGCAATGGTGATTGGTGAAAACCAAACCTTGTTTCGAAACAATTTCTCCCGTGCAAAATCCACCAAAATGTACTACTGCATCTTTGAGAGAAGGTTGATTCATGCTATACACGGCTTCAGCAGGAAGTTGTAAACCCAATTTCTGCATCATGCCATAATATTCAGCTACCCGGTTCGGTAACCACATTCCTTCATTGGCCCTTAGTTGAAAGTGACTGCACAGGAATAATAAAACCACTAATGGTTTAGTGAAATAGCGCATAAGTAATCGGTTGTAACGAGTTTCTTCGGGTCGAATATACATAAAATCAAATGATGATTTAGACCTGTGCCCCAATGGCTATGTGTCCTTTGTAATCCACTTAAGCAGTGAATTTGAAGATTAAAACAAATTATGGTGGCTCTTTTGAATTGAAAAACCTAATCCTCAACGCTAAACTAATTTAGAATAAGTCTAAAGAGCATTTTCATGGAAAAAAACCAAACAAAATAGCGGAAGGATGAATTCTTATAGTATTTTTGCGTCGATTGTC
Organism: uncultured Candidatus Competibacteraceae bacterium; assembly: GCA_964578885.1. Classification (GTDB taxonomy): domain Bacteria; phylum Bacteroidota; class Bacteroidia; order CAIKAF01; family CAIKAF01; genus CAZRHR01. The sequence goes on along the minus strand of CAZOEO010000018.1, from coordinate 21,544 downwards.
AATAGCATTTTTTAACGCTATTCGTAATTCATCCTTCTATGCGTAACGTGAAGAGGATCGCTGGTATATGGAACACCTTAATGGTGTTTACCGTATTAATGATCACCCCGGCAGCAAATGCCGCAGTAGACAAAGACAATGGTAAAGCGCTGTTCAAAGCACAGTGTGCCAAGTGTCACTATGTAACCGACAAAAAGTTCGTAGGCCCCGGCTTAAAGGGTGTTCGCGAACGTTGGAACGGAGATGACACTAAGCTCATAGCTTGGATTAGAAACTCTTCGGAGTTTTTGAAAACAGGAGATGCGTATGCCAATGCCTTATACAAAGAGTATAATAACTCTCAAATGCCTGCTTTTAATCTCTCAGATGATGAGGTTTTAAGCATTTTGGCCTATATAGATGACCCGGGAACAGATGCTCCTGCTGCCGCTGCATCAGGCGATCCTGCTGCCGCTGGCGCTGCTCCTGCCGGTGGGGAGTCAGATAATACCATGTTGACTATCATTTTGGTAGCTGCCGCCATTATTCTGTTGGTCGTGGCGCGCTCGTTGAATGGCGTAACTAAAGCCCTCGAAAACATTCGCCGGGAAAAAGCCGGTGAAACGCCTGTAGAGGAAAAGTCTGGTTTCAGTACGGCCAAAGTAACTCAATGGATTGCCGGACACAAGCGCATTACTGGAGTTATTGTTGTTGTTATCGTAAGCTATTTAGCGGTAATCGGTTTCAATGCCTTAAATGAAATTGGTGTGTATCAGGGCTATGAGCCAGAGCAACCAATTAAATTTAGCCATGCTCTGCACGTAGGTCAGAATAAAATTGATTGCCAGTATTGTCACTCCACTGCTGCGAAAAGCAAGCATGCAAATATCCCTTCTGCCAACGTTTGTATGAATTGCCATAAAGCTGTGCAGGAAGGTCCACAATATGGCCGTGCTGAAATCACCAAGATTTATGCTTCTATCGGCTGGGATCCTATCGATTTGAAATTCATTCCGAATTACAACGATATGCCTAGAGAGCAAGTGGAAGCACTATACAAGAAGTATCTGACAGAAAACGGACAAGAAGACGCTTTCGAAGGGGTAAAATCCCAAATTCAAAAGCCGATTGAATGGGTTCAAATCCACAATTTACCTGATCACGCTTATTTTAACCACCAACAACACGTAGCAGTTGGTAAAGTAGAATGTCAGACTTGCCATGGCGATGTAGGAAAAATGGAAGTTGTATATCAGGCTTCTCCGTTGACCATGGGATGGTGTATCAATTGTCACCGTAAGACCGAAGTGCAATACGCCTCCAATGGTTACTATGAGCGCCTGCACGAATATTACAAAACCCATAAAGGCGAGTACGAAATGCGCGACGGTCAAGCTTTTACCGTTGAAAAAATCGGTGGCCTTGAATGTTCAAAATGTCATTATTAATCTCCAACGATCACGATCGCTATGAGCAACAATAAAATTTATTGGAAAGGGTACGAAGAGCTGGAGAATACCCCAGGTTTTCAACAAAGCCGTGACCAAGAATTCCCTGAATCGCTTTCTGTAGATCAGCTGATTGGGGATGATCAACTGGCGGCTTCTGCCACCAATCGCAGAGATTTTTTGAAATTCTTGGGCTTTGGTGTAGGTGCAGCCACCCTCGCTGCTTGTCAAACCCCCATCAAAAAGGCGATTCCTTATGTGATTAAGCCTGAAACCATCACTCCTGGTGTAGCCAATTTCTATGCCTCCACCTATTATGATGGTCACGATTTCTCCAGTGTTCTGGTGAAAACCCGTGAAGGTCGGCCGATTAAGGTGAAAGGCAACAAACATTGTCCACTCACTAAAGGAGCTACCAACGCGCGCATTCAAGGTTCTGTGATCATGTTGTACGACAACAAACGACTGAAAGGTCCTTTGGCTGCCGGACAACCTACAACCTGGACCGAGGCTGATAAAAATATTCAGCAATCTTTGGAACAGATTAAAGCGGCAAACGGACGTATCGTTATCCTTAGCCAAACTTTAATTTCACCATCTACTGCGGCTGCCATTGCTGCTTTTAAAGAGGTTTATCCTACCACAGAAGTAGTACAATACGACGCCGTTTCCTTTAAATCCATTCGTACAGCTCACCAGGCTACTCATGGAAAATCTATTATCCCTACCTATCATTTCGATAAAGCCCGGAGCATTGTGTCTTTCGGTGCTGATTTTCTGAATGGTTGGTTAATGTCCGGAGCATATGAAACGGGTTATGCCGCTTCCAGAAACCCGGATCACAAGGACATGTCTCGTCATTTCCAGTTTGAAACCCATCTTTCTTTGGCGGGTTCCAACGCGGATTACAGAACCATGCTCAATCATGCCGATTTAAAAAAGGCACTTGTGGCTCTTCATCAGTATGTTGCCAGCAAAACTGGAAATTCCGGCGGCGCTAAAACTGAAGGTGTTTTCATGTCTGATGTGGAAAGAGCTGGTGACCACCTTCTGTCCAATAAAGGTAAAGGTTTAGTGGTTTGTGGTATCAATGATCCTGCTTGTCAGATATTGGTGAATCAAATCAACACCTGGTTGGGGAACTACGGTGAAACCATTTCTACCGACATGGCTTTGGAAATGTTCAAAGGCGATGAGGCAGCAGTAGACCAGTTGGTAAAAGACATGCAAGCTGGTAAGGTGTCTGCACTGCTGATGTACGGTGTGAATCCATCTTATACACTTGCCAATGGTGCTTCTTTTAATGAGGCTTTAGGTAAGGTTTCCCTTACGGTAAGTTTTGCAAGCCGTCCCGAAGAAACTCAAGCTGCTTATATTCTACCGGATCATCATTATTTGGAATCCTGGGGAGACCATATGCCCGTAACAGGACATTATACTCTCCAACAACCTACCATTAATCCTTTATTTGACACCCGTCAGGCCCAGGAATCTTTCTTGGTTTGGAGTGGAAATGCTATTCGTGGCGATCGTTACAATACGACTTGGAGAGATTATATCCGTCAGCGGTGGGCCAATACCATTCTGTCTGGTGCAGGACTTAATTTTACCTCAGCATGGCAGGATGCGTTGCATAACGGTATGTATGCTGGCAATGTAACTACTATCGATGTGGTTCCTTCCGAAGCTACTGAAACTTCTGGTGCTGAAGTATCCAATGCTGCAGCCCAGGTGCTATCGAGTGCTGTTTCGGCTAATTGGGATGTGGTATTGTATCAAAAAGTTGGTATCGGTTTGGGCGACCAAGCTGCAAATCCGATGCTACAAGAATTTCCTGATCCTATTTCCCGCGTAAGCTGGGACAACTATATTGCCATGGCTCCTTCTGATATGGATGAGCTTGGCTTTAATAAATTGATGGGTCAAGAGCAATATGCTCATTTGGCCACGGTAAAAGTGAATGATGTAACGCTCACTCTTCCTGTTCTTGCACAACCGGGTCAGGCGCCCAAAACCATTTCTATTGCTTTGGGTTACGGTCGTCCGGTGGGCAGAAATCAAGATGATCTTGTGGGTGCCAATGCCTTTCCGCTGATAACCATGCAGAATGGTTTTGCACAAACAGTACTTACGGGTGCAGATCTGGCCGGCGCTCCTGGTAAATACCAGTTAGCTGGTATCCAGACGCATCACACGATGATGGGCCGTGATATCATTAAGGAAACATCACTTTCTGAATATCAGGCGGATCCTCGTTCTGGAAATCCTGCTAAGACCATGCACACCAACATGAAGGATTTAATTCCTGAAGGTGCGCACGAAGCTCCTGTAGATAAGATTGACTACTGGCAGGAATTTAAAATGGTGAATCACCGTTGGGGAATGTCTATCGACCTCAATGCTTGCACCGGTTGTGGTGCATGTGTGGTGTCTTGCCACGTTGAAAACAACGTACCTGTAGTAGGTAAAGATGAAATCCGCAAATCCAGAGACATGCACTGGTTACGGATCGACCGCTACTACACATCCGATGCAGATCCAAGCACTCGTTACGAGCGCGGAAACGATAACCACCGGGCGAAAGAGATTCCTTCAGCCAATCCAAAGGTGGCTTTCCAACCCGTGATGTGTCAGCATTGTAACCATGCGCCTTGTGAGACGGTTTGTCCGGTATTGGCTACCACCCACAGCACCGAAGGTCTCAACCAAATGACTTACAACCGTTGTGTGGGTACACGTTACTGCGCCAACAACTGTCCTTATAAAGTTCGTCGTTTCAACTGGTTCAAATACTCAGATAATGAGAAATTTGACTACTACATGAATGACGATTTGGGCAAAATGGTACTGAATCCTGATGTAACCGTTCGTGCTCGTGGTGTTATGGAAAAATGCTCCATGTGCGTGCAACGTATTCAGGCTGGTAAACTCAAAGCTAAATCCGAAAGCCGTATGGTGCTGGATGGAGAGATTGAAACCGCTTGTCAGGAAGCTTGTCCAACCCATGCCATTGTGTTTGGGGATTTCAATGATGCCAAAGGACAAATTCCACAGTTGGCCGCTCAAGGTCGTGCATATTATTTGTTGGAAGAGATTGGTGTAAAACCCAATATCATTTATCAAACCAAAGTGCGCAATGTGGAAGAGGCTTATGGTCATGCGGCAGGTGGACATCATGGTCACCACGAAGATCATGACGCCCATGCTTCTGGAACAGATACCACAGCACATCATTAATTTAACTGATTACGATCACTTTATATCCATAAGATATGCACGTTGAATCACCGATAAGGGAGCCGCTCATTCTGGGGAACAAAACGTACCACCAGATTACAGAGGACATCGTAAAGCCGATTGAAGGCCGGGCCAACAAAATGTGGTATTTGGTTTTCACCATTGCAGTATTGTGTCTTGCATGGGGGCTTGGTGTTATTACTTACACCTTCGGTACAGGTATTGGGGTGTGGGGTAACAATAAAACTGTAGGTTGGGCGTGGGACATCACGAACTTCGTATGGTGGGTTGGTATTGGTCACGCCGGTACACTCATTTCTGCTGTATTGCTGCTATTTCGTCAAAAATGGCGGATGGCGATTAACCGTTCGGCGGAAGCCATGACCATTTTTGCGGTTATTTGCGCTGCACTTTTCCCCGCAATCCACGTAGGTCGTGTTTGGGTAGTGTATTGGTTTTTCCCTGTTCCTAACCAGTTTGGTTCTTTGTGGGTTAACTTTAACTCCCCACTGCTTTGGGACCTTTTCGCCATCTCCACCTACTTTTCAGTATCTCTTGGATTCTGGTATGTAGGTTTGATTCCTGATTTCGCCACCGTAAGGGATCGTCAGATTATTCCTTTCATGAAGAAAATTTACACCATCGTTTCTTTTGGATGGAGCGGTACTACGAAAAGCTGGCAGCGTTTCGAGGAAGTTTCCCTGGTTTTGGCGGGTCTTTCAACTCCTCTTGTACTTTCTGTGCACACCATTGTATCATTTGACTTTGCCACTTCTGTGATTCCAGGTTGGCACACGACCATCTTCCCTCCCTACTTTGTAGCGGGTGCGATTTTCTCCGGATTTGCAATGGTAGCCACGCTATTGATCATCATGCGTAAAGTGCTTAACCTACAGGAGTACATCACCATGAATCATTTGGAATCCATGAACAAGATTATTGTGGTGACTGGTTCTATTGTGGGTGTGGCCTACATTACGGAGTTGGTTATTGCATGGTATTCCGGTGTGCAGTATGAGCATTATGCCTTTATCAACCGTGCTACAGGACCATATCTTTGGGCTTATTGGATTATGATGAGCTGTAACGTTATTTCACCTCAGCTGTTTTGGTTTAAAGGTATCCGTAAGAATCTGGTGTGGACATTTGCCCTGAGCATTGTAGTAAACATCGGTATGTGGTTCGAGCGTTTTGTGATTATCGTTACTTCTTTGCACCGCGACTATCTGCCTTCCAGCTGGACCATGTTCCACCCAACCTGGGTAGATTTGGGGATTTTCATCGGCACCCTCGGTATTTTCTTTACCCTTTTCCTTTTGTTCTCTCGCACCTTCCCTGTAATTGCGATTGCCGAAACAAAATCTATTCTGAAAGCTTCCGGTGACGGTTGGAAGCATAAGACTGGCCATTTGTACAACAAGGAAGAAGCCCACCATCATTGATACCATCTCGTAAGAAAAGATTATGAGCAAGCAAACCCTCTTAGCGAAATTTACGGATCCGGATGAATGTTTACATGCGGCCGAAAAATTAGTTTCTCGCGGCATTAAAATCCGTGAGATTTATTCTCCTTTTCCTATTCATGGCATTGATGATGTCGTTGGTAATAAGCGTACCCGCATTTCCACAGCTGCCTTCTTTTATGGCGCTGCCGGATCGGCCCTCGCCTTGTTGATGATGTGGTATATGAACATCAAAGATTGGCCAATGGATATTGGTGGAAAGCCTTCTTTTTCTTTGGCCGCCAACATTCCAGCATTTATACCAGTTGCTTTTGAGATTACTGTTCTGATTGCAGCCCATGGTATGATTGCCACCTATTTTTTCACGACTCGTTTGTTTCCCGGCATGCCTGCCATGAATCCGGAACCACGCTCCACGGATGATTTGTTTGTTATGGAAATTGTTCATGACGACAACCCTCAGTTGAATGTGCGAGAATTAAGTGCTGAATTGGAGCAATGGGGTGCAGCTTCCTGCACTTCTGATGTTCTCCGCTATAATGACGAAGCCTAAACAGGAAATCATGCGTACTCCTATCCTATTTACAAGTGTTCTTGCAGGGGCGTTATTGGTTTCCTGCACCAAGGATAAGAACAGTCCGGGTTATGAATTCATGCCCGATATGTATTACAGCCCTTCTTACAAGGCGGGTGAATCGAATCCCAACTTTGCAGACGGTAAAACCAATCAAAATCCTGTCGCAGGAACCATTGCTTACAGCGCGGATTCTACTAAAAGGATGAACTTTATGCCCTATCCTTACGACGATAGTCCTGAGGGTCGTGCAGCCGCTTTTGCCAACTTGCGTAATCCGCTTCCCTTAACTATGGAGAATTTAGCGGAAGGCGAGCGTCTGTACACTATTTTCTGCGCTCCATGTCATGGGACGCAAGGTAAGGGTGATGGCTCTGTGGTAAAAGTCCTTTTAGCGAAGGATAATTATGGTCTCCAGCCTCCCGCTTACGATTCTGAACAACTCAGAGACATTACGGAAGGACAGATTTATCATGCCATGCAATGGGGTAAAAATAACATGGGTAGCTACGCTTCTCAGTTGTCTGCCGAGGAGCGTTGGAAAGTTACCATGTTTGTTCAGACGCTTCAAAAGCCTGCCGTAACTGATACTACTGCTGCTACTGCGGCCGCTACGCCAGAACTTGCCAATCCATAATTACAAACTGCCATCAAGATATTATCATGAACTTCACAATTCCCGGAAAAGCAAAAAATGCATTCCTAGCCCTCATTGGGGTGGGAATCATCTCTCTGGTGGTCAATTTTTTGGTTGATCCTGATAGGGCTTGGAGCAATCTTTTGATCAACGCCTTTTGGTACACTACCATTGCTTTGGCAGGTACTTTTTTTATCGCCGTACACTATGTTGGTGAAGGTGGTTGGCACACTGCTTTCAAGCGTGTTCCTGAAGCGATGTCTCAGTATTTTCCCATTGGTGCGTTGTTTCTTTTGGTCGTAACTTTAGCTGGTTATCTTCATTTGAACCACACGTGGCATTGGCTCGATCCAGAGTTTCAAGCAAATGATGTGATTTACAACTCATCCTGGAAGTCTACTTGGCTGAATAGCGAATTCTGGTTGGCGCGTATCCTGGTTTATTTGGCTGGTTGGTTCTTTTTTATCAATAAACTGAGAGGTTTTTCTTTAAAAGAAGATATTGAAGGAGGAATGAGCTGGCATAAGAAGTCTTATCAGTGGTCTGCTGCTTTTCTTGTGTTTTTTGCCGTGACCTCTTCTACTTCTGCCTGGGATTTCCTTATGTCTATCGACCCTCACTGGTTCTCTACACTTTATGGTTGGTATGTTTTCGCAGGTTTTTGGGTGAGTGCCCTCACCTTCATGTTGCTGATTACTGTTTACTTGAAGAAAAACGGTTATTTGCCCAATGTGAACCAAAGTCATATTCATGATTTGGCTAAAATGATGTTTGCCTTCAGTATTTTTTGGACATACCTTTGGTTTAGCCAATACATGTTGATTTGGTATTCTAATATTCCTGAAGAAATCAACTATTTTCTGGAGCGTTTCCATACACCCTATAAGCCGCTTATGTTGCTCATGCTGGTATGTAATTTCGTTTTCCCTCTGATTGTACTGATGCACAGAGACGCGAAAAGGAACTACAACCTGGTTATGGTGTCCGGCGCGGTCATCCTCTTAGGTCATTTGATGGATTTGTTCCAAATGGTTATGCCTGGTTCATTGGGTCGTTTTGTACAATTCGGTCTCATGGATATCGGTGTATCTTTAGGATTTCTCGGGCTGTTTTTGTTTTTCACTTTCAGGGCTTTGGCTTCTGCTCCTTTAACAGCGCAAAACCATCCGTTCTTAGGTGAAAGCAAACATCACGCGATTTAAAAAAACTTTTGTACCCATTTTTCTGTTCATACTTTAAGAAACTCGGAACATGCTCATCAATATTGCACTACTGGCCGTTATTCTTCTGAGCCTGTATACAGCAGCCCGTCTGCTGAAAGTGTTCGAATTTTCTGCCATCTTACGCGGAAGAAAGCCTTACGAGGTTACACCTGCGGAAAACAACACCAATGCCTTTTTGCTGTTGCTCTCCCTTTTCGGGATGTTCACCATGTTCATCTACCTTACTGCGAAGTATTTTACGCCGGAATATCAACTTCCTGTTTCTGCTTCTGAACATGGTAAGGCTGTGGATGACTTGCTGATGCTCAATTTTTACGTAATTACCCTGGCATTTTTCTTAACCCAAACTTTGTTGTTGTGGTTTGCTTACAAATACCGGTACAACAAAAACCGTAGAGCAACCCACTATGCTCATAACAACAAGCTCGAATTGGTTTGGACCTTGATTCCTGCCCTGGTTATGGCAGTGTTAGTGTTGAAGGGGCTTTTGGTTTGGAATGATACCACAGAGCGAAACCCAAATGCCATGGTCGTTGAATTGTACGCGCGTCAATTTGACTGGACTGCCAGATATGCAGGTAGTGATAACACTCTTGGTACGGCGAACTATACCATGATCAATGATGCGAACATTCTTGGTTTGATTACCGAAGGAACCGTCAATGAACAAATTGCTCGTATCCGCAAGGATAGTGCCGATGTACGCGATGTAATTGATAACAAATTTCCGAATGATTCTCTGTTGAAAGATCAAAACATTCGTCTTCGCAGAATGACCCACCAACTTCGTGTATTGTATCAATTCCAGGAGGATTTTGAAAACGCACAAGGCGGTCAGTACGCTACAGTAGAAGATGATATTGTGGTTCGTGATACCATTTATCTTCCTAAAGGAGTTCCTGTTACACTTGAAATGCGTTCTCAGGATGTAATCCATTCCGCGTACATGCCTCATTTCCGTGTTCACATGTATTGTGTTCCAGGTTCTAAAACCTATTTCAATTTCACTCCGGTGATTACCACCTCTGAAATGCGCGGCATTACGGGTAAAAAGGATTTTGAATATTGGTTGTATTGCAATAATATTTGTGGTGCGACCCACTTTAACATGATGATGCCTATCCGCATCCTTGAGAAAGAAGAGTATGATGCTTGGGTGGCTTCAAAAACCACTTTTGGTACCGAAACACGCGACAGGCTTGCAGGTACACCTTTTGCTCCTCAGCAACCTATAGCTTCACGTTTACAATAATCGCCGATAATTAATATACTCATGAACGAAGAAACTTTACTTCCGGACGGTTCTGCAGCCGGCACTTCTCATGCTGCGGGCCATGTTGCTCATCATGATGATCATGGACACGAAGGTCATCATCATCACAAGGAATCGTTCATCACCAAATATATCTTTTCGCAGGATCACAAGATGATTGCCAAGCAATTCCTGATTACAGGAATGATTATGGGCCTTGTGGGAATGGCGCTTTCCTTATTTTTCCGTATTCAATTGGGTTGGCCTGGTCAGGAAGTACCCATTTTGGAAACCTTTTTGGGAAAATGGGCGCCAGGTGGTGTACTAGATCCTAACTTCTATCTTGCCGCAGTTACCATTCACGGAACTATCCTTGTTTTCATGGTACTTACCGCAGGTTTGTCCGGCACTTTCTCCAACCTGCTCATTCCATTGCAGTTGGGTGCTAGAGATATGGCGTCTCCTTTTCTGAACATGTTATCTTACTGGTTCTTTTTCCTTTCCAGTTTGGTAATGCTTTGTTCCCTGTTTGTGGAGACAGGCCCTGCCGCTTCCGGTTGGGTTGTTTATCCTCCGCTTTCTGCCTTGCCACAAGCCAGTTCTGGTTCCGGTTTGGGTATGACTCTTTGGCTCACTTCCATTGTGATGTTCATTATCTCCGTTTTAATGGGTGGTTTGAACTACATCGCTACGGTATTGAACCTTCGTACTCAAGGAATGTCCATGACGCGCATGCCATTAACCATTTGGGCGTTTTTTATTACTGCCATCCTTGGTCTTTTGTCTTTCCCAGTGCTTCTTGCAGCCGGTCTTCTTCTCATTTTCGACCGTTCTATGGGAACCTCTTTCTTCCTGTCTGATATTTTCATTTCTGGCCAGGCTTTAGAACAAACTGGTGGATCACCAGTGTTGTATCAGCATTTGTTCTGGTTCCTCGGTCACCCAGAAGTATATATCATTCTTCTGCCATCTTTGGGAATTACCTCTGAGGTATTGGCTGTGAATAGCCGGAAGCCCATTTTTGGATATCGTGCCATGATTGGGTCGATGCTGGCCATTGCCTTCCTTTCTTTCATTGTATGGGGTCACCACATGTTCATCACCGGTATGAATCCGCTCCTGGGAGCCGTATTTACTTTTACCACATTGTTGATTGCTATTCCATCGGCCATCAAAGCCTTTAACTACATCACAACTCTTTGGAAAGGAAATATCGTGTACACTCCCGGTATGATGTTCGCTGTTGGGGTGGTTTCTCTGTTTATTACAGGTGGTTTAACCGGTATCATCCTTGCTGATGCTGCTCTGGATGTGAACCTGCACAATACTTATTTCGTTGTTGCTCACTTCCATATCGTAATGGGTGTGGCTTCCATGTTCGGTACTTTTGCCGGCGTGTACCACTGGTTCCCCAAAATGTTTGGTCGTATGATGAACAACAAACTGGGTTATCTCCATTTCTGGGTCACGCTGATTGGAGCTTATGGTGTATTTTTCCCAATGCACTATATGGGTCTGGCTGGTGTACCAAGACGCTATTATCAGAATCCTGAATTCTTCGATGGCTTTGCAGATTTGAACACTGTTATCTCCATTTTCGCCATTATTGGTGGTTTGGCTCAGTTCATTTTTGTATTCAACTTTATTTATTCTGCCCTCAAAGGTCCTAAAGCGCCTGAGAATCCTTGGAATTCTACCACTTTGGAATGGACAACGCCTGTGAAACATGTTCATGGTAACTGGCCTGGTGAAATTCCTACCGTTCACCGTTGGCCTTACGATTATAGCCTTCCAAACGGAGAAGAATCAGACTTTATACTGCAGACCAAGCCTTTGACTGAAAAGGAAAAGCAGGCTGCCGAACATCATTGATTTTATTGCATCAGGGAAAACGGGTTCTTAACGGAGCCCGTTTTTTTTGTTTTTTCCGTATCCAACATTTTCCTTTTTCCATTTTGAGAAAGTTTGTTTTCCCGGCTTTTTCACCTTTTCAGATGCGTTAAAAGTTGCATTTTCTTTGGGTTATATTCTGCATGCATTCCTTCCCATTTCAAAGAGATAAATCCTTACTTTTGCGCTTATGCCTCAGGAGAAGGAAATGAGTTTTTTAGGGCACCTTGAAGCTTTGCGGGGGCATTTATGGCGCTCTGCATTGGCGATGGTTGTTGGGGCTGTGGTGGCTTTTTTCTTTACTCCATTTCTCTTTGATGAAGTTATTTTCGGCCCATTTCGGGAAGATTTTATTTCTAAACAATGGTTTTGTACGCTTGCCGATTGGTTGCAAACAGATGCCCTTTGTCTTGGAAAAGTGGAGATTAAGCAGTTTTTAAGCCGTAAAATGAGCGGTCAGTTTATTTGGCACATTTACGCATGTATGGTGGCCGGTATTATTATGGCTTTTCCGTATATCATTTGGGAATTATGGAGGTTTGTGAAGCCTGCTTTGCACGAGAAGGAAATTCAGACTGTACGTGGTATTACATTTTTTATTTCTCTTCTTTTCTTTTTGGGTGTGGCTTTCGGATATCTTATGATTGCACCCATTACCATTCACTTTTTAGGAAATTACAGGGTGAGCGCATTTATTGAGAATGCGCCGGATTTCGATAATTATATTTCTACACTTTTAAGTCTGACTTTGGGAACAGGATTGGTCTTTCAATTACCCGTCCTGGTCTATTTTCTGACGAAACTAGGCGTTTTAGGGCCTGATTTTTTGCGGAAATATCGTCGGCATGCTTTTGTGATAATTTTGATTTTAGCCGCTATTATTACGCCACCCGACGTGGCTTCGCAAATTCTTTTGACGCTACCGCTCACCCTGTTGTATGAAATTTCCATTTGGGTTTCAGCCAGCGTGCATCGTTCCAGAGAAAAGGCAAATCAAGGATAATCTTCCTTTAACAAACTTTTTGCTTGTTAAAACCCCTGACATTCGTGATATTGCTCTGATTATTGTCTTTTTAGCTGTTTTAATTTGAGCTATAATTTTGCTTAAGCGGCATGTACCTATTAGCTTTGTACCAACATGCGTGAACATTCGACCATTGTAGAGGCCTTTCGTGCGGAACGAAGCGAAATGAACGCCCGTATTTTATCTGCGGATAATCTGGTTATCAAGAGGCTATTTAATTTGGATGCAAGGGCTTATGAAGACGGCGCTTTGCCTACCAAAACCAAGGAATTATTAGGTTTAATGGGTTCATTGGTACTACGTTGCGACGATTGCGTAAAGTATCATATTGAACAATGCGTTACCGCTGGTACCACGGAGGCCGAATTTTTTGAATTGCTAAGTATAGCGAATCTTGTGGGTGGAACCATTGTTATTCCCCATACCAGAAGGGCTGTTGCCTATTGGGACGCCCTGCAATCCCATAATTCTCCTGAATAATGGTGAGGCTTCTCTTTTTCTTATTTTTTATAGGCGCATCTCTTCATGCACAGGTCACTGTGGTGAAAGGCGTGATATTTGACGGCGATCCTAAAGAGAAAAGGAATACACCCATGCCCGGAGTCAATGTGTATTTCGGTGGAACTTCCATAGGAACCGTGACTGATTTCGAGGGTCGTTTTGAGCTTAAAACGGATCAGAAGCCAACCAAATTACATATTCGTTTTCTCGGTTATCAGGACACTACTTTAAATATTCGTCCCGGAGTCGTTAATAATGTGCGCCTTACATTACAACCCGGATTGGTTTTAAATGAAGTTCAGGTGGTATATCGGAAAAGACGGCCCGCCTTGGAAGTAATTGATTCTGTGAAAAAATACCGTAGAGAGAACGATCCTTTCCGATTTGAATCGGTGGAGTCAGATGTCTATACCAAATCACAGTTCGATGCATATAATCTGCCGGAGAAATTTGTCAATGGGAAAGTGACTCGCGCGTTCCGCCCTATTTTCGATTTAGCTTATGTAGGAAGATACCCTGGCGATACTACGAAGTATTATCCTTTCCTTCTCTCCGAGATGATGTCTAAAATCTATAAAAAGCGAGGTGCCACCAAGCGGGAAGTGATTCACAAGTTTGCCATGACGGGTGTGGAGAACGACAACTTTGCTCAGTTTTTGGGGACATTTCAGGATTTTAATTTTTATGACGATAACCAGTTGATTCTGGGTAAAACCTTTGTTGGACCGCTGAATCCTGCCGTTGGATATTATGCCTATGAACTGACGGACACGCTTTACATAGATAACATGCGTCAGTTTCGAATCACCTTTGGTCCCAAAGGCGGTTTGCCGAAAGAAATGGTGTATTCAGGAGAGATGTACGTGCACGACACTACCTGGGCTGTCACACGGTTTCGGTTGAAAATGAACCCTGAAGCCAATATCAATTTTGTATCAAGTTTCGAGATTGATGCCAAATTTTCCAGACGTCCCGATGGGGTTTGGGTGCTCACTTACGATGAAGCCTGGATGGACTTTAATCCAAAAGATTTTGTGGATTTCTCCATGAATCTGGCCAAGAAAAACGACAAATACAGGGTGTTGATTCATCGTACCCGCGTTCATTCCAATCATGTGTTTAACCAACCTTCCTCTGCACTTTTTCCGAAACCCGGGGCCGAAGTAGACATCATCGATGGTGCGCGAGTGTCTAAATTTACCTGGGATACATTGCGGCCCATCGAATTAACTTCCACAGAAATGAAGATTGATTCTGCGGTGACCAAGGTTAAAAAGAATCCGACGTTCCAGTTTATTTATAAAATTGGCGATTTGGTCAGCTCCGGATATTGGAATTTCGGTTACTTCGGTTATGGTCCTTTGTATGAGACCTGGTCTATGAATGAAATTGAGGGTCATCGGATTAAAGTTGGGGGACGAACTTCCGATTCTATCAGCCGCAGATTTTTTGTAGAAGCCCACGTGACTTACGGTACGCGTGACGAACGGTTTAAATGGGATTGCTCCGGTGTGTATCATTTCAACAAAGACAAAAACCCCTGGCGGATGTTTGGGTGGCGAATTCGCCAGGATTACGAGCAATTGGGGCTATCGAGAAACCAGTGGCGTCCAGACAACTTTATTGGAACCTTTTTGCGCAGAAGGGTGCTTACGGACATCAGCTTTATTGATGATGTACAGACCTTTTATGAGCACGATTGGTTTACCGGTCTTAATTCGAAGCTTACGCTCAACTGGATGCGAGTATATGATTCTCCTTTTTTACGTTTCGGTGAGCTCGACCAAAATGGCGAAATTGTCAATTACCTTCCGCATTTCACCCGTTCTGAAATTAAGCTAGAAACAACACTGGCTTATGGTCAGCAGTGGCTTCGTGGACGGGTAAAAAGAAGAGCAATTCGCGGGGAATATCCGGCCATTAAATTGGAGTACACCTATGGTATGAAAGGCGTGCTGGGAAGCAATTATGAATACCATGCAGTGCGTTGTTCCATTGCTGACCGGACGCGTATTAAGCCTTTGGGTTATACGGATTGGGAAATTCAGGCAGGAAAGATTTGGGGTACCATTCCTTATCCTTTAATGGAAATCCACTTGGGAAATGACACTTACATGTATGACATGTTTGGGTTTAACCTGATGAACTATTTTGAATTCGTTTCCGACCAGTACACCTCGGTTCGGGTGGAGCATTTCTTTGATGGATTATTTTTCAATAAAATTCCAGGTATCCGTAAGTTGAAATGGCGTGAGGTGATTGGTGCCAAGATGCTGGTTGGCTCTATTTCAGATGCGAATAAGGCATATATGGCCTTGCCTCAGGGTACTTACGAATTACGTGATCAAAGAACAGGAGAAACCATGCCTTATGTGGAAGTGCATGCAGGGATTGAGAATATTTTTAATGTGTTGCGTATCGACTTTGTGTGGCGTTTAACGCATCAGCGCGGTGCGAATCCGCTGGATCCGGGCAACGAGTTTTATCCGGAATCGCCACGTTGGGGAATTGTGGGGGGCTTAAGTGTAAAAATTTAACACATGAAGCTGCGTGCGGAATCCCTCATCAAGCGCTATAAGCGTCGCACGGTTGTGAATCGTGTGAGTGTAGAAGTAAATCGAGGAGAAATTGTAGGATTGCTTGGGCCCAATGGGGCTGGGAAGACCACCACGTTTTACATGGTGACAGGAATGATTCGGCCCAATGAGGGACATATTTATCTTGGTGATAAAGACATTACCTCCATGCCCATGTATCAAAGGGCAAGGATGGGCATTGGTTATTTGCCGCAGGAGCCTTCTGTTTTTCGCAAATTGAGTGTGGAAGACAATTTAATGGCGGTATTGGAGCATCGGGATTTGAGTAGGGAGGAGATGCGCGAGAAATGTGAAACTCTGATTCAGGAGTTTGGGTTGCAGAAAGTCCGAAAAAATCGTGGTGATTTGTTGTCTGGTGGCGAGCGCCGGCGAACCGAGATTGCCAGGGCATTGGCGACGGATCCAGCCTTTATTTTGCTGGATGAACCATTTGCCGGTGTGGATCCCATTGCCGTAGAAGATATTCAGGGCATTGTGGCCTCGTTGAAAAACAGGAATATTGGCATTTTGATTACCGATCACAATGTAAACGAGACCTTATCTATTACCGATCGCGCTTATTTATTGTTTGAAGGTAAAATTTTAAAAGCGGGCACGGCAGAGGAGTTGGCTGCAGATGAAGAAGTACGAAGGGTGTATTTGGGAAAAAACTTCGAATTACGCGTGAAGCGTCCGCTGGCATAAGGTGTTTTTGGCGAGGCAATAGTCTTTAAGTGGCTAAAACAGATTCATTTTATTTGGATGAGACTTGGTGAAAGGTGATTTACTTTCACAAAAAAAGGGGACAACCATTGGTTATCCCCTTCGCTATGCGCGTGTGCGCGAAGTCGATTAATAGCGATCAGAAGAATAGTTCCGGTCACCATAGCCACCTCGCTCTTCACGTGGACGGAAACCTCCGCCACCTGAACGAGGGCCTTGTGGGCTACGAGGACGGAAACCGCCGCCGCCGCCGCCACCGCCGAATGAGCGGGGAGCGCGTTCTTCACGAGGACGAGCTTCTTTTACCACGATAGTACTTTCGTGGAATTGAGCGTTGTCCAGCGCTTCAATAGCGGAACGGGCCTCGTCGTCGTTGGCCATTTCTACGAAACCAAAACACTTGGATCTTCCGGTTTCCCGATCCATAATAACTTTGGCAGATGTTACCTCACCGTACTGTTCGAAAGCTTCCTGGAGGTCTTCGCTGGTGGTGCGACCACTCAGCTTGGCAATGAAAATGTTCATGAATAAAAAAAAATAAATTAGGCGACGTCAGCCCGGTTTTCAATAGATGATGCAGAAGCTTTCCTGATACCTAGTTTCTTTCGAGAAGAGAATCGCTGTACAATGATACACCAAGTTAAAGGATATTCAACCGGTTAACAAACTTTTTTTTGCTTTTTTTTCTTTTGGATATTCCTTTCTTTTTTAAAAAAGTCTGTTAGCGCACCCATTTCCACCAGAAACCCGGCCATAACAGCCGTTTTCTTTGTGATGGATGATGTAGCATGTCGCAAATTTCGTCACGAAGCCATGGGCGGTTTTGTGCTTTCAAGGCCACCTGATTGAACAATCCGGGGAAGCGGAGCATCCATTGCAGATAAGTGCTTACGCGCAGCTCTCCGCCTAAGGTGCGTTGCAATTGTTGAGAATATCCCTGTAAATCCCGAACGCTTCCTTTTCCTGTTTTTAGTCCGTGAAGAACGGTTTGTGCGGCCAGTCGACCACTTGTCATGGCCTGTCCGATACCCTCTCCGGAAAACGGATCGACCAGTCCTGCTGCATCGCCCATCATCAGCACCCGATGATGAATCAATTCTCTCCATTTGGAACCGAGTGGCAATCCGGCGCCCCGTATACTTTCCGACGCCTCCGCACCTGAAAATCTTTCTGCAATGGCCGGATGATGCCCAATGATATTTTTCAAATGCTTTTTCAAATCCATTTTTTGTGCAGAAACCACATCTGAACGTACCCCTAAACCCACATTGGCGCGGCCTTCGGTCATGGGAAAAATCCAAAAATATCCGGGTAAAAGTTCAGGTAAAAAGTGTAACTCAATAAATGCGCCTTCCGGAAATCCCTGAACGCCTGTCCAATATTGCCTTAAACCTGCACTATGATGTCGCCGATGAATGGATTTTGGCCATAAGGTTCTTCTTACAAGAGATTTATCTCCGTCTCCAGCCAGAAGGAAAGCGGCTTTGAATATCGTGGTCCCGCAGGAGATGGTGACTTCGTCTGCCGAAACAGAAATAGATTCAGCCCGGGCCTGCACAAAATCTACATTCGGACTTTCCACCGCTTGTTGCCAGAGATAATAATCGAAATCCCAGCGCGAAACCACAAATCCGGCGGACGAAAAGCCAGGACGTGCGATGGCGAGTGGTATATCCAAAGGAATGCCGTTCGGAGCTACGAAACGAATACCTCCTGCCGGAAGTGCTCTCGGCAACTGATGAAAGGGAGTCTGCGCACGCTCCGGTAGTTTTGAAATTTCGTAGGTCGTATTGCCGCTCAATGCATCTCCGCAAATTTTATCACGAGGAAAAAGATGCTGATCTATCAGCGTAACGTGATAACCTTTTTCTGCAAGATGAATGGCCGCCGTGGTTCCTGCCGGACCTGCTCCCAAAATCAATACATCCGTCCGAACGATAGACATATCAGACCTCTTTTGCTTTGGCCTGTTGGTAAAAAGTTTCCAACGTATCCAAATCCAGAAGGGTAATGTCTAAACCCGCCTGTGAAATGGCCTGTTCCATGTCCTGAAATCTGCGCTGAAATTTACGATTGGCTATTTCCAAAGCATCTTCTGCATTCAGACCGAGTTTTCTGCAATAGTTTACGGCGGAGAAAAGCAAGTCTCCAGCTTCCTCCAGTTGATGTTGACGGTCTGTGGTTTGCGCGGCTTCTTCCAGTTCGGCCAGTTCTTCCAGTAATTTTTCCTTTGCTCCTTTTGCATCCGGCCAGTCGAAATGCACTCCCGCCGCTTTTTCCTGCATTCTGTAGGCTTTTACCAGTGCGGGCAAGTGTTTTGGCACGCCAGAAAGTACGCCTTTGCTTCCGTTTTTCAATTTAATGGCTTCCCAGTTTTGTTTAACCTGAGCGGCAGATTCCACCGTTACTTCACCATAAATATGCGGATGGCGTTGTACCAGTTTGTCACAAATGCCTTCAAGTACGCCGGCTACATCGAACCAACCTTTTTCTTGTGCGATTTTGGCATAAAAAACCAAATGAAGAAAGAGGTCGCCCAGTTCTTTTTTGATTTCATCCGGATTTTCTTCCATGATGGCTTCAGAAAGCTCATACATTTCTTCGATGGACAGGGTGCGCAAACTTTCCAGGGTTTGTTCCCGGTCCCAGGGACATTTTTCCCTTAAATCATCCATGATGGTTAAAAGACGTTGAAAGGCTTGTAAAGATGCGTGCATGCTCGTGGTAAAAATGTACATTTGGAGCCTCAAAGATACCGATTTGCCGTAGGCCATGTTTCACCTTTTTGAAAAGAACCAATGAACTGGACGCTGTTATTTTTAGTAATTGGCTTGTTGGGTCTGGCATTTGCCGGAATAGCCATTAAATTGCTTGTGAAAAAGAATGGAAAATTCTCGGGTACTTGTGCCAGCCAAAGTCCATTTTTGAATAAAGAAGGTGCGGCATGTGGGTTATGCGGTGCGCGACCAGAAGAGCAATGCCGTAATTCGGATACAGCCAATGCTTGAAAATATTAAATTCGCAGCATTAACGTCATACGTCATGGAATCAGCAGCAGCCATAGAACACGCCAAACAATTGATGGACAAAGCTATTGTTCATCTGGAAGCGGAGTTACTCAAAATTAGAACAGGTAAAGCAAATCCTGCCATGGTAGATAGCGTCATGGTAGAATACTATGGGTCTATGGTGCCATTGAACCAAATTGCAAATGTAACCACACCGGATGCGCGCACGCTGGTGATTCAGCCATGGGAAAAAAACAAATTACAGGATGTGGAACGTGCCATCATCAATTCTAATTTGGGACTGAATCCGCAGAATGATGGTGAGATGATTCGGATTTCCGTTCCGCCGCTTACTGAAGAGCGAAGAAAGGAAATGGTAAAAATGGCGAAGAATCAGGGGGAAGACTCCAAAGTGAGTATTCGGAACGCCCGGAGAGATGCCAATGAAATGGTGAAAAAGGCGCAGAAAGATGGTTTGCCTGAAGATGAAGCCAAGGCCACCGAAGCTGTGATTCAAAACTTAACCAACGATTACATTGCTAAAATAGACGCTCACGTGGCCAGAAAAGAAAAGGAAATTTTAACCGTATAGTCGGTGAAACCCTTTGGCTTTTTAAAACCTGTAGCGTACTGGCTGATTCGCATCAGTCCCTTTTTCTATGTCCTGGCCTTCCACTGGCCGTTTATTGACTTTTACCCACCGTATTCTCCGCGGGAACTGGCGTTATATGGCTTAATGGGAGCAAGTGCCTTAGCGATTTTAGCCGGTTTTATGAAAAGTCACTGGGTGACCATACTATTAGGTGGAGGAGTGACACTTTCTTCTATGGTGCTAATGTTGAGGCCAATGCCTAATCTGGCCGATCAGCTTCCCATGGGTTATCTATGGCCAGCCATTGCCGGCATTTTGTGGATGGCCTATGGAAATTCCCGTGACTAATGTCAGTGCGGCGTCTCATTGGATTTTTTGTGGCGGCTTGTTTCGTGGGGCTATTTGTGGCCAGGCCTTACTTTATTACGTTTCGGAAAACAGTAACGCCGAAAAATTATCAGTGCAAGGAAGGAGGAAATTATCCGGATGCAGGAGTAAAAATTCCGGGAGGATATCCTGTGGTTGGGGCAGATGTGAGTGCTTATCAGGAGCGAATTGATTGGGATGCGCTTAAAAATTTCACCTGGGACGGTTATCGGATACAGTTTGTTTTTATCCGTGCAACCATGGGTTTAGACAGGTTAGATCAAAAGTTTTTTTATAATTGGGATGAGGCACGAAAGGTGAATTTACCCAAAGGTGCATATCATTATTTTGACGCTGACCAGCCTGCCGTTCCCCAGGCACGTCATTTTCTCAGAACCCTTAATCAGGCAAAAAACGATTGGCAATTGCCGCCTGTTGTAGATGTGGAGGACGCGCGGGGATTAACGCCCAAAGCCTTGTGTGCCGAGGTTAGAAAATTCAGCGATGAGATTCAGGCCGTTACCGGCTTTCGGCCTATTCTGTACACAGGAGCTACTTTTTACCACGACTACATTCATCAGGAACTGCCCGACATGCCGCTTTGGGTGGCCCATTATAATTCCCGCGCACCTCGTATCGCCAAAGAAAAATCATGGCTTTTCTGGCAGTTTACTGAAGAGGCCAGAATAAATGGCGTATGTAATCAGGTCGATTTGAATGTGTTTCATGGTACGCCCGCCCACTTTGGTGCTTATCTTCAGGGGATTGCCAATTTACGTTGAGTTTAAAGCGGTGCCGTCAATCGTTGGCTATGACTTGCTTCACCTGTATTACACGATGTTTTTGCTGCATAATGGATGCGGAGCTTCGCTTCTAAGGTATTTCCGTTTGGTGAAAGTTTCATTTTCGCCTGCACATTCCGTAATTATCAAATCCATGATTCATTCTGAACGAAAGGAGGCTATTCAAACGGCGTTGACATCGACTTTTCCGTAGCCGATTTTAATCGTTTATAAACGGATAATTGCCGACTCGTGTGGTGAGAAATTTG
>CAZOEO010000017.1:28472-67934 GCA_964578885.1 uncultured Candidatus Competibacteraceae bacterium | reverse complement strand
ACGACCCGTGAAACGCTCTAATTACGTTTCAAATTTCCGTCTTCAAGAATCTTTCTATTTGGTTTTGTGAAAAGTGGCTCATAATGGTGTTGCGATTTTAATCGATTATATCCGGTTCATCCCCGAATAAATTCTGTTTGGCGTCGTAACTTGTCCACAGGGAGAGGTGGGTTTTAACCCTGAATTTCGTGTAACTTCCGTCAAAACTAAAACGAAGCTTTTCACCATCACAAAATCCATGGGGACATTCCGTTGGGAGCCGATTTGCTCACGCGCTGTACGTCAATGCGAAGGCTTGAGATCAGGCTTGTGACAGTAGATGACTTACCAAATTCTCAAACGGACATCCTGAAAACACCATATCAAGTAGTAGATTTCCAAAGTATTACCTTGATTAACCAGATGTAAAGAAGTGTGACAACAACTGCCAAAGCAAAGGAGACCTTGTTTGCAGGGAAGGGTGCAAAAAGGAAAAGATATGGATTAAAATGTCTGCGGATTTAAAGACCTTCCGGAATACGAAGGGTAAAGGTCTTGCTAGTTCTGTCTAAACCGACGAGCAGATCGTCTGGTGCAGGAAAAAGGTGAATTGCCCCATCGGCATCTTTTACTTCGACGAGCAAATTGCTGCTATGGTCGTACACATCCAAAATAACACCTCTTATGGCACCCGTTTCAGCGTCTTTCAGCTGACAACCTGGCAATTCATGATAATAAAACTGTTTGGGATTTTTCAACGCCGGTAAAACAGTTAAAGGCAACCATAATTCTTTCCCAACCATGGTGGCAGCTTGTTCAACGGTTTGAATGCCTTTCCATTGAACGATGGCTTTGGCTCCCTGAATACGGAAAGAGGTCATAAAAAAAGGAATCATTCCTTCCGGAAACCGGACAAGGAATGATTCCAATTCTGCATATTCTTCAGGAACGTCCACATCCATGAATATTTCTGTGGCGCCCTGTAAACCGTGTACTTTCCGGATATAACCTACCTGGAAGCAATCGGCTTCTTGCATCATTTAGGCTTCTGCAGTGGTTTCCCCTTCAGCAGATGCTTCTGGAGCAGATTCTGTTTCTGGTGCAGCTTCTTCTGCAACTACCTCAGCGGTAGCAGCAGCGGCAGCGGCGGCAGCTTCCTGAGCACGCTTCTCATTAACGGCACGCTCTGCAGCAAGCGCATCGGCACGAGTGGCTTCTTTTGCTTTGCGAATGCTGTCTGAATGACCGGTTACTTTGGCTTCTTTTTCAGCCATCCAAAGGCTGAAACGACGTTCTGCTTCAGCTTGGTCGAAAGCACCTTTACGCACACCGTTCAACAGGTGATTTTTGTACAATGCTCCTTTGTAACCCAAAATGGCACGTACGGTATCGGAGGGTTCTGCTCCGTTTTGCAACCAACGAACCGCAGCATTTACATCCAAAAGGATGGTCGCTGGCTGGGAAGTAGGATCATAAGAACCAATTCTCTCGATGAACTTTCCATCACGTGGAGACCGGGAATCGGCAGCTACTACATAGTAGAAGGGACGGCTCTTGCGTCCGTGTCTTTGAAGACGAAGTCTTACTGGCATGCGTATGTATTTATACGTGAAAAATAAATGGTCGGCAAAAATACAGCCTTTTTTTCAATAAACCAAGGGGCATTTATCGGGCAATGGCCACTGATCTTTTCTCACGAATCACCGTCACTTTAACTTGGCCCGGATACGTCATGTCGCTTTGGATTTTCTGAGAAATGCTAAAGGCCAATCCGTCTGCCTCGGTATCGGAGACTTTGTCGGATTCTACAAGAACCCGTAATTCTCTACCCGCCTGAATGGCAAAGCACTTGATAACGCCAGGATAATCCATAGCAAGATTTTCAAGGTCTTTGATTCGTTTAATGTAGGATTCGGCAATTTCCCTGCGTGCTCCGGGTCTAGCTCCACTTAATGCGTCGCAAACCTGAACAATGGGCGCGTACAATGAAGTCATTTCCACTTCATCGTGGTGGGCTCCAATGGCATTGCACACTTCGGGTTTTTCTTTGTGCTTTTCTGCCAGCTTCATACCATAAATGGCATGTGGTAATTCGGTTTCACCTTCCGGCACTTTTCCAATGTCGTGGAGTAAACCGGCACGTTTGGCAATCTTCGGATTCAATCCAAGTTCGGTGGCCATAAGAGCGCATAAGTTGGCCACTTCACGGCTGTGTTGCAGCAAATTCTGACCGTAACTGGAGCGGTAACGCATTCGACCGACATAACGCATCAACTCAGGGTGCAACCCATGAATGTTTAAATCGATACACGTCCGCTTTCCTATTTCCAGAATCTCTTCTTCAATTTGTTTACGCACTTTGTTCACGACTTCTTCTACCCGGGCCGGATGAATACGTCCGTCAGTCACCAATTGGTGAAGAGACAAACGGGCAATTTCTCTACGAACTGGGTCAAAGCAACTTAAGACAATGGCTTCGGGTGTATCATCGATGATAATTTCCACTCCGGTGGCGGCTTCCAAAGCGCGAATATTTCGGCCTTCACGACCGATAATCCGTCCTTTTACATCGTCACTTTCAATATTGAAGACGGTAATGGCATTCTCAATGGCCGTTTCCGTCCCAACGCGTTGAATAGTTTGGATAATGATTTTTTTGGCGTCGCGGGTCGCATTGAGTTTGGCTTCTTCCACAATCTCCTGGGCGAATCCCATGGCCTGGGTTTTGGCTTCGTTTTTCAAAGCCTCTACCAACTGATTTCTGGCTTCTTCCTGAGAAAGACCGGCAATGGTTTCCAATTGCTGAACCTGACGGCGGTGATTCTTCTCCAACTCCACTTTCTTCTTTTCTACCACCTCCATCTGGGACTCGTAATCCGCTTTCAGTCGTGCAATGTCTTGTTCTTTCTTGCCTAATTCCTGAAGCTTCTGATTGAGTTGCACTTCCTTTTGGGCATGCTTTTTCTCCAAATCCTGTATTTCACGCATTTTTGCCTGAACCTGCTTATCGTGGTCGGCTTTCATTTGAAGGAAACGCTCTTTGGCCTGAAGAATTTTCTTTTCCTTAATGACTTCTCCGTCTTCCTCGGCCTTTTTTAGGGTGGCCGCAATCTGGGAAGCCGTCATTTTCTTTAACCCGTACCACCCGGCGGCCAATCCGCCACCCGTTCCTGCTAGGGCTGTGATGATTACGGTTATTATGGTTGTTGTGTCCATGAATTGTTTTACTTTAAAAAATGGCAGTTTCTGCAGCGCAAACTTACGGTTTGGTGGTGGATTTTGAACCACCTACACAGAATTAATACTGCTGAAGGTGCTGTCCCAAAAAATGATCTATCTCCATTAAACGTGAGACAATACTCTCATCTTCACTTGATTTCTCTGATTTTAACACTTCAAAATACCGGCTACAAATTTCCAATGCAGCCATGGCCATGAGGTCTTGCTTGTCCTGCACTTTGAAACGAGTGGCATAATCTTGTACGCGTTCATTCAACATTTTGGCCGCTTTTTCCATGATTTGCTCCTGTCCTTCCCGCACGTGCAAAGGATAGGTGCGATCCGCTATGGTGAGGTGCATTACCTTTTTTTCCATTATTCCGACTTTTTCTTTTGATTCAATGCATGCTCAATTTCCAGCAATAATTCGTCGATTTGCGCATGAACACCAGCCCAACTGGAGGTAGATATCCTCGGACCAGACTGGACCAGTGACTGTTCTAAAATGTCTTGTTTATGTTTCAACTCCCGGATAATGGTCAGCAAATCTTCCCGCTCTGCCAACAATTGCATCCGCTCCTCTTCACTTTGGCGGTGCAGGATCATCAACTTCTCAATCTTTGAATTTAAACTTGTAATTAGCGCATTTATGTTGCTCATGCCCTTGGTTTTCCTAATTCCTGCTTTTACAAATTACAGGTTTTTTCATGGCTTTTCCAATTTCAAGCTTCATTCCCCTCCCCCATTTACCTAAACCATTCTTTATCTTTGCTTCATGAAGCCACCCGTTGCACCGAAAAAAAACCATGTTCACTTACAACATGGCGTTTCCAGATCTGACTTTTATTACTGGATGCACGAGCGGGATAGTCCAGAAGTGCTGGCTTATCTGCATGCGGAAAATGAATACGCCCACGCAAAAATGGCGCCCTTCCAAACGCTGGAACAAGACATTTTCAATGAAATAAAAAGCCGGGTTCCGGAAGCCGATACCTCCGTACCCGTACCTTTGCGTGGTTACGAATATTATACCCGGTTCGAAGAAGGAAAAGAATATCCGATTTACTGTCGCAAAAAAATCGGCACCGAGGAGGAAACCATCCTTCTGAATGTAAATGAAAGGGCCGAAGGATTAACCTATCTGGATATTACCGGACTGGCGGTAAGTCCGAACAACCGATACCTTGCCTTTGGTGCAGACACCACCGGCCGAAGAAAATATACCTTGCATATCCGCGATGTGGAATTAGCCACCGACCTCGCAGATAGCGTGGAAAATACCGATGGCAGTTATGTTTGGGCGGCGGATAACCAAACCCTGTTTTTCGATTTAAAAGACGAGCAAACCCTCCGGAGTTTTCAGATTTGGTCGTACCATCAGCCCACGGGAAAAACAGAATTGACTTTCGAGGAAAAAGATGAAACGTTTTCTTGTGAAGTAAGTGCCTCTAAGGATGGAGCTTATATTCTTATTCATTCGGAAGCTACACTCACTTCCGAAGCGTACGTGATTCCGGCAGACCAACCTCATCTGGCGCCCGTTTCTGTAGCACCAAGACAACGTGGTGTGCGCTACCGGACGGAACATTACAATGGACTTTGGCTCATCAAAACCAACCTCAATGCACAAAATTTCTGCACCATGCAGGCGCCTGTAGGTTCAAAAAGCATGGAAGAATGGCAGACCCTGATTGCTCATGATCCGGAAACCTTAGTAGAAGAACAAGAGGTTTTTGAATCCGGACTCTTGCGTTTAGAAAGACGTGCTGCGCAAACCTATGTGGTATTCCGTCCTTGGACCGATTTCCAAAAGCCTGTCACCATCCGTTTTCCGGATGAAGTGTACACCGTGTATGGCTTGGATAATCCCGATTACACCGCAAGCCATTACCTTTTTCAATACACGTCCATGGTAACGCCCACCACCGTTTATGGATTTTCATTCGCCGACCATTCGCTTTTGGTGAAAAAGCAACAGGAAATTCCGGGAGGATACGATGCCAACTTATATGGTACATCCCGGCTTTGGGCCACCTCAGCAGACGGCACAAAGGTGCCGATGTCGCTCGTGTACAGAAAAGACAGAAGTCCCGGCGGTCCAGGTTTACTTTACGGATATGGAAGTTATGGTATCAGCGTTGATCCTCAGTTTTCGGTGGCCCGTTTAAGTTTACTGGATCGGGGATGGATTTTTGCCATTGCCCATATCCGTGGTGGCGAAGAAATGGGCCGCGCCTGGTATGAAGCGGGGAAAATGGCACATAAAATGAATACGTTTACCGATTTTATCGCCTGTGGAGAAACGCTGATTCAGGAAGGCTGGGTTGGTGCAAACCAACTTTCTGCCATGGGTGGAAGCGCCGGCGGCTTATTGATGGGTGCGGTCATGAATCTCCGCCCGGAACTTTGGCATAGCGTGGTGTCTCAGGTTCCTTTTGTAGATGTGGTCACCACCATGTTAGATACAAGCATACCGCTGACCACCGGCGAATTCGACGAATGGGGAAATCCTGCCGAACAGGAAGCCTTTCACCGCATGTTGGCTTATTCACCTTATGACCAAATTCAAAAAACTGCGTATCCGCATTTGTTGGTAACTACGGGATATCATGATTCCCAGGTGCAATATTGGGAACCCGCCAAATGGGTTGCCAAACTTCGGACGCACCACACGGGAACACAAAACATACTGTTTATCACAGATATGGAAGCCGGACATGGTGGAAAAACCGGAAGATATCAACGTTTTAAAGAAATCGCACAGATTTACACGTTTCTACTTTCCTTCTAATCTCCTAACTTTTACCATTATTTCCTTAAGATTGGATTAATTTTTGTTCAAAATTGGGCGTATGCGACATAACATCATTTTCTGGCTTTTGGCATGTCTGTGGTTCGCCGCAACTGGACTTTCGGCACAAGACATTTTAAAAACGAAAAACGGGGACATCATTCCTTGTACCATTCTGGAGGTCGGAGAAGATTTCGTGTCATACACCTTGCCCTCGGACGAAAGTAAAAGCCGCTACATTCTTTCGATTTCAGAAATTTCCTCCGTAGAGTTTTCAGACGGTACCAAGCAGGTTTTTCATGCTCCTGCTGCGCCTAAAAAAGAAAAGCCACCAGGATATATTCCGCCGGATAAGGTGGTTCTAACCAATGGCCAGGTGCTGGAAGGTGAAATCATCGAAAGAAAAAGGTTCGGTTTAAATTTTCAAGCCAAAGGAGAAGCCACCGCACCACGCTACATTCCTTTTGCTCAAATTGCACGCATAGAACCTGGCGACGGAGCGGTAGAATATGTTCAGGAAAAAGCTCCTAAAGCCCAGGACAAAAAGAGCGAAACTGATTTTTCCTACTTGCCGCCGCACCACGCAGCCCTCAGCATTGGTGCATTGATTCCCATGGGACAATTTGGTCAGCAAGGAGGTCCGAATCCAGGATTTGCAGGACCGGGTTTTATGACCCAGGCGGAAATCACTGGTTACATTTTTCGTGGAACCGGCGTTTCCGGAATAGCGGGTTATGGTTTTATGCCGTACCGCAATCCGGGGGTAAGACTGGCCTTGGATAATTATCTCCTTTCGCAGGCCCAATATCAGGGGGCAACCATTCAAAATGTTTCATCGGATGCCTGGCAAATGACTTGGGGACAAATAGGCATGGGATATATCTCAGATTGGGGAAGGGTCATGATTGATTCCCGTTTTGCCATTGGTATCATGAATGTTACTTTTCCGGCCCAAACGGCATTGTTAACGCATAATGGCGTGGATAAAACCATTCGTTTTTTTCGTGAAGATGCGCAAGGACTCATGATTAGCGGTGGTTTGGCCTTGCGGGTATTTATCACGCGACGTTGGCAGGTGCGTGGCGGATTCAGCATTAGTAGTGCCGATGTGAGGTTTTCTCAATTGCTTGCACAGGAAGACAATGGTGCTCCCGTCCTTGCGCCGATTACTGGCATTGGCCCCACCAACCTGGTCATTGGATATGTTGGGTTTGAACTTGGGACCGCCATAACTTTGGGAAGATAAACCAACCCATAGCTGCGCTCCGTTTCAAATAAGAAACTTCTGAATAAACTGTTCAGCGTAAATTTTGATTTGGTCTCTCACCTCTCGGAAAACGGCCAAGACTTCCTCCGGTTCGCCTTGCGCATGCGCAGGATCTAGAAAAGTGTGGTTACACGAAGACCACCACCGGGAAAAACAGGACAAACTTCATTGGCATGGTCACACACCGTGAGCACCACATCAAAAGGTTGACCCAAGTAAACCTCAATAGATTCAGATTGATGGCCACGCAAGTCCATTCCATCCTCCAACATGACCTGAACGGCCATAGGATGCAACCCTTTGGGAGCTGTTCCCGCACTGTAAACCAAGACCTTTCCTTGGCCAAAAAACCGTAAATAGGCTTCTGCCATTTGGCTTCTGCAGCTATTCCCGGTGCATAACACTAAAATTTTTTTCATCGGTTTAAAGGCTAAGAAGTTAGATATCGCCACCGGTTGGCCAAGTACACCAAAGAAAGCATCACGGGCACTTCAATTAACACCCCTACCACCGTCGCAAGGGTAGCGCCGGAAGAAAGTCCAAAAAGCGCAATGGCCACAGCCACGGACAATTCAAAGAAATTACTTGCCCCAATCATCGACGAAGGGGCACATAAGGCATGAGGTAAACCTAACTTTTTGCCCGCCCACCAACTCAAGAAAAATATGAGGTAGGTTTGAATAGCCAGTGGAACCGCAATCATGGCAATATGCCAAGGTTGCGCCAACATGGTTTTTCCTTGAAAAGCGAACAAAAGCACAAGGGTAAGCAGAAGGGCCGCAATGGAAATAGGCTTTAATGCGGGCAAAAAAACATTCACAAACCAAGACTCCCCTCTTTTTTTAAGTAAAATACGGCGACTCAACCCACCGGCCAACAATGGAATAAGCACAAATAACACCACTGAACCCACCAAAACATCCATGGGAATGGTCATGTTTTGAACACCTAAAAGCCATTGCACAATAGGCACATAGGCAAACAACAAAACCAAATCGTTCACAGAAACTTGAATTAAAGTAAAGCGTGCGTCTCCTTTGGTGAGGTAAGACCAAACAAAAACCATGGCCGTACAGGGCGCTGCACCTAATAAAATAGCGCCCGCCATGTAAGAGCCGGCAAGGTCCGCCGGAATCCACGGGGAAAAAATGCGGGTAAAAAACAACCAGGATATAAAGGCCATGGTAAAAGGCTTCACCAACCAGTTTACCGCTAAAGTGAGGAGCATGCCCTTGGTGTAAGGTTTGGATTGTTGGATGGAGGACAAATCCACCTGCACCATCATGGGATAAATCATGAGCCAAACCAAAACGGCTACAGGTAAATTAATGGAAGCCCATTCGAGCCGGCTGATCCAGACCATCGTTTCCGGAGCTACAGCGCCCAGAAATAACCCTGCCAACATACATAAGGCCACCCAAAAGGAAAGGTATTTTTCAAAAAAACCCATGGAACAGAGCGCTGATAATTAACAACAACCTTTACCCGGCGCACAAACGGGTGTTGCAACGGCTTGAGGTTGAGCTTCTGCTTTCTGGGGAATTCCACAAAAATCTTGCGCAAGGCAGTTGGTGTACATGGGCAATAACAATAAGGTATTCTGGGCCACATCCAGGGAGAACTTTCCAAGGGTCGCTTCACCTTGATATTCCACTTCAATGTCCACGTCTGGAAGCCCTATGGTGCGCTCAGATTGCTGTAAAATGGATAAAAACCTTGTAGGACTGAGCCGATGTTCCACATCGTCAGCTACCCATAATTGGAAACTAATTTTACGTACATGGTGTACCTGTCCTCCACAATCAATAAAATCTTTGACTATTTGCCCTACTTCCGTCACGTGAGCGTGCACTGGAACATGTTGACCATTAGCGAAAGAAAACTGCACCTGATCCACCCGGGATAAAAATGCTTTTAATTCGGATAATTTCATTTTAAATAAAGATTATTAACAACATAATTTTCCTTGATGTGCCGCCGCGGCACCCAAATTCGAAGCGAAAACTTGAATAAGTCCGACCGCTTTAGGGTTTAAACAATAACACACCGAAGTGCCCTCAATGGTTCCTTGAATAAGCCCGGCCTGTTTCAATGCTTTTAAGTGTTGAGAAACCGTTGGTTGCGCCAATGGCAACACCTCCAATAGGTCGCCACACACACAGGCCTTCACTTGCATTAAATACTCAATAATGACCCAACGGGCAGGATGTCCTAACGCTTTAAAAAGCTCTGACATCTCTAACTGCTTTGCGGAAAAAGTGGCTGTTTTGGTTGCTCCCATCCAACTTTGAGACATTGATATATTGCAATATTACGATATTTAAATACAACACAAAAGCAAGTCTTGTCATTTTTAAAAATGTACCAATGCACGCAGCATCGCTTAGCCACCTTTACGGTTTAACTCATCTAGCCAACCGGCCCAAAACATCATTTCTTCTTCATGGGTAATGGACAACCATCCAAAATGACCTGCCGAATTTTTCCAAATGCGCCCCGTCTTGAATTTTTCAACCAACAAACTGGGGGGGAAATTGTCCCATTCACCCCAAGCAGGCTTTGGCATGGAGGTAGGCCAGCAAAGGCCGATCATTCCTTGTTCCAAGGAAAGTAAGTGAAGCGTAAAATGACATTGATTCACAACCGCCATATAACTGGATTCATCTTTTAAAAGCCGTAAAGATGCCGCGGTCGGAAAGGCAGATTGTAAAGCGGAGGGTAAACTTTTCCAAAGGGCCTCCTTCAACACCCACAATTCGGCAGGCACGGAGAAAGACGCGTCTTCAGCATGCTTAATTTTGAGCCAAAGCGGTGAGTCTTTGGTCCACCACCTTTTGTAGGCGGCAGTATTCGGTAAAAAATCAATACCGCATTTAGGCAGAACGCCGCTCTCCAATAATGCGCAGGGCATCGCCAACGGTATTCATCTGTGCCACCGCATCGTCATCAATAGAAATGTCGAAGGCCTTTTCTACATCCAGAACAATATCAATGAGATGAGCTGAATTAATTTTTAAATCCCGAAGCAGATGCGTTTCTGGTCCTACCTGATTCAAAAGTTCCGGCTGCGCCACGTAAGGGCGAATTAAATCCAGCAATTCTTGTTGTAATGCATCTTGTTGTGCCATGTTGCAAATTAACGATTTAAATAGCGGACAACCCTCCGATTATTCACATCTTTTAAGGAAGAAACAGGCATTTACATCTCCAAAACCAAAACTACTTTTGGCCACCACCCTAACCTCTGATAGGCTCAGGGTTTGGGTTGGAATTTTTTCTTCCGGCCAAATGGCAGCGATGTCAGGATGCAATGGTCGGCTGTTTGCATTGCCAAAAACAAACTTTTCCTTGAGCTGAATCACGCAAGAAACGGCTTCAATGGCGCCGGCAGCAGCCAGGCAATGGCCAATATACGCTTTAGGTGCTTGTAAATATGGGAAGTGCCCCTGCAACACCGTGGCCCAATGACTTACCTCCGCACGGTCGCCCATGGTGGAGGTGAGATGTCCGGAAATTAAATCGATTTCATGTGGCTGCAAATCTGCTTGCTTCATGGCAGCCATCAAACAGCGTTGCACGCCCTGTGGATTGGGAGCGGTCATGGTTCCGCCGGAACGTTGTCCACCCGCCAGGGAAGCGCCATCTAAATATTCTGCCAAAATAGGAGCACCTCTATCTATGGCGTGTTGCCAATCTTCAAGAATCAGCGCGCCGGCACCGGCCGCTGGAACAAAGCCCGAAGCATTGGCGCTCAAAGGTGCCGAAGCGCGTTCCGGCTGGTCGTTGGAATGTCGGGCTAACACGCGCATACTATCGAAACCGCCCCAAATATGCGGCCCATAAGAATCGCAACTTCCGGCTAACATCACTTTGGCTTTCCCCAATCGAATGGCTTCAGCCGCCAAAATCACAGATTCTGTGCCAGTAGCGCAGGCAGAACTATTGGTAGAAACAGGACCGCCCAGTCCAAAAATTCCGGTGAGATACGCCGCAATTCCGGATGGCATGGTTTGCTCCACGACACGTGAACCCAACCGGCGAACTTGCTTTTGATCCACCTGATAAATGGCGTCCCGTAACGGTTCCACACCCGCCAATCCGGTGCCAAAACAGGTGCCAATATGCCAAAATGTCTCGTCCTTACTTACTGGTAATCTGGCCATTTCCCACGCTTCCCAGGCAGCTATAATCCCAAATTGAATGCCCGATGAGGTCAACATTCTTCGGGTAAGTGGATCGAAACGTTGGGTCAAAAGTTCTTCCGAAAGATCTGGCACACCACCGACCTGACATGCAAAAGATAAATCTGCCAGATTCGGGAGAAAGGAAATGCCGGAAATTTGGTGTCGTAATGCCGTTTCAAAGGCATGTACCCCTACGCCATTGGGTGCCACCACGCCGATTCCGGTAATGGCAATACGGGTTTTCATGTAGTTTTTGCAAACATACCGGCCAATACACCGGAAGCAATTTTTTCTCCCGCCTCATTCTCCATACGCACACGGCACTGTAGTTTTCTCAAACGGAAAAAATCCTTTTCAGCACGCACAATCACACGGGTTTCTGGCAAAACCATTTTATGAAACTGCACATCCGATTTGGTAAAAAATACTTTTACCTGATCCATCTGATCAGGCCGCATGTTCTCAAGATAAATGCCGAATGCCACAAGACCGATTTGAGCCATGGTTTCAGTTAAAATCACACCCGGGGTTACAGGCATTCCGGGAAAATGCCCAGGGTAAAAGGATTCATCGGAACGATAACGATACGCACCCACAATGTGGTCGGGAGAAATATCCAGAATTTCATCAATGAACCGAAAAGGCGCTTGATGCGGCACACAGGCGAGGATATCTTGAAAGCGTTGATTTTCCAAAGTTGGTTAGCATAAAGACTCGCCTCCATCTACCGTTATCACGGCTCCATTGACAAAAGCAGCGTCTTGTGTTGAAAGCAAATATACAACATTTGCCACATCCTCTGGTTGGGTTAAACGACCCATTGGGTTATTTTTCCGCGCAAAATCCACAAGCTGGTCTGAACCTGGAATCATCTCCAAGGCTTTGGTTGGGGTAATACCAGGCTGCACTACATTGGTGCGAATTCCCTTGGGACCAAGTTCTACAGCCATGCTGGCTGCCAATTGTTCAAGCGCCGCTTTGGTCGTGCCAACCGCGCCATAATACGGCCAAACTCTTTTGCTTCCGGCACTGGTTAAACCCAGATTCAACATGCCTTTGGCACAAACACCCGACCGGTACAATGCAGAAGTCCACGTCCACCAGGAGGCGGCCATCGCCTCAAACGTCAACATCAAATCGGTGGTCGACATGGTATTTTGATCGTCCGAAGCCATAGATTTCAGGTTTCCTTTGGCCAAAGCATGCACCAACATAGCCACCCCATGCGATCCGGCTTTTTGCTTTATCTCTTCTGCCAAAGCGAGAATATTGGCTTCCCGGACACCATCTTCGTTTCTAAAAATGATGTCTACAGCATAACGTTGTGCACAGGCTTCAGCTGCGGCCAGCCATTCTGCTTCCTGTTGACGACGTTCACGAATAATCCCAAATACGGAAAAACCTTCTTTCGCCATGCGCTGCACAATGGCCCAACCCATTCCTCCGGAGGCACCGAGTACCACCGCCCATTTTTTCTGCCGATTTACTTCCATACCAAGTGAATCATTTGCGCCGTAAATCCCGGACCAAAACTCATCATTAATCCATGTTCCCCTGCCGGAATGTCTTTTTTCAAAAATCCATCCAATACATACAAAACCGTGGCACTGCTCATATTACCATGCCTTGCAAGTATATCATATGTGACAGATAAATCAGGGGCGTATGCGCCCATCAGGTCTTCAATGGTTTGTAATATCCTTTTCCCTCCCGGATGAAAAATGTAATGTTGAATGGTGGCGGGGTCCAATCCGCATTCATCTAAAAAGGGCCCCACAATTTGCGGGAAATGACTCGCAATTTTATCCGGAACAGACACGTCCAGCACCATTTGCAGTCCGCCTTCCACCAAATCGAATCCCATCATACGTTCTTCATTGAAAAAATGATAAAAACGGGTTCGCTGAATGGTGGGTCGCACTTCTTCGGTTTGTCCAAGAATGGCACAAGCGGCCCCGTCACCAAAAATGGCGGCACTCACCACATTGGCCATGCTGAAATCGTTGACCTGAAAGGTGGCGGTGGGACTTTCCAGCGCAAGTACAGCGGCCTTTTTTCCAGGATTGTTTTTTAAAAATTCAAATGCATACGTCAATCCGGAAGTTCCCCCGGCGCAGCCCATTTCGGTTACCGGCAACCGAATAATATCTTGCCGCAAACCCAGTTCGTTGACCAAAATGGCATCTACACTGGGTATCATAATTCCGGTGCAGGAAGTGGTGATTAAATAATCTAATTCGTGGGGTGCTACGCCACTATTGGCCAAAGCAGCCGACAAGGCTTTTGCTCCCAAGATTTTCATTCCTTCGGCATATCGTGCGTTCCGCTCATGGAAGGGCATGGGGGTAAACACTTCTTCTCCGGACATGATGGAATAGCGCTGCCCTACCCGTGCATTTCGGAAAATACGAATAATTTTCTCTCGGGTTCGTTCTGGTTCGTTGGCAATCCAACGTTCCACATGCCGAAGGGTTTCCTCAAGGGTTTCCGTAAAAGGCGGCGTGGCGGTGCCTGTTCCCAATATTTTTACGTTGGTTGTCATGGTCAATTATACATTTCTTTTTAATACAACGGTCCACCGAAACGCCCAATGCCATTGCAGGGAAGCGATGCGCCAACCGGTTTGGTCGATTAGGGCGTCCCAGTCTGCGCGGATAAAACTGCGGCTCACAGAAATGGCACCGTCATGCGTGGCTACGGGTGAAAATCTGGCCAATGCCGCCAGACCGCGAAATCCCCAATAGGCCAGAAAATGTCGGTGCAAATCATTTAATACGACCGCGGCAAACCTATTTCGATAGGCATTATCCAAAAATCGGCGAATTTCCACATCGGTCAGATGATGTAAAAACATGGAACAGGTCAACAAGGTTTGGTCCGGTTGTTCGGTCTGTAAATTAAAGGCGTCTCCTTCGCAAAAATGCAAACCTGCTACTTGATGTCGCGCATTGGCAAAAGCAATGGCTGAGGGCAATAGGTCGATGCCTGTCACTGTGGTTTCAGGATGATGCGCACAGACCCACCGTGCCATTTGCGCCGTTAAGTCGCCTCCACCACAGCCCAAATCCAAAATGTGTTTGGGAAAGGTCGATCCGTCTCGATCCAATTGCTTTAATCCGGCAAAAAGGGAAGCGCTTCCGCCCAAAAATTTATTTACGCGGGCAATATCCACCAAAGCGGCATGCAGAGAAGTCGCATCCAGGTCCGGACGATCCATGACCTCCTGCGCCTCGCTTCTTCTGGAAAAATCAGGCAAGGGGAGGGAAGGTACGTCCATGGGTTTGTCGAATAAAAAGTGGAAGGAAAAAGGGAAAAATTTTAAGTGTAGAAAGTGCGGTCTCCGAGACCAGACCTTTCCCAAAAAGGGATTGAAATGATCTGCCCAAACGGAGCTGCAAAGCTGGAAAACCTTGCTGAAGTTTTTCGTAATGAAGCAGTATTTCGGCTTGTTTTCTTAAATCGAAATGCTTTGCTTCCATCGCCAGATACATTTTTGCAGCAGCAATCATGGCACGTGCCATTCCGTTGCCGGACAGCGGCGCAATGAGTCCACCGGCGTCTCCAATCATTCCAATTCCATGTTCTACAAGTTGTCGGTGCGCAAAATTTACAGCAGCAATGGCCAGGGGTTCCGGCCAAACGGGCGTGGCTTTGTCCATAAAATGTCGGATGTGCGGATTTTGGGCCAACACCACATCAAATGCTTCTTTCGGACTTCCTGCCTCACGCACGGACGCGGTTTGAATGAGGCAACAAACATTTACTTTTCCATTTTCCACCGCAGATATACCCGCGTATCCGCCGGGGAAATTATGTAAGGCCACCACATTCTGATCCCATGGACCTTCGAAATGCCATTTTAAACCTGTATAAATGGCTTGTGATTTATCGATGTTACGGTGTAAAAACCGATCGGGACTTCCGTGTTTTCCGTGAGCACCCACTACCATATCGGCCTGAAAACAGCGACCATCTCTGGTGTTCACCTCAAAACCATATACATGTGACTTCAAATGAGATACTTGGGTTTGGGTAAAAATCTTTGCCCCGGCCGACTTGGCCGCAAGATAAAGCATTTGATCCAAAGCATATCGACTGATACCCACACCGCCCATGGACAAGGAACTCTGGATAGATTTTCCGCTTCCGGCACTCAGCCAAAGCCGGCGAATTCGTGGAAAAGTAACTTCTGGCAAGGCAATGCCCAGCGACTCCAGCAAAGGAAGTACTTCCAAGGACAAATACTCCCCGCAGACTTTATGGCGGGGGTAATCATGTTGTTCAATTACAATCACTTGCATCCCCTTTCTCGCCAAAAGCAATGCCAGGGTAAGCCCTGCGATACCACCGCCTATAATGAGTACCTGTGCACGCTTTGGGTCCCCCATGATTAAGGTTGATTTAAAAACACGGCCGGTAGACGAACCTCCATTTTATGCGTATCGGCAGACATCATCACACAATCGGAAAAACCCGGCGGCATCACCTCCCAATCGAACGTAAAACTAAGGACAAAAGGAGCGGCATCCATAAAATTTGTGCTGTTTTGATAGCGGGCTTCAAGTAAAACAGATACATCGCCATTGGCGGTTTGCAACAGAAAAGGTAAAGTAAAAGGAACGTTGATCATGGGATGCTGGTCCGGTTGGAAAGTTCCCGGTGTTGTCATGGAAAAGCCTTGCCATTGGCAGGATGATTTTGGTGAAGGCACCTCTATTCTGCGGGCCTGGTCAGGTCCATGCAAAGAAAACGTTCCGGGAAAAGAAAGATCAAAAAAGCCTTGAAGCTGATGGGTCATGGGGTCCAAAGACCACCAGCTCATACCCTTTCCTGACTTTTCAGCGTCCGGGAAAGACCATTCGAACGGACTGGCCATCCAAAATTTTCCTTGTGGCCATTGGGCGTGAGTTTTTGAAAAAGTGAGAGAAAATACCACTCCGAACCCCAAAATAAAACCTTTGACTACCGCACCACTCATACTACAAATTAAGCATTCCAAACCTCAATATGAACCATGTACCCTGCTTTAATAACATTTTTTGAAGAATCCAACGAGGGAAAACATGGCCAAACATCCCGGAACAAAGACACCCATACCATCCGCAGGATACTTTTAAAAAGAAAATGACATGAATTTGTTCATTTTTCCCGGACAATAGGCTTAATTATATGGACAAGTCCATTGGTTTTCGCGTTTCATTGACCATTTTTACCCGGTCAATAAATGGACTTTCCTCCCCTATTCCACTTCATTTTCAGCATGATGATCCATTTGCATCCGGGCCACATGAAGATCTCTACCGGCCCTGAGCCATTGGAGCAACGCCTGAAAACTTTGACGGTGAACCACCGCATAACTTTGTTGCAGGTCTTCAGAAATGGCAGGAAACTCTTGTGTGGCATACACTTTTTGAAAATGTGCCATATCCAACTCCCGCACCTGTTGACGCAGATGAGTCCAATCTTCTTTTTGGTGAAAAGGGTCTGTGGTATTGGCCGCCTGTTGAATTTGAGCAAAAAGTGCGCCCAGCAGAGCCGTCAAAGGATGAGGCGTCGGCGGAATGGCATGTTGCGCTTCGGCCCATAATTGCGCTGCGTTTACTAGCGATCGCATTCCAAGCAATGCCGATTGCAGGGCGGCCGCGTCCGGCGGCGCAAGCGCAGCATTTCTTAAACTGGAAGCATATTTTGCCAACCGAAGCTCCATGGCCTCTAATCGCTGTAATCCATGAGGTGGCTCAATGGATTTCCCTTTTAACCAATCTCCCGTCATTCGGTGCGATTGTTCCACTTCTTTGACCACGGCCTCTACCCCGGCAAGAGGAACAGAAGCAGGTAAAACGTCAAATACATCAGCTGTTTTATTTTCCGGAAACCATTGCGTAAGTTTTTTTGCCATCCAGGGGATAAGAGGTAAAAACAAAAGAATGCCTGTGGCATTAAATAAAGTGTGAA
This sequence comes from uncultured Candidatus Competibacteraceae bacterium, assembly GCA_964578885.1. Taxonomy (GTDB): domain Bacteria; phylum Bacteroidota; class Bacteroidia; order CAIKAF01; family CAIKAF01; genus CAZRHR01. Next base: position 50,539 of record CAZOEO010000017.1, on the reverse strand, counting down.
ACAAAGCAAGGGCATTCAAGGGTCCAAGAGCCTGTTCATCAATAGACAAAGAAGACCAACCCAGCGTGCTGAGGTATAACCATACCACGAGTCCCGTGACCAAATTAAATAAAAAGTGAGCCGCTGCCACTTGCTTTTTCACGTGATTTGGACCCATTGCACCAAAAACGACTGTGATGGTAGTTCCCACATTGGTACCAATAACCAAATAGCAGGCTTGTTCAAAATCAAATAAGCCAGAATGCAGCATCGAAAGCGCCAAAGCCAACACAGCTGAACTTGAGTGTACCAGAAGCGTGAGTACGAATCCGGCCAGCACAAAACGCCAAGAAGCCCAATCCGTCATTTGATCCGGGCTAAAATATCCGGTAAGGCCTTCCATTCCTTCTTTCATATGTCCGATTCCCAGAAATACCAGTCCCAAACCACCCACTAATTTCCATATTCCATTCCAAAAACTTTGATTTCCGGTAATTAGCAAACCTAATCCGCCCAGACCAGCCAAAGGAATGGCCAAACCTTCCATGGAAATCTTGAAACCAATAAGCGCAACAATCCACGTAGATAAAGTGGTACCAAGATTAGCACCAAGAACCACACCAATACTGTCGGCCAAACCAATGAGACCTGCGCCGGTAAATGCGAGTAACATCAGGGTAACGGCACTAGAACTTTGTAAAATGGCGGTGGCCAAAGTTCCTGTAAAAATACCACGAACGGGCCCAGTGGTAAAACGCCGAATCCAACGGTGAAAATATCCGCCAACCAAACCTTGCACCGCATCTTCCAACAGATACATGCCAAAGAGAAAAACGCCTAAGCCACTTACCAATGCAAGTGCAATCAACCAGGTAGATTCCATGCGGCAAATGTAGGCAAAGCGTATTTATCCCATTGAAATAAAGTATGGTATGAAAGTCGGGATAAAAAATGGGCAAAAACGGTTGAAATGTCCTATAAAGAGTTCCATTTTTTTATCCGGAGGCACGTTTCCACGCCCATGAACAACGCTGAACACAGAAATGAGCGCATTGGTAAAACTCCCTGTATTCCAACACATTTACAATGAAGAAATACGTAACTTCGTGCACTTAAATTTTCCATCTGCATGCGCTATTTTATGCTTTTCATCGGCCTGACGTTTTGGGCTTGTACCTCTAATCCTTACCAAGTTGAAACGTTTAAGGATGACCCCATCCAAACCCAGGTGTACACTTTAAAAAATGGGCTCAAACTCTACATGAGTGTAAATCCGGCTGCGCCTCGTATTTTCACTTCGATTGCGGTAAGAACCGGCTCTAAAAACGATCCGGCAGACGCCACAGGATTAGCCCATTATCTGGAGCACCTCTTATTTAAAGGAACCGACCAGTACGGCACATTAAATTATGAAGCCGAAAAACCACATTTAGATACCATTACCCAATTGTATGAGAGGTATCGTTCTACCCAAGACCCGGCACTTCGCAAAAAGATATATCAGGAGATTGATTCCGTGTCTCAGCTGGCGGCCCAATATGCCATTCCCAATGAATACGATCGGATGATGGCGGAGCTTGGTGCATCCGGAACCAATGCGTTTACCTGGTATGAACAAACGGTCTACATCAACGATATTCCGTCTAACCAATTGAGCCGTTGGATGGCCTTTGAAGCAGAACGCTTTCGCAAACCCGTTTTCCGGCTTTTTCACACCGAACTGGAAGCGGTGTACGAAGAAAAAAACATCAGTTTAGACTCCGATGAGGAGAAGGTTTTCGACACGCTCATGGCGGCCCTTTTCCGCCACCACAACTACGGTTTGCAGACCACCATTGGCACCGTGGCACATTTAAAAAATCCATCCATTCAGAAAATCCAAGACTATTTCGACACATATTATGTGGCCAACAACATGGCGGTGATACTTACAGGAGATTTCATACCGGATTCAGCCATTGTTTGGGCGGAGAGATATTTTAGCGGTTGGAGAACCGGCGATGTTCCAACTTACACGTTCAAGCCGGAAGCACCCGTGACTTCTAATGCAAATGACCCCATTGTGATTACCGGACCAGAGGAAGAATCCGTGGTCATTGGTTTCCGTTTGGGCGGTTTACATACCGAAGATCCGGCAAAAATGGAATTGGCAGACATGTTGGTAAACAATGGTACCGCCGGCATCATCGATTTGGATCTGATTCAAGGCCAAAAGGTATTGTCCGCCTATTCGTATGGCATGTTTCTCAAAGATTATTCCGTATGGATGCTTTCCGGCACACCAAAAGAAGGACAAACCCTTGAAGAAGTGAGAGATGCACTATTGGCCGTGGTGGAAAAACTGAAAAGAGGCGATTTCCCCGACTGGCTGCCCGAAGCAGCGTTAAAACACATGAATTTGGCACTCAGAAATTCCCTGGAATCCAATTATGGCCGAAATGACCTGATTCAGGAAATTTTCATCAACGAATTGGATTACAACCAATATGTTCATCGATACAAAGGATTAACCGGTCTAACCAAACAAGACATTGTATCCTTTTTAACCGCCTCACTTTCAGAACCCATCGTTGTATTTAAGCGAATGGGCGAAAGACAGGAAACGGTTCAGGTAGAAAAGCCTGACATTACCGCTATTCCCATCCAACGCGACACCATGTCGGCCTTTATACAAAACATGATGGCGGTGAAAGCACCAGAAATCGCCCCCGTTTTTGTCGATTTCTCCAAAGATGTGGCGCAAAAAAATCTACAGACGGGCATCGACCTGTATCATCACCAGAATAAAGAAAATGATCGTTTTGAATTGAGTTATGTTTGGGAATGGGGGCAGTGGACCGATCCCACACTTCCTTTGGCCATGGATTATCTGGCATATTTGGGAACAGACAAATACAGTCCGCGGGAAATGAAAGAAGCTTTTTTCAAAACCGGCTGTAGTTTCAGCACCACGGTGAGTAATGAGCGCATGATGGTTCGCTTATCCGGACTGCAACCAGATTTAGAGGAAGGCATTCAACTGCTGGAGCACATGCTAGACCACGCCAGACCCAATGCAGAAGCGCTGCCCAACCTTATTTCCGATGTTCTGAAAGGACGGCAAAACGACCGAACCAGCAGCAGCTCCTTGCTTTGGGGCGGACTTTTCAATTTTGCCAAATACGGCAAGACCAATCCTTTTCTGGCGGTGTTGTCTCCTGAAGCCTTAAGACAACTTACGCCCGAAGTTTTAACCGAAAAAATCAAAAGTTTAAAATCCTATCCGCATAGAATCTTGTATTACGGTCCGGAAGCGGTGGAGTCCTTATCCGGTCAGTTGCAAAAAGCACATGTGGTTCCGGAGCAACCCTTACAGCCACCAGCCAGAATTGACTTTGCAGAATTGCCAACCACACCTGGTGTGTATTTTGCGCATTATGAAATGCAACAGGCCGAAATCATTTTCATGAGAAAGGGCGTTCCATTTTCCACCCAAATTCTCCCCATGGTTCAATTATTTAATGAATATTTTGGTGGTGGTATGAGTTCGGTGGTCTTTCAGGAAATCCGGGAATCCAAGGCGTATGCCTATTCCGCATATGCCGGATATGGCACACCTAGTAAACCACATCGTCACTTCTATCTGACGGCATATTTAGGCACCCAGGCCGACAAAATGCCGGAAGCCACAGCTGCCATGAAAGCATTGCTAGACGAAATGCCTCAAAGTCCTAAAAACCTGGACGTATGCAAAAACAACATTTTGGAAAACATACGTACCCAGCGCATTATTAGAGGGCAGGTGCTATGGAGTTTTATCCAACATCAGGATTTAGGATTCACCGAAGACCGCAGAAAAATGGTGTTTGAAGCCCTTCCCAAGCTCACGATGGCAGACTTACAAGCATTTCATGCCCAATACATTCGTCCGTCTGAACTGTCGGTATGCATTGTGGGCGACAGAAGAAAAATTAATTTATCTGCCCTATCGGCCTTTGGCCCCATTCGAGAACTGAAAGTCGAAGACATCATGCCGGGCATTTAAGAAGAGGTTTAGACTTTCTCTACATCCCTGCTTTCTGCGATTCAAATTTGCGGAAAGCGGGGATTTTTTTGAGGTCCATGCTACCATCTTATGATGATGTTTTTCGGTTAAAATTGAAACAACACTTTTTTGATAAAAGCGAGAATTCGGGTGGAAGTCAACCAAAGGCGTATGCACTTTGGTCAATGTCCATCTGACACATATTATGCTTGGTTAAAGCGATGAATGGAAAAGTAGAAATGAGCATCACCACCATGAATAGGAGCCCTAATGCCATCTAAACACCTCAATAAGACCTCATTCCCAGCCGATTTTAATCGTTTATAATCGTTTAATTGCCGAATAATCCTGAACGGAGGGCGTAACTTGTCCGCGGGGAGGGGCGGGTGAATACCCCGAACTTATAAGCCACTCATTACAAATAAGATACAAACCATAAATTCGCAGTATTTTGCATCGCGTTCCGGCTTCATCAAACATGCGAGAATCGACTCCGAAAAATCCCGTCCGGGGAAAATTGATTTTGTACTTGACGCTTCAACAAACATTCAACATCATTCCTTGAAGACCCGATTCTCGGCCAATCTCCTTACAACAACCTTCGACCCAGCCGATTTTAATCGATTATAGCCGTTTAATTGCCGAATATTCCTGAACGGAGGGCGTAACTTGTCCGCGGGGAGGGGCGGGTGTATACCCCGGGTTCCAGTAAACTTCGTCACCTGAAAACTAAATTCTTCATTAACAGACCAACCTTTCCCCAAATGTCAAATGTCCCGAACCCATGACAAACTTGTGTCGGATGCTGGTCTTTCCCTTTTTCCCAGAATCAAAATTTGAAAAAATAATTTCCCGAAAATTGATAGCCAAGTTATACTGCAAAGAAATCCAACAGACTGAGTAAAAGAAAGTGCTACATGATTGGAAACATGTAAAAAATCCTGGAAAAAATAACCACGCGGTTCCGAAAAGCCAGGGGACACCGCTTACCTTCTTTCAAAGAATCGTGTACCTAAACCAACGAGGACAGTGGGTGCGAAAAATCCCGTTTCACGCACCCGCATGGCCACATCTACGCGAAGATTAAACCAACGCAAAGGCTTGATGGCGCCCAAAATATTATCCACACCATAGTATACTTCAGAATAATTGCTGAAATTATTGTCGAAAATCACCAGGGCATTCAAACCCGCGTAATGATTAAACCTCAACTTCTTAAGTAAAGGAATCTGGGTGAGTGGAAATCCGCGAAAATTGTGCTGAAAATGGACTTCGATATAGGGCCGATTGGTAGAATATTGATAATAATCCAGGGCTCGGAACTGATCTAAGTAAGTGGCATTGGCCGAAGAACCCAGAAAGTAAGTTTGCTCACCCAAAAAGTGGGTATAATCCAGATAAGTCATCTCTTTGGTAGAGAGGTAATAACCCGCTTTAAAAATATAGCTGCCAGTCCCCAGCAACCTCAATGGAATGTCCTGAGAAATGGCAAAAGACACCAGTGAGTAATGTGCTTTGCTTCCCAGCCAGGGCGTAGCGGTGGAAAAGAAAACAGACACCACCGGCAATGGCGAAGGAAATACCTTTTTCTCAGTTAGATACTGGCCATGTGGCTGAAATGGTTTAAAAGTAAGTCCAAGGGTCCACAACATTCTTCGATGTCCCAACAACTGATAATCAGGATCGAAAGCCATGTTGGGATTATTTGGGGAAAAATCCCGCCCGGGATAGGGAATTAAACTGAAGTCCGACGTATTTTCCAATGTAGTCCGAGACGACCATTCCATTCCGGCCGACATGTACAAACCATTTACCAACTCCCTGTTATACTGAACCTTTACGTAATCCTGCCGGTACAATTTCATAAAATTCCGACGTAACAATAATGTGTAAATGGAATTAATAATTGAATGAATGGGTTCCGATTGGTTGATTTGGTTCATCCACCTTCCGCCCTCGAGAGTCCATGATTGGCTATGCAAGGGGTTCTCCCACTTTAGCCGGCCTTTGGCTTTGAATACCCGGTCCTGAAATCCATATCGAATGATGGGTTCGGCATGCATCAACCAACCGTTTCTCCAGGCTCTTTTCCAATGCAGAGATTGTTTTAGCACAAAGCCTTCCACCGTATTAAATTCCATTTTGTCATTCAATAATCCATCGAAAAACAAATAGGAGCGTTTGGCTTCGTTCTGTGTCGTTCTTCCGAGAAATAAATCTGTCCATTTAAAAGGCGGCACATGGGATTCAACGGGCAAATCATCTGGCTTACGGCATTGAAGCTGAAGAATGCTATCCTGTGCACAAAAATCTTTCTCTTCCTCGGGCAAAGCGGTCGCCCATTTTGACCAGAATGCTTCATCATAATTTAGTGCTTTGTCAGTTAATCGATACTTTTGAAGCAAGGGAACAGACAGACTATCTTCCGGAAACTGGTGATGATGGTATGTGGCAAACACTTCATAGGTGATGTCTGTTCCATAAATCCTTTTCCATGCTTTCATAGAGGTACGGATGGGATACCAGAAATCGCCGGGAAACCGCCGTCCGTCCATTTCGTACACCAACGAATCAACCCGATAAATAGGCGCTGGATCTTTAATTGAAAGCCGGACTTCTTGCAGCGCCCAGGAACCTTCCGCTATGCAAATTTCACCTGACCAGACAGGACCATAGGGATTAATCGGGGTAACTTTAATCCGATGAATCCGGACGCCCGATCGGTAGAATTTCTCGATGACCGAGAAGCGATAATATTGAAACGCCCCCCAAGAAATGGGCGAAATAAACAATTCATCTGAAAAGGCAAGTGGCGTACTTTCAGACTGATACAAGTTAAATTGATGAATACCGCGCGCATCGTAGGCAAATGGCCATTGCCGGCGATCTCCCGCCTCCCGAAAATCGGTTATATCTTCGAATATATTAGATGAAAAGGCTTTAAAATAAAGGTGTGAAAAAGATTGAGAGACATACTGCACGCCCTTTTTTGAAGAATCCGGCACTTGTGAAAAAACCCAAAAGCGAGGAAAATGAGCCCGAACAGTATCTACCGTGATTCGGACTCCTGTAACGGCGTCCATCGTCATTTGCTCCTGACGGCGTTGATTCCACACCCTCCGGCGAATGGCTTCGTGAATCATTCTTTGTGCAGGATTGCCCTCCAAATCCAATATTTCCTGCTCGTTTTGGCTGATTTTTGGTGTCAGTTGAAAGCGAAGCAAAGTATCTGATGCTCCCAGAAAAATTCTTGTCGAAAATTTTTTAAACCGTGGATCGGTGGTCATCACCGTACCTTTGAAAAAGGGAGAAAGCGTGCAGGTGGCCTCTCCGTCTAAATTGGTTATCATAGACATAGGCCTTTGTCCTCCTGTAAGACCAAACGAAACAAATGGAGCCGGCGCGCCATCGGCATCCAACCATTGAATCCGCACTTTTACCTGTGCATTTAGCAAGCTGCACATCAGCCAAAACCCAAAAAATACGCTCCGCATTCGGGATACAATTTACAACATTTTAACACTTCTTTTCTTTCCATTTCATGGATTGAAAACCTGAAAAAACAGGCAGCCTCCACCTTTTCTCCTACCTTTGTAAACAGACCTTTTCAAACAACTATGGCCCATCAGATTTTTTACAACATTGGCCGTCTATATGGGCATTTCACCCACGATGGCGCCATTTGCGGTTCAGACATGCACGCCCATCCTTTTTTATCCGAAGCGTGGATGGAAGTCATGGAAGGCGTCATTGTAGCTACCGGAACCGGCCCTGTGCCGGAGGCTGATGAAAAAACAGACTGTTCCGGCGATTGGATTTTTCCCGGATTTTGTGATAGCCATACCCATTTGATTTTTGCGGCCTGGCGTGCTCATGAGTTTGAACAAAAAATTGCCGGTGCCAGTTATGAAGACATTGCGGCCAGCGGCGGGGGGATTTTAAATTCAGCCGAAAAATTGACGCATACTCCGGAAGACGATTTATTTGATTCCGCCTGGCAACGATTGCTGGAATTGATGGAACAAGGCACCCTGGCATTGGAAGTAAAAACCGGATATGGGTTGAGTTATGAAGCAGAAATGAAAATGCTTCGTGTGGCCGCGCGACTTAAAGCCGAAGCGCCTATTCCCATTAAAGTCACCTTATTGGGTGCCCATGCACTACCACAAGGTTATAGAGAAAAAAGGTCCGAGTACGTAGACATGGTGACGGAAAGACTGATACCGGATGCAGCACAAGCCGGCTTAATGGATTATGTAGACGTATTCTGCGATCAAGGATTTTTTACGCCGGAAGAAACGGCCCAAATGTTGGCCAAAGCACACTCATTAGGATATCGCGGAAAAATTCACGCCAACGAGCTAGGACATACCGGGGGCATTCAGGTGGGTGTGGAATTCGATGCCCGTTCTGTAGATCACCTGGAACACACTGGACCGGAGGAATTATCGGCCCTGATTGAGTCGGATACCATTCCTACGCTTTTGCCCGGAACAGCGTTCTTTTTGCGCATTCCCTATCCTCCCGCACGGGCAATGATAGAAGCTGGTTTGCCGGTGGCCCTGGCGTCCGATTTAAATCCAGGTTCATGCCCGTCCGGAAATCCCTGGTTTATCTGGTCGCTGGCCTGTATTCATTTGCGGATGAGTCCGGAAGAAGCACTCACTGCTTTCACCAGAAACAGCGCTGTGGCCATGGATTTAGGCCCATTTTGCGGATCGCTCATGCCGGGAAAATGGGCGAATTTCAATCGGGTAAAATCACCACCAGTGTTGGGCAACGAAACACCCAGACTGTCCTATTATCCCTATAGGTTTGCTGTTTCTCATAAACCACAGGTGTATGTGAAAGGGAATCGTTGGCAAACCTCCACCTAAAAACCACTGGATTTTACTATTTTTACACCGAGTCGCAAACCAATGCCCATGAAGGTTCCATTTTTCCTTTTTGCAGGATTATGTTTTGCAGGATTACTCAGCTCTTGTGCAGAGGATAATCCAGTAAACCCTAATTCTTATTTCGCCGGAAAGTCCGTGTATTTCACCTCAAACAGATCCGGAGAATACAACATTTGGAAATGGACACCCGACACATTCACCCACGTCATCGACGAACCCAACGTGCAGCATTGGTGGCCAAGAATTCAACCCGACGGTGATCGTTTTTTGGTTTTTAAAGGCCCCGTTTTTGGAAAAATGGAAGACTGCTCGCTGTGGCGTTATAAGCTGGATGGCACTGGAGGAGAGCAACTGATTACTACAGGACAATATGGTTGGCGCGCCATCGGGTACGCCAATTATTCCAAAGACAAAAGCCAGATTATCCTGAGTGCCGAAGTGCAACTCGCCGGAAGCAACGACTACCAATGGCAACTTTTTGTGGTGGATTCCCTTGGACAAAATCCAAGAAAAATTTCCACCAGACCTGTAATGCATTTTGATCCCAGCTTTAACCCACAAAGCAATTTAAAAGTGATTTATACGGCCTTGCCATTGGAAGAAGATCAGCCGTTTACCTATAATCCCAGATGGAGCCTCGAAGTTTTCTCCGCAGAAATAGATACCCCATCTTATACGTTGAAAAACGAAACCAGACTGACTTTCGATAATTTCTGGAATGCAGGTCCCGTTCCCAACGGAAATGGTCAGCGAATTGCTTTTTCCACGGCTGAGGACCAATTAGATGCTAACATTATCACCAACCTACAAACTGTTTGGGTGAACGGAACCCAAAATAATGTACTAATCAGAGATGGAAAAGCAAATTATTATCCGACCTGGACGCCAGATAACAATTACCTGATTTTTCAACGACATGAATGGAACATCATTTCCATTTATATCTGTAACAGCTCCGGCCAAAGATTAACTCCCGTAATCGCTGACGACACGTATAATTACTTGCATCCTCAAGTAATCAATACACCATAATCACTTCAGATATCGGATTTTTAATCGACAGGTGGCTTTGCCCACCATGTTTTGTCACAACCACAATCTTTTAAAGCAAAAAGCGTTTCATCCGGGAAGTAAGAATGAATCACCTTATTCTATTATCAGTATTTAGCTACTTCTTCTTGGGAGGCGTTTTGCGGTGTCAGCAATGGATGGGCTACCACACCTCTAACTATGCCGGCATCCATGGTGTACATTTTAATCCGGCCAGTATCGCCGGCTCCAATTATAAACTGGACGTAAATCTGGTCGCAGCCAACGTGCATGTGGCCAATAATTTCCTGGGTGTAAGTGTAGAAACCCTGTTCAACCAAGACGCGTGGAGTGATCCTAATTTTACCAGAAACCAGCTTCGTCCAGATTTTACGCGCGATTTTTATGACGCCATTGCCCATGTGAATGTGCAACTTCCCGCCTTTATGGTGGCATTGTCGCCAAGAGATGCCATTGCTTTTTCTCCCCGAATGCGCACATTTCTGAATGTAGATCATTTGGATCGGCAAATGGTTCGGTTTATTTGGGAAGAATTTGATTATGCACCGCAATTCAACCGACGCGTAGATAATCCATATTTCAGCGCGAACGCCAATATTTGGGCAGAATATGGTCTCACCTACGCACGGACGCTGATTGCCAACAAAAAATATGTACTAAGCGGAGGACTCACCGTAAAACTGTTACAAGGGTTAGGAGGCGCTTACGCCACCGCCCGCAACTATGGTTATACCGTACACAACCAGGACACCATGAGTTTTCATCAGGTAGATCTGCGTATGGGATATTCAAATAGTTTGGCCACCAACCGGTTTGGTTTCAATTTTGAAGCAGAACCCGCCGTTGGTTTCGATGTGGGTTTTGTATTTGAATATACGCCTGGTAAATATGACAAATGGGGCATGGTACAAAAATCCAAATACCTCAGAAGAAATGGCATTTGGGCCGATGATGAATCGGTTTATCGAGCCAAAATTGGTGTGTCGCTGAACGATATTGGTTCCATGAATTACACCAGGGCACCCGGCTCCAACCATTATATTATGAACCAAGATTCCCTGAATTTGAGCGCATTTAATGGCGTAAACGGGGTGCAAAGTTTTAATGACAGGCTGAATGCCATTTTCACACCAAATGGACCCAATTCCCAGACCTTTAGAATGGAATTGCCCATGCATCTTCAGGCTTACGCAGACTTTCGATTTAAAAATAATTTTGGCTTTCACATGGGAACCACCATCTCCTTCCAAAGCGGACAAGGAGATGACCACCGCAATCACTTTCCCTTCCAGGTAAATTTTGTAGGCCGTTGGGAAAAGAAATGGTTTGGAGCGTATATCCCAGCTTATTTCGATAGTTATGGTCTCATTCACATGGGATTAAGTCTAAGAGCCGGTCCATTGGTGATTGGTTCGGGCGACATCCTTTCCTCACTCATTCAAACCAAATATCCCAGTGCCAACGTGCATGTGGCCTTGCGTTGGATTTTCCCCGTCCTCAACCAGAGCGATATCCCATCTACCACCCGGTGTCCGGCTTATGGCCGCGGGCAAAATTTAAAAAAGCGGAAAGCGCCGAAAAAGAAACGCTGGACCAAACGCACTTATATTTGAGTCATGCAACATTTTAACCTTGAAATTAAGGCCAAAACCCAAATTCAAGACCAACAAGAAGCCCTTTTACGGAAAGCCGGAGCCGTTTTTCATGGCGAAGACCAGCAAACCGATACTTATTTCCGCGTTCCAACCGGGCGATTGAAATTAAGGCAAGGTCCCATAGAAAACAGCCTTATTTTTTACGAAAGGCCCGAAAGCGATGGCCCAAGGAGGTCAGATGTATTTTTAGCCACCCTTCCACCTGATAACCAACTGGTTTCCGTTCTTTCAGCTGCCCTGGGCGTGATGGTTCAGGTAAAAAAACGAAGAAAAATCTTTTTCATTGGCACCACTAAATTCCATCTGGATTTTATCGAAGGACTTGGAACATTCATTGAAATTGAAGTAATTTCACAACCCGGCGATAGTCAGGAAGATGCCAAATCATTATGCGAACACTATATGCGTTATTTACATATTTCTCCTGAAGATTTATGTACCGGTTCATATTCAGATATGCTCATAACTAAGCATTAAAAAGAATTATTATTTAGATTTCACGTCATATACTGAGGATATTTTTCCCGAAATATTTTCTATCCTGAAAAGTGCCCTATATCTTCGCGGCAAACACTTTGGAAAATGCATGAAATTATTATTGCAGTGTTTGTGCTTGGCTACGCCGCCATCGCATTTGAACACCCGCTGAAAGTCAACAAAACTGCGCCGGCACTGATTACGGCCGGGATTATTTGGACATTGTATATGCTCATGGGCAACCATGGAGATATTCAGGTCTTTGACTCCGAAACAGGTGCAGTCATGACTTGGCAACACTTTGAACATGTGAGCCATAGTTTGCGCCACCACCTCGGAGAAATTTCTGAGATTTTGTTTTTCCTTATGGGTGCCATGACTATCGTAGAAATTGTGGATGCCCACCAGGGATTTAAAGTCATTACCAATCGGATTACCACCACCAATCAGGTAAAACTGATGTGGGTGATTAGTCTGGTAGCCTTCTTCTTATCGTCTGTATTAGATAACCTTACCACCTCCATTGTCATGGTGTCCTTACTACGCCGCCTGGTACACGACGATAAACAGCGTCTCATGTTTGTGGGAATGGTAGTCATCGCCGCCAACGCGGGTGGGGCCTGGTCGCCCATTGGAGACGTAACCACCACCATGCTCTGGATTGCGGGTAGAATTTCTGAATTGCACATTATGCAATCTATATTTATCCCAAGTTTAATTTGTTTGATTGTACCATTGATTTTGGCTTCTTTCTTCATGAAAGGCGAAGTAACACGCGCGGCCTATGATCATCAGAGCGCCAAAAAAGAAGAACATGTGCGCGGATCGCAACTCATGTTTTTCCTGGGTGTAGGTGGTTTATGTTTTGTACCCGCTTTCAAAATCCTGACACACTTGCCTCCTTACTTAGGTATGCTTGTTTCCCTTTCTGTCGTTTGGGTGGTGTCGGAACTGCTGCATTTAGATAAAACGGAAGAGGAACGGAAACCCTACACGGCCATCCATGCCCTCTCCAAAATTGACGTACCCTCTGTATTATTCTTCCTTGGTATTTTGCTTGCCATTGCAGGTTTACAGGAAGTAGGATTATTGGCTGATCTGGCCATTTGGATGGACAACAACATTGGCAACAAGAACGCTATTGCCCTGGCCATTGGAGCCGGTTCCGCCATCGTGGATAACGTACCACTGGTGGCAGGTGCCATGGAAATGTATAGCGTCATTCCAACCGATGAATATTTGAGAAAAGATGGTTTATTCTGGGAATTCCTCGCCTATACCGCTGGAACAGGTGGTTCTATGTTGATTATTGGCTCCGCCGCAGGTGTTGCCGTGATGGGAATGGAAAAAATCTCTTTTGGCTGGTACCTCAAGCACATTGCCTGGTTGGCCGCAGCCGGATATTTAGCAGGTGCTGCCTGGCATTTGATTATCACTCCACTTTTCGCGGGTTAAACTGCTTATAAAAATTGGGATAAAGCCTGCCTTCGGGGTGGGCTTTATCATTTCCTGTAAATGGGACGGAATGAGACGAAATGAGAGGATTGAAGGCGATTTGGAACAGATGACTGGAGAAAACGAATCTTCAGATTTATCTCCGAAAATCCACCTTTACTCCGCTCCTACTTATCCCGCACAATAAAAAAGTCCGTCATCCAGGCCAGAAAATCTTGGCCCGCAGAAGACAATCCGGTGGCGGGAATCATGGCTAGGGCTTCGTCCCGAAGAACCATGACCTCTTCCTGAATCAGTTCCGGAAGTTGATGCTTTTTCCACAAAGCCAATACCTCTTCAACTTGTCCATGGTGAAATGCATGTAAAAACCGCGCCTGTACATCGGGCGGTGTCATTTCCATAAACCTGATAACCAATAAGGTTTTCTTTTGTGCCAATACATCGCCACCGGGCTGTTTCCCCGTTTGATCCGGGCGACCAAATGCATCTAACCAGTCGTCCCATAATTGAAACGCCAGTCCGGCTTTACAACCAAAATCATATAATTTTCCGGATTGCGACGCGGGTAATCCGGCCGAAATTCCGCCAATTTCAAGGGCACAACCCAATAAAACAGCTGTTTTCTTTTCAATCATTTCTAAGTACGCGGACGCACTTACTTGCATCGTTTTTTCAAAATCCATATCCAATGCCTGTCCAATGCATACATCGGCAGCGGTTCGGTTAAAAGCATTGAGAACGGAAAACGCTGTCGCAGGATTGCCGGACATCAACATGCGATACGCCTCAATGAGCATGAGGTCACCGGATAAAATGGCCGTATTCACGTTCCAGCGGGTATGCACCGTTTCTTTCCCCCTCCGGGTCGGTGCCTGATCCATAATATCATCGTGCACCAAGGAAAAATTATGAAACAATTCTACCCCGCAAGCACGGGACAAAATCGCCGTTTCATTTCCCCCGGAGAAATGATGCGCCGCCAAAGTAAGAACGGGACGAATTCTTTTTCCTCCCATTTCCATGAAATAATGCAATGGTCCATAAAGGGAAGCAGGATGCGTACTGGCATACGGGAGTCCTTTTAAAAATTGATCAGCTTCAAGGGCCCATCGTTGAAAAAGGTCTTGCGAAGGTGTGGCGGTTGTATTCATTATAAAAGCAAAGGAACAAAGAACAATTCAAGGTGCAAGAGGTTTGCAAAAAACTGCGTTTCGTGTTGCTTTTATGTTAAAATCCGGTTTCGGGGATTAATATCTTAGAAATGGAGTTACTTTTGTGAAAGATTTCGTTTAAAATTTGACGCATGAAAGCACATTTACTCCTACTGAGCATGGTGGCCGCCGGGGCATCCCTGAGCGCACAAAATTGCAGCGACCTGTTTTTCTCCGAATATGTCGAGGGAAGTTCCAACAATAAAGCCCTTGAATTGTACAATCCTACCAATGCACCCATCAACCTGGGAAGCTATCGGATTATTCGCTGGGACAATGGTTCTACTCCGCCGCTGAATGTGGATATTGAAACCGTGGATCCATCCAAAGCCATGCCTTTGCCAAATGGCGTTTTCATTCCGGCTAAAGGTACATATGTGATTGCGTTGAACTTAACCGATCCTACCGGAACCGGACAAACGGCACCTATCGACACTGCCCTTCAGGCCAAGGCAGATACTTTATTGTCCAATGGCTGTGCGCCAGATCCCGGAAATCGCCGGACCTTCTGCTTTAACGGAGATGACGCCATGGAACTGCAGCGCTTCGATGCAACCGCCGGGGCCTGGGTAAGCGTAGATATTTTTGGATCTATCGGAGAACGTCCGACCAACAATACCGGCAGCTTCAGCCCTACAGCCGGATGGACGGCCATTCCGCCTTTTTCTTCCATGCCCCCCAACTACAATAGTACCGTAGACGGCCCTTACTTCTTACAATACTGGTCTCAGGATCAAACACTTATTCGCAAACCTTCCGTAACTGGCGGTGTTTCTGTGAATCCCGCACCAGAAACGTTTAATCCTTCCGTTGAATGGGATTCTATCGGTGTTGATGTATTCGATAGTTTAGGTGCACACGCCTGTATTTGTAATACATTAAGCTTAGATGAGCTCACCGGCATCACCACCTTACTTTATCCCAATCCCGCCCAACACGCCCTGACACTTGCTGCCGATGCCGACATGGCCATGATTACTGTTTTGGACCTGCAAGGTCGGGTGATTTTTATCGAGAATTCTTTACAAGACCCACGTAAGATTTCCATGGATGTGAGCAAAATGTCCAAAGGATGGTATGTAGTACGCGTGGGTTGGGCCGATGGACGGTCTTCTTCCATGAGATTCATTAAGGAATAAAAAGAACGTAAAACGCAATATTCATGCGATTTTCATTCATCACAAGCCTGTCAGTTTTTTTACTGGCAGGCTTATTTTTGTCTTTAAACGCGCAAAACGTTCGGGTTACAGGTGTCGTAAAGGACAAATTAACCGGTGAAGCGCTTCCCGGTGCGGCCGTCACGTATGGGCAAGACAGAGGTACCGCCACAGATTTAGAAGGACAATTTTCCATTCCCCTTCCACCGGGCAATTATGTATTTCAGGTTTCCTATGTTGGCTATAAGACGTTTCAACAAGAAGTGAATGTGGTTCAACAGCCCGTTCAATTAAATATTAGCCTGGAAAGTGCTGAATTGCAGGCCGTAGATTTGGTGGCAGACATTGCCAGACCAAGGGAAACACCGGTGGCCTACAGCAATATTTCAGCCCAAACCATTACAGAAAGGCTTGGTGCTCAAGACTTACCAATGCTTTTAAACTCAACACCCGGGGTGTATGCGACCCAGCAGGGAGGTGGTGACGGAGATGCCCGGGTAACCATCCGTGGTTTTTCTGCGCAAAATGTATTGGTATTAATCGATGGCGTGCCCATGAACGACATGTTCAATGGCCGCGTTTTCTGGACCAACTGGTTTGGATTAGATCAAATGACCCAGACCATGCAAGTACAAAGAGGTTTGGGTGCAAGTAAACTGGCCCTGCCCGCCATAGGAGGAACGGTGAATATCATGACACGCGGGCTAGACATGAAGAAAACCCTTGCCATTAAACAAGAAATTGGCAACGACATGAACTTCAGAACGGTAATTAGCGGATCTACCGGACGACTCAAAGGAGATTGGAATGTGATGGCGGCCGCTTCTTTCCGAACCAACCAAGGTTGGGTAGACGGTTTGCACTCCCAAATGTTCTTTGGCTATTTAAAAGTAAACAAGATGGCAGGAAAACACCTGCTTAGCTTTTCCGCATTTGGTGCCCCGCAGACTTCCGGGCAACGCAGCTTTTATTACCGCTATGGCGTAGAGCAAGTGAGTAAAGACATGGCTTCCGACTTAGGCATGACATTAAGTCCCAACGTGCCGGAATTGGGTAACCGCTATTATTTTGGATGGAACGAATTCTACAGAACACGCACAGGCAATGCCCAGGCTGATGCGGCTTATGCCAGCGGTCAGGTATCTCTTGAAGACCATGTGGCGGCCAACGGACTCTCCCGGGAATTCATGAATACCACAGTAAACCAGTTTTTTAAGCCGGTGATTTCATTGTCTGACTTTATCCAGGTGAATGATCAATTTTCCATGAACCTGGTCATGTATTATTCATCAGGAATCGGCGGAGGAACCCGCCCCATGGAATTGGCTAGCACGGTGAGCACCAATACCTCGGATGCCAATCGGCAAATCGACCTGCAGCGGATGTACAATGAGAATGCGTTTAATCCGAATGTCTCATTCCAGTACGTAGATCCGGCCACCGGTTCAGTTTTACGCCGCTCTCGATATTTTATCCAGAAAGATCACAACGATCATAGCTGGGCCGGCTTATTGGGAACTTTCGACTATAGACTGGGGAGAGGCCTTCATTTGTCCGGAGGCGCAGATGGCCGGTATTATAATGGCCGTGTGTATTCGACCATCCAGGATTTAATGGGAGGCGATGTCTTTCTTTCTTCCGAAAACCAAAATCGTCCCAATAACTTGGTTCGAAGAGAAGGCGACACCCTGCGTCAATTTATTTCAAGAGATATTTTATGGGGTGGAGCATTTGCCATGCTCGAATTTAAAGGGCCCAAACTCACGGCCTTTTTCAATTTGAGTGGCGCCATCAATGGGTACCGACAATTCAATCATTTTGCCAAAAGGCAATTGGTGGTTGGCGACACCACATTGAATATTGGATATGCGGATACCATTAATTATCAAGGCTCTACTTACACCAGAAATGCGCAGGGTTTAACCACTGCTGCCACACCCTGGGTGGTAAGACCGGGTTATACTATAAAAGCGGGCGCCAATTATAATTTGACGAAAAACCATAATGTCTTTGCCAACATAGGATATTTCTCCCGTGTACCCATGTTTACCTTTCTGGTACAGCCGCCTTTGCGTCTGGTGGAAGGTGCCAACAATGAAGAGCTGTATTCTTTTGAGTTGGGCTATGGTTATAAAAGCAAAAAGTTGTCTGCCAACATCAATGGTTACCTCACCTTTTGGAATAATCGTCCCACGTCACTTTCAGTTACCATCGATGGAGAGCCACGTTTGGTGCAGGCGAATGGCATGGGCGCACGCCACATGGGAATCGAATTTGATGCCGCTTATGTTCCGTTTAAATGGTTGAAAATAGAAGCCATGGCCAGTATTGGCGATTGGGTTTGGAATAAAGCCGTGCAGGCCGATTATTTTAATTTGGACGGAAGTGTGGCAGGTTCATTGGCCTTTGACCCAAGAGGCGTAAAAGTAGGTGATGCGGCCCAGCATTCCTACGCCCTGAACGTTCGCTTTACCCCGATTAAAAGATCCTATATTTCTCCTGAAATCAATGTATTCACTCATAATTATGCGAATTTCAATCCGGATAGTTATGTAGTCACGAACGCCACTACCGGCTTCGGTCCAAATTTGGGAAGACAAGCCTGGAGAATGCCGGATTATTATTTCATGAACCTCCATGCAGGCTACCATTTTTACGTCAAAAAGACAAGGTTAGACGTTCGGGGCAGTTTATTTAACCTCACCGATAACCTTTTCATTTCGGACGCCATAGACAATGCATTTGGCAACAGCGCCACCTTTTCCGCCCAATCTGCGCATATTTATGCAGGTTTAGGCAGAAGATGGATGGTGACATTAGGTGTTACTTTTTAAATGTGATTTCGCATGAAGTATAGTATTTTCATAGGTTTTCTGCTTCTCCTGGGTTGCCAATACGAGGAAGACCGCATTGCATCTACATTGGCGGGGCGATGGAATATTGACGCCATTTCCGGCGACACATTGAACCTGGTTCGTCCGGACACTGCGACGTTTACTTTAACCTGTTTGCCCTGCGACCAGGCCTATACCTCCATTTGCAAATGGGTGATGCAGGTGCAAGGCAATTCTGGAAACTACAATGTGTCCGACACGGTTTCTTTAACCCTTAAGTCAAATGAAATCACCATGATTGATCCCACTTCTCCGCTTCCCAATTATCAGCAAATCTGGCGCTCCAGACGTTATACTTTTACCACCCTAACATCCAACGCCTTTACCCTTAACCGATTCGACTATCCGGCCATGTATGTGCAGGCCACAAAACTTCCTTAAATTTGTGTTATGAAATTTTTACACACACTTCCTTTCATTCTGGGTTTTGGCGCTTTGCAGGCCCAGGTAGCCCCGGTGCCCACCAGTTGGGATGCGGAAACCGCTTTACCTCCTGGATTTACCACCAATCAGCCAGCGGGTTCAGATTTTTACATTCAATCTACCTGTAACATCACAAGTCCGAATCCAAGGTCTTTCAGAATTGATGCCACAGGCAGATTTTTACAAATGGAATTCGCAGCGCAGCCCGGACCAGTTTCCTATGAAATTGGCGGGCAAACCGGCTCGGCCAGCATCTGGGATGGTACATTTGTAGTGCAGGAATCGGAAAATGGAACTTCATGGAACGTTCTGAAAACTTACACCGGCCCGGGATCTTTACCCGCACAAAGTGCACCCGTTGTTTGTAGAAAAGACACCGTTTTCCCAACCAACTCCAACATTCGTTTCATCCGTTTCTTTTTTCAGAATAAAATTTCCGGAAATGCCTCTACAGGTGGAGGAAATGTAAAGGTAGACAACATCATTGTTTCATTGCCTCCATTCACCCAACCGAAATTACAAGTGCGCCAGCAAGGCAATACCTTGTTCAACGGAGGTACCACGTCTCCTTTTATTTTTCCTGTTGGAAGCGCCAACCCCATTTCGCTTGAATTGAGAAACCTGGCCGTGGGCGGAAGCGCACTACGGATTGATTCTATCCGTGTTACGGGCCCTCAGGCATCTGAATTCGCCATTACAACCAGCGGATTTCCTCTTCAAATTGGAAACGCATCCAACACAAATGTAAACTTCACCTTCTCACCTGCCGCAGCCGGATCCAGAGAAGCCACTATGACGGTTTATTCCAACGATTTCAGTTCAGATTCCATTTACAACGTCAGATTGTATGGAATTGGAGGCACATTTGCCTCTGATCCAGCATTTTCGGCTCAGTCTATCGCTTTTTCAAATGTAAAAACGTACCGTTATGGCGTAGATTTAACCCTACCAGCCACCGGTCCGGATGCGTATGGAGGATATCTTGTTCTGCGCAGTGAAAATGGTCCTGTTACCGGAATACCCGCTGACGGACAAACCTATTCACGTGGCGAAACCATCGGAAACGCAAAAGTGATCTATCTTGGAAATCCAAATAGCACCTCACTGAACCTGCGTCCCAACTGGATTCACGCCAACACTACCTACCATTTTGCCGTTTTCCCATACAACGGTACAGGAAGTGTAATTAACTATGCAGCTGCTCCTTCTACCAATAGCGTAACCACGCCTGCCACCATGCTAGACCCTGCTTATTATCAGGGAATAGATCCAAGTTTGGCAACGTTTGTAAACGATTTGCACACCACCATTAACCCCCACACGGCGATTTTCTACTCAGATTATATCCGCACCATGATTCAAGGATTCGAAGTAAGAGATACGTTTGTGTTGAGCGGATCTATTGCACGTGACAAAGTACTGACCTGCGGATATTCACAACTTCCTGTTTTGTACAGCGAACCTTATGCATTCGGAGCAACCGGCACTTCTCGCGAACATACATGGCCACATTCGTGGATGCCTACTTTCCCTGCGACATCTCCAGAGTTGCCAGAATACAACGATCAGCATCATCTTTACCCAATGATTCAAATGGTGAACGAATTACGATGTAACTATCCGTTTGGAAATGTAGCCACCGTCATTACACCCAATGGAAATGCGAAACTTGGTTTAGATGCAGCGGGAAACCGGGTTTTCGAACCATCGAATCACCATAAAGGACGCGCAGCCAGGGCTTTAATGTACATGGCCGTCACCTACAATTCCGTAAATGGAAACGCATGGAATTTCAACGCCCCCATAGGAGAAAACTGTAATGGTTTCGCCATCAACTGGGCCCAGGATGCACAAACCATCCTAAACTGGCATTTTAGCTATCCGCCCACAGGTTACGACATTGCACGTAACGACTTCCTGGATTCTTTACAAGGAAACAGAAACCCATTTGTCGACAATCCAAACTGGGCCTGTTATATTGACTTCAATACCATGTCTTGGGTATCTAACCCAACCGTGCCATGCGGTGCGTTGAGCGCAGAAAATGTAAACAATGGTACGCTTCCCGTATTGGTGTTTCCCGTTCCAACCCAAGATGAAATTTCGGTCAGATTCTGGGGAACGGAATCATCTTCCGCCATATTGCACCTCACCGACTTATCTGGCAGAACCTTGATTTTAGAAAACATGACCACACAAGCAGGAAACAATCAGACCAACCTTTCACTGGGTCACCTGCCGAACGGCATTTATTTCTTGCAAGTTACCACGCCAGAAGGCAGCTACACACAAAAAATTGTTCGTCAATAACTTTTAGATTGCCATCGCAGTTAACAGCCTCCGTAAATCGGAGGCTTTTTTTTGCGTTATCATGACTTATTGAGGGCATCACGGCGAAGGCTGTCGATGGTAAAAACACTCAAAGTAGATCAAGCCTTCATTCGAACGATTTTTCCAAAGGAAAGATTTTAGCTTCATCCGCATTCCTTCTCCATGGATGGAACGCCCGAGAAATTCGGGGTTAGCACCCACCCCTCCCCGTGGACAAGTTACCACCTACGACCAACATTATTCGGAAATTAAACGGATATAAACGATTAAAATCGGCTATTGAAAATAGTGGATGCTTTCAAAGGACGCCATGGTCGGTGAGACATCATCTGGAGAAACAATCCAACGCAAAAGAAAACCAACATCGAACGGAAGCCCAATGAAGCCAGTGGAAATTTTACGGACAAGAAAAGATGTTAGGTATTGGAGGCCAATTCTCTCTGTGGACGGAATGACCAAGAAATTCGGGGTTAGCACCCACCCCTCCCCGTGGACAAGTTACCACCTACGACC
>CAZOEO010000017.1:0-28372 GCA_964578885.1 uncultured Candidatus Competibacteraceae bacterium | reverse complement strand
AACATTATTCGGAAATTAAACGGATATAAACGATTAAAATCGGCTATTGAAAAAGTGGAACCACACTTAATCAAAGTGTTCCAGATTCCTTTAATAGTAAATTTAAAGCCAGACATTTGGGATGTGCAACGGCTATGTACAAGCCCCCTTCGAAGAACCTGGATGGGGACCTGAATCATGGCCTCCTTTAAAGAATACGAAAAATTTGAGGCATACCTCTCTTTAAATCAAATTGTTGTCTCTGTGAAAAGTAAAAGCTTAAGAAGTGGCCAAAAATTCCTTTACCGCTTTTACGGCCATGTCCTTGGCTTTTTCCAGACGATCGTTTAAAATAAGTACATCAAAGGCTTTAAAGTCGTTCAATTCTGAAAAAGCTTTATTTACCCGCATCTTGATGGCGTCTGGACTATCGGCACCACGAATTCGCAGTCTCTTTTCAAGCACATCGATGGAAGGAGGCATCACAAAAATGGCGAGCGCCTGATCTCCATAAATTTCTTTCAGGTGAACCGCTCCTTTCACATCTACATCGAAGACTACGTGTTTGCCGGCTCCCCAGATGCGCTCTACTTCGGTTTTCAAGGTTCCGTAATAGTGCCCGGAGTACACTTCTTCCCACTCTACAAAAGCATTTTCCTGAATTAATTCCTGAAAGCGTTCTTTGGTCATGAAATGATAATCGACGCCATCCTTTTCATGTTGCCTTGGCGCGCGCGTAGCAGCCGAAACAGAAAATTGCAAAGCGGAATTAACCGACAGGACGTAACGTGAAATGGTTGTTTTCCCGGCACCGCTTGGGGCTGCGAAAATAATGACTTTGCCTTTCACAGTGCGTTGAGTACTTGTTCTTTTATTTTCTCCAATTCATCCTTCATGTCCACCACGGCCTTTTGAATTCTGGCATCGTTGGCTTTAGACCCTAAAGTATTGATTTCTCTTCCCATTTCCTGGGCGATAAAATTCAGCTTTTTCCCATGATAACCAGACATTTCCAGGGTTTCAAGGAAGTATTGACAGTGATTGGCCAAACGGGTTTTCTCTTCTGAAATATCAAATTTTTCCAGGTAGTAAATGATTTCTTGTTCCAGCCTGTTCTGGTCTACCAAATCTGGACTCAACCATTCCTGGAATTGTCTTTGTAAACGTTCCCTAAACTTTGGAATCCGGTCTTTTTCCCAGGGAAGAATATCTTTTAGCCTTTGGTCGATCAATGCCACATGGCCGCGCAAAGCATTTTCCAAACTTTTACCTTCCTGAGCCCTGAATTTTTGGGTAGAAGCCACGGCAGATTCCAGACATTCCTGAAGGACTTGCCAGGTAGTTTCGTCCAAATTTTCTTCTGCCACGCGCACCACATCCGGAAACCGAAATATAACAGGCAACATATCGGTTTCCGGTAAATGCAGCTGAGCCGACAATTTTTGCAACTGTTCATAATAGCCCTGTACCAACCCAGTGTTGATGACATGGGCATGACTTTGGCCCTGATCTTCCAGAGAAATCCAGACATCTATTTTTCCCCGTTCCAAACCACCCGCCAACATGGTCCGCAATTCGGCTTCCTTTTCCCGAAAAACAGGAGGAAATTTTAGAGATAAATCAAAAGACTTTGAGTTGAGGGTACGAATTTCAACCTGAATTTTTTTTGAACCGGTCATTTGAACCGATTTTCCGTAACCTGTCATGGAATGCAACATGGGCAAGTTGAAATTATGAAATAACGCCTAATGATTTACCTACTTTAATAAAAGCGGCAATGGCCTGATCTAAGTGTTCGCGTGTATGGGCCGCAGAAAGTTGAACCCGAATTCGGGCTTGTCCATGTGGAACCACAGGGTAATAAAATCCAATCACGTAAATGCCTTCTTCCAGCAATTTTTCTGCAAAAGTCTGACTTAAACGTGCATCGTACAGCATAATAGGCACAATGGCACTATCGCCAGGTTTCATATCAAAACCTGCTTCCGTCATTTTTGTGCGGAAATAAGCAGCATGTTCCATGAGCGTATCGCGAAGTGCGGTAGTTTCATTGATCATGTCGAAAACTGCGATAGAAGCACCAACGATTGAAGGCGCAAGTGCGTTGGAGAACAAATAAGGTCGACTGCGCTGCCGCAACAGTTCAATGATTTCTTTCCGACCGGTTGTAAACCCTCCCATGGCTCCGCCGAGGCTTTTACCTAAAGTACCGGTGATAATATCTACACGACCCATCACATGATGGTATTCCATGCTTCCACGGCCGGTTTTTCCGATAAATCCCGTGGCGTGGCACTCATCTACCATCACCAGTGCGTCGTATTTTTCAGCTAAATCGCAAATTTTATCGAGAGGTGCGATATCTCCATCCATACTGAACACACCGTCGGTAACGATGATACGGAATCTTTGAGCGGATGCTTCTTGCAAACATTTTTCCAATTCAGCCATATCGGCATGGGCATACCGATAGCGCTTGGCTTTGCATAAACGAACGCCATCGATGATGGAAGCATGATTTAATGCATCGGAAATAATGGCATCTTCTTCGCCAAAAAGTGGTTCAAAAACCCCACCATTGGCGTCAAAGGCCGCGGCATAAAGAATGGTATCGTCGGTACCGTGAAAATCAGCAATCTTTTTTTCTAACTGTTTGTGTATGTCCTGCGTTCCGCAAATAAAGCGAACGGAAGACATGCCATAACCATGGGTTTTAAGTGCCTGGGCAGCAGCATCCAAAACCCTTGGGTGTGCTGATAAGCCCAAATAATTATTAGCACAGAAATTCAGCACTTTACGACCACCTGAAATGGTAATTTCGGCACCTTGCGGTCCTAATATTTGTCTCTCCTTCTTAAACAAACCAGCTGCTTCGATGGCACCCAGTTCTTTTTGCAAATAGTCTTTAAAGGCTCCGTACATGGAATCCAGATTTTAACATGTAAAATTGAGAAAAGGTAATACAAAAAGCCCCCGGAAGTGCATTACATACGGGGGCTTTCCTTATTGAACAAGGCTATTACAGAAGAATTCGTCTCGCCTTATGGTTCCATTGGTAAAAATTACATCAAACTTGGTGAATTTCACCGCCGTTCGACCAATACTTACCTTCGTTGAATCATTCGTGCCAATGCGCAATCCAATGCGTCTTGGATTTCCGGCATAAGTAGTGGTAGCTTTGAAGGCGGTATCTATACCTGCAATCGCAAAAGCCGTTACCTGAGAACCATTTCGACGTATTTGAAAACGGCCCGTATTGGCCGCCGTCACTTTAAATGAGGTATCCCCGAAAGCCACGGTAGAAAACAAACGATTTTTAAACATGCCCACTTCTACCACAGTGGTATCTAGAATGGTGTCTGGAAGGGTGGGATCGTACACCACCATTGACACAAAGGGCGCAGGGCCACTGCCTCCAATAAAACTTTTAAATTCAGCAATCACGGAGAAATCGCCAGATATATTCAACTGCCGAACCTCGGCCGCAATCCCTGAACAATCTTCGATTTGCATGGATAATTCCGCTGCGTTTGGTGTAATCTCCACAATCGCAGTACTGAGACGCTTATTTACATCCCAAATTTTTTCGCAATCTTCTGTGGTACCATTACATGCTACCCACCCAAAAGCAAGTAGACTAGATAAAAGCAGGGTTTTTCCCTTCATAATCGTTTAACTTAAGCACAAATATACAATCTTTCATATAATTTTTGAAAGTTTACCACAAGTGAATTTGTGGCCTCCTCAATCCATTATTGTATCAACTTTTCCAACTGATAACCACGGCTTCCTTTCAACAAAACATGGGTTCCAGCCGGCCAGGAAATTCCACCGGCTTCCAGCACGTCTTCGGTTCGTTGAAAAGTCCGGAAACGAGTGTTGGCAGCGGCTTCAGTGAAACAAGGTCCCACCAACCAGACGTCGTTCAAAGGTAAAGTCTGTAACAATGTCACGATATCAGCATGTTCGGAAGCAGCATAGGCTCCCATTTCCAACATATCGGCTAAAACGACACATCGAGGCTCCGGCGTTTCGCGCACAAAAGCGAGCAAAGACGCCACCATGGACGATGGATTCGCATTATAGGCATCTACGCGCAAATGCATTCCCTTCCAATCCATTTCCTGCGATCGCAATAATGAAGGTACATATTGCGCAATCCCTTTCCCTGCTTCCTCGGGTAAAATGCCAAAAACACCACCTATGCAAACAGCTGCGGCCATATTTTCCTCATTGAATCCTCCGGCCAACCGGGAAACCAAAACCCGACCTTCTATCGAAATCGCTGCGGTTCTGCCACTGGCAGAGCTGTATTGAAAATCATCTGAGGATTTTACCCCAAATGTAAAACGCTGTAAATCAAATGAATCCTCAATCAGATCCTGTTGCATGGAAGAAACAAAAACCTGGCCTCCCCGTGTTCTGAAATAATCAAACAATTCTGCATTGGCCTTTCTGACTCCCTCTACACTCCCAAATCCTTCCAAATGATCTTTGCCATTATTGGTCACCAAACCATGAGTTGGCGCAACCAATTCTGCCAAAAAAGCGGTTTCGCCGGCATGGTTGGCTCCTATTTCAATGATGGCCATCTCATGATCCGCACGCAATTGCATTAAACTGAGCGGAACACCTAAATGATTATTCAGATTACCGGGTGTGGCAAACACATGAAACCGGGTTCCCAAAACAGCTGCCAACAGCTCTTTGGTGGTGGTTTTCCCATTGCTTCCGGCTACGGCAATAATGGGTTTTCCCCAAACGATTCTATGATGATGCGCCAATGCCTGTAAGGCTGTCGTTACATCTGGCACCCAATACACATGCTCGGTACCTTTCCATGCAGGATCGTCTGCAATGGCAAAAAATGCGCCCTGAGACAAGGCCATGGAAATATATTCGTGCCCATCCGTCCGATTTCCACGTAAGGCAAAAAAAACGCAGCCTTCCGATACTTTCCGGCTGTCGATCACCGGCAGCCTACCAGCCACCAATGCGTATAATTTTTCCAATTCCAACACAAGGTAAAGGTACGTCTCCTTCTCATTTTGGAAAGCATTTTACCGATATTTGCTTCCATGATTTCGTTGAAAGACTTACAGTACGATTTACCCGAAGAACAAATCGCCCAATATCCTCTGCCGGAAAGAGATGGCTCTCGTTTGCTGACTTTTCAAAATGGTCAGGTGTCACACCGGCATTTCAAAGATATACCAGACCTACTTCCCGAAAACAGTTTGTTGGTTTTCAATACCTCCAAAGTAATTCCGGCCAGACTTGTTTTTCAAAAATCCTCCGGAGCCCGCATTGAAATTTTACTATTGCAACCACGCGAAGAAGGCATTGGTATGCAGGTCGCCCTCACGCCCAATCATGCCGTTTGGCAGGCCATGATCGGAAACGCTAAAAAATGGAAAGGGGGAGAAGTCCTTCGTCTGGAAAAAGACAACTATTGGCTGGAAGTGGTTCCGATTGCACTCAGCGAAGGTCTGGTTCGGCTTACGTGGTCGGATTCATGTTCCAACTTAGAATTCGCATTGGGACATTTCGGCGCACCTCCACTCCCACCCTACCTGCATCGGCAGGCAGATCGATCGGATTGGGAAAGATACCAGACCGTTTTTTCAAAACAAGCCGGATCGGTAGCGGCACCCACCGCGGGACTTCATTTTACTCAGAACATAGTTGATGCTCTTTCGAACAAAGGAATTCGTTTTGCAACATTAACCCTCCATGTGGGAGCAGGTACTTTTCAGCCGGTAAAAACGGAAAACGTATTGGACCATCCCATGCACCAGGAATGGTTTGAAATTGACAAAAACACCCTGGCCCAACTGGCGGAACATCAAGGCCCCATTATCCCGGTGGGTACCACGGCCATGCGAACCCTGGAAACCTTGTACACCGCCGCCGGCTCAGAGGCCTTATTGGCTTCCCGAGATTTTCCTGAAATTCGGCAGAGGCCGACGCCTCATTTTCTGGATCGGGCCGTGGCGTTTCAGCGGCTGCAGGACTGGATGAATCAGCATAAACACGAATCCATTTGTGCGGCCACTGGCATTTACCTGACCCCTGGTTATCATTTCGGATTCTGTGACGCACTAATCACCAACTTTCACCAACCCGGCAGCACACTACTATTGCTTGTATCGGCCTTCATTGGGGAAGCGTGGAAAGAGGTGTATCATAAGGCTTTAGAAGAAAAATACAGGTTTCTCAGTTATGGCGATTCGTCTCTGTTATGGCGAAGCTAGTCCAGTGGCTGCTGATTTTCGGGGTCGTACTGCCGATTTATAGTCATTCGTTTCCAGCCCGTTATGAAAAGCTTCGTAGCCGCTACCTGGAAGACTTTTTCCTTTCAGACAGTTTGTCCGGCGGAGGTATTCCCGTAGCCAGAATTAGGGAAAAAGCCTGTGGACATGCGTACTACGTGCAACAAACCTGCCCGGCAGCCATGCCTGCTTCAGGAGCAAATCTTTGGGAATGGTCGGACGGAACGGTACACCTGGGCTTTCATTTTTTCACGTTTGCAGTAGAACTGGATTATTTGAGAAAGCACGGGGAAGATATCTCCTCTACCCTGACCGTATTGGCTTCTGGTTTTCAGGCCTTGGTGCGCCTCGAAGATGTAGCAGCAAACCAGCATCAGGCTCCCGCTTCTCCGGGATTTCTGGCCCGGGACGATGCCCAATTCTCCACTTTAACCCGCTGGAAAAAAAAGGGATGCGTAAAAAGTCAATGGCTTTGTGATTCCTTTCAGGGTCGGCAAAACGCCATGAGCCAGGACCAATTGATTTATTTGATTTGGGGACTGGATGCTGTAAGGCACGCTGCTGGAGAACACCTCGTTTTACCCGGCGACACCATATCATTGTCCCATAAAGCCAATTTTTGGATTAAACGGTTGCTAGACAGAGCGCAATCCCACGACTGGCGGATTTTGGATTTGCACGAAAAAAAAGTGCGTCTTGGTTCTCAAATGTGGTTTTGGGCCTGGCCCATGATGCCCCATACATCTGATCCCCAAACACCTGCAACGGCTATCGCACAATGGCTGCTTTGGAAGGGTTTAATGGCATTGCCCTACCTTCCTGAAACGCCCTTGCATCATGAAGTAAATACGGCGATGCAACTGGTTTTATGCAGCTTTGAAAAAAGATTTAATCCAAGATCTCTGATTTTAGCGAAATCTGCCCAAATGGAAATTTTTCCGGCTTCGGCCTGGTGGAAAAACAGTAAAACGGGGCTATTTCCCCTTTGGAACACCTTAGATTCTCTGATCAACACCATTCCGGAAGAAGGACCGAATTATTTGACCGAGGCTTCACCAATAGGCTGGCGTGGAGAAAATCGTTGGTTTCATCCTGACCGGAATGCAGGAGTGCACTGGGAAAAGGACTGCCGATTCAACGGATTGGATGGAATGGCACTGATTCTTTTGCATGCCATCCTTGCGCCTCAACATGAAAACAGTACGCCTCGGTGAGAATCATCACCAATGTAACTATTTTTATACGGCAACTTTGAACCATGCGAAATGAAAAGATCACATTAGGCCTACGGGAGAATTGGGTTCAATTTTTATGGTTGGTACTCATTAATGGTTTGGTGGGTGGGATGATTGGTTTAGAAAGAAGTCTCATGCCAGCTCTGGCTTCTCAGGAATTTCACTTGGATGCACATACTGCCATGTTGTCTTTTATTGCTGTCTTTGGTTTAAGCAAGGCCTTCGCCAATTATATGAGTGGCAAGTGGGCCAACATCCTGGGGAGAAAACGTTTGCTGGTCATGGGCTGGATTGTCGCGCTACCTGTTCCCCTGATTTTCATTTTTGCAGATCACTGGTACCAAATTGGCATCGCCAACCTGTTACTTGGTATCAGTCAAGGACTTACATGGAGCAGTACCGTGGTCATGAAAATCGACTTAGTAGGTGAAAAAAACAGGGGTTTGGCATTGGGCATCAATGAATCTGCGGGTTATCTGGCGGTAGGTGGGGTTGCTTTTCTCACGAGTTGGATGGCCGAAGCATATGGGTTGCGTCCTTATCCTTTTTACTTGGGCCTGGGCATTGCATGGTTGGGATTGGGCTTATCGTGGTGGTTGGTTCGAGATACCCAGGCGCATGTACAACAGGAAGCCCGGACAAGCACGGCCCAAAGCATGCATTCAGTATTTTGGGAAACCAGTCTGCGACACAAAAATCTGAGTGCCGTCACTTGGGCTGGACTTATTAATAATCTGAATGATGGCATGATGTGGGGACTTTTCCCCGTTCTTTTGGCACAACTGGCCTTTTCGCAAACTGATATTGGTGGACTCACGGCCATTTATCCAATGGTTTGGGGTCTAAGTCAATTGTTTACAGGAGTTTTGTCGGATCGATGGAATGTGAAACGAATGCTTGTGGCCGGTATGGGATTACAAGGTGCGGCCATTTTATGGATCAATGTGGCGGATTCTGCTACGGCTTTTGCTTGGGCCAGTGTGGGTTTAGGTCTCGGCACCGCATTCGTTTATCCCACGTTTATGAAAGTGATTGCACAGGAAACCCATCCGAATCATAGGGCGGAAGCTTTTGGTGCCTATCGTTGGTGGAGAGATATTGGCTATGTGGCCGGAGCGCTGGTCTCTGGCTTTCTGGCGGATATCTGGAATGTATCTACCAGCATTGGTGCTGTAGGAATCATCACGCTAGCCGCCGCAGTGATGCTGGGCCTGCGAATGAATCATGGTACCACAAAAGTTTAGAAGCTAAAACCGAGCTTCGCACCAAAATGGTGGGAAGTATGGCGGAAACTATATTGATAAAATCCCG
The DNA here is from genome assembly GCA_964578885.1 of uncultured Candidatus Competibacteraceae bacterium. Lineage (GTDB taxonomy): Bacteria > Bacteroidota > Bacteroidia > CAIKAF01 > CAIKAF01 > CAZRHR01. The sequence continues at coordinate 19,575 of CAZOEO010000017.1, read as the reverse complement.
TCAACTCCATTGCACCGAAACGTAAGGCGGCGCTCCCATAAGGACCATGGGTAAAAGGTCCATAACCACTGGACACGTTGTTATCTCTAAAGTCTGTCGCAGGTGACATGGCAATCATATAACCAGCCCCAAAACCGAAACCTGGTCCACGAACCAACTCCTGTGCGCCTCTTCCGAAATTCATGTTGAATGTGGCGGGTAAATAAAATCCGATTTCTGAAATCCCGGGTGCTTCACGCCCCACCACGTTGTTTCCGGAACGAACCGAATAATCTGCCATGATAGGAATAATGAGCGACATTGGCAATTCTACCGAAAAAGACCCTCTTTCACCAAACTCATATACATTAAATCTGGGCTTATAGAAAAGTCCAACGCCCATGATACTACCGGAATGACTTTCGTTTACACCGGGTGCAATAACTTGCTCGGAATAGGTCACATAATGATAAGCAACGCCTAATGTGTGCGGGCGATAAGGCTGATAACCGGCTTTTGATCTTCCATCTACCATCAGACGCGTGCTGCGTGTGGGAGTGCCAAAGATATCGATGCGGTGACTTTTAATATGCTTTTCGTAAGGATAAGGCGCGCAAGAGGTAAGTATGACAAGACTTACCAAAAGAAACTGAAGCGCTTGCTTCCTAAAAGGCGTGTGCATAGAGTTCAAATTCAATCCTAAAAGTACAACAAAAACGCAAAACGTTCCTAAAAATTGAAAAAGGGAGAGAAAGAATTCTCATTCAGGCATTATCCTCACCCAAAAACTTAAGTACCGCTCCGTCTAAGGCGGGTGAAATCCGAAGTTGACAACTCAAACGAGAGGTAGACGTTAATACTGGTAGAGTTTCCAGCATGTCCAATTCGTCATTGGAAGGAGAAGGCAGTGCTTCAGATGTGTGTAAGACTTGAACGTGGCATGTAGCGCAAAGAGCCATGCCTCCACATGTGGCCAAAACGGGTACGCCTTCGCCTTTCATCACTTCCATCACACTCAGGCTCATATCTATCGGAGCCTCTAATTTCCAGGAGCTACCATGCACGTCCTGCACCTCAAAGGAAATGATTCCGTCTTCCATGATTAAAAAGGATTTACACCATTCACCGTGGTGTATTTAAAGCTAAGTTTTTGCTGTGGATACACCCTTTTAAAGGCACTTTGGCACATCAATGCGGCTTCGTGGAAACCACAAAGAATAAGCTTCAATTTCCCGGGATACGTATTAATGTCGCCAATGGCATACACACCGGGAACATTGGTGGAATAATCTTCCACATTTACCTCGATGGCATTTTTATCGATGTTCAATCCCCAATCGGCCAAGGGGCCTAATTTAGGTGTCAGGCCAAAAAGTGGGATAAAGTCATCTGCCTCCAAAGCGGTTTCATTGGCATCATTGTCGGTCACCACTACAGACGCTAACTTTCCATTTCCCTGAAGGGAGGTCACATTGGCATTGAGCAACAATCTAATCTTTCCTTCTTTAGCCAGATGAAACACTTTTTCAGCACTTTCGGGGGCACCCCGAAATGTTTCACTCCGGTGAACCAAAGACAATTCATCAGCCACCTCGGCAAGATAAATGGCCCAGTCCAATGCCGAATCACCACCACCGGCCAATACGACCCTGCGGCGCCGGAAACGTTCTGGATCCAGTACCATATAAGACACGCCTTTTCCCTCAAAATGAGTCAAATTGGCTACTTCTGGTTTCCGGGGTTCAAAGCAACCCAATCCGGCGGCAATCACCACCGCTTTGCAGGAAACGCAAGTATGATCGGATGTGTACACTTTAAAAGAATCGTCTTCCATGCGCTCAAACCGCTCCACACGTTCACCCAAAGTGAATCCGGGATGAAAGGGAGCAATCTGCTCCATTAAGTTGGTAATTAAATCACCGGCTAAAATGGAAGGATAACCCGGAATATCGTAAATGGGTTTTTTGGGATAAATTTCCGATAACTGACCGCCCACCTGGGGTAAATAATCGACCAAATGACAGCGCATTTTGAGCAATCCAGCCTCAAAAACGGCAAAAAGCCCCACCGGGCCTGCCCCAATGATACAAAGATCGGTATCTATATGTTGTTTTATCTCTTGCATGCGGCGCAAAATTAAGTCTTTTTAAACAATCCTACGGCAGTTAAACATTTTTTACCCGCGATTCGTTCGCATTTCAGATAAAATATATCCCTTCGCCCTTACTTTTGACGCGTGAAAAAGGAAACACTGGCTTGGGTGGCTTTGGTTTTTGTGAATATGGTCTACGGACTAAACTATGTGGTGTCCAAAGAAGTCATGCCCACCTATATGCTGCCGGAAGGTCTCATTCTTTTGCGCGTTACCGGAGCTACCATCATGTTTTGGGGCCTGTCTCTTTTTTTTCCACGGGAAAAAGTGAACAAAAAAGACTGGGGACGGCTTTGGCTTTGCGCCATTTTTGGCGTCTGCACCAACCAGTTGTTATTTTTTGCCGGATTAAATTTGAGCACGCCCATCAATGCGGCCGTCATCATGACGACAAATCCCGTTATCGTGCTGCTCGCCGCATGGGTCACCGGACAGGAAAAACTTGGTTGGCTCAAAGGACTTGGCGTCGTGCTCGGTAGCTCGGGTGCCCTGCTCCTCATCCTTCAAAAAGGACCGCTGGTCTTGGACGGAGAAAAAATCATGCTTGGAAATATCATGATTTTGCTCAACAGCGCTTCATATGCCATTTACATCCTGATTTCCAAACCGCTCATGCAACGCCTTAGCCCGCTTTCCGTAATTAAATGGATTTTTACCCTGGGCTGGTTGCTGGTTTTACCATTTGGTTTCACCCAACTCATCCACACCCCATTTCACACTTTTCCGACCTTTATTCTTTGGGATTTGGTTTTCATAGTGGTCGGCGTAACAGGTCTCACCTACCTCTTCAATATTTTCGCCTTGAAATATGTGAATCCAAGTCTGGTTTCAATTTTTATTTACCTGCAACCACTTATTGCTGGCATGCATGCCTTATGGCTGGGTAAAGATCACCTTACCGGCTGGCTGATTACGGGCACATTGCTTATTTTCACAGGTGTGTATCTCGTGAGCAGAAAAACCCAAAAATCATGAAACGGGATAAGCGGCCCAACAGCGTTGAAAATCGCCGTTAGGGTCATACATTCCGGATTGCCGCTCCGGTTGAAAAATCCGATTGGGCCTTGGATCGTTCCCTACGCCTGCCACATATGCCCAGTTTCCCCAATTGGAACAGACATCGTAGTCAATCAGGGCGTATTCGAACCATGCGGCGCCCCAACGCCAATCAACGCCCAAATGGTGGACGAGATAACTTGCCACGTTCTGGCGACCACGATTACTCATGAATCCGGTATGCCACAATTCTCGCATGAAAGCATCAATAAACGCATCGCCGGTTTCTCCACGTTTCCATTGCTCAAATAATGCCTGGTCGAACTTTTGAGAAAGCGATTTTTGCTGTATTCCACCTTTCTGAAACAGGGCCGCGCCATATCGCATCATCACAAATCGAAAATAATCGCGCCAAAGGAGTTCGAAGATTAACCAATAAGTTTCCTCTGTGGCTCCGTGCATTTGTTCGAAACGGCGCACTTCATCATACACTTTTCGCGGAGAAATGCAGCCTAAACTCAACCAGGCACTCAATTTTGAAGAATAGGCTTCGCCTAAAAGGCCGTTTCGGGTGGTTTTGTAGGTAGATAAAAGTTGACGTTCCCAGATGAAATCATTTAATCGAAGCGCTCCAGCCGAGGAACCTCCTTTGAATGGAAACGCGGATTGCGGATGAGGGACAGGAGGCTCGGAACCTATCAATTCGGACAATGCGGGCACATCCCCGAATGGAAAAATGGAAGGCGGAGGCGGCAAGGTATTGGGAAAAGGAAGAAGGGATCGCACCGGAAATCGAGATTCCACCTTTTTTCGAAACAGGGTAAATACATCCGGCAATGCAGTTATGGAAAATGGTAAATCCAGAGGATGAATCAGAGATTTGGTGAAATAGGTTTTAATAAACCACCGGGACTTTACCTGATCCATGAGACGCACTTCTACTTCACGTTCTTCAGGTGCAATTTCTCTTTCAAAGAAAATGACTTCCGGATCCCAGACTTCGGCCAAAGCGGGAATCACTTCCTCAGGATGTCCCACCCGAATGAGTAAATCGCTACCGAGGGACTGAAGGTTCCGTTTCAAATCTTCCAAAGATTCCAACAAAAACTGAAGCCGATGTGGCCCTGCTTTAGGAATCTGCGTGAGCAAATCGGGTTGCCACAAACGCGGATCAATGATATAAACAGGCAATAGATATGCTAAGTCAGAAGGCAGTCCGGCCAATACAGGATGGTCTTCCACACGTAAGTCGTTGCGGAACCAGAGTAAAGCAGTCTTTGGTGTCATCTTAAAAAAAACCTAGTTCTCCGCCTTTTGTTCGATGGCCGGAAAGGAAAGGACAAAAAAAAACCGACGCCTGGGCATCGGTTCTTTCTGAACTTAAAAAAAACAAACTTATCTCTTATCTTCTTTACGGTATTGCTGACCACCTCTATGCTGGTAGCGGGTATTCTTTCCTAAACCAATAGGAGATCCCACGCGGTCCATGGCACATCGGAATCCAATCCAGTCGGCAGGCGTTTCTTCATCCATAAACCGACGTGTTCCGGGAACCAGCCAGTAGGCCACATCTTTCCAGCTTCCACCTTTGACCACACGGGCTTTGTTGTTGATCAACGACGTAGCGCCGAATTCATACATCAGCTCGTTGGATTTGGCCGGATCTTGAAATCCTTCGTTGTCGTAATAGATAGAAGAGGTATAGTCTCCATCTTTTACATCGAGGTAAGAAGCGCGGCTGTAATTTCTCCGATTTGCATTGGTATCTACGTCGATGTACTGGATTCGGCCTAAGGAGTCTTTGGCTTCAATCATACCATCGGCATCGAGAAGTTTTCTTTTGAACACGTTACCCCGAACCGGACGGAATTCATCCATATCGATCATAGAAAGTGGGCGATATACATCCATTACCCATTCAGACACGTTGCCGGGCATGTTGTACAAGCCAAAGTCATTGGGCCAGTACTTGTAAACAGGCGCTGTGATGTCGGCCATGTCGTTCAGACGACCTGCTCCACCCATTAAGTCACCACGGCCACGACGGAAGTTTGCGAGGAAGTCTCCTTTAAACTTTTCGTTCGGGTTACGTGCAATGTGGCCATTCCATGGATACAAGCGACGTTGTTTTACGATTTCGCGGTCGGTAGAAGGATCTGTATTTCCCACCAGAGCCAAGGCTGCATATTCCCATTCTGCTTCGGTTGGGAGTCTGTAGCGTGGTAAAAGAATACCATCTTCCATGCGGACGATACGAGCTTCTCCGGTAAAAATATTGGTCGGCTGACCTTTATCATTAAATCCAAGCTGATACTGCCCTACCAAATACGCTTCGGTGTTGAAGTTTTCTTCACCGATTTGTTCTTCGGGGTTGTGGTTCAGGACACGCTCACGCACCAGAATTTGTTCATTTACTCGATCGGTACGCCAGGCACAGTAATCGGTCGCCTGCACCCAGGTAACACCCACTACGGGGTAAAAATTGTAAGCAGGGTGTCTCAGGTAGTTTTCCACGTAAGGTTCGTTGAAGCCTAACTGTGAGCGCCATACCAAAGTATCAGGTAAAGCTTTACGCAAAACCTCCGGATAATCTTCTCCGAAAACTCTTTTAAGCCAGTGTAGATATTCTAAGTAAGCCAGGTTGGTTACTTCTGCTTCATCCATGTAAAAGGAAGAAACGGTAACGCGGCGTACAGGATTATTGTGTTCAAACAACACGTCCTGTTCTACCCGTCCCATGGCAAAGGTACCCCCTTCGATGAAAACCAATCCGGGACCAGTTTCTTGTTCGATGTAGGGAACCACCTCAAAACCACCGTTTTGTTTTTCGTTGTAATTCCAACCGGTGGTGGAAGAGTACTGCTTTTTCCCGCAAGAGGCGAGGAGTAAAGCACTGGTTAGAAAAAGACTGCCGTGAAAAATTTTCATACTGGCGTTAGTTTATGCACAAAGATAACGCTTTGTCCGAATTAATTATTGTGAAGAGGTTAGAAAGAAGGACAAACCACCGTTCTGAACCTGCGCTTTGGACGGCGGCATGGCAGCTGGAATCCCAGTGAAAATTCATGGGAACCTGCTGTTGCGTTGGTCAAGCGGGAAATTGTAATGTCATAACTATATCCAAAACGCCACAAGCCGCGCTGTAATCCGACTAAGGCGATGAAAGAATCATTATTTCTATACCACAAACCGCCCACGATAGGACCTTTTCCGGCGTATACACCCACATTCAACTGGTAAAAAGACTGCTGAAGCTGGAATAAAATGTTAGGAGAAATAAAGGCTTCACCTGCATATTTTCTGCGCTTTCCGATTGGAATCATGGCACCGAAATGCGTAGTCAATTTTAAAGGAAGCTTGCTGGATCCCAAGAAACCTTCATTGGGTTGGGTGATGTGATGAACAGACACACCTCCGTAAAAAATCTGATTATACAAAACGGCTCCTGCACCGAAATCCACGAATAATTTTTCATCGTTATCGAATACCTCTTGGGTCGCATACACGAAACCATACCGGTCATCGATCTGGTCTCCGAAAGTCAATTTGTTCGTGTTTAAAGACCGCTGGAATAGACCCACTTCTGCCCCCACACGCAAACTGATTTTACGATTAATGGGAATCAGATAAGAATAAGTAGCAGCCACGTTGTGGGAGGTAATGGTACCCTGACCCGCCTCGTCGCGCATCACACGAAATCCTACACCACCTTGTAAGGCGTCGAAATGCTGGTCGTAAGAAGCAGCATATGTTCTGTAATTTCCAGAAATACCGGACCACTGCAAACGAGAGTTGAAGGCAAAACGCGCACATCTGACAGAACCCGCAAAAGCTGGGTTCAAATAAATGGGATTTGCATAAAACTGAGTGAATTGCGCATCCTGAGCCTGAACATCTGTCCCGGAAGCGAAAAACAAACCTGATATGTAAAGCAGCAGGAGGAAAAAGCGCTTGCGCATAGTTGTTGTTTAACTGTCCAACGTTCAAAAATACAAAAGGAATACAATACAAAGCGCATTTTTGCATGATTCCCTGCTTTTTTTTACATGAAAAAGATAAATAAACACTGCAACGCACTGAAAAACAAAGATATATACTTAAACATTCTTTTAACCCTTTTTTTCATGAAGTTTAGCCGGTTTGCAATAAATTTGTAGAATGAACGTTTTCCACGCATGAAGCAAGCATTACCTGGTTTCCTTTTCATCGGATATTTTGCCCTTTTAAATGTTGTTTCTGCGCAGATTCAAACCCAGGAACTGCCGCTATCTAATTCATATCATGATTCAAAGTCCGGTGTAATTCCAGGGCAAAATGGATCCCATCCTTCCATTGAAATCAGCGATGCAGGCTTTCCCATCCTTTATCATGCCTTTTCACCCGGCACCCTGGTACAGCGTGCAGACATTGAAATTACACAGTGGGCGCCTATTTCGGAACCTCCTGTGCATTGGAATAAAGAAGATTTGTCTTCACAGCCTTCCGGACTTCAAACTTGGAAACTAAGAGGTGTTTCTCACGCAGCCGTAAGAAAGTGTGCGGTCAGATGGGAAAACGGACGTTGGGAACAGGCCGTAAAAGCCCGGATAGTTTGGGAAAAGGGAACGCCTCTTTTGTCTTCTAAATCTGCACAAAGTCTTCCCGCCTCTGTCCTCGCGCAAGGCCAATGGCACCGTTTCGGTATTACTGAAGATGGCGTGTATCGCCTTACGTATGCGCAGCTTGAAAATATTGGTTTACTTTCCGGGCCGGTGCCTAGCAGCAGCCTGAAGTTGCATGGCAGGCAAGGCGGAATGGAACCGGAGCGCAACAGTCATTTCCGCTTTCGAGATTTACCAGAATTACCGATGTGGATCGAAGATGGAGGAGATGGGCAATTCGGTCCGGGTGATCGTGCCTTATTTTACGGAGAAGGTCCCAATCGCTGGAAATTCAATGGAAATCAATTTGCATTCGAAAGACATTTATATGCAGACACCACCTATTATTATTTGACCCTGGGGGTAAACGGGCTTCGTATGTCCACGCAAAACCTTCTGACCCAAACGCCGGATACCATTACAGCACAAGGAGATGCATTTGCTCATTATGAGCAGGAAACCAGAAACCTCACCCTAAGTGGTCGGGAATGGTACGGGGAAGTCTTTTCATTTCAAAACGACCAAACATTCAACCTGCCGGTCTATTTACCTGTGCCTTCCGTGCAAGCCAAAGTATCGGTAAGAATGGCCGCACGATGCGTTTCATGCTCCTCTATTTTTCAAGTTCGATTGAACAACCAATTGGTGGGTGAAACAAATGTTTCTTCCGTGCCACCTTGTTATTCTTGTAATTTCTTTTCCAACGGAATGGTACAGGGCGAGGCCAACCTAAGCGGAAGTCAGGCCCAGGTTCGCATCACCCGGATTCAGCCCACCTCCGGAGGTGAAGATCGAAGCGGCTGGTTGGATTACATTACACTACAATACAGACAATCGCTAGTGGTGGGAGCTTCCGGATTGGCTTTTAGAGATACAAAAGCTTTTGGTCTTACAGAATATCGTTTGTCCGGAGCCGCAGGCTTCCGGGTTTGGGATGTCACTTCACCCACCGGGATTCTGGCCATGAACGTTCAGGCAGAAACCGGATTTACCTGGTTTCGGGCTCAGGCAGACACATTGAAAACCTTTTTTGCCTTTTACGAAAGTAATATTCGGGAACCCGAGTATAAAGGCGTGGTGATCAATCAGGATTTGCAAAGTTTAATTGCCAGCACACCTGCGCCGGACATGCTGATTGTTACGCACCCGTCGCTGCTTCAGGCGGCCTTATCGCTGGCGGACTTTCATTTGGAGAGAGAAGGGCTTTTGATTCACACCGTTACCACAGACCAGATTTATCATGAATTTTCAGCAGGGCGTCAAGACCCTACTGCCATTCGGGATTTCGTGCGAACTTATACCGAAGTACATCCTACCGATCACCCAAAGTATCTGTTGCTGTTTGGGGATGGTTCGTATGATTACAAACCGCATTTAAACCGTTTAAACGGATTTTCCGGATCGCTTGTGCCTACGTTTCAAACCAGGGAATCAAGCTCGAGAAGTGGAAATTCTAACCCCAGTGATTACTATTTCGTCCATTTCGGGCCCAATAACATTGTAGGAAACGTCAATTACAACGATCCGATTTCTCTGGCCGTTGGCAGAATTCCGGCGGCGACACTTTCCGAAGCGCAAGGTGTGGTCAATAAAATCAAACATTACACTGAAAATCAAGCTTGTCTGGGAGAATGGAGAAATTGGGTAACCCTGTTTGCAGACGACATGGATGCAACCTGGGAGCGACAATTTATTGATGAAAATGAGCGTGTAGCAGATACGTTGGACCGGGTGGCGCCTGTTTGGAACATCGACAGAGTATATATTGATGCTTTTGTACAATCCAGCAATGCCGGTCAGCGCTATCCGGAGGCCAAAACCTATCTAAACAACCGGATGAATCGCGGTACCCTTCACATGAATTTTATTGGACATGGTGGAGAACAAGGTCTAACCGGAGAACGTGTTTTACAAATCGACGACATTGAAAGTTGGAACAACCTGAACAATTTGTCGTTCGTGACCACGGCTACCTGCACGTTTACCCGATTTGATGATCCGGCTTTTGTTTCGGCAGGCGAAAGGATGCTGCTCCGACCGGACAAAGGCAGCATTGCCCTATTTTCGACTACACGCGCCATTACGGTGGTGCCCCGGTTTCAGACCAAGCTCTTCAATGGAATCTATGGATTTGAAGCACAAACATCTAATGCACAAAGACTTGGAGACATCCAATTAAGAGCAAGACAATGTCCGTGCGACGGAGGGGAGCAAAACATTGTTTTATTCGGAGATCCGGCGATGCGCCTGGCTTCTCCTATGCATTTGGTCCTTACCGACAGCATCAATGGCATTTATACAGGTCCTGGTGCCCCTCCCTTTTCGGACACCCTGCGTGCCACAGATATTGTCAGGCTTTCCGGAAGAATTGCAGATCGGGATTCCGCCTTGCTTTCTCAATTCAATGGAAATCTGTACATCACCGTTTTCGACAAAGCGGTCACCCTGCAAACCAGAGGAAATGATCCCGGGTCTACACCAGTGCCCTACCGCATGCAGAATAGTGTGGTTTTCAGAGGAAAAGTTTCAGTAAATCAAGGACGCTGGCAGGTGACATTTAAAATTCCACTGGACATCAATTACCTGATGGGAGAAGGGAAAATCTCTTATTACGCAGAAAATGGCGTCACCGATGCCCATGGCTACTTCAGAGGTTTCCAATTGGGAGGCACGTCGGACAATTGCGGCAGTGATGTGCAAGGTCCGGAGATTTCCCTTTTCCTGAACAATGACCAATTCATCGAAGGTGGCATCGCCCACGAGACGCCCCTTCTCTATGCTGAAATCGGTGATGAAAGTGGTGTAAACACCTCTGGTGCAGCCATTGGACATAATCTTCAGCTTATTATCGACGGAGATATAGCCAACGCCATCACCCTGAACGAAATGTATCAGGCGTCCCTCAACACGTACCAAAGTGGCACCGTGACCTATCCTCTCCCACCCCTTTCTCCCGGATTCCATGAAGTAACGCTGGAGGTTTGGGATGGTTGTAATAATTTGAGTCGCAAGACCCTCACATTTGCAGTCACCAATGATCGTGCGCATATGCTTTCTCTGGAAGCCTATCCGAATCCATTCCGTGAAACCACCACCTTTGCCTTTCAGCACAACCTGGCGGGAAGTTTCCTGAAAATGGAACTGGATATTCAAGGCTTAGATGGTCGAAAAATTACCTCCATGCAATATGAAGGGACGGTCGATGGTTTTCGAGAAACGCGCTTTCAGTGGGATGGAAAAATGGATTCGGGAGAAGAAGTCGCCGCCGGTGTATATGTTGCACGGGTTAGAATCACCACCCCAAATGGAGAAATGCTCGAAACTGCCGCAAGAATTATCTATATTCGCTGAACAATAAGAACCCAAATTTGCTGTTATTGGGACTGCACTTATTATATTTGTAACACGACCACATCAGACTCATGCGATTTAGCCGATCAAGTATAATCCTCTTAACCATTTTATTGTCAGGAACCCCTGTGCATTTCCTTGGTGCCCAAACCGATATTGACGAAGCCTATAAACTAGCCGGTATCCGTACTGTAACCTCTTCCGTTCCCTTTCTAGTAATTGGGCCGGAAGCCAGAGCGGGTGGCATGGCAGATCAGGGTGTGGCCACTGAAGCCGACATGCATGCCATGCATTGGAATGTGGCCAAACTCGGCTTTGTAGACAAAGACATGGCCCTTGGCGTCTCCTATTCTCCATGGTTGCGCAATTTGGTACCAGACATCAATCTGGCCTACATGGCAGGGTATAAAAAATTGACCGAACGTTTTACCCTTGGTGCTTCCCTCCGTTATTTTTCATTGGGCGACATCAGCTTTACGACGGAAACCGGAACTTTTGTGGGAAATTATAATCCGCACGAACTTTCCGCAGACGTTGGCGGTGCATTTAAGCTGTCAGATAAATGGAGTGTTGGTGTAGCTTTCCGTTTCATCTATTCGAACCTAACCCTCGGACAATTTGTCGGCGGTGTGGCCACAGAGCCAGGGATTGCCGGAGCAGGAGACTTTGGTTTCTATTATCAAAATGCCGATAAAAAACTTTTCGATCGCGATGTTACCTGGCGTTTTGGGGTTTCTGTGCAAAACATTGGATCCAAAATTAGATTTGGAGGCACCAGCGCTTCCGACTGGATTCCCGTTACCCTGCGTTTAGGTGGTGGAGGAACCATCCAAATCGATGAATATAACTCCATTGGACTGTATGTAGAAACTTCTAAATTACTGGTTCCCACACCCGATTATATTCCGCAACCCGGAGCAGCAGACACGGCCATTATCCGTGGTGGAGACCGCACCCAATCTGTACTGGTAGGTATGGTTACCTCTTTATGGGATGCCCCTTTCGGATTCCGTGAAGAAATTGACGAATTTGTATGGAGCTTCGGTACAGAATATTGGTACAACCGCGTACTGGCCGTGCGTGGTGGCTTTTTCTACGAATCACCGCAAAAAGGAAATCGTCAATACTTTACCCTTGGAGCCGGTTTACGCTACAATGTATTCGGTTTAGATTTCTCTTACCTGATTCCTACGGGTAGGAACAATCCATTGGCCAATGCTTTGAGGTTTACCTTAACCTTTAATCTGGATGCAGTGGGCAAAAAGAAAAAGACAGCAGAATAAAAATGAAAAGGCTCCAATGACGGGGCCTTTTTTTTGTTCATGCGCCAGGCGCTTTGGTAGATGATTCGGGAAAAAGGAAAGAAAGGAAGCGTCGTTTACCCAGGAGACATCCGGCATGAATTTCGTGCATCAGGCTTGCATAGATGAGGACGTCAGGATTTAGGAAAAAGGAAGCTGAAAAATACCCAGTTCCTACACATTCTTTTCACCCCAAACATCAACAGGTCGCACACGCAAAAACCTGTAAATCGTGTTCATCATAAACAAGCGCAGGATATTACATTCAGAGACACCGCCGGCGCGAATGAATAACAGAGGCGTTTAAAATCAGAGGAAGATACCGCGTTCAGCCTTCTTTTTTCCTAAAAGTGCCGGAAATCCAGCGAATAAATTCCGCACGGCCCTGCCGAGTGGTTATGGTTTCCCGGAGCACCTTCCCCAACGTTTTTTCAGGAGCAGGTTTTTCTTCCGGAATGGTCTGCTCCTGAGGCGGAGCGGGAATAGGAAAGGATTTCAACAAGGCATCTGCTTTTGAAAAATTGTTTCGGGCTTCCTGATTTCGGCCCATTTTTTCCAAAATCAGTCCAAGGTTATTGTGCACCACGGCATCTTCCGGGTCAAGGCTTAAAGCCATTTCATAGTCTTTCACAGCACCTTGCAAATCTCCTGCTGCTTCCTTCATAAAAGCGCGGCTGGCATAGCGATAAGGGTGTTCAGGTTGTAAAGAGACCGCAGCATCGAAATCCAGCAAGGCCAGGGCGTACTTTTTCATGTGCAGATACACGACGCCCCGTTCCGCAAGATAATCCGCTTCCTGCGGTTGATGTTCTATAGCACGATTGATACATTCCAGCGCCTGCTGAGTTTTTTGCAGACGGGTCAAACAAATGGTCTGATAAAAAAGGGCTTTATGATGTTGCCATTGAGAAAAAGCATGGTAAGCTTCTTCCCATTTCCCCTCTTTCAACCACGCTTCAGCACGATCCATATTTTCCATAGGTCACCAGTTTCAACCTCCCACCATTCTTTTGATTTCCTGCAATTTAAGCAACGCCTCAACGGGAGTTAAAGTATTTATATCCAATAACGTTAGTTCTTCCCGAATGTTCGACAAAACGGGATCATCCAATTGAAATAAGCTCAGCTGAACCGGAGATTGAACATTTTGCGCAAAACCCTGATGGGCGGCACGGGCCGCTTCCAAATCCAAAAGAATGTCTTGCGATCTTTTCACCACGGCTTTGGGCATACCGGCCATACGGGCCACATGAATACCAAAGCTATGCGAGGAGCCGCCCGGAGTCAGTTTTCTCAAAAACACGATTTTATTCTGATGTTCTTTCACTGAGACATGGAAGTTTTTCACCCGTTCCAGCCGACCTTCCAATTCATTTAATTCATGGTAATGCGTGGCAAAAAGTGTGCGAGGGCGCATGGTATCTAATCCATGGAGGAATTCCACGATGGCCCAGGCAATCGAAATGCCGTCGTAAGTAGAGGTTCCCCGGCCAATTTCATCTAAAAGAATGAGGCTTCGGTCCGACACATTATTCAGGATGGCGGCCGTTTCATTCATTTCAACCATGAAAGTGGATTCCCCTTCACTCAGGTTATCGGAGGCGCCTACACGGGTAAAAATGCGGTCGTAAATTCCTAAACGCGCGGTTTCTGCCGGAACAAAGGAGCCCATTTGTGCCATCAACACAATCAAGGCGGTTTGGCGTAAAAGGGCAGATTTTCCCGACATATTGGGTCCGGTAATCACCAGTATTTGCTGTTGTTTATCGTCCAGCTGAATGTCGTTGGTTACGTACCGCTCACCCACGGGCAATCGTCTTTCGATCACCGGATGTCGACCACCGGTAATAACGATGCTTTTGCCGCCGTGCATTTCAGGTCGTCGATATCCATATTGCTCGGCGGAACGCGCAAAGCTCTGCAGGCAATCCAGACCCGCCAACCATTCTGATTGTTTTTTTAAAGCTGGCACTACAGCCCTTAGATCTTCCAGTATTTGGGCGAAAAGTTGGGTTTCGATGGCCAGAATTTTTTCCTCGGCTCCCAGGATTTTTTCCTCATAATTTTTGAGGTCCTCATTGATGTAACGTTCCGCGTTGGTCAGGGTTTGCTTTCGAATCCAGTCGGCAGGAACTTTGTTTTTATGGGCGTGAGTTACTTCGAAATAATAGCCATGGACATGATTGAAACCCACTTTTAGCGAGGATATTCCAGTTCGTTCTGCCTCATCCTGTTGCATGACCAGGAGTTGGTCTTTTCCACTGTAGGCCAGTTGACGCAATTCATCCAGGGATTCATCCACCCCTTCCTGGAAGATGGGACCTTTACCGGGAGCGGTTGGCGCGTCCGGTCGAATTTCCTTTTGGATGCGCAAGGCTGTGTCCATGAGAGGATCAACCGATTTCAGCCAATCCTGCACTTGAGGAATTGGTAAACTTTTGAGGGTTCGTGTGGCCTCAATGGCTTGAGCGAGTCTTGGTAATTCCCTTGGAATCAGGCGTCCTGTGGCCATTTTCCCCACCAGTCGTTCCAGATCGCCGATGTCGCTTAAACATTCACGAAGTTTGGCTGCCTCTTCGGGTTGCTTCATGACAGCCGCCACCACTTCCTGTCGTTGTAAAATTTTATCTTCCTGCGCCAGCGGCAGCATTAACCACCGGCGGAGCATTCGCGCGCCCATCGGGGTAATGGTTTCGTCCAGAACTTCGGCGAGTGAAGTTCCCTGACTGCCCACCAATTCTAGGTTTTTAATGGAAAATGGATCGAGCCAGAGCACCCCTTCATGATCCAATCTTCGGATGGTATCCAAATGATCGAGTCGCTGATGCGTGCTGGTTTTCAGATAATGTAAAATGGCTCCGCAAGCCGTTATCGCCAAAGGCAAATGATCTATACCAAAGCCTTTTAACCCATCGACTCCGAATTGCAAACCGATTTGTTCCCGGGCATAATCGGATTCAAAAATCCAGGGTTCCAAAAACTGAAAAGGCAATTGTGGTGCCAAACCGGACGCGAGGTCACGGGAGGAGCGCGAGGCAATCATTTCTTTGGGAAAAAACGTTCCCACTACCTGACGCACGAAGGTTTCATCGCCTTGTCCGGCCAAAAACCGGCCGGTAGAAATATCCATCAGTGCGACGCCCCACTGTTGCTCGGTACCGGCCACGAGCGACGCAAGGAAATTATCGGTACGCGCGTCCAGCACATGATCGCCTAAAGCCAATCCGGGTGTAATGAGGTCTGTAACACCTCGTTTTACGATGTTTTTTGTGAGTTTAGGGTCTTCGAGTTGTTCGCAAATAGCCACCCGAAGGCCAGCGCGTACAAGTCGTGGCAGATACGCATCCAATGCGTGGAATGGAATGCCGGCCAGCTCAATTTTAGATGCGCCGTTGGAGCGATTGGTGAGGGTAATGCCAAGAATTTGGCTGGCTTTAATGGCATCCTCTCCAAAAGTTTCATAAAAATCGCCCACCCGAAACAGCAACAAGGCGTCCGGATATTGGCGTTTTATCTCGTTAAATTGTTTCATCATGGGCGTTTCCTTGCCCTGATGGTCTTGCGGCTGTTCAGTCACCCCCGATGATGGATTTAGCGGTAAATTTACGAAATCGTCAGGATATCCTGATTTTTGCAAAAAATGAAGAGATGCAAAAGAAAAGTTTGCGTGAATTAATGGCCGAGCGGAAACTTACCTCTGGCGCTGCGCCGCGCGTTCCATTGCGTTTATTGCTAGAAAACATACGAAGTGCGGAGAATGTAGGCGCTTTGTTTCGTTTAGCGGATGTTTTTGGAATAGAGAGTTTGGATTTGGCAGGTTTTACTCCGGTTCCGCCACGGCCGGATTTGGCCAAAGTGGCTTTGGGGGCGGAAAAAACGGTTCCATGGACGTCGGTAACTTCCCTTTCTTCCTTTTTACCCGAAATAAAAGCCAAAGGCTACCAAATTCTTGCGTTGGAACAGGTACACCAAAGTTTGTCGTTGGCCGATTGGGCGCCGGGAGGATTACCAACTTTGCTGATTCTCGGTCACGAGGTAGATGGCGTGTCTGAAGAAGCGCTTCAATATTGTGATGGCGCGCTGGAAATTCCCCAATTTGGGAGCAAACACTCGTTGAATGTAGCTACGGCCGCGGCGGTAGCCACGTGGGAATATGTGAGGCAATCCAGATTTTAACGTTCAGTCCATCCCTTCCATTTTATCCGTATAGCTTTGTCTGTTTTCAGCATATAATTCCGTAGAAAATAGTCACCTTTGCGCATGCGTTCGCAAGTTTTAAAGGACCAAATCGCCCTCCATTTTACCGTCTTTATTCTGGGGTTTACGGGAATCTTAGGACATTTAATTCAAATGGATTCCTCCGCTTTGGTATTTTGGCGTGTCATTATTGCCGTGCTCGCCTTGATTCCGGTCTTGCTGTGGCAACGTAAATCACCCGGATTACCCCCGAAAATTTTAGCAGGAGCATTGCTCACAGGTGCGGTGGTTGGTTTGCACTGGGTCACTTTTTTTCATGCCATTAAAATTTCCAATGTATCCATTACGCTGGCCTCCCTTTCTGCCAATACCTTGCTGGTGGCGTTGCTGGAACCCTTGGTTTTTCGAAAAAAGCTGACCTGGCTGGAACCCGGACTTGGCTTGGTCATCATTTTTGCACTTGGACTTATTTTAAATGTAGAAGCCGGATTTTCTCAGGGACTTTATATGGGATTATTGTCCGCCTTTCTCGCAGGTGTTTTTACCCTGATGAACAGAAAATTATCGCTTTCCAAGGCCGATGAGTTGGTGGTTTGTCTTTGGGAAATGGTGGGAGCGGCGTTGGTTACCGGGTTGTTCTTTTGGGCTCAGCATGGCCAATGGCCTGTTTTCCCACAAGGCATGGACTTGTTTTGGCTTTTAATTTTAGGAACCATTTGCACTGCATTTACTTTTACGCTCACCATTCAGCTGTTGCAACGTCTCACAGCGTACACCGTGGTACTGGCCATTAATTTAGAGCCGGTGTATGGATTTATCCTCGCGGCCATTTTGTTTAAAGAAAATGAAGCATTAACTCCCTGGTTTTACCTCGGCAGCCTGCTCATGATTCTGGCGGTAGTGGGATACAGTATATTACAAAACCGTTCACCGAAACTGGAAACAGGCGTTAAAGAGAAGTAAAAAATCACGAAACAAGTGGAAGCCTTGTATATTTGAAGCATCCATCACGTTATGTTGTTATGAAAAAAATCTGGCTCAGTCTCCTTCTTTCCGTTTTCACCCTTGGCCTTTGGGCACAACCGGCTTCCAATCCGAGAGAAAAGATGGAAGTTCTGTTTTACTTCCTTCAGAATTATTATTTAGAGCCTGTCGATTTAGATGAAGCGGCAGAAAACGGTATTCGTGCCATTTTGAAAGAGCTGGATCCCCATTCTTATTATCTCTCGCTAAAAGAACTGAAGGCGTCGGAAGAACAACTGGTGGGAAACTTCGAAGGAATTGGTATTCAATTTAATATACACAACGACACCTTATTGGTGGTGAGTCCAATATCCGGAGGTCCTTCGGAAAAAGTGGGGATTCGCTCCGGAGATAAAATTGTCCGCATCAACGACACGCTGATTGCCGGGCGCCCCATTTCCAATCAGGATGTATATCGCTGGCTTCGCGGGCCCAAAGGGTCGCAAGTGAAACTGGGTATTTTGCGTCGTGGAGAGAAAAAACCCATGGATTTTACCGTTACACGGGATAAAATTCCGGTGTTTAGTTTAGATGCCGCTTATATGGCTTCGCCCACTACAGGTTATATCAAACTAAATCGATTTTCTGAAACCACCGTGCGTGAGTTTAAAGAAGCCTTGGGGAAATTAAAAGCCCGCGGTGCCTTCAATCTTATTTTAGACTTGCAGGACAATGCGGGGGGATATTTAAATGCCGCCGTGGAACTGGCCGATGAATTTTTAAAATCCGGAGAATTAATTGTGTACACCGAAGGAAGAACGGAAAAAAGAACAGATTACAAGGCCACCATGCGCGGTGGTTTTGAAACCGGGCGTGTGGTTGTGCTGATCAATGAAGGTTCAGCTTCTGCTTCAGAAATTGTAAGTGGCGCCATTCAAGATTTGGATCGAGGGGTCATTATTGGACGGAGATCTTTTGGAAAAGGTTTGGTACAAAACACCTTTCCCCTACCTGATGGCTCCGCCGTTCGGCTCACCACGGCTCGTTATTTTACTCCTTCTGGACGATTTATTCAAGCACCTTATGATGGTGGTACTGAAAAATATTTTGAAGACCTGTATGGCCGCTTTAGAAATGGTGAACTCACACAACCAGAGCAAATTAAATTTCCAGATTCCCTTCAATATCGTACCCGCAAGAAAAGAATTGTTTATGGCGGCGGGGGAATCATGCCCGACTATTTTATCCCCCTGGATACCACATTCTTAACAGATTTCCTAACTGAAGTTTCCAGAAAAAATCTCATGTACGACTTCTCCATCACGTTTGTAGATGATCAGCGGGAGAGACTCATGAGTACGTATCCGACCTTTAAAGTCTTTCAGGAAAAATTCAAGGCGAGCAGTCAACTTTGGCCAGAATTCATGAAAGCCTGTAAAGCGAAAGGCATTACTCCGGAAGCGAAAGAAGTAGAAACCAGCAAGGCTTGGATGGAAACCCGTTTACTGGCACTGGTCGCTCAAAACCTCTATGGCCGGGACGCGTTCTTCGAAGTCATTAATCAAACGGATTCCGCCTATCTCAAAGCATTGGAATTGCTGGAAAAAGGGTGGCCGAATTTCGTGGACTAAACAGATTGGTCACATTGATGCGTTGAAGACGTATCGGCTTATTTTCAAATACATCATATCGCGACACCCAGAGGATTGAGATTCTCCGGGTGTCTTTTTTTTGATTTAAACGGACAAGTTCGGAAGGACTTGCCATAAGTTTTGTGCATGAGGTTACGGATTTAAGAACATAGCATGCCGACTTCCGACGAACATTCGCTTTCGTTTGAAAACCAGTGTCCATGCTTTAAAAAACGATTTTCAATGTGGATTCCCCTAGCCGATTTTAATCGTTTATAAACGATTAATTGCCGACTCAGGTGGTGGAAAATTTGTAGCTTGTCGCCTGGGGAGGAGGAGTGGTGGCCCCCGGGAGAACCGACCCC
>CAZOEO010000016.1:0-72316 GCA_964578885.1 uncultured Candidatus Competibacteraceae bacterium | reverse complement strand
TTTACGGTAAGGTCGATGCTACCCGTGCTGTTGCCGAAACAAAGGACATCGGTAACCGCATGAGATAAAGTCAGCGCAGAAGATGGTTGATGGATATTAACGGAGGTGTTGTTTACGCATCCATTGCTATCTGTAACTATGACTGAAAATGTTCCAATACTCAGATTTTGAAGATCTTCTGTAGTAGACCCCGTATTCCAAACATAGGTGTATGGATTCCCAATGGTAAAGTTGGTGCCTCCACTAACCGTTAAATCTATGGCTGCGGTACTATCCCCAAAACAAGCTACATCTGTCACTTGAACGGAAATGCTTAAAGGAGCTTGGGGCTCTGTAACGGAAGAAAATAGGCTATCCGTACATCCGTTGGCATCCGTGACCGATACGCCATAAAGTCCAGCTGTCAGATTCTGAATGTCTTCCGATTGCAATCCGTTGGACCATACATACACAAACGGTGCGCCGTTCGTAAAAGGTGTTCCGCCATTTACGGTCAGGTCAACAGCTCCCGTACTATTTCCGAAACAATCAATATGCGTAATCTGAGAAGAAAGGCTCAGTGCAGAAGCAGGCTGGGTAACCACGGCCACCAAACTATCCTGGCAACCATTGGCATCGATTACATTCACCTGATAAGATCCAGCAGGCAGCGCGCTTAAATCTTCGGTTTGTTGATTATTGGACCAAAAGAAAAGAAAAGGTGAAGCATTTCCAAGAGCTGTACCGCCTGTAACGGAGAGGTCGATGGTACCGGTGCTGTCTCCTAAACAGGCCACATTGGTAATTTGCGAAGAAAGGGCAAGAGCTGCATTAGGCTGATTGATGGTTGTGCTCATGTTAGCGGAACAACCGGCGCTATCCGTCACCGTCACCAAATACGTCCCGGCTGGAATCTGATTTTGGTCTTTCGTAGTGGCGCCATTACTCCATTGGTACAAGTAAGGCGCTGAATTTACAAAGGGAACGCCTCCGTTCACGGTCAGTGAAAGGGCACCTGCACTGTCTCCAAAACAGAGAATATGACTGGGTTGAATGGTTAAGGTCAAAAAATTCGAAGGTTGGGTAACCATTGTATTTAGTTGAACGTTGCAACCATTTGAATCTGTAACAATCAGGTTGTAATTTCCGGCAAAAACATTCACTAAATCTTCTGTTACATCGCCATTAGACCAAAGGAAAGCATAGGGTCCTCCTTGGGTAAATGGCGTGCCGCCGCTTACTGTAATGTCAACAATTCCAGTGCTGTCTCCGAAACAAGCTACATGGGTAATTTGTGCACTTATACTTAAGGCTGCAGTAGGTTGATTCACCTGCGTTATCAAACTGTCCACACATCCATTTGAATCTGTGACCAACACTTGATAACCACCAAAAGGAAGGTTCATGAGGTCTTCCATCTGAGCACCATTATTCCACGAAAACACATATGGAAGTCCATGGGTAAAGGGAGTTCCACCAGAGGCTGTTAACTGGATGGCGCCGGAATTATTTCCGAAACAATCCACATTTGTGACCTGCGCACTAAGGTTGATCGGTGCTGCAGGCTGAAGTACTATTGTACTGATACTGTTGGAACAACTTGAGCTATCGGTAACTACCACACTATAAGATCCTGCGGGTACGCTTAAAAGATCTTTAGTTACTGCACCATTGCTCCAAACATACTGATATGATGCAGGTCCGGCGAATGGTTGACCACCAGAAACCATCAAACTAACAGAGCCGGTAGCATCTCCAAAACAAAGTACTGGACTGGCCTGAATACTCAAAGAAAGTCCCGAAGAGGGCTGGGTAATGATAGCTGAAAGTGCAGAAGCACAACCATTTGAATCTGTTACGGATACACCATAATTTCCAGCGGCCAGATTGCTAATGTCTTCTGTGCTTGCGCCATTGGACCATACATAGGTATAGGGATTTCCAGAACCAAATGGTGTTCCTCCACTTACGGAAAGATTGACAGCACCTGTACTATTTCCAAAACAGGCAACGTCCGTTTCTACAGCACTCAGTGTAAGAGGGGAGGCCGGCTGATTTACCAAAGTAACCAAACTGTCTGAACACCCATTGGCGTCACTGACCAAAACCTGATAACTTCCACTCACAAGACTTTGCACATCTTCATTTGTACTTCCCGTATTCCAAATGATCTGGTAAGGAGCGCCAACACTATTTGGTGTTCCTCCGGAAGGAATTAAATCGATGGCACCTGTGGCATTTCCAAAACAATCCACATGAGTCGCCTGTGATATCAGCGTTAGCGGTGCATTTGGCTGATTTACAGAAATGCTCAGGGTGTTTGAACAGCTACTACTATCCGTAACTACCACTGAGTAAATTCCTGCTGGAATTTGACTCAGGTCTCTGGTCGTAGCACCATTGTTCCATAAGAAAGTATAAGGTGTGCCAGCACTGAAAGGAGAACCGCCTGAAACACTTAAAATAATTCCTCCTGTACTGTCTCCATGACAAGAAACATGG
The DNA here is from genome assembly GCA_964578885.1 of uncultured Candidatus Competibacteraceae bacterium. Taxonomy (GTDB): domain Bacteria; phylum Bacteroidota; class Bacteroidia; order CAIKAF01; family CAIKAF01; genus CAZRHR01. The sequence continues at coordinate 69,835 of CAZOEO010000016.1, read as the reverse complement.
TTGACCTGCGCAGAGAGGGTAAGTCCCGTGATGGGTTGTTGCACCATAACCGACAGATTGGTTTGGCACTGATTGGCATCTGAAATCGTTACAGAATAATTGCCCGCCGGAACATTCGATACATCTTCCGTGGTGTCACCATTTGACCAAATAAAGTCATAGGGAAGCCCACCTGGAAATGATGTTCCTCCCGTTACATTAAGGTTTATCGCGCCTGTACTGTTGCCAAAGCATAACACATCCGTGACCTGTGCTGATGCGGCAAGGGGCGCGGCGGGCTGGCTAACCAAAGCAGTGAGGCTATCTTTACATCCATTGGCGTCTTCCAGAATCACCTGATAGCTTCCGGAGGAAAGATTATTCAGATCTTCCGTGGTAGCGTTGTTGTTCCATTGAAATAAGTAGGGCGATCCATTTGCAAAAGGCGTTCCACCGTTCACCGTTAAGTCAACCAGACCAGTGCTGTTTCCAAAGCATTGAACATGGCTCACCTGCGAGGAAAGCTGAATGGCAGATGCCGGCTGGGGAATCACGGCCCAAAGGGTATCGCTGCATCCATAAGCATCAACGACAATTCCTTGATAACTGCCTGCCGGAACGCCCGACACGCTTGCGTTATTCACGCCGTTGCTCCAATTGAATTGATAAGGCAAGGTGCCGCCTGATGCAGACATAGAAATGGAACCTGTGCTGTCTCCAAAACATGCCACCGGCTGTATGACGCCAACTTGTACATTGGGTCTCGGATATTTTGGTAAAATGGCAGTCGCAGTGTCGCTGCATCCCTGATTGCTAATGGCGATGAGCGTCACAGGATACACCCCGGCATTCGCATATGTGTGCTGTGGAGATTGGATTTGGTCCATTTGGCCATCGCCCCACTGCCAATTCCATTGTGTAATATTTCCCGATGGCGAAATCGTGGATGTATTGTTCATTTGCACAAACAGACTGCATGAATCGTTTAAAAAATTAAATGAAGCCTGTGGGCTGGGATGAATGACCGTGGTTTGGACGGCTGTATCTGTGCAACCACCCGTCCCTGTGGCAATCAGTTGGATTTGGAAATTATTGGCCTGATTGTAAATAGGATTAACCTGACTTTGATTACTTGTATTGCCATTTCCCAAATTCCAATTCCATTGAATAATGGAACCAGAGGCGATGGTGGTCGTATTATTGATGGGAACGGGGAGCCCTGTACAGCCCGGATTTAATGAAAATCCGGCCATCGGTTTTGCCCAAAATCCGATATTTTGAGTCAGGGTGTCTTTACATCCATGATTCGTGGTTACTTCTAACCGTATAGGACGTGTTCCATGCGGAGAAAAACTCAACTGAGGATTTTGAAGTGAAGAAAGTTGGCCGTTTCCAAAACTCCAATCCCACTGAACAATATTGCCTGGAGCACCCACCGTAGATTGATCCTGAAAACCTGGCGATAAAGTACAGGTATCAGAAGTGACAAAGGCGGCGTTTGGTTTTGGAAATACTTGAAGTGAGCCGGCGGCTGTATCCCTGCAACCTCCGGGGCCTGTGGCAATCATTTGAAGATTATAGGAGCCAGGGGATAGATAAAAATGAACAGGTGTCGCCTGTACACTGGTCTGATTGTTTCCAAAATTCCACTGAAATTGAAGGGGATGCACAGGCTGAATCGTGGTTTGATTTACCAATGGCGTTTGTAATCCCTGACATACATCCGTTACAGAAAATTGTGCTACAGGATAGGGATAAATGGTAAACGGAGCATTCTTGCTTGTGCTATCTATACAACCATTGATGTCCGTATGCACATAATATTGGCCGGGTTGGCTTGGAAGAATAAAATGACTGTTGGCTCCGGGAATGGCGGCGCCATTTAAGTACCATTGATAACCAGAGTAGGTAGGATTCACAGAAATCGTCGCAGCGTTTACACAAGTATCACCCAACAAGGTAAAGTCCAATGTCGGAGGAACATCAAATCCTGCATAGTACCCGGCCATTCCTGCAAAAGCATTGGTACCATAGAAGCTGACTGCCATGGGGCCCGTAGACGTAATGGTTGTATTTCCCGTGAAATTGGTGAATTTATACGTTTTCCAGAAAGCTGTCCCGGAAACTGCATTGCCTGTAGCGGGGCCATATGTATTTGTGCCTCCGCCATGGGTAATGGTTACGGTGGCTCCCGTTCGGGTCACAATCATTAACCCACCATTCAACGTGTTGTTACCAATGCGATTAATAAAAGGAATATTATCCACAAAGGTGCCAAGTCGGCAAGTGATGGGAGCAATAAAACTTAGTCCTCCGGTACTTTCACTATTACTGGTAGCTCCGGCAATGTGCTGATAACAATAGGCTGGTCTGCTTGTACGAACATACAGATTTTGGTTGCTGGTATAGTTCGTTCCCGGAATTAGAAAGTATTGTCCCTGATTAAGGGTCGCAATCGGTGTCGCACTGGCATTTACAAAAATCTGAGTATTATCATAATGAGCCACTACGAGCACTTGCTCCATAGTATTTGGGCCTTCGCCTCTAACCGTAATGTATTCTGTACCAATTCTATTAATGGGAACCGGCTGGTCATATCCCGCATCCTGATTCCCGGTGGGATTACCTAAAAGATTTCCCAGGCAAAATCCGTTTAACATAGCTATGGGTTTGGTTGAGGAAACCAACGCTCCCGTATATTGATTGGAATTTTGTCCTCCTGCGTGTCTTAAGGCAAATACAATGCTTTGGCCAGCTTGCAACGTATATGTACCCCCTGTAGAAGTGGGCCCTCCGTTTAATGTGACCATACCAGGTTGAAAACCACTTAATGTAATCTGGGTATTGTTTTCGGTAGCCATGAAGCTAAAAAACGTAGCCCTGTTGGTGGTGTTAGATGCACTACCAATTGGGGGCGCGCCAATACGGAAAGTGGTTCCCAGCGCCGGACGTCCTTTGGCCGTTACAGAATTCGCCTGATTAATCGACGTATTACTAAAAACCTGCATCCGATAATTCACATACACAGAATCCGATGCCTCCACCACAATGCCTTTGTTTAAAAGGGGCGTATTGAGTTCAGAAAACCTTACACTCACCCAAGAAGTAGAGTCTGTTCCTAAATTGAAGGATACCGGTACCGCGTTCGACACTACACCAGAGGTAATCAAGGTACCGCCACCGGTACGAACCGTATAGGAAACAGGTGAGGTATTGGGTGTGGAAATGTACAACCAATGCTGAACGGAATTCGTAAAGCCGCGTCCATGCATCGGAGGAATAAAGTGAACCGTGTCTAATTGGGCTTTCAAATTCCCTGCAAGGAGAAAAAGGAAGCAAATAAACAATAGTTTTCTCACAGGGTTCATCATTATCCAAGCTAATGTATGGATTTTTTGGTCATGTCTTGGCGAAATAAATATGAATTTTTAGCCGTGAAAATGTTAGATATAGATGTATTTAAATTCTTTATACTAATAGTTTTATGAAATCTATTCCTGAATTAAAAGTTTTCCTGAGAAAGGATGGTTAGAGTTTACTTGTTTTCTATGGTAATTATATAGAAATACGGGTTTGTTTTGAAACAACACGGATTGCTTGAAAGAATTTAGTTTACTAAGTTTTATTTTACTTTATTTGAAAATACCAAGAACTCTCTTTCCGTTTTAATTCTCTCAAGACCCGCATATATTGCCATTCGTTCAGAAAATTGGTTGTCTACGCGAATGAGGGCTTTCACGGGGAAATGTTGAAGTAAATTAACCCAGTTTTTCACCATGATTTTTCCCCATCCTTTTCCACGAAACGAGGGTGCAACCGTCCAGGATAACCACCACCAGCCCTCTTCATCTTTGTCGGCTCGAACCACGCCAACGCACTGGCCGGATGTCGTAGCCATTCGCATCAGACAATGAGGGTCCTTTAATTTTTTTTGAAACCAACTCCAGTGCTCTGCCTCTGAAATTGGTTCAGTTTGCACGGATTGAGCCCGTGTTTCAGGATCGTTTCGCCAGGATAGCAAGTCCGCTCCGTGATGCTCTTTTACGGGAATAAATTGCAGTTCCCTTTCTTCTGACATAATGGATTCCGAGGCTTGATGGGCCGTTTTAGATTTTGCAAATTTCATTTCCGCCAAAGCCCAGTCCTCTTCGTCGTCTATGTCCTGGGCCATTAACCGGGAGATTTCCAGTCCTTTGGCCTTGCCTCCTAAAATCTGTCCGGAAGTCATGAACGACGGGACATTCAACCAATACCATTGGCCCGCATCATGAAACAACGGTTGCAAATCCTGGCTTCTACTTCCGGCGAATTCAGGCCAAACCATTTCCACAAAACCTTGTGAATCTGATTTTAATGCGCGCCAAACAGGGTAATCGAAGGCCACCATCGGATAGGTCACTTCGGCCCCTTGCTGCAACATGAGCCATCCGGCCATCAAGTGATGAGCTTGTGCAAAAACGGCTGTTGGATAGAGGCAGCAAATCTGCTCAAAATGCACGTTTTGCTGTGCGAATGTTTTCAGAACTTCCAAGAGTACATCTGCTGTGGTGGCAAAATCTCCGGCATTTCCCTGGCTTCGTAAAAATGGTATTTCGGCCCCGGCTTTCAAAGCCTCTTCTGCCACTTTTTCATCATCCGTAGAAACCATGATGGTATCGAATAATCCAGTGGCCTTGGCTGCAGCTATGCTGTAATGCAAAATGGGTTTTCCTAAAAAAGGCCGGATATTTTTCCCGGGAATGCGTTTACTTCCGCCACGGGCCGGAATGATGCAAAGTCGCTTGAACATGGGAGAAATGTACATATTTTTCTCTTCACCTATGTTGCTTTTCATTTTGTGCCGGAAACAATTGCAAATGAATGCCCCATTTTGCCTTTAACCCTCGCCTCCGATTTTTATGCTCTTATAACCAGCTTCTTACGACAATTCGCTGGACTTCATTCCATTGAAATTGGATAAAGAATGAAAAAGGGTAATAGATGTGCGCAGACGATGTGTTTGAAATCAAATAAAAAATCCTGTTTTTTAAAATAATAAATTGATAATCATATTATTATTTCAAAATTACCATTTCAGTTTAATACGAAAAGTAGGTGGTTTTCAAACAAACCAGCACCGCGGTAAGGACACTGCCCGCGATGAGAAAAAATGGTGTGAGATGTAGTTCCATGAGCATACTTTGTCCTCCAAAAACAGCCGTTGCAAGAAGTCCCATGAGCAACCAGCGCCATAATCCAACTTCTTTTAGCCGAACTTTGGCGGGCCAAATCAACAGGCTAATTCCCGCCGGAATCGCAGCAAACCAAATCATTTCGAATCCCACTTTCGGCACATACCATGCGGTAAACCACCAAATGAGGGTTCGGAATAGCCATGTGGCCACAAGTTTTTGTAGCTTCAAGTTGAACGCAAGTGAGAATCGTTGACCCATAAGGTGACGCAGACTGAGGCCAATGTTAAAAATAATTCTTGAACCTATTGGGATCTCCGGCCATTTGTTTAGGGTTTCTGAAAGTTTTTGTCGACTCATTACATATAAAATTTACATTTATCTTACTTTTGAAGGAGTGGGTAAAGTGAATTTTTTTAAATGATGAAAGCAATTTATCGGGTTTGGATGTTCGTTTTAGGCATGGGATACTTTGGCATTGGCCTGAATGGACAAGGGGTAAACATCGGCTCGAATCAGCCGCCACATCCCACAGCAACGTTGGAAGTGTCGGGTTCCCAGGGAGGATTTTTATTACCCAGACTTACGACGGCCCAAAGAAATCAATTGGGGACTCCTTCTATCGGATTGGTTATTTATAACTTAACGACAGAATGTGTAGAATCTTATTTTCCTTCCGGTTGGGGGACTTTACGCTGCAATTGTACCAATCCGCCACCCGTTCCTTCACAGATCACGGGACCGCTTGCGGCTTGCCCCGGCTCCGGAAATCTAATTTTTTCGGTGACTCCGGTGGCCGGTGCTACGAGCTATCAGTGGACTATTTCCGGGCAGGATACCTTGGTTCAGGGGCAAGGGACCAACAGCATAACTGTTCATTTGAGTGCTAACCCGGGTAACCGCACCATTCAGGTTGCTGCCGTAAATGGCTGTGGTTCCTCTTCAGACTTTTCCTTTACGATGGCTGTAAGCCCGCCATCTGCTTCTTTTTCAGTTAATCCTTCCACTGTAGTGACCAATAATCCTGCAAGTTTTACGCCTGCGCAGCCGGGCGTTACCTACGCGTGGACATTTGCCGGCGGAACTCCTGCGAGCTCGGTGGCTGCCAATCCATTGGTTACCTGGACTTCACCAGGTACTTATGCGGTTGGCCTTACGGTAATTGATGGTGCCGGTTGTACCACAACTTCTACGCAAAATGTAACCGTGTCCAATTGTGCTCCTCAAAGCTGGACCTTTACCAATTGTGGCGCTTCCGGAAGAAATGGACCTTCCCAGTCTCAGTGCAATACTGCGTATGGTTCGGGTGTTGTATCCGTGTCCTCCGGCATACAGTTGTGGACCGTTCCCGCAACCGGAACGTATCGTATCACAGTCAACGGAGCTCAAGGGGGAAATGGTGGTGGCCGAACCGGCGGATTAGGTGCTTCCATGCGCGGTGACTTTACGCTCACTGCCGGATCTGTAATTAAAATTTTGGTTGGTCAGCAGGGTGGAAGCCGTGTCGGAAGTAGCAATGAGGCCGGAGCAGGTGGTGGAGGAAGTTTTGTCACCCTCAACGACAATACGCCGCTGATTGTAGCCGGCGGAGGGGGTGGTGGTGGCGCTTCGCAGAATGGATTACCCGGATCGACTTCGTTGAATGGAACGGCCTCTGGCTTTAGTTCTGGACAGGGGGGAATCAATGGCGGTGGCGGCGGCGGCGGACAAAATGGTTCGGCCGGAACCCAATCGAGTCCGGGTGGAAGTGGAACAAGTTGTTCATACGGTGCAGGTGGTGGAGGATTTTATACCAATGGTGGAGAAAATTGTGGTGGCTCATCGCCTAATATTAAAGGATTTAGTTTTCTCAATGGTGGTCTAGGTGGTCCGGCAGATCCCGGAACCAATGGAGTAGAGGGCGGTTTCGGCGGCGGAGCGGGTGTGGGCCATCGTGCAGCTGGCGGCGGCGGATGGTCCGGCGGCGGTGGAGATGGCGATTCTTATGGCGGCGGTGGCGGCGGCAGCTATAACAATGGAACCAATCCATCCAACGCGTCCGGAACTCAATCTGGACACGGAACAGTAGTTATTCAGCGTATTTGTCCATAGCATTTTCTTACTTCGAAGAAAAAGGAGGAAATCCGACCTTTTGCTGTTTCCAAATTTCTTTGTAGAATAACCTACTTGTGATTACCTGTGGAATGGATTTTTGGGGTTCAAAATTCGGGGTATTCACCCGCCCCTCCCCGCGGACAAGTTACGACCTCCGACAGCCATTATTCGGAGATTATCCGTTTATAAACGATTAAAATCGGCTGGGAAAAGGATACGTCCACGTGTTGCGTCAACTTCTGGAATAATCAAAAGTGGCGGTGGTTCAGGGTCTATTTTATTCCGTGTTGCACCATGGTCTTGCCAGGCGGTTTTAACCAGTTAAACTCGCCAATGAATTCCTTTCGGCACTTCAGATGAATGAGATGGGGATGAATGTACGTGGCAGAAATCCAGGTTGTGGACCGCCAGTGCTAATCAATAGTATAAAAAAAGACGAGCCCTTGAGGCTCGTCTTTTTAATGTTTTGTATCCGTTGGTTGATGCGGATTTTCTTTTTTCCCTTCTTCATTTGTTACATCCCCAGAAGGAGTCTGGCTTGTAGTATCCAAGTCCGTAGCTACTGGTTTCGGTGCAGGGCTCACTGGTGGTGCAACTGGTCTTATCACCGGTCGGTCAGATTCTTCGATCCATTGATCCACTGAAGTGGGAATACCGGGGTTTAAATCTTGTTTGATTTTTTCCCCGGAATCAGAGATTTCTCTTTTGATTTGATTGGTGGCGTCGCGAAACTCACGCATTCCTCTTCCCAAGCCTCTGGCCAATTCTGGAATCGATTTGGAACCAAATAGCATAAGGATTACAACTGCGATGAGCAGAAACTCTCCTCCGCTAATATCGAAGAGGAGTACTAACTTCATGCGAGCATGGTCACGGGTTGTTCCAACATCATCCGAAGAGTTTGTAAGAAAGCAGAGCCAGAAGCGCCATCTACCACTCTGTGATCACAGCTTAAAGTCACTTTCATGCGATGACCTGGTACCACTTGTCCATTTTTCACCACAGCTTCTTCACGAATTGCGCCAACTGCTAAAATACATGCATCAGGCGGGTTAATGATTGCGGTGAATTCTTCAATTCCAAACATGCCGAGATTGGAAATCGAGAAGGTGTTGCCTTGCATATCTTCAGGAAGGATTTTTTTATCCTTGGCTTTAGAGGCGTATGACCGCACTTCTTCTGAAATCTGACTCAGGGTTTTTAGATCTGCATGGCGAACCACAGGTACGACCAATCCGTCTGGAACGGCAACAGCAACGCCAATATGTACCTGGTAGTTGGTTCTGATTTTATCTCCAAGCCAGCTGCTATTTACAGCAGGATGCTTTTTCAAAGCCATGGAAACCGCTTTGATCACCATGTCGTTGAAAGAAATTTTAGTACCCATGGCCTCATTCATGGCCTTGCGTACACGAACCGCTTCTCCCATGTCGATGTCCATGGTGAGATAGAAGTGAGGCGCTGAAAATTTAGATTCCGCTAGTCTGCGTGCAATGGTTTTACGCATTTGACTTACAGGTACTTCTGAAAATGCTTCGCCGGACATTAACGGAACAGCTGCATTCGCAAACGTCTTGCCTGGAGTAGAAACTGCTGCGTTTTCAATGTCTTTTTTCACAATGCGTCCACCATCTCCACTTCCTTGAATGCTCTGGAGATCAATTCCTTTATCTTTAGCCATGTTGCGGGCCAAAGGGGAAGCTTTGATGCGTCCATCTTCCGAGTTTACAGAAGCTGCGGCGGAAGGAGAAGCAAGGGTAGCAGTTGTTTCTCCCGCTGGCATTTTTTCAGATTCGGCCTGAACGGGTGCCGATTTGGGCGCTGCAGATTGACCAGATAAAAGTCCGGAAATATCTTCTCCCGCTTTGCCCAAAATGGCTAAAATGGAGTCTACAGGCGCTGATGCACCAGCAGAAACACCAATATGTAGTAACACACCTTCCTGAAAGCTTTCAAATTCCATGGTGGCTTTATCGGTTTCGATTTCGGCCAACAGGTCTCCGGCTTTTACTTTATCTCCAACGTTTTTATGCCAGGCGGCTACCACACCATCGGTCATGGTGTCGCTCAACTTGGGCATCCGAACTATTTCTGCCATGTGGTGTACTATTTTCTAAATTAATATTCCTTGATAAAAGGATAGTCTTCTTGCGCGTAGACATACTTCCAAAGATCTTCAGGCTCAGGGAATGGGCTATTTTCTGCGAAGTCAACACACTCATCTACCATTTGTTTCACCTTTTCGTCGATAGCTTCTATCTCTGCATCCGTAATCCAATCGTTGGATTGTAATACGTGCAAGGCATGAAGAATCGGGTCTTCAGACTTGAATTGGTCCACTTCTTCTTTGGTGCGATATTTTTGCGGATCGCTCATGGAGTGTCCTTTGTATCGATACGTTCTAATTTCCAGAAGGGTTGGGCCATCTCCACGGCGGGCACGGGCAACTGCTTCTTCTGTTGCGTCATACACCGCGTCGCATTTCATCCCATCTACTTGGAAAGATGGCATTTCGAAACCACTTCCCAATTTATAAAGATCGGTTACATTAGACGTTCTTTCCACAGAAGTTCCCATGGCATACATGTTATTTTCGATCACGAAAATCACAGGTAATTTCCATAGCATGGCGAGGTTTAAGGTTTCATGAAAAGCACCTTGACGAACGGCCCCATCGCCCATGTAACAAATGGTTACACGATCTGTTCCTGCGTATTTATCTGCAAAAGCAAGTCCCGCTCCCAATGGAATTTGTCCGCCCACGATACCATGTCCACCAAAGAAGCGATGTTCTTTGGAAAACATGTGCATGGAGCCTCCCATACCTTTGGAACAGCCCGTGCTTTTACCGTATAGTTCGGCCATCATGGTTTTGGGGTCCATGCCTTTTCCCAAAGGATGAATATGGTTCCGATAAGCGGTAATCATATTGTCATCCGGGCGAATAGCTGCACATGCGCCGGCCACAAGTGCTTCTTGTCCAATATATAAATGGAGAAATCCACGGATTTTACCCATGGTATACACCATGCCGGCTTTTTCTTCGATTCTACGCCAAAAAAGCATATCCTCATACCACTTACGCCACTGTTCCGCGGAAAATTTTGTCTCGTATTTTTTGGTTTTTTTCGCCATATTCTTGCGATTTGTAGGGCAAATTTAGAATAAACCTTTCAAGATTCTTATTTATTCAACCGAAAAGTGAAAGGCATGATTTGTTGAATGCTGTCGGCCAGCGTAAAGTAATCGTCCGGACCTTCAAACAGGATCTCCATGGGGATATCTTGCCGGTTCTGTGTCTCGCTGATTACTTGGCGACAAGCACCGCATGGCGCGAAAATAGTATTGGGAGTTTTTAAATCAGAAATCACCACAATCACTAATTTTTCTACCGCCACACCAGGGTATTGCGAACCTGCAAAAAACAACGCCACGCGCTCGGCACACAATCCAGAAGGATAAGCGGCATTTTCCTGATTCGAGGCAGAAATGATTTCTCCATTGGCCAGCAGTACAGCCGCTCCTACATGAAAAGTCGAGTAGGGCGCGTATGCTCTTTTAGCTGCTTCCTGCGCAGCGGCTACCAGTTTTTTCCTGGTTTCATCTAGCTCATCTTTGTGAATTTGCCAGAGTTGGAGTGAAAGTTCCAGTTTTTTCATAGGCTTTCCCTCTGAGTAAAGGGAGGCAAAGATACATGCTACCAGTTCATGGATTTCACTAAATTTCATTAAAACATTACACGTTTTTGTAAGACAGGGATTTCTGTTGTAAATCGCCCACTGCGCTTTGGCTTTTTGATGTACTTTTGTGGTATGTCTACGCAATCAGTTCTCAATCCGGTTAAAGTGGCACTCACGCCCGGTGATTTGCATGGAGTGGGTATGGAACTTATCCTGCACATTTTTTCAGATCCCGCCATGGCAAGCCTCTGTATTCCCATCTTATATGTTCCAGGAAAGGCTTTAAATTTTTATAGAAAGCGTCTTGAAACCGAAGGCTTCTGGACGTTTTGGAAAGAGGGGATAACACTCGCCCCAGGAAAGTGTTATGTGAAATCTGTTTCCGAACAGGAATGGGAAATTACTCCGGGAACTCCTTCTGAAACTGGCGCAAAAATGGGACTTGATGCATTGCAAATGGCTGCATCCGATGTGGCATCCGGCTTTGCAGATGTATTGGTCACCGGGCCCATAGACAAACAATGGTCTGAACAAGCGGGATTCTCTTTTCCCGGGCATACGGAATTCCTGGCTGCGCAATGGAAAGGGCAACCGCTCATGCTTATGGTACATGAGGGACTTCGGGTTGCTCTGGCCACGGGTCATGTGGCCTTGGGCGAAGTGGCGCAGCAACTTTCTCCGCAAAAACTGAAAGAGAAAATTAATTTGCTGGAATCTTCTTTATTCATGGATTTTGGCATCCGCCGGCCCCGGATTGCTTTACTGGGATTAAATCCCCATGCTGGCGATGGTGGAAAGTTTGGCGACGAAGAACAGCGTATTCTTGGACCCTTATTAAATGAGTCAAGAAAGGGCCCAGCCCTTTTAATTGGACCTTATTCTGCTGATGGATTTTTCGGCGCAGGACATTGGCAATCCTGCGATGCCGTGATGGCCATGTATCACGATCAGGGCCTGATTCCTTTCAAGACCTTATCGCACATGGATGGGGTTAACTATACCGCCGGCCTCCCTTTTATCCGAACTAGTCCCGATCACGGACCGGCTTTCGATATCGTGGGAACAGGAAAAGCCAAACCAGACTCTATGCGAAACGCGATTTATCTGGCCATTGATTTATTCCGTTCCAGACAACAATACCGGGAAATCTCTGCCAATCCGCTTCGGCCACTGAGCCGCGATTTGCGCGAAGTGAATGCCGAAGATGAATAGGACAGGGCATTTGCATTATTGGGTGGAAATTGTATCTTTGCGCTCCATTTTCTAAAGGCATTGCGACCACTGGAAGAGTATATAATCCCCTTCGAGGGCATGAAGGTTGGAATTCATTCATTTGATTATGAAGTGAATGCCGATTTTTTTGCGCATTTTGGTGTGTCCTTTGACGAAGAGGAAGAGGGCTTTTCGGCCAAAGTAAAAGTAGACATGCACCGCGAGGAATACATGCTTACTTTTGATTTTCAATATCTAGCCACCTATGCAAATACGTGTGGCAGGTGTCTGGTTCCTTTGGAAACAGATCTTACCGGTCAGTTTAAACTGATGGTACGGTTGGGAGAAGCTTATGCGGAGGAAGATGATCATTTAGTGGTGATTCCAAGAACCACCCATGAATTCGATTTATCTCCTTATGTGTATGAGCTTCTGATGTTGGCCATTCCGGAGCAACTGAGGTGTGAAAACCCTGGCGATTCGGAAAGTCCATGTGACGTCTCCATGTTGGAGGCCGTGGAAAAATATTCACAATTATCCCAGGAGGAAAAGGATGAAACCGATCCTCGCTGGGCCATTTTAGCAGGTTTAAAACAACAAGACAAATAAGTCATGGCACATCCCAAGCGGAAAATTTCCAAAACACGCAGAGATAAGCGTCGTACGCATTACAAAGCTTCTTTGCCCACCTTGTCTACCTGTAAGGAAACCGGAACGGTTCACCGCAGACACCGCGCCTATGAGGTAGAAGGTAAATTGTATTACAACGGAAAGTTGATAATTGATACAGCATCTGCTGAATAACTTCAACTTTAGCCCGTCCTTACGGATGTGTGGCGTTTGGATTAACCGAAAAAAAATGCCTGTATGGCCATGAAAATCGGGATCGATATCATGGGTGGGGACTTTGCGCCCCATTCTGCCGTAAAGGGTGCCATTGCTGCCCAAAAGGCCTGGCATTCCCTTTTCGATGTGGTCTGGCTGGGAGATGAATCCACTTTGCGAAAACTTATTGCAGAGGAAGGTGAAAATCCCGAGGCATATCATATCGTCCACGCGCCTGAGACAATAGACATGGCGGCCTCTCCTGTGAGGGCCCTTGGCGAAAAGCCACAATCTTCCATCGCCGTTGGATACGATTTACTCGCCTCCGGACAAATTGATGGATTTTGTTCTGCCGGAAACTCCGGAGCCATGTTGGTGGGGGCCGTGTTTAAATGTGGTGCGATTCGCGAAGATATTCGCCCATGCCTCATTTCCCTAATGCCAAAATTGGATGGTGGAACCGGTATCATGTTAGATGTTGGCGCCATTGCCGACACCAAACCTGAAACGCTGGTCGATCTCGCTATTCTGGGCAGCACTTACGCCAAAACCATACTGGGCATTGAAAAACCTTCCGTAGCCCTTTTATCCATTGGCGAAGAGCCGGAAAAAGGAAATGTAACTACGGTGGCCGGTCATAAATTATTGGCCGCAACACCTGGTCTGCATTTTGTTGGAAATATCGAGGGACGAGACCTTTTCGATGAAAAAGTGCAGGTAATTGTTTCCGGGGGATTCACAGGGAACGTAGTGATGAAACTCAGTGAAAAGTTTTTTGATATTGGACATGAAAGAGGTTTGGGAAATGACCCTTTCTTTTCCAGATTGAATTACGAGATGTATGGTGGAAGCCCCATCCTTGGTGTGAGAAAAGCTGCTGTGGTTGGTCACGGCATTAGTTCACCCCTGGCCATACAAAACATGATTAAAATGACTTACGACATCGCTTATAATAAGTTGTCGGAAAAAATTATTGAAGCCCTCACCATATGAATGCTGCCATTACAGGAGTTTACGGATATGTGCCGGATTTTGTCCTCACCAATAAACTTCTGGAAACCATGGTGGATACGACCGATGAATGGATTTTATCCCGCACCGGTATTCAGGAAAGACGCATCCTAAAAGGAGAAGGACAAGGTACCTCCGTTATGGGCATAGAAGCTGTAAAGGGACTTTTAGCCAAAACAGGTACCAAAGCAGAAGACATTGATCTGCTTATTTGTGCCACAGTAACTCCCGATATGCAGTTTCCTGCAACGGCCAACATTATTGCGGATGCAGTGGGAGCCAAACGGTCCTTCAGTTACGACATTAATGCGGCCTGTTCCGGTTTTATGTATGCGCTGGTCACTGGTGCTAAATTCATTGAATCAGGTCAGTATAAGAAAGTAGTGGTGGTAGGTGCTGATAAAATGTCTTCTATCATCGACTATACGGACCGTGCCACCTGCATTATTTTTGGAGATGGCGCAGGCGCTGTTTTGCTGGAACCTACTACAGAATCGGTGGGTGTGATGGACGCGATCCTTCATTCCGATGGTTCTGGCGCCCAATATCTGCACCAAAAAGCGGGCGGCTCCAGAAAACCTGCTTCTCACCAAACGGTGGAAGCAAGGGAGCATTTCGTATACCAGGAGGGTCAGTCCGTCTATAAGTTCGCCGTTACCAACATGGCCGAAGTATCTGCTGAAATTATGGAGCGCAATGGTCTCACGGCCAATGATGTCGCATGGTTGGTTCCGCATCAGGCCAATAAACGCATTATTGATGCCACGGCCCAGCGCATGGGTATTGGCGAAGATAAAGTGATGCTGAATATCCAAAAGTACGGAAATACCACGGCAGGTACCTTACCCCTTTGCCTTTGGGATTACGAAAGCCAATTGCGCAAAGGTGATAACCTTATTTTGTCTGCTTTCGGTGGCGGATTTACCTGGGGAGCCGTTTGGGTAAAATGGGCGTATGACCCTTCCTAAGGGATTCTTTTTTCTTTCGCTTTTTCCCATATTCTACTTTCCACCTCACTTACCACCAGGCTTTTTTCACCTTTAACATTTGCTGGTCCATCTTTTCAAGATAACCTTCGTCGATCAAAGGTCGTAAGGCAGCATAATGTTGTGCCTGCAAGTGTGGGAAAACCTGACAGATTTCGTGAAGGCGATAGCTTTGATTCACTTCTAATTGCACCACTTCTGTTACGCAAATATCGCAACTTCCGCAAGGCTGTTCGGGCTTTTCACCAAAGTACGAAAGGAGTTTGTTGGTTCGGCAGCTATGCTCTGTTCCTGCATAATCCAGCATAGCCTCACTTTTTTTTAAGGCCATGGCTTTTCGCTGATGGTAAAAGGTATCGGAAAGCAAAATACTTTTGGGATCTTGTCTTTCATGCAAAAACACGAGGGTAAAGCCTTCCGTATTGCCCGGTTTGTATTGCCATAGATTTTTAAGCTGAAGCTGGGTGAGCAGTTGTTTTACTTCTGCCTCAGTTCTTCCCAATCTTTTTCCGATAAGGTCTTCGCGGATTTTGATTGGTTTTTCAAACAGGCCACCGTACATTCTCGGCAACAATTCTTTTAGTTCTTCCTCCTTGGGAGATAAGTTGGTTTGCCGGTAAGTAGAAGGACTTACATCTACAAAAAGCGTGCTTTGTACAAAGTTGCCATCCTGCATTTGCCAGTATCCTTCTTTTTCCAGCAACTGCAAGGTGGCCACCCAGGTGGCGGTGGGAATCCCCGTTTGTTGCATGAGAGATCCAAGTGGAAGCGGAATGCGAAGGCCTTGACCGTATCCTTCACTTACTCCTGCATGGTTAAAAATGGCTGCATAAACTTTTTGTACGTCTTCCAGAGAAGGGAATGCGGACAAAACCCTTTCTCTGAAGGGCTGTATTTCGTTCGCATGCGTGAGTAAATAGGCGAGGGCAGGCTTTTCGTCTCTTCCTGCTCTTCCTGCTTCTTGAAAATACGCTTCCGGTGTGTCGGGTAAATCCATGTGAAGCACCAACCGCACATCTGGTTTATCGATGCCCATGCCAAATGCATTGGTGGCCACCATGACACGAACTTTATTTTGAATCCAGGCTTCTTGCCTTTCTTGTCGCTGCGCGGCCGGCAAGCCCGCATGGTAAAAGGTAGCGGAAATTCCTTCGGCATTCAGCCAATCTGACCAGGCTTTGGTTTGGCCACGACTTCTGGAATATAAAATGGCTGAACCTGGAATTTTTTCCAGATAACGTAAACAGGCTGCTTTTTTTTGAGTGGTGTGTAAAACTCTGTAAGATAAATTCTTACGGGCGAAAGACTGTTTAAATACATTGTTCTGCCGGAAGGACAATTTCTCCTGAATATCCTGCACCACTTCCGGTGTGGCGGTAGCCGTAAGCGCCATCACCGGAACTTGCGGCATCCAGGACCTAAGCTCGGAAATACGCAGGTAAGAAGGACGAAAATCGTAGCCCCATTGCGAAATGCAGTGAGCCTCGTCTACCGCAATCAGGTTGATGGAAAAATGACTTAGCATTTCCTGAAAATGGGGTTGGCCTAATTTTTCCGGAGAGAGATATAGAAATTTTATTTTTTCATGTTTGGCTTGGTTCAGTATAGTTTCTACTTCCCGGAAGTGCAGGTCGGAAGTGAGCGCCGCCGCGGGCAAGCCTCGTTTCTTCAGCTGGTGCACCTGATCTTTCATGAGGGCAATGAGGGGCGAAATCACCAAACCCAGTCCTGGTTTTGCCAGAATAGGAATTTGGAAACAAATGCTTTTTCCGCCTCCGGTGGGCAAAAGGGCAAGGGTATCTTTTCCGTGTAAAACGGATTCGATGATCTGGCGTTGGTTAGGACGGAAATCTGGGTATCCCCAGTGGGTAAGGAGCAGCTGTTTCAGTTGATCCAAGGTCAGCGAATTTGTTCTAAAATGTAATCAATTCGTTGTGGAATAGGCACTTTGGGTAAAATATCCACTTGAAAATCCAACCGGGTATAGACTTCTACCAAGGCTTCATGAATTCGTTGGGCATGTTCAAATGTTTCCCATCTTTCTTCATCTCCATGATAAATTTCTTTCCAGGGCGGCGTGATGAATACTACGGACGCATATTCAAATTGTTTCAGCCATCGGAAATCATTTTCGCTCACGGGCACGCCTTCGGCCAGCAGATATGCAAATGAGTCGGGTACACCGCGGTCTAGAAATACGGGTGCCGGCAATTGTTGGGAAGTTTCGTATTGTTGGATACGTCCGTCTAAAACGGCCTGATGAAATGCTTCATGGTTTACCCAGGGAAGCGCTTCTCCTCCTTGTGCTTTCTCCTGTATCAGGATTTCTCTGGAAATTTCGGGTAAAACCTCAAATCCCAAGGCCTGAAACGCATCGATAAGGGACGTTTTGCCGGTGCCCGGCGCGCCGGTAATAATATGGCCTTTGGTCTTCATAAGTCTATACAAGGTTGAAAAATAAGTTTTCTGGAGGCAATTTCCAACGCCACCAACTGACCCATGCCTGTTTTCCCGGGATAAACCGCTCCATTGTCGATGTCGATAAATCCAAACTGTTCGGGCGGCGCATCCGCAGTTTGCCGAATCAGGTCTTCATGCACAGGTACATGCCCGTGAATGATGATTCTTCCTTCAGTGGCGTCTAAATTAGGAGTAAATTCTCTTATCCAAAGCATGGCATGGGTGTCGGAAAGGAAATCTGGTTCCTGAAAGTTGAAACCGGCATGAACCAGGTAAGCTTGGTCGTGCATGTGATAAAATTGACTGGTTTCAGCCATGTTTTTCCACCAATCCGGGAGTTGTTCCGGAAAGACGGCGCCATATTCCCTAAGGAAGGTGTCGCCTCCCCATTGCATCCAATGGTGTGTGGCTTGCCGAACGATGACTTTTTTTCTAAGCCATGTTTTTTTATCCTTTAGATGTGCCTCTGCGCATGCATGGAGGAAACCTTCTTCATGATTGCCTCGCAGGATGACCAACTGAATTCCATTTTTCAGAAGAGATTCAATGGTTTCTTGCACTTGCCGGTGTGCATGCCCACGGTCTATAAGGTCACCAAGAAAGATAACTTTATCTCCCTGGATTAGTTCCATACGCTGGACAAGTTTATCCAGTGTTTTCCCGCAACCGTGCACATCTCCAATGGCCCAGGTTCGCATATGATTAAGCTTTTCCTTGGGAGGCTACCGCTTCCATGCGTTCTGCCAGAGTTGCTTCGTCTATCAGGTATTTGTCTTGAATCACCTGGAAGGATTCATCTAATTCGAATAAATAGGGAATACCGGTAGGAATATTCACTTGTAAGATGTCTTCGGCAGACAATCCTTTCAATTCTTTGACGACGCCCCGTAAGCTGTTGCCGTGTGCTGTGATGAGAATGGTGCCGTGTTCTTTTGCTTTGGGTAAAATTTGATTTTTCCAAAGTGGTAGCAGACGTTGAATGGTATCTTGTAAAGATTCGGTATGGGGCAACTGAGCGGTGTCGATGCCTTGATACATGGTTTGGTTGCCGGGGAAGCGCGGGTCGCTGTTGTCCAGAGCGGGTGGAGCTACGTCGAAGGCCCTGCGCCACAGAAGCACTTGCTCTTCTCCGTATTTTGCAGCTGTTTCAGATTTATTTAAACCTTGCAGATTTCCGTAATGTTTTTCATTTAAACGCCAGTCTTTTTCCACGGGAATATGCATGAGGTCCATTTCCTCTAGGGCGAGCCAACAAGTTTTAATGGCTCTTTTTAAATAAGAGGTAAAGGCATATTGTGGCACCAAACCTGCTTCTTTCATCAATTTACCTGCTTCTTTGGCCTCCAGGACACCCACTTCGGATAAGGGAACGTTTTCCCAACCGGTAAAGCGATTTTCCTTATTCCATTGACTTTGACCATGCCTTAGCAGTATTATTTTTAATTTACCCATTAGGTTTTATTTAAATGATTTTAGATATTTGCCAAGAATCTTGGACTGCAAATGTCTGTATTTCCTTTCAAGATTCATCCAAGTTTAAGAAAAACTACACATGAGAAAATTCTTACTGGCCTCCCTGATTACGGCAGCAACTGCATGGGGAACCACTGTTAACGCGCAGCATCTTATAGGTGGAAATGTAGGCTTTGGTCCTGCTTTAGTAGAAGGCTATTCCGGATATTTTACCACCAATATTGAGTATAATGTACATTTTTGGGAGCGCCTAGGAATTGGAGCCAAAGTAGGTCACGTTTTTGGTTTTGAACCAGGGAAAATGGGTCCCACTGGTCGTTTTCATGAAGATTTAAACAGCCTTACTGTTTCTTTTCATGCCGAATACCAGCAGCCACTTGGCAACATTTTGCCTTATGTTGGCTGTGATGTGGGGGGGGCTTTCTTCGAACGTGAAGGTTTATTTCTGATGCCAACCATTGGTACACGTGCCTTTATCAAGGACAAATGGCTTATGGATTTTAGTGTAAGAAATCCTCTATTTTTCAGAGGTTTGGAGAATGGTGCCATCACTTTTAATGTAGGTGTACACTACTTTATCGGAAGTAGAGATTAATCTAAACATAAATTATTTTGAAAACCAGTTCATCACAATGAGCTGGTTTTTTTTTGATAATCAGTTTATTAGATTAATTTTGGCTGAAAATGAACAAATCCCGAAAAATGGAAAATGCAATAAATCTGTTTGTTTCGGGTTTGTGGTGTACGGAAAAACCGTATGTTTATACACTTTTTAACAATTATCACGTTGCACAATGAGTCAACATCCGCTTGATTTTATCGTTACGCGTACCCCTGCCATGGGAAACAAGTACGCCAAGGGAAAGCGCCCTGCTTTTTCTGAATTTGTAGAAGATTATATTGCCGGACGGGTCGATGTCCAAGGCGATTTTGCTACCTTCATGGAACTTCGGAACGACTATTTCGATTTTCGTCTGACCTCCCGTCATGTGAAGTTCTTTTTCAGCCGAATGATTCCAGAAGTGTTAATCCACTCTAAAAGTCAGGATGAAAGAATTGTACGCGAACACTACGATCGTGGAAACGACTTTTTTGCTTCCTTCCTCGGGCCAAGAATGATTTATACCTCAGGCTTCTGGTCAGATCCCAATATCGAAACCCTCGAGCAAGCGCAGGATCGCAAAATGACCAAGGTTTGCGATAAATTGCACATGAAGCCAGGTGACCGCCATTTGGACATCGGCTGCGGCTGGGGTACATTGGTGGCTTATGCTTCCAAATACTACGGCACAGATTCTACCGGCATTACCCTTGCACAAGACGGAACCGACCACGGCAACAAGCAAATTGCTGCTCATGGCGTTTCTCACCGCGCTCGTATCCAAAGAATGGATTATCGTGACATGATTACTCCCGGAAAGAATAATCTGAAATTCAATCAGATTACTTGTCTGGAAATGGGTGAGCACGTTGGTCTTCGCAAATTCAGCACGTTCATTAAGAACATCTACGACAAATTGGAAGATGATGGATTCTTCTACATCCAGCAAGCTGGTCTTCGCGCCAACCCGGGACTTTTAGCAAAAGGTCCGCACTGGGAAGATTTGTCATGGGGATTGTTCATGAACCAGTATATTTTCTCCGGGGCAGATGCTTCCACGCCTCTGGCCTGGTTGGTTCAGCGTCTTCAAGAAAACAACTTTGAAGTACAATCGGTTGAAAACCTCGGTATTCACTATTCACATACCTTGCACCGCTGGTACCTGAACTGGGAATCTAACAAAGAGTATGTACTGAAAACGTACGGCGAATGGTGGTACCGTTTGTGGGAGGTTTTCCTTTACTGGTCTGTGATTGTTGCACGCCAGGGATCCTCTACCTGCTGGGCCATTACCGCTCACAAAAACCTGAACTCTGTAGATCGTAACCGTTACATTGGCAGAAATAATCTCGGAGAACGCATGGATTTCAAAAATGTGCGTCCTTTCGATGTGGAAATTCCCGCCATTTAATCCGGTGTATTAGGATATAAAAGTCCTGCTTCCTGTTCGGGGGCAGGACTTTTTTTTATTTTTGTAACGCTATGTCACAGCCAAATTACTATCCGGTGGATATTTCCCTGGTCATTCCACTCTTTAATGAGGAGGAATCTTTGCCCGAATTAACGGATTGGATTCATCGGGTGTGTACAAAGCACCAGTATTCCTACGAAATCATATTGGTAGACGATGGCTCTACCGATGGCTCATGGGCCGTGATACGAACCTTGTCCGCTCAAAATCCTGCCATTCGTGGCATTTCTTTTCGCAGAAATTATGGGAAATCCGGCGCGCTCAATGTCGGATTTGAAGCCGCCAGAGGACGGGTGGTCATCACCATGGACGCCGACCTGCAGGATTCACCAGATGAAATCCCCGAATTGTATAAGCTTATAGCAGAAGAGGGCTTCGACTTAATTTCCGGCTGGAAACAAAAACGATACGATCCCATTTCAAAAACCCTGCCCACTAAATTATTTAATTATGCGACCCGGAAAATGTCGGGTATTTCCCTCCATGATTTCAATTGCGGCCTCAAAGCCTACAGACATGATGTAGTTAAAAATATTGAGGTGTATGGCGAAATGCACCGCTATATTCCGGTGTTGGCCAAATGGTCTGGGTTTAAAAAAATTGGGGAAAAGGTGGTGCAGCATCAGGCCAGAAAATATGGCTCATCTAAATTCGGCCTGGAGCGTTTTGTGAATGGATTTTTAGATTTATTGTCGATCACCTTTGTAACCCGCTTTTCCAAGAAGCCCATGCACTTTTTCGGAGCCATGGGCGCATTGGTGTTTTTCGGAGGTTTTTTATCGGCCCTTTGGCTCGGTTTTTATAAATTATACATGGTTTGGGGACTTGGGAAAGAAGCGGAACGAATCACCCAGAGTCCATTTTTTTACCTCGCATTGGTCGCCATGATTCTTGGTACCCAATTGTTTTTAGCTGGCTTTATTGCCGAACTGGTGGCGCGCAATGCCCCAGACCGGAATATCTATAAAATCAAAGAAACCCTTGGTGACCCATCCTGATCTTATCGTTTACCTCCATGGTGCATTAGGGTCTGCGTCAGATTGGCAACAGAAAGTAACCATGGCGCCCCATGAATCTGTGGCTTTAGATTTTGCCGGACACGGTCACGCGCCTTTTACCTGCTCAGATTTTTTGCCGGATACGCTGATGGAAGAAGCACGTGAGCGGCTTTTTCAACAATATCCGAATCGGCGCATCGCTTTGGTGGGGTATAGCTTCGGAGGTTATGTGGCGGCACGCTGGGCGCATGCCTATCCGGATGAGGTTGTCCGTGTAACGGCCATGGCCACCCGGTGGATTTGGAATGCCGATTTTGCGCACGAAGAAGCCGAGAAAGTGCATCCGGATCATCTGATGGATAAAGCGCCCGCTTTTGTCGAACAATTGCAATGGCAGCATGGTGCCATGTCGTGGAAATCTCTTTGCTTGCTTACTGGTGAAATGATGCAATTTCTGGGAGAAAAAGCCCCCGACCCGGAACATTGGCTCCCTCAGGTAAAGGTGCCTCTAGCACTCGTTACTGGAGATCGGGATCGCATGGCGACCGCCGAACAAACTCTGACGGCTTTCCGCTGGCTAAAGCATCCGGAAGCGTCTTTACAGATTTTGCCCAAAGTAAAGCACCCTTTAGCTTCTTATCCCGAGCATTTGTTTTAAACCACGTAGGACGCAGCGCCGAATTTCCCGATCGGCCTCATTTCCTGAATTTTCCTTTTCTTCAAAAACAAATTCCCAGTTTCCGGATCTATTGGTTTGGAGGGACTTACATCCGCAGTCCTCCAATGAGGGTGGCATGTCGGCAGGGAGACCAGAAATAATCCATGTTTCTTGGTATCGTACGGGTAGTGGTGTGTTTTCAGGTCCTGGATTCCAAGGCCAGGCGCGCATCTCTGCATCAGAATAGAATCCGGGTAAAACGGGCGGTGACCAAAGCCATGGATCAGAAAACGGATGCCAGTTTTTCCAGATGCCTTCTCCACGAACCTCGCCTGTCCATGCACCCTGGGGCGTTTTAAAAAGATGGATGTTCAATTTTGCCACAGGTGGTTCCGAATTCACGGGCAGCCGAATCCACTGAAACTTCGCCTGTGTTTCACGCTGATGATATTCAGGCCAATCCAAACTTCTGGGAACCAACAACGCCCATGCGCCCTCCAG
The DNA here is from genome assembly GCA_964578885.1 of uncultured Candidatus Competibacteraceae bacterium. Taxonomy (GTDB): domain Bacteria; phylum Bacteroidota; class Bacteroidia; order CAIKAF01; family CAIKAF01; genus CAZRHR01. The sequence goes on along the minus strand of CAZOEO010000016.1, from coordinate 46,715 downwards.
ATAATAGGGGATTTCGTGCACAGGTCGACTTAAATTGTTCCACCTCGGCCAAAAAATAAGGCTGTCTTTGCCGTCGCAAACCAAAAGGGCCGACAATGCGAAGATTTCCTTGCTTCCTTTTATCGGGGCGCCTGCCATCCAGTTTGGTCGGGTAAAAAGCAAATAATGATTGGCTGGAATCCGGTACAATAAGTCTTCCGTGACTTTGAGCACGTCTTTTTCCCGAAGGGTGTCTTTGCGCACATAATATTTGGACTGATCTAGCGATCTGCTCTTTTTTTCCAGACTATCTGGCTTATAATGCAGTTTTTGTAAAAAAGAATGCACGGCTCTCAGTTTCTGAATCAGCGGGGTATCCGGCGATAAAAAGCCATGTTGTCGGCCTACTTCATTGAGTTTCGCATGATAGGCATCGGTAGGTGTTCCGTAAAGCAAAGAAGCCGGTTGTGGCCGGGCGCGAACTGCATCTCCAAACAAAGCGAACCACTGATGTGAGGGCTGAATCCATTGAATGCCTGGTATTTTCTCCGGACGAGTGAGGGGCAAAATGGATGAATGAGCAGGTAGGTTTTCCCAAACGAAATGATGTTGCTGATCTATGCGGAAGGTCTGTTTCACCGGGGAAATGGGAACAACAAAAGGCGAAAGATCACCGGGCCATTCCACCACCATTTCAGCTTTTATACAAGGCCACGGGAACAAAAGCAACCATCGTGGATGCATGAACATAGGGTGTTGAAAGACCAGTTCAACTTCTGCCGGTGCTTCTAATTCCCGAATGGCGACTTGATGAAGGTAACCTCGTACGCCTTGCGGATGGACTTTTTTTTCTAAAAACATCAGTGGGGTAGGGGTGAACGAAGAAAGGTTACGACCTGCAAGTAGACTCAGCCCTTCTCCTGCAAAAACGGGAGGCAAAAAGTCTGGGGTGAGTAAATTGAAATACAGTGGATCCGGGTTGTACGGAAAAGTAAAAGCATTGCCGCGCAGAATGCCGTCTTCCTGTTGAAATTTTAGACGCAGATATCCCTGCACCTGGTTTTTCAATGGCTGAAGAGTGAATGCCGCCTCTATAATGACCAAAGGCTCATTCTCCCAAACTTGAGGAACGGTTATATCCGGCGCAGTAAACCCCGCCCAATTCCACGTATTTTGCCGATGTTTAATTTGTGCGACCAGAGGATGAAAAGAAATGGCACAAATCAAAACTAAAGGTAGGATGAGGGCCGTTTGCTTTGTCATCTTGCGTTAAGGTGTCCGGCGAACCCAATGTTGCGTGGCCGATTGAAGTTCGATATACACTTTTTTTCCTACAGGCAAAGGAATGGTTGCAGGTTGTGTTATCCAGTGTTTTTCAATCACATCTCCCTGAAGATTACGAAACCAAAGGGTGGCAGGAAGGTCTTCTTTATCCAGGACAATTTCATTTTTTGAAAAGGACAAGCCTTTGGCATGGGCATGTCCTAGCAGTAAGGGCATAGGGAAAAAGAAGGAAAAGCTACTCAGGATTTTTTGGTTTTCTTTCATGGGCGAAACCCGGTGAATTTGAACATGAATGGCCGCGGCATTTCCCCCGTCGTCGATGACTTGAAAGGAAGCAAACTGCATGGCACCCAATGGATTTGGAAAACTTCCTCCTTCTGAATAGGTGCCTCCCTTGTCTGACCCAAATCCGATTAGAGCCGCCACCTGCACCACCACAGGGCCGCGATGGGTTGAGGTTGAATTCCATTGGCTGTGGGTTCCGTTGTCGATGCCGGACATATGGGCGTCGCCCCCAATGATCAATGCCTGGTTTTCAAATAAACTATCGATCCAGTGCGCCAGCTGCTTTCTCTGATCCGGCGCTCCGCCCCAGCTATCTGAATCGGTACCTAAATAGGGCACGGAACTCACCAAAATGGGAAATTCTTTGGCCCGATGTGCTTTCATCAATTCTGCCTTTAACCAGGATAGACCGGTTTGACTCAGTAATTGACCTGGCGATCTGCTGCTTCTTAAATCCGGGAGAATAAAACGAATGCGACCTTGTACAAAACTTTGGTGAATGCCATCTTCCGGAAATGGAAGTGTGCCTGACGGGATGCCAAGGGCAAATGCCTCTCTGGCAGCCACACCACAAGGGGAGGGGCCGCCGCTGTTGTTCCCGCAAAAATCATGGTCGTCCCAAACGTACACCAGCGGTGTTTGGGCGAAAAAAGTTTGTTCTGGTCGGCCTTGGAGTACTCTTTTAGTATATGCATGCAAATGGTCGGCGACCTGGTCGGATTTGATGTCGCCGTAATGCAGGTCTCCGGCATTTATGTAAAATTGTGGACCGGTCTGCAGCATGGCTTCATATATTGGATTGCCATGTAAAAAGGAACAGGCACCGGCCGTAAAACGAAATGAACCGGGCGCGTTGTTAAGGCTCACAAAACTGCCTTGCCAGGCCATGCCATTTTCTGTAGTAACTTTATAAGAATAAGCTGTTTGTGGTAATAAAGACTGAGCTGTACAATGAAATACACCTGGATATTTTTCTACACAGGGAATGCTTTTACGTTCATTAGCTTGACTAATTTCCCAAACAACTTTGCCGGGGGTGGGGTTGGGTGAAAAGAATACCAGTTTGGCGGTTTGTGCATCAGGAAGTCCTACCCATGCGGTCTGTGTAAACCCGAAAGGTAAAGTAAAAATGCCCAAAAGGATAAATAACATGTGCCTCATGAGACAAAGGTACGGATTACCATCGCAGGTGATTCACCAAGGCCTGGGAAAATCGGAAGGAAGCAATGAGTCTGCCAGGGGTTGTGCCAAAACACAGGTGAAGGGCTCAAAATCATCTGTCTGAAAACTGTTCAAATGGATTTCCATTCCTTTTTCCCGTAAAGTGAATTCTGCTTCATTAAAAAGATTGGGAATTCCCAATAGTCTTTTGAACCGATTTTCGTCTTCTACCATGACGGGATGTCCTTGTAAAAGAAAATCGTGCAAAGGCATACGTCCCACGTTGCCGGCATGAATTTCCTGCATGTTTTCCAGAGATACCCAGAGGTAATACGTGTCTATTCTTGAAAGAATTCCACCACAAGCATCCACAATTCCCACCAATTCAAAACCTACGAGAGTGGAATCTTGATAGATGACTTCCTCCAAACCAAGGGTCAAAAAGGCCGGAAGACGATTCAGCGAGTCTTCTAAAAATTGGGAACAGGCACTCTGAAGTAATTCAGGGGTTTGTTCAAATTCTCCGGATAGGAATTTTTCCGGAATCAGATGGGTTAAAATAATGCTGTTTAGGGTGTCTGCCCTTCTTCCACCAACAAAATAAGGAATCATGGCCCTGATACCGGTTTCAAAACCGCGACATGAATGGTTTGCCATGTTTTCCTGACGTGCCTGCAAATGTTGGTTCCAAAAAGCAATCTCCAATGACTCTTTGTATACCACGGCCTGCTCAGTCTTTGTTTCACAGCTGTTTAAGGTAAAATAGCTTATTAGTAATATGCTGTGCCAGGCGCGGTTCATGCGGTAAAAATAAGATTATTTCACACTTTTGTTTTTTAAGATTTTAAAATTATTTATTTTAAAAATTACTCTGAAAATCAATATTATATGATGAACTAAATAAAAAATTAATCATGGAGACCACTTTTTTCTATGGCCTTATAAGCGGGTTTGCCTTACGAGTGGAGGAAAAAAGAAATACTAAGAGGCCGGGCATTATCCACAGCCCGGATGACATGCCCTTTTCGGATGTTGCGAAGATGGCTTACAAAGTCCGTTGAAAGTGAGATTGTGCATCTTGAAGCAATTGAATGCCAGCCATTCTGGCAGGATGCTGAGTTAGGGTGAGTAATTCGACTAATGGTTGCGGTCCCTGAAGTTTTTCTAAAATGGGTTTGAATCCGGGAGATCTGAAAGACAAACCTTCTAGGGTGGCACGCATGCCATTTGGTCGTGCATAGCCCTGTAGCCAGTTTTCGCGATGCATGCGGTGAAATACACCGGCAAAAGACAAAGGGAAAAAGGATTGCACGGAGTGCAGGTTCTGGTAGGTTTGCTGACAGAATACGTCCAGCGTTATCTGGTTTTGGCTCAAGTCTGTCCATGCCGACGCCAAAATATGATCTAACCAAATATCCGCCAATACAGCCGCATAATGACCCACCAACGGAAATAGTTCGGATTTCAATATTTTAAAAGAGGGATGCCGGTCCGTGTATGCATCGATGGCTCGATGCAAATTCCATCCTTCTACACAGGCTTCTGTCCAGTAGTGAGGAGGTTTGGAACCCACAAAATCAGCAGTGAAATTACCCACTAAAATTTCTGCATGGGGCGGACTTAGCCATGCATGTCCCAGAAAGTTCATAAAAAAAGCCGCCCTTTCGGAACGGCTATTTTTTCTAATACAACGAGCTTATTCAAACCAGTTTATCTAATTTTTCAGCAAGAACATTTTTGGGGGCATAACCCACATGACGGTCGACCAACTCACCATTTTTAAAAAACAACATGGTGGGAATGGAACGAATGCCCAAGGTGCTTGCTACAACAGGATTGTTATCTACATCCAATTTGCCTACGATGGCTTTGCCTTCGTAGCTTTGAGCTAATTCTTCGATGACAGGGGCCACCATTTTGCAGGGACCACACCAAACCGCCCAAAAGTCGATGAGTACAGGTTTATCGCTTGATTTTACCAAACTTTCAAAGTTGGCATCTGTGATTTCTACGGCCATGTTATTGGATTTTAAGTTACAAAACTAAACAAAAAATCTGCCGCTTCGCACCTCGACCTGTTAAGGAGTCCAAAAAGAAAAAGCGAAGTGAACTAACACTTCGCTTTTCGAGGTCCCGAGCGGATTCGAACCGCTGTACGAGGTTTTGCAGACCTCTGCCTAGCCACTCGGCCACAGGACCATTTTGTTGGGTGCAAAGATAAGTTTTTTTACACATCCAAGGCCTTTTCCTGAAAAAACTCTCAGGCCAAATTCCCGTATTGTCCGGTTTGTAACAAAACCAGGGTACAGGCTTCTTCAAATTCAATCCCTGCTTTTTTCAGAGCATCCTCAAAATCAGGATTTTCGGTGCCAGGATTAAAAATAACCCTTTGGGGTTCCAACGCCATTAAGGCAGGAATCAATTCTTTTTGATGTTGTGGACCTACATACAATGTAATGGTATGCACACTGCCTTTTGGTGGAAGCGCGTTTTCAATTGACTCACCGGCTACTTCGCCCTTTCGAGGCCCGAATAAAACAAAGGGAAACCCATACGCTTTAAGCATATGGGCTGCCCTGAAGCTGTATCTTTCCGGATTTTCGGAAGCGCCAACGACCAAGGTTGTCATCCTTTTTTCGCTTTTTTAACTTCCGGTCCGGCAAAAAATCCGAGGACTTGATCGATGGTGTTCTTTAAATCGCAACGTTTCACAATCGCATCTAAAAAGCCTTTTTCCTTTAGAAATTCACTTTTTTGAAAACCTGGGGGCAATTCCGTTTTGATGGTTTCTTTCACAACCCTTGGACCGGCAAAGCCAATCAAAGCATTGGGTTCCGCGATATTCACATCGCCCAACATGGCAAAACTGGCGGTTACACCTCCGGTGGTGGGATCGGTTAAAACGGAAATATAGGGCAATCCGGCTTTGTCCATCAAACTCAATTTGGCCGAGGTTTTGGCCATTTGCATTAAAGAGAATGCACCTTCCATCATGCGTGCGCCTCCGGATTTGGAGACCATAATGAAAGGCAGTTTATGTTTTAATGCATGATCGATGGCACGGGAAATTTTTTCTCCCACTACGGTGCCCATAGAACCGCCAATGAATTTAAAATCCATACAAGCGATCACCACTTTTCTGCCATGGAGCAAGCCATGGGCGGTTTGCACGGCATCTTTCAGGCCGGTGGTGTTTTCGGCCTCTTTTAAACGATCCGGATAAGCTTTGGTATCGCGAAATTGAAGCGGGTCTCCACTGCGCAAAGTCGTGTTGATCAGGGTATATTTTCCTTCGTCGAACAACAAATGAAAATACTCTTCGGAACCAATCCGCTCATGAAATCCGCAACTTCTGCAGACCCAGAGATTTTTCCCATGATCTACAGCCGAAATGATTTCTTTGCAGGAAGGGCATTTATACCACAACCCCTCCGGCGTTTCTTTTTTCTCTGCGGTGGAGGTGAGAATACCTTCTTTTGTACGTTTAAACCACATGATTTGATGCTAGATTTTAAGCCAGGGTAACATCCTTGGACAAATACACGTCTTGAATAGCATGGAGAATTTTCACTCCTTCATTCAATGGACGCTGAAAGGCTTTGCGGCCGGAAATAAGACCATGGCCACCCGCTCTTTTGTTGATAACGGCTGTTTCTACGGCTTCAGCTAAATCGGTAGAGCCACTGGACGCACCGCCTGAATTAATTAAACCAATACGTCCCATGTAACAGTTGGCTGCCTGATAGCGAGCCAGGTCGATGGGATGATCTGTTGTGAGTTCTGAATACACTTTTTTATGTGTTTTTCCGAACTGCAACGCATTATAGCCACCATTGTTGGTGGGTAGTTTTTGTTTGATGATGTCGGCCTGAATGGTCACACCCAAATGGTTGGCTTGAGCGGTTAAGTCGGCCGCTGTGTGATAATCTACGCCATCTTTTACGAAACCCGGATTCCGGGTGTAGCACCATAAAATGGTGGCCATGCCCAACTCATGGGCGCGTTCAAAGGCTTGCGCAACTTCGATAATCTGACGACCGCTTTCCGGACTTCCAAAATAAATGGTGGCACCCACTGCTACCGCTCCCAAATTCCAGGCTTCTTCTACGGAGCCAAACATAATTTGATCGTACTTGTTCGGGTAAGAAAGGAACTCATTGTGGTTGATTTTCACCACAAATGGAATTTTATGGGCATATTTTCTGGACAATGAGGCGAGTACACCAAATGTAGATGCTACCGCGTTACAGCCTCCTTCGATGCCGAGTTGTATGATGCCTTCCGGGTCAAAACAAATGGGATTAGGGGCAAAAGAGGCACCAGCACTATGTTCAATTCCTTGATCTACAGGTAAAATCGACATGTACCCGGTATTGGCCAAACGGCCTGTGCCATACAATTGCTGTAAACTGCGCAAAACTTGTGGATTGCGATTGGTCGGTAAAAACATTCTTTCCACAAAGTCAGCTCCTGGAGCGTGCATGCTTTCCTTTGGAATCCCAGTACAGGTGTGATTCAACAAGTCATTCGCTTTGTTTCCGAGCAGTTCAGTAATGAAATCGATGGCCATAATTTATATTCGCTAAATTTAGAGAAGCGAAGGTAGTTATTTTTGATTTTGGTAGGGTAGTGTAAAAGGCCGATTTCCTGCTTTTTTCACTACTTTTCCATTGGATGGCACCTCATGAAGAGGCTTTTCCGAAGGGCAAAAAAAAACAGGAAGCGTTTACTTCCTGTTTCTGTATGTTCAAGTAAAAGGAGTCTTTTACCACTGTTCGTCGGTGTCTTCCTGGGCACCGATGTCTGGTCTGCGGTTGCCCCAGTCGTCGTCCCGATCCTCACGGTCTTCTCTGTAAACCTGTTCTTCTACAGGGGTTGGGTTGTTGGCGCGGATGTATTCAATCACTTCCTGCAAACCCTCTGAAAACTTAATTAGGTCTTCTTTATAGAGAAACAATTTATGTTTCTCGTAAAATACGCCATCTCCTTCGTGTCTGGGTCTCCGTTTGCTTTCAGTAACGGTGATGTACAAATTATTGTCCCGGGTGGCTTTTACATCAAAGAAATACGTCCTTTTTCCGGCACGAACGGGCTTTGAATATACTTCGTCCCTGTTTTTTCTGCGGTAATTGTCTTGCATGGGTTACAGCTTCCTGAATAAATCTTGCAAAACAAATATACCTTTTTCTTTAAAAACCAAACCTGTAGGCTTGAATTAATTTATTTTTCCGGCAGTTTCAGATAATTGTTGCTGGTACCGATCGTAATAAAGTCCCTGGAGTGCCATGAGTTCAGCGTGCGTCCCTTTTTCTGCGATTCTTCCTTCCTCAATCACCAAAATAATATCGGCATGCCGAACGGCGGAGATGCGGTGCGAGATAAATATACTTGTTTTATCCTGCATCAAAACACGCAAATGTTGTAGAATAATGTCTTCCGTTTCGGTGTCTACTGCAGACAGGCAATCGTCCAACACCAAAATACTCGGATTCCGAAGCAAAGCACGGGCAATGGAAATTCTTTGCTTTTGGCCTCCACTTAGGGTTAGACCTCTTTCTCCAACTTTAGTTTGGTATTGGTCCGGGAAACCCACAATGTTGTCATGAATATGCGCCTGTTTCGCGGCCCAGATAATTTTTTCCTGATCTACCTCCTCGCCTGAAAAACCAAAACTAATGTTGTTGGCAATGGTATCCGAAAAAAGGAAAACCTCTTGGGGAACATAACCGATTTGGCTGCGAATGTAGCCTAAGTCACTGTATTTTAAATCTTTTCCGTCGATTCGTATATGACCGTCCGTAGGGTCGAAAAATCGGAGTAGCAATTGGGCAAAGGTAGATTTACCACTTCCGGTTTTTCCTGTAATGGCCACCGTGGCTCCCGCTGGAATGTGCAAATTTAGGTCAGAAATGGCTTGGATGCCGGTTTCCGGGTAAGTGTAGAAAACATGATCGAAATGTATTTCTCCAGCCACCCGTTTGTTTTGGGCCTGGGTTTCCCAGGTGATGTCAGACTTACGGTCCAGAAATTCATTAATTCTGATTTGCGAGGCGGCGGCGCGCTGTACAATGGAGGTAACCCAACCCAAAGAAGCCACCGGCCAGGTCAGCAGATTCACATAAATAATAAATTCTGCGATAACGCCGGGTGTGATTTTCCCATCTGCCACATGAAACCCACCCACATACACGGCAATGAGTGTGCTTAAACCAATGAGCAACATAATTAATGGAAAAAAAATCGCATTAATGGTGATGAGCCCAAGGTTTTCCTTCTGATAGTCCCGGGCCTGTTTTTCCATTTCTCCTTCCATATAGGGAAGTCGATTGTACACTTTTAAAATACGAATGCCGGAGAAGGCTTCCTGAACCAGGGACGACAGGCCGGACAATTTTTGCTGGACCAATTCACTTTTTTTGAGAATGGCGGTGTTTACGAAATAAACGGCCAGGCTGAGTAGCGGAAGAGGAATAAGCACATAGGCAGTAAGTACAGGATTCACACGAATCATGGTGTAAATTACCAAAATGGTGAGCACCAGAAGATTGATTCCGTACATCAAGGCTGGACCAACGTACATTCTGACCCGGCTTACATCCTCTGAAATCCGGTTCATGAGGTCACCGGTACTGTTTAACTTATAAAACGTTAAATCTAATTTTTGGTAATGGGCGTACAAGTCATTTTTTAAATCATATTCCACGTGTCTGGATACCACAATAATGGTTTGGCGGACAAGGAAAAGAAAGATGCCTTTCAGTAAAGACAGGCCAATGACGATGCCGGCCGCAAGCAGGGAAAGGGTGATGAGGTCCTCGTTTAAAGCGGGTTGCAATGGACTTTGAGCAAAAGCTTTACTAAGCCTCAAATTGTCGACTACAATATCTACAATTTCCCGGATTACCTGAGCCGGATAAATAGCGAAAAGGTTGGAAATCACGGTAAAAACTACGCCCAGCAACAGGGCATTACGGTATTTCCAGAAATAAGGATTTAGGCGAGATAACGCTTTCACAACGCAAAGGTACAAACTGTTCCGGTGTGCTGGGTCAGAATCCTTTTTCATCTCTTGTGGTAAAGGAAAAAAAACCTACTTTTGCGCCACAAACCGAAGACTAAACAGATACGGTTTATCTAAAGAATCAGGGCATGGAACTGGAAGTAAAAAAATTGAATGTAACCTCCACCGGAGTTTTGTCTCAAATGCAAGACATGGAACATGAGCAAGTGGTTTTTTGCCATGATGCGGCTTCCGGTCTGAAAGCGGTGATTGGTATTCACAATACCGTATTGGGTCCCGCCCTCGGTGGTACCCGGATGTGGCATTATGAAAAAGATGAAGCGGCCATCGATGATGTGCTTCGTCTTTCCAGAGGCATGACGTTTAAAGCCGCTATTGCCGGTTTAAATCTTGGAGGTGGAAAAGCCGTGATTATGGGCGATTCTCGTACCATGAAGAACGAAGCCCTGCTTCGCCGTTTCGGAAAGTTTGTAAACAGCCTCGGTGGAAAATATATTACGGCTGAGGATGTAGGCATGGGGACGCGGGATATGGAATACATCGGTATGGAAACCAAGCATGTTACCGGCTTGCCTGAATATCTCGGAGGATCTGGTGATCCATCTCCAGTAACTGGCTATGGCGTGTACATGGGCATGAAAGCAGCTGCAAAATATCGTTGGGGTACAGATAGCCTTTCCGGTAAGAGAGTGGTAGTGCAGGGTGCTGGTAATGTAGGACGCTATTTAATCGAAAACCTAGTAAAGGAAGGCGCAAAAGTTGCTGTAGCCGATATCTTTGAAGATCGACTCAAAGAAGTAACCTCTCGCTTCGATGTGGAAGTCATTGATCCAGGAATGGTCTTTGATGCGCCAATGGACATTTTTGCACCATGCGCGTTGGGTGGGATTTTGAACGACGATACCTTGAATCGTTTAAGCTGCGAAATCGTAGCCGGTGGCGCCAACAACCAATTAAAAGATGAAAAGGTACACGGGCAGAAGCTCATGGACCGTGACATCATCTATGCTCCGGATTTTTTAATCAATTCAGGTGGATTAATCAATGTTTATGGTGAGTTACGTGGCTACGACAAGCCCATTGCCATGAAAAAGGCGGAGTACATCTACGGTGTTACATTGGATATTTTAAAAGAAGCCAACGAAACACGTCAGTTCAGCGGAGATGTAGCCATCCAGTTTGCAAAAAGAAGAATTGCAGCTATTTCCGCCCTGAATACCACCCGCTAAACACTGGCATCAGCCAAATCCGGCTTTTCCGGACACAGTATTTTACACATGCTCAACAGAAGACATTTAAGGATCAAAATCCTTCAGGCTTTATACGCCTTTTTCCAAGCGGAAGATCACGATTTACCAAAGGCTGAAAAAGCCTTACATAAAAGTGTGCAGGATATTTATACCCTGTTCCTTTATCAGGTCCATTTACTCATCGAAGTGCATTTTGAAGCGTTGAAAGAAAGAGAAGAGGCGAGGAAGAAGTTTCGCCCCTCGGAACAAGACTTGAGAGAGTCCACCCCTTTTACCGCCAATTCAATCATTGAAGCCATTCGGTTGAGCGAAGGTTATCAGAAAGTCCTCACTCAGTATAAAGTGAGCTGGAACCACGACCGTGAATTGGTCCGGAAGTATTGGAAAAAGCTAAGAGCCACTGATACCTATCAGTCTTACGTGACCCAGGAATCTGCATCGAAGGCCGAAGACTTGCAGTTCGTTTTGTTTTTTTATGAAACGTTTGTTTTCGAAGATGAATTCCTGGAAGGCGTCTATGAAGAAATGAATATTCATTGGATCGATGACCTCTATGTGGTGAATCCGGCCGTTGAAAAATTCATGCGGGACCTGGGTAGTGGAAAATCCTTTAAACTTCCGAAACTATTTAAGGATACAGAAGAGGATCAGCAGTTTATGATTGATTTATTCAGAAAAACCATCCTTCATGCCGATGAGTTTCAGGAGAAAATTCAATCAAAAGCCCAGAATTGGGAAGCAGAAAGAATTGCCGTTATGGATCTTATTTTGATGAAAATGGCTTTAACGGAGTTGGTGGATTTTCCTGGCATTCCAGTGAAAGTTTCTCTAAATGAATACATCGAAATCTCCAAATCCTTTTCTACGCCTAAGAGCAATGCGTTTATCAATGGAATTTTGGATAAATTAGCACTCAGTTTCCGGGCCGAAGGAAGAATCCAGAAAACGGGCCGGGGATTGATGGATAACAAAACCAGTCAAATAAACCCAACAGAGTAAACATGATGAAGTCTATGATTGCCCTAACGGGGCTCGCGGCCATGCTCTGGTCTGCAGGTTGCGGAGAGAAAACCGGAAATGCCGTTTCCGCTGATGTGGTAGGAAAAACCACTTCACTTAACTTTGAAACCACTACGTTCGACTTTGGTACCATTCAACAAGGTCAGGTGGTAGAACATGAGTTTTCTTTTACCAATACAGGCGAAGAAGATTTGGTCATTGGTTCTGCTAAACCATCTTGCGGTTGTACTGTCCCTGAATACCCACAAAAACCACTACGTCCGGGAGAATCGGGTGTGATTCGCGTGAAATTCGACTCTGCGGGAAAAAGCGGACCGCAAGACAAAACGGTGGAGATTTCTGCCAACACGCAGCCTAATCTACACGTTCTACACATGAAAGGGAATATTCAAGCCCCTGAAACCACAAATTAAATGTACATGTCTTTTTTACTACAAGCCGCTCCGGCAGGAGCACAAGATCCACTCGGTGGTTATGGAAACATCCTGTTTCTTGCCCTCATTTTTGTGGTTTTCTATTTTTTCATGATTCGCCCTCAAACCAAAAAGGCGAAAGCACAGAAAAATTTCCGTGAAAATCTGAAAAAAGGTGACCGCGTGGTGACCATTGGCGGTGTTCATGGAAAAATTGTGGATTCAGACGACACCACTTTTATTCTTGAATTGCACGACCAACAAAAGGTAAAAGTGGAAAAAGCGGCCATTTCTATGGAATCTTCCATGGCGTTGGCCGATAAAAAAAGCTAATCTATGCCGGACAAACGTGAACGGGTGAGGGCCAATATGGTCGTTTATCTGGTTTGCGTGGCATTGAGTCTGGCCATTTGGACCATTCAAACCCTGAGATTGCCCCAAGAAGTCAATCTCAGGGTTTCTTTTTTTACCTCAGCTTCTCCTCCTGCACCCATTGCTTCCGGACAAATCCTTTTAGCCGCCACCGGATTCGAACTCATGCCCTTTTGGTTTAAATCTTTTTGGTCGCCTCTTGAAGTTCCTGCTGATCCTGCCATCCAGGCCAATCACCATGTATTTTCCTCCGCCCACGCCATGCAAAGCCTGAAAACGGCTCTGCCTCCCGATGTGGACATTCTTGAGTTGTCCCTGGATTCCATGATGGTAAATCCATGAGTCTCCATTTGGGCATCACCGGAGGTATTGGAGGTGGAAAGTCAACTTTTGCCCGGGCGCTCATGCAGCTTGGTATTCCTGTTTTTTTTGCCGACGAAGCTGCAAGGGAACTTTATCTGGAACCTCATTTTCTATTACGTGTCCAGGCTTTGATGCCAGGTCCTGTGCTTTTGCCCGATGGCAGTCTCGATAAACTTCAATTGGCACAATGGATTTTTAATGATGCTGTGCTTAAAAAGAATCTCGAAGCCCTGGTACATCCAGCGGTGGCTCAAAAATATGCTGAATGGGCTGCACAACACGCAGCCGCGCCCGTTCTGGCCCGTGAAGCCGCCATTCTATTTGAATCCGGTTCCTCCGCTCAATGTGATTGGGTTGTCGTGGTAACAGCGCCAGAAGAAACTCGTATTCAACGGGTCATGGCGCGCAGTGGTCTGCAGGAATCTGAAGTACGCGCCAGAATGAGCCACCAATGGCCGGAAATTGAAAAAATTCGCCGGGCCGATCTTTGTTTCTTTAATCTGAGGCTTCAAGACTACGAGCCTTCGGCCCAATGGCTGGTTTCTTGGCTGAAAATTCTTCCAAACTCGCCAGGGAAATGAAAATCTGGAAAAATGATCTTTTGCCTGCCATAGATGCAGATGCAGTGGCCAGAGAAGGAATCTCTTCCGACGCCCTGATGGAAAGAGCGGGCTTCCGTCTTTTCCAAACCATGCAACCCATTCTGAACCACATTCAACCCCGTCATATTGTTCTTTGCGCGGGAAAAGGCAACAATGGAGGCGATGCACTCGTCCTGGCCAGATGGCTGGCAACCCATTGGAAGGTTTCCGTGGTGTTACCAGGATTCACTTCTGCATTTTCTCCCGACATGGATTTGAATTGGAGACGAATACAATCTATGTCTCACTGGCTAACAGTGCTGCACACCGAATTGGATGGTTCACTACCCGTTTCACTGGAAGCTGATGTGTGGATCGACGGCATTTTTGGAACGGCATTGCGCAAGGCACCGGAAGGCGAATGGGTTCAATACATAGACTCTGTACGCGGTAAATCCGGCATCAAATGGGCCATCGACGTTCCGTCCGGATTATTGGCAGACGCGCCTTCCGATGAATCAAAAGTATTGGTGGCGCAGCATACTTTTACCATCGATCGGCCCAAATGGTCTTTACTCTTTGATGACCATGCACCACTAACGGGTCCTTTTACCATCGTGCCGCTGAACTTACCTTCCGAAACGGAGGAGGCTTTTCCAACCCGGGAATTTTTCCTGACTTCGGATTGGGTGCGGAGCTGGATGCCGGCTCGTCCTTTTTATGGACATAAGGGCACCTTTGGTCACGTGGCATGCCTGGGCGGAAGTTTTGGAAAAATGGGTGCCATCGGATTTTCCGGAATGGCCGCGCTTCATGCCGGTGCCGGATTGGTGTCTTGTGGCATTCCGCAGAATCAAGTGTCTGTTTTACAATCTATCTTTCCTGCCCTCATGGCTTTTCCGGCAGGAACAGAGGTTTTATCCGGCCACGTTTTTTTCCCGGAAACCATCCGGTCGGTGGTGCTGGGGCCGGGCATGGGAATGGCTGCGGAAACCCGACAGTGGCTGAAGCAAGCAATTCCAGGTTTCGACTGGCCGGTGGTGCTGGATGCCGACGCATTGAACATTTTGGCAGAACAACCCACCTGGCTTTCCTTTTTTCCGCATAATCAGGTGGTATTAACGCCTCATCCCAAAGAGTTTGACCGATTGGCAGGTCCACACCGCCATGGAATGGACAGGTGGCAATCTGCCAGACGTTTGGCGCAAAAAACGGGATTTGTTTGGGTGTTGAAAGGGCGCGTAACATGGATTTTTACGCCACAGGGCGAAGCCATTGCGTCTTCTTCAGGGACAAGTGCCATGGCTACAGGTGGTTCCGGAGATGTGTTGTCCGGTATCATCGGCGCACTTCTGGCTGCCGGACTTTCTGCGGTGCGCGCCGCATGTGTAGGCGTATATGTACACGGAATAGCAGGTCAGTTGGCCGCAGCACAGTATGGAGAAGCAGGCACCACGGCCATGGAACTTTTGTCTTGTGTAGGACCAGCCATGCAAAAATTACAATCGCCGCCATCCCTTTCGATGCGGTAAACCGGGGAATTCCCTTTACTTTTGACCCATGAATGTGTTGTTGGCGGAAAAATTGACCCGAACTTACGGGGATCGTACCTTATTTTTTGAAGTAACCCTTGGGTTGGCGAAAGGAGAAAAAACGGCTCTGGTGGCCAGGAATGGAACGGGTAAAAGTACTTTATTGAAAATTTTGGCCGGAGACGAACCCGGCGAAGGAGGAAAAGTGGCCATTCGGGATGGTTATAGTTTGGGTTATGTGCCGCAACAACCTCCGTATCCTCCGGAACTTTCGGTGAAAGAAGCCCTCATGGATCCCAAGAATCCGGCGGTGCAAGCCATAGAAGCGTATCAAGCTGCATTGGCCTCTCAAAACGAAAATGCGTTGAACCATGCCATGGAGGCCATGGAATCAGCACAAGCCTGGTCACTCGAGCATAGATTAAAGGAAATTTCCGACCGACTCCGTCTTCCGGATTTTTCCAGGGCCATGGGAACTTTGTCCGGCGGTCAGGTAAAAAGAGTGGCGCTAGCGGCGGTTCTGGTGCAACAACCTGATATTCTGATTCTGGATGAACCCACCAACCATTTGGACATTGATATGATTGAGTGGTTGGAATCCTTTTTGGATCAACCCGGACTTACTTTGCTTATGGTGACGCACGATCGATATTTTTTAGATGCCGTTTGCGACCGGATTGTAGAGCTCGATCAACAGAAACTTTATTCATATGATGGCGATTACGCTTATTTTTTAGAGAAAAAGGCGGAGCGAGAGGCGGCGCAGTTAAGTGAAGTAGAACGAGCCCAAAATATCTATCGAAGAGAATTGGAGTGGGTAAGAAAAATGCCCAAAGCCCGCGGTACGAAATCGAAGAGCCGTCTGGATGCATTTTCTCTGATTCAGGAAAAAGCCTTTTCGCTGAAAAAACAAAGGGAGTTCGAGCTCAATTCCCGGATGAAACGAATGGGTTCCAAGATTTTAGAACTCATTAAAGTGTCTAAAAGTTTTGGTGAGCTCAAGTTAATGGACGGATTCACTTATTCTTTCAGAAAAGGGGAGCGTATTGGTATTGTGGGGCCTAATGGGACGGGTAAAACTACCTTGCTGAAAATGATGTTGGGCGAATTGCAACCCGATGCAGGAAAAGTTACACGCGGCGAAACACTGGAAATTGGATATTACCGCCAGGAAGAACGCCATTTGCCTATGGATAAAAGGGTGATCGAAGTGGTTCGAGAAGTGGGCGAAGTCTTTGAAAGCGATCGATATGCCAAAGCGTCCGCGGCGCAAATGCTTCAGTTGTTCGATTTTTCAAATGAGCAGCAATATCAATTCGTGCACCAATTAAGTGGTGGTGAGAAGAAACGACTTTCTCTGATGTTAGTGATGCTTCGACAGCCGAATTTTTTGATTTTGGATGAACCTACCAACGATCTTGACCTATTGACATTAAAGAAACTGGAAGATTTTCTGGAAACCTATCCCGGCTGTTTGGTGATGGTAAGTCACGACCGCCATTTCATGGATCGGTTGGCAGATCAGTTGTTTGTGTTTGAAGGGAAAGGTCAGGTTCGGGTGTTTGGAGGTTCGTACTCTGAATACAGGGCGTGGCAGGAAGAAGAGAAGATTCGGGAAAAAGAAAAGCAACAGCAACTGGCCCAACAGGCGCCAAAAAATCAAAACATTTCCGCCGGAACACCAAAGGAGAAAACCAAGTTATCCTATAAGGAAAAACTGGAATTTGAATCCTTGCCAAATGAAATCAGTCGGTTAGAAGAGAAAAAGCAGGAACTAACAGGGCAACTTTCCTCAGGAACATTGAGTCACGAGGCCTTGGTGAAGGTAACCACCGAATTAGCGGAGGTCAGCCAGCAAATTGATGAAAAAACCGATCGGTGGCTGATTCTTTCTGATATGGTGGAAGGTTAAAGATATTTGGACTGGCGCGCCATGGAATCTGGAATTCTTGTGGCTTCTAACTGTTTGAAAAAGAATAGTTTTTCCTGTCTGTAAATATGTTTGAAGGAAAAACTCGTCCAAAGGGAACCTACCAACAGAGGAGAAAGCCAAAGCAACACATTGGCCGGCCACCATGAAAATGGGGTAGGGTATAAGAGTAGGAAAAAGGCATACACGATCCCAAGAAACAGAAAATTAAACGGCGAAAGTGGGGTGGACATCATGAGCCCAATTCTTGTTTTACCATCGCCTCCCGGGATAGGTGGATGAATTTTTCCCCGTACTTTCATTCTTCTTTCCCAGGGCTTTTTTCCTTTTCGAATGGCGGTGAAGCGATTTCCATCCATCCGACCGCTGTATGGTTTTTCGTTTGGAATGGTACGTAAAAAATAAAGTGGATCATGCGCAATGATCGATTGTAATCGATTTTGCACATTTGAGACGGACAGGGACGTTTCAATCAAATAGGCACGTACAGGAATAAACCCAAGGATGAGTCTTCGGTAGGCGTATCTGATTTGGTGTATATAGCCCATTGGGTAAAATTACACGAATTATGTGAAGTCACCCTACGTGTATTATCATTAATTTTGCTGGCAAATGCTATCCATTGTTTTCGACTCCTCTATTTTTCCATGAAGATACGGGTGCGCCATTTGCGCATTGCAGCCTGTGCGAGCGATCTCTTCAGCAGGAAGCGGAGGGGCTTGTTCCCTATCAGGTGGTAAAGCATTTTCGCAAATATCCATGGGAAGAGAAGCATACATGCGATTTGGAGGCGGCCATTTGCCTGCATTGCGCCCAGGAACAACAAACCCGCATGTCCGGCGCCTCGCTGGCTACTTTACGCCAATTCATGGAAAAGATGAATTTGGAGTCGCGGGCTGCTTCATTTCAAGACCAGGAAGCTGGCATTGCTGACTTTTTATCGACCTGTGCCTTGCATCAAACCCCTTGTGAAGATGAACTGTCTTTTCAATGGGAAGCCATGATGGTTGGCGATCAGGTTGTGACCATGGGTGGTTTGCCGTTGGCTTTGGGAGAGAAAGCATTGGAAGCCATTTATGAGGCTTTGAGTCCGGAAACCAAAGAAGTATTAGACGATTTACAAGGAAGTTTGTTTTCCGGCCCACCTGAGTTTCGGGATTTGTTTAAACCCGTTTGGGTCTGATGGCTTGGTGGTCTTTTTTTTCTCCCGTCTTTTGGCTTTGGTTCCTTGTTTTTTCAGGTTTGGCCTACGCATTTCCTTTGATTCCCATGGGCAAATTCAGCCGGTGGTGGTCTTTGGGATTATTCCTGCTTAAAGTGGCCGGTGCCTTGCTGGTCTGGTACGTGTACACCTTTTATTATCCTGATTTATCCAAAGCAGATATCTATCGCTTTTTCTATGATGGTATTACTTTACATGGATTTGTAGATAGCCAGCCAGGATTGTTTTTAAAAAACATGGTGGGCCTGGGACGCGACTTTGAACATCATGGGCAGTATTTCGATCACATGGCCAATTGGGTGCATCCTCATGGAAATACCATGTATAACGATAACCGGTTAGTGATTCGTTTTCACGCGCTTATTGCTTTTTTTACGGATAAACAAATGACCACCCATAGCCTTTGGTTTGCTTTTATGGCTTGGTTGGGTACCGGCTGGCTGGCGCGCGCTACCGGTTCATTTTTTAAAGTATCCTCTGCCCATGTCGCGCTATCCTTGTTTTTGATTCCCGGTTTGCTGCTGTGGGTGGGACCGCCTTTAAAGGAAACGCTTTTGGTCTTGTTTGCCGCAGTTTTGTTTGCCGGATTTGCACGGTTAAAGCAAGATGCAGGTGCCGTTTGGGGTTGGATAGCCATTGGCCTGGCTACCTGGCTGCTGCTGTTGACTAAATTTTATGTGGCGGCTTTGTTGCTCCCGACGACGGGCCTTTTTCTTTTCACGTACTGGATTAAACGTCCGCAATTGTACCTGCCTTTTTTAGGAGCACTCTTACTTGCTTTGGTCGTTTATGATTTGTCTACAGACAGCGTAGATTTAGTCCATTCCATTTATTTTAAACAGCAAAACTTTTTAAACCTTGCTTTGAGCGAACAGAGTGGCAGTCTTATTCAGCAAGATTATTTGGAAAACAGTCTTTCTGGTTTAATGCAGGCCTTGCCCCAAGCCTGGCTAAATGCTTTTTTTGAACCCTTACCCTCCCGTTGGTCGTGGAGGAATCTGCCTGCTTTGGGAGATAACCTTTGGTTTTGGGGACTATTGATTTGGGGAAGTTTGAAAGCACCGGGAGCTTGGACAAAACCAATGCTTTGGTACTTTCTGACGATGGCGTTGTTGTTTTTTGCCATTTTAGGATGGACCACACCTGTCTTAGGCGCACTTTTTCGATATAAAGTTCCATTGTGGTTTGTGGCGGCGCCCGTTTTAATGAAGTGGATTTCCACAGGGGAATTAACATGGCGGAAATAAGCATCCCTCAGCATGGGATCATTATGTCTTCGCACTTTTGCCTGGCGGATGCAAAGATGTTTTCCCACGTTTGTGCAACAAAGAGGCTCTACCGAAATCGTTTTACCCCATTTCTCTTTTTATCTACATTTTTTACTTCCATGGCAGGCTCCATGTCCTTGATTTGTCCTGGACATGGCGCTTTTATACAGATTAATTGATGGCTTAAACTGATTCTGTTGAATGGCTGTTGAAGGGGAAGGGTATGCAGGTGGCATTGTGATAGGTAATGGAATGGCTCACAATCCTAAAATGGAAAAACATCTTTGAGTCTCTGCTTTGGTGAACTATCAGCGTTCCTTGGCCGAATGGTGTAGCATCAACAGATAGAAATTAGGGGGTTACTTGAACAGGGACTTTGGGATTGGTTTAAGAAAGAGGACCGAGTCGTTTGTCTGATGTTGCCCAATTGGTGGGCCTGTTTTATACTTCAGGCATGTGGATGATCAGGAAATGAACATCGATTAGCGGCCCTTGGAAATTCAGAATTGCTTGGGTCCTGACATGAACTTTCAAGTCGATTTTGTACTAAAAATGCAGTTTTTTAAATCAAAAACGGTAGTCTATAATTTGGAATTTGGTGGATTTTGTGGACATGGCTCAAAGTCAATTTTTCCATTTAAATTTAATCAAGTTATTGTAATACAAGTATTTAATTTTTATTGTGTAAAATCATTTTGCTGTTTTGGTGTAGCGCCTCTCTTGGTTTAAAGTTGTGGATTTTAAACGATAATTTCATTAAAATATTGGTATAGAGTGTTTTAAATGTTTTTGTTCAATTTTGGATTATTTTTAAATAAGATGAATTAATGGGTTTGTTGGGGTTTATATTGTCTAAAATCTAGACGATATATCAGGTGTTCAGATTTTGTAAGGGTCTAAATTTGAAACAGGTAAAAGGGTAAGGTCAAAGTGTATGCTTTGTTTTAAACTTTTCCTGATTAACTCAAAAGAACCCATATGTTCTCCTTTTCTCAAAAACTCCTTGTTTACACTTTTGTTTTATTGGTTTCGCTTCAG
The DNA here is from genome assembly GCA_964578885.1 of uncultured Candidatus Competibacteraceae bacterium. Taxonomy (GTDB): domain Bacteria; phylum Bacteroidota; class Bacteroidia; order CAIKAF01; family CAIKAF01; genus CAZRHR01. The sequence continues at coordinate 25,996 of CAZOEO010000016.1, read as the reverse complement.
GGTTTAAGTACACTGCATGGTCAAACCAAAGGACTGATTGTACGCCCTGCTGCTGCTCCCGGGAAAGCCGTATTGGATCCAAACAATGATGGTTACGTTTCCCTGGATAAGCGTGGATTTATTTCCGACGATGAAACGGAAAGTGAAGTGTCTTTGAATCGTCTGGTGTTACCATTTTCCGAACCTACTTCGGATACGAGAACGGGTCCTGCGTGTGGCTTCACGGACTTTGTGGATGCCCCAGGCGTATATAGTTCTTCTTATTATGGTATGACGGTAAATAGTGGAGACACCAACATGGTGTTTAGGTTCCGGATTGGGAATTTTGCGCCAAACTCCAAAGGATATTCTGTTCTTCTGGATACGGATGGGAAATTTGGATTTTCCGGGACGAACGCCGACCCCAATGCCGTTACAGGAAATCCAGGCTTTGAAATGGAAATTATTCTGGTGACCAATTTTGGGGTTCGTCTCTATAACACGGATGGCACAAATAATCCGACTTTGCTTACCACACTTCCTTTTAATCAATACGCCCAAATTTCCTTGGCTTACTCCATGAATTGTGGAGATGATGACTATTTCTACGATTTTTTTATGCCCTTGGCCACCATTAAAACGTATTTCCCTTCATTCAACTCAACCACCCCTGTCCGAATGGTGGCAAATACAGTGATCAATACCCAGTCTGCCCTTCGCGGTGGAATTTCGGACATGAGCGGATTTGATGACGATAGCATGCCAAGTGTTGATAAGTCCTGGGAAGCCCTGATTTCCTATGCTGTGCCAACCCCTGCCGGCCAAGCTGGTCAAGCTGGTTTTCCTCCTGTACGTACCCTTCCCCCCATCATTTCTGGTCCGATTCTCGGAGGAACGACCACCGTTTCAGGAACATCCACTGAGCCTAATGGAACCCTCATCCGCCTTTATAATCAAGGTGTAGAAATTGGTACCGCTACTGTATCCGGCGGCGCATGGCAAATCACCGGACTTTCTAGTTTAGATGTTGGCGAAGTGCTTACCGCCACGGCGGAAGCAACGGACAAATCTGTATCTGTTCTTTCTAATGCCGTAACCATCGGTGGAACGTGTACAGCCTCGCCGACCTTCGCCTGTTTAACTACTAAAGGAGTGAATTTGACCAATGCTACAACGTGGCCGGAGGGAACCATTTTACGGGTGTATTACTCCAATAATAGCACCTTTTCCACTCCTTTGTACACAGAAACTTTAGTAACCGCTGCTTCTAGCTATTTTGTGAAGTGTAATACCAATGCAACCAATTGTAATTCAGGTCCCAATTGTCAGAGCAATGGCACATACCTGGCTACTGCTCAGGAGCCGGGTAAATGTGAATCTCCTGTAACGTCTCAGTGTTTGGGCAGCCAAACTACAACGGCAAGTCCTGTCATCACTTCGTCTGTTCAGCCTGGAACCCAAACTATATCCGGAACCAAAACCAGTGCGCATGCTGTATTTCTTTTTGTGGATGGATATTTCGTAGGATCCGTAACCGCTGCTGGAACGTCTTGGTCTATTCCTAACGTAACCTTGCGTCTTGGATCTGTTGTACGAGCTTATGGTAGAGACGGTCTTCGCTGTTTCTCTGTACCTGGCTCCGTTACAGTGTCTCAAACTACCATAGCTCCGGTGGTTAATGGTCCTATTATTCATGGCGCTACCTCGGTTTCTGGAACTTCTACCGAAGCGGCCGGAACAGTGATTACGGTTTTAAAAGGTGGTGTAAGTATTGGCACCACTACAGTGCAAGCCGATGGTACATGGTCGTTAACAGGTATTTCTCCTGTACTCGCCACTGGAAACAATATCACTGCAACGGCATTGGCCACTGGAAAAGCCGTTTCTCCAGTTTCAAACACCGTTACAGTTCAAGGCACGTCCACAGCACCTGTGATTATTGGAACTTATCTGGAACAAGGCACCAGTGTTAGCGGGACATCCACCATGACCAATGGTACCGTCATCAAATTATATATTGATGGTTATCAGATAGGAACGGCTACGGTTTCCGGAGGAACGTGGACCGTGACTGGTTTGTCTGCCACCTATTATGATTTATATGCAGGAGGTACTTTAACAGCCACTGCTACTGGAACCGGACTTGCAGAAAGTGGACCTTCCAACTCGGTTGTGGTTGCTTGTAATCCTCCTGAAAACAATTTGACATTAAATGTGGTCGGTGGAAATACTTGTTTGGCCACCTCTGCCTCTATCGATTTGCCCAATTCCGAATTGTATGTCATTTACACCATTCAAAATCTGACGCAGACTGCTAACAAAGGCAGCTCTGTTTTGGGAACAGGAAATACCATTACCCTGGCTACCTTTAGATTAGCCAATTCGGAATCGTTCACGGTTCAGGCCAAGAAAATTCCTGGCAGCACATGCGCCCGTTCCCTTTTGGACACCGCACACGTAAATGTGCTTATCCCTCCAGATACATCAGGACTTACTGCTGGAGATTATCTCTGGGTTGGTGTCGAGGCCGACTCTCTTTGGAATCTCGGTCATAACTGGGTACAATGGACCGGAAGCAATTGGCTGCTGGTAGAAGAGCCACCTGCAGATACCAATGACGTACTGGTGAAACCCGTACAAACGTGTATCCCTCAATTTCCTGTGGTGACCGGTTCGGGCGGTGTAGAATCCGTTTGTCGCGACTTTACCATTGATACAGGAGCAATTGTATATATGCAATCAAACTCTACTCCCCGCACCTTAACCGTACGTGGAAACTGGACTAACCGAGGTACTTTTGTGCCAGCTGATGGAACTGTTATCTTCGATGGCAACGCAAATCAGCGTATCTATGCTGCTGCGGGTACAGAATATTTTAATCACTTTAAAGTTATCGGTGCCAATACCAGGGTGATTTTAGATGTGGATGTAGAAGTGAGCACTACAGGAGTGGTTACTTTGGAAGATGGTATTGTGGACCTTAATAGCCGTGAGTTTACCATTTTAAATCCAGCAGATACGGCATTGAATAGAACCGGTGAGGGATACTATTTTGCTGAAACCAGAGATGGATCCGCTATTTTGCATCGTCAGATTGGAAATAGTACAGATCATTATCTTTTTCCATTCGGAAATACCGATGGTCAATATATTCCGGTAACTTTTAATTTGAATTCTGGTGTCATTGGTCTTGCAGGGGTTTCTACCTATAACGCTGCACTCGATACCAGCGCCACTTATCCTGCCGGGTCGGAAGCCATTCCTTCTATTCCTAACAAACCCAATAAAGTTCGTCGTTTCTGGCATTTCTACACCACGTCTGGTCCTGGTACCTGTGGACATTGTATATGCACCGGCAGAGGCTCCGGCCAATGGGATTCCCGACCATTCAAACAGCGGTCTGAAAGGATTTCGTTGGGACGCAGTCGGCAATCAATGGGACACCTCCTTTACGACCCAGGTTTACCAACATAATTTCAGGAAGCTTACCATTCAACATATCGACCGCTTCTCCTGGTGGGGTGCTGGTGTAGATGGAATTGGTCCGCTACCCGTCTCTTTAACCCAATTCGATGCCCAATGTTTCAAAGGGCAAAACCACTTGGTGTGGAAAACGGAAGGGGAAATCAACAACGCCTACTTCCTTGTTCAAAGATCGGATGATGGGGTTGCCTGGGAAACGGTTTCCCGCATCGAAGGTGCCGGTACAACTTCTGTTCCCAAAACCTATGTAGTGGTAGATCCGAATCCTTTTGATTTGTCCTACTATCGTCTCTCTCAATATGATTTCGATGGAGGTTATCAGTCTTTCGGATTGTTGTCCAGCTCCTGTGATGAAAACGGCCAAACCTCCAGGGTATCTCCCAACCCAATGTCCGTAGGGAGTATAGTGAAACTTGATCAATCTATTTCAGTTCCCCAGCGCATTCAATGGATCAGCGCACAAGGTGTGCAGGCATTTAACCAAACCCTTGAACCTGGTGAAGTGCATTACTTGAAAGTGCCAGATCTGGCACCGGGTGTATATCAAATACAATCCGAACAAGGTTGGAGACACGCTGTTATCGTGATTCCATAAAACCTTATCTAACATTTCCTAAAGCACTTTTCGAAAGAAAGGTGCTTTTTTTGTTTGTATATTTTAGGAGAATTTAAAATTATAGATGGTATGTTTTCATACTTTATTTTTAATTTTAACCCATGTCCAAACACCTGCCCAAAGAACAAACTTTTTGTTTCAATATAAAGACGGCCTGGCACGCCATCATGAAAATGTACAATGTTCTTGGCATGGATCATGATTTGTCGGCGTCTTCCGGTTTTATTTTACTGAATATAGATCCCAAACAGGGCACGCCTGTAACGCACATAGGTCCGGCCATTGGGATGGAACCCAAAGGGCTTACCAGAACGCTCAAAAGTTTCGAAGAAAAGGGTTGGATTATTCGTGAAGCGGATAAACAAGACAAGCGTATGGTTCGTGTTTTTTTAACCGATAAAGGAAAACGCAAACGTGCTATTTCCAGAGAATCGGTGAAGCAATTCAATGAAGCGCTATACCAGCAAATTCCTGCCGAAGATATTGAAGCTTTTTTTCGGGTGGTTCAAACGCTGAAAAATCAAACCCGTTCGGCTACCAACATGGATGCTACATCACTACAATCTCAATTATAATGTCTTATCAAAAGCCATATCGTCATATTCGAAAGGCCGCTGTACTAGGTTCAGGGGTCATGGGCTCTCAAATTGCCCTTCATTTGGCCAACATTGGTCTGGAGGTCTTATTGCTTGATCGGGTGCCCACGGAACTGACTTCGGATGAAGCCTCCGCAGGAAAAACGCTAACTGACCGATCTGTAAAAAATCGCATCGTTCAGCAATCTTTCCAGGCGGCTGTGAAATTAAGTCCGGATCCATTGTATCACCCCGGTTTCGCCAGCCGTGTTGTCCTGGGTAATATGGAAGACGATTTATCTCGTATTGCTGATGTAGATTGGATTATTGAAGTGGTGGTAGAGCGACTCGACATTAAACAACAAGTGTTTACTGCCGTCGAAAAATTCAGGAAACCGGGAACCCTTATCTCTTCCAATACCTCCGGAATTCCGATTGAAAATTTGATTCAGGGGCGTTCGGAAGATTTCGCAGCCCATTTCCTTGGCACGCACTTTTTTAATCCGCCCCGATATCTTCGGCTCTTAGAGATTATTCCATCTTCCAAAACCAAACCGGAAGTGGTCGATTTCTTTTTACACTACGGTGAAAAATTCCTGGGCAAAACCACCGTCTTATGTAAAGATACCCCGGCATTTATTGCGAACCGAATCGGCGTCTTTTCCATCATGAGTCTTTTTCATATGATGGAAGGTTCCAATCTCACGGTTTCCGATATCGATCGGCTCACCGGCCCTGTTTTGGGACGACCAAAGTCGGCCACTTTTCGCACCGCCGATGTGGTGGGGTTAGATACGCTGGTCAATGTGGCCAAAGGCCTTCAGTCCAATCTGATATCAGATGAGGCCGCTGACATGTTTCAATTGCCTGGTTTCCTGCAAAGTATGGTGGAAAAAGGTTGGCTGGGTCAAAAGTCCGGACAGGGATTTTATAAAAAAGTAGCCCTTCCGACCGGTGGAAGCGAGATTTATGCGCTCAACCTGAATACGTTAGAGTACGAGCCACAGGTAAAGAAGAAATTTGCCACGCTGGAAGCTGCAAAATCAGTAGACCAGATAGCCCAACGTTTCAAGGTGCTGGTGTCCGGAAAAGACGAAGCGGCCGATTTTTATCGCAAATCCTTTTATGCGCTTTTCCAGTATGCCGCCATGCGTGTACCGGAGATTTCAGATGATATTTCACGCATCGATGAAGCATTGAAAGCGGGATTTGGCTGGGCTTTAGGCCCTTTCGAAAGCTGGGATGCTCTGGGTTGGGCGGACACCGTCACCGCCATGACCGAAGCCGGATATACGCTTCCGGATTGGATTTTTGCCATGCAAAAAAATGGGTGTCGTAGTTTTTACCGCATCAAAAATGGTCTCAGAGAAGTTTACCAACCTCAGTCTGGTAAATATCAGGCCATGGAAGGCCGAAACGGCTTCATCATTTTATCCGATTTAACGGAGAAAAAAGTATGGGGAAATGCAGGTACTACCCTCACAGATATCGGCGATGGGGTACTGAACCTGGCTTTTCATACCAAAATGAATTCCATTGGCTCAGAAGTTCTTTCCGGAATTCAGAAATCCATTCAATTGGCCGAAGACGAAGGATGGCGAGGATTGGTCATCGCCAATGAAGGAGAGCATTTTAGTGCCGGCGCAAATTTGGCGCTCATTCTGATGCTGGCCATAGAGCAAGAATGGGATGAACTCAACTTTGCTGTGCGAGCTTTCCAGCAAACCACCATGCGTATTCGTTATTCAGATGTGCCGGTGGTAGTGGCTCCTCATGGATTAACCCTTGGTGGTGGCTGTGAAATTTGTTTGCATGCAGATGCCGTTGTAGCACATGCGGAAACCTATATTGGATTGGTGGAAGTGGGTGTTGGGGTTATCCCCGGAGGCGGCGGAACCAAGGAATTTGCCCTCAGAACGTCGGATGAAATGAAAGAGGGAGACGTGCGCATCAATACTTTACGTAATCGTTTTCTCACCATCGGGATGGCCAAGGTAGCTACTTCGGCACACCAGGCTTTCGATTTGGGTATTTTTAGAAAAGGAATCGATCAGGTGGTGCCGAGTCGTCAGCGTCAACTGGCGGAGGCCAAGGCCACGGCCATTCGATTATTCGAACGTGGATATACGCGCCCTATTCAAAGGAATGATATTCAGGTTCTTGGGAATGAGGGGATGGGAATTGTGTATGCCGGTGCCAACACCATGCATGCCGGTCATTACATTTCCGACCACGACAAGTTCATCTCCGAGAAACTGGGTTATGTCCTTTGTGGAGGTACATTGTCTGAAAAATCGTTGGTTTCCGAGCAATATTTGTTGGATTTGGAGCGTGAGGCATTCCTTTCATTGTTGGGAACCAAACCCACCCTCGAAAGAATTCAACACATGCTTAAGACCGGAAAACCCCTCAGAAATTAAAAAAATAATGTCCATGCAAACAGCATATATTATTACAGGTTACCGGACGGCCGTGGGCAAAGCCCCAAGAGGCGGATTGCGGTTCGTACGTCCGGATGAATTGGCTGTTCAGGTCATTCAGCAAATCCTGAAAGACATTCCACAATTGGATCCTGCCACTATCGAAGATGTGATTGTGGGGAATGCTACACCGGAAGCAGAGCAAGGGCTGAATATTGGCCGCATGATTTCGTTGATGGCGCTGGGAACAGACCAGGTTCCGGGTCTTACAATTAATCGATACTGTGCTTCTGGTCTAGAAACCATCGCCATGGCAGTGGCGAAGATTCAATCCGGAATGGCCCATTGTATCGTTGCGGGTGGCGTTGAATCCATGAGTCCGATTCCTTTCGGAGGATGGCGCATTGTTCCCCGCGCAGAAACGGCCAAAGACCATCCCACTTGGTATTGGGGTATGGGACTTACGGCGGAAGAAGTGGCCCGTAAATATCAGGTATCCCGTGAAGATCAGGACCGTTTTGCATTATTGTCGCACCAAAGGGCTACCGCAGCCATTGCAGCCGGTAAGTTTAAAAATGAAATCGTTCCCATTGATGTGGTTCGTCACTACGTGGAGAATGGCAAGAAAAAGCAGGAATCCTACGTCGTAGATACTGATGAAGGTCCGCGCGCCGATACCAATCTGGAAGCGTTGGCCAGACTAAAGCCTGTATTCGATGCCAAAGGAACCGTTACAGCAGGAAATGCTTCTCAAACTTCCGACGGAGCCGCTTTTGTGCTTGTGATGTCTGAACAACGAATGAAAGATCTTGGGCTTTTACCTAAAGCCCGTTTGGTTTCTTATGCAACTGTTGGGTTAGATCCCGCCATCATGGGCGTAGGACCGGTATATGCCATTCCCAAAGCCCTGAAGATGGCCGGACTTGGTCTTGGGCAAATCGACTTGTTTGAATTGAATGAAGCCTTTGCTTCTCAAAGTCTGGCCATTCAAAGAGAATTGGGCATTGACACAGATAAACTCAATGTAAACGGTGGAGCCATTGCACTCGGACATCCTCTGGGTTGCACCGGTGCGAAACTGACCGTGCAAACCATGGCGGAAATGGCACGTAGAAAATCCAAATATGGTATGGTCACCATGTGTGTGGGAACCGGACAGGGTGCCGCCGGAATTTTTGAAAACCTTCAATAAATCATCTTATGAATAAAGCTTCGCAAACATTAAAAGGAGGAGAGTGGCTCATTCGCGACACCTCATGGGATCAGGTGTTTACTCCTGAAGATTTCGACGAGGAACAACAGATGATTGCTCAAACTTGTCAGGATTTTCTGGAAACCGAGGTCTGGAATCGGCTGGAAGAAATAGACAGCATGGCTCATCCGGAACTGATGCCTTCCCTTTTAGATAAAGCCGGTGAACTTGGACTTTTAGGCGTATCCGTGCCCGAAGCCTACGGAGGTTTTGGGAAAAATTTCAATACTGCCATGAAGGTGGCCGAAGTCACTGGCGCAGGTTATTCTTTTGCCGTGGCCTTGTCGGCTCACACCGGCATTGGTACCTTGCCCATTCTGCTCTACGGAAATGAAAGTCAGAAGCAGAAATATATTCCTTCTTTGGCCAGTGGTGCCTGGAAGGCCAGCTATTGCCTTACCGAACCCGGCTCCGGTTCAGATGCCAATTCCGGAAAAACGAAAGCCGTCTTGAATGATGCAGGAACACATTATTTGATTTCTGGACAAAAAATGTGGATTACCAACGGCGGCTTCGCGGATGTATTCATCGTTTTTGCCAAAATCGATCAGGACGAAAACTTGTCGGCCTTTATCGTCGAAAAATCTTTCGGGAACATTCGGCTGAATCCGGAAGAAAAGAAAATGGGCATCAAAGGAAGCAGCACCAGACAGGTGTTCTTTGAGGAAACGCCCGTTCCTGTGGAAAACATGCTCAGTACCCGGGGAAATGGGTTCAAAATTGCCGTCAATATTCTAAACATCGGGCGGATTAAATTGGCGGCCGCAGCCATCGGTGCCAGCAAAATGACCATTACCAAATCGGTGCAATACGCCAATGAACGGCAGCAATTTGGTCGTTCCATCAGCAAGTATGGCGCCATTCGGCATAAATTGGCCGAACAGGTAATTCGTACTTACGCGAGTGAATCGGCTGCGTATCGTGCAGGACAAAATATTGAAGACGCCATCGATAGCTTCAAAGCGTCCGGTATGGATGCCCAGCAGGCCGAGTTGAAAGGTGTGGAGCAATTTGCCATCGAATGTGCAATGCTCAAAGTACATGGTTCGGAGACCTTGGATTATGTGGTCGATGAAGGTGTTCAAATCTACGGTGGAATGGGCTATTCCGCTGAAGCGCCCATGGATCGTGCATACAGGGATAGCCGCATCAACCGTATTTTCGAAGGAACCAACGAGATTAACCGCATGCTCACCGTGGATATGATTTTGAAACGGGCCATGAAAGGTGAATTGGATTTAATGGGACCTGCCACGGCTGTAGCTTCAGAATTGATGGCCATTCCCGATTTTAATGTTCCGGATAGTTATGCCCCTTTTGAGCGGGAACATCAGGCCATTGCAAAATTCAAGAAAGCCATCTTGATGGTGGCGGGTGCAGCTGTTCAAAAACTCATGATGCAGTTGGGCAAGGAGCAGGAAATTCTCATGGATATTGCTGATATGGCCATTCAAACCTACGTGGCAGAAAGTACTTTGCTCCGTGTTGAGAAAACCTTTCATGCCAGGGGCGAGGCGGCCAGCGCGATTCAACAACAGATTCTTCAGGTTTTACTGAATGATACGGCAGATCGACTTTGGATTTCCGGAAAAAATGCCCTGCAAGCCTTTGCGGAAGGAGATGAACTACGGATGATGATGATGGGACTAAAGCGGTTTACCAAACTTGATCCTATAAATACGAAGATGGCTCGACAGGCCATTGCTCAGAAACTCATCGAAGAAAACAGGTATTTTTTGTAAGTGTAAATGGATAGGAGAAAGTCCCCGGGAGAAAATTCAGGGGACTTTTTTTTTGACGTAGTCGAAAGCTGCGCGTTGTGGGTAGCGTAACGCCATCGAGATTTTAACTTTGATTTAAACAACCTTCAATGTTTTTCAAAATGAGTTGATGAAATGAAAGACAATTTTATGTACCTGTGAGAAGTACTTTTGTCTTTTATTTTCATTTTATGTCATTATACTTACATATTCATTTTTGGTAAGTCTTGATTTTTGAACTTTTTTTTCATTATAACTCTTTTATTCACTGATTACATGTCGTTTTTGGATTTTAAAATTTATTTTTTTGTTTCATTCTTACCTTCTGTAAATATATCAATAGTAAAAATATAGCTTACAAATAGATTAAAAATCATTCAAATAGAATAAAAAGTAAATGCAATTTATGTTCACATGGTTTTATTGGTTGTAAATTTGTCTCAGAAATTGGTTGTTAGATTTAAAAATAACCATATGCTTTATCCAATCCATCCAAATCCTAACGATAAGTTATTTTCCTTTATCTCTATTTCTTCGAATTGAGGGAAGGTTTTAGTGAATTAAGGGAGTTTCCGAGCATCCAAAACCATCAAAATGAAAAATATATTCTTGTCTTGCCTACTCCTGGCGGGGTCGGGGTGTCATTCCTATGTGTTTGCGAGTGATATTCGTGTTTCTCAGATTAGTCTGGTTAATCAAAATGTAAGTGCCGGGCTAAATTCTGCGGCTAATTTTGTGTCTGTTAGGTTCAATTTAGCATGGGATTATTCCTGGCGTACTTCTTCATGACCTGCAAATTGGGATGCAGCATGGGTATTCATAAAGTATAGGGTGGGTGGTCCGCAAACCACCGTGTGGAATGCCTCTAGCAGTGGTGCGGTGGTTACCGTTCCATCAACCGTTGGGCTGCGTCAGGGAATGGGTATAACTATTGTAGGCGGTTCAGGACAAATCACCAACCAGGCTTATATAAAATAGTACACAATTTACGCTGAGTGAAACTCCAACAGTGGCATTGTCACAAGCCAAACTACATGCATTTGGTGTTTGGGAACATGCTACAATAAGCACATCGGGCCATCAATTACCCGCAGGTGCGAGCATTACGGTTTCGGCAGACCAGAAAGGTTGTTTTATTTACAGGTCTACTGATGGGACGGGAAACATTCAATTTAATCAATTGGCTTTACGTTGGCTATATGGATTAGATGGTGTTAGAGATCATGAGCCCATAGATGTTCAAGTATTTGGTATCGAAATGGTCTACGTGCCTACCAATGCATTTAATGTTGGTGGTGGTGGTGGAACGAGTGCTTTTACCTCTACAACAATATCCACAGCCACGGCTACGACCATACCGACCGGGACAGGAAGTTTAGGTGGGCAGGCGGGCGGATATCCTACAGGTGTTACTGCGCCGGGTTCTGCTTCTTGGCCTAATGGATTCCAGGGATTCTATTGCATGAAATATGAGTTGTCTCAAGGCCAATACCGAGACTTTTTAAATAGTCTTACGCGCAGGCAGCAATCTGCAAGAATTCTGCATAATGGAACCGTTGGGGTATTTCTGGGTGGTGAACCATGGAGTGGAACCGCCTGGCTCGGAGACGTAAATAACTCCACCACTCCCCTGAATAGAATAGGCGTTCGTTTAGTTCAAGATTTAGGAGGACCAGCGCCACGTGTTTTTGCTTGTGATTTAACTCCGTCTTCAGCCCCATACAATCAAGTGAATCAATCTGACGATGGCGAATGGGTATCTATGGGTTTTTTGAATTATACTGATTTGGCCGCCTTTTTGGATTGGGCAGCCCTACGGCCCATGACAGAACTGGAATTTGAAAAAGCCTGCCGAGGAAACCAACTTCCAGTGAGTGATGAATTTGCATGGGGTACTACTGTCGTTGAAGCTGTTACAGGCCTAAATGCCATTTCTACCTCTGCAGAATCTCATGCCAATGCGAATGCACATATTCAGAATCAACTTGCCATAAATGGTCCCATTCGCTCCGGTAATTTTGCCAGCGCCACCTCTTCACGTGAAAAGTCAGGTGCATCTTATTATGGTATCATGGATTTAAGTGGCGGACAATGGGAGCGAGCAGTTACACTAGCCGATGCGACAGGTAGGTCATATACAGGAAATCACGGGGATGGTAATCTAAGTTTAAATGGTGCCGCAAATACTACGGCTTGGCCTGGATTAAGCAATGGTGAAGTGCTTAACTCTACAGGATGTGGCTTTCGAGGCGGGGCTTGGATAGATAACGTTACTTCTTCTATGCGGGTATCTGATCGTCTCAGTGCAGGAACTTCCAGTCCAAGAAGTCCGCCAATACATGGGGGAAGAGGGGTAAGAACCCAGCCTTAAATTATTCAATCAACCAACTGCTACATATGAAAATGAAAGTTTGCAAACGATTCGCCTGGATCTTTACACTGGTAATCTCATGTCCAATGGTTTCAGGCCAATATACAGGAGGGAGTGGTCGTGGTGAAGCACGCGAAATGTTGGATTCAATTGTGTTGAGCGGGGGAATAATTTGGAGAGGTGGACAAGCATTAGGCGCCGAAACTGACTGGAATACAGCTGCCAATTGGTATCCAAGTGCTGTTATTCCCGGCCCCAATGATACGGTGGTCATTGAACCTAATTTTAATGGCTACTACCCCGTTTTAGATCAGTCTAGAACCATTGCAGCCCTCAATTTTAACGGAGGAGACAAAAAAGTTGTTTTAGGCAACCATCATCTTACCATTAAACATAACATTTTTCGGGCCGACCCACTGAATTACGTTCAGACCTTCAATCCTGCACCAGCTGCTAACCAACCTGCATCTGCCCCCTTAACAGGGACGCTACTAATGGAGGTGAAAGTAGATAGCGCCCTTTGGTTTCCTGTAGGCTCATCTACCTACAATCCGGTTCGCATTTCGAACAAAACAGGCCAAACCGACACGTTTGGAGTTCGTGTTTGGGAGGAGGTTTATATTTCAGGAACCACCGGGTTAAGAGTTAGTAAGCCTAGGTGCGCCCAAACCTGGGATATTTCTAAAAAATGGCCCAATACTGGTCAGGGTATTCATCTCCATTTTGCATGGCAAAGCCCGCAAGAGGTTCGTTATGCCGGACAGCCATTTACCCAACTTCGATTGTTTCATTGGAATAGCCTGTCACCAAATTGGGATCAATATAATGGAGGGGTTCTCGACTCTGTTTTTTGGAGAAATGCGTGGTTTAGAACTTTTACTTATGCTAATTATACCCAATCATTTTCACCTTTTGCCATTGGTACGGAGGATTTCCCCTTACCTGTGGATCTTATTTATATTGATGTAGATTGCAGAAACCTGGCCTGGCATTTATCCTGGGCTACCGCTGCGGAAATAAACCACCCAAAATTTACACTGAATGAATCTGTTGATTTACAAGAATGGCATGTATTAGCGGAGTTTCAGGGAAAAGGACAGGGGATTCATAATCAAATCACTCATTATTCACATTCCGTTCCATTTCAGGGAAATAGACAAAAATATTTTCGGTTGGACCAAATCGACATTGACGGGGCTGTGACCTCATTCCCATTGATTTCAGGAACATGTGAAGAACCCCAATCCTCAGGCATTCAATTCTACCCAAATCCAACCGCAGATTTTGTTCGTATTTCATCATTTTCTCAGGGTTCAAACTGGAAAGTATTTAATGCCCAGGGACAAACCGTTCAACCCGATTTTCATTCATTGGGAACTGAGGATATGCTTATTGATTTTAGAGGTTTGGCATCCGGGTTATATTTTATTCAGTTTGTGGAAAACCAAACGTTAAAAACCAGTCGTTTGATTTATGCGCCCTAGGTTCATCAATTAAACGACGGCACAGCCGAATATCCACCCCAAATGGAGTAGGGGGGGCCTAGGCTTTTCATTTTATCCATCCACATCTGGGCATACTTCTGCTGTTGCCACAACACGGATGGGCTTTCTTCCGCTATTATCCAGGACTTTTCTTCCATTTCGCCTTCCAGCTGTCCGGCACTCCAACCTGTATAGCCCACAAAAAATTTGATGTTTTGCTGGGTCAAATGGCCACTTTCCATGGCCGCCAACAAACTATTGAAATCACCACCCAACCGAAGGTCGTCCACAATCTTTTGCCCACCCGGAATTTGATCCCCCAGGCCATGAATGTAAAATAATGAATCGGTATTTACCGGGCCACCATAATACACTGGAAAATAACTGTTTATAGGCTCTTTGATGAGTTGATTTAGTTCAAAGGCCATTTGCTTCTGGAGCATAAAACCCACACTACCTGTGTGGTTATGCATAGCCAAAAAAATCACGGACCTGCGAAATGGAGATTCATCCAAAAAGGGATCCGCATATAAATATATACCTGATTTCAACAGGGTGATATCATGCAACACAATAGAATTACCTTTGCAAGGTTAACTTAGGTACTACAAATTTAATACAGTACAGGCATGAAAGGGCGATTTTATCTGGCATTTTCCTTTATTTTCTTTTTTTTAATACTAAATAGCCAAAGCACAGATACATTAATTTTTGACGCTAATGGAAAAATTGCGGCCAAAGGCGCCTGGGTCAACGGCCAAAAGGAAGGAACCTGGCAAGAGTTTCATGCATCTGGCAGGTTGGCTGCAGAAGGAAAGTATAATGCCGGTAAAAAAGTAGGCACATGGATTACATATTTTGAAACGGGCCAGGTTTCAGGAGAAATTTCTTTCGATAGCGGCCAGTCGGTCCAATACGATGCGTCTGGTTCTATTCAGGCCAAAGGAACGGCTGCCGAGGCTAAAAAGCGCGCCAGTTGGGAAACTTATTATAAATCGGGCGTGCTCAAAAGTCGAAAGTCGTGGTGGAACGGTCAGCCGCATGGCAAATGGGAAAGTTGGTATCCCAACGGGAAAAAGGCGTCGGTACAAATATTCCATGCGGGCAAACCCGTAAAAACCTGGAAAGAATGGGCGCCCTCCGGGGCTGTCACATTTACAGGAACATATGCCGACGGTAAACCCAAAGGTCTCTTCCTTTATTTTTACGATACCGGCGAAAAACGAATGGAAACTGATCATGCCGCGCAAAAAATCCGGGCTTGGTATCGCGATGGAAAATTGGCCATGGAAGGCGAAGGAACCCTTACGCAGCCCGCGGGAAAATGGACTTGGTATCATGGCAATGGAAAATGGTCGAAAAAAGGGCAGTACACCCATCAGCAACCCGACGGCAAATGGCAGGAACAGTGGCCAAATGGAAAGAAAAAAAGTACCACCACCTTTATCAAAGGACGGCCAACAGGAACCTGTAATGCCTGGTTTGAAAATGGTACGCCGGATTCTTTGACTTCTTATGAAAACCCGGATTTGCCCACCGGACTTTGGGAATGGTATTGGGAAAACGGCAATAAAAAGAAAGAATGGCAGGCCGATTCCGGTCGGGTAACCACTTGGTACTTCGACGGTGCCAAAGAGTCCGAGGGTGGCTTAGTGCAAAATCTGAAACATGGGGCCTGGACGTTTTGGTATGAAAATGGACAAATTCATGAACAGGCGCATTATCAAATGGGACAGCCGCATGGCAGTTACCAGAGTTTCACCCCGGCCGGCGAAAAAGAACATATTCGAGCTTATCATGAAGGAAAACCACATGGACTTTGGATGACGTTTTATCATACCGGCGATACCGCACAAGTGGGCACATATCGTCACGGGGAAAAGGTAGGTTTCTGGCGGCAATTTTACCCGAATCGCCAGGCTCAGGCACTCATTTCTTACGAGGGTGATTCCTCGTTTTTCTTCCATCCAAATGGAAAACGAATGGAAGTCGGAAAGTACGAACGGGGAAAACGACAAGGGCTGTGGACCTCTTATTTTGATTCCGGACAAAAGCGAGATCAGGGAAGTTTCCTTGCCGATTCGATGCATGGCGAATGGAAAAGCTGGTACGCGTCTGGAACCCTTCAAAGTATCTCTCATTTCGACCGGGGAACCAAAACAGGCCAATGGGAATGGTACCATGCAGACGGCAAAACCGACATGACCGGAAGTTTTCAGGCCGGACAGCAACATGGTCTTTGGAAGCAATATCATCGCAACGGCCAGCTTCATTATGAAGGGTATTATAAAGATGGACAGCGAGATAGCTTATGGAAATACCATTACGACAATGGCGCGCTCTGGAAAACCGGACAATTTCAGAACGATGAGAAAACCGGACTTTGGACCTATTATTATGAAGAAGGGCAGGTGGAGCATACAGGAACTTTCTTGTACGGAAAGGAACATGGCGAATTTATATCGTATTATCCGAACGGGAAACCCAAAGATCGGGGCCGCTTTTCCATGGGCATGATGGATGGTGCGTGGGAGGGATTTGCCTTTGGCGGCCGCCCTACCTACAAAGGCACATATAGAAACGGATCGCGCGAGGGACAATGGATTTGGTATCATGATTTAGGAAATCCCAGAGAAATGGTGGTATTTCAAAAAGGATTACGGCATGGACCCACCAAAGTGTTTCACCGCGATGGCAGCATCGAACAGCAAGGGCAATATGCCCGGGACAAAGAAGTGGGAACATGGATTTTTCGAATGCCAACCGGCGTTCCGGGAGGAAAATACACCAAAAAGGACGGCGTTTTTCATGGTGCGTACATCCAATATCATCCGAATGGTGTGCCGCGGATTACCGGTAAATATCAGCAAGGAAAAAAGCATGGTACCTGGACTTTTCTCACCTCCGACAATCAGCTTTTGATGCGCATTTACTATAAAAAAGGGATTGAAATAGGACGTGAAGATCCCAGGCGGGGGAAATAGTGTTATTGGGAAAAAGGTAACACTGCTTTTCGGGAAAAAGTAAGATGCAGGGGACGAGCGGTTCACTTGTGGCCCGCACCAGGGGGCGAAATAGAAAGCCCGGACACGGGTAAAAATAAGGGTAGTAAAAGAAAAAGATGGCCGCCCGTGGAGGACTTGTCATGAAGCACCCGGTGCCGCCAAACGGAATGTTGACGTATCGGAAGACGCGGCAGGTGCCCTAGAAAAAGAACAGTAATGGCACGCAAGCGTTAAAAATAAAACGAGTAAAACGAATTGTATGTTTTCATACCATATTGATTATTAGAAAGCTATTGTCATTCCAGAGAGTGAGAAGGTAAGAAATGATGGCCTTTCTTAGGAGGATTCAGGCAAAAAAGGATGAAAGATTAACCAACAAATAAGAGAAGGAAACACGAATAGAAATATATAACTTGCGCTCCGAAACGGTTTTGGGATTATGGATGTTTCTACTGATAATATGGTGTACGCGCCATCGGAATTAATTTTAAACGAAGACGGTTCTGTTTATCATCTTCGTCTTCGCCCTGAAGATTTGGCCGACACCATTGTGATGGTAGGCGACCCTGAGCGGGTGCCTCAGGTTTCCAAGTATTTCGATAAAGTGGAATTGGAGGTGAGCAGTCGCGAATTTGTGACCCACACAGGTTATATTGGTTCAAAGCGAATTACATGTATTTCTCATGGCATTGGATGTGATAACATCGACATTGTTTTGAATGAATTAGATGCATTGGCTGCCATTGATTTAGGTCAAAGAACCAATGCTGAGCGTCCTCGCTCCCTGGATATGGTGCGCATTGGTACCACAGGATCTTTGCATCCCGATTTGCCAGTGGATAGTTGGGTGGCTTCGTCCTGGGCCATTGGTTTAGACGGATTGCTCAATTATTATCCTTATGAACAGGATGCAGAGCAGCAAGCAATGTTGGATGCCTTTTTGGCCCATACCGGACTTGCAGGTGAACTGGCTCGTCCGTATGCTTTTAAAGCCACGGAATCGTTGCTAACGAAATTTACCGATCGGTGTGTTCCCGGTATTACACTCACTGCACCAGGATTTTACGCGCCACAAGGGCGTTTACTTCGCATGGGCGTGAAGTTTGAGGACCTCAACGATAAATATGCTTCTTTCCGCCATGCCGGCGAGATGGTGACCAATTTTGAAATGGAAACTTCCGCTATTTATGGTTTGGGAACGTTGGGAGGACATCGTGTAACGACCGTTTGTGCCGTTATTGCCAACCGACTTCGTAAAGAATATTCTAAAAATGCGCATTCTGCCGTGGATGGATTGATTAAATTCGTTCTCGAAAGGCTAACGCATGAATAACAGATCTGCGGATCTTCAGGAAACCGTACACGCAGGGGAATTTTTGCCCCTCATGGAACATTTTTATACCTTACAGGGCGAAGGCCATCATGTAGGGAGTGCCGCTTATTTTCTAAGATTGGGCGGATGTGATGTAGGTTGCAGATGGTGTGATGTAAAAGAAAGTTGGGACGCAGCCAAACATCCTCTGGTATCTGTGTCGGACATGGTAAATTGGGTGGTGGAATCCGGTGCACCTCATGTGGTTTTAACCGGTGGAGAGCCGACCATGCATCCCCTGGGACCTATTATTGGTGCACTTCGGCAAGCCGGAAAATCCGTTTGGATGGAAACTGCTGGCACTTCGCCCATGACCACCCGACCCGATTGGGTTTGCCTTTCTCCTAAAAAATTTAAAGCGCCCCGGGAAGAATGGCTTACCACCGCCGATGAATTCAAATTGGTGGTATTTCATCCCTCTGATTTGGAATGGGCTAAGCAATTTCTCCCTCTTTTACCCGTTCATTGTAAAAAATTTGTACAACCCGAATGGGAGAAAAGGGAACAGATTTTGCCCTTGTTGATTGATTGGGTAAAAGCCCATCCGGACTGGCGTCTTTCATTACAAACGCATAAATATTTGAACATCCCATGAAATTATTGCTCGCATGTGTATGTTTTCTCAGTTTCAGTGGGATCATGGCACAGACCAAAGTGCCAGGAAAAGCGCAGAAATTATTTGACCAGGCACAATTATATTTTGAACGTCAGCAGCTCAGAGAGGCCGAAGAGACCGTTTCTCAGGCCATTGACGCATTTCCGGCGTATAATGAAGCGCGACTCATGCGCGCAGAATTGCTGGCCATGCGCAACGCCATTGATTTGGCCATTGTAGATGTAGAAACGGTGGTAAACGGTCCGGATTCCACAGCGTACGCCAGAACGTTGGGTGCGTTGGCGAATTTATACCGCGAAGCTTTGCGATTTAAAGATGCCGTTTCTGTGTATGAGAGAATTTTGCGCACCCGAAGTTTGTCCGAAGAAACCAAAGCAGGCATTTATCAGCGAATTTCCGATTTAAAAGCCAGTGAGGCCATTGTGAGTAAGCCTGTGCCTTTTACGCCCGTAAATCTTGGTCCTGAAGTTAATACGGAATTTTCTGAGTATCATCCTACGTTAACCGTAGATGGCCGGGAAATGATTTACACCGTAATGCGACCCGCCAAAGGCGGTTGCGTTCGTGGAGACAGCCGGATGGAAGAAGATTTCTATATGGTGGTGAAAACAGAAACCGGCTACGGTCGTCGCCAACCCTTGCCTGCACCGTTGAACACGCCGTGTAATGAAGGTGCCGGATGTTTTTCGCCAGACGGGCGATACTTTTTCTTTGCTGCCGATAAAGGTGAAGTCACCGGCATGGACATATACATGGCCGAAAGAATAGACGGTGTCTGGAATCAGCCCGTGAGTTTGGGCGAGCCGGTTAATTCGCGCTATTGGGAGTCTCAACCCGCCTTTTCTTCCGACGGGAAAACTTTGTTTTTTGTGTCGAAGCGTCCCGGTGGATTGGGTCAGGAAGATATTTATATGTCCACCTGGCAGGCCGACGGATCTTGGTCTGAGCCAGTGAATGCCGGACCAATCATTAATACCAAGGGACGCGATTTTTCTCCATCTATCCATGCGGACGGCGTATCGCTGTATTTTGCATCCGATGGACATCCGGGTGTAGGTGGTGCAGATTTATTTTTAAGTCAATTGGGCGCGGACGGACAGTTTTCTGCGCCTAAGAACCTGGGTTATCCCATCAATTCCACCGGAGACGAGCGGCTCATTTTGGTGGCGGCAGATGGAAAAACGGCTTATTATGCTTCCGACGGCATGAAAGGTATCGGGCGTTTCGATTTATATTTCTTTGATATGCCGGAATCCGTTAGACCAACGCCGGTTACCTGGTTTCAGGGAAAAGTATTGGATGGTTCTACCAGACTGAAAGCCAGATTAGAGCTGATTGATTTAACCACCAATTCCACCGTGGTGAGCACGTATGCCGATCCGAAATCTGGAACCTTTCTGATGCCGTTAATTACAGGAAAACCTTACGCCTTGCATATTTCTCATCCCGGATATTTATTCCATTCCGAACATATTTCTCTGGATCAGCCCAGGGCCGAGGAGCGCAATTTTAACCTGTCTCCCATAAAACCAAGTACCGAAATTGTGCTTCGAAATGTGTTCTTCGATACCGATAAGGCCGAGTTGAAGCCGGAATCTCAGGCGGAGTTACTGCGTTTGGTTAAGTTGTTACAAGACAATCCGGCGCTGGTGATCGAGGTGCAGGGCCATACCGACAACCGCGGTTCCAAAGTACATAACCTCACGCTTTCCAGTCAACGGGCTCAGGCAGTGGTTGGGTTTTTGGTGCAAAGAGGCATTTCTGCCCAACGCCTTCAGCCGAAAGGATATGGAGATGAGCAACCCATCGCCACCAACGAAACCGAGGAAGGACGTGCACAAAACAGAAGAACCCAAATCCGAATCATCCGATAAAACGTATCTTTGTACAAATAATCATCTGCTATGCGCGCCTACTTATCCAAATTAAGAAAAGACTACCAGAAAATGTCTTTAACAGAACAGGAGGCTTTGGCTGATCCTGTATCTCAGCTTGAATCATGGATCGCAGATGCAGCCAACAACCACGTGCCTGAGCCGAATGCCTTTTCGCTTGGCACAGTAGATATGGATGGTAAACCGCATTCCAGGATTGTATTGCTGCGCAATTTAAAGGCCGATGGTTTGGTTTTTTATTCGAATTATCAAAGTGCGAAGGCGCGTCAGTTGGATACCAATCCGCACGTGGCCATCAACTTTTTTTGGGTAGATATGGAACGGCAGGTGCGCATTGAAGGCATCGCAAAAAAATTGTCGGTGGTGGAATCCAACGAATATTTCCAGAGCCGTCCGCGATTGAATCAAATCGCAGCCTGGGCCAGTCCACAGTCGGAAGAAGTGACATCCAGAGAAGAATTAGATGCCATGGTGCAAGCCATCGAAGAAAAATTCAAAGGCGTAGAGGTGATTGAAAAACCACCATTTTGGGGCGGTTACAAAGTAGAGCCTACGTATTTTGAGTTTTGGCAAGGCCGTCCCGGACGGTTGCATGACCGCATAGCTTACAGAAAATCGGAAAACGGTTGGGATAAAGTGCGTTTGGCTCCTTAATTACTATGCCATTTTAGCTGGTTGAAGTTTCGGAAAAAATAAATAGGGGAGAACCCTAAGTTTTCCATCGACAAGACCATTTCCTTTATTTTAGCGTCTGCCCCCGCGGCGGGATTTATCTGGTGGCGGTATGGTCTGGTTGTTCCTTACGCCTGGTTTTAGTTCATCACGAAGGACTTGCATGAAAATCTTTTTTATCTCAGAGACTTGCAGCACCGGTACCATCCATCCGGGATCATAGACCAAAAGTCCTTTTCCTTCCACTCTTTCTTTCAAATGGTATAAGGGGCCGGATAATCCCACACGAGGAAGTTGTTCCACCACAAAGCTGCGGACGACTTTGTCTTTATCCTGCACTTCGATGCCATAGTATTTATCGCCAGGGAAAATAGGTGTTTTAATGTATCGGTAAATCACAAATTGTCGGCCTGGGGCCATGCTATCGAGTGGGCCTGCATATACGGGCAACCATGCTGCTGTTCGCCAGGATTCCGGGAAATCGCTTTGATCCAATTTTGTTTTAAGAACGTCGAAAACAGAATCCAGGCGTTCTTCGTTACCGGAGTCGGTGAGCGATTTAAAAAGGCGAACCACAAGATTTGGGTCTTCTACACCCAATTTCAGGGCTTTTAAAAAGGCCTGCTGGGAAGAAAGATGATCGCCTTTATGCAAATAAATCCGTCCTAAATCGGCCCAGGTATTTCCCAGATATGGATTGGTGGCAGGAATTTTAGTGGTGGCTTCCAGGAATCTTTCTTCTGCTAACGGGAAATTTTTTTCAAAATGCGCCACATGGCCATGCATGTACCAGGCACCAGGGACCAGAGGCAGATACGTTTTGGCTTGCAAAAATGCGGAGTCCGCTCCAGCCATGTCTCCAAGATGATATAAATTCATACCCAATTCGTACCAGCCTTCCGAAGATTTGGGTTGTTGCTTTAAGTAAGTGCGGGCAGATTCTTTTCCTCTGTCGTAAAGTCCCAGATAGCGCAGTGTTTGTGCTTTTAAAAAATGTACAATGGGTTGTTTATAGCCATTGATGAGGGCCTGGTCATAATATCTGAGTGCTTTTTCCTCTTCATTCATCATGAACAAAGCCTGGCCGGTTAAAAGCATTTCCTGTGCCGTCAGCTTCTTCTTTTCCTCTGCTAATCGAATGACCTCAGCAAATTTGTTTTGCCTGAACAGCGATTCGAGCGTTACCAAAGAGGGATCCTGAGCGTATACAAGAAAAAAAGGAAAAATAAGAAAGTAAAATAGGGTTAGCTTTTTCATGGATTCCATTGAACAGTGGATAAACATACGGTTTTTTTCAAAAGTTCAAAGTGGTGATTTAAACCAGTTGCAAAAGTTTTAAGATTATTGGAAACCCTTTCGTGGGCGAGAACTTTCTTTTTGTATGGTTGTTTTTATCATAGTTTATTTATGTTATTCGGTCCTCCAAATATTCAATTCCCTGATCATCCAGACATTAAGGTGGAGGAGCAGGAACATTGTTGGATGTTTTACATGGGTAAAAGTTGGCTGAAATGGTTCCCCGAAGCCTTGTCAGCAGAGGAGAGCCATACTATGTTAAATGCGTTTTTGCCCTCAGCATCTTCCGGATGGCCCTGGCAGGAGGAATCCATATTTTTATTTGGGCGCTGGCATAAAAGTCCGCGGCTAACGCTTTGGTATGGCGAACGCGGGTATAGTTATTCCGGAGTTTGGCATCCACCAGCCCTTTTTCCCGAGAAAGTAGCCGATTTAAAAGAGAAAGCTGAAAAATGGGCGGGCACAGCGTTTAATTCTGTTTTGCTAAATTGTTATCGGAACGGAAAAGACAGCATGGGTTGGCATGCAGATAATGAAAAAGTATTGGGTGAAAACCCCATCATTGCATCACTGAGTTTGGGCGCTACCCGTCAATTTCATTTAAAACATCGAGAAAATCCAGATTTAAAAATGTCGTTCTCCCTGACTTCCGGCAGTTGTTTAGTTATGGGAGGCGCGCTTCAGCAGGATTGGATTCATGCTATTCCCAAAACCCAAAAACCTGTAGGACCAAGGATAAATCTCACTTTTCGTTATGTTTACGGGTAAAATGGTCGGTGTAATGACACCCTCTTCCGTAAATTTTAAAGAAAAATGACAGGAAATAGATGGGGAGAATCTCACAACAAATAATTTCCTTTATTTTTGACTTACAACATTAAAAGTGCTTATTGTACCCATTCAATCTAATGGTTGCTGAAACGTTTAAAAAAATATGGCGGGCCGAAAAGGAACCTCTGACCCCCATTTCCGCGCATCGATTGGCGCCTTATCCTTTACAAGGAGAAACGGTTGCTTTTCTGACCAAAGCAGGCTTGCCTCATGAGGCAGCACCGTTCCTTACGTTTATCCGTGATGTAGATGAGGCCTTCGAAGGTGTTTCCTGCTTAACGGAGCTGGTGGCAGTTCCCAACGTCTCGAAGGGGCAGTATATTGTCATTGGGCAATGCAACGAAGGAAACTTAATTGCGGTGGACACCCATCAGCAGGATCGGATTGTGGAGTTAGATCGGGAGCAGCAGTACAAACCTTACTTTTTTAATACATCCATTCAGCATTTGGCCGATTGCCTTGTGGCGTACAGGGATTTTGTAGCTACCGTAAATGAAGCGCGTGGAGAGGGAGCTTATTTGGCTGCACATTTTTCCGATGCAGAATTCGGCCATTTGAAAAAGGAATTAATGGCCGCTGAACCCGGGATGGTCTTAGGTGATTGTTTCTGGAATGCCCAATTGGAGTCCGAACTGGAGGCGCGCGAATTAAGAGAAGAAGAGGGATTCGAAGAATAATGGGAGGGGAAGCACCCTATTCAACTTACCAGGATAAGGTCGATTCGGCCATCGAATCCGGTTGGTTTCGTGTTTTTTTGCCCCCTTCATTGGGCGGCATCTGTTCCCAAATGAGTGAAGCCCTATCCATCTTGACAGAATCGGCCCGAATAAATGGTTCTTTGGGTTGGGCCGTGAACCTTGGTGCAGGTGCGTCCTGGTTTTATCCATACGTTTCTGTGCAAATGGCGGAAAAAGTATGGGGAAATCCACAAGCCATTGTGGCGGGCAGTGGGAAAATAGGTCAACTGGAACTTTTGAAAGACGGGCAGGCGCGATTGACCGGATTCTGGCCACGATGCACAGCTGCTCCCTGGGCCACCTGGTTTACCCTGAATGCCCAGACTAAAGATGGACAAGTTTGGACATGTATGGTGCCGAGGGAGGAAGTGCTACTTCATCCCGATGCATGGCAACAATTCGGTTTAAATCAATCTGGCACTTATGCCGTGGAGGCCGTCCAGGTTTTGCTTCAGGCACCACAGGTTTTTTCCACTGAGGAAGCCCGGTGGCGCTCCGGACATTTTACGGAGCAATGGCCTTTCCCCCATTTTGCGCGGGCTTGCATGAGCGCCACTTTTCTTGGTTTATGGAAGGGCTTGCATGGGCAGTATTTAAAGGAAGCGGGTAGAAGTGTGCATCATGAAAAAATGCAAGGTTTGGTTGGTGAATGGGAACACCTATTATATATAGGAGTAAATCAGGCAGACATTTCCGAAACGGAATTGACGACCGTTCACTGGGCGGCCATGGATTTGGCGCTGATATTATATCGGGATGCGGGAATGCGGATAGGGCAGTTGGGACATCCCATGCATGTGGCTTGGTCCGATTTCATGACGGCGGCCCATCATCCTTTTTTATGGTAAAGCAAGTCCGCCTTTATAAATGACGGGAAAACGTACCTTTGAACTTATGAGTACAGAGGTTTATTTGGTCACAGGTGCGTCCCGGGGATTGGGGGCAGGCATTGCCCGGCAGTTGCATGAAAAAGGAGATAAAGTGTTGGGGGTAGTGCGTGGCACAGGAGAGTGGGTGTATCCCACCTTTCGGGTCGATTTGTTGGAGGAGCATGCAGCAGAAAGTCTGGTTACCTATTTAAAGGAGTCAGATTTTCGGTTAAAAGGATGGATTCATGCAGCGGGACTCTTAAATAAGATGGATATTGGACGTTGGGATGCGAAGCAAAGTGAAGAGATGTGGCGTTTGCACGTGCGGTTTCCCATGGCGTTTATGTCGTCGTCTTTATCCCAATGGATGTCTGGCGGCCACATCGTGCAACTAAGTAGTATGAGTGGTTTTCCCGGATCGGCACGTTTTTCTGGTTTATCTGCATATGGAGCCACCAAGGCAGCACAGGCTTCTTTGGTCGAATCCTGGGCAGAGGAATTAAAGGCCTGGGGCATTTCGGCGAATGCTTTGGCTTTGGGTTCGGTACGTACAGAGATGTTAGCGCAGGCGTTTCCTGGATATGAAGGAGGGGTAGAGGTAGAAAAAATGGCGTCCTGGGTTGTTCAATTTTTAAAGACGGGCCACGAAGTGATGAATGGTAAGACGCTTCCGTTGGCCTTACATACCCCATAAGTATGGCCGCCTGATAAATTTTACATCTTGTTTATGAGTGTGTTGTAAAATAGTTTGTGTTTAGATTTG
>CAZOEO010000015.1:0-73262 GCA_964578885.1 uncultured Candidatus Competibacteraceae bacterium | reverse complement strand
AAGGTGGAACAGCGCCTTACTCTTTCGTTTGGTCTAATGGTGCAACAACGGAAGATGTCACTGGATTGATTGCAGGCAATTACTCTGTGGTCGTGACTGATGCAAACAGCTAAGCTTTCGTGCGGTTCGTAGAGCCAAGCATGAAAGATGCGTTGAAGGAAACCGTTGCCCGCCCTTCCCTATGGGTTTTACAATGTAGCATGTGAGTTGTGGCTGGCAGTCAAACGACTGCCGAACTTTTTTTAGCCGCTTTAGGGCTTCACAATAAGCGATTTTACTCGCATAGAGGCATACCGCCCCCTACCCATATCGTTAATTCACGCTACAGGAAAATAATTTTTTGGCCCCGCCCAAAACCCAGGTAGGTGGACCACGGCCGTCGAAGTTTTCAAGTGTAATGAGCTTGCCTTTTTTGCAACACGGACAGCGGCGATGTAAAGTTTGTGCAGCGGCGGCGGGAGCGCTTACTTGCAAGTTTCGCCTCAATTCAGGCAGACGCTTGCCCTTGGCCGTGCTGCTCAAAAAGCCGTAGTGCCGGATGCGCACAAAGCCCTTGGGCAGGATGTGCTGCGAAAACCGCCGAATGAACTCCAGTTGCGTTAGCTCCATACTCCGCTTGCGCCCTTGCTGGCGGTAGTCTTTGTAGCCAAAACGCACCTTGCCATTCGCAATTTCCTGTAGCCGATGATTGCTGATGGCTATTTTGTGGGTGTATCTTCCTAGATACTCCACTGTAACTGTAAAACACTTTTACGCTTCCACTCATTCACAGCCGAATTTAAACGTTTATATCCGTTTAAATTCCGACTTTTTCCGGACAGATTTTGTAGATTGTCCACGGGGAGGGGCGGGTGCTAACCCTGGATTCCGGATACCGTCATTTCAACAAAATAAAGTTCATCCTTTTTCATTTTCCACCTTTTTGGCTTCGTGCCATCGATTCTTTCAGTGAAAGGCCGTTTATACCTTTACTTTCCCATTTGTGAAAAGAGGCTCGCCCTTAAATAATACGTTCTTCCACGAATGGATTCAAGTGCAACTAAAAAAGCTAAACTGAGGTGAGTATCCATCCAAATGCGCACCTCATCCTGATGCATTTTATGCTTGCTGCTCGTCCGGCAGTTCCACTACCCAGCCGCCATTTTCCCTGAATAAAAAGCGAACCTTATCGCCTTTTTCAGCGGCTCCATGTCGAATTCGGGCTTCTACCCTATTCCCTTTTACCATTACCCAACCTACGGGTCGCAAAGAAGTCATGACCACGCCTTCTTCGTTTTTATAATCGTCGTGGGACACATCTACGGCAACCCAACCTTCTGATTTTTTCTGTTCACCCAACACGGCTACTTTTTTCATCCAGCGGCTAGATAGCAGGCCGCCGGACACTAAAATACTGCCGACCATGCCCACAAGTAAAACAGCACCAACGGTTAAAGTTGCTCTCAACAAAAGAGAGACTTCCGGCCATTGCCATTCTTCATTGGGTTGTCCCCCTTCCGGCACCAGCGCCAAAATCATTCCCCCGGCCAAAAATATTATGCCAAGTACACCGGCCACGCCGAATCCCGGAATCACAAATATTTCAAGTACAAGCAGCAATATTCCAAGTAGAATAACCAGAATTTCCCAATTCGCGGCCAATCCTTCCAGATAAGCCGGCACAAAATAAAGCAGTCCGGCCACCAGTGCCGCCGCTCCTGGCAATCCCACCCCGGGCGTTCTGATTTCGGTAATCAATCCCACCACCATCACGAGCATAAGCAGCGAACTTACCGCAGGATGCAGGAAAAAACGAATCACCTCATCAACAAAAGTCTGCTCCTGTTCTATCACCACGTAGTCTGCACCCAATTCCCGGGTAAGCAAACTTGTGCGATCGGGAAAACTTCCTTCGCAAAAACCATATTGAATGGCCTCATCTACGGTAAAAGTGATGAGCTTCCCATCTGGTTTTACGTTGGGAACCGATACGGCTTCATCTACCATAGCCTCGGCAATCAATGGATCGCGACCTTTTTGAATGGCCGTTTCTCTCATTTTTGCCCGTAAAAAACTTTGATATTTTTCCGGCATTTTTTCTCCCTGACTATTTACCACCGTAGCGGCTCCCATGATGGCACCGGGTTTCATGAAAATGGAATCGCAAGCCAAAGCAATGATGGCACCGGCCGAACCGGCATTGCTTTCGATAAATACCCAAACCGGAATGGGGCTGTACAAAAATCGGTTTCGGATGGTGTCGGCAGCAGATAATTCGCCGCCGTACGTGTTCATTTCTACCAAAATAAGATCGGCGTCGGCTTTTTGCGCGGCGTCCATTCCTTTGATGACGGTACGGACCGCCGACGGCCCGATATCATCGGCCAATGGCAACACATACACTTTGGTAGCCGAGATTTCCTGCGCGTTCAAGCCGGCCATCAAGCCCAATATGCCAATCAGAACAAGGTGAAAAAAGTGTTTCATGCGATGGAATTTGGTTGAATCAGATTTAACATGGCACGATGGACTTTACCATTAGAGGCACAAATTTCTTTTCCATAAAGCCAATGATCCTCACCACTAAAATCGGTGACCATGCCGCCAGCTTCCCGGACAATAATGGCGCCAGCCGCTACGTCCCAAGGGCTGAGACCAAATTCATAAAATCCAGCAAATTTACCTGCGGCGGTCCAAGCCAGGTCCATGGCAGCAGTTCCATAACGTCTCAGGCCGCGGGTATGTTGCATGAACTGCCCAACGGCTCGTGTCACTTCATCGATACGCTGAAATTGCTGGACAGGAAATCCGGTGGCAAACAATGCTTTTTCCGCTTCCGATACCGGGGCTACATGGATGGGTAATCCATTACACCATGCTCCCCCGCCCTGCCAGGCATAAAAAAAATCGCCGGCATGCGCTTCCGCAATCCAACCAGCTACTGGTTTTCCTTGAAACAAAAGACCAATGGAAATGCAAAAAAAGGGCATTCCATGGATAAAATTAGTGGTTCCATCCAAGGGATCCACCACCCAGATCCAGTCAGAAAAACCGGATTCTCCGGACTCTTCGGCCAATACCGCACTTCCCGGAATCAAGGGCATCAATCCTTTTAAAAGTCGTTGTTCACTTTCCCGATCCACATAAGAAACCAAATCATGTAGACCTTTCTCTTCCGTTTCCTTTCGGTCGAAAGTGTAAAAAGACGCGCGTAGCCAACTGGCGACAGGAGCCATCACTTCTAAAACCTTCGGGACCAGCTGAGCCAGATTTACATTTTCATGAGCCATGGTTGCAGTCGTTTATTTTGAATCAACATCACCACACCGGTGCCCACAAGCACAACTGCAATGAGTTCTGCCTGGGTAAAGGTAATGCCCATAAGGTGCATCTCTGCATTTACACGAATCTGTTCAATAAGAAAACGCTCTATGCCATTGGCCACCAAGTACGCACCAAACATTTGACCGGGCGATGTGAAACGACCTCTCAACCACCACAATACGCCGAAAATCAACAGGGCCATCACCACTTCGTAAATCATGGTGGGAAAAACCGGCAAAGGCAGGCGGCTGCAAAATGTACCTTCGCAACCGGTGATGGGAATCCCTTCATTGTTCACGTTGTGCGGGAAATCAAAGGCAAACACCCAGTCGGGTAAAAAGGAAAGGAAAGCAGGTTTCGGTTGATGAATGCTAGGAACGTCGGAGGGCTGCGTTGCGTTGTAGAAAACATAATATTTCTGAGCATCCTGTTGGAAAGAATCCAAAGGAATCTCTTGGTATTGACGGTCTTCGGAAATCCGATAGGCCGAGTTCACCACGCCCCAGTCTCCGTCGCCGGAAAGCAGGCAACCTATACGCCCGATGCCATAAGCCAAAATAAGTGCGGGTGCTACGGCATCTGCCACATGAATGGTCGGAATTCCTCTTTTGCGCACAAAACGACGCACGCCATAAAAACCACCAATGAGTCCGCCATAAAATGTGAGACCGGTAACAGAAAAAAGGCTGCCGATCGGATCGGCCATAAAGGCATCAAAATATTCGAGGTTATGAAAAAGTTTGGCACCCAAAATTCCATAACCAGCTGCATTTAAAGTGATTCCGGATACCAAATCGGCCATGGACATCGATTGCACAGACACTTCCGGTGTGGGCAATGCCTTGCGCTTTTTATCATAATAGGCATATCCACCGAAAGCCAACGCGCCAACGAGGGCTGTGAGCCAGTTTCCATCCAAGGAAAGAATAAATGCCTGAGGATCATCGCCAAAATGAGGCACGTCGCCCAGCATCAGCGCCCCAAGCTTTAAACCGATAAAACCACCGATTAATCCGTTGATCAGGGCTTCCTGGACGGAAGGCGGAGCACCTTTGGTCACTTTTACTTTGATGTCGGGAATAAGTCCCTGGCTAGATTTTCGAATCATTTCCATTCGCAAAATCCAGGCTGCAGCCAAAAAGCTTAATGCGACCAGGGTTCCGAAAGTAGGTGGAAAATTGAGCTGAATATCTGTACCAAAAAGGTAATTAATAAGGTAATTCAGGGTTGGAAACATATTGTTATGCGGTAGTGGTCACCATTCTTTTCAGAACGGCTTCCGGTAAATCCTGGGTTTGAATGCGAATTTTCACTTCTCCCAACCCATCTTTCGAACGGATGGCAGTAAGCTGCATGGGCCTGATTTCGTTGACTTCTGCCGGATCATAAGGTTGTACTACACGAATGTAGTTTTCTGTAAATCCGAACATTTCGTCTCCTTGCGCTTCGGCTTCCCAAAGGACAGACACCTGCCGGCCGATTTGAGATTGATAAAAGGCTTCTCTTTTCTTTTCAGACAATTGGCGAAGTTGCTGGGTGCGTTGTTTCCGCAAAGCCATAGGCACAGGATCCGGCAGCTTGATGGCCGTGGTATTGGGCCGCTCACTGTACGTAAACACGTGAAAATAGTCTACGGGCAACGCGTGGAGAAAATCGAAAGTGGTTTGAAACAACGCCTCAGTTTCTCCGGGAAACCCCACCATAATATCTACACCAATGCAGGCATGGGGCATCACTGATTTGATGTAATTCACCCGATCTGCATATAAATCGGTCATATACCGACGGCGCATTTTCTGGAGAATTTCATCGGCGCCACTTTGCAATGGGATATGAAAATGGGGCAAAAAAGCCCTTGAATTGGCCACAAAATCAATGATATCGTAGCGTAAAAGATTGGGCTCAATGGAAGAAATGCGGTAGCGTTCAATGCCTTCTACTTGATCCAGTGCCCGGAATAAATCCAGCACATCTTCCCCTGTGGTTTGGCCGAAATCACCAATATTGATGCCGGACACCACAATTTCCTTGACGCCCTGGGCGGCAATGGATTGGGCCTGGGCTACCAGATCTTGAATAGGCGCATTTCTGCTTTTTCCACGTGCCAAAGGAATGGTACAGAAAGAGCAGAAATAATCGCAGCCGTCTTGTACTTTTAAAAAGGTTCTGGTGCGATCGCCCACGGAAAAAGAAGGCAAGAAAAACTGTGTTTCCTTTATTTTGCTTCTCAGGACTTTAGCTGGTCCAGATTTGGCCGAATGTAAATCGGGCAGTAATTCCGGGAGATGAAATTTTTCTCTGGCACCCAACACCATGGAAACGCCGGGAATGGCAGCAATTTCGAGAGGTTTCAACTGGGCGTAGCAGCCCACCACCACTACTTTGGCGTCCGGATTGAACCGCAAGGCTTCGGCCACCACTTTTTTACATTTCCGATCGGCATGATCGGTGACGGAGCAGGTGTTGATTACGTAGATATCCGCCCCCTCGCTAAAAGGAATTTTTTCCACCCCTGCGTCGGTAAGTTGCCGTGCAATGGTGGAGGTTTCTGCGAAATTCAACTTGCAGCCCAACGTATAATAGGCCGCTGTAGCCGGACGATTCATGGTGCTAAGGTAGGGAAAATCCCGTGTGGTTGAGGGGGAATGGAGAAAAATGGAGGGGACACGAGATGGTAAGATGGCTTTTTAGATTATCACAATGTGGGTGGAATTGATGAGTTGGCTTATACCATTCATTCTGCTTTTAAGGTTTTGATGGCTGTCAATGCTTCATTTATTTCTGAAGTTATCTTGAATGTAGCTTGGAATTTCTACTATGAACTAATTCAATTCGTTCAACATCTCTCCCGTATTCAACCCTATCCTTCACCAGGTCTGCTTTCTCAAACGGCTACTCCTAAAACCATTTTAGCAAAAATCGCCCTCATATCTGCTTCAAAAACTCCCTTATACACCCCGCCGCATGCTCCGCATCTTCCCACGGCCCCATGTGACCGGCATTGGGCAAATTCTTCCAAGAAATACCTAAAGCGTTGGCCAATGCCTTCTGTTGGTCCACCGGAAAAATAAGGTCATGGTCGCCGGACAACCACAGGATTTTTTCGGCGTTCCTTTTCGCCAATCCAGTATAATCCGGCCGATCCCTCAAACCTGCTATCACCTGTTGCAAGGCGGAAACCGGAACTTTTCGCATTTGCTGCGCCAATTTCTGTCCTTTCACATGATGCGGCCATGGCGAACCCTGACGAAACAAGACGCCCAAAAACTCTCGGTAATAAGTATCTGGCCTTTCCTGCAAAAGTCCAATGGTACGATTCCGATTGTCCTTCCGCTCCGGCGCGTCGGCTTCTATGGTGGAGTTTAACAAGACAAGTTTGCGAATCCGATGCGGAAACTGACGCAACATCTCCAAACCAATATATCCTCCCATGCTATGACCTACCCAATCGACTTCCGCAAATCCATGCTGAACCAAGTATCCCTCGAACCACTGCGCATAATCGGACATGCGATAATCCGGCAAAGAAATGCTGCCCGTTTCGCCAAAAGGGGGAAAATCAGGCATGAATAGAGAGGCGTCGGGAAAAAAACGACGCCAGTCATTGAAAATATCTCCGGTTTCATTTAAACCATGCACCAACAATAAGGGTCGTGATGCTTGGATGGAAGAAGAAATCATGATGGCTAAATTTTAAACGAATGTGGGAAATGGCTAAGGAAGGTTCAGGGCCGCAGTTGCTTTCCCTGAATACGACCTTGTACTTCTTTGAAAAGGGCCAGGGGAGACAAGGTGCGCCATGGAACCTGGTTAAAATACCCTCCAAAATAAAGGTAAGGACCCAATCGTGTCCGTTTCATCTCGGAAACCACATGCTCGCGAAAGTCCAATGCTGCCACCCAACCGTCTTCCAGATTTTCCTGCCATTCTTCATAATACGCCTCGTCTGAACCATGAAAATCCATCACATGCGCACCCAACAGGATAAAATACTGAATACCGGCCTGTTCCAATTCATCGGTAAGGGCACGGCGCAAATACATGATGTCGTTGTGCAAGGCGTCGTTCCATTCCCCCAGTAACTCAATGATGGCGACCCCTTCTTCGTAGGATGCATATAACAGCTTCACATACAAGGTAGACGAACCAATACTATCCCAAAAGGGATGAATATAATAGTTGTACACCGTATTCACTGCGGTATGACCTTGCGTTTCTTGGCCATAAAAGGGTGAATGGGGGTCTTCTTCGGGCCGGTAAAGGTGGGTCCAAAGGTGATGTGGAACCAGTTCGTGCATGGAAAAGCGAATAAATGGTTTAATCCGGCAAGACAAAAAATTCCACTTTTCCGGGATCCCATGGGCGATGCACCAAGGTGGAAAAAAATCGGTCGGGAGTCAGACTAAAACTCAATGGATTCAATTGTCGTTCCTGAAAAACGCCTTCGGGAAAAACGGTATCGAAGCCTTGTTGAATCCATCCTACTTCTATGGCGTACTTTTTCCGGGCGGCTTTTAAAATGCGCTTTTCGGTATGGGCCAACAGATCCATGGCTTTTTTCCCTTCTGCCCTCACCATGGCCACTAAGGTGGTATCTACTTGTGCGGCACGCTGGGCTTGTTGTTCAAAAATATCGGACAAGGCGGCTTGGTAGGTGTCCAAAGTCCCTTCTCCTTCTTTTTGTTGTAAAAAAGTTTTGATAAAGGCGTTGGGTTCTTTAAAAAAGTCGCCGGGCGTGAATCCCATTTTCTCCCATTTTTTAAAGGTCTTGGCGGGTAAAAGGACAAGACTATCCCGCATCAGCACAGCGGGAAATGGCAGGGAAAAAGCATCAAATAAAATGGGATACTGCAACCAATAATGTACTTCGGCCGGTCCACCCAGATACGCGAGATTCGGTAAAACGGTTTCTTGGTACAAAGGCCGGGTAATCACATTGGTGCTAAATCTTTCCGGATGCGCTTCCCATTCGGCCTTCAATTGGTTTGCATCGGAAAAAACCAAGTCGGTATCTATTACAAACCATTGGGAATCGTGGAATTCGATGCGTTTTCTTCCGAAGGCGGGATGGTGGTAAAAAAGGTTGAGCGGTCGGGGCTGCACTTGCAAAGGATAACCATGTTGTATCCATTTTTCTCCCATCTGCTGCACCGGTTCAAAGGAAGCCTGTTCAAACAATTCGCGGGTAAAAACAGGTTCGGCCAAACGTTTCAGTTCAGCGTCCTGCTGGTCGATGATTAAAATTCCTTCATGGCCCATCCATTCATGCACCAGGCGGCGCGTGGCCGCAGAAAGGTCGGGAGATTCCCGGTAAATGCGAATGAGCGATCGGATGGTGGGAATGTCTTGTACTTTATGATGTTGCGCCCACATTTCCAAGGCCTGCGCTGCGGCAGCCGGATACATGGAGCCTGTGGCAAAACCGGGCGTTTGGGTATCCCAGGAAACCCTTTCACCCGAAATAAAACAATGGTTGATTTCCTCAAAATCGTGGTCCTCGGAATTCATCCAGTAAACGGGCAGCACGTCGATGTCGGGAAACTGATTTTTCAACCAATGCGCCCAGCGAATGGCCGATGCAATTTTATATAAAAAATAAAGTGGTCCGGTGGCAAAGGAAAGCTGGTGGCCGGTGGTCACGGTAAAAGTGTTGGGTGCAGCCAAACGGGCGAGCATGGGCTCCACGTCTTTCACCCTTTCCGGGCCGTACTGGCGCCGCAAAATGTCTACAAGCGCAAGGCGCTTTTCTAATGAAAAAGAAGCTCTGGCCGCTATTTTTTCTTTCCAGTTGACCTGAGGAGAAAATGAGCATTCGGCGGGCAATGTTCCGGCATAGTAGTCTCGGAAAACCCTGCTTCCTAAACCCACTTCATCAAAACTTAATGCGGCTAATTTCTGCATGGTGGAAATCGGAGTTACTTTTCAAAAAGAATGGAATAAAACCACGTGAGCAAAGGAGTAGGAACAAAATGCCTTTCAGCATAAACAAAGCGGTCAAATTTATGCAAAAAAGATGGATAGATGGGTTCCGGCCGCCTTAGGTCATGGGCTTGTACGGGCCATTTTCACCTCCTGCTTTTGGGCATTTCAAGTAGGTAAATTCATGGGTTCCCCCGCTTTTTTCAAAAAGAATTAAAATAAAATCCACCCCTATTACATTCAATTTCTGATATTTAAAAACAAAATCGCTTCAGATACAAGCCTCCGATTTCGCCTTAAATAGTACGAAGGCATTTGGTCAGGAGCGCCCGTACAAGGACGGGAATGAGGCAACTGGGATGCTTGTTTTTTAAGGATTGTTTGATTTTGGTTCAGCCATTTTCAAATTCTCCTATCTTTAAGCATAGGTATGCTAAGAAGGAAGTGGGAGATATAGATTTCTCAAATTAAACCAGAAAATCTCCGTCCTAATCCATGCTATATTTTAAAATAAAATATTAACAATGAAAAGTTTAGTGTATTTTTTAACTTTATTCTATGCCATCCACTTCGGGCATTTAGTGGGTCAGGGAGTTGGCATAAATTCCACCGGGACTCCTGCCCATCCCGCAGCAGGTTTAGATGTGGATTTTAACAATAAAGGGTTTTTGCCTCCCCGATTGACCACAGCGCAGCGAGATGCCATTGCATCACCGGTAGATGGACTGATGATTTTTAATACGACCCTAGGCTGCCCAAACTACTATTATAATGGGATTTGGTACTCACTTTGCGGAACGCTGCCCGGTGGAATCATAAGCCTTTTATCTTGTAGTACTGCCATACACAGCGGCACGCTTATTTCCGGATTGTCCGCCAACGGAGTCAGTTCTGTGGTTAATTATTCCGGAGGGAATGGTGGATCACATAGCGGCCAAACGGTTTCATCTACAGGAGTTACCGGGTTAACAGCAACGCTTGCAGCAGGAAGTTTCGCCTTAGGAAACGGAACATTAACGTACCATATTTCTGGCATTCCATCTTCAACGGGCACAGCAAGTTTTGCCCTAAACATGGGCAACCAAGTTTGTGTTTTAACCCGAACTGTAGATCCGGGCAGCATTTCCGGGTTATCTTGCAGTACAGCCGTCAATAACGGGTCGCTTATTGCCAATGCAAGCGCCAGCAATGTGAGCAGCTTTATTTCATATAATGGTGGAAATGGCGGCTCGCACACTGGCCAAACAGTGGCATCGACTGGCGTTACCGGACTAACGGCAACCCTTGCGCCAGGTAGTTTTGCTTCCGGCAGCGGCACGCTCACCTACACCATTACGGGCACCCCTTCCGGCACGGGAACAGCAAGCTTCGCGATTAATATCGGTGGACAAAGCTGTACGTTAACCAGAACCATTACCAGCGGCGTTACGCTAAACACATTCAATTATTTTCTTTCCGGGCAACAATACCTATTGCGTGGAAGCCTGTATGGCGCCGGAATCACAGACCAGCAAACGGCCAATTGCTTTTGCCAACAAGCAGGTTACTCCTCCGCCTCAAGTTTTCAAATTGCCCAAATGTCCATCACCAATTGTTATGGATACAACGGATCATGTAATATGAATACCAACTGGTGCAGTGGCCAACAAAACACCTGGGTTTTTACCACCATTACTTGTCAGTAGCCTCCTGATGCGTTTTGCAGATACATGAAAGCACCTGACCTTCTGCTTCAATCAGGCGTGTTCCATAGATTCGCCTTTCTAAATAAAGGCAAAGCAGATCTGCATGGCTACATCAGGGAAGAAAACGTCCAACTTTGCATTTAAAAATTCATCACAATCCTAACCCTGGTGTAGGAACCAAGGGAAAATTCAGCAGTTGAACAATCTTATCATCAATAGATTTACCTTTATTTCACCACCACACCAAACAAGTCGAAATCATCTGAACCGGTGATTTCAACTTCACAGAATTCTCCGACGGTGCATGGTCCATCTGCTTGTGGAATAAGCACTTCATTATCTACTTCGGGAGAATCTGCGTCAGTGCGCCCTACATAGTGCCCGGACTCTAATTTATCGATGAGCACGATTTGGCAGGTACCAACTTTGGCTTCGTTCAATTCAGCAGAAATCCCTTGCTGCACTTCCATAATGGCGGCGGCACGATCTTCTTTAACCTCTTGTGGTACATTGTCTTCAAGTCCGTAGGCATGGGTATTCTCCTCATGCGAATAGGTGAAAACACCCAGTCGGTCGAAGCGAATATCTTGCACAAACTGCAGCATGTCCTGAAAATCGGCTTCTGTTTCTCCCGGATATCCGGTAATAAGCGTGGTTCTCAAGGTGATTCCCGGCACTTTTGACCGGAAATTTTCCAGCAAACGATACGTTTTTTCCTTGGTAGTCCCCCGGCGCATCGATTTGAGCATGGGGTCGGCAATATGTTGCAATGGAATATCCAAGTAATTGCAAATATTGGGTGTATGGGCCATCACATCCAGTACATCTTCTGGAAATCCTGCCGGAAAGGCGTAGTGTAAACGAATCCACGCGATGCCTTTTACCTGAGACAAGGCCTGCAACAAATCGGCCAATCGTCTTTTTCCATACAGGTCCAGGCCGTAATAGGTGGAATCCTGTGCAATGATAATGAGTTCCTTTACTCCGGAAGCGGCGAGTGCTTCTGCACGAGCTACAAGCGTCTCAATGGGCGTACTCACATGTTTTCCTCGCATCAACGGAATGGCGCAGAAGGAACAAGGACGATCACATCCCTCAGAGATTTTAAAATAGGCATAATGAGATGGCGTGGTAAGCAGTCGCTCCCCAACCAATTCTTTTTTATAATCTGCTTTCAGGGTTTTGAGCAAACGAGGCAAGTCCCGGGTTCCAAACCAGGCATCGACCTCTGGAATTTCCAGGGCGAGTTCTTTGCCATAACGTTCACTCAGACATCCGGTCACATACACTTTTTGAACTGAACCGGCTGATTTCTCATCTACATACCTCAGAATGGTATCGATGGATTCCTGCTTTGCGTTGTCGATGAAGCCGCAGGTGTTGATAATAACGGTATCGAAATCGGGTTGTTCCGATTCGTGCACAGTTGGAATGGCATTGGCCTTGAGTTGGCCCATGAGCACTTCCGAGTCAAAAATATTTTTGGAGCAACCGAGGGTCACCACGTTGACTCGTTTGGGAGATTGTGATTTTGCTTTCAAAGGGAATGAGATTGAAACAAGGCATCAACAAAAGCATGGCGGTCGAAGATTTGAAGGTCTTCCATTCGTTCTCCTACGCCGATATACAGCACGGGGACCTGAAGTTGGTCGGAAATGCCAATGACGACGCCTCCTTTGGCGGTGCCATCGAGTTTGGTAATGGCCAAGCCATTCACCTGGGTTACCTGGGTGAACTGGCGTGCTTGTTCAAAGGCGTTTTGGCCGGTAGATCCGTCTAAAACCAGCAGCACCATGTGGGGTGCGTCCGGAATTACTTTTTCCATCACGCGACGGATTTTCGCCAATTCATTCATCAAATTGGCTTTATTGTGTAATCGGCCTGCGGTGTCGATCAGAACGACTTCCGATTTTCTGGCCACGGCCGCATTCAATGTGTCGAATGCCACAGAAGCCGGGTCAGCGCCCATGCCTTTTTCTACGATGGGAACACCAGTGCGGTCGGCCCAAATTTTCAACTGATCCACGGCAGCGGCCCTAAAAGTATCGGCAGCGCCGAGAAGCACCTGATGACCGGCTTGTTTAAAATTCCAGGCCAGCTTTCCGATGGTGGTGGTTTTCCCCACTCCATTTACGCCGACTACCATGATTACAAATGGCTTACGATCTCCCGGAATTCCTTCTGCGGAAGTTTTGGAGGCAGGATTTTCCAATAACAAGGCGGCAATTTCTTCTCTGAGCAAGGCCTGAAGTTCAGACGTGCCCAAAAATTTATCGCGTTCCACCCTTGCCTGGATGCGTGCGATGATTTTCAGGGTGGTTTCCACACCGACATCACTGGAAATCAGAATTTCTTCCAACTGATCCAGCACCTCATCGTCGACCTTGCTTTTTCCGGCAATAACGCGTTTGATTTTATCAAAAAGCGAGACGCGGGTTTTCTCAAGACCCTGATTAAGCGCTTGTTTTTTATCCTTGCCAAATAATCCAAAAAAAGCCATAGTATGTAAACAAAAAAAGCCTTTCCCGAAAGAAAAGCTTATCAGTTAAGCAATAAAAATATGATTATTTCGCAAGAAAATCCTTCACGACATCCTTGTGTACAATTTCCTCACGGAACTGGTATGAACCAGATTTTGGTGATTTCACCATTTTAATGACTTTGGTAAAATCTTTACCTTGTCCTGTGCGAAGCGTTGCTACGGTTTTCTTTGCCATGACGCGCTATATTATTTAATTTCTTTATGTACGGTGTGGCGGCGGAGAATCGGATTGTATTTCTTCATTTCCAACCGATCGGGAGTATTCTTCCGATTCTTAGTGGTGATGTAACGGGAAGTACCCGGCATGCCACTGTTTTTATGTTCTGTACATTCCAGAATGACCTGGATACGGTTTCCTTTTTTTGCCATCTCCCTAAATTTTAGGACTGCAAATGTAGCGTATTTACTTCAAAAAGCAAATAGCAAAAGGTTTTTTTCCATTTTTTATTCCGGCAACCATAACCGAACTTGTTCGCCAGGTCGTACCCCCTGCACCCAAAGGACAGAAAGTCCTTTTACCCGTAAAAACAAAATGGATTCCTCCGGCCAATGCGCTGTTTCCAATAAACGGCCCTGAAGGTCGAATACCATGTATCGGCTTGGGGTAAATGCTTCTGCTGAAATGCGCCAGCCACCTTGTTGCTTTTCGGCAAAAAGTCCGGGCGTTCGGGAGTCCAAGTCTGGCTGAGCCAAGGCAGGACGAACCACTACCCTGCCTTTCATTCCCATGCTGGCATGCGGTGTGCAGACGTAATAAAATGTATCAACCACCGCGGGAATCCATTCCCCGCCGCCAAAACCCAACACAAATCCGCCATTCGAAGCACTTCCATTGCTCATCCATGTCGCCCTGGACACTTCTACAGCATCGTGGCTACCAGACAACTCAAAAGATACGGTATCGCCCAATTGAATTTCTAAATAATCGGGGGTGTAATCAAATCCGGCGTTCGAAATCACATGTCGGGTGGCCTGCCCCATCACACCCCATCCGAATAAAAGTCCGGATAAAATGCTTAAAACCTGCTTCATATATTAAGGGATCACCACAGGAATTAAACCTCTAACGCCCATATCGACCACTGTATCTCCGGCCAAAGGCTCATAATACTGGTTGTTTCCGGCTTCTTTCCATTCAAAGGATTGGTTCACGGAAACGCGCAAATCGATCACAATGTCTTGCGTGGGTTGCGCGGGAATTACCAAAGTCTGATTGAAAGCTCCTGTAACCACACATGAACCTTGAGGAATGGGCGAAGAAGCGAAAAGCGGATTGGGCACCGTGGTGGCGCCTGCGGGTGCTAAACCGGATTGTACTATGGGTGAAAGACCCGGATAGGTGATCTCAAACGCCCAAAAACCCTGGCGGCGATTCCCATTTACGGCCAAAGACTGGGTTTTGATGGTGGCGTTGGTAATGTATTGATCATAACCGATAAAAGACGCGACAGTGGCCGTTCCATCCCAATTCGTGTTCAACTGAGGAATGAACACACGAAGGTTGATGTCGTAATTTTGATACGCCAAACTCACGCGAATCCATGTATAAGAGCCGGGCGCAATGTTTTTTAGCGGAATGCGCATAAAATCCACTCCGGATGAGGTAAAAGGAAGTTGGGCAAAATCAATGGCTTCTGCACCTCCAGCCAGGGTAGAAGGACTTTGATAAATCACTTCTCCGGTGCCAAGTGGCGTAAAAGCCGTTGGAGACAACTCGATATAATGCAAAGCAATTTGATTAAAACGAGGATGTTGTGCCCTGTGATTGGCAGGTAAACCTGCAGGTTGCCCTATGTTGTTTAATCTCACCTGGGTTGAATCCAAAGTAAACCTAAAGACCAAACTGGGCTCTGTTACATCGTCTTTCCCGCAGGAGAAAAGGCTAAAAACCCCGAAAAATCCAAGAATTGTAAGTACTTTTCTCATTATTTTAGAATAAAAAGTTTTAGACATTTAGACAAGATAAGACGGATTCATGAAATTATTCTTCCAGTTTTTTATTTTTTACGCCCTTCTCCCCTATGCTGCCAATTGGAGTCAGGACAGTCTTTCATGTCATATTCGTCGGGATGCATGGGGTATTCCGCATATTTACGCTTCTTCGGAAGCTGGCGCCGCCATGGGTTTGGCCTACGCCCATGCGCAAGACGACTTTGTTACGTTGCAAAAAACCTTGTTGCCCACCCGCACCCTGGCGGGAAGTGTCCAGGGAAAAGAAGGCGCCTTATTGGATTTTTTCACCTTATTCTTTGGGTTGCGCGACACGGTAGAAGCAAGATATTCGCGAGATATTCAGCCGGAATTTGAAGCCGTTCTAAAAGGATATACGTCGGGGTTAAACGCTTTTGCCAAAGATCATCCGAAAGAAATTCTGCATCCCGGCTTGTTCCCGGTGCATCCCGTGGACATTCTGACAGGATACAGCCTCGCCTTTCATTTGTTTTCCGGCGCGGCTGGTGCGTTAGGACGTGCCGCCTTAGACGAATGGCCGGCACTTCCCTCGGGTTCCAATGCCTTTGCTTTGGGAAAAAACGTCACGAACGACCAGAGCGTTATGCTGCTGGCCAATCCCCACAATGCGTATGAAGGACTTTTCTCCTGGTACGAAGCGGCCATTCATGTTGGCAACTCTCCCATTCGGTATGGGGCTACTTTTCCGGGTGGCGTTAGTTTGTTCATGGGATTCACGCCCCAGCTGGCATGGACGCACACTTTTAATTATCATGATTTTGCAGATGTGTTTCTTTTGCCGGACACCCTGGCACAGCGCATGGGGAAAACAATACAAATCAGAAAACTGGCGGTTCGCGTCAAGGTAA
The DNA here is from genome assembly GCA_964578885.1 of uncultured Candidatus Competibacteraceae bacterium. Classification (GTDB taxonomy): domain Bacteria; phylum Bacteroidota; class Bacteroidia; order CAIKAF01; family CAIKAF01; genus CAZRHR01. Next base: position 56,994 of record CAZOEO010000015.1, on the reverse strand, counting down.
ACAGACTGCTGCTCACCATCAAAAGAAAAGTAGCGAAAACACCCTGGGGACCCGCTATTCGGGGAAAAAGAAACTGGTATGTGATTCGATCCGCCGCGGAAGGCGAAATCCGTGGGGCGGAACAATGGTGGCGCATGGGTAAAGCGTCGAATTGGGAAGAATTTAAAAAGGCACTCGCCATGGACGCACTGCCTTTGCTCAATATGGTTTATGCCGATGCCGAAAGTAATTTGGCCTATTACTCTTTAGGCCATTTCCCCATCCGAACCAAGGAAAACAAGATGGATCCGCAAGTGCTCACGGATACTCAAGCGGTGTGGATGGGATGGATTCCTTTTGACCAAAGGCCGCATTTCTTTTACCCAAATGGTGGATTTATTTTCAATGTAAACAACACGCCCCTGAACCACCGATGGCCGGAAAAACCGCTCCCCCAGACCAGTTTTCCTCATATTTCCGGGTTTCAGTTCATTGAAACCAATAGAAGTGCGAGGCTCGCTGAACTTCTTCCCGGACAAACATCCTGGTCCAGAGAAGCATTGCTGACCCTGAAATTTGACCAGACTTACCCGGAAAGCGGGCCCATTCGGGAAAGAGCACGTCAACTTCTCCAATTTACCCCACCCGACCACCCCAATCTGCAAACCACTTTCCGGATTTTGCAAAACTGGAATGGCCAAACCGATACCACAAACGTTGGCGCGGCTCATTTTTTGCTTTTTATGAATTTCCTTGCCAAAGAAATGGCCTGTAGCCTGGACGAGCTATTTGTCTATGACTTTTTACCTTCGCTTCGCACGCAGCACCAAACCCTGCGTAAAGTCACGCGTTATTTGCTCAAACATTTTGGAACACTGGAAGTGCCCCTGGGAAAAATGCAACGCATGCAACGAAATCAATTTGACGCACCCATGAGCGGTTTAAAGGAAACCTTGGCGGAGGTGGAATCGGCGCCGCAGAAAAATGGAATCTGGCGAGCCAATGGTGGCGACTCTTTTATGTTGTTGGTTCAATTTGCCCGGGATGGAAAAGTAAAAGCCTGGGCCATTCAGCCTTTTGGGGCTTCGAAAAGACCGGAAAGCCAATACGAATCCAATCAATTGCCTCTATTTTATCAAAAGAAATGGCGCGAACTTCAGGTGCAACCACCATTTACGTACGTAGCAGACACCCTTTTAACCGTTTCCTTTTAAAATAATGGGACAAAATCCGGAAGTAGCCCATCTCATTTCCCGGGTGAAATGCAGACCATCCGCTTCCGAATCCATTTAAAACGAACATCAGAGATGGGTGAGCACCACCTGATGTTTCAGGATTTGCCCTGACATCAGCCGGGCTTCGAGCGTGTAAAGGCCGGAAGACCAAAAAGGCACCTCAAAGGATATTTTTCCATTTGCCGTCCAATCGGCCATTTTGGCGCCAATCGGTCCCCAAACGGAAACGTGTTGAATGGGCGCTTTCGCCTGAATGGTTGCTCCCGCCACGGCAGGATTCGGAAACCAAAATCCTTTTTCCGAAGTGTCCATGGCTTGTTCGGCGCCAGATGCGCTGAGTCCGTTCAAAGGAATGGTGGCCATCCATACGCCACGGCCATGGGTAAAAATGTACAACTGTCCATCGTCGCGTAACCGAAGCTGGTGAATAGACACCAGTGGCATTTGTGAAACGAAGGTCCAATTTTGCCCACCATTTTCTGTTACAAAAAGTCCGAAATCGGTGGCAATCACCAATACATCTTCGGAAAATGGACTTACCACCAATCCATTGACGGGTAAATCGGCGGGCAAGTCCCCGTGAATATTTGTCCAAACCGGAGTCGTTGTGTTGGCTCCCGTTACTTTCCAAACTGATGGCAAAGCGTCGTAACTGGAATAAGTAACGTACACCGTTCCTTTATCTCTGGGACTTACGGCCAAATGTGAAATAAAGGAGGCATTTAAGGTGGAAGGAATGGAAGACGAGATGTTTACCTCCGATCCGGGAGTGGCAGAAAGGGCATCATCGATGCGATACATACGTCCTGTAGAAGCAAAGTACAAGGTGGGTGCTTCATCTCTGCTCACACCAAGGGCATATAAATCCACGTACGTGTTGGAAATGGGAATCCACGAGCTGCCGCCGGAAAAAGTGGCATAAATTCTACGCTTGGTCACAAGATATACCTGATTCCCATCGAGTACATTGATTTCGAAGGGATTGATGAACCAAACGGGATCATCTACGCGGTCGTCGCCATCCAGGTCCAAACCATTCAAAATGCGGTAAAATTGTGGCGAGGAGCTGTTTACATTGTCTGTTCTTACCAAGTTGGCATTTTGAGAAGACACGTAAGCGGTGGTTGGCATTTGTGGATGAACATGGCAAAACGCGCCGTCTCCTCCGAAAATTCGTCGGGCTCCATTTTGCGCAGTTTGAAAGCGCTGGCGTGTGCCGTTGTCCTGGGTGCCGCCCACGTAATCATCTCCGGTAGGAAAATACGTTCCGGCATAAAATTGTGTGATGTTAAGACCATTGTTTAAACTTAAAAACCCATTGGCTGCCGTGGCTCTGCGATATCTGTACAGTCCGGCATCGTTGGCGGCAATAAAGGCCTCTTGCCCGCCCGGAACGAACACAAAATGATGATAATCTGCATGGCTGTTGGCCATTAAGGAAAAACTCTGACCTCCATTAGTGGTAAATCCGGCATTCACCGAACCCACTAAAACATAATTTGGATCCAAAGGAGACACTTCCAGCGCAAGACAATACCATGGAAAATCGAATTGTATGCCGTAGTTCGTGGGGTTTTGGCGCTCCGTCCAGGTTTGCCCTCCATTTTCGGTGGCGTAAAATCCAAAACAATCATTTCCGGAAGACGCTTCGAAGATGGCATACGCTTTCTGGGAATCGGAAGGTGAAAAAGCCATTTCTATTCTTCGGAAACCGGACGTCGGCAATCCGGTTCCTGCCGGGGCAAAAGTCCCCTGATCGCCGGAGCTAGAACGATATACACCCAAACTGCGAATTCCAATCCACACCGCACCGTCTGGCGTTAATTCCAAATCGGTAATGTTGGAATTGCTGTACACCTGCTGAAAAGAAACGCCGGCATCGGTGCTTCTCCAGAGACCGCGGGACAATGTGGCCACATACAACGTATGGGTATCTACGGGCGAACACCGGATGCGCCAGGCGTACATAAAATTATTGTTATTGGTGGCGGGAAGTTGCTGCCATTGTGCACCACCATCGGTCGATTTAAAAATCCCATCGCCGGGAATACCTGCGGAATTTCCGGAAGGCTCACCCGATGAATAGTAAATTATATTTGGGAAAAAGGGATGCTGTTCAATCCAGGTTACCGATAAATTTTGCGCGCCATCATCTACCGGCGTCCATGAATTCCCCCGGTTCAGAGAGCGCCATAATCCGCCGGAAACGCCACCTGCCAAATAATGGTTGGTGTCCGTTTTGTCAATGATAAATCCACGAATCCGTCCTCCCACATTGTTGGGACCCACTTCCCGAAGTTGGGAAAGGCCACCATCGGATTTTACAGAACGCAGGGTTTGAACTTGTTGACGGATTTGCCGAAACCGATCCATGGGAAACTCACCGTTTTCATCTACACGCATGGCACGCCATTGCTCCAGCCAGCCGGGATGGGCAGGATTTCCTTTGGGCCAAAGAGGTTTGGAAGATTCAGGCCAAAAGACATAACCGGCCGCAGCCATCAGGACAAAAACGAAAAGAAGCAACCATTTATTTTTCATGAGCATAAGTTAGAGATGTTGGCATCATTAGATTTCATGTTATGCACCCACAAGGGTTGAAAGGATTTTCCATCCGGCTTTTCCTTCGCCATACCAGGGTAAACGGGGCAAATCGGGCGAAGCCATCACGTCTTCAAGGGCTTTTTCCCAGACCTTTTTATCCAAATCCGGGCAAAGCACCCAACCAGATTGAACCAGTTCTGTCCATTCAGATTCAGGACGAAAGCAAATGCTACGTTTCCCAAGGAAAAAAGCTTCTTTCTGTAAACCGCCCGAATCAGTTAAAACCAATGGTGCGCGCTGAATGGCTTGTAAGGTTTCCAAATAGCCCATGGGAGGGGAGACAAAAATGCCTTCTCCCACATGAATATTCCATTGATTCATGGCTTTTTGGGTCCGCGGATGGGCCACAAAACACACTTCCCTTTGGAGTCGGATAGAAGATTCGTGCATTCGTTGCAAGGCAGCCGCCAGACGCTCCGGGTGATCGGTATTAAAATTCCGGTGAAGTGTGGCCAAAATGGGACCATCGGAGGCTTGATGCGATGGATTTTCAGAAAACAATAGCGCGGCATCCAACATGATATCTCCCACATTTTGCACGACTGAACCGGGTTTTTCCATGAGCCCTTCCCTTTGTATTTGTTGCATTGCCAAATCGGAAGGCGCAAATAACCAAGTAGATAAGTGATCTGTAACCACCCGTGCTTGTTCCTCCGGCATATCGCGGCGAAAAGACCGTAATCCGGCTTCCACATGTGCCAGAGGAATGCCCAATCCGGCAGCGGTGAGGGCGGCTGAAAGTGTTGAATGCGTATCTCCGAAAACCAATACGAGATCCGGTCTTTTTTCCGAATAATACTGTGACAAACCCGTGGACATGGCGGCCACCGTTTCAACCGGCCCAAGACCTTGTACTTGTAAGGAGTGATTGGGCTGAGGCAAGGCCAGTTCTTCAAAAAAACGGCCGGACATGGCCTCGTCGTAATGTTGACCGGTATGGATTAATTCCCAGCGTAAAAAAGACTGAAAATCCTTTTTCCATGCATGGTAAAGGGCCGCCGCCTTAATAAACTGTGGGCGGGCACCCACCACAACGCTTAATTTGAGCATAGGCAAATATACAACGGAGAAATGGGCTTAAAAAAATGTGGAAAAAAGGAAGTCCAACCAGCAGACCCAACAAGCGTGTTCCCGTGTAGTGTATTCCAGCGGATGGATCACATAGGAATAAAATCCATAAACCTTTGAGTCAATAGAAAAAGAATCTCCCCTATGGGGACATTTTTCCATGGCCCTCATTTACTTTTTTTGGGAAAAACCACGCCAAATTCTTCCCGCTTTGCTTCAATATAATGTATATTCGCACGGCCGATAAAAATGCTTTTCGGATTAAAATAATTAGGGAAAACGCTATGAGCAAACAAGATTTATTCGGAGTACGCCGGGCCCTCAACACGGCCTCAGGAAAGGTAGAATATTATAGCCTAAAGGCCATGGAAGAGCAGGGGTTTCCTATTTCCAAGCTGCCTTTCTCTATTCGTATTCTCGTAGAAAATGCACTTCGTAATTTCGACGGATTGCGGGTTACAGAAGACAATGTAAGAACCATTCTCGGCTGGAATCCTACCCCATCGGACAAGGATATTCCCTTTATGCCTGCACGGGTTTTGTTGCAGGATTTCACCGGTGTGCCTTGTGTGGTCGATTTGGCCTCCCTTCGTGCAGAAGCCGCCAGAAAAGGTAAAGATGTCACCAAAATCAACCCGCTTATTCCTGTGGATTTGGTCATTGACCACTCCGTTCAGGTGGAATATTTTGGTTCTTCCGGCTCCCTCGGCAAAAATGTAGCCCTGGAATATGAGCGCAACGCAGAGCGTTACCAATTGCTAAAATGGGCGCAAAAAGCTTTCAACAACTTCACGGCCGTTCCTCCGGGCATGGGCATTTGCCACCAGGTGAATCTGGAATATTTGTCCAAAACTGTTTTAGTACGCGACGGTGTTGCTTTCCCGGACAGTTGTTTTGGAACAGATTCCCATACGCCCATGGTCAATGGATTGGGTGTAGTCGCCTGGGGCGTGGGTGGAATTGAAGCCGAAGCCGCCATGTTGGGTCAGCCTTCGTATTTCATCATGCCAGAGGTGATTGGTTTAAAATTAACCGGCCATTTGCCTGCTGGCGCTACTGCCACCGACTTGGTATTGGCCATCACAGAATTGCTGCGTAAAGAAAAAGTAGTAGGCAAATTTGTGGAAGTTTTTGGCGATGGCTGTAATCGCTTATCGGTAACAGACAGGGCCACCATTTCCAACATGTCCCCGGAATTTGGATGTACCATCACGTATTTCCCCATCGACGACCAAACCTTGGATTACATGCGTCGTACCGCTCGTCCGGAAGATCATGTACAGATGGTGGAGCAATATTGCAAGGAAAACCTGCTGTGGAGAACTGGAAATGAAAACATTGCCTACACCCGTGAATTAACCTTGGATTTGGGCACCATTGAACCCGCAGTAGCCGGTCCAAAACGTCCTCAGGACAGAATTTTACTTAAAAACCTCGACAAAACGGTTCGGGGCATTATGGCCGAAAGTTTTGAGCGCGCCCATGTACCGGTAGCAGATCGCCAGGCATTGGCTGTGGCAGAAAACAAACCCGGTTCCATGCGGGCCACCACCATTCAGCAAGGCGAAATGCGCTATGAACTGTCCGATGGTGCGGTGGTGATTGCGGCCATTACGTCTTGTACCAACACCTCCAATCCAAGCGTGATGCTGGGAGCAGGACTGGTGGCTAAAAAAGCGGTAGAACGTGGATTAGACATCAAGCCTTGGGTAAAACCTTCTTTGGCACCCGGAAGCCGTGTGGTCACAGAATATTTGAAAAAAGCCGGCCTGTTAGAATACATGGAAGCTTTAAAATTCCATGTGGTGGGCTATGGTTGTACCACTTGTATCGGAAACTCCGGTGCTTTACCTCCGCATATTGCCAAAGCCATCGACGAAAAAGATTTGGTGGTGGCCTCTGTGCTTTCCGGAAACCGGAACTTCGAAGCGCGTGTGCATCCACAAGTGAAAATGAACTTCCTGGCATCTCCCATGCTGGTGGTTATTTACGCACTTACAGGTCGCGTAGACATCGATTTATACCACGAACCCGTGGGCGTAGATGCCAACGGAGAACCTGTGTACCTCGCCGATCTATGGCCTTCTGACGAAGAAATTGCAGCTGTTCGGAATGCAGTTCTCGATCCGGAAGATTACCGCTCCAATTATGCCACCGTATTCGATGGAGATGCAGAATGGCAAGCCCTTCAGGCGCCCGAAGGACAAGTTTTCCAATGGGATGCCCAATCTACCTATGTAAAGGAAGCGCCTTTCTTCCAAAACATTTCCATGGATGTTCATGCACCTAAGGACATCACGGGAGCGCGCACTTTACTTCATTTGGGAGATTCTATTACCACCGACCATATTTCTCCCGCAGGTTCCTTTAAACCTGAAACGCCTGCCGGACAATATTTGGTAGAAAGAGGTGTGGCTCGCCAGGATTTCAATTCCTACGGAGCCCGTCGTGGAAACCATGAAGTGATGATGCGGGGAACTTTCGCCAACGTGCGTATCAAAAACCTGTTGAGCACCAAGGAAGGCGGCTTTACCACCTACTTGCCTACCGGTGAAGAAATGACTGTGTTCGAAGCCAGCAGCCGCTATCAGGAAGCAGGCATTCCCCTGGTAGTTTTAGGTGGAAAAGAATATGGCTCAGGTTCCAGCCGCGACTGGGCAGCCAAAGGCCCCAACTTGTTGGGCGTAAAAGTGGTCATTGCCGAAAGCTACGAGCGCATCCACAGAAGCAACCTGGTGGGCATGGGCATTCTTCCTTTGGAATATCTACCCGGTACTACTGCCGCCAGCCTCGGACTGACTGGAAAAGAAACTTTCCACGTGAATGGCATTAGCAACGGATTGGTACCTCAACAAAAATTAGAAGTTACCGCCGTTCGCGAAGATGGCAGCCAATTTACATTTACCACCCAAAGCCGTCTGGATTCGCAGATTGAGGTGGAATATTACAGCAATGGCGGAATTTTACATTATGTGCTCCGTCAATTCTTACGGGACATGTAATCCTTCCCTTTAAAAACATAAACGCCGGATCTGTTCCGGCGTTTTTTTTGATAAAAACCATAGGACTGCCGCCGTAGTTCCGTAAATTTGTAACAATGCGTGGAACTAGCTTTATTTTATGGGCAGCCTGTAGCTTTTCGCTGCAGGCGCAATCCCTTTCTGCCAGGGTAAGTTATGATGTATTTCAGGATGACCAACATGGAACCGTGTTTGAACATCGACTTTGGATTTCCGGAAATGCTTTACAATACAAAAAAGAAGCCGATGGCATGTACAGAGGCCGTGCAGAACTGACCCTGGCCCTGTCGCAGCAAGGAAAAATTGTAGCTTTCGACAAAGTGGAGTTATTTTCAGCACCACTGAAAGACACCTTGGGCAATAAACCCGATTTGTTTGATGTGCGTCGCCTGCCCACTCCGCCGGGAGCTTGCGCTTTGGACGTGATGGTGCGGGATTTGGCTGCACGCCAGAGCAAAGGCATTCACCATATTGATTCTGTGCATATTTCCCCCATCACCACAGAAGTTACGGTAGGTCCAGTGGTGCTTTTCGACGAAAAAGCGCCTTCCGATGCCTCACCCATGCCCCACCGAGCCAGCCTTCTTTATACACAGGAAGCCAAACATCTACGATTCTCCTCCCCCATTTACCACGCGGTATCCTGGATTGGAAATCAGGGAAAAATGGCCGTTCGATACACCATTCGTAACGCAGACACCCAGGTTTCTCTGGATCAATTTACCATCATTCAACGGAAAAAGGCCAGCCATCCGATGGTCCTTTCCGGAGATTTACCCATTGCCACTTTGCCTACCGGACAATACTTTTTATCCGTTGAAATCCTTGACAGCACAGGGAAATTCGTAACGTCTAACCGGGTTTTCTTTGTTCGGGAAAATGCAGACCAAATGCTTTCCGAAGAGGAATTGTTTGCACTGGCGGTGGAAGGCACTTTTATGGAACCCATACAAAGTAAAGACACCTTGGTGGAAATGATACAGTGCCTGGCACCAGTCTCCTCTAATCAGGAGCTCATCTTTGCCCAAAACGTACTGAAAGAGAAGGACATCAAGAAGATGAAGCAATTCATTCTGAGTTTTTGGCAACGTAGATACGGTGATAATGCCGCCTCCGGATGGTCTAATTACGCCAAAGGCGTGAATGCGGTCAACAAAGAATTCAGCACGCCCAATACACCGGGATACAGAACAGATCGGGGTCGCGTTTATTTACAATACGGTCCGCCCAACGTGATTAACAAACGGTATGATGAGCCATCGGCCTATCCGTATGAAATTTGGCAATATTACCAGCTAAAGTCCCAGACGAACATACGATTTGTGTTTTACAACAACACAGGGATGGATAACACATTTGTACTGTTGCACTCGGATTTGCGCGGCGAAATCAATAACCGCCAGTGGGAAATGTTCGTGCATAACCGAAACAATTCCTTTAATGTAGACCAAAACAATGTGATTCGTCATTACGGAAACTGGTCCAACGATATTTTCAGGCAGCCCAGATGAGTTGAACTTCCTTATCTTTGCGACAAATCAAAAGGGTGAGGGCCGCAATTGTCATTTTAAACTGGAATGGTTTGCATTGGTTACAGCAATTTTTGCCTGACGTAGTGCGCCATAGCGCTTCGCCTGCGGAAGTCTGGATTGCAGATAACGGATCTACTGACGATAGCCTGGCTTGGGTGCGCGTGAATTGCCCCAGCGTAAAAATTTTCGAAATCGGCAAAAATCTTGGCTTTTCGGCCGGATATAATGTGGCCCTCAAATACATCCACGCCCCATTTTATGTTTTACTAAATTCAGATGTAAAAGTAACCCCCAACTGGCTTACTGCGCCATTACAAGTGTTGCAGGATTACCCGGAAGTTGGCGCGGTGCAACCCAAAATTCTGAGTTTTCATCAGCCGGATACTTTTGAATATGCCGGTGCGGCCGGAGGCATGATGGATCATTTGGGATACCCTTTTTGCCGTGGACGGATTTTCAATGTAAACGAAACGGATCTTGGACAATTTTCTACCCAAGCAGAAATCTTTTGGGCATCCGGTGCAGCCCTTTTCATCCGAAAAGAAGCCTGGGAAAAAGCGGGAGGATTAGATGTGGACTTTTTTGCCCACATGGAAGAAATAGACCTTTGCTGGCGTTTAAAAAACTTGGGCTATGGCATTCGTTATGTGCCCGATGCCACCGTCTATCATGTGGGAGGCGGAACCCTCGCAGCCGGTTCCCCAAGAAAAATATTCCTGAATTTCCGAAACAACCTTTTCCTGCTGCTCAAAAATTTACCCATAGGTCGTTTGGTCTGGTTGCTTCCTTTACGTCTGATATTGGATGGAGTCGCTGCCGTCAAATTTCTCGCTGAGCCCCAAGGCCCCGCCAAATGCTATGCCGTCTTGAGAGCACACCTTTCTTTCTACCGGAATTTCAGAAAAATGGTTCAAAAAAGAAAAAACCAACCTACCGGAGTGGTGCATCCGCTCTTTATGGGCTCCGTCGTTTGGAATTTCTTTATCCTGGGCATTCGCACTTCGGGAAAACTCAAAGGAACATATCGATAAACCTCAGGAGGGAAGATTTCCCTTTTTTTTGTCCAAAGACGCTTTCATTAAATGAAGCGCATCCCGATTTTCCATCGTAATTTTAACCAAAATACTACTCATGAAAAGATTATTATTTTTTTCATTAACCATTTGCCTAAGTGGAATGGCTCAGGGCGTAAAAATTTCTCCCACACCAGGCACCCCGGATCCGTCGGCCGTGCTGGAACTACAATCGGCCAATCAAGGTTTTATGGTGCCACGACTGAATCTTCTCGCAGCCAATGATGGCGTTACAGTGGCCAATCCTGCACATTCTTTGGTAGTATATAACTTAGGACAAACCCTTCAGCCCGCAGGACTTTATTATAATCAAGGCAGTCCTTCTGCACCGGTTTGGGTACTATTGGTCGCCAATCCCGCTCAATCGTCTATCGACATGAACGGACAAGCCATACAAAATCTTCCACCGCCTGTAAATGCGCAGGATGCCGTCAATAAGTTTTATGTAGACAACCTCATTGCTGCTTCTGGCGGCGGTGGCGGAACAGGCATGGCTGCACCTGTGGCTATTTCAGCGCAATCGGCCACCGCTTTCACTTTCGCAGACGCCGTTCGCTATTGCGATACCTTAACCACCGGCGGACATAACGATTGGAGACTTCCGACTGTAGATGAAATCGCTTATTTCACCAAAACATCCGGTAGCACCAACGACTTCCTCTGGACCAAATCGCTCACCTTCGGGAAAGATTTTGCCACCAATCAGAATTTTATCGCCTACCGCCTTTCCGATGGAAAATGGACCGATGGAGGTATTAATCGTTTCTTTTTTCCAAGCCGATCCGTTTCGGGAAGCACCATGAACAGCAGCTTTACTTCCGTGGCTACCTTTACAGCTTTAACCCCCGGAAACCTGTTTGTTCCTACCGCCATGACCTGGAACGCCAGTGCATCAGGAAGTTGCAGCAACAGTTTACAAAGTCGACTCAAATACAATTTCCCCGATGGCTCCTTTTTCTACAGCGGAGTGTCCTCTACAAGTTGCGGATCTAGCACATTTTTAAACCTTTCCTCCATTCCTATTTTAAATGAATCCGCTGCCTACCTCTCAATCGAAGTGGAAGTTAGAAATACTGGCGGCACCGATGGTACCCGTTCCGGCACCCTGCAAATTACAGGTTACGAAATCTCACTGTCTCAAATCGACGGCGCAACACGCCACTGTCGCTGCGTGAGATACTAAGCCCATGAAGGGGCAGGAAATCACTTCCAATTGGCAACAACTTGCCCGATTCAATCAGATTCGGGCCTTGGGAATGTTGTTCCTACTGGCCGGCCTCCCCTGGTCCAACACCCTTATGAGCCTGGGCACCGGCCTGATATTCGCCGGTTGGCTGCTCGGTGTTTTCCAAAAACAACTCCGTTGGAAAAATAAACAAGTGGCGCTGGGACTTGGCCTGGCGGTCGCGTTCGGAATGGGCGCCTTCTATTCGCCCATCTTTTCCCCTGCATTCTGGTCAGATTATAAGGTAAAACTTAGTCTTTTTCTTCTCATCACCGGCATGAGCGACATCCGTTCTCTAAAGCCGTTTACCTCCTTTTTCCTACGCTGGGGACTGAGCGCCTATCTGTTGGTAAGCCTGGTCGGCTGCATGATGCTTTTTCAACATGCAGGTTCCATGTCGCATACTTTCCGGGAAGCATCCCCATGGATCAGCAATGTCCGTATGGGAATTTTAGGATTAGGTTATCTGGGTATGCTTTGGATTCCCATGGCCCAACCTGTAAAGCTGTCCGCATTTTGGCGATGGGGAATTGGTATCTGGATTTTCATTTATCTGTTTATTCTGCAAGCCTATACCGCTATAGGCATTGGCTGCTTTTTATTGACGCTGTGGGCTATTTTCAATCGAAACACGCCTTGGGCCATCCGATGGGGCATTCCATGCCTGAGTCTGATTCTGTTCGCCGGTCTTTATCGGGAATGGATTTGGGTTCAAGGCGCTCCCAAACCTCCCATGGAAAGTTGGCCGGGATTTTCTCCGGGTGGTTATCCCTACAAATACGACACCACTTCGGTGCAAAAAGAAAACGGCGCCTACATTTGGCATCAGGTATGTCCGGCGGAACTTCAGGCGACCTGGCCTCAACTCAGTCGCCGTCCGCTGATGGCACCTTTGCCAAACGGCACACCTCTGTATTTCAATTTATTGCGCTATCTGAGCTCCAGACATTTACCCAAAGACAAATTCGGATTAATGCAACTGTCCGGGCCGGAAATCCAGGCCATTGAAAATGGCGTTGTCAACTGGCTGGAACTTCAAACCCCGCCCTGGCGCTTTCGGCTGAACCAAATGCTGAAATCGCTGGATTATTACCTGCAAACCGGCGATCCCATGCAGGAATCTATGACCATTCGGCTTTTTCTCTGGAAGAAAACCTGGGATGTCTGGCAAACCCAATTTTGGAAGGGTCACGGACCAGCCGAAGGTTGGGGAAAACTCTCCGCATCACTCTCTGCTCCCGGAAGCCGACTCAAATCGGCTTATCATTGGATGCACCCGCACCACCAATGGCTCAGCCTCGGATTACATTACGGCTTACTCGGACTGGCACTGGCTGGAATCATCTGGCTGGCAATGGGCAGAATTCTTTGGAATACGCCAGCTTTCTGGTGGTTTAGTATCTTTACCCAGGCCCTTTTCACAGAAGATGTTTTGGAAACCCAGGCGGGCGTTACCCAAACCGCTTTTTTCCTGACTTGGCTGGCATTGAACCATATACATGGCGACCGCACTTAATTTTTCAAAACATGCCCTCGCTTCCGGAAGCCTCCATTTAATCGTAAAAATGGGATGGATTCTAGGCATGGAACCCAGGCTACAGCAAGCAGTGGGCCTAAGTGGTTATGGCGACTACGCGGCAGCCATGGGCATTACCATGATGTTCACCGCCATTCTGGATCCCGGCATCAATACCATGTTTATTCAACGCGCCGCCGGAAATCCCAAATGGATTCCCACCCTTTTACCCGCATTTCTGCGCATCCGTTTGTTTTCCGCATTGCTTTATCTGACAGTACTGGGCGGCATGGCCTGGCTGTTTCAATGGGAAACCCGATCGTGGTGGATGGTCGGAATGATGGCGCTGTCCCTTGTTTGCATTAATACCTCCCAATTTTTACGTGGCATCTGGAGCGTCAAAGGAAAATACACCTTCGAAAGTCTTCTGGCCAATTTGGATAAAATCGCTATGATGGTTCTCGGCGGCATCTGGCTGCTGGTTCCCCTCATTCCCAAATGGGCCGAAGGCATGGCCTTGATCATGTTACTCTCGGCCATCATCAGTCTCGCCATTACCGGCTGGACTGTCCTCCCTCACATCGGACAACGGCAAGAAAAACCTCCCTTTCACCTTTTTACCCTGATAAAAAAAACCTGGCCTTTCGCCCTCATGATTCTTTTGATGGGAATGCTGTACCGCTTCGACGCCATTTGGCTGAAATCCATGACCGACCCGTCCGGCCTGCAAAACGGAATCTATGGATCGGCCTTCCGATTTCTTGATGCCTTTATGCAGTTTACCGCATTGTTCATGGTGATTCTCATGCCCATGTTAGCCAATAAAATGGCACAACAACAATCTACTCAAAAACTGACCGGGCAAACCCTGATATTCATCGGCATACTGGGAACAGGCGCCAGTCTGATTACCTATTTGGGCACAGAAATGATTTGCCAGCAACTTTATCCTGAACATGCCCGGGAGATTGTCCCCACCTTCAAATGGATCGCCCTGAGCATGCTTCCGCTGGGACTCAGTTTGTTTTTTGGCGCATGGCTTACCGCCGCCGGACATCTCAAACAAATTCATGTGGCCATGGGAATAGGTGTCACAGTCAGCATATTAGGAAACATCTGGCTGCAACCACAACTCGGCGCACTTGGCGCAGCACAAGTCGGATTGGCCACGCAATGCCTCACCGCATGCCTTCAAGGATTCATGGTGTGGCAGGGGATTCAACGAGAACGCCGACGCTTTAAAATATAATGGAGGGCGCCTGCCGCCAAAGTTTTGTGACAATCAACCAAGCCCCGAAATAAATGGCGGCACCGGGTGCTATGTTACAAGTCCTCCGCGCAAATGCACATGGTATTTCATAAAAATGGCCCGGGCGCGTGTGGGCTTTCCACGTCGCCCCCTGGCGCAGCCATGCAAAACACATCCGACCGCAAAAAAAACGCCTTTCCGGAATCAACAGAAAGGCGTTTACAAAACATACGTGCGAGATTTAGGGCTTGCGCTCCAATGCTTCAATCCTGCGCTCAAGGGCCTCAATGGTTTGTTGCTGCGAACGAATCACTTCAAGCAAATAGACAGGCAAACGGTCATAAGCCACCGTATAAGGCTCCTGGCGAGTATGATCTAATTTTTCAGAACCGTCCGCATTCATTTCGGTAAGTCCGGAATCGCCCACCCAAGTACGAGCAGGACCATAAATCACCAATTCAGGAATAGCCTGTTCTACTTCCTCTGCCACCAGACCGACTTCCTGTCCACCACCCAATGCTGGTTTCAAGTTGTAAACTACAGGACGTAAAGCCAATACTTTTTTGGGATCTACCTGTAAACTGCGAATATTGTCTTTTACTTTGCGGGTAGAGCTTTGCGGACGAATATCGCCACTTGAGGTTCTTACAACCGCCGTTCCAGTTCCTGCCGTAGAAGATGAAATGCGTAAGGCTGTAGTAATAATCCCGCTAGAAGGCGGTGAGGAGGTGGTCCCCACCCGTAAGTCACCGAGGTAAGAAGAACCATCTACTTGTAAATCGTAAGTCGTAGTAAAGCTTGACCCAATTCGTAATCTGCCCAAAATATTTGAGGTCGTGGTCGTTCCATTAACCAGGAACCCATTGGTACCAATGGTCAAGTCATAACTAGAACTCGGTGAGGTGCTTCCAATGCCGACACGACCCGTAGAGGTAATCCAAACGGCATCTGTGCATTCAAACTGTCCACTTCCCGTGCCTCGAACCGTATAATTGGTATTAAATGAAGTGTTGCACGAAATGGTGGTGCCACCACCGCCTCCGCCGGATGAACCACCGCCGGCAGTCCACGACAAGGTTCCAAAACCATTGGTGGTAAGCACATCACCTGGATTTCCGTCTGCAGTTGGTAAATCATAACTCACCGACCCCAAACCTGCTCCGGCACCCAAATTCACAAATCCACCATTGCTGTTGCGCAGGCGAATCCGACCCAATAAGTCTAAACGCTCGGCCGGTGTGGCATTGCTAATGCCAATATTTCCATCGTCCCGGACATACAACAAAGAATTCAATGTTGAATTTAAAACATGAAGCGAGGCATTTGTGGCACCGGAAGTGGTACCCTGAATTTCCAACCTGGATTGAGGAGATTGAATGCCAATTCCTACGTTTTGTGCATAAATACAACCCCATATTGGCAATATCATCACACTACCAATCAGCACTTTAGCGCGAACAGAACCTATGAAAATCATAAATAATTCGATTTTATAATTCAAAGATAAAAATTATGGAAGGATTTTATTAGACTCTTTCTCTTTTACCCCGATTGCACAAGTATAAATTCTTTTTAATGAGTTTATTGAAACTTAATAAAAAAACAACTCAGTTATTCTCGTTCCCCATATATGATTTGCCATTTTTTGGGAGCCAGGGAAGTGAAGATAAATGCCATTTTGGACTTATGGGACATGGAGATGTCTCCCAAAACCGAACTACAAGTTTTAATGATTTTAAAAACCATCAAATGTGTTAAACCGACAGCAGCAACTCCAGTGGCAAGGCTTTGACCGGGAAAAACGAAAAACTGATGCTTGCCTTATTGTGTCTGCACGGCCATCACAAATAAAGCATTCATTCCCATATGGCATAGAAAATGAGTTCCCAACAACTATTTTCTCCTGAAAAACAAGAAGGAATCTCAGGTCAACAGGAACGCCTACCTGGAAAAGTATTGCAGTAACCAAATCAGGAGGCCCACCGTGGCCAGTCCGCCAAACACTGCCCAAAATATTTTCCAGTTGTCGTAAGGCCTTTCTCCGGAGACTTTTCCGGTTTGTCCATTCACCAAAAACCGAAACGTCTTTTGGCGGTGAGTAAAAGCACTCACCCAAACCGGCAATAAAATATGCTTGAAAGTAATATCCTGATACGCAGGATGCATTTCTATTACGCGCTGTTCGTCGCCTCCAATATCTTGACAAATGGTGTTTTGGATGGTTTTCTCCATGATGACTTTGGCCTCTTCCAGTCCATGCTGAAGGCCAATCTGATATTTTTCTGCCACAAAACCAGCCAAAAAGGACGGTTCAAAGGCCACCAATCCTTCTTTCAGGTTCCAGGGTGCCAGCTTTCCGGTTAACACATTGGGCATTTGTTGGGAAGCGGGCACCAGTACGTCATCAAAACGATTATCGACCGCGCCTGAAACTGCCGTCCAGCGGGTTCGGCGTTCGGTACGCATTCGGGTAGTGGTTTTGCCATTTACGGTAGTGACATACGGCACCGTCACATAATAATAAGTCCCGCGCTGGCCTACATATGGTGTATTGGCTTGTGCATCAAAAGTCCAAAAAGGAACGTAAACGCCTTTCAACTTATCTGCACGCTCGGCATGATACACGAGAGTAGAGGGCGCAAACCAAAGTGATTTAATCCATTTTTTAAAAGCAGCTTTCGCCTGAACATCCGTAATATGGAAAGGCAAAATAGCGCCGGGTTGCATCAGGGCGCAGTTTTCTCCATCTTCTGCTACCAGTGCGCCACCACAAAACGCACAACTACTCGCTCGAACATGAGGTTCTAAGGTAGCAGAGGCGCCGCATTGCTTGCAGGAAACCATCCAGACCTCCAACACAGGCGCCTGCGCCGCTTTCTCTTCAAATGCAGAAAAATCGAGTTCCTGTATGTCCGACAACACAGGAATATCTTGATCGTGTTGACAATAAGGACAAACCAAATGACTGGTTCCCGGAACGTATTTCACATCCGCCCCACATTGTTCGCAAGCCCAGGATGCGCTTGTTTTGGAGATGGCTTCCTTCTCCGAATTCCCCGACATGTCCATGGTGTTTCAATTAAGGAATGGGAGGAGGCATGCTGGCCCAAAGCGAATGCAAATCGGTCACTTCTCCCGCGGCAGTCCATTGTGCCATGCCTTGCTTCCACACCAAACTGGTCCGTTGAAGTGCACCGGTTTGCGCCATTTGCTGTAAAGTGGCCGCATCAAAAGGTCCCAATTGCTGCTGATCCTTGGCCACAAACCAAATTTGGCCATTTGGAATCGGCGGAGGAACGGAAGCACCCGCCCCGCCTTGCATTTGCTGCGCCATCACCATGCCCATGCCTAATCCCATGCCGGCTCCAGCTGTTCCGGATTCGTTCTGAGCCGCTTTTTCCATGGCTTGTGCAGCCTGAAACTGAGTAAACGCCTGCAAATTGCCAACCAGGCCCATACTGGTCCTTTTATCCAAAACCGCTTCAACTTCCGGTGGCAGGGAAATGTTCTCAATGAGCAACGAATTCAACGTCAATCCAAAAGAGGAAAACAAACCGGAGACTTCAGACTGTAATGCGGCAGAATATTCATTGTACTTTCCGGCTTTGTCCAATACAGGAATGGCACTTTCGCCCATGGCATCACTGAATCTGGTGACAATGATGTTACGAAGTTGTTCCGTAATATCTCCGGCAGAAAACCTGGGAACAGCACCCACCACTTGAGAAAGGAACAATCCAGGATCGCTGACCTGAAAAGTGAAATTTCCAAAAGCCCGGATGCGCACAGGACCAAGTTCCGGATCTCGCATCATCACCGGATTTTTCGTCCCCCATTTCCGATCTGTAAACTGCCTGGTATTTACAAAAAACACATCTACTTTAAAGGGAGAATTAAATGCGTATTTCCAACCCATCAACGTAGACAATACTGGCATGTTTTGGGTGGTAAGGGTATGCATTCCCGGCGCATAAATATCGGCCAACTGTCCCTCATTCACTAAAACAGCTACCTGACCGGGACGAACCGTGAGCTTGGCACCGTTCTTTATTTCGTTCTGATAACGCTCAAACTTATGCACCAGGGTATCCGAACCGGATTCATCTACCCACTCTATGATGTCTATAAATTCGTTGCGCAGTTTCTTAAAAAAATTCATAGCCGATATCGTTAGACTTCAAAGATATAAAAATCCCCTCCTTGGCTTTGGTTAAAACCCTGTAAAACTTTCATGCCGTGTCGGGTAAAAAGTCACCTTCCCAACTTTTCCCCGAATAATACCAATGAAGCAGGAAGGAAATGTATGCTCAGCGAGCCAAAGGCCATTCCTGAATAAAAGTACCGGAAGCCAAATCCACCAACCACAATCCCAGCCCATTGGTCAGGGCCACATAGGGAACTTGCAGGGTTTGGGAATACCGTGTCGATTGAAAAAAGGCAGCAGGATCTATGGCCACTTCCGGTGCTTTACATTCAATCAACATAAGTGGATGTCCTGTTGCATCAAATATCACTGCATCAAACCGGCCTGTCCAGGCGCCCGTCTGTAGCTTGCGCTCTACGGCGATTCGAGAAGCCGGATATCCAACCTCGCGCACCAAATAATGCAAAAAATGCTGCCTTACCCATTCCTCGGGAGTGAGCACCACCCATTTTTTGCGAAAATCGTCCCAAATCTCTTTTCCTCTGTTTCCTTCTCTGAGTCGGCATCCATAATCCGGAAATAAAAAGGAAGTTGCGGCCATTACAATGTAATGGTAAATCCACCCAGCACCATGAATCCAAACCCAGGATACCGATTAAAGCGGTTGTAACGGAAAGCTGCCATGTTATTCATACGAAGGAAAAAGGAAAAATTGCGATTCAGTCGATAGGTTCCGGACAAATTAATGTCGAAAAGTGGATCAATGGTCACAGCCGCCAAGGTGCGCTGCCCATTGATGTCGGTAGCCCAAACCGGCGCCTGTTGCTGTCCTAAAAAATAAAGCTCGGCAGTCGCCATAATCTTTTGACCGAGGTTATAACGGCCGGAAAGCGTGATGTCCATCTGGGGCCGATACCAAGCTTCGGATTGCTGATTGGTTTGGTAGGCATAATAATTTCCCCGAAGACCTACTTGCACTTTCTCGCCATACTGAAATTCCAGGTTGGCATAAATTCTAAATGTATTGAGCCGGTCGTAAGCTACTTGAAATCCCCGGCGATGAAAACTCAGGGTATCATCGATGAAAAAAGCAGCATTTTGGGTGGTACGATAGCCCACCCCCACATCATAACTGACCAGATCTGAAAAGGCTCCTTTTAATCCGGCTTGCGCATCCAAAGGCGTATTGGCATTTTTCAACCGCACATCTGACATGATAAAGGGATTCATGAAACGTAAATCATTGAAGGTATTGCGCTGATAGTTTCCGGATAAATTACCATGTAAAATAATGAATTTGCGGAAGATTTTATAATGTCCCTGAATTCTCGGATACACATTAAAAAATCCGGAATCTGCTCCTGCAAACGTGATACCGGCACCAATTTGCAAGCGCCAGGGTTTGCCGCCCATGGTGAAATATGGATTTAAATCGGTAATCCAACCATTTCCAAGCGTATCGGAAGGAAGGGAGCGGTTCAGGCTATAATAATCGAAAGACACCGTACCACCAATAAATTCGTGCGCGAACAAGTCTGTGAATTTGTTCACATTCGCCCGCAGAGAAAAGCCATTTTCATACGTCCTGTATAAATCGGACATATGATAAAATTGTGTGCTCACCTTGTAGTTTGTGCGAATAGAATCCGTGCGGTGAGTACTTTCGATTGAGAAACGAGCTTGTCCCATGGAATAACGCTGCCGGGTAGAATCGGCCACGATGAGGGAATCGGCCACCGGATCAAAACCGTAGTAATGCACAACATGTCTTTGGTAATCGCCATCGAGACTTAGTTTCAGACTTTTAAACCGATGCTGATAGCCGGCCGATGCCAGGTTGTCGCTGAGTTGTGGATTTCCTCTTTCCGAAATGGTACCGGAAGAAGACAAATGTTTGAATTGTACATAATATCCGTTGTTCTTGGCACGGAGGGAATATAATCCCACCTCACCAAGAAAGGAAGTATAGTTCCCAAAACCACCACGCAACATGAGGCGATGCAATTTTTTCAGGGGCTCACTTTTGAGGCGTAGTGCCTGAATGGTATCCGGCGTGTACACCGTATTCTGCGGGCGCACCAGCAGCACATACTGGGTATCTCGAACCACAGGAAAGGTATCTTGAATCACAGGTGACTCTTGCACTTTGCTCACTTCTGCCAACCGCGGCTCGAACCCGGTAAAAACCGTGATGGTTTCTTGAGAAAGGGTGGGTGATCCCGAAGTTTGGGCATAAGCCATTGACCCGAAAGAAAGGGCCATGATCCAATGAAAATGTTTCATTCTGGTTGTAGCTCTAAGTCCATTGATTCTTCAAACTGACGACGGTTGCGGTTGCGCTCCAGCGTTTCGATGGCTTCAAATTTATCCTTGGCCACCTGGACCAAATCAGCGCCATCGTGCCGGTCGATGACCGTTTTGAGTACGGATTTGGCCTGTACAAAATCTTCCATGGCCACATACACATCACTCAATAAAATGAAAGAACGAGCCATCCAGTCGCGATAAGAACCCATTGTTTTGATGGCTTTACGCAACTCCCGTTCCGCCTGCTTGTACTCACCTTTTCGGTACAATATGTCGCCAATCATGTAGGCCGCTTCGGCTGCATAAGCAGATCCGGAATTGGTCGAAATTTTACGGGAAAAAGCGAGACTATTTTCATCTTCACCCAGTTTCAGATATCCTCTGGCCAAAGTCATATGGGCTTCTTCTTCGATGGCTGGCGGCAATTTCTCGAAGGTGAGCACCTTTTTGGCGTATTCGATGGACGAGGCCCAGTTGCTTTGGCGGAAATGCGCACGCATCAATTGATCTCTGCAACGCAAGAGCACTTCTGTACTTCCGGCGGTTTTTTCCAATTCGGTATACACACGTAAGGTTTGCTCGTCTTGTTTGGCTTCTGAATAAATGTATCCGGCTTTAACCAAAGCATTTTCATAATAAGCACCCGGACCGGCGGCAATCAGTAACTCGTACATTTTCAAGGCCTCTTCATCTTTCTCCGCATCAAAATAACAATCAGCGCGATGATGAAGGGTATTCCATTTCCCGGCACCATTGGGGAAATTTCGAACATACGCTTCACCAGCCTGATGAATGCGAGGACAATCTTTGGCCTGAATCGCTTGTAAAACAGCAAAATATGCGCCTGAATCTAAGGTACTCTGCCCTACTTCACCGCCCTGTGCGCGTACAAAAGACAACCAATCGTCAATCCGCCCCGCGTTGGTATAAATGGATTGAATATATTTCAATGCTTCCTGGCTTTGAGGCGTTTTAGGATATTCATCGGCCACACGTTTGAGCCAACCCAGGGCCTGCGCATCATTCTCCGCATTATAATAAATGAGTCCTAACTCCAAATAGGTGCGAGAAGTGAAATTCCCCTTGGGCGCATCCGTTAGCAACTTCTCAAAAATTGGAATGGCGTCAAGCGGACGGCCGTCACGAATCAAGGCTTTACCTGTCTCAAAAACCCCTTCCTGAGCCAAAGGCGATTGTGGAAAACGAGAAGAAAGCTGACGCAGTGCATCCACCTTTTCTTTGTATTGACCTGTCAGTCCAAACAGAATACCAGATTGGAACAAAGCATAATCCACTTGAAACTGACCTTTGGCCGCACGCTGATAAAACTCCAGAGACTTATCGAAGTTTTTCATCATGAAGTACGCATCTGCAATACGAAGTTGTGCGTCACTGGTCTTGAAGGCATCTTTTTGCCCATATTTTTCCAAATACGCCCGAAAATCTGAAATCGCCCCCTGATAATCACGCAATTTTAAACGGGCAAAACCTAAGTTGTACCATGCATTACCATAATGAGGGAACTTTCTGGCGGTTGGCGTTCCCAAAAAAGCCTCCCATTCCTGTCGGGCCGCCTGAAAATCTTTCTGTTTAAACCGAACTTCTCCCAACCAATATCTTGCTTCCGCCGTAATCACCGGATCGAAATTTTCCTGAATGGCCCGGGAAAAATGCTGACTGGCCAAATCATGATCCAAATTGTTATAGAGTTCAATACCACGGAAATACAAAATCCGCTGATAGGCTAATCGTAAACGTGGATTTTTATCGGGCATGGTTTCCAGTGAAGCCAGGGCGTCCTTATAGTTTTTGGCGCTCATGTAAATTTGCACCATCAACTCGCGGGCTTCTTGTTTGTTGGGAGCTTGCGGAAATCTTTTCAAATAAGCCTCCAATGCTTCAACCGCTTCATTATACGGATTCAAGCCTAATTCGTATGATAATTTCGCAAAATGATACAAGGCTTCACGGCTCAAATCGGGATCGAAATCAGAAGCGGCCGCCAACCGAAGTGCATCCAGGGCAAGTCGCTTGGTTCCCAATTTAATGAAGCAATCTGCCAAATAAAAATAGGTAGATTGGGTCAACTTGTCATCTTCGGAAGTGGTTTGCCTAAGTCGAGTCGCAGCTTCCTGATATTGAGCAGTTTGATAATAGGCCAAGCCCATTCGGTAAAAGCCCTCGCGATCTAATTGACCGCCGCCATTTTCATATTTTTCATACCAGTTTAAAGCGGTGGGATATTGTTTGAGAAAAAATGCACTTTCAGCCATAATACGCTGAACTCTTGGCTTTTGCGGGCCCTTCAACGTATCAGCAAGGACTTCACCATAAGAAAGGACTTCGGCATATTTTTCCTGGCGGAAATAGATTTGCACAATGTAAAACGGAACAATTCTGGAAAACGTTTTGTCCCCACTGACCTTTAAAAAATAGTCCAGGGCTGTCTGAAAATTTTCACGTTCATAATAGATTTGACCGGAATAATAGTGTGCAGGGGCATTCCAGGGAGAAACACGTGGCGTGACCTGCGCGAAACTATTCAGGGCAGCATCCGATTGAGAAGCCATGTATTGGGCATATCCCTGTTTAAAGTAAAATTCAACATATTCATCTTTGGCCAAGAGAAAAACATCGGCTTTTGAAAACGCGTAAATCGCCTGATCCCAGTCTTTGTTACGAAAATGAATTTTCCCAAGGTGAAAATAAGCCTGGGCAACCTGGGGCACCTGGGGATGTAAATCGATAAAACGCATCAACAAGACTTCTGCATCCATTTGAAACAGATACGTGGCCGCTACGGCTTCAAAAAAGCGAAATTGGGCAAGAGCGTGTTCGGACAAACCTTGAGGTTGGATCAGTTGTTCACGACATAATGCCTGAGCAGCAGTATATTGCTCCAAATCCATCAAGTCTCGCACCTGAAGTACGATTTGTTCTTTATCATGATACGTTTGGGGGCGCTGACCATGGAGTGGCTTCCAGCAAAGGGAGAAACCCAAGAAAGTCATCAAACCAACTAAAAAAACGTATTTGCGCATGAGCAACAGTATTTCAATCAACAAAGGTACAGGGCACTTCGGGTGGATTTTGAAATTGTTGATTGACTTTTCAACGTAGGATGTTTAAAAATTATTTTACAATGGTTACGTTCGCGGCAATTCGTACCGATCTTTGTATAGATGGAGAGCAAGCCTTTAGTTGAATTTAATGATGTGACCATTCACCAGGGTGAGATGATGGTTTTGCATAACGTCTCATTCAGTCTTCATCAGGGAGAATTTGCGTATTTGATTGGGAAAACAGGCAGCGGAAAAAGCAGCTTGCTCAAAATCATGTACGGTGCCCTAAAACCATTTAGTGGAGAGGCCTGGGTAAACGGTTTTGGTGTACACAGCCTGAAAAGCAAACAAATTCCGGCGCTAAGGAAAAGCTTAGGCATTGTCTTTCAAGACTTTCAATTACTTCCAGACCGCACAGTCTTTGATAATTTGTCCTTTGTACTGGAATCTACGGGATGGAAGAAAAAAGTAGACCGTTCTGAACGAATTGAGGAAGTGTTAGATTGGGTGGATTTAAAGACCAAAGGGTTCAAATTCCCGCATACCCTTTCTGGTGGCGAACAGCAACGAGTGGCCATAGCTCGTGCGTTATTGAATCGCCCGCAACTCATTTTAGCAGATGAACCAACCGGCAATCTGGATCCGGAAACGGCACGCGACATTCTGAAATTACTGCACCATGTCGCCAAAGAAGGCACCACGGTGCTCATGGCGACCCATGATTATCTTTTAATCCGGGATTTTCCCGGAAGGGTTTTGCAATGTGATGAGGCGCTGCTGACAGACCATCCCGCCTAAATGTGAAATGGAGGTATTGAAAGAAGTCCGCTTCCTTCCATTTTACCCGTAGATTATACCTAATTTTACCACATGAAAATCACCTTTTGGGGCGCAGCCAGAACGGTTACTGGTAGCCGGCATTTACTTACCACCACCAACGGAAAGCATATTCTTCTAGACGCTGGACTATTTCAGGGAAAAGAAGCAGAACAACAGGCCCGAAACCGGATTCCGGGATTTGTGTCATCAGAAATAGATGCGGTGATCCTCACCCACGCCCACATCGACCATTCCGGGTTTTTACCCGCTTTGTATGCACAGGGATTTCGGGGAAAAATTTATGCCACTCCCGCCACCAAAGATTTGTGCGAAATCATGCTGGCCGATTCGGCCCATATTCAGGAAGAAGATGCGCGCTACGACAATAAAAGAAGGCTTAAAGCAGGAAAAACACTAAGAGAGCCCATTTATACAGAAGAAGATGCGAAAAAAGTCATGGGACTATTTCGCACCAAAGAATACCAGGAGCCCTTTTCCGTTTTCGGATTGGAATGCTATTTTTTCAATACAGGACATCTGCTCGGATCTGCCGGTATTTTTCTTGAGGAGCATGGGAAAAGTCTGGTTTACACCGGAGACCTGGGACGGAAATTTCCTTCGATGTTGCGCCGGCCGGACCCGATTCCACCATCAGATTATTTGATCTGCGAATCTACCTATGGCGACCGACTGCATGAAGACCATGAATTCACACTGAAATCTTTGTTGGATGTGGTCAAGAAAACCTGCATCCAAAAACGTGGAAAATTACTTATTCCTGCCTTTAGTATCGGAAGAACCCAGGAGATTCTCTTCGCTTTAGACTATTTGAGCACCTTCGATTTGTTGCCCAATATTCCCGTTTTTGTAGATTCCCCGCTCTCTACCAAAGGCACCCAAATTTTTAAAGACTATCTGGCACTTTTCAATGAAGAAATCCAGAATTATCTGAAAAAAGATCCCGATCCATTCCAGTTTACCCAACTTCTTTTTGTGGAAAATGTGGAAGAAAGTAAAGCCATTAACAATATTGATGGCCCTTGCATTGTCATCTCTTCTTCCGGCATGATGGAAGCGGGACGCATTCGGCACCACTTATTTAATCATATTTCAGATCCCAAAACCACTATTCTGATGACAGGTTATGCAGAGCCTTCCACTTTAGGAGGTCGGCTGTTGCATCAACCGGATTTTGTGCGCATTTTAGGAAAATATTTACCCGTTCGTGCAGATGTGCATTTAATTAAAGCGTTAAGTGGCCATGCTGACCGTCAGGAATTAATAGATGCCGTTCCTCACAGCAAAGAAAAGCCCTACAGAAGCGTATTTTTGGTACATGGAGACTATGATGCCCAATTGAGTTTAAAGGATGGATTGGAGGAAAAAGGGATTGATCCTATTCACATTCCAACGTTTGGCCAAAGTTATTTCCTCGGCTAAAAGGACATGAGGGAGTATTGGATTCTTTTTCGCCATGAAGCCCGGATGGAATTTCGCAGACCAGCTGCGCTTTGGATGCTCGTCCTTTATTTGGCTTGTACCCTCTTTATCTGTTTTCAGGTCTTTGGTCCGATACAGGATCCGGATGTTTTCGGGGCCTTGTTTTGGGTCATTATGGTTTTTAGTGCCGTGCAGGCCGCCAACCGAAGTTTCGGGCAGGAAAATGCGCAACGCCAACTTTATTTGTACTATCTCACCGGAGGCATTCCCCTGATGATGGCGCGATTAGCGTGGGCGGTTTGCAGCGGTTGGATTTGGGCGTTAGGTGCCCTGGCCCTGTTTTTTGGACTTTTGGAAGGTCCATTACAAGTGAGTTTGGTTGGTGTAATTGGCATTGTATTTACAGCCACTTTTTCCCTGAACGTTATTATGACCTTTATTGGAGCCGTAGCAGCCCGTGCAGGTCAAGGCCAGGGAATGGCCGCCATTTTGGGTTTACCCTTACTTATGCCCGTGCTCGTGATGGCCACTACCGCCTTTGGCAAAGCCCTGCTGGCAGATGGCAGTTGGTCGGATTATATTTGGATGCTTGGCTCCATTGGAGCAGGTACGGCTGTCGCCGGAACAGTATTATTTCCTTACCTTTGGCGCGATTAAAAGCGTATGAAAAAACACGCATGGAAATTTTTAACGGTAGCCATAATGCTATACGTTTTGCCCATGGCCTGGCTGGGAGAAGTGTCTGTCCAATCGGTGATTCATGAGACCATCCGCAACCTGTATTTTCATGTTACCATGTGGTTTGGCATGTTCATTTTATTGCTGATTGGCGTGGGATATGGCTTGCGTTTTTTACAAAAAGGACAGCTCGAAGATGATTTAAAATCTGCCGTGTACACGCGGGTAGCCCTTTTGTATGGTTGCATTGGCATCGTTACAGGGATGGTTTGGGCCAAATATACTTGGGGGACATTTTGGACCAAAGACCCTCAGCTAAATGGGGCATTGTATACCATTTTCGCCTATTTCGCCTATTTTATTTTACGCAGCTTGGTGCAAGATCCCAAGAAAAAAGGCGAATTAAGTGCATCATATGGCATTTTTGCCTTTTTGTTGATGGTAGTTTTGGTGCTCGTTTTGCCCAGAATGTCTGAAGTAGATTCACTGCATCCGGGTAAAGGAGGAAATCCAGGCTTTGGATCTTTCAAAGATTTGAAATCCAGCATGCGCGCTGTTTTCTGGCCGGCCATCATCGGCTGGACGCTGGTTGGAGCGTGGGTAGCTTCCATTGAAATAAAAATACGACGCAAAAAAGAATCGGTATGAAACAGGCACTCATGGCTTGGTTGTTCACAGGGTGGGCCGTATTCGGTCAAGGAGGAAATTTCCAGCCCGGCGATACATTGGTCAACTTAAATATCTTGAACCGGGGAGTATCACGCGCACAAGCCGGAATAGACATGGATACCCAGTTATTTCACCTTTCCGGCGAGGGAGTTATTACTGCCAAAGTGGTTTTAGATAGCAGCTTAGGCAAACAGGTTTTTTCAGTAAAAACCACCAGTACGGAAACAGAAACCTACGATAATACCATTACACTGGATTTTCTTAGCCAACCGGCCATGCTTCATGTTCATTCAGATAAAATTGAAATGGCCACCGGACTGAAAAAAGATGGTAAGATTTGGGTGGTGGTAGCGGTTAGTCTCATTCTTTTCTTTGGCCTGGTTGGTTATTTGGTCGTTCTGGATCGAAAATTAAAATAACCAACGTTCCTTTTCCAGGGGGATCGTATGCCGTCTTATGGATGTTGTTTTAGGAAAAGAATGTCTGTAATTCCGGCCTCCTTCTATAAACTATGTATTCTATTATAAGATGTTACATTTCCATAAGGAACTCATTGTAAATCGGAGTACGGTGTTCACGTCCATTTCCGATCTTGAAATTTCAGTTTCTGTACTGGTGAAAAAGGAATTCAAAAATAGACCCTGATATGTTTCGAGCGAAACACCAACTAGGAATTCAACATCTTACGCCAAACGAACACCTCAATTTTCCAAGACTTTCAACCATTTTTCAGCACAATTCGTCCAGAAAAATGGATAGTACCAAGGGATTGGAGCTGGGATTACCATGAAATGACTATCTGGCCGTTTCCTGCGCGGTTCCCTGGGGTCACCGTCACGGAGGTTAGGTTTCCGGTGAATGAGGATCCACCACCGCCACCACCGCCATTGCCTTCGGAAGAACCACCGCCGCCGCCATAATATCCGCCACCGCCGCCGCCACCGTTTCCGTAGTTTGAATGAATCCCTCCATTTCCGCCTTGCCCGAGCGTTCCTGCCGTTCCGAGAGCTCCGCCACCTGTGGAAGCTGTTCCACCAGAAATATCCCCTCCAGCACCACCTCCGCCGCCACATCGTCCATTGAAAACGGTCCAACAGTTGTGACTTTGGCCAGGTTGCCCGCCTCCATTTGCCCATGCAGCCGTGCCTTGGGTCCCACCGCAACATGAATTGATTCCTCCGGTTCCGGCAGCACCAATTCCTCCGCCGTTTCCGCCGTTTCCGCCAAATGCATTTGAATTGGCATAGGTATCTCCACCGCCACCACCGCCGCCACCAGCTACCACTACCCTATTCGCTAAAGCCAAGCCATTTCTACGAATGTCTGACGCGCCTCCTCCGTTCCCGGAATTGGAACTTCCTAATCCACCGCCATTCCAGCCATTTTGTCCACCCACATACACAGAAAGCGTTTCCCCCGGAGTTACAGACATGGTTCCCGTAACCGTGCCTCCTAAGCCTCCCGTACCCGGAATGCCATTCATTCCATTGGCTCCCTGAGCGCCAGCCACAGAAACCTGAATGGAATTGGCACAAGCAGGAACCACAAAACTCTGCACTGATCCGGTGAAAGCAAAAGTTTGTGAACCGGAAGGAGGACAGGAATTTACTACATAAGAGAGGGTAGAGCTATCCGCACAGCCCTGCGCATCTGTCACCACGAGTTTCACCGTGTAAGTTCCGGCTATTGCCCAGGTTGTACTTGCGTTTTGACCAGATGCTGTGGCAGGATTTCCACCGGGAAAAGTCCATTGATAAGACGTAGCGCCTGGTTGTGCTGCAAAGCTAGATGGCAATTGCAAACTTCCCTGAACGGATCCGGTGGTAAAAGTGGCATTTGGTAAACTAGCACAATTACAGGCGGTACTACGCCAACCGCTTGAAAAATAAGCCTCCAGACACTGCGTACTTGTATTAAAAATCTGAAGCCCAGGTGTGGGATTCGCAATGGCATTCCTTTGGGTTGTAGTAAGCCTTGGCAGCAAAAGGCCAGATTGAGTGGAACGAATTTCCAACATGGCATCCGGAGACGGAACTCCTCCTCCGGATCCAATGAGTACGCCCTGACTTTGAGCCAACATAAAACTTGAAAAAACACAAATGAAGGAAAGGAAATGGTGTTTCATAATGAGTGAATCTCCCATGAAAATAAAAAAAAAGGGACAATACTTTTGTCCCTTTTTTGTAATCTTCAAAATAAAAGCACTTTAAATCAGGCGGTGCCATGACAATTCTTGTACTTTTTACCGGAGCCACATGGACATGGGTCGTTTCTTCCAATTTTTTCATCCGCAATCATGGGTGCACGGGTGGGTGCTTTTGGGGCGCCTGTCGCTTCGCGGACGAGTTCCTCTTCTCCTGGCAAGCTTCCTCTGCCGGTCTGAAGTTTGGGTTCCGATCTTTTGGGAAGCGGCGCTGGAGCGGCTTGCGGCTGAGGTGGCGCTTCTGCATGAATGGTCACCCGCATCAGGAAGGCGATGATTTCCTGATTGATTTTGGTAATAAATTGCTGGAATAAAGTGAAAGATTCCTGCTTGTAAATCAATAGCGGATCTTTTTGCTCATACTGCGCGTGGTAAACGGCATGTTTCAGGTCGTCCATTTCCCGGAGATGCTCCTTCCAATGTACATCCACCAACGCCAGGATGATGGATTTTTTGAGTGAAAGCATCACTTCACGGCCTTCTGTTTCATAAGCCTTTTTAAGCGGAACGGTTACTTGCAACATTTTCATACCATCGGTAAAGGGTACCGAGATGTTTTCAAATTGCTGCGCGTGGCTTTCATACACTTGCTTAATAACAGGAAAAGTCTGGTCAGCAATAATTTGCATGCGCGCATCCATGGCCCGTATTACTTCTCCATGCAAAGCATGAATCAGTTCGTTATCGTTCATTTTAGAGGCCTCTTGCTCCGTCATGGGTGGTTGAACCACCAAATGGCGCAGACATTCCATTTCAATGTCCTGGAACTCGCGAGGCTCAGGAATGCTTTTTACCACTGCTTCACAAAGCTCGTAAGTCATGTTGGAAATATCGATGCCTACTTTGTCGCCATACAACGCATTGCGGCGGCGGCGGTAAACGGCTTCCCGCTGAAGGTTCATCACATCATCGAACTCGAGCAATCGTTTCCGAATGCCAAAGTTATTTTCTTCAACTTTTTTCTGTGCCCGCTCAATGGATTTGGTAATCATGGAGTGGGTAATCACTTCCCCTTCTTTCAGCCCCATGCGATCCATCAATTTGGAAATTCTTTCAGAACCAAACAGACGCATCAAGTCATCTTCCAAAGACACGAAGAAAACAGAAGACCCCGGATCGCCCTGACGTCCGGAGCGACCACGCAACTGTCGGTCTACCCGGCGAGATTCGTGCCGCTCTGTACCTACAATGGCCAATCCGCCCGCTTCTCTCACTCCTTCTCCCAATTTAATGTCTGTTCCCCGACCTGCCATGTTGGTGGCAATGGTTACGGTACCGGCTTTACCGGCTTCTGCGACAATTTCAGCTTCTTTTTGGTGAAGTTTGGCGTTCAGGACCTGGTGTCTGATTTTCCGCAGAGTAAGCATTCTGCTGAGCAATTCGGAAATTTCCACAGAAGTAGTACCGACCAATACCGGGCGTCCTTTCTCCACTAATTCGGAAACATGATCGATGACGGCATTGTATTTTTCCCGCTTGGTCTTATAAACTAAGTCATTCAGGTCTTTACGCTGAATGGGCTTGTTGGTGGGAATTACCACTACATCCAGTTTGTAAATATCCCAAAGTTCTTTGGCTTCGGTTTCCGCGGTTCCCGTCATACCCGCCAATTTGTGGTACATTCGGAAATAATTCTGCAGGGTAACCGTCGCATAGGTTTGGGTAGCGGCCTCTACTTTTACATTTTCTTTGGCTTCAATGGCTTGGTGTAATCCATCGGAATACCTTCTGCCATCCAGGATACGTCCCGTTTGTTCATCTACAATTTTCACTTTTCCATCCATCACCACATAATCCTTGTCACGTTCAAACAAGGCATAGGCTTTCAGCAATTGCTGAATGGTGTGGATTCGCTCTGATTTCACCGTAAAATCGCGCATCAGGGCATCTTTTTTCTGCGCTCTCAAGGCCGGATCTGCTTCTTGCTGATCGATGGCACTGAGTTCTGTTGCAATATCGGGTAAAAGGAAAAAGTGTGGGTCGTCTACATCGGCAGAAATCAGGTTGATTCCCATTTCGGTAATGTCTACCGAGTTTTGCTTTTCATCGATGACGAAATAAAGTTCATCATCGATTTTGGGCATTTCCTTGTTCTGATCCTGCATGTAATAGTTCTCTGTTTTTTGCAAAACGGAACGCATGCCCGGTTCAGACAAGAATTTGATTAAAGCCGTATTTCGGGGCAAACCACGATAGGCGCGGAATAAAAATTCAGCCGCCTTTTTCTCATCGTCTTTGCCTGTTTTTTCTGCGGAAGAAAGTACTTTTCTGGCTTCGGTAAACTGAAGATTTACTACCCTTTTCTGGGCATTTACCAGTTTGTCTACCATGGGTTTAAGCTGCAGATATTCCTGGTGATCTCCGCGGGGAGCAGGTCCGGAAATAATCAATGGTGTCCTCGCTTCATCGATCAAGACAGAATCCACCTCATCGATAATGGCGAAATGGTGGCTGCGCTGCACCAGCTGATCGGGTGAACCCACCATGTTATCTCTTAGATAATCAAAGCCAAATTCATTATTTGTTCCATAGACGATGTCTGCCTGATAGGCTAAACGGCGGTCTTCTGAATTAGGTTGATGGCGGTCTACACAATCAACTTTAAGGCCATGAAATTCAAAAATCGGGGCCATCCATTCGGAGTCCCTGCGTGCCAGATAATCGTTTACCGTAACTACGTGTACACCCCGTCCAGCCAACGCGTTCAGGAAAACGGGCAAGGTAGCTACCAGGGTTTTACCTTCACCCGTAGCCATTTCCGAAATTTTTCCTTTATGCAGTACATATCCACCAATCAACTGCACATCGTAATGAACCATATCCCAGGTAACAGGTGTGCCGGCAGCCAGCCAGGTATTGGACCAAACGACAGTATTACCTTCTATGGTCGGATAACCTTTTCTGGCTTGGAGCGCAAGGTCATCTGGCGTGGCCTGGACCGTAATGGTTGTATTCTCTTTGAAACGACGCGCCGTTTCTTTCACAATGGCAAACGCCAAGGCGGCAGATTGATCCAATTGCTGGTCGAGGGTCTGAAGAATCTGTTTTTCCAGCCGGTCTATTTCTTGAAAAATCTTTTCCTTTTCCCCGTCCGACAGCTGAGGTTGGGTTTCGGCCTGCTTTCTCAATGTTTCTTTTTCTGCTTCTAAAGCAGCCACACTGCCACGAATAGATGAGATTAAATCCCGTGTAACCTGGCGAAACTGATCGTGAGAAAGGGGGGTAAGCTGTTCCCATGCTTTGCGGACCTGGTCGACAATGGGACGTATTTCTTTTAAATCGTTTTCGTTTTTATTACCGACAAAGCCGGCCAAAAGTTTGCTTAAAAAGCTCATGGGCAAAGGAAATTATAAAGCCATGCAAATGTAGCAGCAAAGGATGGATTCAACAAAAAAACCATCACCGGATACGGTCCGGAAATGGTTTTTTTAATAAAATCAAAGTAAAATTCCGAGTTTAGTACTCGTCTTCGTTAAAAAAGAAATCTTCTTTGGTGGGATAATCCGGCCAAATATCTTCGATGGTTTCAAAGGCCTCACCATCATCCTCCAGCTCCTGCAAGTTTTCAATGACTTCCATAGGCGCACCTGTACGCATGGCAAAATCGATTAACTCGTCCTTGGTAGCGGGCCAGGGGGCATCCTCTAGGTAAGAGGCAAGTTCCAGGGTCCAGTACATATCCTTCGTGTTTTGGTTTGTAGATACTAAAAAGTCTGAACGGAAAAAAAGTCAAAATGTTTTCTTTTCGTCCATGGGCACAAAAGTATATTCTTTTTATGGAGAAAAAGAAATTTTATTGCTTTTTGGGTATCCATGGAATCTCTTTGGCTTCCAAACATTTAGCCACATAGCGACTTAAGACAAATAAATAATCGCTCAAACGATTTAAATACTTCAATAAATCGGCTTCAACCTGTTCGATGCCATGTAAGGCTACCACGTTGCGTTCTGCCCGACGGCAAACGGTTCTGGCCACATGAATTTGGGACACCAACACATGACCACCCGGCAAAATAAAATGACGCATGGGTGGCAATTCGGCCTCCATGCTATCGATGGCCGTTTCCAGCATTTGCCAATCTGTCTCATGGAAAGGCGGCAAATTCAAATTGCTTTTTCCCGGATCTGCAGCCAAGTGACTTCCAATGACAAACAAACGATCCTGAATGTCTGTAAGCAAAGGCGTCGGCAACACATTTTCCAATCCATCTCGTATATATCCTATCCATGCGTTTAGTTCATCCACATCGCCATAAGCCTGTATACGATAATGACTTTTGGGCAAACGTGTTCCGCCAAAAAGTCCTGTTTCTCCGGTATCGCCGGTTTTAGTATATATTTTCATAAGGTTAGTCCTTTAAGCCTCCGGAAAAGATTTTTCCGGAATATTTGGTAAATCGGAGGCAATTAATCCATCTCTCAGCCTTACAATGCGGGAAGCATGTCTGGCAATGTCTTCTTCGTGGGTCACCACAATCAATGTATTTCCACGCTGATGCAACTGGTCGAAAAGGGCCATGATTTCATAAGAAGTTTTGCTGTCCAGGTTACCAGTAGGTTCATCCGCCAATAAAATCGTAGGATTATTTACCAAAGCGCGGGCCACTGCTACACGTTGCCTTTGACCACCGGATAATTCATTGGGCTTGTGCTTCATACGATCGGCAAGGCCCACTTGCGCCAAGGCTTCTGAGGCCATTTCCAGGCGCTTATTTTTAGGAAGCCCAGCATACACCAGCGGCAAAGCGACATTTTCCAAAGCAGAATATCTTGGTAAAAGATTAAATGTCTGAAAAATGAAACCAATTTCTTTGTTTCGAACTGCCGCCAATTCATTGTCGTTGAAGTTGGCCACGTTGGCGCCATTCAGCCAATATTCACCTGAACTCGGAACGTCTAAACAACCAATGATGTTCATAAATGTAGATTTTCCGGAACCTGAGGGTCCCATAAAAGCCACATAATCATTTTTTTTCACCGAGATATCAATGCCTTTCAATACATCAATGCGGTCCTTTCCCAAAATAAAATGGCGGGTCAACGACACCGTACGAATGACTTCCTCGGCCATGTTCTTAATTTTTACCGAAAATACAGACCTTCAGCTGAGTTTAACGAATTGATATGTTAAATAAATCAATATTTCAAATCCAAAACACGCGACCTACCCTTCCTTTTTGCATAAATAATCGCCAACGCGTTTGCACCAATGTTGCATAAATCAAAATATACACTACATTTGCAATAAAGTTGCACAAGATGAAAAAAGCCATTATTCTTTTTAGCACTAGTCTCATCATCACAGGATTAATTGGATGCAGCAAAGACGAAGGTCCCCAGCTCACCTTAATAGAGCCAACTAATCATCAGACCTATGCCCGTGGAACGGATATTCACTTCGACCTACAAATCAAATCTGAAGAAGAATTGGCCAGCTGCAGGATTTATCTTCACAAGGAAAGTGGCGCCGGCTGGGAGTTTGATTCTACCTATGCCATTATCGGAAGGAATATTGAACTGCACCATCACGACATGGTCATTCCTTCTGACGCAGCGGTTGGTGAGTACCATTTGGACGTGACCGTAGTCGACATCGCGGGTAAATCGGCCAGAAAGGATGTTCACATTGATATTACGGAATAAACGAATGCGTGAATGCATGAAAAAAGCCCCGTAAAGTCGGGGCTTTTTTTCAGCTTTTCAAAAGCATATGTTCAAAAATTCTGGTTTACAGAGATGAATCAAGCGAAATACTCCCGCATCCGGTCGAAGAAATTCTTATCCTTTTTTCCCGGATTCGGCGTAAAATTGTCACTGTTGCGCCATTTTTCCAAGATAGATTTTTCCTCAGAAGTTAATTGTTGGGGCGTCCATACATTTACATTCACCAGTAAATCGCCACGTGTACCGTCCTGAACGGACGGGAATCCTTTTCCTTTTAACCGTAACATTTTCCCGGATTGGGTACCGGCGTCAATTTTAATTTTGGCTTTTCCGGACAAAGTGGGGATATCGACCTGACTTCCCAGCGCCGCATCAGCAAAATTGATGTAGAGCTCGTAGAAGAGGTTGTTCCCATCTCTTTTAAAATGTGGATGTTCTTCTTCTTCGATTACGATGAGTAAGTCGCCCGCCACACCATTTCGTGGGCCCGCATTTCCTTTGCCGGACAGGGAAAGTTGCATACCATCGGCCACACCGGCAGGAACGCGTACTTCAATAATTTCTTCGCCACGCACGATTCCTTCACCGCTACACTTTCCACATTTTTCCGCAATGGTAGATCCTTGTCCATTACAAGTGGGGCAAACAGAAGTGGTTCGCATTTGACCCAAAAAGGTATTGGACACGCGACTCACCTGACCAGATCCGTTGCAGGTTCCGCAGGTTTTGGTGCTGGAACCCGCTTTTGCGCCAGAACCGGAGCAAGTGTCGCAACCTACGTACTTATTGACTTTAATTTTCTTGTTGACACCCTCGGCCATTTCTTCCAGGGTCAGCCGAACTTTGATGCGGATATTGGAACCTTTATTGACGACGCGTCCACGCCCACCGCCGCCGAATCCGCCACCAAAAGCACCACCGAAAATATCTCCGAAGTTTTCGAAGATATCTTCCATATTTACTCCGCCACCGCCATAACCGCCAAAGCCTTGTCCTGCAGGTCCGGCATGGCCGAACTGATCATAATTGCGTTTTTTATCCGGATTAGATAAGACTTCATAGGCTTCAGCCGCTTCTTTAAATTTTTCTTCGGCGGATTTATCTCCGGGATTTTTGTCGGGGTGATATTGAACTGCCAATTTCCGGTAAGCCTTTTTCAGTTCGTCAGCTGAGGCGGACTTGGACACGCCCAATACTTCGTAGTAATCTCTTTTTGCCATGGAAATTTATATTATCGGCCCACTACCACTTTTGGAAAGCGCACCATCCGTTCACCCATGCTGTAGCCTTTTTCAATCACATCCAGGACCAGGCCCACTTGTTCTGGCTGGGATGCAGGGATATGTGTGATGGCTTCGTGGCGATCCGGATCGAAAGGCTGATTCAGGGCCACGACTTCTTCCACGCCTTTGTCTTTGAGGGTTTGAATAAATTTATGATGGATCAATTGAATGCCGGTACGAAATTGTGCGTACTGGGCGGGATCCTCCGGTTGGTGTAAGGCGCGTTCCAAATCGTCCAGAAGCGGTAAAATAGCCATCACCATTCCCTGTCCGGCGGTTTGCTGCAGGGTTTGATTTTCCTTGGCCTGGCGTCTGCGATAATTTTCAAACTCCGCATACAATCTCACGTATTGATCTTGCGCCGATTTCCACTTTTCCTCCCAATTGGGTACCTCTTCGGTGTTGGCATTTCGTGAATTTTCAGCGGTATGATCGGTTTGAGCGGAAGCAGCAGCACCGTCTAAAGGTTCTGCGTTATCGTCTGGTGTATGCATAACAAGTTAATTTCCCCTTGGCCATACAAAAAAGCTGCCAAGGGAGTTAAATCCGACAAATTGTCAGTCTAAGAAAAAAGTGATTATTTGGTCAGGGCTTCCAGTTGAGCTGGCAGGGCTGAACCGCGTAAATTTCTGGCAACAATTAGGCCATCGCCATTCACTAAAAAGTTATAAGGAATGGAATTGACGCCGTATGTTCTTGCTGCAGAAGAATTCCAACCTTGTAAATCGCTCACATGTTCTGTCCACTCGAGTTTATCGGCTCGAATGGCTTCAACCCAACGATCTTTGTCTTTATCCAGGCTCACGGAAAAAATCCGAAATCCCTTTTTGGCATTTTTAAACTTTTTCCCTTTAAACTGTTGGTAAGTAGCCACGATGTTGGGATTTTCCATTCGGCAGGGTCTGCACCAGGAGGCCCAGAAATCGATGAGTACCAAATGTCCTTTCAGATCTGAAAGTTTCATTGTTTTCCCGTTTGGATCAGCCAAAGCGATGTCTGGAGCAGGATCTCCAACATTGACTTGTCCCAAGGTTATAGCAGAATGGTCCCGATTGGCCGTGCGTAAAAGGAAACCACCACAAAGAGCAGCAACGACCAGTAATGCGAAAAATAAAGTGGTTTTAGACATATCAAAGGATTTCAATGGGGCTTAACGGAAGAAAAGTGAAGATGTTTCAAATGCGCTTGATGCGTGCGCCCAAATTTTGAAGGCGTTCATCAATTCTTTCGTAACCGCGGTCAATTTGTTCGATGTTATGGATGCGTGATTTTCCTTCGGCAGAAAGGGCGGCAATGAGAAGTGCGACTCCGGCGCGGATATCAGGCGAACTCATTTCAATTCCACGTAAAGGATATTTCCGATCTAATCCAATGACCGTAGCTCTGTGCGGATCGCAAAGAATGATTTGCGCCCCCATGTCAATGAGTTTATCCACAAAAAACAATCGGCTTTCGAACATTTTTTGATGAATAAGCACGGAGCCTTTGGCTTGTGTGGCAGTGACTAAAACGACTGAAATCAGGTCGGGTGTAAATCCGGGCCATGGAGCGTCATAAATGGTCAGGATAGATCCGTCCATAAAGGTGTCGATTTCATATCCTTTTTGTTGAGGAACAATGATATCGTCGCCATTTCTCACCAGAATAATGCCCAATTTTTCAAAAATAGAGGGAATCATACCAAGATGTTCGTAGCCTACATTTTTGATGGTAATTTCAGATTGGGTCATGGCCGCCAACCCAATAAAGGAGCCGACTTCGATCATATCGGGCAGAATGCGGTGTTCACATCCGTGGAGTTCCGTTACGCCGTCGATGGTAAGCAGGTTGGAACCGATACCTGAAATTTTGGCACCCATGCGGTTAAGCATGAGACAAAGCTGTTGTACATAGGGCTCACAAGCAGCATTATAGATTTGCGTAGTTCCTTCCGCCAAAACGGCAGCCATGACTACGTTAGCTGTACCGGTCACAGAAATTTCTTCCATGTAGATGAAAGTACCCTTTAACCGGGCGGCCTTCATTCGGTAGAAATGGTTGGTGCTATCGATTTCGGTATGGGCACCAAGTGCCTGAAGTCCAAGAAAATGAGTATCTAAGCGACGACGTCCAATTTTGTCGCCACCCGGTCTTGGGATGGCACCTTCACGAAATCTGGCCAACATAGGACCTAACAACATAATAGAACCGCGCAGACGGGCGGCACTATTTCTGTAAGCGTCTGCGTAAAGGTGTTCACGATTGACCTGATCGGCCTGAAAAACAAAATGTCCCCTTTCTACTCTTTCTACCTGTACGCCAAGGTCTTTTAAAATATCGATGAGCCGGAGCACATCATGAATTTCAGGTACATTGGTGATGGTAACTTTCTCGGAAGTAAGCAAAACCGCACATAAAATTTGTAAGGCTTCGTTTTTCGCACCTTGCGGTTCAATGCTTCCTTTGAGAGAAAAACCGCCTTCTACTTCAAAAATTCCTGACATAGCTTAAGGTCTTTGGGACATGGGTTTAAAGCCTGTGCCCATGGGTTTTTTCTTTTTCTTTTTCTTCTTTAAACCGGCCAATCCCCCTTTGGGATATTGGTTCATACCTGCGATGAGTTCAGAACCGGCGCGCAGCCTGATGTCATCCCTGAGAGATAAAGCCTGACCAGAAATATTTCCGAGGTCTGATCGAATTTGCTCATCACTCACATTATCCTGATTATAAACCAGATAAGCCTTCTTCATTAGATTGGCAATGACTTCAACGAACCGGTCTTTGGCTTCACCCGTTTCCATGGTTTTGGCCTTATCGATAAGTTGTTCGATGTACATTCCATAATGGCGCAGCCTCACTTTATTCTGAGGATAGGCCAAGGTTTTGGGCTTCTGGCGAATGGCTTCTGGATCTGGCATCGGAAATGGAGCATCTACATCCAGCTTGAAGTCGGAAATAATGAAAAGGTGATCCCAAAGTTTATGTTGGATATCTTCCGTTTCTTTCAGTTCCTTGAGACTTGGATTGGTGATGGCCATCATTTGAATGAGGGCATGTGCCGCTTTGGTCCGTTCGGTTCGATCCGGGATGTCCACAGCTTGTTTCACCAAATCTTGAATAGACCGTCCATACTCTGGTAGCCGAATGCGTTCACGCTGTGAGTTATACTCCATAACCTTTTACTTTTTTCGGCGAATGGCCGTTTCTGCCGCTGCGACAATTTGGGGAACATCCAAACCGTATTTGGTCATTAATTCATTGGGTGTTCCACTTTCTCCAAAGGTATCATTTACGGCCACATATTCATGCGGAACCGGAAAATTCTTTCCTAAGACTTGCGCTACGGCGTCACCCATACCTCCCAGGCGATTGTGTTCTTCACAGGTAACCACACAGCCAGTTTTCCTGGCTTGTGCGATGATGGCATCTTCGTCTAAAGGTTTAATAGTGTGCAGGTTAATCAAAGACGCATTCACACCTCTTTCGGCCAAAACGTCTAGTGCTTCTACCGCTTTCCAGACCATGTGTCCCGTAGCAAAAATGGCCACATCGGTTCCTTCCTGCATGATTTTGGCTTTTCCAATAATGAAAGGCTCATCTGCTCCGGTAAAAACGGGCCAGGATGGACGGCCAAAACGCAGATAAACAGGACCGTCGTGATCTGCAATGGCCATGGTAGCGGCCTTGGTTTCGTTATAATCGCATGGCACAATCACAGTCATTCCGGGCAACATGCGCATCATGCCAATGTCTTCCAGAATCTGGTGGGTGGCTCCGTCTTCTCCTAGCGTAAGGCCTGCGTGTGAAGCACAGATTTTCACATTTTTATGTGAATACGCGATGGATTGGCGAATTTGATCGTACACCCGGCCTGTGGAAAAATTGGCAAATGTTCCTGTGTAAGGAATATGACCACCAATGGTAAGTCCTGCGGCCACACCCATCATATTGGCTTCTGCAATACCTACCTGAATAAAACGATCTGGAAATTCCTTTGCAAACGCATTCATTTTCAAGGAGCCAGCCAAATCAGCAGTCAGTCCGACCACTTTTGGATTCTTACGCGCAACTTCTAGCAGTCCATCTCCAAATCCGGAGCGAGTATCTTTCTTTTCGGTATATGTAAATTTTTTCATGCTGGGGTATCGATTAATAATCTCCGTAGGTTTCTTTCAACTGTGCCAGTGCGCTTTCGAGCTGGGCGTCATTGGG
Organism: uncultured Candidatus Competibacteraceae bacterium; assembly: GCA_964578885.1. Taxonomy (GTDB): domain Bacteria; phylum Bacteroidota; class Bacteroidia; order CAIKAF01; family CAIKAF01; genus CAZRHR01. Next base: position 16,033 of record CAZOEO010000015.1, on the reverse strand, counting down.
GGCAATTCCATGCCATGCGTGTGATCCCATCATGAAATCAACCCCGTATCCCATTTGGGTTTTCAGAAGAATGCAAACCGGTTTTCCTCTTCCGGAACGCGCTTTTGCGGTTTGAAGTACAGAAACTACTTCTGACATTTGGTTTCCATTTTCGGCCACCAAAACTTCCCATCCAAATGCTTTCCATTTGGCTTCCAAATCTCCTAAGGTGCACACAGAATCCACGGGACCATCAATTTGCTGACCATTCCAATCTACTGTTGCAATGATGTTATCTAACTTATGATGGGCAGCAAACATAGCGCCTTCCCAGATTTGTCCTTCTTGCAATTCGCCATCTCCGTGCAAAACATACACAAGTCTTGGGTCTTTATTCAGGCGTTTAGCCAGTGCAGCACCCGCCGCTACGGACAAGCCCTGCCCCAAAGAACCGGATGCAATACGTACACCTTCAAGGTGTTCATGCGTGGTGGGATGTCCCTGAAGCCGGGAATGAATTCGTCTAAAAGTGCTTAATTCTGCAATATCAAAATAGCCGCTGCGGGCCAGGACGCTGTAAAAAACAGGAGAAATATGACCATTGGACAGGAAAAACAAATCCTGATTTTTGCCGTCCATGTCGAAAGGTTGCGGCTGATGCTCTGCGATGTGGAAATACAAAGCAGTAAGGAAATCGGTACATCCAAGTGAACCGCCTGGGTGCCCGGATTGGCATCCGTGGACCATGCGGACAATATCTCTCCGGATTTGGGAGGCCATATTTTGCAGGCCTTCGAGGTCTTGTATCTTCATGGCGTAAAGGTAAACGTTTTCCTTCGCCTTGTGCAAGGTTTAAGGATTGAAACCCAGCGAAAAAATCGCGGAATCTTTCAGGTAGAAGCTCAACCTCATCGGATTTCAGATGCCTTTTTATTGTTTTAGCTGCACCAAATAAGAAGGCACAAAAAACTCACGCTCTTTAACTTACGAAACTACACCCGACCGTATTCAACCCATCTTTCACATTTGCAAGTCTTTGATTGAAAGCGAATAGTCGCATCCATTAGGTTCAAAAACCTGGATAAGGTCAATCGTAAAAGGAGGATTTTAGCGAGAACTTTCGGCGTTTGGCGACAGCTGATGCAATAAAAACAGGGAGGCTAAAAGAAGCACCAATGCACCAAATTGATGGAGCAAGGCTACACTCAGAGGCACGGCTCCGACTACCGTAAATACGCCCAGGGCAAATTGCGCTAAAATGGCGCCCCCTACCCAACGCAAGGCTTTTCTTTGTTGTGGCCTTAAAATTAATTTCCTACTTGACCAAAGCATCCAAAAGGCGTATACCACCACCACATAGGCAAAACTGCGGTGAAAAAACTGAATCCAGGCGGGTTCTGTCCATAACACCTGAAGGGCTTTGAAGCCGGAAGGCGTCCATTCATGGTCGTTCCACATGGGCCAATGCGCACTGGCATGACCCGCATCTAATCCGGCCGTGAATGCGCCATAAATAATTTGAACGGCCAAAAGGGCTAAAAAAACTTTTACGTGGGTTCGAAAGGCGGGATATTTATTTTGGGAAGGTGGAACTGCCTCAAAACGAATATTTAATGTAAGCCAAAACAAATAAGAAATGGTTATAAAAGCCATGCTTAGATGAATAGCCAAACGATAATGGCTTACGCTGGTAAGATCCGAGCCTTCCAGGCCGCTTTGCACCATAAACCAACCTAAAAATCCTTGCAGAGCACCCAATAAAAAAAGAATTACCATGGGGCCGTACATAGGGGGCCGCAAGTACTTTTTCTTGATAAAATAGAGAAACGGAACAATAAAAACCAAACCAATAAGTCGCCCCCAAAAACGGTGAATCCATTCCCACCAATAAATACTTTTGAAACCTTCCAGGTCCATGTCAGGATTTTGGTGCAGGTATTGCGGAATACGCTGATATTTTTCAAAGGCCTGCTGCCAGGCGGCCTCCGTGAGTGGAGGAAGACTTCCCTTAACCACTTCCCATTCTGTAATCGAGAGTCCGGAATCCGTTAAACGAGTGGCGCCTCCAATGGCCACCATGACAAAGGTCATACACATGCCTATGTACAACCACCACAATACCGCACGTCTTCCATGGGGATTTACGTACCTCATGGCAGCTAAGTTAACCATAATTTCTAAATCGGTTGATTGAACAACAATATCGGCTAAGTGAAGGTTTGCCTTTGAGAACGAAATAAACGGTAGATTTTTAAAAATACGGGCAAACAACTTGGCCATATTGGCCTTTCGTTATATTTGTGCAAACGCCTCATACATGGATTTAACCTTCAACAAGAATGCGGATGCCATGGGTCTTTTGGTTTCCGAGATGAAACAGAAAGCCCAGAAAATATTTTTGGGTGGCGGAAAATCTAAATTGGATAAACAAAAAGCACAGGGAAAACTCACTGCCCGGGAGCGGATTGCTTACTTGGTTGATAAAGATACTCCTTTTTATGAGTTAGGTCTTTTTACGGGTGAAGGCATGTATGAAGCAGAGGGCGGCTGTCCATCTGGCGGAGTGGTCATGGGTCTTGGAAAAGTGTCAGATCGGCTTTGTATGATTGTAGCGAACGACGCATCGGTAAAAGCGGGTGCCTGGTTTCCTATTACTGCGAAAAAAAATCTGCGTGCCCAGGAAATTGCCATGGAAAACCGAATTCCCATCATTTATTTGGTGGATTCTGCGGGTGTGTATCTTCCGATGCAAGACGAGGTTTTTCCGGACAAAGAACATTTCGGGCGGATTTTCAGAAATAATTCCATCATGTCGGCCATGGGTATCACCCAAATTGCTGCCATCATGGGTTCATGCGTGGCAGGCGGAGCTTATTTGCCCATTTTATCCGATGAAGCGCTGATTGTAGATAAAACTGGTTCCATCTTCCTGGCCGGATCTTATTTGGTGAAAGCGGCCATTGGCGAAGACATTGATAATGAAACGCTGGGTGGAGCAACCACACATTGTGAGATTTCCGGCGTTACCGACTACAAATGTGTCGATGACAAAGACTGCTTGCAGCGAATCCGCTACATTGTAGATAAAATCGGGACACCACAAAATGCCGGATTTGACCGAATAAAAGCAGCAGCACCCGCCAGACCTGAAAAAGACATTTACGGCATACTTCCCGTGCAAAGAGATAAACCTTATGATGTTCGCGACATTTTAGCCTGCCTTTGCGACCATTCCGAATTTCAGGAATATAAAGAAGGATATGGCCAATCTATTGTATGCGCGTATGCCCGTATAGATGGTTGGGCGGTAGGCATCGTAGCCAACCAACGGAAAGTAGTGAAGTCTAAAAAGGGTGAAATGCAATTTGGTGGGGTCATTTATTCGGATGCCGCTGATAAAGCAGCCCGTTTTATCATGAACTGCAACCAGAAAAAAATCCCGCTGGTCTTTTTACAAGATGTTACCGGATTCATGGTAGGGAGCCGAAGTGAACATGGAGGGATCATTAAAGATGGTGCCAAAATGGTGAATGCCGTGTCCAACTCCGTGGTGCCCAAAATCACCATTGTCATGGGAAATTCCTTTGGCGCCGGCAATTATGCCATGTGCGGAAAAGCGTATGACCCACGTTTCATCTACGCCTGGCCCACCGCTCAAATTGCGGTCATGGGTGGCGCGCAAGCCGCGAAAACCCTGTTACAAATTCAAACGGCCACGCTCAAAAGCCAAGGCCAAACCATCACCGAAGAGGAAGAACAGGCCCTGCTCCAAAAAATCACCCAGCGATATAATTCCCAGACTTCTCCCTATTATGCAGCTTCTCGCCTATGGGTAGACGAAATCATAGATCCGGCGCAGACGAGATCATATATTTCTGCCAGTCTTTTGGCCGCCAATCACGCCCCCATTGAAAAACCATTTCAAGTAGGCGTGATGCAAACCTAGCCTTAATGATACCCTGACATCCAAATCATTCGTACATTGTAACCACCTAGCATAAATTGAATTGCATGAAGCGCTTTTTACTATTTACAGCCTTATTCGTAATGATATTTCCTTCGAATTTTTCAGCTCAGGGCTGGCAGTTGGAAATCAATTTCATGGGCTTAAAGCTAAAGGAACGGAAAGGGATGCAAATCACAGCCCGCCCTTTTTTGGATGTGGATGAAAAAGGTAAAATTGGATTAATTCTGGAAGCCTATGAATCTGGAAATCTCATCGCAAACCAAATGATTATTCTGGATCCCTCCGGAAAAATTTTAGCGCGTAAAAAAGATGCCTTGCCGTTGGACGAATCCACCATTTCTGTGACATCAGGTGAAGCTGGACGATTTTACGTTTTTTCCATGCAAAAAGACTATTCCGGTCCGGAGGAAAAATTGCATGGAATCATCCGTGAATTCGACCCTAAGTTAAACGTAACCAAAGAGTTTAAAATTAAAAGTCTCGGTGGTCCACCTTCCTTACACCTCACAGAAAAAGGACAATTTTTAATTTCTGCCCCATTGGGAACGGCTACCAAAGTAGGAAGCAGTACATTTTCAGCCAAGCCTGGTGAGGAATTGGCACTCATTCGTGTCGAAGGAGACTTGTCCGGCATGGTGGGCGCCAGTTTTATCAGTTTAGAAAAAAGTGCCGCATATTCACCCGCTTTGTGGGCAGCGCAGGGGAACAAGATTTTTTATCATGTACAAAACTTGGCATTGAGTTCCGGAGAGGAGCACTATGCCATTTTGATTACCCAACTGGATGCTTCGCTCAAAGTGATGCACCGCAGGGTGCTGTCTGGTAAAGGAGCCCAGGTCTGGATGGAAGCAGTATCTGCTAAAGTGAATGGCAACAAAGAGTTGGAGATTGGAGGAATGACCGATAGTCCGCTCAATTTCAATACGGAACAAGAGTTTTTCATGAGTCCGAAATCCGATTTTGTACTTCCATTAACGCCAGAAGGGGAACAAACCACCACCTATGGTTTTATTGTAAAGTATGCCGATGGGCTTAATTATGTATCACAAGAAGCCTATGGAGAAGGTGTGGCAGGTTTTCCAAGGCCGCGCCACCCCTACCCCACCAAACGCAGCGAAGAAAAAATCTTCACAGTACTCACTGAATTTCAATCCGATGATTTATCCAAATATGGAAAAATCCAGTATCGCATTGCTCAGGGAAAAATGAACACCGCCGATAGTCCGGTTTTTATTTTAATGAGAAAGTAAAAAGTATACATCATGAAAAAGCGGAGGTTCTTCTCCGCTTTTTTTATGAAAGGCCGAAGCCTGCAAGTCGGCCGCCGTGCAACGCACCAGCCATCCTATTTTGGGAATTTCCGGTCACTGTGGCCCAGATATTCTCCTGTCCACAAGCCCTGAGATAGCCTAAAGCGGCAAATACAATGGCTTCTTTGGCCTCCACAATTTGCGGAGAAGGAACCACCAATTCCATTCCGGACCGGCGACTCAGTTGATCTAACAACCAACCATGATAGGCGCCGCCACCGGTTACCAAAATTCGGCCCGGTCCATTTTCCCGAAGTGCAGCGGCCATACAAGCCGCAACATGCAATCCGTAAGTATGCATTCGGTCAGCTACCGCATCGCTGGTGTCCAGCAATGGCCAGAGTTCCGTTTCCACCCATTCCCGTGCCAATGCTCTGGGAAAAGGTTGCTGATAAACAGAAAGTTGGTTCAACTGATAAAAAAGTTCGGGCAACATACGCCCGGATCCTGCGATGTGGCCACCGGCATCCATAGGCAGTCCAAGCTGGCCAGCCAAACGGTTAAAAATAATATTCACGGCGCAAATATCTCCGGCACGCATGTCTCCCTTTCGATCCAGATAACTAAAATTGGAAAACCCTCCTAGATTTAAATATCCATCGAATCCGGGAAAAAGAAGACGATCTCCCACCGGAACCAAGGGAGCACCCTGTCCGCCCGTAGCGACATCTTCCGAGCGAAAATCGCTTACCACAGGAATGCCCGTTTCCTGAAATAATACGCCACCATGGCCTAAAGCAAAAGTGAGAGGACGCGCAGGCTGATGAAAAATGGTGTGGCCATGAGAAGCAATTAAATCCGGCTTAGGCCATTCGGCACAAACCTGATTCACCGCAGCGGCCAGTTGTTTTCCATATAAAAGATGTAACGAAAGCAAGGAAGATGCCTCTGCATAAAAAGCAGAAGTCAGGGCTTTTTGCCAGGATTCAGGATAAGGAAGTGTTTTGCTTTCCACACATTCCCAGCGGGTTACATCTCCAGAAAAACGCACCAAAGCCAAATCCAATCCATCCAAAGATGTTCCGGACATTAATCCTAAAACCAAAGTATCCGAATTCATGTTAGTGCAGAGGATTACGTATATTAGCGCTCCGAAATAAGCAAATACATTCACATAAACCAAAGAACTTATGTTTTTCGACATCACCGAGGAACACGAAATGATCCGGAAGGCCGCCCGCGATTTTGCCCGTGAAGAATTATTACCAGGGGTTATTGAGCGGGATGAGCATCAGATTTTTCCGGCCGAACAAATGAAGAAACTCGGAGAGCTCGGGTTTTTAGGCATGATGGTGGACCCAAAATACAATGGGGCCGGCTTAGACACCTTAAGCTATGTGTTGGTGATGGAGGAATTGTCCAAAATCGACGCATCCGCCTCTGTGGTGGTTTCCGTAAACAACTCTTTGGTATGTTATGGTTTGGAAGCATACGGAAGTGAGTTCCAAAAAGAAAAATACCTAAAACCTTTAGCCGCCGGAGAATGTATCGGGGCATTTTGTCTTTCTGAGCCTGAAGCCGGTTCAGACGCGACTTCTCAGCGCACCACCGCCATCGATATGGGCGACCATTATTTATTGAATGGAACCAAAAACTGGATTACCAATGGCATTAATGCCCGGTATTATCTGGTGATGGCCCAAACCGATGTGGACAAAGGGCACCGTGGCATCAACTGCCTGATTGTAGAAGAAGGCATGGAAGGTTTTGTAAAAGGAGCCAAAGAAAACAAAATGGGAATCCGCGGTTCAGATACCTGTTCCCTGCAGTTTACCGATGTGAAAGTTCCCAAAGAGAACCGCATTGGTGAAGATGGTTTCGGCTTTAAGTTTGCCATGAAAACCCTGAGTGGCGGACGTATTGGTATTGCAGCGCAAGCCTTAGGTATTGCGCAAGGCGCCTATGAATTGGCCAAAGAATATTCCAAACAGCGCAAAGCATTTGGAAAACCAATTCATGAGCATCAGGCCATTGCATTTAAATTGGCCGACATGGCTACGCGCATTGAAGCCGCTCGTCTGTTAATTTATAAAGCTGCCTGGATGAAAGATCAAGGCATGAACTACGACCAGGCTTCTGCTATGGCCAAATTGTACGCTTCAGAAACCGCCATGTGGGTAACTACGGAAGCAGTTCAGGTTCATGGTGGTTATGGATACGTGAAGGAATATCATGTGGAGCGCTTGATGCGGGATGCCAAAATCACCCAAATTTATGAAGGAACGTCCGAGGTACAACGGATTGTTATTAGCCGAAGCGTTCTCGACTAAATTTTTCAAACCTAATTTTCACAGCCACTGCACGGAATCCCCGCACAGTGGCTTTATCCTTTCTATATGTGGGCATACGCAGATGCAGAAGATACCATTGCCGCCCTGGCTACTCCGCAAGGGGCGGGAGCCATTGGCATTATAAGGGTAAGCGGAAAAAATGCATTTTCCGCAGTGAATCAGTTTTTAAACAGGCCCATTGATTTCGAGAAGCAGGCCCGAAAAGCCTGTTTACGGCAGTGGATGGATCAGCACCAGCCCATAGATGAAATTTTAGTGACGGGTTTTCCCGGCCCCGGTTCGTTTACTGGCGAGCATACTGTAGAATTAGCCTTTCATGGTTCGCCCTATATCCTTCGCCGGGCGTTGAAACAACTTTCGGATGCAGGAGTACGTCCTGCCACTGCGGGAGAATTTACCAAACGCGCATTTTTAAACGGAAAAATGGATTTGGCGCAAGCCGAAGCGGTCGCCGATTTAATTTCTGCCTCAAGTAGGGCCGCTGCCCAACTGGCCATGCAACATATGCGTGGTGGATTCAGTCGGCAAATCCGTGACATGCGGGAAAAATTACTGGAATTTACGGCATTGGTAGAGTTGGAACTCGATTTTGCTGAAGAAGATGTGGAATTTGCCAACCGCAGTCAATTGATCCAATTGCTAACCCATATTCGGAAAGAAGTGAAGGATCTGGCGGCATCTTACGCGAAAGGACAAGTGTTGAAATCGGGCGTTTCCGTAGCCATTGTTGGCGCACCCAATGCGGGGAAAAGCACCCTTTTAAACGCCTTGGTGCAGGAAGAAAGGGCTTTAGTATCAGACATTCCGGGCACCACACGGGACACAGTAGAAGACACGGTACAATGGGGCAGCCTTTCCTTTCGGTTTATTGATACGGCGGGAATCCGAGAAACCGAAGACACCATTGAGCACATGGGTATTCAACGTAGTTTAACCATGATTTCCAAAGCACAGGTAGTCTTACATTTGGCAGATTTGCGGGTACAAAGTCCGGAAGAAGTGAGCGCACAAGCGGAACTTTGGCGCCAGCAAACCAACACGCCAGATGTTTGGTGGTTGCATGTGGCTACCCAAACCGATCGTCCCGGAAACTGGACTTTACCAAAGGATTGGTTGGGCATTTCAGCCGCTACCGGAGAAGGTCTTGAAGCGTTAAAAGAGACGTTGGTGGCGTATTATGAAACCTGGCTTCATGGAGATGAAACCTTGGTGACCCAAGCCCGTCATGCGGCGGTATTGGACCGTGCGGAAGAAGCCTTGGGCGCGGCTTTAGCGGCGTTGGAACAAGGAATTTCGGGTGAATTTATGGCCATGGAGCTTCGTTCAGCCATTCGATATTTATCTGAAATTGTCGGAGATATGGACATTGAGGAAGTATTGGGGGCCATTTTCGGGAGATTTTGCATCGGGAAATGAGGTTGGGGAACAAAGGAAAATAAAAACATACAAAGTATAAGTAAATAAGAGTAAGGCAAAACTAGGGGTGAAACGCCTGGGTCAGATTACAGTGAAACAGGTGGGGCAGAATGGGGTGAAATTTCCACCCAAGCATTGTAACCTCCCCCAAATTTTGGACAGTTTAAAAATAGCTTTTCATACCTTTAAACACCAGAATCCTACAAAAAGTAATCTATCCGAAAAGCATTTTTCATTTAACTATTCTTGTAATAATCATATGGTTATAGCAGTAGAATCCGAAAAATGTTCTTTACCCAAAAAAAAGCCCCACAAGCCGAGGCTTTTCTTTGCTTCCTACTCTGCTTTGCAGAGCCCAAAAAGTGGAGGTTACAGTACCCTTTTACCCGAAACGATTTGAAAAATCAGAATGAGGGTCGCCAAATGAAACGCGACTTCCTAAACCAGAAAAATGTGTCAAGCAACTGGCGACACCCGATGGTGAGAAACGATTCAGGCAAAAGTTCAATCCCAAACGCCGGTTCTTCGTGGTCGAACCAAATCTTTAAAATTGATCCAAAAAGCCAAAATCAGATAAAGGACCACAGGCGATCCCAGACCCACGAAAGAAGCATACACAAAATACGCCCTGACGGTAGCGGGTGGAATGCCAAGCCGTAAGGCCATTCGGCTACAAACGCCAAACACTTGTTGCTGAATAAAAAACCGTAGTTTCATACCAAGACTTCTGAAGATTGGAGCATGTGCTTACCTATGGCACAAGATAAACATTTTTTGTGTGCGCAAAATTGTTTAAAAAGATGGATAGCGGCTTGTTCCTGTTGCGCATCTGTGACATTCCAGCCCAAATTTTTCCATATCTGTGTGATTTGATGTTTTCCTGGTTTCAACGTTTGGGCACGTGAGGCGGCTGCGTGCATTTGTTCCGGTTTTTCCTGCCATCTGCCATAGGCAAACTGAAAAGGCAGGGCCACATTCACCAAGATATACCGAATCAGGCTTTCCGGCACATATTCCGTTTGTTTTCTTCGTGCCGTTTTTCCGAAATCCACATGGGTTTGCCAATAAGGTCTCAGAGGGAGTGTGAGATGCTTCACAAACACATCTGTTTCAGGCGGATGCACGAACCACTCCCACCAATTTCCCAAACTGGCAATCAATGCGGAAAGTGCGGCCAGCCGAACGGTTGGATAGGCGCCCGGCCTCACTCCACCCCACTGCCAGGGAAAGCGCATAATCGGCTGTTCGCCAAACATGGCAAATTCTTTCTGTAAAGTAGCATGATAAGCATCTTTGGCCGTTCCCTGCAGGAATCCCGCTGTTCCAAAAACATGGGCTTCTACCCGATCTGCATCGCCTCTGCATCGCCACAACCGCGACCAAGGAAGCTGGCGGCCCACCCATTCAAAGCCATCGGCGTTTTGAGGCCCGCCGAGCGAACGAGTGAGCCAAATGCACAAGGCAGTATGCCAATCGCCTCCGAGTTGTCCGACCAGCGCAGTAATCACGTCCGCCCTTGCATGTAATCTTTGCACCCAAAGATCCGGTGCCAAATCACTGAGCATAGATGCATGAACCGGTTGAAATAGTCCGGCGCAGGGAATGTCTTGCTTTCGGGACATGAGTTGAGCATATTGATTCACGAGTTCCCCGGGTAAAAATGCGCCAATGTCCAACACGGGGACCTTTCTTCCGAGCAAAGTCGTGGTGTCTGCGCCTGCACGCAAAACCACATGCAAAATCACATTTTCGTAGGCTGGATCCAGGTGATGGCGGTGATCGGTCCATCCTTTTTCCTCCAAATGCAATTCCACATTGCCGGCCCAAAGCAAATCGTTGATGCGGATTTTCGCATGAAAAAAATCAGGTCCGCCACCATGATGCTGAAAACCAGGATGCAACACCTCCACCATGCGACCATCTACCAATTTAAATGGGCCTTCTCCCAGGGCCTTGGAAGCCCAAATAAACTGCATTAATGCTTCATTCATAGCCGTGATTTTAGCTTTTTGGGGAGCCGATCATCGGTAATGACCTTACAAAGTTAGTACATCGGATACCCCATTGTCAAGCCTTCCTATTATATTTGTAGGCCATGAGCGATACAGAAGCCTTAGATGATGCGTTTCCTTCACCCGAAGAATCAGGGGAACAAAAGGAAAACAAGGACGAAAAAACACTTTCGCTTTCCGGAATGTACCAAAACTACTTTCTGGATTATGCTTCGTATGTCATCTTAGAAAGGGCTGTTCCGGCCATTGAAGACGGGTTAAAACCCGTTCAGCGCCGGATTCTGCATTCCATGATGGAGCTGGAAGACGGCAGGTACAACAAGGTGGCCAATGTGATTGGTAACACCATGAAATACCACCCGCACGGCGATGCTTCCATCACCGACGCCATGGTGCAGCTCGGACAAAAGGATTTACTGATAGATACTCAGGGAAACTGGGGAAATATTTTAACTGGCGACAGTGCGGCCGCGGCGCGTTATATCGAAGCCCGCCTCACCCCATTTGCCAAAGAAGTGGTCTTTAATCCGAAAACCACCCAATGGCAACTGAGTTACGATGGAAGGAACAAAGAACCCATCACCCAACCTGTAAAATTCCCACTCCTTCTTGCACAAGGCGTAGAAGGAATTGCGGTGGGACTGGCCTGTAAAATTTTACCCCACAATTTTGTGGAATTGATTGATGCCTCCATCGATCTTTTACAAGGTAAAAAAACGGAGATTTATCCAGATTTCCCCACCGGTGGAATGATGGATGTGAGCCGTTATCAGCAAGGTTTACGTGGTGGAAAAATCCGGGTACGGGCAAAAATAAGTATTCAGGACCCCAAAACCCTGGTGGTCAATGAAATTCCATTTGGAACCACAACAGGTTCTTTGATTGAATCCATTCTGAGTGCAGCCGACAAAGGGAAAATTAAAATAAAAAAAGTAGAGGATAACACGGCAGAAAATGTAGAAGTGTTGATCCATCTGCCTCCCGGAACTTCGCCGGACCAAACCATGGATGCATTGTATGCGTTCACCGATTGCGAAATTGGCATTTCGCCCAACGCCTGTGTTATTCATGATAATAAGCCGGTTTTCCTAGGCGTAGATGACCTTTTGGCCTATGCGACAGAGCATACCAAGCGGCTGCTAGGCATGGAGCTCGACATTCGGTTGGGTGAATTGAATGAAGACATTTTATTCACGTCCCTGGAAAAAATCTTCATTGAGGAACGCATTTACCGCGATATTGAAACTTGCGAAACCTGGGAAGACATTGTAGCCACCATCGACCAAGGTCTTACACCATTTAAACCGAGCTTTTACAGAGAAATCACCCGCGAAGACATTGAAAAACTTACCGAAATTCGGATTAAAAGAATTTCGCGTTTCGACGGATTTAAGGCAGATGATAAGCTGCGTGTGCTTCACGAAGAAAAGGAGCAGGTTCTGCATCACAAAGCCCATTTAAATACCTATACCATAGACTGGTATAAAAATCTGAAAAAGAAATACGGTAAAGGCCGTGAGCGGAAAACGGAGATTCGTTCATTCGAGGCCATTGAAGCGGTAAAAGTGGTGGCCCGAACCGAAAAACTCTATGTAGATTACGAACAAGGGTTTGCAGGCTTTGCCCTCAAGCAAGCCACTTATGTATGCGATTGTTCTGATTTAGATGACATTATTGTATTCCGTGAAGACGGTAGTATGATGATTACCAAAATCCAGGACAAGGTATACGTTGGAAAACCCATTCTTCATATTGGCGTTTGGAATAGAGACGATCGCCGTACGGTTTATCACATGATTTACCGGGATGGGTCGGCCGGAGCCACGTATATGAAAAGATTTACAGTGAATGGTGCCACACGCGACAAAGAGTACGACCTCACCAGAGGAACCAAAAACTCCCGTGTACTTTATTTCTCGGTGAATCCAAACGGAGAATCAGAAATTCTGACCGTTTATTTAAAGCCAAGGCCTAAACTGCGGAAGCAAACTTTTGAAGTCGATTTGGCCGAATTGGGCATCAAAGGACGAAATGCGCAAGGAAATATGCTGTCCAAGTACCCTATTCGGAAAATCATTTCTAAAAGTAAGGGAGAAAGTACGTTGGGCGCATTACAATTTTGGTTTGATACAGAAACCCGTCGTTTGAATGGTGAAGGAAGAGGTGTTTTGCTCGGAGAATTCAACCTGGGTGACAGGCTGATTGAGATTTCCAAATCGGGACAATACAGGCTGCTCAAACCCGATTTTTCCCTTCATTTTGAGCCAGATGCGTTTATTGTAGAGAAATTCAATCCAAGAGTACCCATTACGGCTGTTCATTTCGACGGAGAGAAAAAAGAGTATTTGGTCAAACGTTTTACACCGGAAATCACGGATAAAAGCGTAAAATTCATTACAGAACATAGAGATTCAAGATTGGAGTTGGCAGCTGTAGATGCCCGCCCAACTTTGCTGATACAATATGTAACCGGGCCAGACCAGCAAAAAAACACGCTGGAATGGGATATTCGGGAACAAGTACCATCCAGGGGAGAAAAGGCGAAAGGAAACCGCATTCCAGTGAAACAAATCAAAAAATTGTACTGGGGCGAGCCCAAGCCTTCAGATGAACCGGAAGACCTCATCGAAGAAGACATTTTACCCGAAACATCAGGACCCGAAATCTTAAAAGAGATCGATTTAGAAGGAGATGACGGGCAGCAAAGTCTGTTCTAAGATTAAGTTTCTTTCATTTAATATTGTATTTCACAAATTGTTAACAGCTTTTCCTTTGGCGCGAGCCATCTGAGAAACTATCTTTACGCCATGCGTATTAGAATGGTGTATTTAAGTCTGATGATGGCATTGTCCATGGGTCTTTCAACCAAGGCTCAGTTTGTGGATAGTACTTATTTTCAAACTTTTTCCCCGAATATCACCGATTCTATTTTAGATTTTGGTAAACGGTTTTTAGGAACTCCCTACCGATATGGAGGGAATGCACCGGGTGGCTTTGATTGTTCAGGATTTGTGTCCTACGTATTTTCTCATTATAAAATTTCATTGCCAAGAAGCAGCAGGTCGTATCAGACTGTGGGGACGCCAGTCACTACCAACGAGCTTCAGCCTGGCGATATTTTACTATTTAAAGGTAGAAATTTGTCGTCTTCTACCATTGGACACGTTTCGGTCGTAGTGGAAGTCACGGAAAAAGAGATTTTCATGCTTCATTCTTCCACCAGTCGAGGCGTTTTAATTGAAGATTACAAAAAGTTTGCGTATTACACCAAGCGTTATTTGGGTGCGCGTAGGGTTTTACCGAAGAGTTAAGCCCTTTCCAAACTAAATCATAGGTAGAAAATCACGGTGTTTAACCTGAATACGGTTAAAAAAGGCCGCTGTCAAACTTGAAAGAAATACCATCAAGTTATTCCCTATAGTATTTTTCCCTGAAAAAAAGGAGGCAAAATGCACCTCACGAAGATGGAATTGTTACCAGGAAATAATGACCTGGCCATTTCCGCTTCTAATTCCTGACTGGGTAGAAGAGTTGGTGAGGGTGCCGGTAAAAGACGAACCGCCACCGCCGCTGCCGCCCCATCCATTGCCACCAGATTGACCGCCGCCGCCGCCACCGCCATAATATCCACCGCCGCCGCCGCCGCCATAGGTGGTACCACCATTACCGCCAACACCGAGCGATCCGGACGTTCCACTAAGTGAACCGCCGGGGCCGCCGGCAGATTGCGTACCACCCTGTCCGGCCTGAGCCTGAGATCCAGCAGAAGGATGGGTTTGACCATTCGCTCCGACAGTTCCCCCACCAGCGCCACCATTGGTCGTATAAAAACCACAACCACCTCCACCGCCGGCTACAATAACACGATTAGAGAGTGCGGTGCCACCACGGCGAACATCTGATGCACCACCACCAGAGGCTGCGCAATTTCCCTGTCCGCCGCCATTATAACGCGTACCCGTAGTTTGGGAACATGAACCATTGTTACCAGCGCCTGCTTGACCAACATAAACAGATAGGGTTTCTCCGGGTGTTACTTGAAGAGTGCCACGCGCATAACCTCCTAAACCACCTGTATTCCCATCATTTCCATTACCACCCTGGGCACCCCAGGCCTCAATGGTAACCTGTGTCGCACAATTGGGAACAATAAAACTTTGAACAGATCCAGAATAAGTGAAAGTAGTACTTCCAGGAGGACAGTTATTTACAATAATATTCTGAGTAGACGAATCACTACAACCCAAAGCGTCCGTTACCACCAAATTCACTTGATAGGTACCCGGATTGGCCCAGGAAACAGAAGGAGAGGCAGCGTTGGAGGTAAGAACGGAACCCGAGGCAAAAGTCCAGGCATAGGAAGCACCGGGCAAAAGATTTGGCGTAAAAGTAATAGGAACACCAATACTGATGGATGAAGGGTTAAACGTAAAAGAAGGATTGGGAAAAGAAGAGCAATTACATGACAAATTGCGCCAGCCACCATTAGAAAAATAGACTTCGATACATTGGGTAGTTGTATTTAGAATTTGAAGTCCGTTGGCAGGATTAGAGAGGGCATTTCTTTGGATAGTAGTAAGTTGAGGCAACAAGAAACCACCATTAATTCCTTGAACATCCAAAATAGCCGAAGGATGTGGAGGATTATTGCTTCCAATGGTTACACCCTGAGCATAGGAAATATAGCCAAAGAGTAGTGATGAGAGGAGGCAAAAAATACGATACATGGGCTTCAAAGATTAAAATACACTCTGAATTTAGTGAGATAATACCATTTAAACAAAGGAAGGAGGGTATAAAAGAAGGGAGAAAGAAGTCAAAAATCAAGGATAAAAGTCTTAGATCATTAGAAATGGAAAGCAGGAAAAAGGAAAAGGAACCATCAAAGGAAGGAAGGGGTTTAAGGGGAGCAAGGATAAAAGGTCAGAAGCGAGATCAGGAGTTGAGGGAAGGGAAAAAGGGGGATAAAAAAAAAGCCCCGCATTACTGCAGGGCTTCTTGTAAAGGCGGCGACGACATACTCTCCCAGGTGTTACCCCAGTACCATCTGCGCTGTCG
>CAZOEO010000014.1:0-73978 GCA_964578885.1 uncultured Candidatus Competibacteraceae bacterium | reverse complement strand
ACCTGAGGGGGTCAATTTCCCCGGAATAGGGGGTCAATATCGCCGGAATTAACAAGAAATGAACTATTATTTTCAGCAGCACCTTCAATTGACACGTTTTTAGAACCTAGACAAGAAGAAGAAAGATATTTAGGAAAACTTGCGATAGCATATGCACTGATTCCTTTTGAACAGACCGCTCCTTTGTTTTATGACGGTTCTTGGTATTCGACATTGCTCAATAAAATCCAGCCAAACTTTGACGACTTTGAGAAAAATAAAATTTCATTTATAACATTCAATTATGACAGGTCACTAGAACATTTTCTTATGACTGCTTTGAAGAATAGATTTAAGAAAACAGAAACAGAAGTTGCAGAAAAATTAAAGAAAATACCAATTGTTCACTTGTATGGAAAACTAGCAAACCTAACTTGGGAAAATAATGGAGTCGACAATTTTAAAAGAGACTACAATCCTGAGATTACACCTCATTTGCTAAGAAAAAGTAGCAAGTCGTTAAAAATTATTTACGACGAAGTTGAGATAACCGACCCTGATTTCAACCAAGCAAGAGACTTAATTAAAGCGGCAAGTAGGATCTACTTTCTAGGTTTTGGCTTTCACAAAGACAACTTAGAAAGACTTCGTATAAAAAGTATTTTAGGTGGTAGAATTGAGTCTCCGATAGTTGAAGCAACATCTTATAGATTGCCACAAGACCTAAAAGAATCAATCCCCAACCTTTATAAGATTAAATTTCCTAATCACGACTGGGACATAAACGAAATGTTTGAACATAAAATACGACTATGACAGAAAGATGGGCAGCACATAACAGCACCTACCCAAAAGTGGCGGTTCAGTTGTTAAATCAAGCTTTGTCCTTCTATCAAAGTTTGTGCTTGGTTGACAGTTTTGTGCTCCGAAACCCACCCGAACGCATAGCCCGAAACGTTTTACAATAATTTTTAATTTACCATACAAAAGGAATGATAAACAGAGATTTAGAAACAGAAATTAGCGAGGCAGCAAGTAGGATTGAATCTAGGCAACGAGAAATCGAATCTGAACTAAGAAGTCTTGCTAAAAAAATTATTGGATTTACCATTTGTGCTTGGATTTTTGCTGGGATTGGCATGGTGGTAATCGTATTTGCTTCAATTTACTGGTACCTCCGTAAAAACACTGAAACAGACTTGGAGCTTAATTTATTGGGCGATTTTTTGGCCGGGACAGTTGCTCCTATTTGGTCCTTTGCTGGTCTATTTTTAATTTATATTGCCTTTCTTGGACAAAAACAGCAATTATTAAACCAGCAGTTAGAAATAATGTATAGTCAACTTGCATTGAAATATACGAGACAAGAACTTGCTGGACAAAAGGAAGAAATGAAGGAGCAAAATAAAACGCTAAGACAGCAAAAATTTGAAAACACATTTTTTCAAATGTTAAATTTATTCAATTCAATAGTAAACTCTTTTGACATTCGAAATAGTGATAGAGAGGTGATAACTGCTGGGAGAAAGTGCTTCAAGGAATTTTACAAACAGTTTGAATCTGATTTGTTATATGAAGTTAATAATGGTTTTTCATTCGAAAAAGAAAACCTGAGAAGTGCTACCATTGAACAATCTCGAGATGCTTATAGCAACTTTTATGAAAGGCAAAAGGCTGACCTAAGCCATTACTTTACTGTAATTTACAGAATTTACAAATTCATTGACCAATCAGACTTTGAAAATAAAACACACTATGCTGCAATTGCAAGAGCACAACTTTCGAGTTATGAGCAAATATTAATGTTTTACAATTGTTTACATATTCACGGTTATGAAAAATTTAAACCTTTGATAGAAAGGTATGCTGTTTTTAAAAACTTGGATAAATCTTTAGTGTTCAATCCCGCGCATTTGGATGAATATTATGAGGGTGCTTATGGGTTGATGAACGAATAGGTCTAAGAGCCCCAAAACAACACCATTTGAGCTACAAATGATTAAACTTAACTTTGTTTTTATAATCCACCAATAGAATCAATGACTTTAGACCAGTACATACACAATATCAATATCCGTTACAAACTTGGCAATGCCACCGAGCACTCCTTTCGAGGCGACCTACAGCAACTAATAGAAAGTCTAGTACCTAATATTAGAGCAACCAACGAGCCCAAAAGACAAAGCTGCGGAGCGCCAGACTACATCCTTACAAACAAAGATATTCCTGTTGGTTTTATTGAAGCCAAAGACATTGGCGAAAAGGACCTTGAAGGAGCAAAGAAAACGGGCAACAAAGAACAGTTTGACCGTTACAAAGCCTCGTTAAACAACATCATTTTTACAGACTATCTTGACTTTCATTTATACCGAGACGGACAGTTTGTAATGAAAATTGCCATTGGAGAAATTACCGACAAAGGCATAAAACCATTAACCGAGAATTTTTCAAGTTTTGAAAACTTCATCAAAGACTTTTGCACCCACATCGGGCAAACCATAAAGAGTTCAAAAAGATTGGCGGAAATGATGGCAGGCAAAGCCCGTCTACTTTCTGAAGTGATTGAAAAGGCCTTGACAAGTGATGAAACCAATCATGAGGACAGTACCCTGAAAGACCAAATGAATGCCTTTAAACAAATTCTAATACACGACATCACACCAAAAGGATTTGCAGACGTTTACGCCCAAACTATTTCTTATGGAATATTTGCAGCTCGTTTACACGACCCCACCTTGCCGACATTCAGTAGGCACGAAGCAGCAGAACTTATTCCGAAATCAAATCCGTTTTTACGCAAACTATTTGGCTACATCGCAGGGCCTGACATTGACGACCGTATAAAATGGATAGTTGACAGCTTGGTAGATATTTTTCTGCATTGCAACGTTGAAGAAATTTTAAAGAATTACGGGAAGTCAACTAAAATGGAAGACCCAATCATCCATTTTTACGAAACCTTTCTTTGTGAATATGACCCGAAACTCCGCAAGGCAAGGGGCGTTTGGTACACTCCGCAACCCGTTGTAAATTTTATAGTTCGTGCCGTTGATGATATTCTAAAAACTGAATTTGATTTGCCACAAGGATTAGCCGACACGAGCAAAACAAAGATAAAAGTGGATGTGCAAGGCAAAAAAGTGGAACAAGAGGTTCACAAGGTACAAATTCTTGACCCAGCCACAGGAACAGGAACTTTCCTTGCCGAAGTGGTAAAACACATTCACAAAAAGTTTGAAGGACAACAAGGCATTTGGAGCAATTATGTAGAAACGCATTTATTGCCTCGTCTTAATGGATTCGAGTTGTTAATGGCAAGTTATGCCATGGCACACTTGAAATTAGATTTGCTTTTAACAGAAACAGGTTACAAGCCTACCACCAATCAACGTTTTAGAGTTTACCTCACCAACAGCTTAGAAGAAAGTCATCCCGATACAGGAACTTTATTTGCGAATTGGTTAAGTACAGAAGCGAATGAAGCAAACCACATCAAACGTGATACTCCGGTAATGTGTGTAATTGGTAATCCACCATATAGTGTAAGTAGTACTAACAAAAGTGAATGGATTGAAAAACTAACCTCAGATTACAAGAAGAGTTTAAACGAAAGAAATATACAACCACTTTCTGATGATTACATTAAATTTATTCGGTTTGGACAGCATTTTATAGATAAAAAAGGCAGTGGTGTGTTGGCTTATATTTCTAACAATAGTTTTATTGACGGAATTATTCATCGTCAAATGAGGAAAAAATTATTAGAAAGTTTTGACACTATTTATATATTGGATTTACACGGTAACGCAAAGAAAAAAGAAGTTTGCCCTGATGGCTCACCCGACCAGAATGTTTTTGATATTATGCAAGGTGTTTCCATAAACATATTTGTAAAAAGTGAAAAAAGAAAGGTAAACGAGTTTGGCAAGGTATTTCATTCCAATTTATTTGGAAAGCGGGAATTTAAGTATGATTATTTACACGAAAACACTTTGAAGTCAATTGCATGGGATGAATTGAAAGTTGAAGCACCAAACTATTATCTGGTAAAGAAAGATTTTGGAGGAAGTAAAGAATATGAGAAAGGATTTAGAATTGATGTACTTTTCAAAGCAAACTCTTCTGGAATTAAAACCCATAGAGACCATTTTGTAATAGACTTTCAAAAGGAAATATTATTGCAAAAGATTAATGAATTTTATAATTCTACTT
Source organism: uncultured Candidatus Competibacteraceae bacterium (assembly GCA_964578885.1). GTDB lineage: Bacteria > Bacteroidota > Bacteroidia > CAIKAF01 > CAIKAF01 > CAZRHR01. The sequence goes on along the minus strand of CAZOEO010000014.1, from coordinate 69,787 downwards.
TCAGTGACCATGAAGTAGCAAAGAAATTTAATCTGAAAAATAATCGAGATTGGTTAATATCTACAGCACGAAAGATTGAAGCGTTTAATCCTAATAAGGTTGCATTTATTGATTATCGTCCATTTGACAATCGTTTTTGCTATTATGAAAGTAGTTTAATCGATTTTGGGCGAGAAAATATAATGAGACATTTTTTGAGACGAGATAATCTTGGATTGGCACTATTAAGACAATCGAGAGCAGGAGGTATTGGTAACTACTGGATTAATAAATATATAATTGGAAAGGACGCAATCTCATCTTTAGATACATGTACAACTTTTCCTCTTTACCTCTTCCCCGAAAACAAAGAACAAGAAAACATTTATCAATCAGAAGAAAGAACACCAAACCTAAACACAGAAGTCGTAAGGCAAATGGCAGAAAAATTGAGTTTAACTTTTACTAATGAAAAAGAAACAAACAAAGACACATTTGCACCAATAGACATTTTAGATTACATCTATGCCATTTTGCACTCTCCCAACTACCGAGAGAAATACAAAGAGTTTTTAAAAATTGATTTTCCGAGAGTGCCTTATCCGAAAGACAAAGACACGTTTTGGAAATTGGTAAAATTGGGCGGTGAAATACGCCATTTACATTTATTAGAAAGCCCGACCGTTGAGAAATACATCACACAATATCCAATAGACGGTGATAATGTGGTTGTAAAACCACACTTCGACTCCGCTCAGCGTGCCACCAACACAGGTAAGGTCTACATAAATGACACGCAGTATTTCGACAATGTTCCGCAAATCGCTTGGGAATTTTACATCGGTGGTTATCAGCCAGCACAAAAATGGCTTAAAGACCGAAAAGGCCGCAAATTAGAATTTGACGATATTTTGCATTATCAGAAAATTATTGTGGCACTTAATGAAACGGACAGATTGATGAAAGAGATTGATAAAGTAGAGATTTAATGAAGTTTAAACCATACATATACGAGCCAGATAAAAGTATTGAAGTTTACAAGGAGACTGAAAAATTCTTTGAAGCCAATCCTGAAATTAAAGAACAAATTGAGGAATTAGGTTGGATTTATCATATTGTTGGTGAGATTATTCCTCATAATCGTAACAACTTTTGCTCAGGGCATTTTTTTCCTTTTAGTGATTCATGGGAAGAGCTTCAAGTGTCATTCACCCAAATATGTTTTGGACTTTACAAGCAAGCCTTTGTTTCTCTAAGAAGTGTCTTAGAACTAGGATTGTTATCTGTTTATTACAATATCAATGATGTTGGGCACGATGCAGTTGCAGAATGGCTTGAATCAAACGCTGACACGCCTAGAAACCATGAAATTTGGGAAAAACTAAGGCAAAATGATAACATCAAAAAGTTTGATACAAGACACAATCTTAAACAAGTTCACCAAAATCTCGGATATCTTCATGACTATGTTCATTCAAAGGGTGCGAAACACTCAAACGGAATGGGATTATTTAAAAATGATTTTCAAACCTTTGAAGAAGAATTAGTTTCAAAATGGTTGGTTTCATTTAAAAGTGTTGTATCTCTTGTATGCACCTTACACCTCTTAAAGTACCCCATATCCGTAATTCGGTTTGATTATAGAAGCAAATTCGGGATTGATATTCCTAGTTTTGGTGGTTTGGACGAATTTAAAATTGATAAGTTTGCTTCCATCCTTCCCGAAAACTATCTCAAAGATATTTTGCTGATTGCTAAAGAAGACCCGACCACCCAACAGATAATTGAAGAAATTAGCTCGTTACCCGATTTGACCGAAGACCAAGTTGAAGAAGGTAAAATAGAGGTTGAAAAAATGTTTATCAAAAACGGTGAAGGTTTTACAAGGTGGTTAGAGAATCAAAAAAACTATCTCAATATTTTTGGTCAAAGTGAATTTGATGAAGTAATGAGAACGCGGATTGAATTGCTCAGGGTATGGGCTACTGAAAACAACTTTTTAGACTCAAAAGCAAAAAGGATGGAAAGCCAAGTCCCAACATTCCAAAGCAATGAAAAGTTGTGCCAACAAAAGTTCGGGCCGAAACTTGGACCCTACCATGTTTGTTGATAGGCACCAAATCTACTTATCTGCTCCGACACGGAAACCCCAACTTAGGCTTAAAAATCTTCTTCAGGGCTAATAGTGGACTAACTTTTATAAAAAAAATCCGCAACATCTTCTAAATAAAAGAGTTGCGGATTTACGGGGTGGAGCATATCGGAGTCGAACCGATGACCTCTACAATGCCATTGTAGCGCTCTAGCCAGCTGAGCTAATGCCCCATTTTTTTCTGACTTGCGAGGGCAAAAGTAGAAAACTTTTTCTCATTTTTGACCCAACATTAGAAAAAAATGGCAGATTCTTTAAAAAATCAGGTAGAAGCTTCACTTTCAAAGTATTTGGATTCGAACCTTACCGTACTCGAATTGCGAAACCTTCAAGGGGGGGGCATCAATAAAGCGATGATGATCCGAACCAACCAGGGAATGTTTTTCGCAAAAATGAATGATGCCAGGGCCTTTCCCAATTTGTTTCTCCACGAAAAGATGGGCCTAGACACGTTGAGAAACACAAAAACTTTGCGGGTTCCACAGGTCATCGACTTGTTACATGTAGAGGATCAGGACATCTTGCTCATGGAATTCATGGAAAGTGGTACGCCACATTATGATTTTTGGGAAGATTTTGGACAAAAATTGGCCTCTCTTCACCAACATACCCGACCACAATTTGGTTTCGATCAAGACAATTATATAGGAACCCTGCATCAAAACAACTCAGGCCATGACAATTGGGTTGAGTTTTTCATCTGCAATCGTTTGGAGCCAATGCTCACCCGCGCGGTGGATGCCGGGAAAGCTGACCATGCCATGGTAGACCGTTTCCAGAAAATGTATAAAGAGCTTCCCAATCTTTTTCCCACTGAAGCACCAGCCCTTTTGCATGGCGACCTGTGGTCCGGAAATTTCATGGCAGACCTGGAAGGCGATCCCATTGTTTACGACCCGTCTGTTTATTATGGCCACCGTGAAATGGATTTGGCCATGACCAGATTATTCGGCGGATTCGACCAACGCTTTTATGATGCTTACCAAGAAGCCAAACCACTTCAGCCAGGTTGGGAAAATCGGGTGGCCATTTGTAACCTTTACCCTTTATTGGTCCATGTCAACCTTTTTGTAGGTTCCTATATTCAATCCGTTAAAAATATTGTAGCTCAGTTTAACTAAGCCCAATACATATTCTGAAAGAAGAGCTTTACGGAAACGTGAAGCTTTTTTTATGGATAAACCAGGGGGAGTTTGCCTTCCTTCTTACATTTATCGAATGAGTTGCACGCGACCGTGAAATACGTGTAAATCTCCTTTGATTTCATGCACCTCTACACGCCAGACATAACTGCCCATAGGCATGATTCTGCCATGACCATCTGTTCCGTCCCAACCTTGGTTCATTTGGGTGGTTTCAAAAATCACCTGACCCCATCGGTCATAAATGAACATCTGAAATCGGGTAGAGTCCAACCCGATTCCCGTGCAGAAAAACCGCTCATTGAGTCCGTCGTTATTGGCGGTAAAAGCATTGGGAATATAAAAGCCTAATTCATAAAAAACCTCGATACTTTCGGTGTACGACGCTTTACATCCATTGATGTCGAATGCCGTGATGGTAACGGGGATTTGTCCGATTTGAGGAAAGTCGTAGAAAAAATCATTTTGTGTAGTAGTAAAACTACCAATGGTCCATTCCACATTATTTTCATACTGGCTTTGGTTATAAAAATGGACACGAGGCAGTAGAAAATTGACCTTATCCTTATCTGCGATGAAAAAGGCCACCAAAGAATCGTTGGTTTCATTTTGCATCACCACATTGGTGTCCAACCAACAGCCCTGTGAATCAGTTATTTTCACATAGTACAGCGAATCCCCGAAGGCATTAAAGTAGAAATTCCCGGAAGGCGGCAAGTTGTCCCAGGCAAAACTAAAAGGCCCTGTAGTTCCATTGGCAATGGCTTCTAAAACGCCAACACCTTTTCCGCAGGTATCTGGTGATTGCTGAATGGAAAAAGTGAAAGATGTTGGATCATTCACTTTAATGGAATCAACAATTTGGCAGCCATTGGCGTCTCTCACAACCACTTTGTACCAGCCTCTCGGAAGTCCCGTGGCCTGCGAGGTGGTTTGTCCCAAAGGATCGCTCCATTGAAAGGAAAATGGTGCCGTTCCGCTTAGCACATTGGCCGTGGCCGTTCCATTGGCCACTGGACAATCTGAGTCTGTTTTGGTGAGATTGACACTTAATGAAGCATAATCGATTTGAACTCCCGGACCGCCCGAAAGCGCGTTACCACATACATCTGCCACAGAACCGGTAATTTGAACGGAATAATTTCCACTTTGCACCATGGCGGGGGAAATGGTAAGGTCAAATTGATTACTGTAAGGGCCTGGTCCACAACCTGAAATTGCAGTAACCGTGTAAGGGCCACCCGGTCCGGTCACGGTGAAATCAGTTGGTGAAACGGTGTTACATGCGATGTTTTCGTTGAATTTTAAGTTGATTTGAGATGCTTTACAATTACTGGAAGGCGTCATGCTCACCAGCTTAGGTGCCATGTTGTCTGGCACCTGGGCCGTGCTTGCTGAAAAATCGAGTTTATAACCAGAACTATTGTTCGAGAAATTATAATTGGAAATATAAAGGACATAGGTTTGCCCGGCCAAAACAGGAATAGCGGGCTCGTCCTGCAAATTTGGGCCTCCGTTTGCTCCGGTAATCGCATTGTTGTTTACCGAACTGGAAAAATTACAGCCTACCTGTAAACTGGCATTGGTGGCGATGTCTGCACAACTCGCATTGGTAATATTGAAAACAGCCCAGTCGTAATCGACTATGCCGTAGGGTATAATGTTAAACGATAAAAATCCATCTGACTGAACGGTAAAAGTATACCAGTTTCCGTTGTTTTCCCCTGAAGATAAACAAGATAAAATGGGATTGATTTCGTTTTGAATGGTATTGGCAGAAGGGGATAAAACCGGTACATCATACACCGCATTGCATACTGGCACGGCAGTAGGACAATCCGAGGAGAATTGGCCAAAACCCGCCATGGGGAAAATGAGTATCATCCCGAGAGCAACTAGAAATCGTAAGTGTGCTGTAAACACTTTCATTAGGATACTCAAAGGTATAAAATTATTATGTTGAAAGGGCTTTATCACATTCAATACGATTTTCTTTAAGAAATGTTGTATAAAAGTCGAACCATTTGAATGAAACGCGTATTATATTTGCCCACGACCAAAATTTAAATCCCCATAACACATGAAAATTACGGTAATTGGTGCTGGTAACGTTGGAGCTACTTGCGCAGACGTTATTGCTCATAAGGAATTGGCCAATGAGGTGATCCTTATCGACATTAAGGAGGGACTAGCAGAAGGCAAGTCTTTGGACATGTGGCAAACGGCCCCGGTCAATTATTATAACACACGTGTAAAAGGTTACACCAATGATTATGCGCCCACCAAAGATTCAGATGTGGTGGTGATTACTTCTGGTTTACCCAGAAAGCCAGGCATGAGCCGCGACGATTTAATCGCGACCAATGCCGGTATCGTAAAAATGGTAACCGAAAACGTAATTAAATATTCTCCTGAGGCTAAAATCATCGTGGTGTCTAATCCTTTAGACGTTATGACGTATTGTGCTTACCTGACCGCTAAAATTCCAAGTCATCGCGTTATGGGAATGGCCGGAATTTTGGATACGGCACGTTATCGTGCTTTCTTGGCTGAAGCGTTGGATATTTCTCCTAAAGATATTCAGGCCATGCTGTTGGGCGGACACGGTGACACCATGGTTCCTCTGCCAAGATATACTACTGTTAGCGGAATTCCGGTTACAGAAATGATTGATGCTGAAAAACTGGAGGCCATAGTCGAAAGAACCAAAAAGGGGGGTGGCGAATTGGTGAATCTCATGGGAACTTCCGCTTGGTTTGCTCCTGGAGCCGCCGCAGCACAAATGGTAGAAGCCATTGTGAGAGATCAACGTCGTATTTTCCCAGTATGCGCATGGCTTCAAGGCGAATACGGCATGAAGGACATTTACCTTGGGGTACCTGTGGTTCTCGGCAAAAATGGTATTGAGAAAATTATTGAGTTGGATTTGAATGCCGACGAAATGGATTTACTCAAAAAATCTGCCGGTGCTGTAAAAGAAGTAATGGGTGTACTGGATCAAATGAATGCTACCGCATAATTTTTCAGAACACAAGAATAAGCAAAAACGCTCCCAAGGGAGCGTTTTTTATTTTTAATGATTTGGGGGGAGTTACCTTTTAGGGTACCAAGATACGTTAGGCTGCTCTTAAAAGTTCAAATAAATTTCGGCAATAATTGTTGTTGGCCTTCCAAAAAAGGAATCACCGGGCAGGTGTCTTCCTGCATACACCACGCAATATCTGCTTTTAAATCTAGATGTTGCAGCCGATTCCTGTGGGAAGAGTTGGCCATAAAGGCATCCAGATTTTCACCTGCTTTTTCAAAAAGATACAAAGCCATTAAAGTGGCATCGGCATCCGTATCTAATCCGTATCCATGTTGAAGGAGTCTCGAAGCTAAAGCACCTGCGAACATGGTATCTTCCAGATTCATTCTGTTTTTCCACCCGGCACATAGGATTAAAACATCCTGAGGGCATTGTTCATTTAGAAAAGTAGTGAGTGCAGAAATATTTGAGAAGGCACCCGTAACCAGTGGCCCATGATGTTTTGCGATATCAATGGCTTGGGTTCCGTTGGTGGTAGATAAAACTAAATCCCGACCTCGAATGTCTGGATTATCCAAATAGCTCAATGGCGAATTTCCATACTGAAAACCGGGCACGATGGCGCCACCACGCTCTGCTGCCACTAGAAAATCCTTTTTCCTAAATGTTTCCGCCTCCTCGATACTTGCGACAGGAATCACAGAACGAGCACCATGAAAAAGAGCTGCTGCGATAGCGGAAGTAGCGCGTAATATATCCACCACTACTGTCACTTGTTCAGGAGATTGGTAATACGAGAACAGCGCCGGGCTTGGACAAACCCTTACAATTTTTCCTTTTCCCACACTCATGCGGGTTTGAAAAATGGAAATGATGTGGTTTTAGCCAATAATAGCTTTCCACGAACCGATACGTAAATGTCTTGTCCTGGCGTAGCGAGCGCAGCTGGCATATATCCCATGCCAATGGCTTTTTGTAAGCTTGGCGACTGGGTTCCACTGGTTACACGGCCGATTTCATTTCCTTCGGCATCCGTAAGTGGATACCCATGTCGGGGAATTCCTTTATCAATCATTTCCAGACCAAAAAGACGCAAGGCCGGACCGGTTTCTTTTTGAGATTTCAGGGCTTCGTGATTGGTAAAAGGTTTGGTGAATTTGGTAATCCAACCTAATCCGGCTTCTATGGGTGAAGTGGTGTCGTCGATGTCATTTCCATACAGACAATATCCCATTTCCAAACGGAGGGTGTCTCTGGCGCCAAGTCCAGCAGGAATCAATCCCTCATTCGCGCCCTCATTTTGTACCATTTTCCATACTTGTTCCGCCTGCGCATTGGGTACATAAATTTCAAATCCGCCGGAACCGGTATAACCTGTATTTGATAAAATCAGCCCATGCACATCTCCAATATTTCCTTCCACGAAATGATAATAGGGGGTGGTGGACAGTGGTGCTGAACTCAAACGTTGAAGAATGCCTGTTGCTTTTGGGCCTTGAACCGCAATTAAAGACCAAGCATCAGACACATTATCGAGTATGGCACCAAATTTTTCATTGGCTTTTTGGATCCATGCCCAATCTTTTTCAATGTTGGAGGCATTGACCACCAACATGTATTTTTCAGGGGTCATACAGTATACCAAGAGATCATCTACAATGCCTCCTGTTGCGTTAGGAAAACAACTGTATTGAATTTTTCCAGCACTCAGTTTGCTCACGTCATTAGACGTGATAGATTGCAGTAAGGCCAATGCCTGAGGGCCGGAAACCATGAATTCACCCATGTGGGATACATCAAACATGCCAGCAGCTTGTCTTACGGCATGATGTTCTGGCAATAATCCACTGTATTGTAAAGGCATCTCAAATCCTGCGAACGGAACCATCTTGGCACCTGCAGCCACATGAATATCGTGTAAAGCGGTTTTTTTCATCGTCAATTTTCCTGTCGCAAAGTTACGCTTTTTCCCTTTTGCTCGGATTGTATCTATATTAGAGTTATGGAACCCTTATTTACTTTAAGATGTCACAGTGTTCATCTGCCAATACCCTTTTTTTTCAAATATCCTGGTTGTTTTTCAGGTGATTTTTAAACAACATTTTTTGGTAGAAACCAGACCTTTTTCTTTTCATAATGCAATTAGGGGAAAGAGGTTTGATCTTGCTTTGGTTCTTGCGTACCTAATTAGGAAGCGGGTTTTTCTATGAGCCTTGGTAACTAATGAAATACGCTAAATCTGCAAGTGTATGTTGATCAGTGGTATAGCCTGCCTGAAGTACAAAAGTGTTTGGTGGCTTTTTCCGTTGTGTTATTTCTTTTCTCCTTGGCTTTTAGCGTGGTGCTGGCCTTGGTTTAGTTGCAGGCTGGGGGAGGAGATTTGGGTGAAAAGAGCAAGTCTCGAAATATCAGATTCCACTCCTTGCGAAATGAATGACTGGATTTTGAACTGGGTAGATCGAATTGAATCAGGTGAGCCAAATCACGATAAATCACTGACTGTGATACTGCAGGATGGAAGAGCCAGTTGCGACCAGATGGCTTGGATTTTACAGCGAATTGCCATAAAGGCAGATTATCAAGTCTGGACAATTGATATTTGTCCCACAGTACATCGATTGGTATTCGTAAAACATCCCATTCATGGTTCGTGGTTACTCGATCCGTATGAAAGGCTGAGGCTCAACGATCAAATCCCGCCGACCGGGACATGTTTGAAAGTGAGAGATATGAAAAAGTTTCCACCTGTTCCCAACAGATATCCTTTCGCCAAACGCCCCTTTTGTTATGACCTCATTTCTGTTTCAAATAACGGTAAAATGGAGGCGTGGAACTTCCTGATAGGAATGTACGCCTGGTGGTTTAAACTTGATCTGGATATCCTTTATCTCCGTTGGTTTACGGATTTGCCGATACCGAAAGCTTGACTGGAATGCGTTGATTTCCATATCGCAGCCACCCTGTGTAAAGGCCAACATTCCAATCTTTGGTTGAAAATTGAGAACTGGACGTAACCAGGGTTTCTTCCAGACGGATTCGCCCATCGACGTGAAATAAAGTGAGGTAGGCTTCGGTCCAACCTTCAGGCAATTGGATTTTCACTTCATGTTGGGAGGGATTGGGGAACAAAATGGTTTGTTGCTTATTGGAAACGGGTGGAAGGCTAGCTACTTCCAGCGCGCGATAAACGGCTCGCCATGCATGAACTTTTCCAAATCCCCAACGGGTGGAGCCGGTATCCGGAATCACGCCGGTTTTGTTGTCTTGCCTTGCAGTTTCAATAAGTATATCTCGTACTTGCTGATAACTCAGTCCGGGATGGGCTTCCAGCATCAAAGCCACCACTCCTGCCACCACAGGACCAGCCATACTGGTGCCAGAAAGTGGCGCATAAGGATAATTTTGTCCCTGAAAGTTTACAAAACCACCGGCTGGGTATGTGTCGTCGGTGAATCGATTAATGGCAGAAATTACATCTCCACCGGGCGCAGTAATATCGGGCTTCATCGCGCCTGTGATGAGAGGTCCACGACTTGAAAACTGTGCCAATTGACCACCAAAAACAGATGATGTCCCCAATGTATATTCAGAAACATAAGCTCCAACAGAAATGGCGGCAGCGGCACAAGCCGGCTCTCCAATTCCAAAGTCCCGATTGCCTTGTACCCAACCTGAAAATCCTTGGTTAGAGAAGGGCATTCCCCAATTTCCCACGTCTGTTTCTAAATCGGTTACGTTCCAAAAATGGACTTCCCCCTCCTGGGCTTGGGCAAACAAGGCGACGCGCCATCCAGAATTTTTACATTGCACTCTAATGCGCATGTGGGGTCTTTGATTGAGCGGGTGAGCGGCATCGGCTGTCCAAATGACACGAACGCTGTCTGTCCCCAATACAAAGGTGCTATCCAGAAACCCATTCCAGTTCGTACTTAATCTTGGGGTTTGCATTAAAAACTGACCACTGCTGTTGTAAAATTCAATGCCTGCCACAAATGGTTTTTGGGGCGTTCCCCAGGCCAAAATACTTTGTCCAAACAAATCGTTATGCGCGGAAAAGGGATAGGTTTCCACCCGTGTGCGTAGTGAGTCTTGTTGGAAATTTCGCTGCAAATGAAAGGCGACATCGCCATTGTTTCCTGCAGAGGTTACAAATATAACACCCTGATTGGCATACTGTTGTATCGCTTGGCTTAAAAGACTAGTGCCATCCATGGTTCCCATATGATACAATCCCCAGCTCATGTTAATTACCAATCTTTTTCCGGCTAAATCTGCTTGCTGTTTCATCCACTGAAAGGCGTCTAAAACAGCCCCTGCATCTACCAGAAATGTAACCATAAGCAGTTGAGCACCAGGTGCCAATCCTATATGTGTTGTACCATAACCGTTCCCCGCAGCTATGCCGGCTACATGTGTTCCATGATAATGAACGCCATAAATATTGGAAGTATCTGTTTTAGCCTGTTGCAAAGCGGCGTGGCCGGTGTAACTGGTTCCGTATCCAAATCCGGATGGCGCGGGCCCCGCTGCTTTAAATTGATCCCAAGCTGCCACAATTCTAGTCTCCTGCATGGCTGAATCAAAGAAAAATGGATGGGTATAATCAAATCCCCAATCAGTAACGCCGATGTAAACGTCTTTACCCGTGAAGCCTGCCGGTAGACCCAAACCAGCATGCACAGAATCGGCCCGAACATCTTTACGGGCTTTTTCCAACTGCGGCTTTACCTTTTGGGCAAATTCAAGATAAGTTAAACCGGATAATCCAATCCAGGAAAAAGGTTGATCCGTTGGGATTTTTAGCGTAACAATCTGTCCAATACGACTTCCAATCCGAATGCCAGCTGGCAATTGTAAGGGTTCGTCGCTGGTTTTAGCGATGGCTGATACATAGGTTTTGCCCTCAATGCTTACGGTGCTTAAGCCGGCAGGAGCCTTCCCCATTTGGGCCCACAATGCGCAAACCGAACGGGTAAAAGCATCCAATTGAATTTGTCCAAATCCTTGTGAAACAAAGATGAAGGCGGAAAAAAAGAATCCCCATTTTTTCATTCATGCAATATACAAATCCTTCTTTATATCCTCTTTTTCCTCATCAAGGCAAACCTTTGATAATTATGGAAAAGATAAGTATGGACGGATATCGTTTAAAAGCGTATCTGAGATAAATCCATGCTTTACCCAATCTTCCGGTGAGGAAAAAGGTCCATGCCTATTTCTGTAATCTATGATTTGGTAAACGGTTTTTTTTCGAAGTCCCGGGATTTTAAAGTATTCCTCTCTGCCCCCATAGGCAAAGGAAAAAGTTTTGAGTGATACGGGACTTGCCGTTAGAAAAGTGGCAAGGGTGTCGCACTTACCAGGACGCATACCATAAAACCAGCGCAGTTGTCGGACTGCATGAAAACCACCCGCCAATCTGCGGGTTTCCAGAATTTTTCCGGCCAAAAAGGGACCAATACCCGGAACTTCAAGCAGGCTCATAGAATCGGCCAGATTAATATCTACTAAAGGCCGCTTTTGGACTATTGCCGAAGGCTGATTTCCATCCGGTATTTCTCGCGCCATCCAAAATGGCAAAAGATGTTCCCGCAAGGTTTCAGGAACAAACTTACAAGTGGCAAGATCTTCTTTTTGCCATGGTCGCTTGCGTTGTGTTATAATCCGATGAATAGCGGCCGCTTGTTTGGGACTGCATCCCCATGACTGCCAAGTACTTTCCTGCACCGTATCTCCCCAGAACGACTGACGAGGCCAGTGGGTTGATTTCCTGGACAGAGTGCGAAATTCTTTTGACCCGTGTTGGTTTCGGGTAAAAGGGTAAGGTGGCGGCAATTCATCGACCCAAGCCATACTTTCCAATCGATCGATAACGAGGGGTTCTGTTGTGTTTTTATCTTGATAACCAATACTTAACCAACGATATATCCCGTGAGCAATCAAAAGTCCCAGTAAGGTTTTTTGCTGGATTTTGTTCCATTCCATTTGCCAAAATTAGGGTGGGAGAGTCCCATTATTCGGTTATTATCCGTTTATAAACGATTATAATCGGCTAGTAAAGCTTGGTACAGAATCGTTTCATACCAGCATACGCAGAATATTGGAAAAGCGCATTGATGGTCGGAATTTTGGGGTATTCACCCGCCCCTCCCCGCGGACAAGTTACGTCCTCCGTTCAGGAATATTCGGCATTTAAACGTTTATAATCGATTAAAAACGGCTAGGCAGCATGTTGTTGTAGATGAGATTGGCAGAGAATCGGGGCTTTAAGGAATGATGTTGAATGTTTGTTGAAGCGTCAAGTACAAAATCAATCTTCCCCGGACGGTATTTTTCGGAGTCGATTTCTGCATGTTAAAAGCAGCCTGAACGCGATGCGAAATGGTGCGAATTTATGGTTTGTATTTTCCTTGTAATGAGTGGTTTATGGGTTTGGGGTATTCACCCGCCCCTCCCCGCGGACAAGTTACGAAAACGGCTCGACATGATCCGGAATGTAAACGGATATAATCGATTAAAAACGGCTACGGATAAGTGGAAGCGTTTAAATGACTTCCGGAATTTTATGTTTGGGAGGTGATTTGAATGGTAGCTGATAAAAAGGCTCCCCGGGAGTTACCCATGGAAGTCGTTCTATAAGTCAAATGATTTTTTTTTCATTTCTGTGATTAATAATCAATAAGCCCGCCCTTAACGAAAAAGCCCCGTCTAGTAAAAGACAGGGACTTTCGTACGGGAGATTCTAAATGTATTTTTTTCCGTTAGGAAGCCACTAGAGAAACATCTTTCAAGGCTGTGGCTACTTGTTTTCGAGCCAAAAAGATGCGGGATTTCACAGTACCTATAGGAAGATCAAGGTGATCCGCTATTTCTTTGTATTTATAACCTTCAAAGTACATATTCAATGGCACTTTGAATTCATCTGATAAGGCATGGATATGAAACATGATTTCCTTACATCTCAACTGAGATTCGGGATCATTTGCGTCTTTCTGACTTTGGGGGATATTGAGATAATAAGATTCCTTGCTGTGATCGTAAATGGTTCTTGCTTTCTGCGTACGGCGATAATTATTGATAAAGATATTTCGCATGATGGTGTATAACCACGCCTTAAGGTTTGTGTTTTCCTCGAATCTATGCTGATAGGTAAAGGCTTTTAACATGGTTTCCTGCACCAAATCGCTGGCCTCCTCTGCATTTGAAGTTAAATTGAGGGCGTAGTACCTCAGGGGATCCCGGAAGGCAACAACCTGGGTGGTAAAGTCTAACGATACGTTTTCCATGAGGTTAATTTTGTTTAGGGTAAAGATAGTAAATATTAAACAAAACAACGTGTCTGCGGCCTCTGTAAACCTCTAAATTCTTCAGTATTTTTTTATGTGTTTGATAATCAGTTTATTTATTTGTTTAAGAGATGTTTGAAAAATCGTTAAAGTGCTTCAACAAATTATTCTCTTCTGAATTCCTGCAATTGTTCCGACAACATCTTTCTCGCCAAAAAAATCCGACTTTTCACCGTACCAATGGGTAAATCGTACTTGTCAGCAATCTCTTTGTATTTGTACCCTTCGAAGTAAAGGCGCAGCGGTTCCGCATATTCTGCATCCAGGGCCATCAGGCAAGCATGGATTTGTTTGAAATTTAGTGCTGCGTCTGGCTCGTTGACTTTGCGGTAGTCCGGAATGTTCAGGTGATACAAGTCTTTAGATCCATCCAGCATCAGTTTTTGCCGGCTTTGCTTCCGATAATTATTGATGAATATGTTCTTCATGATGGTGTAAAGCCAGGCTCTTAAATTGGTGTTTTCTGCAAATTTATCCTTGTAAATGAGTGCCTTAAGTGTGGTTTCCTGCACTAAGTCGTCTGCATCGTTTTCATCCCTCGTAAGACTAAGGGCAAAATATTTTAGGGCCGAATGATGTTGGGTAAGATGCTGGGTGAAATCGAAGGCCTCTGCGCTTGCCATGGTGGTGTTTTATTTGATTCAAATGTAGCGATTGTTTAACATTGAGCCAAAAAGATTAAACAGAATGAACTGGTGATAAATTTTAAAAAGTGCAAAAAAAAAGTAGGACCGGAGAACCGATCCTACTCTTTAGCGAAACGTCAAGTTGAGGGAGGAAACCTTCTAAAAGGAACTTGAGCAACGCATCGTTAAGAAATCAAGTGTTAACCGGATTCCCAACGTTTCCTTACTCCAAATATAATTAAAGGGATTTTAAATCCAAATTTCTAGCGGGTTTTGGCAGATTTCCTGTTTAGGTTCTCCGGTTTTTGAATGCAACCCTGTACCTTCGTTTCATGGCAGACACTCTTTTTTTGGTGGAAGAAAATTCACCCGGTGTTTTCACTCTACCTCCGGCAGAAAAAAATCATGCCGTAAAAGTATTGCGGTTGCGCCCCGGAGATGCGATTGAATGCACCAATGGCAAAGGACATTTATTTGTTGGAAGACTAGAAGCTTCCTTTGACATTACCTATTTATCTGAACTTTCTCATCCAGGCTCAGCTTTACCTTTGCATTTGTATGTTTCACCCACCAGGCAGCCCGATCGCTTGGAATGGATGTTGGAAAAATGTGTAGAACTTGGTCTTGGACATTTTACCCCCATCCTTTGTGAAAGAACGCAGGCATTTCGTCTCAAGCCTGAGCGACTTCAATCTATTGCCTTGTCTGCCATGAAACAAAGCAAAAGGGCCTTTTTACCCAAGATTTATCCGGCCATTCCCTTTGAAGATGCCCTGAAGACCGCTTCTGCCGACCTGATGTTCCTGGCCACATGCGCTCCGGATTTATCTAAAGTCTCGCCCAATTTGTCCTGGAAAAATCATGCGACAATACATGTGTTTATTGGGCCGGAAGGTGATTTTTCTGCGGCTGAATTAGACCTGGCCAAAGAGCAGGGCGCCTCTTTTCTGGATTTGGGCCGCGCCAGACTTCGAACTGAAACCGCAGGACTATCTGTTGTCCAATTTCTCCATCATCTCCATACTTTCTTATGAATTTATTGCAACTTCTTACGGCCGAACGGCTGCACGTAATGCCTGGACCTATCCCCGCGGATCGGAGCGCTTTTGAGGCAGATTTCGACCGGATTATATTTTCTCAGCCCTTCAGAAGTTTACAAAATAAAACGCAGGTGGTTCCGCTTCCTGACCACGATTTTGTGCATACTCGGCTTACCCATAGTTTGGAAGTGAGTTCGGTGGGACGCAGCTTGGGTCGCATGGTGGGGCAATGGCTCTGTCAGCAATTTCCTGAACTTCCGCAGGCCGGCTGTTCTGCTTTTGATATTTCGGCCATTGTGGCAGCGGCCTGTCTGGCTCACGATTTGGGTAATCCGCCTTTTGGACATGCCGGAGAAGCAGCCATTTCAGATTATTTTCAGCGCCTTTCTTTGTCCGATTTCACTGAGGCAGAAGCCAAAGATTTAACTTCTTTTGAAGGAAATGCACAAGGATTCAGACTTTTGATTACCCGGAAAGACTTGAAACCCACCCTGGCCGTGCTGGGCGCATTTACCAAATATCCCTGTGCCTCGGCTTTTGAAGGGAAAAATACGGCTTTAAAAAGTCAGAAAAAGTATGGCTACTTTCAGTCAGAAAGTGTTGATTTTCAAAATTTAGCCCAACGTTTGGGATTGGCATCTTCTGGTTTAGCTTTTGTAAGACATCCTCTATCCTTTTTGGTAGAAGCTGCGGATGATTTATGTTACTTGCTCATTGATCTGGAAGATGCAGTGGGTATGCGTAAAATAGATATTGGTCAATTCGAAGTCTGTATGGCTGAAGTTTTGGGCGAAGCCATGCCTGCAGGGCCTAATTATGCCGCACGTACTCCCGTTGAAAGGGCGGGACTTTTACGTGCTATGGGCATTAATTTGTTGGTTCAGCAGTCGGTGCAAGCCTTTCAGACGCACCATGAAGCCATTTTATCCGGAAAACTGGAACAGCCCCTCACTGCCCTGATTCCAGCCGCTCAAGCCCTGGACGAGATTTCTCGTTTTTCCGTTCGGCACATTTATCAGTCGGAAGAGGTGTTATTTTTGCAAGCCACAGGTTATGAGATTTTACCAGAGCTGATTTATATGTTTTATGAAGCGCAGGAAGCCGTTTTTCACCAACGAAAAAAAGCGGCGCCCAAATTCAGAAATCTGTGTGGTTTATTACCTTATGAGGTGATGGATTGGGATTTGGAACTTACTCCTTATTTGCGAATCAGAAAGTTGCTGGATTTTATCGCCGGGTTATCCGACAGAAAAGCCATGGATGTGTATGCCAAAATCAAAGGCATTCGCATTCGTTAAGGCTTCCTTTATTTGGTGCCTGCAATAAATCGGATGGTCTGTGCGGTTTTTAAGGTTCTTCGCTGAAAATCGGCCAATCTTATCGAGGCATCTATAAGTGAAAGCTCTCTGGCATTGATTAAGAATACGGTAGATTCTCCATTATCGAAACGAAGTTGTTCTGCCGCCAGAAGGTTGGTGAAATTTTCTACCATTTGGCTGAAAAGGGCTACTTGCGTCACAAGCGTTTGGTATTCTGCCAAATGTGCTTCAAGCAAATTCCTCGTTTTTACCTGAGATTCCGATAATTTTAACTGGGCATCTTCCACTTTTAACTTGGCCTGTTGCCAACTGCCTCTTTCTTTCCGAAGAAGTAAAGGAGCCTTGAATGTGACCCCTAGTTTATAGTTGTCTGTCACCCAAACGGGTGTGTTTTCACTGTAGAGAAAATTGTAGGTCACATCTAATTGCGGCATCATGGCAGCGGCTTTGAGTTTCCGATCTAATTCCAGGGCTCGGATTTGAAAGCGTTGGGCGTTTAAACCAGGATTTGATTGTAAAATTTGTTGAGAAAGAATCAGAAGACTATCTGGTCCTATAGGAGAGAGGTTTGCGGCAATGCTTACGGGTTCAGGAATCAGCGTGGTATCCATTTCCATGGGGATTCGCCCTTCCTTCCAAAGATGATTTTCTAATTTCAGTCTGGATTGGTTGTATTTGAGTTGTGCGTTTTGGAACGCCGCCAACCTTGTTTGATACAGCAAAAGGGCTTCAAGGGTATCTACCGCCGGTCGGTCGCCTTGCTGAAAGCTAATGCGCATAAGTTGTAGCTGATTCTGCGCTAAACGTACCGATCTTTTAAATACTTCTTGTTCCTGAAAAGCATACGCCCAATCCCAATAATCTTCGGTTACTTTCAGGAATAAGCCATTCACCATATCTAATTGCTCCGCTTGTGCCGCTTCGCCAAATGCCTGTGCTTGCCGGAGTGTGGCGCGGCGTTCATCGAACCAAAGTCCTTTGGCCAAAGAAACGCCAAGTCCAGCGGAAAAAAGTCCTTGTTCGGGCACCGTTCGGCTAGGATCGATGAAACTTCCCTGATAGTATTCATAACCGCCAAATACATGGACTCCGTACCAGGTTGGAATTTTCAGTTTGGTTTCCAGCATGGTCCAGTAATCTTTGGATTCAAAAGATTTCCGATCTAGTTCAGAAGCAAGAACGGGATCAAAAGCGCCGCGCGCGGTTCGGATTCTTGCCGCCGCCATGTCCGACACAATGCTGGCCCTTCGCATCACTGGATGATGTTCACTCACCCAATTGAGTACGGTACGGATAGGCAAGACTTCCTGTGCCATTAAGCTGGTCAGGCTCCACCATCCGAGCATCCACCAAACCATTAACTTCCTCATTTCTTTTTCTTTTCTTCTTTAGGAATCACGAAGGCGGGGGGCAGGTTTTCATCGTAGTAATAGTCTGGAGGGAATCCATTGATTTGTCGCCAGACTTCGTACCAGATAGGAACGGTATTGAGTAGGGAAAGTCCCTGGGCACCAGCGCCTACCCTTAATTGTTCCGGCCAGGGTTCTTCATCCGGATCAGGAGAAACCAAAATGCGATATTTTCCGTTCGTACTGATGTCTGAATCGATGGCAGAAACCCGTGCTCCGAACGTTCCGATACTGACACCCGGCCAGCCTGAAAAAACAATGGTGGGCCATCCATCAAAAATAATTCGGGCTTTGGTGCCAATGCGAATCAGTGGTAAATCTACTGGTCTGACGTATAATTCCACCGCCAGATTGGGACGTAAACTGGTTAGTGTGGCAATGGCTTCTCCTGCGGCTACGGTTTCTCCAATTCCAGATTTTACAATCTTGACAACCTGGCCATCGCGCGGTGCGGTAATATAGTAGTATCGGGAGCGGATGGAGTAATTGGCGTAGTTGTTCTCCATTTTTGAGATTTCCTCATCTGTTTTGAACAACTCCGACATGGCAGAACCTAAATCTGACTCAATCTTAAATATTTTGGATAAAAAGTCTTGTTCAATGCTATTCAGATCTATGGTCGCATTGATAAGTTCCTGCTGGGTGTTGGCATATTTGTTTTCTGCGGAAATGAGTTTAGCGCGCGTTTCCTGAAGTTTGTTTCTGCGGCTTTCCACGTCCCGGAGGCTCATGACGCCTTTTTTAAACATTTCTTCACCGCGCTGTAGCTGCTCTTCTGCAATTTGATAATTGATTAAGGCTGCCTGAACGTCTGCCGAGTCAATGGTGACCCTTCGCTGTGCCATTTGTTGGCGATTTCGTGCCATGCGCAGTCGAAGCTGTAAATTGGATTTTTCACTTCTAATTTGATCTTCCAGGGCGTCAATTTTACTTTGATAACTGCGGCCCATGGATTCTTTTGCCTCAATTTGTTCTCTGGTTCTTTGTAAAAGAGCCGGGTCGAAGTACGCATCTTTGATTTCTGAAATAAAGACAATGGTATCTCCGGCCAGCACGGTATCGCCTTCCCGTACGAACCATTTTTCAATGCGTCCGTCGATGCGCGTTTGGAGTTGCATGGGCCGGTCTTCAGGTGTTAGGGTGGTTAATTTCCCGACAGAACGGATGTTTTGGGTCCAGGGCAAAAACATCAGAATTATGAGAAAGGCCAAAAAACCTAGCAACCAATAAGCGAGTATTCTGGCCGCTTTGGGGTCGGTGATATGTCGCCAGGCGCCAAAGCGATCGTCATCTATAGGAATTGGTTTTTTATTTTTGGAAATATTCAACATGTTTATCCGTATATGCGGTTAAAAACCTCATTCTTTTGAACTTCTTCAAGTGGACCCATAGCCACCACGCGGCCTTTGTCCATGAAAATCACTTTATCACAGGATTGGGCAAATTCTAAATCATTGGTCACCGCCAATAAAGTGCAATCTGGCATTTTTTTGGTGAGGGTATGAATCATTCGTCGTTTTTCCGCAATACCATACACTCCGAGGAAGTCTTCTAAAAGAAGAAGTTTGGGGTTTTCGGCCAGGCAGCGTGCTAGGGTAATTTTCCTTAACTCGCCGGATGGTAGGCTGCGGTCGTCTGGAATCAGCACCGTATCATATCCATCAGGAAGTTTTTGTAAAAAAGATTCTAATCCCACAGCCTTGGCGGCTTCCATCACTTCATTGAGTCCTACTTCAGGTCTTCCTACAGCGATATTTTCGTACACTGTTCCTTTGAAAATAAGTTCCTGCGCCAAATTTTCAGAAACCACGGTGTGTAAGCTGTATAAGTCGATGTTGCGCAAGGGCATATCATTGAAGAAGATTTGACCTTCACAATTTTCGAACATACCAGCTACCAATGTCAGCAAGGTGGTTTTTCCACTTCCGTTTTTACCCATTAAAACAACCTTTTCCCCTTTCTCTATGCGGAACTGAACTTGTTCTAGAATGGGTGTTCCGGAAACGGGGGACATGTAAGAAAGATTTCTTACCTCTAAAGCGATTCCATGGTCTACCATTAAATCCTGACATCTCACGCCATGCCTTCTTTCCATGGGAATGTCTGTGACAGCTCCTAATTTTTCGGTGGCAGTAAGTACGTCATATACGTTTTCTAATCCCGAAATAAATTTTTCAATAGAGCTTAAAATCAACAGAATGACGATTTCAGCAGCTACAAATTGACCAATATTGATTTGCTGTTCTACCACCAACGTTCCTCCTAAAATGAGTAGTGAAGCGGTAATCAGCATTTTAAATGCAACGAAATACCAGTTTTGCGTGACAATGACCTTAAACCTTTTCTTTCGGTAATACATGTAACTGCTAACCAGATGGTCTGTTTTTTCAAGAGGTAAATTGGTATTTCCGGCCAATTTGAAAATGGACATGCTTCTGCCAAGTTCTTCCAGCCAATAAGCCACTTCATATTTGTATTTAGATTCATACAAAGAGGCGATCATGGCTTTGGGACCTGTGAGGCGAATGGCAAAAATCAAAAGGAGGAAAAGAAATAGCCCGAGAAATAGAAAGACGGGGTGATAAAAGGAAAGTAGAATGAGGCCAAATAAAATTTGAAGTAAAGCGGTGGAGAAATCAATTAGAATTTTCGGAACGCCTTTTTGGACAGCCAGGATGTCGAAAAAACGGTTGATGAGTTCAGGAGGATAAATACCGGTAAGGGCATCCAGGCGAAGTCTGGGGATTCGGTGGGCAAATTCAAAAGCGGTCCTGGCAAAAAGCCGCTGTTGAATGGCTTCTACAATCCAGATTTGCATGATTTGAAGAAATCCGGAGGTCAACGTTCCCAACAAAACGAGCCCAATCAGGAGAATGAGGCTGAAGGAAAGTTGTGCCCCCATCAAAAATACAATGATGGCCTGAATGCCTAAGGGAAGAGAAAGAGCGACCAATCCATTGAAAATGGCATAGATATAAAGAAGTATAATTTCTTTTCTTTCGGGGCGCATGAGGCGCAGAAAGCGAAAAATAGGTCTGGATGCTTCTGTTCCCGGAATAGTTTCTCCTTCGGCGCCAAACATTTCTTCCTGAGGCGAAAGAAGAAAAAGCGGAAATCCCTGTGGTTCTTCCCAAAATTCATCAAAGGGGAGATGTTGGTATGCTATTGTTTTAGATTTTTCGGGATGAAACCATCGAATCTGATAGGATTTGCCCTGCTGTTCAATCCAGGCTAACCCTTTCTTATCGCGGCTAAGTAAAATTAATGGTAAAGGGCTGGATTGCGCAAATCTGGTTACCTGGTCCCGGGATGCATGGGTGCGCATCATCATGATGTTGAGCATGTGACCAACATCCTGGAGGAGTTGATTCAGGGTTTCTAGACTTATGCTAAACCCGTCTCGGTAATCTCTAAGGTATTTTTTAAGCTCGTCCGAGGCTTTGCCGTCGTCCTTGTAGGTTTGATAAAGAAATTCTAAAAATGCTCTTATTGTGTTTGTTTGCATTTAATTGGTTTTCAATCTCACAAAAATAAAGGATGGCAAGGGTTTTTCTTTAAGGAAAGCTACTTGACTCATTTAATTTGTTAAAATTAAAAATAGTTCCCTGATAATCAGGTGTTAAAAGTGCTTATAGACCAACAAAGGGAGAGGGCGGGAACAAATTCAACAGGACAATATGCACCCTTTAAAAATGAGTTGTTCTACATCAGGGGCTGCACTTCTACCCTGAAACACAAACGAGCGCCTTTGAAAATAGACCAGTGGAACGAACCTGAAATGGAATGCTGAAAGTTAAAACAGGGAAACAATCCCCATAATCAGGATACAAATTTCGAAAAATCTGGCCAAAATGAGGTTAGGAAGAAAAACCGTTTCACTTTCTCTGTCACCATAACTCTTCGAAGAAGTTTGACTACGAATATTATTTTCGAAGAAAAGGGCTAAAAATAGGAAAACACTTGTAACCACTAGGATTACAGGATTACCAGTTTTGATTAAAAAAAACGATAGAACCACCACGGTGGCCAATAGTAAATTTTTAAACATGTCTTTATCCTTCCGTTGGACTGCAAAGCTATCTAAAAATTTAAAATAAATATAAATTAGTTGGTTTAAAATGGTAATTCTTTGTTTTAAATTTTGTTGAAAACGTTCTTTATTTTTGTATTTAAGTATTTGTTTATTAAATTTTTATGCATATTATTTTTTGTAAATGAATTGTTGATATCTACATTTTAGCCTATATGGATTTTTCTTTGGGTTTGGATTTTAGGTTTAAGATATCGTTTGAAACTTGTTTAATCAAGTCCGTGCAGCTACGGTAATGATTGGCCTGTTTTATTGGCATAGTAAGGCGAAGGTAATAAGTCGTTTAGATGTAAATCTAATGTGTGAAAATCCTTTCTCTGGAGGACTTTTTACTTTGAAACGCGAAAAACCAGCTATATGATTCCCCTCGTCCATTAGACCCGGGACTAGACAGGCTGGATGGCTTGAGTGTTGTTTACTTGCGTTTGTCAGCGTACAACCGAGAGCCGTAAAAGCTCGATGGCATGGATTGAATGCTGAATTTCCCTTTTAGGCGTGGGTTTCCCCGGCTTTGAGCCGTTCGGCTTGTTCTTCTAAACGCAATGCTTCCAGCAGCTCATCTAAATCGCCATTCATTACCGCAGGAAGATTATGGGCCGTAAATCCGATACGGTGATCTGTAATGCGACTTTGAGGATAGTTGTAGGTGCGAATTTTGGCAGATCGGTCACCGGTAGACACGATGGTTTTCCTTTTGCCCGCCACTTCTTCTATTTTTTTCTGCAACTCCATTTCGTAAATCCTGGAGCGCAATACCATGAGGGCTTTGTCGAAGTTTTGAAGCTGACTTCTTTCGTCCTGACATTGAACCACAATCCCGGTGGGGAGGTGGGTAAGGCGAACGGCTGAATAGGTGGTGTTAACAGATTGGCCGCCTGCTCCGGAAGAACAATATGTATCTTTTCGGATATCATTCATTTTTATGTCGACATCGAATTCTTCGGCTTCGGGTAAAACGACGACAGACGCAGCACTGGTATGAATGCGGCCTTGTGTTTCGGTAGCCGGCACTCTTTGAACCCGATGAACGCCGGATTCAAATTTTAAGGTGCCATACACTTGGTCGCCCACCACGTTGCAAATGACTTCTTTGTATCCCCCTGCTGTACCTGGCGTCACATCTACCACCGTCATTTTCCATCCTTTTTTCTCGGCAAAACGGCTATACATTCGCCATAAGTCTCCGGCAAAAATGGCGGCTTCATCTCCTCCGGTTCCACTACGGATTTCTAAAACAGCATTTTTTCCGTCTTCCGGATCTTTAGGCATCAACAATTGTTTCAGTTCTTCCTCCAATTCCCGGATATCGACTTCTAGTCCCTGGATTTCTGCTTTAGCCAAAGCCAGGAAATCAGGATCTTTCTCCTCAGCCAACATCGTTTTCGCTGAATGAAGTTGTGCACAAGCCAGGTCCCAGCGATCCATCACCGCTACCAACGCCTGTAATTCCCGATATTCCTTTTGAAGTTGAATGTATTTTTTCTGATCTGAAATAAGCTCCGGATCCGACAATTGCAGACCCAATTCCTGAAATTTTTCCCTAATGCCCGTTAGTTGCGCAATCACTACCGATGATTTTGGTTCAAAAATAGCGGAAAAATTCTGTTTCTGTGCGATGGTCTATGGCTTCACGCTCCATAATTTGGAGCGCACCTTATTGACCATTCCCACCATGAAGCCAAACGTATCCAATTTCGTATGTGAATGTACAGCTGGTTAGGATGTACAACTGAAACGCAACATTTTGGTTGTATGAACATGATTATGAGATGGCATCATGTTGATATTTTCTACACCGGCTATGGTGTTGTGCGCTGCGTTAGAGGTTGAACACCATGACACCCCTTCTTAATACCCAAGAATTTTAAGCATGGATTTGTAGCTCTGTTCTTTGGAAAAGAGTTTGGTGGTGTAATCGCCTTGTTCGTCTTTGTCGATGATAACGTGCTTGGGCGCTGGAATGAGGCAGTGTTGAATGCCGCCATATCCACCCAAAGATTCCTGATAGGCACCCGTATGGAAAAATCCGATATACAAAGGAGAGTCCTCTTCATATTTTGGTAGGAAAACCTGGCCAATATGGGCTTCCGCATTGTAATAGTCTAATGAATCGCAAGTGAGCCCTCCAAGGTTTACGCGTTGGTAAGGTTTGTCCCAGTGGTTTACGGCCAGCAAAATAAAACGCTGTTTCAGTCCCCAGGTGTCTGGCAAGGTGGTAATGAAACTGGAGTCAATCATGTACCAGATTTCCGTGTCGTTTTGTTGTTTGGAATCCAGTACGGAATATAAAGATGCACCGCTTTCTCCAACCGTAAATGAGCCGAATTCTGTAAAAATATTGGGTTCAGCTACGCCATTTTCATTGCAGAAAGATTTAATCTGAGCGATGATTTCCTGCACGATATATTCATAGTCGAAATCGAATCCCAGGCTGTTTTTAATGGGTAATCCACCGCCAATATTCAGGGAATCCAGAGATGGACAGATTTTCTTGAGTTCGCAGTACACGGACAAACATTTGGAGAGTTCACTCCAATAATAAACGGTGTCTCGAATGCCGGTGTTGATGAAGAAATGCAGCATCTTCAGCTCAAATTTGTCTTTGCCGGCAATTCTTTCCTGATAAAAAGGAACAATGTCTTTGTACCGGATACCCAAACGAGAGGTGTAAAATTCAAAGTTGGGCTCTTCTTCTGAGGCGATGCGAATGCCGAGTTTTAGTTTGCCCTGAGCGTGCTGCTCATAATAGTCTAACTCATTTTTATGGTCTAAAACCGGAATAATGTTGTGAAAACCCTCATTATGATATTGGATAATATGTTCCTGATAGGCTTCTCTTTTGTATCCGTTGCAAACGATATATTTGTTAATGTCGATTAATCCGGTGTTCACCAATTCGCGGACAATTTCCATGTCGTAGGTCGAAGATGTTTCCAGATGTACTTCATTTTTAAGTACTTCTTCCAGGATAAATGAAAAATGTGAGCTTTTGGTGCAATAGCAATATGTGTAGGTTCCGGCATAGTCTGCTTTGGCCATTGCCACCTTAAACATTATCTTAGCTCTCTGAATTTGCGCACTGATTTTCGGCAAATAGGTAATTTTTAAAGGAGTACCATATTGTTTTATCACCTCCATTAAAGGAATGTCATGAAAGTACAATTCACCGTCTTCTACGTGAAATCCTTCTTGGGGAAATTCAAATGTCTGGTGAATCAGGTCTTCGTACCGAATTTTCATGAGTGGAATTTTATGCGTTTACTTCAGCGCTCAAATAAACAAAATTCCATCGGATGCACTTGGGTTTTTGAAAAAAAAATAATCCAAGTCATTTAGATGGTGTGAAAAATGTACAACTAACTAAGTTAGATTATGAAAAATATCAAATTAGTCGAGGTTCGTTCTGAGTTGGGTGCAGGGACCCGTGGTGCAAGTTTAGGGATAGATGCCCTGAAACTGGCATCTATGGAGTATGGCGAGTATTTCTTCGGAAAGTATAAAAACGTAGAAATTAAAGACAGTTCACGTTTGCTTTTCAAGAACCCCGTGCGTACTCATGCCAAACGGATACGTGGAGTGGTGAAAATTTTTGACCGGCTTGCGTTGACTATTTCCAAGGAAATTCAGGCCAATCGTTTCCCGGTAGTCATTAGCGGAGATCATAGCTCTGCGGGTGGAACCATTGCTGGAGTGAAAATGGCGAATCCGGAGAAAAGGGTAGGGGTCATTTGGATTGATGCCCATGCCGATTTGCATTCACCCTATACCACTCCCAGTGGCAATATTCATGGCATGCCGCTGGCTACTGCATTGGCGGTCGATAATATCACCAAGGCCATTCAAACGCCTACGGACGACACCATGCCACTTTGGGAAATGCTGAAAAATATCGGCAATATTTCTCCCAAAATCACACCTCAAGACCTTGTTTTTATTGGACTTCGGGACTTTGAGGAGCCTGAGCGTGCATTTATCCGAAAAAATCGCATCCGGGTGGTGACGGTTCCGGAAATCCGAAAGGGAAAAATCAAAGACATTTGCAAACAAGTGTTAGACTATTTGTCGCATTGCGATGTGCTCTACATTAGCTTCGATATTGATAGTCTGGATAAACCATTGGTTCCCGGCACCGGAACGCCGGTAGAAGGCGGTCTTACCTTGAACGAAGCCCAGAAAATGTTGTCTATTTTATTGAAAGATCCCCGATTGGTTTGCTTTGAAATCACGGAAATCAATCCATTGCTGGATGTTCGCAACGAAACGGCTTTGCGCATTTATCCTTTGTTCAGAAGCGCCGTGCTTACCATAGAAAAACAAGTGAAAAAGAAATTAAAATCTATTGAAAAATAAGGGAATTCCCTTTGCCTCCTTATATATTTGCGACATGAACCAAGCTGAACTGAAAGCCTTATTGGCAAACGCATTTGAAGAAGCCATCCAAATTTTTGCAGATAAAAAGCAACTTTCTTATCCGAATCCTGCACCGTCTGTAAACCTTCAGGTTCCCCCTCCTGGTATGCCCGGACATTTTACATTGGTCCTTTTTCCATGGCTTAAACCACTTCAGACGCAGCCAATGGAGCTTGGTACTTATCTTCAAGAATCATTTTCTATGTTACCTGAAGTGCAATCCGCGGAACTGGTCAAAGGCTTTTTGAACCTAACCATGGCGCCTGAGGTATGGCATGCTACCCTCACAAGTGTGATGCAAGTGGCAGATGCACCAAGCAAATCGTCAGGTGTATTGATTGAATATCCTTCTCCCAATACCAACAAGCCACTTCACCTTGGACACCTGCGAAATATCTTTTTAGGCACTTCATTGGGTAAAATTTTGGCAGCTGAAGGTTATCAGGTGCATCGGGTAAATCTATATAATGACAGAGGAACCAACATCTCCAAATCGATGTTGGCTTACATGAATGCCGAAACAAAACGTACCCCCGGACCTGAAATAAAGGGAGATAAACTGGTGGGCGACTACTATGTGGCATACAACCAAAGTTTACAGGAAGAAATCAAACCTCTGATTGCACAGGGCGTAGACAAAGAAACGGCCAGAGCCCAAAGCCAACATGAAGCTAAAGTGGCCGAACTTACGGTCGCTTGGGAAGAAGGAAATACCGAAGTGCGCGCACTTTGGGAAAAGATGAATGGCTGGTTTTATGAGGGGATTGAACAAACCTATCAGGCCCTTGGATTGACCTTTGATAAAATCTATTATGAATCAGATGTTTATCATTTAGGAAGACAAACCGTGGCCAAGGGACTTGAAAGCGGTGTGTTCTATCAAAAGGAAGATGGTTCTGTTTGGATTGACCTCACAGACATTGGTTTAGATCATAAATTGGTTCTTCGGTCCAATGGTACTACCGTATATATGACTCAGGACATTGCCCTGGCCTATCAGAAAGAAGAAGATTTTTCCTTCGATCGTTCCATCTACGTGGTAGGAAATGAGCAAGATTATCACTTTAAAGTGTTGTTTGAAATCCTCAAAAGATTAGGGGTAAAAGCCGCCGGGAATCTCTATCATTTATCCTATGGTATGGTAGAATTGCCAACGGGTAAAATGAAAAGTAGGGAAGGCACGGTGGTCGATGCCGACGATTTAATCGCAGAAGCCACCGAAGCGGCCAGAGAGATTTCGGAGGATCAGGGTAAATTATCCGGATTGTCTGAAGAAGAGAAAACCAGTTTATATCAACATATCGGACTTGGCGCATTACGCTATTTTATATTAAGGGTAGATCCGCGTAAAAGAATGGTATTTGATCCAAGAGAAACCATCGATTTTAATGGAGATGCCGGTCCATTCTTACAGTATACCCATGCTAGAACCTGTTCACTGCTTCGAAATGCTGAGAAATCGGGTTTGTCTGGGTGGCAGTCTCCTGAACAATGGAAGGGCTATGTTCCCGTGGAAAAGGAAATCTTATTGGTGAGGCATTTGGCTACTTTGTCAGAAGTGCGTGCAGACGCTGCACAACAATATTCACCTGCGCTCATGGCCCATTTCGCTTATGAAACTGCAGTGAAATACAGCCAGTTTTATCATGATTGCCCCGTGCTTCGCGAAACCGATGTGAAAGCACAACGCTTTCGGCTGGCCCTGACCGAAGCCACCCGAAATACCCTTTATTACGTTTTACAGTTACTGGATATTCACGCACCTGAACAGATGTGACGGAGGAAAAAGATTTTCTTTGGTGGGAAGGTCTGGAAGTGGAGCCGGCCGTTTTTTGGTACAGAAAATTACAGGAAAAAGAAATTCCGGCAGATTTTCAGGTGCTACATCGGGGTTTTGATGCCATTACGGGTTTAGGGCCGTATCCTACTCTTTATCGGGTGGTGATTTCAGAATCGCACCGCCCCTTCGCCCTTTTGGCGATGTCACAATTCATCGTGTGGCCAGAAGCAGAAGATGCGGTCTTTCAGCTAAGTCCATTAGGCTTATGGGCTTGGAAAGAAGGTTGGATTCAGGTAAATGGGTTTACCCAAACCTTGGCCACGGCATTGTGGCATCGCGTTTACGGACAACAAGTCGTGAAGGAAAAGCGCATTTGATGCGTTTATTGTGCGCTTTTTTTCCGATGTCAATTGTTTCAGGTTGTCAAATAATAGAATTGGATAAAAGATCAAAAAAATACATCCTGATGGTAAAAAACATATTAGGTGAGGGTGGATGAGCGTGAAACCATTCTTGATCAGGTCTTGTGGGGTAAGGCAAACGTTGCTTTGTAATCCTTCTCGTTGGGTCATGCTTGTTGTCATGGACGAGGTTTAAATGAAAGCATTTTACAAGAAAATAAGGAAAAGAGATTTACCTGCTTATGTATCCTAATCTGAAAATCCCTTGATTGAATTTTGCCTTGACCATAAAGGTAAACATGAAATAAAGAAGATAATAATCTACTATTAAATAGTAAACTTTCACTTCAATTGCCAACTAAAACAATTTCAAGACGCTCATTAATTTATGGTAAACAACTATAATCCCATAAAGCGCTATAAAGCTGATTTCATTAAAATGTACATGGCCATTTAACTAGTTCAGCCTTACAACGGAAGGTAATTTCATGAGCTTGCACCTCACTAGCTTTCACGAGTTTCCCACCTGTTTGACTTTTAACCCATACGAAGCCTTCTACACTAGTTAATTCAGGCGGCCCATTAAATAGGTGAGTCCATGAATTACGTTCTTTTAAATTTCTAGAACGCGCCTCAGCTTTCTTAAAATCTTCAGGTGAGGGAAGGCTATATCTTACCTGCTTCTTGCTCTTCCTATCACTTTGACGAACTACCTCAGTTCTCCATCTACAATATGCTTCGGCCTTTGCAAAAGACAAACCAACAATTGAAGAATCTATAAATTGAGGGTTGTGCAAAACATAGTATTTCTCGTTACTCGCATATCTTTTCACAACTTGTATAGAGTCAGGAAAGTTTTGCCAATAACCAGATATATCCTCCCTATAATTCTTTAAATAGAATAAATACTCTTTATAACTAATAAAATTAATAGGAGACTTGTCTAAGAATAAACCTTCTTCAACAAGAATCCCCCAGTGTTTAGGATTTTTATTTATTGAAAATCCTAAACATAAGAAAGCAAATAAAAATGAAAATAATCGCAATTCTTTCATGGTAATGGGATTATGAAATCTTCACTGTATAAAGATAGACAAACAACAGTCCGTTTTAGGGCTGTTTCTGATTAGGTTGAAACTTTTTCCAAATCGTGCATATAACATACATTACTAACAAAATACACTAAACTGGACACACAAGTAGTAACCTTTACCGATAAGAAGGGAAGAACAATAGTTATCGGATACGACCTAATTGACATAGTAGCAGAACACAACGGAAAGGAAATAGCCCGTTGGGATTTCGACTACTATCAAGACGAAAAGGAGTTGTTAGGAGTAGCATCAATGGAAGATGACTACCAGAGAGCGGGGATAGGAGAAGAAATGTTGAAAGTAGCAGAAGAACTACACAGTGATTTCTTTACTGTAAACCATTTCTCTACAGAGGGAGCAGCTTTCTTTAATGGTTACTGTGAGAAAGGGATTTCTAAGTTTTATCACCAACCTGTAAAAGACGATAGGTTTTAGACGGGCATAAAAATATCGTCCCCTATATTGTCCCCTGAAAAACAAAAATCCCTGTAAGTTATTGGCTTACGGGGATTTGTATTTATCTAGTGCGGAGAGAGAGGGATTCGAACCCCCGGAGGTGTTACCCTCAACGGTTTTCAAGACCGCCGCAATCGACCACTCTGCCATCTCTCCGGGGGCAAAAGTACTATTTTGTCTTTATTTCGCAACTTTTGAGAAGTTTTTTTTTGTCATTCGAAACCAATCATTCCGTGCCATTCCCGCGCAACATGCCAGCCGGGTTGCATAATTTCAGCCGATAAGACTTCGAGAATACCCGGATAAGTATTGATTAGCACCTTGTGTAATTTCTTCTCCTTGAACCATTTAATGTCCGTAATACCCTCGTCTTCTTGCGGTGTGAGGGGTTGTTCCGGCGCTGTCATTTTATACCAGGTGGTTCGCTTTAATTTTCTGTTTCCCGGAGAACCATAGGTATGATATGTTTCAATGAGTAGTGGCCCTAATTCGATTTGCTCCAAGCCACACTCTTCAGCAACCTCGCGAACGGCAGCCTCCTCCGGCGTTTCCCCTTTATCGAGTTTTCCTTTAGGTAAATCCCATCTTTGGTTTCTGAAAATGCATAAAATCTGGTCCTTTTCGTTTCTGACCAGTCCTCCGGCGGCTTCTACCAGGTCGTAATTCTTTCGAAATTTTTTCCACAAAACGTCTGTTGGCTCACCATATACTATATAACATAAACCTTCTTCCGGTCTGTTTTCCATAAGCTCAATGAGCCGTGTAAGGGTCAGTCCGTTCTGGTAAATTACATAATGCGGATGAGGGTATCCGGGCAGGTAGTTTGGTGCTTCCTGTGCCAAGACCAGTAGGTTGGCGTTGATGAAAACTTTGTACATTTGTGCCATGATATGTAATGAGGAGACGGCCCAATTACTCGCAGCCCATCTGCTGCAAATTAAAGCAATAAAACTACAACCTTCCAAGCCTTTTACCTGGCCTTCGGGTTGGATTTCTCCCATTTGTTGCGACAGCAGGCTCACTTTATCTGCTCCCATGGTTCGGACTTTCATCCGACAACACATGACTCAAGCTATTTTAGAGCGGGTTGCTAAGCCACAAGCCATTGCTGGCGTGGCCACCGGTGGAATTCCGCATGGTGTTTTAGTAGCTCAGGAACTTGGAATTCCATTTATTTATGTGAGACCAGATGCCAACTCTGCTGGTACCGGAAGTCAAATCGAAGGTGGACTCAACGGATTCACAGAAGCCGTGGTCGTAGAAGACCTCGTGAGTTCCGGAAAAAGTTCCCTTTCTGCCGTCAAAGCTCTGAGAGAGGCCGGAATCATGGTCCAATATATGTTTTCGGTTTTCGATTTTCAATTTCCCCTGGCCCAAAAAGCGTTTGACGAGGCAAAAGTGAAACTATTTTCTCTTAGTGCTTTCGAACCATTGATGCAACAGGCCCTGGCTTTAGATTATATCAGGGAAGACGATATTCCATTACTTTCTACATGGAGGACGGCACCAGATGGCTGGCCTCAAACCAAAAAAAATCAATTATGACGATTCATCCCCGCGTTATTCCGGCTTCTCCAGAATCCCTTTTTCAACGTTTGTCCGATTTGCGCAATCTTGGACCATTAATGCCAGAATCTGTAAAAGGTTTCCAGGCAACAGAGACCGACTGCAGCT
Organism: uncultured Candidatus Competibacteraceae bacterium; assembly: GCA_964578885.1. Classification (GTDB taxonomy): domain Bacteria; phylum Bacteroidota; class Bacteroidia; order CAIKAF01; family CAIKAF01; genus CAZRHR01. The sequence continues at coordinate 37,841 of CAZOEO010000014.1, read as the reverse complement.
TTCAACTCGGTCCACTGGGTACCATTCATTTGGAACGCACCTCCATGACCCCATCTTCTGAAATTGTACTGCAAACCAAGCAAAACAAACCTTTTGCCATTGCCTTGCACATGCAATTTACGCCGCAGGAAGATGGAACTTTAGTCGGTATGGTAGTGAAAGAAGACTTAAATCCGTTCATGAGACTGATGGTAGAAAAACCATTGGAGCAATTTCTGGGGTACTTACTGAAGTCCTTGAGCACGGCCTCTTAATCTAATCTTATGGCGTGGGTTGCCATTGCCACATTAGCTCGCGCACTCCTTTTTCCAATATTTCTCCCGAGGTGGTTTCTAATCTGAGGTTTCCCTCCGGACTGAGTCCAATAATTTTGCCTGGAAACCAATTGCCTTCAGGAAGTTTAAACCACCGCCAGCTTTCGAACCCTAGTAGCGCGGCGTAGTAGGCTTCAACCAATTTTTGTGGCGGCCCGGTTTGCCATTGTTTTAGGCGCTGATTCAAACAATCGGTAAGTAGCGCCAATTCCACATGTGGTTGATATTGAAGTCCTGAAAAATGTGAAAGGGAAGCTGCATGAGCCAGGTGAGGGGGAAATGGATCGATCTGCAGATTCAAGCCGATTCCTACGACCAACCATTTTATTCCCTGCTGTTCGGCAAAAGATTCGGTCAGAATACCACCTACTTTTTTTTCACCTACTACCAAATCGTTGGGCCACTTAATGGCTGCGTCTGGCATGTTTCGGAGTTTTAAATAGTCGAACGCACCGAGCGCAATGGCCATGTGTAGTTTGGTAATGGGTAAAAAACGATCATCGAAAGCCTCTGTAGAGAGCACATCGGTGTCGCCTAAATGGAGCGCAAAAGAGCAAGCCAACGAGGCGCCCGGCGCAGAAAGCCAACTGGCTTGCCATTGACCACGCCCTGCAGTTTGGCGATGTGCCGCCACCATCATTCCTGAAACGACCTGATGCTTACGGCATTGCTCCATTAAATAGGCATTGGTGGAAGGAATTTCTTCCAACCAAACTGCCGCCTTATCAATAATTAACGCCTTCATGTGAGTAATACTGCGAAGATGTGTTACTTTTGTGAGGATTACAACCATGTTTGCATGAACGATAACGGGAACTTTGATTCCACTTTGCTTCAACATATTATCAAAGGGATTGAGGAAAAGAAAGGCTTAGACATTGTCGCATTAGACTTATCCGGGATACCGGGCGCCATTTGTAAATCATTTGTCTTATGTAACGGAAATTCTGGCACTCAGGTAGAGGCCATCGCCGATTCCGTGATAGATGAAGTACGAAAAGGCATCGGTGAAAAACCCTGGCATGTCGAAGGCTACACGAATAAAGAGTGGATTTTAATAGACTTTGTGGATGTTGTCGTCCACGTATTTCAGCCTGAAATCCGAGATTTTTATGGTCTGGAAGAACTATGGGCAGACGCCCCTTCCCGCCATTACGATCCACAATATTGAAACTTATACATTTAGTTTAGGAAAGTAACCCATGAGTACCCCGAAACAGCCCGAACATAAAAATTCCCCTAAAAACCAGGAGCCCAACGGCCGGAAAAAGGGCGGGTTTTCCCTGTACTGGATTTACGGCATTGTGATTGCTGTTTTTCTTGTGATTCAGGTATTTAGCTGGATGGAGAAGCCCGTTGCGAAGGAGGATGATACCCATCTGATGGATTGGATCGCCGCCGGGTATGTCGAACGAATCGATGTGCACGAAGGTGCGCCTTTGGTCGAAGTGCATATTCGCAAGGATTCTGTATCCGTATTGCCACTTTTTACCGAAAAAATTGAAAAGAACGCCCAGGGAAAGCCTGTGGATGGTCCGCATTTTCAAATTAAAGTGGTACCGGACCTATTCATGAACGAATTGGAAGAATTGCGTAAAACCAACGCCAATGCTAAAATGGTGCGGGTAAATCCCATTCCACGCAGCGATTTTATGCAAACGCTGGGCTGGTTGCTGCCTATTGTGCTCATGGTGGTCATCTGGATTTTCATCATGCGTCGCATGGGAGGTGGAGCCGGTGGTGGACAGATTTTCAATATTGGAAAAAGCAAAGCCAAACTTTTTGATAAGGACACCAATGTATTGGTCAACTTCGATTCAGTAGCCGGTTTGGACGAGGCTAAAGTGGAATTGATGGAAATTGTTGATTTCCTCAAAAATCCTAAAAAATATACCTCCTTGGGCGCTAAAATTCCAAAAGGAGCTTTATTGGTAGGTCCTCCCGGAACAGGTAAAACCCTTATGGCCAAAGCCGTAGCCGGAGAAGCTAAGGTGCCTTTTTTCAGTTTATCCGGTTCTGATTTTGTGGAAATGTTTGTGGGCGTAGGAGCATCTCGCGTTCGGGATTTATTCAAACAAGCCAAAGAAAAAGCGCCTGCCATTGTATTCATTGATGAAATCGATGCCATTGGACGTGCGCGTGGTCGCAGCGTTGCCCAAGGTGCAAATGATGAAAGGGAAAATACCCTGAACCAATTGCTCACCGAAATGGACGGCTTTGAATCCAATACGGGAATCATTATCCTTGCAGCGACCAACAGGGCCGATATTTTAGATAAAGCCTTACTTCGTCCCGGTCGTTTCGACCGCCAGATTATGGTCGATTTACCCGACTTAAATGGTCGGAAATCTATTTTTCAGGTGCACATGCTAGGCAAATCTCTCGACACCTCCATAGATGTAGATTTGTTGGCCAAACAAACCCCCGGATTTTCAGGAGCTGACATTGCCAATGTATGTAATGAAGCCGCCTTAATTGCCGCCCGGAAAAACAAGACCAGCATTTCCAGGGAAGATTTTTCAGATGCCATTGATCGCGTAATCGGTGGTTTGGAAAAACGAAACAAAGTGATTTCTCCAAGGGAAAAAGAGGCCATTGCATATCACGAAGCAGGTCATGCCACCATAAGTTGGATGTTGGAATATGCCAGTCCATTGGTCAAAGTAACCATTATTCCACGTGGACAATCCCTTGGCGCCGCTTGGTATTTGCCCGAAGAACGGAGCATCACCACGGCAGAGCAACTACTCGATGAAATGGCGGCCGCTTTAGGTGGACGTGCAGCCGAACAAGTGGTTTATGGAAAAGTAAGCACCGGTGCACTTTCAGATTTGGAAAAAGTGACCAAACAAGCCTATGCCATGGTGACCATGTATGGATTAAATGAAAAAATTGGCAATATCAGTTTTTACGATTCCTCCGGACAATCTGAGTATAGTTTTGGAAAACCTTACAGTGACAAAACGGCTGAAATCATTGATGAGGAAGTAAAACTCATGGTAGAAGGCGCTTATAAGCGTGCCGTAGCCCTTTTGTCCAACCACCGAGAAAAATTGGATCAGTTGGCCAAACGCCTACTAGAGCGTGAGATTTTGTACCGTGAGGATTTGGAGGAGATTTTTGGACAGCGTCCCTTCGGAGATGCCAGTTCCGCCATCGCCAATGAAATTTCTCAAACGCGCCAAGCCTCACCTGCCGCCATCAAAGAAGTTCAACCTGATGCTGAAGGTACAGCACCCTTGGCTTCCGACGCGCCTGCTGAAACGCCCTTTGTAGATCCCGCGGATTCAAATGAGCCGCTGATTTAATCAACCATGCGGGAAACCCTCATTCGGTCCGCTTCCGGCATTGTTTATGTAACACTGGTGGTTATTCTGGCCATGACCGGAAGCACTTGGTTGGCCGGTTTTATGTCTATCGTAGCCTTCGGTGCATGGTGGGAAGCTGCCCATTTGTTGAAATTGTCTATTCGGCATCCCTTACGTTGGGTGGGTGTAGTGATTTGGTCGGTCCTTGCATTATCCGTTTTTTTGCATTGGCCCCTCGGTTGGACCATTCTGCTTTTGGCTTTCACGCCCTTCCTTTTTTCGTTTTTACCCGTTGCCCCAGTGCGGATTTTTATTTGGATGTGGCTTTCACAAGTATCTTTTTTCATGTTGGCCATGTACGCACTGTCCCCCAAATATCGGATGGAAGTGGTTTTGAGTTTGTTTGTGCTCATTTGGGTCAACGATTCCATGGCTTATGTCGGCGGAAAGTGGCTAGGAAAACACAAATTAGCGCCCACCATTAGTCCCGGAAAATCTTGGGAAGGATTTTTTACAGGATTGTTTTTTAGCTTGGCATTGTCCATGTTTTTAGGCTTTTGGTTGTTTCGGGAACAATGGTGGACATGGGTTCCTTTAACCGGCGTAATGTTGGTTTTGGCCGTGGTGGGCGATTTGGCAGAGTCTTGGTTGAAACGCAGGGCCGGGGCAAAAGATTCCGGACATATCATGCCAGGGCACGGAGGATTTTTAGACCGATTTGATTCCTTTTTGCTTTCCATCCCTCCGATTTATTATTTTTTGTTGCAGATTTGAGGTATGAAAGGCATACATAAAGAAGGATTTTCTTGGATAACGAAAACCATTGTGGCGCTTCTAGGCTTAAGCGGTGTCCATTATTTTATCCAATTTCCCATTTGGGTGTATGGTGGCCTTATGGCATTAGGCCTATTTTGGCTGGTGGTCTTGCTTCAATTTTTCCGCGTTCCTGCACGTACCCCGGTTATTGACCCACTTCGGTTGATTTCTCCCGCCGATGGAAAAGTGGTAGTGGTAGAACCGGTTGTGGTGGACGAATGGTTGGGAGGTGTGCAAATGCGTCAAATTTCTGTGTTCATGAGCCCTGTAAATGTGCACATCAATTGGTATCCACTTCCAGGAAAAGTCGATTATTTTAAATATCATCCCGGCCAATACCTTGTGGCATGGCATCCCAAAAGTTCCACTTTAAATGAACGCAGCGCCGTTGGCCTTACCTTGGAAGACGGGCAAAAGGTATTATTACGACAAATAGCCGGTGTATTGGCCCGGAAAATAGTTTGCTACGCCAAAACCGGTGATGAGGCCATCCAAGGAAAGCAAATGGGATTTATTAAATTCGGAAGCCGAGTGGATCTTTTTATTCCCATGGATTGGGAAGTTTTGGTAAAGCCTGGCGATAAAGTGACGGGTTCAATAACTGCCCTGGCGGCGGTGCGTGTAAAAGCCTGATTTTTTTATGATTCTGGTGTTTAAAGGTATGAAAAGCTATTTTTAAACGGTATGAAATTTGGGGGGAGGTTACACAGAGGCGAAAAGAGATTTGAACTTGTTTTGCTGGCAAAGTAGCTTAATCTGTTCGATTTCGGATTTGTCAATTTTCATGGTCTATTATACGTATTTGAAATGAGTCTGTCAAGTAAGTATTGGCCACAAGCGTAGGCGGCATCAATAACGGGTTGTAAAGGTTAGCAAGCGAACGGAAGTTGAGAGATTTTGAAACCGAATCTTTTTGCATCAGACCTCTATGGCCACCTTCGCCTTGAATTCAGGCGAAAATTTTCGATGGGTCTGTTTTTTCATATCGTTTAGTAAAATTAGATTCTTTTCTAACTAAACCTCTGGTCCAAATTTCTGGGAGTATTACAGCTGTATACTCCAAGCCTCAAAGTTGGAAATAGCGATGTTTGATTAGAATAGTCCTCAATAAATTGCACTGGTTGTTGCTTTAGGCTATCAAGCCCTTCTGATGAACTTGCCGAACCTATATGTTTAACAATAACATGCTTTCGATTATGAAGATAGTAGACCTGAACAGCTATCTTCCCAGACCCCGTTTTGACTTCTCTGAATTTTAGCATAAAAACTTCTTAGTACAACAAATGTCGTACTAACAAAAACATAAAACAATGATAACAAGATGATTATAAAATAATTAAAAAAATGGTGGACAAGTCAGGAAAAAGTAGTTGTTTATGCCCATCGCACACTTCGCCCAAACTTTTAATACTTACAAACGATAGACATGACAGGCCATCTTTAATGTAAAAGTTCTTTCCCTCTAATGCTTATGAAAATAAGCCCATTATGCCAAGCCAAAGGATGAACGATGTGGCAATAACTACCCATGCAGACGGAAAATAAATTCCCTTTTTTCTACAAAACGGGTTAAAGCCACTTCTTTAATGCCCACCAAATCAGCAACATGGAGACAGCTGAAATGCCCAACAACCACGCCATCTGAGGGCGCGTGGCATGCTGCAAATCGCGGCGGCCGTCCAGTACGATTTTTTTTCCCTGAGCCACAGCCTCCACTTCTTCTGGTCTTGCCCAATGTTGCGCGGGAAACGCATCCTGCAATTTTTTTAACTCTTGCTGAAAATGCATTCTGGAAAAAACGGCATACTCATCTGGCGCTCCTTCGGCCACCCACGGACGGGTGCGCCCGCAATAATCGATTTGCAGGTCAGATTTCCCTTCTTTGGGACGCATCCCATAGACCAACCAGACTTCACCCGGCGCAAATGGAATGGCGCAACTGCTCACACAATCAAAACGAATAGCCGTCTTTTGACTCATCACGCCTTTAAAAAGGGTCAATCCGCTGAAATAGGCGGTGCAATCCCATTTTCCCGTAGCAATAGAATCTACTTTGGCCAAAAACACTACATCGTGCAAAAGTACCTCATGGGTGGTCCAATCGGGTAAGTTGCCGCCGCAATCACAAGCTTTCACCGTTTGGGATCCGAAAATCAAGAGTCCCAAAAGCAGGTACAGACTTTTCATGGCAGCCAAGTTTTGGGATGCTGGAGCTGGATAAATGCTAAGGCGGAAGACATCAATGGTTGCATCACCACATCATGGGTCAGGAACGGATGATCTTTTTGAAAAGCTGCTAAAAGGGATTCAAGTGCAGGCGAGGTAACTTGTGGTCGCCGGAAAGAAAAAGCCTGAGACGCCGTCAACAGCTCCATGGCCAATAACCTTTCGGCATCTTGCAATACGGCCCAGGTTTTTACCGCTGCATTGGCGCCCATACTCACATGATCTTCTTGTCCACGTGAACTGTCTATGGTATCTACACTATGAGGCATGCACCGCTGTTTGTTGCGATTGACCAAGGAGGCGGCCGCATACTGTAAAATCATAAATCCACTATGTAAACCAGCCGTAGGCGTAAGGAAAGGTGGCAAACCACGCTGCCCGTCTACCAATCGATAAATCCGACGTTCAGACATGCTGCCTAACTCAGCCAGGGCAATGGCTAAAAAATCCAACATCAAGGCCAAGGGCTGTCCATGGAAATTCCCGCCGGATAAAACCAGGTTTTCCTCTGGAATCACTAGCGGATTATCGGTCACCGAAGACATTTCGGTTTCCAAAACCTGCATGGCATATTGCAGGGCATCGGCACTGGCGCCATGCACCTGGGGAATACAGCGGAAAGAGTAGGGGTCTTGCACCCAGGATTTAGGTTTTTGTTGGCCGGGTGATTTTTCCAACAATTGACGCATAATGCGAGCTACTTCAACTTGACCACCATGGGCACGCAGTCGTCCGATGGCCGGGTGAAATGGCTCTAATAATCCATCATACGCTTCCAGAGAAAGGGCGGAAATGAGATGCGCCCAATCCAATAATTTTTTTCCTCGGCTTAAAATAACCAACGAGAGTCCACCCATAAACTGGGTACCATTCAATAAAGCCAGTCCCTCTTTGCTTTTCAGGGAAAGAGGAGGTAACTGATGATGGGCCAAAAATTCGGCTCCGGTCCATCTTTTTCCTTGCCAATCTATTTCTCCAAGGCCAAGCAACGGAAGCGACATGTGGGCCAACGGAGCTAAATCTCCGGAAGCACCAAGTGAGCCTGCTTCGTAAATTACAGGCGTTGCCCCAACGTTGTAAAAATGTAAAAGGTATTGCAGGGTTTCCTTTGACACCCCGGAATAGCCATGACTGAGCGATTTGATTTTCAACAAAAGCATGGCTCTAACCAAATCGGGAGATATGGCTTCCCCAGTGCCACAGGCATGAGATTTGACTAAGTTTTCCTGAAGTTCTCCCAATGCTTCTGCCGACACACGGGTATGGCATAAGGCTCCAAATCCAGTGTTAATACCATACATGGCCGGAGCTTCGGGATGATTTCTTTCATCTAAAAAAGCCCGGCAGCGCAACACCGCCTCCCAACTTTCGGGCGCCAGATTCAGGACAACGTCGGGCGCCAGCAATGCTTCGGCTGTTTCCAAAGACAAGGGGCCCGATGGCAAAATCATGATCTTAGGCATGATCGGTAAAGTGAGCCAAGTCCATCAAGGTTTCTGTTCCAGTGGACATGTGTTTAATTTTAATTTTTTGAGCGGCTAACTCTTCCGGACCGAGAATCACCACGTGTTGGGCGTGAATGGCATCGGCATACTTCATTTGCCTGGCCATTTTAGCACCTGCTTCGGGATAAAATCCCACCTGAAGGCCTTTTCTCCGTAGTTGCATTACCATTGGTAAAAGGGTAGGAAGGAGGTCTTCGCTGAATTGCAGGAAAAAATAATCGGGCCCGGCTCCGAGATTTTCGGGGAAAAGCTGGTATTGCAGCATGAGGTCGTACAACCGGTCTGCGCCAAAGCTAATTCCTACTCCGGACACGCCATCCCAACCAAACATTTGGGTCAGGTTATCGTACCTTCCTCCTGCGGCGACAGAGCCCATACCGGAATCGGGAATCACCACTTCCATGATGGCGCCTGTATAATAATCGAGCCCCCGGGCTAATGTAATATCTAATTCCGCTTTTAATTCCCAAACACCGCTTTCTCCCACGCTGCGAAGGATTTGTGCCAACTCTTCCACACCTTTAGTCGCTGTTGAATTGCTGGCTACCAGGGTTTTGAGCGTTTGAAGATCTGGTGAAGTTTGAGAAAAAATATCCCTTATGCCTTCAATTTCCTTTGAAGAAAATCCCCGTTCTTCTAATTCTTTGGCTACGCCATCCATCCCAATTTTATCCTTTTTGTCCAAGGCCATGGTCATGGGAATCAGTCGATCTGAAACGCCTAGCATCTCTGCAATACCCGCCAGAATTTTTCGGTTGTTCAGTCGAACAATAGCTTGAGGAAATCCAAGGGAGAGAAACACTTCATTAAACAAAAGCAGCAATTCTACTTCATGGTTCAGGCTATCTGAACCAATGATGTCTGCGTCACATTGGTAAAATTCCCGATACCGACCTTTTTGCGGATTATCGGCCCGCCAAACGGGTTGCATTTGATACCGGCGAAAGGGTAGGGCTAAGGCATGTCGGTTTTGGCTAACATAGCGGGCAAAAGGAACCGTTAAATCGTATTTCAATGCTTTTTCAGACAAAAGCGACGCATGTTTGCGGCTGTCTAAACCTTCTATGGCATCGATACGTCCTTTAACGGAGCGGAAAAAATCTCCTGAATTTAGGACCTTGAAGATGAGCCGATCTCCTTCTTCTCCATATTTTCCGGTCAGGGTTTCCAGTTTTTCCATGGCAGGCGTTTCCAGAGGTTGGAAGCCAAAACGCTGGAACTGGGTTTTAATACAGCCAAACATATATTGTCGGCGTGCCATTTCCGTGGGACCAAAATCCCGCATGCCTTTCGGTGGAGTAGGGGTGACCTGTGCCATATCGAAACTTTATCTTGCAGGGATTTGGGAAAAATCAATGGCCAAATTGCCGGAGCAAATGACCCATTTTTTCCTGCTTGGTTTTCAAATATTTCTCATTGAAAGGATTGGAAGGGATTTCCAATGCCAGATTTTCCACGATTTCCAAACCGTATCCGGCTAAACCCACTCTTTTCTTAGGGTTATTGGTGAGCAAGCGAATTTTTCTGGCACCGAGGTGATACAAGATTTGGGCACCAATTCCATAATCTCTTTGATCCATGGGGAATCCAAGTTCCACATTGGCTTCTACGGTGTCCATTCCTTTTTCCTGTAAGGCATAGGCTTTGAGTTTGTTTACCAAACCAATACCGCGTCCTTCCTGATTCATGTAAACCAATACGCCGCTACCGGCTTCTTCAATGGCAGACATGGCGGCATGAAGTTGGGGTCCACAATCGCATCGAAACGATCCAAAAATATCACCCGTCATGCAGGAAGAGTGCACCCGGACGAGGACAGGTTCGTTGTCGGAAATCTGTCCTTTTACCAAAGCCAGGTGAACTTGTTCATTGGTGGTTTGCCGGAAAGCCATGAGTTTAAAATGGCCATACTCGGTGGGCATATCTACTTCCACTTCCACTTCAATCAGCCTTTCTTTGGCCATGCGGTAAGCGACCAAATCTGCGATAGAAATGATTTTTAAATCGAATTTTTTGGCAATGTCGAACAATTCAGGAAGCCGGGCCATGGTGCCGTCTTCGTTCATGATTTCAACTAAAACGCCCGCGGGTTCAAATCCGGCTAATCTGGCGATATCAATGGTGGCTTCGGTGTGTCCGGTTCTGCGTAAAACGCCGCCTCTACGTGCTTTTAGCGGAAAAATATGTCCTGGTTTGGATAATTCTTCCGGCTTGGTGTTCGGGTCGATCAATGCCAAAATGGTTTTGGCCCTGTCGGCAGCGGAAATCCCCGTGGTTACGCCATGTCCGTACAAATCTACTGAAACGGTAAAAGGCGTTTGGTGCAAGGCCGTGTTGTCGGATACCATAAGTTTGAGACCGAGTTCATCGCAACGATCTTCAATTAATGGTGCACAAATGAGGCCTCTACCATGAGTGGCCATAAAATTGATGATTTCCGGCGTGATGTTACGTGCGGCGGTTATAAAATCACCTTCGTTTTCGCGGTCTTCGTCATCTACTACAATGATGACTTTGCCTGCCTTAATATCTTCAAGGGCTTCTTCAATGGTGTTGAAGGTGAATGATGACATGTAATCTGAACTTTGGCGCGAAGTTAAGCATTTAGGATGGGTTTTTGCCGTGATTTTAGAGGAATTAGGATTTTTCACCTGATGATATTTCCGGGGTATGGAGAAATGGGAAAGCCCAATAGGATGATATTTGGAAATAAGTCTGACCGGGTTTGATTCTTTATCGGAATCGTGGCATTTTGTGGTGAAAATTCCCTATTCAAGATATGTGTAATTTCCATGAACATATTATGGAGAAAAAAGGTCAAGTTTGAAATTTTGGTCAAAAGATTGGGGAAACAGGAGGAATCTATGAAAGGCTACGTTTAAGTTATCCCACATTTTGGGGCGGTTACAGGTTCGGGGTTAAAACCCACCCCTCCCCGTGGACAAGTTACGTTGCCCGACAGGATTTATTCGGAAGTAAACCGTTTATAAACGGATAAAATCGGATTACTATTTTGAGATCTTTTTCACAAAATTCAAATGGAGAATTTCTTGAAGACGGAAATTTGAAACGTAATCAGGGCGTTTCATGGGTCGGTTTCCCCGGGGGCCACCACTCCTCCTCCCCAGGCGACAAGCTACGAAATTCCCGCCACCTGAGTCGGCAATTAATCGTTTATAAACGGATAAAATCGACTAGAGTAAAGAAAAAAGAAATTTTCCTCCACGCGAAAATGGAATAGAAGGAGCAATGGTTGCTCAACGGCCTTTCACATTCAAGATGGATCTGCTCACTCAAAGCAACCATCGATTAAAATTCCAAATGCTTATTCGAAATTGACCGGATAAAATCCATCCCAATGTTCCGTGTACCGAATGGGATAATCTACACGTTCCAATGTTAAGCCAGAAGCGGGGGCACTGGCGCCTGCTAATTTTCGATCACCCTGTTCTACAATATGTTGAAAAGTTGAAAGGTCGATTTTCCCTTTGCCCACATCTACTAAAGTACCTACAATGGCACGCACCATGTTTCGAAGAAAACGATTGGCGGAAAGGGTCAATAAGACCATGTCCGGTCGAAATTCCCAGTTCAACTGAAGATTTTTGCATTCCATGCTAGTGCTGTCTGCATGGCTTCTGCAAAATGCGCCAAAGGAGGTATAATTGGGTAAAATACTGGCCGCTTCCTGCATTAAATCCCATTGAGGCGGCCGAAATACATCCCAAACGAACGGTTGGGTAAATGGATTTTTTTGCAATCCAAAACGGTAGGTGTAAGTGCGTTTAAAGGCGGAAAACCGAGCGTGGAAGGCGTCTGGTGCTTCATAAGTGCCTAAAACACCCATGTCCTTGGGAAGCATGCGGTTGAGCCGGTAGGTAATGATTTCCGGTGTCAATTCCGTGTGGTCCACTTGAAAATGAAACGGCAAATGTCTGGCATGCACTCCTGCATCTGTGCGTCCGGCGCCAATGGTAGCAACCGATGTGCGAAACAAGGAGGAAAGTGCTTCTTCTACCGTGGCTTGTACGGAAACCGCATTGGGTTGCCTGGCCCAGCCATGGTATTGGGTGCCCACAAAAGAAAGGGAAACCACAAATTTGGCCATCTCAACCGATTGAACCTTCGTGAGCCAAAATGGCTTTTTTCCAGGATTCCGGCATGGACATGGAAGTGTGATGCAAATAATCATAGCATACCATAAGGGTATTGCCTTCAGCACAAAGCTCTTCTCCCATCTCTGTGGTGCGAATAAACCGGTATCGCATGTTGAAACTGCGGCTGGATAAATGATCTACGGCTATGTCCACGAATAACTGGTCGTTCAGAAAAATGGGCTTTTTGTATTGAATGTCGGCTTTGGCGAGAATGATTCCTTCCTTGCTCCAGTCGACCAGTCCGGGCAAAATGGTATTAAAATACGAGACGCGGGCCATTTCCATGTACGACAGGAAATTAGAATTATTGACATGTCCCAGCATATCCGTATCTACAAAGCGGATTTGAATAGGGGTACGGTGCATCATTAGGCGACGGGATTCAGAGAAATGTGAAAAATAATGGTGGAATTGATGTCCTTTCCAAAATAGAATTTATCCAGTACATCATAAATATCTTTTCCACGAAAATAGGAGGTATGCAGCTCTTGTTCATCGGCCAAACTCCATTGAATGGTATAAGAGTTTTTGATGCGCCGATGGTTTTTTACATAATCCAGCATTTTCATGGCAACGTCCATTTCTCCGAAGCCAGTAGCCCGGTGAAAAAGGAACTTTTGATTATGCCTTTCGGAAATGGTCACCAGATTCAAAACCGACTTTTCTCCGTCTTTATAATACCCGAACTCCAGACGGTCTAAATCCATTTGCAGAAATTCTGCAATTTGCTGCTCAATGGTTCTGAGCTCTTGGGATAATGCTTCGCTAATCATACCTTCAACAAAGGTAAGGCATTATTTGGAGACGGGAAAAAGGGATATTTAGTGAAGATTGAGCTTTTTCTCCAGCTCTTCTACATAGCCACGGAATTTTTTGTCCGTATCCATGAGGTTATTCACCGTTTTACAAGCGTGCAATACCGTTGCATGGTCTTTTCCTCCGCATTGAGCTCCTATGGTCGCCAAAGAACTTTTGGTGAAATTTTTGGCGAAATACATGGCAATTTGCCGCGCTTGCACCACTTCCCGCTTCCTGCTCTTGGATTTCATGAGCTCCAGAGGTAAGTCAAAATAATCGCACACCACTTTTTGAATGTAATCAATAGAGACCTCTCTGGTGTTGTTCTTAACGAACTTATCAATCATTTTGCGAGCCAGATCCAGGTTGATTTCCTTCTTATTTAAGGAAGCCTGGGCAATCAGGGAAATGAGCGCGCCCTCTAATTCACGTACGTTGGTGCTGATAGAGTAAGCAAGGTATTCTACTACATCCTGAGAGAATTCAACTCCTTCGTTGTAAAGTTTCTTCTCAATGATGGCAATGCGTGTTTCCAGCTCGGGCAATTGAAGGTCGGCGGAAAGTCCCCATTTGAAACGAGAAAGCAGGCGTTGTTCCATGCCTTGCAAGTCCACAGGCGCTTTGTCTGAAGTCAGGATAATTTGCTTCCCGTTTTGGTGCAAGTGGTTGAAGATGTGGAAAAATACATCTTGGGTTTTTTCTTTTCCGGAAAGGACATGTACATCGTCCAGAATGAGTACGTCAATCAATTGATAAAAATTGACGAAATCACTGGTGGTGTTATTTTTCACCGAATCAATGAACTGATTGGTAAATCTTTCTGCAGGAACGTATAAAACGGTTTTGTTCGGGAAGTTCTTCTTAATCTCAATTCCAATACCATGTACCAAATGGGTTTTACCCAATCCGGTATTGCCATAAACAAGAAGTGGATTAAAGGAGGTGCCTCCCGGATTTTTAGCCACAGCGTAACCTGCAGAGCGGGCTAAACGATTGCAATCTCCTTCGATATAATTGTCCAAAGAATAACCTGGATTCAAATTGGAATCTACATTGACTTTTTTGAGTCCGGGTATGATAAATGGATTTTTAATGCCTTTGGTACCATTGATTTCTACGGGCATGCTTACCGCAGGATTGGCAATGGTTTTAGATTCAGACGTAGGGATTTTAACCGTGTAGGGTTTGTCATTGTGGTAGTTGTTTTCCATAATAATGGAATATTCCAACCTTCCTTCCGGCCCTAATTCTTTGCGAACGGTCTTTTTCAGTAAAGTGATATAGTGTTCTTCCAACCATTCATAAAAGAATTGGGAAGGTACTTGAATGGTCAAGACATGGTCCTGCAACTTCACAGGACGGATGGGCTCAAACCATGTCCTGTAACTTTGCGGGCTTACATTATCTCTAATGACAGCCAAACAATTTTCCCAAACCTTATGAAGTTCATCACCCATAATAAACCTCTCTGTGTGTTAAATTTTTATAAAATTATTGAAACGCTAAAACGTGTTTGTGTAATCTAAAACTTAGAATTGGCGCACGTTTCCGTAAGCCGGAACAAATATTGACAGAAAAAAATGTAAAAAAAAATTCATGTCATATTGTTTTTTCAGAAACTTCAATTAGACCTCCAAAGGCGGTTTCCATTTCTCCATTTCGAGAGAAAAAGCAATCGATTCTTCCCAGGCGCAACCCGGCCCAGCCTACTTGATTGATCACGACCTTTTTACCCTCTGCATTGGCTACAACGGTGGGCTCATCTAGAAAAGTATGGGTGTGACCGCCTAAAATGATATCTATATTTTTACTTTCAGCAGCTATGTTTAAATCGCTGATTTTGTTTTCTTTATACTTATAACCAAGGTGCGAAAGCACCACAACCAGGTCGCATTTGGCCTCTTTTTTCAGATAAAGGGCTTCCTGGTTCATGGCGGTCAGAGGATCGGTATATGCCAGACCTTCATGATTTTTGTCTGAAACCAGTCCTTCAAAATCAACGCCTATACCAATGATTCCCAGTTTTATATCTCCTTTTTTCAAGATGGTGGAAGGGGTGAAGCCCTTACGCAAACCTGCATCCAACACCTTGTAATTGGCGTTTACAAATGCGAAGCGTGCGTGAGGCATCATTTTCCAAAGTCCTTCGATACCATTGTCGAAGTCATGATTTCCGAATGTAGCCACGTCGTAGCCCATTTCGCTCATCATTTTAAACTCTGGTTCTCCTCCATATAGATTAAAGTAGGGCGTTCCCTGAAAGATGTCGCCGCAATCCAGCAAGGCTACCGGATGACCTTCACTTCGGATTTTTTTAATCAAGGCTGCACGCATAGCCATACCTCCCTGATTCGGATATTTGGGGTCATTGGATGGAAAGGGCGTGATGTGGCTGTGCATATCGTTGGTATGCAAAATGGTGATTCGCGCTAACCCTTTTTCTCGCCAAAATGCCTCTTCCATGGCCCAGACCGAAGGGGTGAATTGGGCTACACCTAGTCCAAGTCCGGCTTTTCCCAACTTCTCTAAAAATCTTCTCCGATTCATCATGGCTGTTTGGTTTGGCTAATTCGTCCATCTAAAGCAGCACCTAATGTGCGTCCCTGATCCCGGGCAGACACAAATGCCTGAATAATGAGGTCGCGTAATAAACGTCCGGTTCGTACCGCAGGACGATGCGTCAGGAAATTCATTTTATCTCCGCCGCCTGCCAGAAAATCGCTTGTGGCTACCCAATAGGTTTGGTCTTTTTGCCAGGGCTGTTGGCCAATCATTAATTCCTGCGTGCTTACATTTAATCGCAAACCACTTACGGGCATGATTGGTTGATCCACCAGATAAGCTACCATGGCTTGCATGGATTCCGGTTTCATTTCCACCAGCACCAATTCGTTGTCGAATGGCATTAATTGAAATATATCGCCTCTGGTGACCGGACCGGCAGGCAATGAATTTCTCAATCCTCCAATATTTAAAAGGCAAAAATTGACCCGTGCATCTTGTGCTTTGGCTTGTTCTAGCACCAGATCTGCCACAAAGTTGCCCAACAAAGTTTCCGGTTGGTTTTTCTCCTTGGGCATGGCCAGGGAAGTATGACCCACTACTTCTTTCATGAGACTATCAACTTTTCTTCCATACAGTGCCTGAAGCCCCGCTACTGCAGAATCTTCCGGTAATCCTTGAATACCTGTCCACTGCACCTGCACGTCTTTCAACTGAAGGGGCGGTTTACATCCGATACCCAGGATCAATAGGCTACTTATTACAATCGGCCATTTCATGGTTTAAAAATACAAACCCTGACAGCAAATGGAACCATAATGACTTTTTTATTAGACTATATTGTTGTAATCACTTTAAAAATAATACTTTAAATGCTTATTCTTTGTTTTTGGACAAAAAAAACTCCGCACTATGGCGGAGTTTCTATTTGATTTATTGCGTTGTTATGCGTTTTCCATGACCACTGGAGCCGCGGCCTTCATTTCGTCTGTGGCAATGTCCGCAAACTTGGAGAAATTGTCGTTGAATTTTATGGCCAAGCTATTGGCGAGTTTCAAGTAGGCTTGTTTGTCGGCCCATGTATTTTCCGGGTTCAGCAAATGTTCGGGCACGCCGGGGCAGCTTACTGGCATTTGCAGACCGAAAATCGGGTGTGTGATGGTTGGAACCTGGTCCAAATCGCCATTCAAGGCAGCCGTAATCATGGCGCGGGTGTAGGAAAGTTTCATCCGGGATCCGGTGCCATAAGCGCCACCGCTCCATCCGGTATTGATGAGCCAAACTTTCGCCTTGGACGCTTCTATCTTTTTTCCGAGCAATGCCGCGTACCGGGTCGGGTGCAAAGGCATGAAAGGAGCGCCAAAACATGTAGAAAACGTGGTTTGTGGCTCTGTTACCCCAGCTTCTGTTCCTGCGACTTTTGCAGTGTAGCCAGATATGAAATGGTACATGGCTTGTCCGGCGGTCAGTCTGGAAATGGGTGGCAAAATACCATAGGCATCACAGGTCAGGAAAAAGATATTTTCCGGACTTTTTCCCATGCCGCTTTCTACGATATTCTGAATAAAATCAATGGGATAAGAAACCCGCGTGTTTTCGGTAATGCTATTGTTTGCATAGTCCACCTCACGCGTTCCATTTACATAACCAATGTTTTCGAGCAGGGCTCCGAATTTAATGGCTTCGTAAATGTCGGGCTCTTTCTCATGGGTCAAATCAATGGTTTTGGCATAGCAACCACCTTCGAAGTTGAATACCGTGGTTTGGCTCCAACCATGTTCGTCATCGCCAATCAATTGCCGATTTGGATCTGCGGATAATGTTGTTTTGCCTGTACCGGAAAGCCCAAAAAACAGAGCCGTATCTCCTTTCTGGCCCACGTTGGCGGAGCAGTGCATGGGAAATACCTGATGTTCGGTGGGAAGTAAAAAGTTGAGTGCCGAGAAAATTCCTTTTTTAATTTCCCCGGTATAACCTGTTCCTCCCACAATAATCATTTTGCGGGTGAAATTTAAAATGGCAAAGTTATGTTGGCGGGTTCCGTCTTCGCCAGCCACAGCCATAAAGGTTGGGGCGTTGAGGATGGTCCAATCCGGACTGAATTGCTGGAGTTCTTCGCGACTTGGACGAATAAACATGTTGTACACAAAGAGGTTCGACCAGGGGAATTCGGTGATCACCCTCGCTTTTAACCTGTAGGTGGGATCGGCGCATACAAATGCGTCTCGCACGTAAATCTCCTTCCCGGCAAAATGCTGAAGGATTTTATTGGCCAACTGGTCGAATTTTTCGGACTCGAAGGGAATGTTATGATTGCCCCACCACACGGTATTGGCGGTGATGTCGTCCTTTACAATGAAGCGGTCTTTAGGACTGCGGCCGGTGAACTCTCCAGTATTGACGGCAAGGGCTCCCGTTTGGGTCAGCTGTCCCATGCCTTTCAACAAGGTATGTTCAATGAGTTCTGCGGGTTCTAAATTCCAATAGGCTTTGTTGTAACCACGCAAACCAAGTGAAGCTAAATCAGCACCTGGTGTTTTGAATCCTAAATCGCTCATGGATGTTGCGAATTTCGTTCTTTAAGGAATGGAATAAAATGTGGTGCAAAAGTAAGAATTATTCAAAAAATGGATAGAAAAATTATGAGCTTATCGCCGACATGGTTTATTTTTTTCGATTCTCACATTTTTTCCTCTGATTATGAGTGTTCTAACTTCTTCTTCCAAGGCAGATTTCAAGCTTTCAGAAAGCAGTCGGACGTCAATACAAAGCGACACTTCCCCTTCTCGTCCCCAACTTACTTTTTCAATGGTAAAACTCGTTCCCCGTTTTTCCTGGAACGCTTTAAGCATTGTTTCTAATTCACTTAGATTTTGATAATCAATGCCATAGGCTATGGAAAAATACGAAATGTGCAACGTGGTGGTTGGATTCGTTTGCGGGGTCATTTCAGTTGCCTCTTCCTTAGACATTTGGACCGGGTCCGATGTTTTACACCCAATTTGAGTGAAAAACAATGTAAGAATCGCTAAACTACGAATACCTGAACGAATTCGTTTTATTCGTGAATGCTTCATTTTATTTGAAAGATTTTTTTAAATGCCGGAGTAGCGCATCGGCCTGCAAAGGTGTGCCGGTGGCCATTTGACAAAGTTGATCCGATGAATAAAGACTTCCGTACTGAAATATATGGGTCTGCAACCAAGCCTTTACTTCCGATAAATGCGTGGCTTGCCAAATCGGTGTAGATGCTAAATGTAACTCTGTGGAGAGCGTTTCGAACAATTGGGCTGCCATCATGCTTCCCAGGCTGTAAGTGGGAAAATAACCGAAAGAACCATGCGCCCAGTGAATATCCTGCATAAAACCTTGTTTGGGATGCGTGGGCCTCATTCCCAGCCAATGATGGTAAGATTCGTTCCAAAATTCCTCTATATCCTGCACGGCTAAACTTCCTTCAATGAGCTTTTTCTCTACTTCGAAACGTATCCAAATATGAAAATGGTAGGTGTATTCATCTGCTTGAATGCGAATGAGATTAGGCTGCATGCGATGAAGTTGGGGCATCATTTTTTCCACAGAAGGTAGGGGATAGCCCGTTTCTTGAACCCAGTTTTGTTGGTGTACACCAGCCCAAAAAGCTTGGTTTTTTCCGATATGATTCTCCCAAAGCCTGCTTTGACTTTCATGAACTACCAAAGACCTTGCCGATCCTGCGGGTAATCCGGATTCATCCGCGGGTAATCCCAATTCGTACAAGGCATGTCCTCCTTCATGTAAAAGTCCCCAAATCAAATCATCCGGTTGGTCTTCGTGACATTGGTGTGTTACCCGGACATCGCCCGGGGAAAATCCGATACAGAAAGGATGCGGCGCTACATCCATACGACCTTTTGAAAAATCGTATCCCATGTACGTAAGGAGATGATGTCCAAAGTTTTTTTGAACGGAAGACGAGATGGGGCCCGGTATGGCCTGCGCGGCTTTTACTTCAGATTTTTTAGCCAAATCAGGTCGTTTCAGTCCTTCCACCAAAGGACCCAGTACATCTTTTACTTTTTGCGTGGTGAGGCCGCGCTCGTACTGGTCCAGTAAAGCATCGTAGGGATGCTCCTGAAAACCGAGATTGGCTGCTTCTTCCTGCTTCATCAGGACCAAAGCTTCCAGGGATTGTAAATAGGAGGTCTTTTCACCGCTTTCTCGTCCTTTGATCCACGCTTCAAAGGTTTTTGAAATGGTGGTATTCAACTGTATCACCCAGGTTTTGGGCAGTTTTTTCGTTTGACGAATGTCGCGAAGCACCATTTGGGCGTTAAGGCGATCTTTTTCCGAAATTTCAGCATTTTCAGCCAGTTGGGCCGCATGGTCTTCCCAGCTTGTATCGGTTTGCAAATCGTGAATTTGTCCGGTTAATTCTGCCAATTGTCTGGATCGCATCTCAAAACCTCCCTGAGGCATCATCACTTCCTGATCCCATTGCAATAGCCCTGCGATGGCGGAAATATCCTGAATTTTCCGGGCATGATTCCGGAAAGTGGTTAAAAGGTTTTCACTCATGATTTTTGAGATTTTCCGGAAAGAAATCCGAGGGTGAGAATGAGCCAGCCTATCATTAAAATGATTCCGCCGACGGGCGTCACCGGTCCCAAAAAACGAACCGGGAAGCCCATGGTACCGCACAGGGTAAGTCCATAGATGGAACCGGAAAAAAGCACCACACCGGTAATCCAGCATCTTTGCACCCAAACCAGCCAGGATACCATTTTCAATTGTTTTCTGAGTCCAATAATTCCCAGCAAGGCCAGGGCATGAAACATTTGATATAACACGGCCGTCTTAAACGCGTCTAAGGCTTGCTCAGGTAAAATATCTTTGAGGGCATGCGCACCCAGCGCACCTAACATCACCGCAGTACCACCCATGATTCCTGCGATTGTACCTGTTTTTTCCATTTTTTAAGGACTTCTCTCAGGCAAATATACCCGTACAAGGTGGTTTCGCTGTATGTTTGCAGCAAATAATTTCATCCGGAAAATGAAAAAAGTGTTGGTTGTAGGTGCCGGAAAATCTGCTACGATATTGATTCGGTATTTATTGGAAGAGGCGGGCAAAGAGGGCTGGCAGGTCACTATTGCAGATTTGGATCCTCGTCTGGCAGAACAAAAATGCGGTGGACATCCTCATGGCCGTGCCATGGCTTTTTCTCTGCATGATGAGCAGCTGAGACAGTCCCTGGTGAAAGACCATGATGTGGTGGTATCGATGTTGCCTCCATCCATGCACATTATGCTGGCCAAGGATTGTCTGGCCTGGGGAAAATCTTTGGTTACCGCCAGTTATGTTTCGGATGAAATGGCCGCATTGGATGCGGAGGCCAAGGCCAAAGGTGTTTTACTGCTCAATGAAATGGGCGTAGATCCGGGAATCGACCACATGACCGCCATGGAAACTTTGGACCATTTAAGGCGAAAAGGCCATAAAATCATTGGTTTTGAAAGCTTTACGGGAGGTCTCATGGCCCAGGATTCAGAAGGAGGACCATGGAAATATAAATTCACCTGGAATCCCAAAAATGTAGTGATGGCGGGCGCCGCCGGACCGGCCAGATTTCTTCATCGGGGAAAATTGAAAAACATTCCGTACACCCAGCTTTTTAAACGCACCGATCACCTGGAAATTCCGGGTTGGGGCGCTTTTGAAGCGTACGGAAACCGCGATAGTTTAAAATACAAGAGGTTATATCAACTGAACGAAGTGCATACGCTATATCGGGGCACTTTACGGCGTCCCGGATTCTGTTCTGCCTGGCATCTTTTCGTGCAAATGGGACTTACAGATGATGCTCATCCCTTGTCCTGTGCGCCCGATTGGACGCGTGCAGCATTTCTCCAGACTTTTTTACCGGAAATGCCTGGATATACTTTGCCTCAAATCATTTCTCAAACGTTTGGAATTCCGGAAAATGCCCCTGAATTGGAGAAATTCGAAGCCCTTGGCCTTTTTTCCAACATTCCCATGGGATTGCAGGGAGACATGACGCCAGCCGATATTCTTTTATCCATATTGCAACAGCATTGGAGCTTATCTTCCGGAGACAAGGATCTTTTGGTAATGCTCCATCAGTTTGAATATGAGGATCAGGGCAAAGTGAAAAAGCTTCAATCTCATCTATGCTTAACCGGGAAAAATGAGATGGAAACGGCCATGGCCCTCACGGTGGGTTTACCGGCGGCCATTGGTGCATGTCTCATTTTAAGAGGCAAAATGCCACTTACCGGTGTTCATATCCCCGTTTTACCGGAAATATATGAACCCGTATTGGAAGAATTACGCCTTCAGGGTGTATTTATGAATACGTATGAAATACTTTAATTGAATTGCTATATGTTAATGGAATACAGAAGATTAGGTAAGTCGGGATTGCAGGTAAGTGCCGTTTCCCTTGGATCGTGGGTTACCTTTGGTAACCAGATTTCAGACGAAACCGCTGAAACACTGATGTATATGGCGTACGAAGCCGGGGTCAATTTTTTTGACAATGCAGAAGTGTACGCTGAAGGCCGGTCAGAAGAAGTCATGGGGAGAATTCTGCAAAAGGCAGGGTGGGGAAGAGATACCTTTGTGGTGTCTTCAAAAGTGTATTGGGGTGGGGAAAAGCCAAATCAGAAAGGTTTGAGCCGGAAACACGTGATGGAAGCTTGTCATGCGGCTTTACGTCGTTTGCGGGTCGATTATTTAGATTTATACTATTGCCATCGCCCGGATCGGCATACGCCCATGGAAGAAACCGTTTGGGCCATGAACGACTTGATACGTCAGGGCAAAATATTGTATTGGGGCACCAGCGAGTGGGAGGCCGCTACCATCATGGAAGCACATGCCGTGGCCAGAGAAAATCATTTGATTCCGCCCACCATGGAGCAGCCACAATACCATATGTTTCATAGAGAACGTATGGAAAAAGAATACCGCCATTTGCTCACCAAGCAAGGCATGGGAACCACCATTTGGTCCCCATTGGCGAGTGGTTTACTTACCGGAAAATACAATAATGGTTTACCCGAAGATACCCGCGCCACATTACCCGAGTTAGGCTGGCTCAAAGACATGCTGACCGGACCACTTGCGGCTTCCCGTATAGAAGCGGTGCGCAGTTTACAAACCCTTGCCGATGAGTTATCCCTTTCCTTGCCACGGCTTGCCATTGCCTGGTGTTTGAAAAATCCGGCGGTTTCCTCAGTCATTCTAGGCGCCTCAAAAACCAGCCAATTGGAAGAAAACCTTAAATCCGTCGAAGATGTGGTGTTGCTTTCCGAGGAAGTGATGGAGCGCATCGAGACCATTTTAGGCAACAAGCCCGCCATGCCGGTTTTCGGATAAAAGGTGTTTTTGGGGAAAACTTTTGGTTTTGGTGAGCGAATATACCGGAGGTTGAGCGAAGCCGAGATGCGATAATTTCAACGCATTAAGTTATATTTACTAAATGTTGAAATATCCAGCCACTATCAAACATATAGAGCAAATTAGAGGCATTTCAGAAATCACTGAATGATCATTTGCCGGCTTTGGAGGCATAGGTAATCAATTTAATACAATCTAAAAATCAGGCAAAAAACCATTGAAAACACATTAGACACCCTGTTGTCATTAAGTGATATGGGTGTGCGGAGAGCATTGTTTTTAAAATGGTTAGCATATTACAAGACAATAGATTCGGAAGGGGCGGCGTTTTATTGGCACCAATATGATAAGTCCGATGAATAAATACAATCCCCATCTCCACCACCGAAGGTCCATTCGATTGAAGGGATACGATTATTCGCAAGCGGGGTTGTATTTTATTACGATATGTTGTCAGGATAGGATTTGTAGATTTGGCCATGTGGTTAATGGGGAAATGGTATTGAATCCATATGGAATTATTGCGTACAATGAATGGTTGAAAACCCCGGAATTACGGCCGAATGTCGAATTGGGCGAATTTATCATCATGCCCAACCATATGCACGCCATTATCCGGTTATCGGGTAGGGGCGAATTGCATTCGCCCGATAATAATGGCGTAACCGAATTGCATTCGCCCGATAATAATGGCGTTAACGAATTGCATTCGCCCGATAATGGTAGGGGCGAATTGCATTCGCCCGATAAAGATAAAGTGGGCGTTTGCAAAACGCCCCCACGGTCACCATCGCAAACGGTTGGGGCCATTGTTCGTGGTTACAAATCATCGGTTACCAAACAATTGGGTTTAATGGGTTTTGATGGTCAATTATGGCAACGCAATTATTATGAACATATCATTCGTGATAATCGGTCGTATCAACGAATTTCGGAATACATCATCCATAACCCTGCAAAATGGCAAGAAGATAAATCTTACTAGAAATGAAATTCACAGAAGAAAAATTTGAAAAGGCTTTTACTTTTACAATGGTGAATGGTCAATTATGAATGGTGAATGGAGCTACGATATGTCAAGTTTTCTGTGCCAATAATCTGACAATTTCAACATGTCCAGTTTTTTTGCTAATAAACTGGACAAATCATTTATCTTTTCAGTAAAATTAAAAGAATAAAAACCACTGAATACATAGTATTTATCATAGATTGACTCCCCAAAGGCTATAAATTCAACTGTGCCGATTTTACTACAGAGGTGAACCAGAAAGAAGCGGTGATAAAAGCCCTCAACCGTATGGTGGCTTCGGGCAAAATGGCAAAACTATCCAAAGGCAAATACTGTAAACCAGTAAAGACAAAAAAATATCATACAGGATTGGAGCAGATTAAACAAAATAAAGAAAATCCTGAATTGGAATTCAAATTGAATGCTGAAGACAGCTATTTGCTGATACATAGTGCTTTCGTAACATCCCAAAAGAATTTTGAAAACGAATGGACTAATTTCATTTCAAAGGTTAAACTATCCGCTGAGCTGAAATATGTTGTTTTCGATGACCAACAAGGATGCTTCATTGATGAAAGAAAAAATCAGTTCCCTATACATTTACTGGTTGACCATTTACAGGTTAAACCGGTTTTTCAATTGAACAAATTAGTAAAAAACGAAACATTCACTTTGGGTATAAATCCAGAGAGAAAGTTTTATCGCATATTGAAATAAGAATTGCATGATGTTGAAAATCTTAATGAAGATTACAACTTAGAATTTAACATGGATGCCTAAAAGTACATACTGCTTTCCCATCTTGACGGAACAGCCTGGCCATTTGCAATGGAAATAGATTAAGATGGAAATTGGGCAAATCGTCGAGCATTTGATACAAATTTGTATACTGGTTTTCCTGTTCGCTGCCTCAGGGATTAATTATTTTGACTAAACTTAATCGTTTAGGTTTGGCGCGCCGCTCCAAAAAATAATAAAGAGGAAGCCGAAAATCTTTGAACAGAGTAGGCGCTAATAATAAAAACAAAGGAAATGAACATTATTAAAATGAACGGGGACAAGGTTGAACTCCGCAAGGATACAGGGGTTTTAATCAGAACCATAACAGATAAAGCTTTATCAGCTCATTTAAATAGTAAAGGTGATCTAGTGGTGGTAACAAAGTTGGACGGAAAAGTAGAACTGCGTAAAGAGACAGGGGTGCTGGTAAGAACCATTACTGATAAAGCGCGCGATGCCCGTTTTTCAGGTAGCGACATAGCGGTAACGAAAGTAGATGGCAAAATTGAATTGAGAAAGGAAACAGGAGTGCTTATACGAACTATGTAACAACTATAAAACCAACAGCAATATCCTTGCAATAGAACAGCCTCTTACAGGCGAAAATTGCAGGTGGCAAACAAAGACTTATCCAATCAGATGAATGGGCATGAAGCCATTGAGGCCTGCGAAAAATCAGGCAGCGGCCCAACCTCAATCCTCCCCCTCAAATTTTTTTCCCCACCCTATCCCAAAATACACCCCATTTTTTATTTTTGCCCCGCACAAAGCCACCCTAGCTCAGCTGGTAGAGCAACGCATTCGTAATGCGTAGGTCGAGGGTTCGAGTCCCTT
Source organism: uncultured Candidatus Competibacteraceae bacterium (assembly GCA_964578885.1). Taxonomy (GTDB): domain Bacteria; phylum Bacteroidota; class Bacteroidia; order CAIKAF01; family CAIKAF01; genus CAZRHR01. Next base: position 12,191 of record CAZOEO010000014.1, on the reverse strand, counting down.
GGGTGGCTCTTCAAAAAAAATGGTAGGTTGAAGTTTTATTACACTTACTTACTTTTTACTTACTCAATCTTTTTTCCATATTTGCAATTACTTGTTTTGCTTTTTGTGCACCATATCCATGGCCGTCATCAGGCCATCGCAGGCTTTTTTAAGTTGGGATTTGGATACAATTAATGGCGGCGCCAGCCGAAGTGCCCGGTCATTGAATAAAAACCAGTCGGTTAGAAAGCCGCGTTCGAGGGCTTCACGAATTACAGCGAAGTTGGTTTCGGCATCTGAAAAATGAAGTGCCAATAAAAGACCTCTTCCCGAAATAGATTGAAGCAACGGATGATGAAGCGATTCTCGCAAGAAAGTTTCGTGGATTTGGGCTTGTGCCGGCAGTTGTTCCGATTGCAATACCTGCAAGGTAGCGGCTCCGGCTGCACAACTCACGGGATGACCTCCAAAAGTCGTGATATGACCTAATACGGGTGAAACACTCAAGGTTTGCATGAGTTCCGGTGAAGCGATGAACGCCCCCAAGGGCATCCCTCCGCCAAAACCTTTGGCTAATACAAGAATATCCGGCACCACTTGCTCCTGTTCAAATGCAAAAAGTGACCCTGTACGACCGAATCCGGCTTGGATTTCATCTAAAACCAACAATGTCCCGGTATACTCGCATCGTTCCTTTACCGCTTTTAGATAACCGGGTAAAGGTGGAATTGCACCAGCTTCTCCCTGAACGGTTTCCATCACCACACAGGCGGTCCGACACGTGATATTTTCCAGATCTTCCCAGTGATTAAAACGAATATGACGGATGCCAGGTAGCAAAGGTCGAAAGGCCGATTTAAAATATTCTGAACCCATGATGGACAATGCGCCATGACTGCTTCCATGATAGGCATTTTCACAAGAAATAATTTCGTGACGACCAGTGGCCCGTTTCGCCAGTTTTAAAGCGCCTTCAATGGCTTCTGAACCGGAATTGACGAAATAAACGGACTGAAGCTTTTCAGGCAAAACTTTGGCCAGCGCTGTGGCAAACTTTACCTGCGGAGCTTGAATCAATTCGCCATATACCATCAGGTGGGTGAAGCGTTTCAACTGCTTGTGGATGGCTTTATGCACCACCGGATGATGATGTCCGAGATTACTCACGGAAATGCCACTGATTAAATCCATGTAGCGCTTTCCGTTCGCTGATTTTAAATAGATTCCACGGCCCTGAACAATCTCTAATCCCATGGGAGAAGGACTGGTTGGCGCCAAATGCTTTAGGAATAAATGACGTTGTGCAGACATAATGCAAAGGTCGCAATCCCTTCGGTTAAACAAAATACAGGGTGGGGCGTTACTCTCCTCAAATAGAATGTCCATGCAAGCGCAGTCCCGGTTTTTGCCGCTTTTTCCTTTGCAGGTAGTGGTGTTTCCCGGTGAACCTCTACATCTGCATATATTCGAACCCCGTTATCGGCAGCTCATAAGGCGCGCTGCAGATGAAGGTATCACTTTCGGAATTTTTACCTCCAATAAAGGCGTGGTGCAGCCGCTTGGAACGGAGGTGAAATTATTGGAAGTGGTAAAAACGTATCCGGATGATCGGATGGATATTCGATTAGAAGGTCTGGAAATCATTCGTTTATTGGAGTTTTTCCCCACGGCAGAAGGGTATTTATATCCTGCCGGAATAGTAAGCTCTGTGCCCTCTTTGGTGCCGGATTTGGAAACCCCTGCTCCGGAAGCCATTGAGCAAAAGTTAAGAAATCTTATTGAGGAACTTATACTTACAGCGGGTATCGCTAAAAACTTCCTACCTTCGGATCAAGGAAATTTGTCTTATAAAGTGGCACATTATCTCGGACTTTCTATCGAAGAAGAATACAGAATGCTGGAAATGCCCTCTGAGCACACCCGGCAGGTGTTCCTTATTGAAGCCCTCAAACAGGTGATTCCTAATTTGCAGCGGCGGACAGAAGTGCGGAAACGTGTCACATTAAACGGACACTTCCGTGAACTTCAGCCACCTACATTTTAGAATGAAACATTTTTTTATCGCAGGATTCTCCTGCATTTTACTGGCTTCGGCACTCCATGCGCAAACGAATCCCGTAGCTACGTATTCCACAGATTTAAACAAGGCTACCGCAGCATCACTCACTGTGACCGTAATCCCCAGTAGTGAGATTAATTTTCCTGCGCGTTTCGCTTTTCCGAAAATGGTACCCGGTACTTATGCCGTTTACGATTTCGGTAGATTTGTAGATACGCTTTGGATTTATGAAAAAGGACAGCAAAAAGGCTTTGCACGTGCCGACGTCAATGGCTGGCAATTCCCAACCCGGCCGGATTCTTTTGCCTACAGCGTCAGGCCCACCTGGACAGATCTAAACTTCTCGAATTTTGTATTTCAACCTGCCGGAACCAATTTTGAACCAGGGCTAAATTTTGTATTCAACAATCACGGCATTTTTGGATATTTCAAAGGATATGAATCACGGGCAATTCGCACCGATGTCACCATGGAGCCCGGATTTTATCCTGCCACATCCAAATCCTTTACCCAGCGACAGCAAACCGCGTCTTTCCTTTGGAAAGATTACCATGAAGCGGTTGATTCTCCCATTATGTTCTCTGTGCCGGATACTGTCACGGTGCAAGTAGGAAATGCCAAAGTCTTGATTGCCGTATATAATCCGTCTAAAGCCATTACGGCTTCCCTTTTAACCGAATCCTTACAACCGGTATTGATGGCTACCCGTGATTTTCTCGAAGGACAATTGCCGGTAGACCGTTACGCCTTTATTCTGTATTTGCCCGATGTACTTACTTCTCCGGCTGCCGGCGCGCTGGAGCATAACCAATCCTCTTTCTATTTTTTACCCAACCTCGGGAAAAAGCAAATGGGCGAGATGGTGAGAGATGTAGGTGCACATGAGTTTTTTCACATCCTCACGCCATTAAACCTGCATGCAGAGCAAATTCATTATTTCGATTATGACGCACCTGCCATGTCGGAGCATTTATGGCTCTACGAAGGCGTCACCGAGTACAATGCCGGTTTAGTCCAAATTCGCCACGGACTTATGAATGAGGAAGAATGGATGAAGTGGATCAAAGGAAAAGTGGCCGGAGCGGCAGCCTACAAGGAAAATTTAGCCTTTACGACCATGAGCCTTGGTGCGCTCGATGAACACAAAGATCAATACGGAAATGTGTACCAAAAAGGCGCATTGATTGGGATGTGCCTGGATATGGTATTGATTGGTTCTACCGATGGTCGTGTGAGCTTGCGTTCTCTGATGAAAGAACTGAGTACCGCCTTCGGGTCTGAAAAACCTTTTAAAGATGAAGAGTTATTTCCATGGATCGGCCGTCTTGGTTCCGCTCAGGCGCAGCAGTTTTTACAAACTTATGTAAGTGGAGATGCAGCGTTGCCGGTAGATTCTTTGTTGCAAAAGTTTGGTTACCAAATACAAAAGCAAGGTGTGCTGCTTCGTCCGCATCCGGGATTCAAAGTAAATGGCCTAAGCTTTAACCGTGGTAAAAACCGTTGGTATCTGGCTTCCGACAGCGATCTTTTTCCCGAAGGAAAAAAAGCGGGTTTAAAACCTGGAGACGAGATTGTGCAGGTTGGAACGGTTCGTCTGGAAGGCCGTGAGTCTGTATTGGCGCTCAAAACCTATATCCGTGGCTTAAAACCTGGTGACAAATTGCCGATTGAGGTGGTGCGCGTCAGCAAAAAGCAAAAGGAAAAAAATAAAAAGCTGGAAGTCGTAGTTGGGAGTACCTCAGAGCGTACCGGGATGCAGGTGGTTCCTCTGGCGAATCCGGATGCCCAAATGCTGAAACGCCGTAAAGCATGGATCGGTCTGTAAACCCAGAATCATGGGCTAGTCTGTTGGAGGCGGTGGAAACTTTCCATGCCTCTTTTGGCATTCCATTGAACCAAACGCCTTCATTGCTTTCGCAGGAAGAAGCGGTGTTGCGTTACAGCCTCATGCGGGAGGAAAATGAAGAATATCTGGAATCCTCACAGGCGCGCGATTTGCTGGGCATTGCCGATGCGTTGGGCGACCAGCTTTTCGTGCTCTGCGGCACCATGCTCCGGCATGGATTGCAAGACAGGATGTACCAGGTGTTCATGGAAATTTACCGCAGCAACATGAGCAAACTGGACGAAAATGGACAGCCCATTTATCGGGAAGATGGAAAAGTATTGAAAGGACCGGGATATTTTCGCCCAAACTTGCGTCCGTTTTTACCTGAATCGCAAGCGGAATAATATTGGAATCGGATTGGCTGAAATCTTTTCTGGAGGAAAAGGTCGCGTACTACAACCAACCTGCTTTTATTGAGGCAGACCCCATTTGTATTCCGCATCGTTACGATGAAAAGGAAGACATGGAGATTGCCGGCTTTTTTTCGGCCACTCTGGCCTGGGGAAATCGGAAAATGATTATTCGCAGCGCCTCTCGCATCATGGAGCAATTGGGTAGTTCTCCTTTTGATTTTGTTCAGCAAGCTTCAGATGCGCAGATTGAACGCCTGCACGTGGTGCACCGAACGTTTCAATCTGACGATTTACAATATTTTATTCGCGGTTTAAGGACGGTTTATCGCGAGCCGGGCGGCATGATGGGTATTTTTCAACGTGCAGGTGCGGGCCAATCTGAACTTCACGATGCCATTGTGGCTTTCCGGACGCATTTTTTCTCTGTTTATCCACCGCAGCGTACTTATAAACATGTATCGGACCCAAGCAGAGGATCGGCGGCCAAAAGATTGCACATGATGTTGCGTTGGTTCGTTCGAAAAGATACCCAGGGTGTAGATTTGGGCATTTGGCATGGCGCCCTTTCCCCGCATCAGTTGAGTTGTCCTTTAGACGTCCATTCCGGCACTGTGGCGCGCGCACTTGGCTTATTGCAGCGAAAAGCCAATGACCTGAAGGCGGTTCGTGAATTGGATGCAGCTTTACGTGCCTTAGATCCCATGGATCCGGTGAAATACGATTTTGCTTTGTTTGGTTTGGGAGAAGAAAGTGTGTGGAAAGACAAAGAGAAGTTTTCCATTTCCTGAGTAAAATGACGGTGCTTAGCATTGCCAGGGAATACGTTCCATGTGGTGTACTTCCAGGATACAGCAGCCAAAATCTTCCACCACTTTACCTTTCAGCCGATACATTCCTGCGCCTTTAAATGGATATTTTTCGCGCACGGCCGGGAAATGCACCGTATCCATGCTGGCGCCTTCCTGATCCATGAAGGTTCCGAACTGCATGGTGTCGCCCCGCAGCGTTCGGGTTTCTTTGGTGGTAACCCAGTAGCCTAAAATCCAGATGGTTTTACCTAAATGGTGTGACCAATCCCGCGCCGGAACATACGTTCTGGGCTGCGGTTCCGGTGGCAAAAGGGAAAAAGGAGAGCAAAGGGGAAATCCCAACAGCGAAAATTGATGTTGAACGACTTCTCCTTCCACAACATCTAACATGGGTAAAGTGGCTAATGAGGCTGCCTGGGTAAACAGAACGCCGTGCGAAGCGGTCGTGGTGCCAGATGATCCAAGGTGCATTTGGGCTTCCCATAATAGAACCTTCCAGTCGGAGGTCAGGGTGCGAAAGGCCTGAAGATAAATCAGCAGTTTTAACTGATCCAGAGAAATGTTTACCCGCGATAAAAAGTCTTCAAAGCTTTGGAATGGTCCGTTTTCTCTGGCTTGTAAGATGGTTCGGATGGTTTGCGCCTGTAAGCCTTTAATCTGTCCAAAGCCAAGGTACAAATGGCGCCCATGCAGGGTACAAACTTCTTTGCTATGCTGAACACAAGGTGATTCCAATATGGCGCCTAAACGTGCTGCTTCGTATAAATACACTTCCGTACGATAAAATCCACCTGCATTGTTGATCACCGACACCATAAAGGGCAAAGGATAATAGGCTTTTAAATACGCCGATTGAAAGCTTTCTACGGCATACGATGCGGAATGGGCTTTTGAAAAAGAGTAACCGGCAAAACTTTCGATTTGATGCCATACGGTTTGGGTGATGTCCGGTGCGTATCCACGGGCATCGCATTGTTCAAAAAACCGGGTTTTCACCCGTTCAAGCTCTGCCTTAGAGCGGAATTTTCCCGACATGCCCCGACGCAAAATGTCGGCTTCCGCCAAATCCAGGCCGGCAAAATGGTGGGCCACTTTAATGACGTCTTCCTGATAGACCATAATGCCAAAGGTTTCTTTGAGCAGCTCTTCCATGCGCGGGTGGATGTAGGTGATGCGTTCCGGATGTCTGAATCTTTCGATAAAGGCCCGCATCATTCCGGAACGCGCGACCCCCGGACGAATGATGGAACTGGCGGCCACAACATCTAAATAGGTACGGGCTTCCAGCTTTTTCAACAACATGCGCATCGCCGGCGACTCAATGTAAAAACAGCCCATGGTTTCTCCCGATTGCAGTAACGCCTGTACTTTCGGATCTTGCTTTAAACGGGCGACATCGTTCAGGTTTTCTTCCGCCGGCAGATGGGTCCGAATCCATGTGAGGGTGTCTTTGATATGTCCTAATCCCCGCTGACTTAAAATGTCGAATTTGTATAATCCCAAATCTTCGGCTTCCAACATGCTGCATTGGGTCACCGCCATGCCTTTGGGTGGCATTTCTAATGCCATATACTGCGTAAGTGGTTGATCTGAAATGAGAACACCTCCGGCATGAATGCTCAGATGAGATGGCATGTTCTGCAACCTTGCGGCATAATGCACGATGCGCTCACCCATGGTATCCTGAATTTTTCCGGCTTGCAAGATTTCGATTTCTGCACTTTGTAACCCTACGGCCTTCCCAATTTCCCGAAGTGCCGATTTATACTGGAATGTTTGGTACGCACCCAGCAATCCGACATGTTCGCGCCCGTATCGCCTAAACAGATAACGCTGGATTTCATCTCGGTCTCTCCAGGAAAAATCCAGATCAAAATCGGGTGGATTTTCCCGATGCGGGTTGATAAAACGTTCAAAATATAAATCCAAATCCATGGGATCTACATCGGTAATTCCCAGACAATAAGCTACTAAACTATTGGCTCCGCTGCCTCGGCCTACATGGAAAAAATCCCGATGACGGGCATACCGAACCACATCATGATTGATTAAAAAATAAGTGGTAAAGCCCAGTGAATGAATTGACTGTAGCTCTTTTTCCAGCCGTGAAATTAAGGTGGTATCGGTCTGAATATACCGCTGGTGCAAGCCATCGTACGCGGCTTGATAAAGCAGTCGGAAATCTTCCCGGGCAGAACTGCCGAAAATTTTCCGGTTCTTGGGCATGCCGAATCCCAGATCTACTTTGCAGGATGTCAGCAATTCACGGGTGTTGAGCATCAGCGTAGGAAACTCGTGAAATGCATGACACAATGCGGCTTCTTCTTTGAGTAAATGAAGGTTGGGATCTTTCCGTGGCATCTGGCTAATGAAAGTGTTTCCATCGATGGCACGTAAAACGCGATGAAGGGAAGCGTCTGAGGTGTCGAGGAAAAAACTGGGTTGCAGCATCACGACCTGATGCAAGTTTGTGGTCCATCTGGAAAATCGGAACAACGGTAAATCTGTAATGGATACTCCAATGCAAACCTGAGGTGATTCCGGAGACAAAATGAGGTGGTCCGGGACCCGGGAGAAAGGATAAATAATCCAGTAATCTTCGCCAGGCGTAACCAAATCGGGCAGGGGAGTGCCATCACGCAAATGCGCGGTGAGTAACGCACAAATAAAATGATATCCCTGGTTGTTTTTGGCCAGCATCACATATTTGAGGCCATGGCTGTCCCAAAAACTAACGCCTACCACAGGATTGATACCATGAGCAGATGCACGGCGCAAAAAATCTAAATTTCCGGCGGTGTTGTTGATGTCGGCCAGCGCCAACTGACGTATGCCAAGCCCAGCCGCGGCTTCCAATAATTTTTCCGGCGAATGAATGCCGTACTTATAACTAAACCAAGAATAAACGCACGTGTACATATTTTGACATAAAATTGGTCACAGGAGTGACATCAATTTAGTCAAAGACACGTGCGTTTACCAAATTTTATAGGAAATTATTTTCCGGTAATCCAGCGAATGATTTCAGGATCATTGGGTTCGGTTCCGCTTTTGTAGTGACGAACATACCGGCCTTGCTCATCAATCAGGAATTTGTTGAAATTCCAGGACACGGAAGCATCTTCCACGCCGTTCAGGCTTTTGTTGGTAAGCCATGCATATACAGGATGCTGGTCGTTGCCTTTTACATCCACTTTCGCAAACATGGGGAAAGAAACGCCGTAAGTACGTGAGCAGAAGCTTTTGATGTCGGCTTCTGATCCGGGTTCTTGTCCCATAAACTGATTACAGGGGAATCCCAGAATCACCAATTGATCTTTATACTGCTCATACACGGCTTGCAGACCTTTGTACTGGCTGGTGTATCCGCATTTGGAAGCGACATTCACCACCATGATTTTTTTTCCTTTAAAAGTGGAAAAATCAACTTCTTTCCCGTCGATATCGGTCGCACGGAGTTCATGAAATGTTTTGCCTTGCATACGTTGTACGGTTTCCGGTGAAGAATTAGGGCCAAAACTACAGGCCGCCATAAGCGCCGCTGTGGCCAGAATTACGGTATGAAACATGGTGAAATAATTTAGAGACATAAACGGCATTTAAGAAGGATTGTTTTTTGGAGCCATCAGAAAAAGACAAGGCCAAAGTGCCAGAATCCAAAGCACGGGCAATTTGTACCGAACCAAATTACCTAAAACGGGCGTCATTAAGCCTAAAAATGCAGCCAGTGAAAGGGCAAAAAACAACCAAAACCACCCGTGATTAGAGAGGCGTGAAGGTGGATATTTCCATAGAAAGAAAATCCATACACTCCAGAGAATCAGATTTTCTATCAATGGCCACAGGTAAAGTGTGCGATCTATTTCCCAGGGCCATGGCGCAAATAAAGTAATCAGCATACCTTCCGGCAAAGCCTGAAAAAAGTTGGTGGCCTGTCCATTCAAACGTGGAATAGGTCGCATCGATCCGGCTTGTTCAAAGGTGGCTTCTTTTACAAAATCCTGTTGTTTAAACCTTAATTTTTCTAAAATGTGCCAGCCATTGCCCATGGCATTTTTCCGATATGAGGTGGAGTCTGCAATACAAAAAGCCCGGCTGCCATATTGCTCCCATAATTCCGGTGGCATGTCCGATGCATGCTGCCGGTGATTCAAAAGAAGGGTCGCAGGCAGCACCAAACCATAAAAAAACAAGTAACTAACAACCGGACGCCCGGGTTTTCGCCAGGTATTCCAAAGCCAGGGGATCAAAGCCAACATCAGAAATCCCAGTAAATACATTTTAACAAAGACCAGTCCCAACATGCTGCCCAACATGAGGAGTAAACCCCGGCGACGTCTGTGTTTTTCCCATTCCCACATGCCCCCAAGCCAACCTGCCAGCATGGTCAGCATCAGTGTTTCTTTGGTGGTGCCGGCCCCCCAGAACAAGACCGAAGGAATCCCGAATAAAAGGACAAAGAGCAAGCGTTGCCCCCCCGACGACAATGCGCCATGTAATGTTCGGAACAACCATGCCAGCGAAAAGAAATGCAGGCCAATAAAAAAAAGTGAATGTAGGCCGTAGTTTCCCCTTGAAAAAAAGTACAGTAGCCCATGCAAACGAATCATGGTTTGGTTGTCGTTATACAGTCCGTAATGGTTCACTTTTCCCCAAAAGCGCATGCTCTGCACGGTTTGGGTGCCCATGTCTGTAACCGGCTGCTGACCTAACCAAATCCGCCACGCCTCATGTGCATCTGTTTGCCAAAGCGTAAACCACCGCCCTGCATCATCGAAATACTTAAAAATATCTGCCGTGACCCGGTTTTCGTAATACCGGGTAAAGGTCCAGTAAAGCAGGAGGGCAAATCCCCATTGCGCCGCCCATGCCAGCACGAGGTAGCGGGAAAAAGCGGGAGAAAGCGTCTTTTTGCTCCAGCGAAACAATACGACAGCGTAAAGCAGAATACCCAGCAGGGTAGGGAGGTTTATGGATTCCACGGTCCCAAAATACAATTTTTAATTGGGTGGAGAAACTTCCAGAGGGTGAGCGTGTGGAGCCGGCGGATTGGGCCTACCGGCATGAAGTAGTAAAGCGTCAGGGTAAAACGAAGAACTCTATCACGCTAATGGCGTGTACGTTTGCTCCCGTTTCTAAAGAAGTACCTGCCGGAAGCCATAGTGGAAATACGGGTGCAAGCGCCTGACTGCTGTATGAGCCGGTTCCGAGGTTGCTGCCATTGGTTGCCCTTCCGTAGGTACTATGCCCTACCGTAGTATTGTTTCCATTTATCGCAATGGTATAAAACACGGGTGAATTGAGCCATGATGTCTGCTGAAAGGGAACAATGCCCGTTGCTTTCCATACGCGGCCGGAGGGAACGATTTCGGAGGAACTCACCAGTTTCACTTGAGAGAACTGTAAGGTTCCTTGAGCGAAAAGCAGTGAGGAGGGTAAAAAGAGCATCGCAAAAAAGAGCAGCGAACGGGTAAAAAACGTACGGTGTGTCATCCTCAAGCCATTTGATATTTTATTTTGTAAAGATATTCAAGTCCTTGTTCAAAATGAAGACGAGGGGCAGTTTGAAGCGGAATACTCAGGAAAGTGCTGTTTTCTTTACATGTTTTCATCTTGTATTTACTATTCTTCATTTGCACTCACTCTGAATGACTTTTTGAACTGCTCAAATACATTGTTCGGGTCAATATGGCTCAATCCCATTTCTTTAAAAATGGCCTTGTCCGGTAAATCGCCAGCCGTCTATTCAGCAAACTGATTTACATGTTCTTGGATGGTTTTAGGCAAATCAAATTCTGATTCAGGTGTAAGCATTACTGTTAAACGAAATACGTCTGCTTTGTGCTTTCGTAACTGCTTTGCATCTTCTTTACTTCCGTTTTCAATTCTTCCTTTGATTTCCAAAAATGCTTTTGCTTTCAGACAAATCAATGCTTCAATATTGGCATGGTGTAATCCATCTTCTACCTGACTGTGTTCAATCATGTAATTGTAATAGTCATCATTCAATAGTATGGCTGAAAAACTGGACAAGTCATTTTCATAACTTAAAGATCCGACGGATTAAAAAGCTGCGCTGGATTTTCTGCGTTCTTTTTCCATTGGTCTGAAATTAAGACATTAAAATTTACTGTCTAGTTTTTTTAGACCACCTCACCGCCATGTCGTTGCAAGTCTTGTAAATATTGAGTTTTCGTGTCATTGTCTGCTGTGTTTGTCGGCCAGTGTGTAAGTGTATTTTCATTTTTTTCGAAGCGTAGGGAATTTTTTATAAAAAATTTGTCTGCGTTGGCAAAGCAAGCTCTTTTGCAATTATTGGTCTGAGCGTTTGGTGAGTAATGAACATGGCGCAATATTTAATGATAAGTATGATTCGAAAAAATCAGTAAAAAGCGCTACTTCCCGTCCAAGGCAAAAGCTCAGCTTTGCAACGAAAACCAATCTCATGCGCCGGAACCTCAGTGGCCGGAACCAAGCGGCCTCCTTCTTTGGATTTCACCCAAACATAACCCGGAACATTCGTTAATTCGGGAGGGCCTTCAAAAAGCTGTTTCCAATGGCTTTTGTCCGTTCTTCCAGCAGCCAAGCGCTCTGCCTTCTTAAAATCTTCGGGGCTGGGCAGGCCGTATTGTACCAAGTATAATTTTCTGTACTTCGACTTTTCTGTAACGGTCCTTCGGTTATTTTCAGCTCGCCATTGGCAATATAGGAGGGCTTGATCGTAAGTTACGCCAACCACCGCAGAATCCAGAAAAACAGGATTCATGGAATGTAGTCTCCGGTCATTTAGGTTTGGATATCTTTGAAAAATCAACCCAGAATCTGGAGTGTTCCGCAAAGCAGCTACTTCATCCCCTTTGAAATAAGCCAAGTGATACAAATACCTATCATATCCTAAAATACACACGGGCGATTTATCCAAGAATAAACTATCTTCCATGGATGCATTCAAGTAATCCGTGGACTTCTGACCGGAATAGCAGGAAGTTGTACACACAACTGCCAGTAATAAAAACAAACGAAAAATCATAACATAAATGTTTGAAAATCTGTAACCTCCCCATTTTTAGGACAGGTTGTAAATATACAATTGAAAAGATAAT
>CAZOEO010000013.1:0-83242 GCA_964578885.1 uncultured Candidatus Competibacteraceae bacterium | reverse complement strand
AGCTGCTGAGTTACGTTTTTGGTTTTGGGTGTTAAAACGCGGAAGTCAGGAAAAAGTCTGATATCAAACCTTATACATACAAAAAAGGGACAGCGATAATCACTGTCCCTTTCCGTTATTCATCGGTTAAAATTACTGACGAATCAGTCTGAAAATCCGTGGGGCTGCAGTGCCTCGAACCACCACCATATAGGTGCCGGGAGACCAATCCTGCATGTGTAATTGCATGGAGGCCGCACCTCCGGTAACTTGCAAAGTCTTTTGAACCATGAGTTTTCCGGAAATGTCGTACACAGCGCACTCTGCTTCGATTCCAGGATATTGCTCCAAATAAAGCTGAGCAACGGTGCTGGCAGGGTTTGGCCATAAGCGTACGTTAAACAAATCGCCTTCCGTTTCTCCAATGCCAAGTGGAAGATTCACTTGTACTGTATCATAATCGGAACAACCGTTGGCATCGGTAACCAGCACCCAATATGTGCCACTGGCTGTTACAGAAATGTTTTGCGAATTGCCACCATTGCTCCATGCATAGCTACTAAATCCACTATTGGCGGAAAGATCCGCACCCGAAGCCTGGAGATTGGAAATAGTAATAACCGCTACAGGTGAAGGATTCTCGGTAACCACAAGGGTATCCGAACCGACACAGCCATTTACATCCGTAACAACTACACTATAAACACCCTGCTGATTTACAGTAATGGTCTGTGTATTTGCTCCAGTACTCCATGCAAAAGAGGCTGATGGATTACCCGCGTCAAGTATTTGAGAAAGAGTTGTATTAGCACAGTAAGCCACGTCGTTGCCTAAAGAAACGACTGGTGGTACATTCGCTACAACCACAAGCGTATCTCTCACCTGACATCCAAATACATCCGTAACCGTAACAGAATAGACTCCACCAGCGTTGGCTATAAGTTGCTGGTTGGTTGAATTATCCTGCCATACGTAGGTAGCACCAGGATTTTGCGCGTCTAAGGTGACATTAAATGCCTGACCCGCACAGAATGAAGTGTCGTTACCTAAATTCAATGACATTGGGGCTGGCACAAACAACACTGCGGTATCAGCAGCCACGCAACCATTTGGTGCTGTTGCGGTGAAAGCGTAGGTGGAGGATTGGGTAGGTGTTGCCACCGGATTAAGCACCGTCGTAGATGAAAGTCCCAACGCAGGAGTCCAGGCATTTACAGTATTAACCGCAAAGTTGAATCGCATGTTCGGTCTATTTACAGAAGAACCGGAATTCAAAGAACTTCCACAAACGGTCAGGTTATCTTCTCTATACCAGTACGAAGCGGTAAACGGCATGGCGGTCTGACGAACGGACGCATTGTCGTCGTAACCTGAGCTGTTGAAACAAAACTCTACCACCAAATTAGAAACTCCATCCCAGTTGAAAGGCGTTTGGAAAGTATGAAGATTCCATCCATTCACGGGCAAGTAAGAGGGTGCCGTATGCACTGTTTGTAATCCTGATTGCCAAGCAGTAAGACTGGCCGCAGCAGTATGGCCCAGCTTGATTTCCACATTGTCATGAGGCAAAATACTGTTCGTATTGGCCACATCGAACGACAAAGAGGTTAACTGACCCGGACCATAACCAAGCGCCTGAAGCTCAGAAGCCAAAATCAAAAACTGGTGACGAGCGCCCCAATAAAAATTACCATAAGGCGTGGGGTAAGATGAAGACGTATTGGTAATCACTCCATTCCCCAACTGAACAACTTCCGGTACGAAAGAAGCGGTGAGAGGCAAAGAAGAACCCAAACATAATGTATCGGCGGCAGGCGTAACAGTGGCTACGGGAGCACGCAAAATCTGAATATTGATGGTGTCTACATTGCTACAACCGGATAGGGTGTCCGAGGCGAATACAAAGTAATCTGTCGGAACTACGGGAGTAACTACAACTTGGTTGGTATCCGTCGCTATCGGACTAGATGCCGCCACCCAATTGTAGGAATAGTTTGTATTCACGCTTGACGCTGTAAGCGTGGCAGGAGCATTATTACATACTGGGTTTGCAGATGAAACAATGGTAATGGGATCCGCAGGATTCACAGTGATATTTCCGGCGACCCGAGGACTGCTACATCCGGTTTCAATCTCCCAGTTATAGAAGAAATAATAATAAAATGGATCAAAACTATTCCCTGTGATAGATAAAAATCCTGGAGCAGTATAAGGATAAGTTGCACCAGCGCTGTTCCTCCAGTAGGTTCCGGATCCACCTGATGCCAAAGCGATGGTGTATCCATTTCCAGGTGTTAAATTGGCCATAATGGGCACCACCACTGCCGTACCCAACTGGCTCGACGTAAAGGTGACTGGAATGTTGGCTACCTGAACACCGGAACTGTTATTTATCACAATCGTCACGGTTCCGGCGGTCACAGGATACATGGTCACAGAACGTAACGTCAAGTTCTGAAGAACGTTGAAGCTAGTCGTGAATGAGGAAAAAAATCCTCCTCCCGATCCAAAGCTATTGTTGGCTGGTCCAACAAAAGAAGAGCCGCCACCTGAAACAAAGTTTGAGGCGTAGAATGTTTGGGATTGAGACGCAAGAACAGCATAGCTGGTTCCGCTGGCAATGGGTGATCCACCGGTAGGTGCATTAAACCACTGCGTTGTTCCTTGTGTGTTGGTGGCATTCAGCGTTACATTGTTTATACCACACACGGTTACCGGATTCACAACCGGAGTTATCGGTGCGTTTACATTCACCGTAACCACGTTAGAAATCTGGCTTCCACAAACCAAGGCACGATATTGGGTCGTATCCAGGGGACTGACCACCAAACTGGAAGTCGTTCCTGAAGGAATATTCTGCCAGGTGGAAGTCATCGGATCAAAAGATTGCCATTCAATGGTTCCACCAGCTCCGGTAAGCGTTAGTGTAGCCGTGCTTCCTCCACAAATGCTCATGTTGTTCACCGATGCGGTTCCCGGACCAACAATAATATTAGTGGAGGGAAGTGCATCGTTGATTACATTGGCATCTCCCAACAACGTCGTTGACCCGGTAAAGGTATAAGTGCCCACGGCAGACATATCATAATTCAGCGCAATAAGCGTGTCCAAATTGGTTTGGCCTGCCAATGTACCGTTAGAAATGATAAACGGAGCGAACGTGGTTGGGTTCGGACCTGCCACTGCAAGGTTGATGGTCACTGGATCAATGCCAAAATTGATGGCGGTGGTAGAGAAATTCCGAACCCTTACACGAATGTTCACCAAGTTGGGTAAACAACCCTGAGCCGGACTTACCAACGCCGTTAAGCCCATGTCTAAAGGAAGTGGAATACCATCAAATTCGTCTGCACCAATGTCATAGCCAAAACCGCCTCCATTCACAGACCCAGCTGGACCTGGACGACCTTGTCCGTCAATGTCATTGGTAATGAACGGAATGACCTCGCCAAAAGATTCCAGAGGTGTGGAGCTTGACGCCACCAGGCGTAAATCGGTATTCGACAAAAATGCAGGAGCCACATCAAATGAACCTAGATCCTGATTGATCGCAGCTCGCCAGGTGGGTAAAGTCAAATAGGTCGTTGGGGTAGAAATGGCTCCAGAACCTCCGGTGAAATAGTTGGAACCCGTTCCTTGGAAATTGTTTTTCCTTCCTACATAATTGGTTAAACCTTCCAGATAGATGGAATAATGATTGGGACCCGGCGTCGTATTCTGACGATAGTTGACAAAAATGTTATTGATAACCGTGTCGGCGGCAGTGGGTGCAATGGTTCTTCGGAAAGCGGCCGTCAAACCCGCAGCAGCACCAGTAGAAGCCGTACCATCAATCTTAATGGTATTGTGGTAGAAGCGACCCTGAACGGATGTGGTCTTTAAAATCCCAAAGTGTGCGCCAGGAGCAGCCACACTAGATCCTGATGAATCTATTCCCAGCAAAATCATGTTGTTAAAAGCACGTAAAGCGCCTCCAGCATGAAGAAGTCCATACAGTTCTCCTGTAGTAGACGTAGATGTCGTAGTAATAAAAGACACTTCATTGCGGGATACTTCGCCCAAAGAAGGAAGAGATGGACCACTATGAACAATACCCGCCATCCGGTATGCGGCAGTTGGATGCGTGTGGAAAAGGTTCTTCACCTTATTACCACGAATCACAGAGTTGCCGGTCGAAGTAGAGGTGTTCTGAATTCCAATCAGAGGGAAAGTAGCTGTAGTAGTAGAAGTACTTCCGGTAGCGGTAGTCAATGAGCCAATA
This sequence comes from uncultured Candidatus Competibacteraceae bacterium, assembly GCA_964578885.1. Taxonomy (GTDB): domain Bacteria; phylum Bacteroidota; class Bacteroidia; order CAIKAF01; family CAIKAF01; genus CAZRHR01. The sequence goes on along the minus strand of CAZOEO010000013.1, from coordinate 79,002 downwards.
TAATTATCGGTAATCGTATTCACTCCGGACGTTACCACAATTCCCCTAGTTACAGAAGAAGTCGACGTGCCCAAATACTGATTATTCAAGTTCACAATGCGGTTGTTGCTAAATGTATTGGCAGAAGTGGAAGACGAGACAATACCTTGCAAACTACCTGCTGTCCCTCCGGTAGAAGCAGCCGTCTGAATACTGGAAGGAACCGTGTTGGAACCAATTAAATTGGAACTTACAGTGTAAAGTGTACCACCCGAAATATTGATTCCCACAAAAGAAGTGGAAATAGTTCCGGTTGATCCATTCAAACTAAATCCACCTATCTGATTTCCTGTAACGGTATGGTTTGTTCCTCCGGTTAAAGCGATACCGTAGGAAGTCGCTCCGGCAGTGGTAGCTGTTACTACAATATCACTGGCCTGGTTTACACTTCCAATGGTATTGTTCACCACCTGACAAGTTCCACCGGTAATGTGAATACCGGCAAATACGCCATGCGGTGTAGATGCCCCACTTGTGCTCGTTAAAACGATATTACTAATGGTGTTGTTGGAAATGATGGAAGGAGTCGTGCTGCCGAGGCTTAAAGTCATGGCAGAAAAACGGTACGCCATAGTAGACACATACGACATGGGCGAACCACCCGCATTGGGCTGGCTTCCTCCAATAAAATTCCCTGTAATCAAGAAATTGTTACCACTTGAATTAGAAATACGAATCGCCGCACTTTGTGTCGCGGAAGCAGTGGGCGACTGTGGATTGGTTTGATAAAAACTATTTCCGGAAATAGTCCAGTCCGTAGAACCAGTCGAAAGGTTCACCGCCGTATTTTCACCATTGAAGTAGTAATCATGAAACAAGTTATTCAACAGCGATACCCTACGGTTTGTTCCTGTACTGGCTGAAGCAAAAATCATCTGCCGGGGAGCCGCTCCATTAGAGGCAAGTCCAAAGTCATTATCACTGAAAGTAATGTCTTCATTGGCACCCGTTGCGTTTACTGCGGCACCAACATTCACAACACCTCCTGTGGTACCTGTATTGGCAGCACCAAGACGAAGATGTCTGAAAGTCAAATTGTTCGAGTTTCCATTGATGACAATGGCATTGGAAGTGGTAGAAGTATTGTCGATAAACAGTAAACCGCCATTTCCTGAACCACCTGCTCTACCATCAAATATGGTAAAAGTACTTCCGGTAAGTACAAACGTGTTACTCGTACTGGTGGTAACCAAAACGGGTGAAGTCACAGAAGCATGAGGACGAATGGTCAAAGTCAGGTTTGAATTTCCTCCAAAAAACGGAACCGTTAATGGAAATACTTCAGATGCGGCAGAGTAGGTAGTCAACAGCTCCATCACGGTAGAACAGGACAATCCCTGGTTGGCTACATCCTGTAATGCCGCAGTAAGTGTTGGATAATTACCACCGACGCCCACCGTGTATGAACCACATAATACGCCGTTTAGCGTGGATTGCTGACCTGTTGCAGGTAAGGAGGCAAAACCTTCGCTCAAAGCCGTAATACGATAATAATAAATGGTATTTGGAAACAAGCCAGTTACCGGAAATGAATACGCCGTTCCGGTACCCGCAACTGTCGTACTTGGCACATAACCCAGTGGCGTAAAATTGATGTTGTCAGTAGAACGCTCTACATAAAAATTAAGTTCATTGGTAGAATTATCCACCCAATTTACCGTCATGGAAGTAAGCGCAACAGGAGCGAAAGTGACGGGCGATGGCGTAGGTGGTACAATGTTGGGAGGAGTAAACGTGAACGTACGACCCGGATCAGGCAAGGAATTGTTGCTGGTAGTTTCTGTCGAATTAGATGAAGTTGCTGCAGACCAGCTGGCCGTGGTGGCCACACTCACATAATTGTTTGCGCCAGTGGCCGTGCCCGTGATTCCAATAGAGGCAGAACCGGAATTAACAGCCCCGCCAAATGTGGTATAGGAAAACTCGATGGCGCTGGTGGCTTCATATATTTTCACCTGCGCACTTACAGAAATCGCTGACGCAGACCAATTCCAATATATTGAATCATACTGCAGCGTAAAAATACGGGCGCCAGGCGCTCCTGTCGTCACATATTTCGGCGTGGTGAATAAATCTAAATCGTCCCATAATGGCGCTAAAATAGGACGGGGTGTTCCAGACGATAAATTATTGGTGATAGACGACCCGGTTAACGTATTACCTAAAACCAACCAACCATTTGTACTGGCTGAAAGTGAGGTATAATACACACCATTGTAAACCAAAGGAAACCCAATGGGAATGTTGTTGAACCAACCATCATCCAAATCTCCGCCGGATAAAGTCGGAAGAATCGCCCCACTAATAGGCGTATATACTCCGGATGAATTTGAAAACGCGTAGTTGGGCATTCCCTGGCCGTGTGCGCCTTGAATCAACCCTGCACTTACCAACATTGTTAGTAAGAGAAGTCGCAATCCGGGAAATTTTGGGGTGCGAGTGTAATGGTATCGCATATTACTCTAGTTAAAGGGTCTAAATAACATATCAAAAATACATCCTTTTCTTTCACACCTTCAATATTTTCAAATTTTAACAATGATAAAAATGAACTTCATCAATAAAACGCTTTTAATCAATGGTTTAATGCAACTTAATTACATGCTTGAACCATTTTAGTATGCTTACATACCTCAGAAACAAAGATGTTTGAAAAATGCTTAATTATTTAATTAGCTTTATTTCAGTTGTTTATTACAAAAACACCGAACAGCATTCAACCCATCAACGATAAAAAATTACACCAATAAAACATTCTAATTATAAACATTTTGTTAGTTCATGTAAAAACAATGTACCAAAAAAAGACTTTAAACATTTGATTTTAAACCACTTAATAATTTAAAGACAAAACCAGAAGAATCTAAGTAAGGTTTTACAAAATTGGAGACCATTATAAAAGGGGGAGACAAGACTCAAATTTTACACAAATGTCGAATCATGTCATGGCGACCTTACCTTTGTTACATGGCAACCTATGCAAGAATTTCCATTTATACAGACGGTGCTTCCCGCGGCAATCCAGGCCCCGGAGGCCTGGGCGTGGTTTTAATCGCAGGACCACACCGGAAAGAATTCGCCGAAGGTTTCCGAAAAACCACCAACAACAGAATGGAACTGCTCGCTGTAATTCGTGGCCTCGAACTCCTGAAAACAAATACAGTTCCTGTCGACATTTACTCGGATTCCAAATATGTAGTAGATGCTGTAAATAAAGGATGGGTGTACAACTGGCACCGAACAGGATTTGCAGGAAAGAAAAACAAAGACCTTTGGATCCGATTTTTAGCCTTGGCAAAGGATTTTAAACTTTCCTTTTACTGGGTAAAAGGACATGCCAATAACCCTGAAAATAATCGCTGTGACGCCCTTGCGGTGGAAGCATCCAAACAACCTCGGTTAAAACCGGATGCGGGATTTGAAGGAAGCTCCAACAAGTAAAAACTTGCGAACAGGTAGCCACATCCTTATCTTTGTGCCATGAATACCACAGAAACGCCCTGGATTATTTACGCAGAAAGCACGCCTAATCCCGCCACCATGAAATTTGTGGCCAACAAGGCCCTTCTGCCAAACAAAAGTGCGACATTCAACGACCCTTCTGATGCCGCCAAAGACGATCTGCCCGGTGCACTCTTCAGGTTTCCTTTCGTGAAATCCGTTTACCTCGCTTCCAATTTCGTGACCCTCACCAAAGTAGATGGCATCGAATGGTATGATGTCATGAACGAAATCCGGGAATACATCCGAGACTTTTTAGATGCAGGAAATCCAATCGTTTCAAGAATTCCGGAAGAAAAACCTCTCCCAACAAGACATGAAACAACCCAGGTTTCTAATCTTACGCCTTCCCCGGAACTGGATGCCCAAATTGCAGCCATTTTAGACGAATATATACGACCTGCCGTAGAACAAGATGGTGGAGAAATCGCTTACCGGGGCTTCGAAAATGGTGTCGTCTTCGTAGCCATGCGAGGCTCTTGTGCCGGTTGCCCCAGTTCAACCCTCACTTTAAAAGCAGGCATCGAACAACTCCTAAAAAGAATGGTACCGGGTGTTACAGAAGTGGTTGCAGAGAACGACTAAACCTTCCGGCGCTCCTTTTACACGATTTCCTTTTTCCCGTTACTTGCGAATGCAGCGCACCCTTCCATTATAGGATGTCTTGTTCTGATTATTGGGCGCATCGCAACAAACGGATTGAAACTGATATGTTTGGGCCAAAGAAGTGGCTAAACCTCCGCCCCCGGCATACTCATTACTGCTCCAGTAATCTCCGGAATTCAATGTCATGTTAAAGGCGATTTTGCTTCCATTCAACACCTGCAACTCACTCTGGGAAGGAAGGTACCAATCGGAATAACCAAACGCGACCAAATCACTGCAAACTTTGGCGGCATAGCTTCCATTGCCCTGATTCGCTACAATGGCTGCTGTATTAGCCGCCCCATCAGTGCTACTTTGTAATCCAATGAAAGTCTGCGTATTCGACCAGCGACCCGTAAAATTATCCGTGGGATGCACCAACACAATCTGGTTACTGCTATTGGTAAATCCGGGCAAAGGAGTAAAAGTCACCTGATTTCCATAAGCCGTTCCTGCTGCATTTGTGGCGTATGCGCGGACATAATACATCACGCCCGGCTGCAACCCCGTAAGATTTGCACTAAAACTGCCGATTCCAGAACCCGAAACAGCCACCGAATTGGCCAACGTTGGCAAAGGTGATGTTCCAAAACACAACCCCCTGGCAATGACCGATGATCCACCGGAATTCGTGACATTTCCACTGCCTGTTCGGCTGGTTCCTGAATTGGTCCCGGAAAAGGTGAACAAGGAATCGGTGACGACCAAAGGCAGACAACCTCCCCAAGTGGGCACCCCATTGCACATATTTAAACTTTGGCCATAACTGCCGGGCGATAAAATCTGCCATTGATTGCCGTCCCAATACAACATTTCTCCCGGTGCATTGCCCGCCGGCAAACCACTGCCTTGAAGGGAATCACCACATAATGCCTGCCAAACGGAACCATCGAAAAAGTTTTCACATTGTGTGGTTACATTGAAAATTCTTAGGCCCGCCGCCGGACTAACAATCGCATTGCGTTCCGCGGTGGTTAGCCGTGGTGGTAAAAAACCACGCTGACTAGAGGACAATTCCAAAACCGCACTTCCATGGGGCGAACCGGAAGGCGTTCCAATTTTTACCTGACCAGATAGGGCAACGGAAAAAAGGAAAGAAAGGAAAGCAAGAAAATATATTCGCATATCTATGAGAGGCTTAAATCCAATCTCATACAAATGAACAAATTTTTCCCCGAATCAGACTTCACTGATTTTTAGAAAGGACTCCGCGTTTAGAGATATCCCTTGAGCATCCTGTTCCAATACAACCAGGGCAGGCCGTACTTTTTCAACAACCACATGGGCCAGGACGCTTTTGATGTATCAAACAAGGACGACAAAAAGGGGTCAGAATCACGAACGTTTCCGTATTTAAATTCCGCCAACACCATTTTTCCATAACCAGCAATCAAAGGACAGGAAGAATAACCGGAATACATCTTTTCTGAAAGCACTCCTTTTCTTGCCAGAGAGGCCAAATGAGCTGCCACTACGGGAACTTGTTTTCGGATGGCCGCCCCAGTTTTAGCCGTGGGCAAATGCGCAATGTCTCCAATGACAAACACTTCGGGAAAACGTACATGTTGTAAGCTATGAATATCAACTTCTGCCCAACCTTTTCCCGGCCCTTCAGAAATAGCAACAGGCGATTGCATGATAAAATCCGGAGGAGACTGAGGTGGCGCCAAATGCAAAAAGTCAAAAGGCATTACTACTTTCTGTCCGGTTTGAGATTCCCTAACGTTGCTATTTTCCACTACATAGGTGTCCGGAACACGAAATGTGGCTTCTTTCCGAACGGGATCAATGGAATCCAGAACATGCAGAAATCGGGTATGAATGTGCTTCTCCGCCACAATCTTTTCCATGGTTTCTTTGAATGGAGACACGCCGAAAACCACAGAGCCGGGAATTGGAAACACGATTTCTGTCCGGTTTCTTACCTGCGTTTTTCGCCAATATTCATCCGCCAAATACATGATTTTTTGTGGGCCACCGCCACATTTAATCGGTGTATTGGCTTGGGTAAACAAAGCCTGACCACCTTGGAAAGTTTGTAAAGCCTGCCATGTTTTCTCAGGATTAATGTAGTTGCTTACAGCAATGCCTAAATCCAATGATTCCGGAAGCCCGGGAAGCCAATCGGGTCGATTCACCACGCCAGGAGAGAGCACAAGAAAATCATAACTTAATCGCTGTTTATTCTTCAAAACCAACGATTTATGTTCCAAATCCAATGCTTCAACGGCGGATTGAATCCATTGCACACCTTTTGGCATCACAGAGGCCATGGGGCGCCGGGTTTGGGCCATTTCATAAGAACCGGCACCCACCAATGTATAAGCAGGTTGATACCAATGGGTATCAGAAGGTTCCACCAACAAAAGATGGGCGTCCGGAAAATCTCTGCGCAGACGGGCGGCAAGCATGAGCCCACCGGTTCCACCTCCTACAATTACGATACGGGTATTCATTTGGGTTGGTTTAAACAGGTTTAATGAGGTAATTTATCCTTCCAAAATCCATACAGGAAAGTGCCTAACACCGCCCCAAGGATTACAATGCCCATGGACAAAATACCAGTTCCAAAATTCACAAACATGGGTCCGGGACATGCACCAGACAAAGCCCAACCCAAGCCAAACAAAATGCCGCCAAAAATGTAGCGCTTCCATCCTTTTTCCTTCGGAACTATCACAATAGGTTCACCATACATGTTCTTTAGTCCGAATTTCCGAATGAGAAGATAGCCTATCACGCCAATGGTAACGGCCACCCCAATAATGCCATACATGTGAAACGACCTAAAATGGAACATTTCAAAAATCCGATACCACGAAGCGGCTTCAGATTTGTACATCACCACACCGAACAGCAAGCCGGCTAAAACGTATTTTACTGGTTTCATAAAGTTAAAAATCAAATTGTGCACTTAAGGTTAAATGTTGATAGTTCGCGGTATAAAAAAGCCGCTCGGGACTCAAACCCGGATCGTCGGCCCACTTTAATGCAGAAATGAACCGAAGATGCAAGCCTTCAAGGGCCTGATGAAAAACGTAATCTATATCCATATTCCATTGGGTATAACTCACGTTTCCATACTTATTCAGGCGAAACTCCTCCGGCTTGGGCGCCCGAAGATGCGCCAAATCTGTTCGGATAAAAAGGTTTTTCAACGGGTGTATCCGCAAACTGAGATTCACCAGCTGAAAACCACCCAGTCCTTCGGTACGACTCCGGGCTACGGTGCTCCAAAACTGTTCACGCCCCCACTCGGTGGGAAAAGTAAAACGTCCTTCGCGGGTGGCCCAGGTGCCATTCAGATACAGCTGCCATTTTTTTCCATGATATCCAACACGCGTTCCGAAAATCCGGGCGGTTTGGTCAGGAAAATATTGATGCGCCAGGACCTCGTTTCCGCCATTTCCGACCTGGCCTTGCTGCAAATATTCAAGCCCGGCCATGAAACCACGTTTTGTTGTATAAGAAACTCGGCCATGAAAAGTATTTGACACATTCAAAATGAGGTAATTCCAAATATCTACGGATAATTTTTCTCCCTCGTTTCCAAATTTATAATGCATGAGACCAACGCCGGGACTGGTCGTTTTTCCTGCATAATCAGAGGGCGTTCCATCCATTTGATGTCCGGATTGAAATGCCCCGATACTTTCTCCCATGTCATACCAATGAACGGTACTTCTGGGACCAACACGATGTAAAAACGCGCCGGAAATTTGGTGTTTGTGATCGTGCCATCCACCTTGTATGCCTTGAAAAGTATAAGGTTTCATGCGGGTATCCATGGGATTGATCAGGGATGATTGCACGGTAATCCTACCAACTTCCGCCCAGACTTGCTTCCTGTGAAATGCAAGATAAAGCTCATCAAGCCGATCTAAATCAGTGTGATTCTGGGGATCTTTTACATCGAAAAGCTGAAGCTCAAACTTCGGAAAGCCCAATCCGGCCGAATCCTGAGAATTCATTTGGTAGCCGAAGGCACGAAAGGTAAACGAACCGCTGAATCCCAACTGAAATCCGTGAAAAGGTGCGGTTTCATAGGAAATACCCATCCCAATAGCTCCTGCAGCATGGTCTTGCAAGGGTGCCGACTGAAAGGTCACCATGTTCATTTGGCGGATACGACCATGGACGCTTCCCTTCAGGAAAATATCCTTAAGGGAACGGGGTTCCACATGCGCCGTATCCTGTCCAAACAACAAGGCGGGCCATAATCCGATCCACCACAAATGCCTCATAACAAGAGAGGAAGCAATAAATGGGTCATCACCAATCCGCCGATGAAGAAACCAACTACGGCAATGAGCGAAGGAAGTTGTAGGGTGGATAATCCGGTAATGGCATGTCCAGAAGTACAACCGCCGGCATATCTGCTACCAAATCCCACTAGTAAGCCGCCCACAAAGAGTAAGCCGATGGTTTTAGGCGCCATGGGAAATTCTCCTTCGGCACCATAAAGTTCCGTCGGCAAAAAAGTGGTAGGCGCAGCAAAACCGTGCACCGCTAAATCGGCTTTGGCAGCCTCCGTGAGTTGCGGCACTTGACCACCTTCAGGCGAAAGCCAGTGGGCAGCAAGAAATCCTCCTGCCATGGCGCCAACCAGAAAGTACAAATTCCACTTCTGTGACTTCCAGTCGAAATCAAAAAAATCGGCAGCTTTTCCTGCACCGCAAAGGGTACATAAGGTTCTGAAATTAGATGAAAAGCCGAAACTTCTTCCTAAAAACCACATTAGCCAAACGATTCCGCCAATGATGGCCCCGGAAACATACCAGGGCCAGGGTGCTGTAATCCAAGTACTCATACGGGTAATTGAGGTAAAATTTCCTGATTTAAAAGATGAAGAGGCATCGCGCCGGATTTCCGCCAAAGCACTTTTCCTCGATGAAACAACATCAATGTGGGCACGCCCGAGATTTGGTACTGGGCAGCGGCTCCGGGATTTTTATCCACATCCACTTTGATGACTTTCAATTTCTGAGATTGCTGCTGCGCAAACTCCTGCAAGGCGGGCGCCATCATTTTACACGGCCCACACCACTCGGCGAAAAAATCCACCAGAACCGGGGTCTCGCCGGAAATCAAGGTTTGAAAACTACTCATGTTGTGTTCGATTATTTTAATGTAGATGGGCAGACGTACGCCGTTTTTGGAATATCTGTAGCTTCCAGTGCTTTAAAACCACCGGAAACATTCACCAAATCATGGTAGCCACGGGCTTTCAGCATCGAAGCGGCAATAACGGACCGATAGCCGCCGGCACAATGAAGAAACCAAGGCTTCCCTGAAGGCAATTCCTGCATCTGATCATTTAAAAAGTCAAGGGGGAAAGAGGCCGCGCCTTCCACATGGGTGGACGCATACTCTCCGGGCTTCCTTACGTCCAGTATCACCGTCGTATTGGGTTGATAGTTCCGAGCCAGCGTTTCCGCTGAAATATTTTCAATGGAATCGGTTTCTTTTCCTGCAGCCACCCAAACCGGCATGCCGCCTTTTAAATAACCAAGCACATGATCATAACCTACGCGAGACAACCTTGTCACCACTTCTTCTTCCCGCCCTTCGTCGGTTACGAGCAAAATGGGTTGTTGTAAATCGGGGATAAGCGCTCCCACCCAAGGAGCAAAACTACCATCGATGCCAATGAAAATAGCACCCGGAATATGTTGATGGGTAAAAGCTTCAGGAGATCTGGTGTCCAGAACAAGCGCCCTGTAATGGTTGGCCAGGTCGAAAAACGTTTCCGGATCGTGTCCCTGCAAACCTTGTGACATCACTTTATCCAAGGCAGGTGCTCCGGATTTGTTTAATCGCACATTTTCGGGAAAATAACCTGGAGGTGGAAGCAATCCTGTGGTTAATTCGCGTATAAAGTCTTCGCGCGTCATGTCCGGTTGAAGAGCATAATTCACTTCCTTCTGATGGCCTAAGGTGTCGAACGTTTCTTTGGCCATATTTTTCCCGCAGGCAGATCCTGCACCGTGGGCCGGATACACCATCACATGATCCGGCAATGGCAAAATATGCTGACGCAGTGAATCATACAACATAGATGCCAAATCTTCGGGTGAAAGATCTGACTTGGCCGCCAAATCCGGACGCCCTACATCATTGATAAACAAGGTGTCACCAGAAAAAAGGGCATGTGGCTCATTCTTTTCGTCATACAACAAATAACAAACGGATTCTGGTGTATGTCCCGGTGTATGCAACACTTCAATGCGCGCATCCCCAAGGGGTAAAATGGTTTTATGCGCTGCAATTTGTGCCGGAAAAGAAGTTTGGGCTCCCGGACCAAAAACAATAGTGGCACCGGTGCGTTCTGCCAATTCCTTGTGCCCGGAGACAAAGTCGGCATGGAAATGGGTTTCCAGAATATAGGTAATTGTTACCCCGAGTTTCTCTGCCTCTTTGATATATGCATCTACATCGCGCAGTGGGTCTACAATGGCAGCCTCACGGCCTGAAGCGATAAAATATGCACCTTGGGCAAGGCAACCGGTATACATTTGTTTGAGAATCATTTTTCCTGATTTTTGGTTTTCGTGCTACAAAATTAGGCCCTCGTGAAAAAGGGCTTTGTAACCAAAGTCGCATAAACAGGACGAAATAATCTGGAGCCAAAGGATAAACTCCTTATGGCAAGTCTGGTGTGGGTTTTTCCACCAGTAATTTTTCTCCGGCAGGAAGAGGCGAAGCGGGCCAGCGTGTAGGTTTCGCATACAGGGAAAAGAAACCCTGGGCATCCGGCATGGGCGCCGTGGCCGTTACTTCTGCAACACCGGTCAGCTGGTCGCTTTGCTGACCGAAATGTATTTCCATACCTGTTGAAAACATGGAAAGCGATGCGCCAGGAATTCTGAACCGAAGTTGAATGGCATCGGGCTCCACCAGAGAAATCAGCAACATATCGGGCAAAACGGGCGAACCACGAGATATGCGAACTTCCTGAACGGTGCCTTTTCGCTTGGCCTTTTGAACGAACGTGGGAGAAATGCCGGCCCGATGAAGTTGCTGCTGGTCCAATCCCACCCACGCTAACCGTGCAGCCGCTCCTTGCCATGCGGCTTGGGTCTCAGCATACGCTTTTTGGGCAAGCTCCCAATTTTTCTTGCTGACAGAAGCCAGACGAAACAAAGTATCGGTCCGTTGAAACTCCTGTTTTGCCGCCAGGTAAGCCGCCTCCGATTCCAGAAATTGCTGTTGCAACGTAATAAATTCAGATGACTGAATGGAAAAAAGCGCTTGTCCCTGCTGCACCACCATTCCGGGTAAAACCCAGACTTCTTCGATCTGTCCCGTAAGCCGACTCGCATACTGATACAATCCATTGGGCAGGGTTTCTACTTCTCCAAAGTAAAAAGTCTCTGCTTCGCGCCGGGTTTCCAGTGTGTCCAATGGCAACGCCTGCTTTTCTGCACCAGGTTTGGTGACGGGCGCATCGGAGGAACAACTCGCCAACGTCAATGCACAAATGGCTGAAAAAAAAGATATCGTTTTCATTCTGTGAGATGTAAATGAGTTAATTGAGCCAATCTCAATTGTTGAATTTTTTGAAAATAAGCCAGATCCAGGTCGATAAAAAGTTTAAGATGTGGACCAAGTTGGCTTAAGTCGATTGCCCCTGCCTGATATTGTTGTAAAATGCTTTCAAAATCCTTCTCCAAATGTTCAGGAAAGTCTGCTGGATAGGCATATAATTGTTCTGCATACAATTGAATTTCTTCTCTGGTTTGTTGAAGTAAAAGGGAAAACTGGCGCAAATTGGCCTGTTGCATCCCTTTTACTTTATCCAATTCATTTTGATGAAACCGGAGATCTCTTTGCACTCCATTTCCAGGTAAAGGAATAGACATGCTTGCGGCCAATCCATAAAAACCGGGTTCTGCATTAAATGTCTGATAAAATCCACCCACAGAAAGCTGTGGGGTGCTGCGGACACGAATGAGGGAGGCCTGACTTTGTAACCATTTTTGGTGTGCAATATCTGCGGCCAATAAATCCGGATGAAGCGGTTTTACCGGAGGCAAAGACACATCTGCTGCCATGCTGAAAGGAGTTGGCACCAAAGTCATCTCCGGATCAAGTCCGGCCAATCGTTTGATTTGATGGACGGAAAAAAGTGCCATCTTTTTGAATTCAGCCTGAATACCAATGAAGTACAAGTAAATTTGCCGAAGATTTTCATGGTCCTGAGGATCCAATGCACCTAAACGATACTGCTGATCAGCCTGCTCACTTAGCCTGGCCATCTGATTTACGTATCGTTGGGTTCTTTCTGCCATGGCATCGTAAAAAGACCATTGTCCCCAGGCCAGAACGACTTCCATTTTAAGCAGTAAATAGGTTTTTCGGTCGGTGGCCATGGCCCATTCTGCGCCGGAATTGGCCCATTGATGCAAATATGGCAAAGCCCAGGGTTGGCCAATTCGCCATCTGCCAATCCATTGTTGATCTCGAAGTGGGCCATTTACCTGCCCGAACAAAAGTTCTGCTTCCAAAGGAGCCACGCGGTACATATCGGTTTTTTGAATGTCCCAGCGCGCCATTTCGAGTCTGGTTTGAACAATGTCGGGTGCCGTTTCTGCCAGTTTGGCCAACACATCATTTTGGCTAAGGGGTTGCTGAGCAGCCAGCGAAAGTCCAAGTGCACATCCCACCCAAATCATCAAGGATTTAGATGGACGCGCTTTTAACCGATGCACCCAAAGATACAGGGAAGGCAACATCATTAAAGTGAGGAACGTGGCGGTAACCAATCCGCCGATGACCACCGTAGCCAGTGGCCGCTGTACCTCAGCACCATTTCCTGTAGCAAAAGCCATGGGCACAAAGCCAAGCGCCGCCACAAAGGCGGTCATTAAGACCGGACGCAAACGATGCATGGCGGCGGCAGTGACGCGCTCTGACAAGGTCGCCTCCGTTTGATGTTTGATGGCGGAAATCATCACCAATCCGTTTAACACCGCTACACCAAACAAGGCAATAAAACCAATGCCGGCAGAAATAGAAAAAGGCATATCTCTGAGCCAAAGCGCCCATAATCCGCCGGAAGCAGCCATCGGCACCGCCAGGAAAATAAGCACCACTTCCCTCACATCTTTTAGTGCCAGGAAAAGTAAAAAAACTATGATAGCCAGCGCAATAGGAACAGCAACAGAAAGCGACGCCAAGGCATGTTGCAGGTTTTCGTACTGCCCGCCGAAATGAATTTGATAGCCGGGTGGCAATGGTAATTTTTCACCAAGTACCTCCTCGGCATCTTTTACCACAGAGGCCACGTCCCGATCCCGAACGTTGATGCCAATGGAAATACGTCGCATGGCATTTTCTCTTGAAATTTGCATCGGTCCTTTCTGCGAAATACGGGTACTCACTTCGGATAAAGGAATACTGGTTCCAGTTTTGGTGGGAACTAAAATCCCTTCCGGCCGAGAAGCGGACTGTTCATCCGGACGATACCGCACCATCACATCGAACTTCTTTTCTTCTTCATAGACGGCACCCACCGGAACACCATTTCGCATCAGCTGAATTTGTTGCTCCATATCCGACACAGACACCTGATGGCGAGCCATGGCCGACCGGTTGGGTTTCCAAATCCACTGATTTAAACCTGCGGTAGGCTCCAACTTGATGTCGGAAGCGCCAGGAATAGGCCGAAGCAATTCGACTGTCTTTTCACCTAAACTCCGCAAAACAGACATGGATTCTCCGAAGATTTTCACAGAAATATCCGCCTTGGCGCCAGTCATCAATTCATTGAATCGCAACTGAATAGGCTGAGAAATCTCAATACTTGCGGGTAAATCCTGCAAGGCCTTTTTCATGGCCAGCGCCAGATCTTCGCGACGGGTAGCACTCAACCATTCTTCTCTTGGCTTTAAAATAACCATCACATCGGCATCTTCAATGGCCATGGGATCGGTGGGCACTTCGCCCGTTCCTATTTTGGAAACCACATGGAGCACTTCCGGAAACTGGTGCATCAAACGACGTTCAATCTCAGATGTGGTATAAATGGTTTGTTCCAAGGAGCTTCCTGGTTCCAAACTCACTTGCAGGGCGAGGTCGCCTTCTTCTAAGACTGGAATAAACTCTGCCCCCATGTTCCTGGCAAGAAGCACGCCCATACCAAACAAAACCACACCAATCATGGGCATCACCCATTTTTTACCTACCGACACATTCAATAAGGGTCGGTAGATTTTTTGTAATCCATTGGCCAGGTGGTTAGCGATTCCCAGCGGAGGAATCACCCGATTTGGAAAAATAAACGAAGCCATAGCGGGGATGTAGGTTAGCGAGAGAAGCATGGCTCCCAACAAGGTATAACCCATGGTTAATGCCATTGGAATGAACATCTTCCCTTCAATGCCTTTTAAAAATAAAATGGGAACAAAGACCAGAAGGATAATGGCCACCCCAAACCCGGACGCACCATATACATCGGCCATGGATCTCCGAATCAAAGTATGTCGGCCTTCTGTGGTCATTGTTTTTCCCGCCCATTGGTGGTGAAAATGAAACAGGGTGGCTTCCACCATGATTACCGCGCCATCCACCACAATCCCAAAATCCAATGCGCCCAACGACATCAAATTGGCCGAAAGACCCGTAAGCGACATCACGGTAAGGGCAAACATCAGAGACAAAGGAATCACAGAAGCCACTAAAAGCCCGGCACGCCAGTCACCAAGAAAAAGTAAGAGGACAAGAATCACGATAAGACCACCTTCCAACAAATTGGTAATCACGGTTTTTATAGTGCTTTTCACCAAAGCATCTCGTTTTAAAAAGGGATAAATTCGAACCCCTGTTGGCAGAGAAGAACTGATTTTGGTCACCCGCTCTTCAATGGATTGCACGACGCTGGCTGCATTTTCACCTTTCAACATCAGGGCAATTCCTCCGACCACTTCGCCTTTGCCATCCATGGTCATGGCTCCAAACCTGGGCGCACTGCCATATCCGAGACGCGCCACGTCGCCAACACGAATTTCTCCATCTACGGGAATTTCAGCCAGTTCCTGCAAAGACACGGCACGGCCCTGAATCTGTAGGTAATACGCCTCTTTTCCGCGAGAAACATACCCGCCGCCGGCATTCAAATGATTCTTTTGCAAAGCGTCTATCACCTGGGCGGCCGACACCTGATGCCTGTAAAGATCCGCCATAGACAACTGAATCTCATACTGTTTCACGAAACCACCCATGGTACTGATTTCAATGACACCGGGAATTCCCGCCAGCTGACGCTTCACCTGCCAGTCCATCATGGTACGCAGATCCGAAGCCGTATATGCAGATTCGGCCGTGGAATCTACCACCAGAACAAACTGATAAATTTCACCTAAACCCGTGGTAATGGGCATCATTTCCGGAACCCCGAACTGTGGATCCACTTCCGTTTTTATGATTTGCTCGTTGACCATCTGCCTTGCTTCCAATAGCGGCATATCTTCTTCGAACACAATGGTAATCACGGACAAACCATATCTGGAAATGCTTCGCACCTCTACCTGCCGGGGAAGGTTTCTGCAAGCCAGTTCCAGTGGAAAAGTAATGTACTGTTCTACCTCTTCTGCACTCAACCGGGGAGCACGCGTTACTATTTGTACTTGATTATTAGTAATATCCGGCACCGCATCTACGGCCAAATGGCTCAGGGAATAAAGCCCAATGGCCACCCAAACCAATATCCCAAACAATACCCATTTACGGTGAGCAATCACCCAGCCCATCCATTGATGAATCATAAAAACTGCATTACATGAAAAAAAGGAAAAGGAAACGTCGAAGAATTATCCTTTCACAGGGGGAGGAAGAGACAGACGCTCTTGTAAAAAGGTCTTTTCTTTGTGAATAAAGCGCGGGGTAAATTCCTGGGGCACATCCAGAAAACCATGATAACACCTGCTCGCCATGATGGGCAGAACCGGTAGCGCAGCAGGCGAAATGTCCTGAGCGTCATCCTGAAGATGATCTAAAGGTTGAACATGCTGGAAGCGTGAAAAAACATCGGACAATTGATTTACTTCCAGTGTTTCATACATCACCACTTGCTGCTCCGATCCCTCATGATGCGCATGAGGCACCATTTGGTGCAGACCCCAACAAAAGAAGGCCAACCACAAGCTGGTGATTTTAAAACCAAACATGAAACGAAGTTACGCCAACTTTTTTCATTTCACCATGATATTTATCAGTCAATACCAAACTTTTACAAGTCACATTAGGAAATCCATGCTACCTTTAATCACTAATTATTATTCCCAACCACGCCACTTGATATGAAGAAGTTTCTCTCTGTTCTCTCCTTTTTTATTGCCCTATTTTTCAGCACCTTAACTGCACAAGGCACCTTACAATTTAATCAGGTTTTGCTGCTACAAACCTCGCAATCCGGAACCGTTTTATTGGGAACCGTTCCTGCGGGAAAAGTTTGGAAGATAGAAGCGGTGGGCGGAGTTCCCATGTCTTGTTTTTGCGGATTTTCTTTTGATAACGGGCAAAATACGGCCTTTCATTCCGGAGGACGATTAGAAGGCACCCAATATCGCAGATGGGAAACAGAAGGCATGGCCCAGCCTCCCATTTGGTTGCCGGCAGGGACGCCTCTCACCGCCATGAACTGCAATACATGTTATGGGTGCAGCGGCCAATGTTCCTTCCCATACCGCTATTTGTCTGTCATCGAATTCAATGTGATTCCCTAATGGCATTTTGTTTTTTTTAAACATTCTGCCCGACCCGCGGTCTTCCGGCGTAGGGCCATGCCCTATCTTTGCTTATAAAAAATGGCAAAAAAGATTTCTTCCCGCCTTTTTCTTTGGGCCATGCTTTTGGTTTACGGATCGGGATTTTCTCAGTCAATGTCAGGCTCAAACACCCATTCTCCTATGAAACTTATGTACGTGTTCGACGCACTTTGCGGTTGGTGCTATGGATTTAGTCCGGTGATGAAACAGCTGATGGATCAACATGGTGAACACATTCAGCTGGAAGTAATTTCAGGAGGATTACGCCTCGATGACCGGGCAGGAACCATCAATGAAGTGGCTCCTTACATTAAAACCGCTTACAAAGATGTGGAACGAGCCGCCGGGGTAAAATTTGGAGAAGGATTTTTACAAGGGCCGCTGGCCAGTGGGAATGTTCGGATGAATTCCCTTCCGCCTGCGAGGGCTTTGGCCATTTTCCGCAGAAAATTTCCTGAAAAATCCCTTGCCTTTGCCGCCCGAATGCAAGAAGGAATTTATGTGGAGGGCATTGCCACCGAGGAAATTCACCATTATACCCGATTCGCCACAGCCTTGGGATATACCGACCCGGAT
The DNA here is from genome assembly GCA_964578885.1 of uncultured Candidatus Competibacteraceae bacterium. Classification (GTDB taxonomy): domain Bacteria; phylum Bacteroidota; class Bacteroidia; order CAIKAF01; family CAIKAF01; genus CAZRHR01. Next base: position 61,474 of record CAZOEO010000013.1, on the reverse strand, counting down.
TTCGCACAGTTGATGCAAGATCCAGTGTCGGAGCAGTGGGCACGTGCCGATTTTCAACGGGCAGGCGCCCTCGGAGTGCGCGGTTATCCGGCAGTTTTACGTGAAGAAAACGGCAAATGGATTATGGTTGTGAATGGATTTGTTCCCTATCCAAGACTCGTACAACTGCTGGGCCTCAAATAAAGACTCATACGTCCCTTTTCTATTTTTCTGTGCACGTGGAAACTGCTACCTTTGCCAAAAATTTAGCGCATGCCCCTGGTGTACATTACCCGTAAGGAACAGTTCAATGCTGCACATAAACTGTATAATCCTGCGTGGTCAGAAGCTGAAAACGACCGTGTTTTCGGACCTTGTGCCAATAAAAACTGGCATGGCCATAATTATGACCTCTGGGTCACCGTAAAAGGACAACCCCATCCGGATACAGGTTTCGTGGTCGATTTAAAAGCACTCAGTCAGGTGATTAAAGTGTTGGTGATTGAAAAACTGGATCATAAAAACCTGAACATGGATGTCCCTTTCTTAGAAGGCATCCTGACCAGCACCGAAAATCTTGCTGTTGAAGTTTGGAAAATTCTAGATCCAGCCATTCGGGACTTAGGTGCCACTTTACATGGAATCAAAATCGCGGAAACGGAACGAAACATGGTAGAATATTTTGGCGATTAAGCCGTTAATTTTATTGAATGTCCATCTTTCCTTTATCTAAACGCTAACTTTGTACCCATGCAGCATCCAGAAGTGAAGTCTTCTCGTAATAAGTGGCCACTTGTGCTAGGCGTGTTGCTCATTCTTTCTATTGTAGGAAATATTTATCAGTTTTTTCAAGTTCGCGAAGTGGTGGTTTTACAGGAAATAACCGCCATGCAAAACGACACCCTTGAACTACGCAAGCAAGAACTGGAAGAACAATTTACCGAAGCCATTGATGAGTTGGCGGCCTATCGGGGTCGTTCAGAAGCGCTCGACAGCCTTTTAGCCGAAGCCAATCTGAAACTGGAAGAACAGCGCCGTCAAATTTCGCGCCTAATCGAGGAAAATCAGGATTATCAAGTCCTTCAGCAACGTTATGAAGAACTTCGCAGAACCAAAGAAGAATATTTGCTCCGCATTATTGCACTTGAAGAGGAAAACAAACGCCTGAAATTTGAAGTCAATGAACTGTCTGTGCAGCTCGACCAAAAATCGGACGAAGCCAGAACCTTGTCGCAAAAAGTAGACATTGCGTCCCGGCTTCAGGTGTCGTCCATGTCGGTATCGGCCTTCACAGTAAAAGGAAGAGATGGTGTTGAAAAACCAACCGATAAAGCGCGGCGTACCGACCGACTTTCCATCCGGTTTACGGTTGAAGAAAACAAGGTAGCACCTCCAGGAGAACGTACGGCCTATATCCGCATCTTTAATCCGGAAGGCTTCGTTATGGCCGACGCAGGACAAATTAAAAAATTCCCCACAGCGAAAGGCGAAGAGCTGCCTTATAGCCGTTCAATCAATGTGGACTTCAACGGAGATCGGATTTCCAGAACCGTAGCGTGGGACCAGGATGTTTTTCCGGCAGGAAGCTATAAAGTAGAAGTCTATATCGATGGTTTCCTGGTGTCCAGCGAACAAATCACGCTTTATTAATTATGATCCGCGGCTTTTTCCTGATGGCTTTGCTACTCGCCTGCCATCCAAATGCCAAGCAGGGCCCACCGCTCAAAGAGGATGCCTTTATCCAAGGAATCGTACAGCTTCATTTGGCAGAATCCGCCGCTGACCTCCAATGGATTGATCCCCTTTTCCAAACAGATCGCAAAGCGCTGTATAACCAGGTTTTGCAACACCAAAAAATAGACACTGCAGATTTCCAACAAACCTTATATTGGTATTTGGAACGACCCGAAAAAATGGACGATATTTATGAAAAAGTCGGCCAACAACTCGAACAAATACAATCCTCCACCTTTTAACTTCGCACTATGGACTTTTCCGTTTTTGCAACTTCTGAAGCCTGGATATCACTGGTGACCCTTACTTTTCTTGAAATTGTATTGGGCATTGATAATGTGATTTTTATTTCTATTGTTTCCAATCGTTTACCGGGTGAGCAACAAAGAAAAGTGCGCAACATCGGTCTCATGTTGGCCATGGGATTTCGTATTTTACTGCTTCTGGGTATCAATATCATTCTTGGCTTTAAGGCCCCATTATTCACCATTCCCGCCCTTCAGATTGGTCCTATTTTAGAACAACCGCTAGCGATAAGTGGCCGTGACCTCATTCTTTTGGTGGGTGGACTTTTTCTCATGGCCAAAAGTACCACAGAGATTTACAGCAAAATGGAAGGAAAAGATCATGAAGCCCATGTTTCGGCTAAAAAGGTCTCTATTCCAGCCATTCTAGTGCAAATTATCTTACTGGATTTGGTGTTTTCGTTCGACTCCATTCTCACGGCCGTGGGTTTAACCCAACAAATTGCGGTCATGGTGGTTGCGGTCATCATCTCCGTATTGGTCATGATGGTTTTTGCCGGTCCCATCAGCCGCTTCATCAACCGCAATCCATCGCTCCAAATGCTGGCACTGTCATTTCTGATTCTCATCGGCTTTATGCTGATGCTGGAAGGTGTGCATGAAGAAATCCCGAAAGGCTATTTGTATTTTGGTGTCGTATATGCCCTAGCCGTGGAATTCATGAACCTGAGACGGCAAAAGAAAACCCGTCCACAGCCGGAAATCACGAAAAAAGACGAGATCTGATTACTGCTAAGTCGGGAGCATTAAACCAAACGAATATCGGCAAACTGCCGTTGTTTTCTCCCATTTTCTGAAGAGAAGAATCGCTGGTTCATCATCTAAGTCGTTGGATGTATTTGGATGATCCAGGCGGCTCGATAGCCGATTTTAATCGTTTATAAACGGTTAATTGCCGAATCAGGTCATGAGAAATTTGTAGCTTGTCGCCTGGGGAGGAGGAGTGGTGGCCCCCGGGAAAACCGACCCCTGAAACGCCCTGAATACGTTTCAATTTTCCGACTTCAAGAAAATTTTCATTTGGATTTTGGGAAAAAAATCTCAAAATAGCCATCCAATTTTTATCGTTTATATCAGGATCCTCTCCGAATAATTTTTGTCCGCTGTCGTAATTTGTCCACGGGATGGGGTGGGTTTTTACCCGGAGTTACGACAGAAAAGGTTTTTGTCGGAAATCATTAAACTTCCATTTGGGGAAAAATTCATTTTCGCCTGCGCTTTACACAATCATCAAAGCCTGTATCCATTTTGAAATCCAGGGAAACCATCCAAACGGATTGGAAATCGACTTTTTACTTAGCCGATTTTAATCGTTTATAAACGGATAATTGCCGAATCAGGTCACGAGAAATTTGTAGCTTGTCGCCTGGGGAGGAGGAGTGGTGGCCCCCGGGAAAACCGACCCCTGAAACGCCCTGAATACGTTTCAATTTTCCGACTTCAAGAAAATTTTCATTTGGATTTTGGGAAAAAAATCTCAAAATAGCCATCCAATTTTTATCGTTTATATCAGGATCCTCTCCGAATAATTTTTGTCCGCTGTCGTAATTTGTCTACTGGATGGGGTGGGTTTTTACCCGGAGTGGAGAACCGTCCATTTGGGTCAACAAAATCCAACTATTCGAACTTCCATCTCAGAAAAACAGTTAGAAGTGATGTTCGCGGAAAATGTCATTTGCGCGGAAAAAGAAAATTCGTTGAGGCGACTTACATGTTAGCAGAATAAGCCTCTGTGGAATAGCGTAAAAAACGAAATTAACAAAATGTCACTTGTAAATATCACACCCAATCATTCGCTACTTTGAGGCATTTCCCACAGGCGATATTCGTTCATTTTCAGGTTTTCGCCGAAAATGCGTTTGGCGACATCTGCAAATGCCTCAGTATAATCAGACACTTCACAGCACATTTCGCCACCTCCCTCTGCACTATTCCCAATTTGATCCTTAATGGTTTGAGCGACCCACTCACCTGGATCAATGATGATCACATCCGGACCGACGACCCGAGAGATTTCCTGACGAATTAATGGATAATGGGTACAAGCTAAAATCAGCACTTTGGCATCTCGAATACCGGGCCGATCCAAATAATGGGAGACAATTCCGGTAATGACTTCCGGTTTGGCGATGTTTTCCTCGATTAGAGACGCTAAAATGGGTGTAGCAAGGGTGTGAACTCGCATGCCGGGTGCGGCGGACGCTAAACGCGTAGGATACACACCGCTAGAAATGGTACCGCGCGTTCCAATAACGGCTACATCAGACAGTGGAAAATGCTGGGCAACATATTCTACCACCGGATCAATCACATTGATAACAGGCAATTCCGGACAGGCCAAAACGGCCTCTTCATAGCCAAGCGCGGATGCTGTATTGCAGGCAATCACGATGGAACTCGCTCCCCGAAAATGCAAGTATTTACTGATGGTTCGTACATAACCGCGGATGGTTGCAGGTGACTTTTCACCATAAGGCATATGCTCTGTATCACCAAAATACCAGATGTCAGCCATGGGTAAAACCATGCGAATGGCTCTGGCCACGGTGAGTCCGCCTACACCGGAATCGAAAATTCCAATGGGCTTGGACCTCATTTTTTGGGCGTGATTGGTGCGGGGGCAGAACCATCTTCCTCGTCCTCTTCCTCCTCACCTTCATCGCCACCACCCTCTTTCATTAAGTTGGTACCGGGCGTTCCTCCTAATTGCTTGATAACCTCGTCCGACAAGTCGAATTTTACTCCGGAATAAATGACGGTAGTACTGCCTGCTTTATCAAAAACCATGGCATAACCCTTGGTTTCAGCAATTTCCGCTATGGCCTCATACACTTTGTCCTGGACAGGTCGAAGCATTTCTTCCTGTTTTTTAAACAAATCGCCGCCCTGACCAAAACGCTTTCTTTGCAATGCTTTTACTTCTCTTTCGCGGGCAATGATTTCTTCTTCCCGCTTGATGCGCATGTCTTCGGACATCAGGATGCGTTCTACCTGATAATCACGATACATTTTGTCGACCTCCGCAAGCTGCACTTCGATTTCTTTTTGCCATTTGGCTGAAATCTCATTGAGTTGCTTGCGCGCGGCTACGTATTCCGGCAGCGCGTTCAGGATGGTTTCTGTATTTACGTACGCAAAACGTTGGGCTGTAGACACCGAGGTGACCGCACAAAACACCAACAAAAAGAGGATTCTAAGCCATTTCATAGGGTACATGTTTTGCAAAAATCGCACCAATTTTAGAATTGCTGGCCAATCATAAAGTGAAACTGGCCACCCGGAGCTCGATTGTTTGGTGGTAAACCATCGAATCCCCAACCATAATCGACACCCAACAGTCCAAACATCGGTAGGAAAAAGCGAACACCGACTCCGGCAGAACGCTTAAGCTGGAAAGGTGTGAAATTCTCAAATTTATCCCAGGAGTTTCCGGCCTCCAAAAATCCATGAACCCAAATGGTTGCCTGTGGATTTGGTGAAACCAGAAACCGCAGTTCCATGGTGTGCTTGTTATAAATAACTCCACCCACCGCGGCAGTGGAGGTTCCATTATAGCCGGGGGTGAGCGACAAGTTCGGATAACCACGCATGGCGATGATTTCCCGACCATCAATATTGAAACCGGTGAGCCCGTCGCCTCCAAGGAAAAACCGTTCGAAAGGCGTAATCCCTATTTGCCCGTTGTATTGGCCTAAAAATCCAAATTCCGTACGTACCATCAGCACTAATGGATTGTTCTTGCTTTTGGTAATGTCGTTGAACCAGGTGGCTTTAAATTTCCATTTATGATATTCCAACCACTCATAACGCTCCTGGAGCGACACATTGGATAAATCCGCGCCGGAAATCGCCGTGTACGGAGGCGTAAATTCCACAGAGGCCGTAATCATAGATCCACTACGTGGAAAAATAAAATGGTCTGTACTGTTCCGACTGATGGATGCGGAAATACCAATATTGTTGGATTGCCCGGTAAAACGGGTGCCGCTGTTGGCGAAAAGATTGTAGTTCCGGGCATCGTAGCGGTGATAACGTATGCCAAACTGAACGGAAAAGTAATCATCCGGCCAGCGCAACTGCCGACCTAAAGTAAGTCCCACAGACGTGTTACCCAATTGCGATGCATTGGTATCCACTCCACCGAAACGGAATTGTGAGTGATTGACAAATACACCGAAGGATATAGGCTTCTTACCACCTAACCAAGGCTCATTGAAAGAGAAGTTATAGGCTTGGAAATTGGGGCCATTGGACTGTCCTCGAATCGAAAGGCGCTGACCGTCACCGGCCGGCAGTGGTGCCCATGTTTTAGGACGAAACAGATTTCGCGCCGAAAAATTATTCAAAGTGAGTCCAAGGGTTCCGATGACCCGATTCGCACCCCAACCTCCAGACAACTCAATTTGGTCGGATGGCGCTTCTTCTACATAAAACTCAATGTCTACCGTGCCATCGATAGGATTCGGCTTGGGCCGTATGTCAATGGTTTGCGGATTTAAAATACCAAGCTGCGACAAGGCTTGCTGAGAACGGATAATGTTGGCACGGGAATATAAATCGCCCGGACGACAACGGATTTCCCTCAGAATGACCCGGTCGTTGGTTTTGGCGTTTCCTGTGACCAGAATCCGTCCAACACGCGCTTGATTTCCCTCGAATATCCGGATTTCCAAATCGATAGAATCCCCATCGACCATCACTTCTACCGGATTAATCTGAAAAAACAAATATCCTTCATCCTGATACATCGAGGAAATGTCTCCACCCGCCGGATTAAACATGAGTTTTCGTTCCAGCGCCTCCTGGTTGTAAATGGTTCCGCGGCGAATATTTAGAATACTGTCTAAACGACCGCTGGTGTATTTTTTATTCCCTACCCAGGTGATTTTCCGGTGATAATAACGGTTCCCTTCGTAAATAGTAAGATCGGCAAATAATTCACCGTCTTTCATGTACACTGTGTCCCGAACAAAACGGGCGTCTCTGAATCCAAGGGTATTGTACTCCCGAATAATGCCTCTGGTGGCCGTTTCCCACTCGGATTCTACATACTTTGAACTTTTAAACAGATTGATGCGGTTGGCATTCCGCATGTATTCTACGGTTTGCTTAATGATTCCATGGTAGGTAAGCATGGAATCTACATAGCGCGGCTTCGGCTGGCCTTGCATAAACAGCAGAAAATCTTTGGCCAGATTCATCCGGGACTTTTCCACAATGGCATCTTTCATCTTCCGTCTGATTTTAGACGTCGGCATTACTTTGTTGCCAGCAATGTGGATATAGCCAATTTTAATTTTTTCCCGACGGTCTACATCAATATGAAGCACCGCGAAATTCGGTCCGGCTGTGGTGTCTGGTTTCGCCATAAATTCCACACGTGTATCCAGATAGCCTTTTTCAATATAATAATCTTTGATCCGATATTCCAGCAATTTCAGCAAATGCTCCGTCAACACTTCTCCCCGATACCATTTCACAATCCCGGCCATGTCTTCCCGTTCGCCCTTTTTTACCCCGGTAAACACAGGTTTCAGTACCCGCGGAAGTTCTTTTACTTCAATGATAATATCTACGGTAGCGGTGCCAACTAATTCCGCAAAGACCCGAACATCTGAAAAGGTCTTTTCTTTCCAAAGTCGTTTGATGGCCATAGAAAGCGGGTCACCGGGAATTTGGATTCTTTGTCCGGGCTCTAAACCGGAAAGATACACCACCGCTTTGTCGAGCGTTTGGTCGGAGTTACTTTTTACCCGAACATCGCGAATTAGATATTCCTTGGGTAATCCATAATCGATTGAAATGGGCTGTTGCGCTACGGCCAAAAGGCCAAAACACCAAGTGAAAATCAGGCTTAAAAAAAAGTGTTTATTCATTATCAGGCCTGATTAATAAGTTGTTCGCTGGTTACGCCGAATCTGCGTTCGCGATGTTGAAAATCTACCAGCGCGGTATAAAAATCTTCTCGGGTGAAATCTGGCCAAAGTTTCGAAGAGAAGTAGAGCTCGGAATACGCAATCTGCCACAGCAAGTAATTGGAAATCCGGAATTCTCCACTGGTACGGATAAGTAGTTCAGGGTCCGGAATATCGCGGGTGCAAAGGTGTCCTGTAAACACGGCTTCATTGATCTCATTTGGATCTAAAAGACCTTGTTTTACTTTTTCGGCAATACGCTGGGTGGCTTGTACAATCTCCCAACGTGCAGAATATGACAAAGCGAGTATAAGCGTGGTTCCGGTGTTGGATGCCGTTTCCTGAATGGTTTTCTGCAATTGCTTCTGAATCCGAACCGGCAGCTGTTCCAGGTTGCCAATGGCTTGAAGCCGGATATTGTTTTTCTGAAGGGTGGGTGTTTCACGGCCAATGGTTCGCACCAACAATTCCATCAGGGCATTGATTTCAAAGGACGGCCTTTTCCAGTTTTCAGTGGAAAAAGTGTAAAGGGTAAGATATTGAATGCCTGTTTCGGCAGAAGCTTCTACGATTTCGCGTACCGTTTTTACACCGGCCTGATGTCCGAAGGTCCTTAATCTACCGTGTTGCTTGGCCCACCTTCCATTTCCATCCATAATGATGGCGACATGTTGGGGCAATTTTTCCCGGATAATCTGATCACGTAAGCTCATGTCTGCTATTTTCTGCCGCCCGTGTAGCAGATGGTTTTATCTTTAATATTATAGACCAAAGATAGGTGTAAAAATGAATACCAATCAAGGTCGTTGGCGGTACCCCGCATATAGTTTTGTTTACTCATGGGTCCACTGTATCCACCAATGGAAGGATCGCTGAGTTCCACAGCCACTTGTCCGCCGACCATCAGCAATTCTGCTTCGTTGGCATAGGTGGTGCTCACATCATCCAAATAATCGGTAAGCGTCATACGCATGCCCCATTCGCCCTGCATGCTCCAACGTTCTGCAAAACGCCATTTGAATCCAAGTCCGAAAGGTAAAACAGCCGCGATTCTGCTGTACCTCCGACGTTCGGGAAAAGATCCTGTCCCCTGCCCTTCGGTACCCAAAGTGGCTAAATCGACCAATGTTCCGTTATAATTGGCCTGTGGATTAAAATGAAATGCGCCAATGCCCGCAAACATAAAAGGGGTGATACGGTTGGTTTTGTTACGGCCCGGCCGATACGGCAAAAAATTAAACTCAACCCCTCCATGAATTTCAAAAATATCGGATGAAAAACTGAGGTTTCGGGTGGTCTGATAATCGAATAATCCTAAGGAGTCTGCGGCTGAAACAGACGTATACACTAAACTTCCTCTAAAAGACCAGTGATTTCCATAATTGTATTTATAGAATAGAGTTCCACCGGGATATGTATTTCGCCAGTGAAGTACGGGATTCAAATCGCCTACGTAATAACCGGCTCCTCCGCCCAACCCGATTTCATGGGTTTGAGCAGAAAGCGATAGAAAGGCGAATGCCGCCATCCAGATTAACCGTTTCAACTTACGCATCAGAGGTTAATATGAACGGCGGCAGTGCCGAAAAATTGTGTACTAAGAATCAGTTCGATTGATGGTATTTTGCACGATCTCCACGCATGGCACCTAACTTCCATGTTAAAGAGAAATTCATGTACAGAATGGCATCATTATCTTGCGGATTACCACGCTGTTGGCCGGGACCAAAGGTTTCGTGGTTCGAAGGATAAGCTGGATCGTCCTGGTTAAGGTATAAACCACGATCAGAGAAATATTCTGCGGTGGTGTTGGCAAACAGGTTTCTGTCTACATACGTCATCGACACGTCATCGATATAATCGGTAAATGTCTTGCGGTAAGAAACTTCTACATCCAGGCTGAAATCATCCGACAAACGGAATTGGAATCCAAGACCGATAGGAATGGCGATTTGTACGCGGTTGTAAGGGCTGCGGGTTGGGAAGATAAATTGTCCTTCTGTTCCGAGTGGTTGTAAAGAGTGGGCGACACCATTTGCATCTACTGCGGTAGGATCAAACCAGAAACCAGTGACACCGGTTGAGATATAACCCAATACGGGACGGCCTTGTCTTGCTTGTAAACCTCTTCTTTTGTAACGACCCTTGGTAGGTAATTGCGGCAAAAAGTAAAATTCTACTGTGGATCCGAAATCCAACAGATGTGAACGGAAATACAGGTTTCTGTCGTTACGGAATTGGTCACGGGTCCAGGCATCATTACCGGTGATCCAACCATATTGGATAAATGCTTTAGAGGCAAGGTACCGATTCCAACGGAAACGGGCTCCGATTTGAAAATTCGGACGAAGTGCATCAAATTCAAAATCCGAAATGAAAGAGCGGCCCACATCATTGGCACCACCCAACTCCCCCAGGAAATTGACCATGCCAATCCCTGCCGACAATTCAAATTTGTCCATTAATTCATCGCGGGACTTATATCGTGCCTGCTGGGCATCAAGACTTGTGTAAGAAAAGAGGACAACAGCTCCGGCAAGTAGGATTTTTTTCATTCTGCCTTTATTAAAAATTGCAAATACCTGGTTTTAATCTGCACAAAAGTAATAAAATTTTCTAACATCCTATGCACATTAATTTCTTTTGTCAATGCCCCATAAAAGCTTGTTTCTCAGCGTTTCCGTGAAGCTGTTTGAAGCCAATTGAATAAAATTTACATGAAAACGCATCTTCTGCAAGGTTAAATCTTTTCCTTCCGTAAAATGAAAAGAACGAGAATCCAGAGAAACCAAAAAGTCTGAAGTTCTTGAAGTTACCTTTAGTTGGATGGTAGAGGTGTCTGGAATCACAACCGGTCTAACGTTTAAATTGTGTGGAGCAATCGGAGTTAAAACTAAACTGGGTGATTGTGGGAGTAAAATCGGCCCGCCACAACTTAAACTATAACCTGTAGAACCAGTTGGTGTAGAGACAATGAGCCCATCGGCCCAATAGGCATTGAAAAATTCCCCGTCGATCCAACATTGAATCGTTACCATGGAAGAAGAATCTTTTTTCAGTACCGTAATTTCGTTTAGCGCAAAAGCTTGCGGACCAAAAGGATGTCCATCTGTAGTTACGCCAACCAGGGTCCTGGGATCTAATCTGAAATTCCTGGCCAATACCTGCTCGAGCGCTTCTTCCAGTTGTTCGGGCGGAATGCTCGCCAAAAATCCTAACCGCCCCAAATTCAAACCCAAAATAGGAATGCCACTGTCTTTCACCAGCAATGCGGCACCCAACGTAGTGCCATCTCCGCCCAAACTCACCAACACATCGGTTTCCGCAGGCAATCCCTGCTCCTCATGAAACTCCACAAAGGAATGCTGAACCCCAAAAACCGTCTTGAGCACATGGGAAAAACGTGCAGCAATGGTCACGGTTACATTTTTATGCGCCAAAAAGGAAAAAAAATGCCGTAAAGTGGTGTTGTATTCCGGTCTGAGGGTATGACCGTACAGGGCAATGTTCACGCCGTTGGTAAATTTGAATAAAGATAAAAAAACCCGCCGGAATCGCGTTCCGACGGGTCATTTTTTCCTTTTGGAATAAATTAGTGGTTAGACAGGTAGCTGGCTACTCCTTCGTGAGAAGCCTTCATGCCGTCTTTGCCTTTGCTCCAGTTTGCGGGGCAAACCTCTCCCTTTTCTTCGAAATACTGGAGGGCATCTACCATACGAAGCGCCTCATCCACATTTCTACCTAAAGGAAGGTTGTTAATTAATTCGTGCTGTACGATACCGTTTTTGTCAATCAAAAACAATCCGCGGAAAGCAATCATAGGGCCATCGGCCACCATTTGTCCTTCCTCATCATACCCGTATTCACCAAACAATACGCCATAATTCATGGCAATGGTTTTGGTGGTGTCGGCTACTACTGGATACGTAATACCTTGAATACCACCTGCTTTTTTATCCATTTGCAACCAACCCCAGTGAGATTGTTCTGTATCGGTAGAACAAGCCACTACCTGCACATTACGTGCTTCGAACTCGGCCAGTTTCTCCTGGAAAGCATGCAATTCCGTAGGACATACGAAGGTGAAATCTTTTGGATAAAAGAAAAACACCACATATTTTTTTCCTACATATTGATCCAGAGAAAAATTCTCAACGATCTCTTCTCCGTTAATCACAGCAGAAGCGGTGAACGAAGGAGCTTTTTTAGTGACTAATGACATGTTGATGATGATTTTGATATGGTTCAAACTTTGAACCATGCAAAAGTAAAAAACTAAACCATAATCCTGTGATTCGACCCGCTGCGGCTGCGTTAAATTATGTTGGGGAACGTCCTTGGTTTAATGCGAGATCCACACGGTAAAGAGACCAAAGGCCATACCCAGGACGATGGCGGCCACACGGCGGATTTTATACTGGTGATGGTCCCCGGATTCAAACAATATGGTGGTGGAAAGGTGAAGGAAAATTCCCACCGTTAACGCCAGGGCAATGTCGTGAAATGCATGAAAACCGGACGCCTCAAAGGCATATCCTGTGGCCATTCCCAGCGGCGCCATCGCAATAAACAAGCCCAAAAGCAGTAAAATGTGACTTTTCTTAAATCCTTCCATGAACAATAAACCCGTAAATGCGGCCGCGACCGGAATAGAATGCAACATAATGCCCATGGCCAGGGGATCTGGAAACTGCGTGGTCTTACTGAGCGGCAATCCTTCTATGAAGGCATGCATACAAAGACCCACCACCATTAATCCCACCACCCGCTTCTTTGGTGCACCATGTCCGGAAAGATGCAGATGACCATGTTCTACACCACGGGAGAAAGTGTCGAGGAAAATTTGAATGGCAAAACCCACCAAAACCCAGATTCCAGCGGAAGCACCATGGTGTCCGTACACTTCGGGTAAAATATGTAAAAGGGTAATGGTCAATAAAAAAGCTCCGGAAAATCCAAGCAACAATCTAATTAGGGATTTACCCGGCTGAAGCGCCAACATTCCAACTCCAGCCAAAAATGCCGGCAAGGAAATAAATAAAGCCAACAGCACCAACGTCATGGTCCGGGTTTTTTAAACCAGTGAATTTGTCTCGAACAGCCTTCTGACCAGGGCGAAAGAGAATAATCTCCGAAAACGGCCATCGGCTCCAATCCACATTGTTCTGCCATATAAAGCAGGTCCGATTTCTCGAACAGTCTCACTTTTTCCTGAAAAGTGTACATGGCGGAACCGTCTTCCACAAAAATATCTTTGTACACGAAGCCATTTTGCCGGTATTTGCGCACCACAAACGTAACGCCGTCGGTAAAAAATTCCTCCGGAATCGCTTCTGCCAAACCAGGCGCCACCTGAACCGCACCGGGCTCCAGGTAATCGAGCACTAAACTTCCACCGGGCAATACCGCAGACGCCATCGACTGCATGGCACGCAAAGAATCGGTATCGGCATCGAAATAACCAAAGCTGGTAAAAAGATTGAGCACCAATTCCCATTTGGGTTGTGAAAAAGGAACGCGCATGTCGCGAACCTGAAAATGTAAGCCGGGCGCTTCATTTTTGCTGGCTTCACGAATAGAGGCCTCCGATAAATCGAAGCCCGTTACGTTGAAACCTTTTTTATGCAAATACAATGCATGCCGACCTCGTCCGCAAGCCACATCCAACATGGTGGCGGGCGGTGTTAAAGACAGTTTTTCCAAAAGTCGGTTCAAAAACAGGGCTGCTTCCTCATGGTCCCGATGCCTGTAAAGCATGGGATAATAAGGAGAATCGAACCAAGTTTCAAACCACGCTTTTACCATCATTCAGCTAAAATAGCCCGCAAAACTACGAAAATTGGTGCCATTTCGCCCAGGGTTTTGCATATTTGTTGCAACACAACCAATGAAAAGCACATGAAAGGCGCACAATCAACTCATTCCACCGGTTTATGGGCCATGGTCTCTCTGTTTTTTCTTTGGGGCTTTGTGGCTTCGTCCAACACGGTACTCATTCCTGCGGTAAAGGAAGTTTTCGATTTGTCTCAAACCCAGGCCATGCGCATCGATGTGGTGTTTTATTTGGCCTACGGGCTTGGTGGCGCCTGTTTGTTCTTCATGTCCTGGCTGGGTTGGGATTTGGTGCAAAAACTGGGTGCCAAAGGAAGTTTATTGCTGGGATTGGGATTTGCCGCCATGGGTGGATTTGGTTTCTATCCAGCGGCACAAAACCAAAGCTATATCATGTTATTGGGCTCTTTACTCGCCATGGGTTTGGGCTTTTCGGTGCTGCAAATGGTGGCCAATCCGTATTTACTGGCCATGGGAGAAGAAGCATTCGCGGCCCAACGGGTCAATTTTGCAGGCGCGCTCAATTCGCTGGGCACTACGCTTGGCCCCTTGTTTATGGGAAAAATGATTTTTGCATCCGGCATTTCTTCACTCACTGAAATTGGATGGGCGTATGTGGGCGTTGGTGTTGTTTTCACTTTGATTCTGGTGTTTTTGTCGATGGTTTCGTTGCCCGAGCCCCGGATGACCACCGGCGAAGCGGAAGTGAATGAAGGAAAAAGTCTTTGGCGTGTTCCGTTTATCCTGGGCATGATGGCCTTGTTTGTGTACGTAGGTACGGAAGTCGCATTGAGTAGCAATTTGGCCATGTTATTGGAGCAACCATCTTTTTTGGGAGCGAAGCCTGCCGACACGGTTCATTATGCGTCCTTGTACTGGGCTTCGTTGATGATGGGCCGTTGGATGGGCGCCGTGGTGGTGTTGGGCCGTTCGGAGAAAACCACCTTTTGGCTGAAGCTGGTGGCGCCGTTTCTGGCTTTGGGTGTTGCGCTGTTAAGTATGTGGCTGAGTGGTACATCATGGGAAAACATTCAGGGATTGTGGCCTTTCGCATTGATCATGCCGGTGGTCTTGATGGTTCCCTATTTTTTGGCAAAAGAGCGACCTGCAGCCATGTTGTGGTGGCTCAGCCTGTTTGGAGCCGGCGCTGTGGTTTCCGGCATGTGGCTTAAAGGCCCGCTGGGTGCTTTGTTGATTGTTTCCGCCGGGCTTTGCTGCTCTGTATTATGGTCCTGCATTTTTGCGTTGGCGGTGCAAGGTTTAGGTAAAAACACACATCGCGGCAGTAGTTTACTCATTGTGATGATTACCGGCGGCGCCGTGTTACCGCCTATTCAGGCGGCCTGGATGGAATCCGGCCAAGTCATTCAAGGATATTGGGTTCCGGTTTTGGGCTTCCTCGCCATGGCATTGTATCCAATGGTGATTCGGGGAAAAATGTTTAAAAAAGAAGTCTGGGGAAGCTAAACGGGTCGTTGGATTCGAAAAGGCGAGGCAACTTCGGGTAAAACGGCTGAGGAAGGCTTGTGCCGCCTACATGTGGTATGGCAAAGGCATGAAAGACTTGTTAGTAAGTCTTTTATAATGAGCGGAATAAAAGAAAAAATATCCGACGCCAGATTCAGATGAGTACTTTCCAGGAAAAATAAACCGTGCCAAACGAAACTTCGTGCGGTGGTGCGTGAGGGATAGACGTGGAATGCCCGGAAGGCCGCGTCGGGCTTTCCCGCGCGGACTGAGGACATGGAACAAATAGCCCGGCCCGCAGGGACACGCCATACACATGGCGCAAAAAAAAGGGACCGGCCGAAACCAGTCCCTATCACAAACATTATAAATGATTTATGGGAAAATGCCGAGGGTTTGATAAGACGTGGCGACTTTCCTTAAAGCGGTTACAAATGCGGCGGTGCGCAGGTTTCCGATTTTTTTGTTTTCCATGAGGGTAGCGCGGATTTGGTCGTATGAATTGATCATGGTTTCCTCTAATCCTGAGTACACCAGGTCTAATTCATCTGCGCCGCGATCCAGCATTTTGCGCTGAATATCCGTCAAGGTTCTGCCGGTAGTTTCTTCGATGGTTTGCATCAGCTGGTGGTTCATGTTTTGCTGATACCTTTTTTCCATACGTCCGAAACGTACGTGAGAGAGGTTTTTGAGCCATTCGAAGTAAGACACTGTAACGCCTCCGGCATTCAGGTAAATATCTGGAACGACTACGATGCCATTTTTATTCATGATGGCTTCGGCTTCGGGCGTAACGGGACCGTTGGCGCCTTCTGCCACGATTTTGGCTTTCACCTTATCGGCGTTTCCGGCATGGATTTGGTTTTCCAGGGCGGCTGGTACGAGTACGTCGCAATCAAGTTCCAGCACATCGAGGTTATTCTTCAGGGTTTTGGTGCCTTTAAGGCCGTCCAAAGTTCCTTCTTTGCGGAAATACGCGAGTGCTTCGGTAGGATCGATGCCATTTTTGGAATATACCGCGGAGTTGTATTCTCCTAATCCAACGATGATGGCACCATGCTCATGGAAGAATTTAGCTGCGTGGTAACCTACGTTTCCAAGACCTTGTACTACGATTGTTTTTCCTTCTACACCGGTGGTGAGACCAAGTTTTTTCATGTCGTCGGCGAAGGTCATCATGTAACGAACCCCATAGAACACGCCAAGACCGGTGGCCTCACGGCGGCCACGGATACCACCTTGTCCAACTGGCTTACCTGTAACACAACCTAAAGCATTCAGGTCGTTCATGTTGAAGGTAGCGTAGGTATCGGCAATCCATGACATTTCTCTTTCACCAGTTCCGTAGTCGGGAGCCGGAACGTCGATGCCTGCACCAATAAAGTTCTTTTTAATCAATTCGGTAGTGTACCGGCGGGTGATGCGCTCGAGTTCTTCCTCATTGAAATCTCTGGGATTGATGTTTACACCACCTTTGGCTCCTCCGAAAGGAACATCTACGATGGCGCACTTGTAGGTCATGAGTGCGGCTAATGCCATTACCTCATCCTGGTTGACCTGATCGGAATAACGAATACCTCCTTTGGTGGGCAGCTTATGATGAGAATGCTCCACCCGATAGGCCTCTACCACCTGAATGCCTTTGCGGGTTTTTACCGGGAATTTCATCCGGTACACGCTGTTACAAGCTTTGATTTGCTCAAGGATTCCCTTGTCGGTGTCCACGAACTGTGAAGCTTTGTCGAAGTAACTGTTCACATCCTCGAAGAACGAATGTTCTTTTTGATGTGTGGGCTTTTTGGCCATAAGATCAGATTTGGTTGTTTATCAGAGTGTTAATGCATACTGCAAAACGAAAGAACGAGGTGGCTCCGGATACATGGGCCGAAGCGTATAAGAGTGGTTGAGTATGTTACCAATGACCACCGAGAATTTGCTGGATGGGGTCACCTGATAACTCATTCGCATATCTATCACAAAATCGCCTCCGCTACGTTCTTTTCGGAATTGGTCAAGTCCGTAGCCAAAAAGTAAATTGTCCAGGGTATAAAAGACAAAGTCGATATTTTCCATGGCGCTATTGAATCGAAAGCTACCGCCAATAGAGAATTTCTTGTAGAAAAGTTCCGCATCAAATTTCACGGTATGGCGAAAACGATATTTCATGATGGTAGCGGAGCTGTCGCCATCTTGCCGAACGACGGAGGAGGTAGATAAGTACGACAGTTCATTTCCAACACTATCCACCGCATACACTAAATCCGGACGAAGGGCTTCGGGCAAGCTGTAGTTGTAACCAGCCAATACATTCAGTGTCCAGTGCTTACCTAAACGTCCGGTACCCATGATGCTAAAATCCACGCCCCGCATTCTGGCCGGACCCACATTGAACGAGGAAAAGCCAAGATTCGCAATCGAAGGTTGTGTTCCTCCGAAAAGTCCTGCGGTAAATTCCACATAATCCTGATATTCCTGCCAGTAAAGGGCAACGTCGGCATATCCTTTAAAAGATTCACCGATTTTAAATCCTTGTTTGATGCCCACTTCTGCGGACCAGGATTTTTCCGGACGAAGATTGGGATTCGGGTAAATATTGGCCGGCCCCACGGCGGTACGGATATAGCGTTCTGCAATGGTGGGGAAACGGAATCCTTGTCCGAAAGATGCCCGTATAAAGGTGGCTTGCATGGCGCGCAGGGTGGCACCACCACGGAACACAGGTTGGGTTTCAGTAATGTCTTTGAGTCGAAAATGCTCCAGACGCACACCTCCACTCACCGTGAGTCTGCGGTTGAAAAATTTGTTTTCTACCTGGGCGTAACCTGCGAGATTAAGTTGACTATCGCTGCCGCTGCCACTTGCGTTAAAGATTTGCGATGATGCAAACACATTCGAAGTCATCACACCAGCGGTAATTTGAAAATCTTTGAGGAAACTTTGGTTTTGGGCCTTTTCCGAAACAAAGCGATGGCGGAATTGGTATTCACCATAAATAACCTGAGACTGATTGCTCTGGTTGTTGTCGTTGGCGTTGTTCAGTGAATAAAAACGGGTTCTGAGGCTATGAAAAGAACCCTTTTTGCCGACATATTCAACGTAAGGATCCAGGGTATAAGCCGTTTGGTTGGTACGGGTGATGGTTCCGTCATAAAAGCGGTAAAATCCTTCTTGGGCGTTGAGTCCAATAAATCCGCTGGAACTTCTGGAAAACAAACCAATGGTATTTAATCCAACAGAAAGGCCTTCTACTTTTTTGATGCGATAGCGGGAATTCATGTGAAAGCGAATGCGGTTGTCGAACATCCCGGGGCGCACCGTATCGATGGGATCTGTGGCAGCATTGGGCGTTGGACCGCCATAACCATTTTCCAACAAGGCATTTACGCCCAAAACCACATCGAACTGACCGAAGGTTTGCATGTGGGTGGCAAAAAATCCAGTTTGAATGGGCGGGCGGCTGGGCGTCCAGTCTTTTCCGGCAGGCAAGTCGTAGTAACCGGTAAACATTTGGAATTTGGTCACAGGACGGAGGCCCGGATAGGTGGTGCGCACATGGATTACGCCATTGAGTGCAGAGGAGCCATAGAGAACAGAAGAAGCGCCTTTGATAACTTCTACTTGTTCAACATTTTCCACCGGCACCATTCCCCAGGTCGTACGACCGGCGTCACCGGAAAGGATGGGCATGTCGTCTACGAGCACCATAACGCGGCTTCCTGCGCCGAAGCTATAACCGGATCCGGAACGAATTTGAGGCTCACTGTCTACAATGGTAACGCCCGGTACTTGCTGTAGCGCGCGATCCATGTTCACCGCATTACGGTTTTGGATGAGGTTGGGCTTCATGACCTCCATGGTCACGGTGACCTCTTCAAATTTCTTTTCGAATTTACCTTCGGACTTTACCGTCATTTCAGCGAGGTTAAAGGCCTGGGTTTCGAGGGTTTTGTTAACGGTTTGCGTCTTTCCCGGAAGCACAACAATGTCTTGTTCGGCGGTTCCATATTCGATGCTGGAAAACACAAGGGTGTAATTTCCGCCTTCGGCCTCCAGGGTAAATTGTCCATTTTCGTTGGTACTGGCTCCGATTTGTGTGCCTTTCAAAAATACATTGACAAATTCCAGCGGCTTACCAGAGGTTTTATCGCTCACCTTACCTGTGATGGTCCCCTTTTGTGCAAACAATGGGGTAAAAGATAGGAAAATAAGAAGCCAGGCGGCCATTTTGGAGCTCATAACGATTGATTATAAGTTACTTCAACAATTCGTTTATCCGTGACGGTACCATGGCGTAATGAAAAACCAAGTCAAACCTAATCACTTTCTGAAAATTCACAAAAAATTCATACTTTTATCCTACGATTCCCCCCTAAATTTTAACGTTTATGAAGGAAAGCGAAGAGCTGCAAGCGCTTTTGGCGTTGCAAGAATTTTCGGGAATCGGAAGCATTTTGGGTCAACGTTTGTTGGCTCATTTTGGTTCGGCCCAGGGTGTTTTTCACGCCAAAGCCACTGAATTATCTCAAGTACAAGGTGTTGGACCTGTCCTTGCTAAATCTTTGGCCGGATTTAGGACATGGTCGAAGTATGACTCCGTCATCAAAGATGCTTTGGCGCATGGTTACCAGATTATTCCTTGGAATAATTCATTGTATCCCACTGGCTTAAAGGAAATTCCAGATGCTCCATTGATTTTATTTTATGACGGACAAGTTCCCTTGCCTTCTCGCAGGTGGGTGGGAATTGTGGGGACGCGCAAAGCAACACCTTATGGCATTCAGCAAACCAAAGCAGTGGTCAGAGCATTTAAAAACACAGGCGCTACCATTGTTTCCGGATTGGCTTTTGGAATAGATGCGGCTGCACATGAGGAAGCCTTGCAAGAAGGTTTGCCCACGATTGCGGTGGTGGCGCATGGCTTACATCATTTGTATCCACCGGAGCATCTTGGACTGGCCCAAAGAATAAAACAGGGCGGCGGCATCCTGTCGGAATTACTGCCAAGCGCAGGTCCTGAGCGTGCGCATTTTCCCATGCGTAACCGATTGATTGCCGGACTTTGTGACATTTTGGTGGTGGTAGAATCGGCGTCCCGTGGTGGCGCCATGATTACCGCGAAACTGGCGCGCGATTACCACCGAGACGTTTTTGCGGTGCCGGGAAGAATCACCGACCCCATGTCGCAGGGTTGTTTAGATCTCATGGCTGATTCTATTGCCAGTGTTTTATGGAAACCGGAGCAGTTGCCTGCCGAATTGGGTTGGGATGCGGTTGGTCGCCAGGAAGTGTTGTTTGGCCCAACCGGAGAACTGGATGTTTTGATTTTTCAGGCATTGAAGGCCCAAAGCCCCATGCGTACCGAAGAACTCATGCACAGGATTCAGCGTCCCTGGAGTGAACTTTCGGCCAAAATAACTGCCATGGAACTGGAAGGTTGGATCCAGCAACATCCAGGTGGAGCCATTAGTTTGACTTAACGCACCCAAAGCAACACATCGTTGCCATAGGTGGTGCTACTGCTGCCTAATGAGCTTCCTGCCGCGTTGGTAGTGATGCCGGAAGTTTCACTGTAACCGCGGTGAGTATTCACCACGTTGGTATAATTGCTCGTTCCATTACAGCCATACCAACAATCAATTCCAGCACCCATGCCGCCCCAAGACGTACATTGAATGTAAGAAGGAGAGGGCGCCGTGGTGAATGACGCCGTGTAACTTCTGCACGCAGGACTAATGGCGGAAGATGAATTGCCGTTGGAATTATGCTGATAGGTGCATGTGCCGGGAATAAAATACCGGTTAGCAATGTTGTTGGATGTTATGCGAAAAGTAATGGCCGTCGTGGTGCTGGTGCGCAAAGCATTGATCACGTTATCTGCATATTTAGCCGCTGTTCCCGTTGGGGACTGCAGGGCCGAGAGATTTCCTTGTGCGCCGGTATTCTCTGTGGTAATGTTGGCACCGGTATTACGCATTACCAAGGTCCATCCTCCGCCGTCGTTGGTCATGTCGCAATAGCAACTCATGGGAGCTATGGGTCCGACGCCGTCTGGATCTAACGTATACACGCCGCTAGGAGAGTTCGGGGAAGCGGTTAAAATGGCCAGACAGTTTTTGGGCGCCACATTGGAAATCATAATGGTTTGCTGAGAAGTCGAGGTGCAACCGGTCGCATCGGTTACCGTTAATGAAATGGTAAATGTTCCGGCATTGGCATACGTGACAGTGGGAGAAGCCGCCGTAGAAGAAGAAAGCGTTCCACCGGTAGCCGTCCACACATAATTAAGCCCCAACTGAGCTGGTGTGAGGGTCAGTGCGGTATTGGTCACGGTAGATCCACTAATAGCAAAGCCGGCATTGGGCAGAACCGGACAATTACAACTTACACTTAACCAAAGTGTTCCATGAAATATCTCCAAACAGCCGGTGGTGGTGTTGTATACCTGTAATCCCACTGCCGGACTTACAATGCTGTTTCGTTGTGCAGTGGTCAGTCGTGGTATGAGCAAACCTTTCTGCGTACTGCGAATTTCCAGTGCAGCAGACGTATCCGGGGTTCCGGGAGCATTGGATATCAGTACACCTTGCCCGCGCAAAGCTTGCGAGTTAAAAGTGAAAAATAGCACAAAAACAGGGAAAAATAGCGTTCTGAAAAGATACATTCGCATAACCAAAACATGTAAAAATTCATTTTAAAGGTATTCATTTTAAACCACATCATACCTGCCAGGCCCAATCGTTTGACGACATAAATCTTACACGAGTCTCCATGTAAATGGCATCTTCATATTTTGGTCCTTGGGTGCGGCCGTCCAGGCATTTCTCACACATGTTGGAGCAAACATCCACTACAAGGGAACGTCTGCGGAAATCATGGATCATGGTGCCTTAGGCTTGGGCTTCATTTTTTCTTTTTTCCATTTTCCCGAAAATAGCGCCTGAAATGGGCAATATCCTTTTGAACTAAGAGTAAATACACATACACGATGAGCATATCGGCAAAACAATTTCCCTAAAAACGGAATAGGCATGTGCTTTCGGTGAAGCCATAGAAAAAGCGAAATGCGGAAAAAATACGGCGAACAGACCATTTGGAAGAGATATAAATCTCTGCATAAAAGACACTTGAAGGAGAAGGGGCCAGTGGAAAACCTTAGAAACTTTGAAGGGTATAAAAGTTTCTTGGCAGATTGATTACGCGTAACTTACAGGAAACCAAAAATATCCTTAACAAATATTTGTACAAAATACCTTGTGGCATGTCCTTTGTGAAGGTTTAAAACCCGTATTTTTGTGCCCTATGTTAAAAGTGAAAAGTATGCGCCAAGCCTCTTGGTTAATGATTTTTATGTGTTGGATGGGTATCCAGTCCCTTGCGGCCGGCGTTGTAGCAGAGAAGTATGGAGAAAATGCGTTGGCTGGCGTCTGGACCAATGAAGAAAAGACGGTGAAGATTAAAATTGAGCGCATCGGTCGCAAGTTTTTTGGAAAAATCGTTTGGTTGGAAAAAAATCATTTTGCCGACGGAAGTGTGAAAACGGACAAGTTAAATCCAGATCCCGCCTTGCGTTCCACTCCTTTTATTGGACTCAGAACCCTTCGCGACATGGAATACGAAGGCAACGACACGTGGGGAGGCGGCTCTTTATACGATCCGGAATCCGGTAAAACGTATGGCTGTCGCATAACTCTTAATAATTATAACCTTGCCCTTATTCGCGGTTATGTTGGCTTAAGGCTACTGGGCAAAACGATTCGCTTCGAAAGAGTGGTGTCCTAAATTTCCCCAACATGACGGCAAACAAACCCAAAATCCTCTTTGTGAATGGTTCGATGAACCAAACCACACAAATGTTTCAGATTTATCAATATCTGAAGGATGATTTCGATTGCTGGTTCACACAGTTTTTTCCGGACAGATGGTATGAAAAAATGGTCCGAGACCTTGGCTTAATGGAAGCCACCATTATGTCTGGCCCATTTCGGGAAAATGCGGAAAAATTTGTAGCAGAACATGGTCTGCAATATGACTATGCCGGGAAAAAACACCGGAAAGAATATGCCATGGTTTTCCTTTGTACCGATGCGCTGGTTCCGCGTTGGGTGAAAAAAAAGAAAACGATTTTTGTACAAGAGGGCATGACCGATCCTTTGGACAATTGGGCCAAAGTGGTGAAAAAGCTGAATCTTCCCGGATACTTTGCACTTAGAACAGCGCTGAACGGCAGCATGAACCTGGCAGATATTTACACTTGTGCCAGTCCGGGATATAAAGAACAGTTTTCGCGCCTCGGTACGCAGGCAGACCGCATTTTGGTGACGGGTATGCCCAACTTCGACGATTGTGCCACCTTTTTACAAAACGATTTCCCTTACCATCAATACGTCTTGGTTTGTACCTCAGACATCCGTGAAACGTTGAAAAAGGAAGATCGGATTGGATTTATCCGGGAGGCGACCAACATTGCGGCCGGACGCCCCATGATTTTTAAGCTGCATCCGAACGAAATTTGGGAGCGAGCTTATCAGGAAATCATGACCCATGCGCCGGAAGGTACATTGGTATTTCAGCGAGAAAACACCAATCACATGATCGCCAACTGCGAAGAACTGATTTGTCAGTTTTCTACGGTGGTATATGTGGGCATGGCCCTGGGAAAAAAAGTTCACAGCTACTTCGATGAAGATGAACTAAAACGGTTAATGCCGATTCAAAACGGAGGAAAATCTGCGGAAAGAATTGCTGACATAGCCCGGTCCTTCATGAATTTTGAAGGAGATGGTATTGCTTTTTGTAAACAATATAAATCTAAACATCAAGCGGTATCTTTGTAGCCATGAGTAAAAGGTTAGTGGTTATTCAAGCCCGGCGCGGTTCTTCCCGCCTACCTGATAAAGTGATGATGCCCATTCTGGGCAAACCTCTGCTGCATCGCATGGTAGAAAGGGTTTTGATGGCCCGCTCCGATTTTGAATTTGTCGTCGCAACCACACAAGAACCCCAGGACGACGCCATTGCGGCCCTTTGTGCTGAAAACAACTGGCCTTGTTACAGAGGTCATAGCACCGACTTGCTGGACCGGCACTATCAGGCCGCCCTGCAATTCAATGCCGAGGTTGTACTAAAAATACCTTCCGATGTGCCGTTAATTGATCCAGTTGTGATCGATGAAGTGATTGGATATTTCCAAAATTATGAAGGACAATTCGATTATGTTTCGAACCTTCATCCCGCCACTTGGCCAGACGGTAATGATGTAGAGATCATGACGTTTTCCGCGTTAAAAACCGCATGGGAAGAAGCCCAAAAACCCCTCGAAAGAGAACATACAACCCCCTTCTTTTGGGAAAATCCGGAACGCTTCCGCATTGGCAATGTCCTTTGCAGCTCAGGAAAAGACTTTTCCATGACGCACCGGTTTACCATTGATTATCTTGAGGATTACAACTTTATCAAAGCTGTTTTCGAAGCCCTTTATCCTTCGAATCCCGCTTTTGGTTTGTCAGAAATTTTGCATTTATTGGATGAGCATCCGGAAATCTATGAGATTAATGCCAAATTTGCAGGAGTGAACTGGTACAGAAATCACCTGGACGAACTAAAGACCATAACGGAACAACAAACCAAACAAATTTAACGATGCAAGCAGACCGCAAACAGGCATTGGAAAGCATGGCCCTCAAAGTACGGGAACACATTATCCGTATGAGTACAGATGGCGGCTGTTTCATCGGCGCTTCCTTATCCTGCGCAGATCTTTTTGTATATCTATACAACGAATTTTTACAGGTAGGACCAGATACATTCAATGATCCCGACCGAGATTATCTGCTTCTGTCTAAAGGCCATGACGTACCCGCTTTGTACGGCACCATGGTGGAAATGGGTTGGCTGGATGCTTCCCGCCTTACCAATCATCTGAAAACAAACGATTTCATTTATTGGCATCCCAATCGAAACATTCCCGGTATTGAATTTTATTCCGGTTCGTTAGGGCATTTACCCTCCGTGGGTTTAGGCATCGCCTACGACATTAAAATGCGTGGTGGAAAAAACCGCGTGGTGGTAGTGACTGGCGACGGAGAATTGAATGAAGGCACTTGCTGGGAAGCCATTCTCGTGGCCCAAGCCTACAAGCTAGATAATTTGGTTTTCGTGGTAGATCGCAACCATTTCCAGGCCAACATTCGCACAGAGGAACTGATTCCACTGGAACCTTTGGCTCAGAAATTTGAGGCCTTCGGTTGTGCCGTCACCCGCGTAAACGGACATGACTTCGATGCGCTGGAAAAAGCGTTTTCGTCCATTCCCCTTTCACCCGGAAAACCGACCGTGATTATTGCAGATACGGTGCGCGGAAAAGGATTGCCTTCTATTCAGGAACGCGCGGATCGTTGGTTTTGTAATTTCACGGGCGAGGAGGTTTCCGCTTTGTTAGAGGAGCTTCATGGGCAGTCGAATGCGGAGTTGACGTCGGAGACGTTGGTGGTGCGGTGATTTTTAAACGGAGGGACTCGGAAGAGCAAATTGGGTGTTTCTAATTATCTCCCATGGTTTTCACAACCATCTCGTTACGCCGTTTCTTTTCGCTTTATAAAATCGTTCTACCTTGTACGATTATTCACTGAGGCTTTACTAAAGAATGGAACGAAGTAGTGCCGGGACACATTGCCCTAACACTTATTCCTCCAAATCTTTTAACAGCCTCAGCCCCAATCACTCAAACTCCACACCGAGTCGTACACCCCATTTTCCTCCACAAAGGCAAACCAATCCCTGAAAAATGACAGATGCCCCAACGTAGCACTGTCGCCAATGACCACCAACTTGTGTTTAGCGCGGGTCAATGCCACATTGATTCGGCGTTCATCTTTTAAAAATCCACATTCTCCCTGCGCATTACTGCGTACCAAACTGATGAGCATGATGTCTCGCTCCTGTCCCTGAAAGCCATCAATGGTATCTGCCGGAATATCCAGCGCATGTAAGGCTTTTACCTGTGCTTTGTAAGGGGTAATCACGCCAATAGACCAATCGGGGAATTCCGCTGAATATAAATGATATAGTCGCTGAATCAACACCGCTTCGGCATCATTTCTGAGTGATCCGGAAGTTTCATCGACCTGCTCTTCCATGCCGGAACCTGCGCTGTCGTAAAAATGCAAGGGAACCGTTAATTCCTCCCTACGCAACACTTCCGGCGCCGCTTCGAGCTTGTTCCCATATTTCCATTGAGACGGGAACTGCATGATGGTGGGATGCATGCGATATTGCACGGTAAGCATCCGCGAGGTGTCTGGCTGCCGTTCCATCATCTTCTCCATCAATCCTTTTTCAAGAATTTTTTTGGCTCTTTCATCTTTAATGGTGGGAGGCAATTGCTGAGGATCGCCGGCTAAAACCAAAGCTTTTGCTTTTTGTAGTGCCAGCCAGATGCTTGGTTCCTGGGCCTGGGTGGCCTCATCTAAAACCAAATAATCAAATACTTTTCCGTGTAGAAGGGAAGATGAGGTTCCGGTTAAGGTGGTGCAAACCAATTCAGCTTTGGCAATAATGTCGCGGCTAATATGCGTATCTAAGGCTTCTGCCTCTTGTATGTACGTTTTCGCCAACTGGCGCAACTCGGCCCTTTCTGTTTTTACATCGGCATTAAAAACACGACGAAACTTATCGGCTTGCCGGAATGCTTCGGCCGCCCTCTTTTGCAACGCATTCATTTCATTGAACATAGGATGCTTTCTGCGAAGTTCATCCAAAGTAAAGGCCTCGGCCTGAGACCCAACGCGTGCAGGATTTCCTAAACGAACCACCGACAATCCCGCCTGTGCCGCCCGAAAGGCGATATGATCTACCGCCGCATTAGACGCAGCACTTACCAAAAGGGATTTACCGGCAGAAACAAGCGAAAACAGCGTGGCCACAAGGGTCGCGGTTTTTCCTGTGCCGGGAGGTCCGTGCACGCAAGCCACGTCCAGGGAAGACAAAATATGTTTTACGGCCTCTTCCTGAACGGCATTCAACTGAATGGCTCCGGTAACCAAAGGCAAAGATGACTCTTTACGTGGAGGAAGCAGCCCCAACATTACATCGCGTAAATCTGCAAAAGACTGATTTCTTGCTTTTTCAGCAAAATGAAGTCCTTCCATCATGTCTTCAAACGCACGTTGGTCGAAGCGAAGATCCAAACCAAGATGCCCCTCGAAAAATTCATCGGGCACATCGGATACCGGCAAATAAACGCGAATGGTTTCTCCCCTGATTTGGCGTATAACGCCATACATCCAATGGTCATCTTCTTTGGTAAAAAGCCGAACAGGTCGACCTCCACCAAAACCCGCGCCTTGTTCGGGTTGGGGAAAAGTCTGCCCCTGTTTGGCGGGAACCAGATCCATAAAGAAAATGCCCGTTCCGGCCATGCCATGGTCTTTGATCGACAAGGGAAAACGTGTCAGTCCGGTGCGGGTACGCTCTTTTGGCGTGGCAGAAGAAATATATCCCTCAAACATTTTTTTCTCCGTATCCCACTCATATTGAAGTGCTTCACGAAGTGCCTGAAAGTATTCTGCATGCATCATTCCTACAAAGATAATCTGAATCCGGGATTCCTTTGAAATTAAACCATGAGGATGTTTTACAGATGGTCGTCTATTTGTATTTTTGCCACCATGAACCTCCACACTTTCTTGTCACTTTCTCTGTTTCTGCTGGTCTCCATTGGCATGAAAGGACAAGAAGTTTTATCCTTTAAAAGCAAACAATTTAATTATGGCTCTGTAGCCAACTGGGAAAATCCACCGGCCGTTTTTGTATTTACCAACGAATCCGTGCATCCTCAATACATTTTAGCTCCCAAACATAGCAGAAGTGTTTTGGTTGAATATCCTAAAATGCGTTTAGAATCAGGGGAAACCGGAGAAATCAGGGTATTTTTCTATACAGAAAAAACGGGAAATTTCTCTGAAGACATTCTCATTTATGTTTCTGGCGCTCCTGAACCGATTAAGCTGAACATCAAGGGACAAATTAAATCATTGGCCGTCAATGCACTAACAGCTTGTCCGCCGGCACAATTACGTTCTCGCTTCGATCGGCCTGAAGTACTTGTAAAAGGTAAGGTGGTGGATGAAGAAACCGGAAAACCGTTGGCCCTTGCGAAAGTAAACTTCGGCATGTTGGGGGCGGTGTACACGAATTCACAGGGACAGTTCCAGCTGCGGTTGCCCGTTGGCCTTTACCAAACAACGGCTCAGGCACCAAATTATCTTCCCCTCCAACGTTCAGAAAGCATCATTCGAGACCAGCCGGAACTCATATTGCCTTTGCGTAGAGGCACCGAACGCTTGCCGGAACCGCTGCCTTTGGCAAAAGACACCACCCCGGAAGAAAGTCCATTCTTTTCTTTAAAAACATATCGCCCAAGCAACGTAGTGCTGCTGCTGGATGTCTCAGGCTCCATGAATCGCGAATCGCGGATGCAACAAGTTAAACTGGCCACACAAAAAATGATTGACATGATTCGATCTGTCGATTTTTTGAGCCTTTTGACCTTCGCTACCACGGTTCAGGAGTTGTTTATTCACCAGGTGGGAAATAAAAAGTCAGACATGCAGCCTTTCGTGGAAAAACTAACCGCGGGAGGCAATACCAATTCTCTTGGTGGTCTGGAAAGCGCTTACCGGATTGCCCAAATGGGCTACATTGAAGGAGGAAATAACCAGGTGATTCTCATTACGGATGGAAAATTTAAAATCAGTCCTTCGATTTTAGACATGGTCAAAGGATTTTTGGGAAAAGGCATTAAACTCACGGTGGTTGGCTTTGAAAATGAGCCGGCCGGACTGGTTGGATTAAAGAAATTGGCGGATACGGGCTCCGGTGGGTTTATCACCTTAACGCCCAAAATGGAAGTGGACGATGTGTTGAGAGAATGCCTGAGGCAAAACGCAAGACGTTCTACAACAGATTAAATGTTCCGTCTTTACTCTTACGGCAGTTTACCATTGTGATATAAGTGGGGTAAAACTCCGGCCGCTTCATCTTTCTGAACCTATTGGCATGGCCAGCACCGACTGGATTTCCCGTGAAAAATCCGGAATGAATCCATTTCCTTTTTCAAAGTCGTTTTTAATCGATGATCGCCGTTTAATGGCCAATTTGAAGCAACTTGTCCGCTCATTTCGAGGGCACCAATGACTGGTAGCTGAGGTTCCCCAAGCCCTTTCTTTGGTAGCCATGGCTCATTATCACCCATTACTTTACACACGAAACAAATAGGATTTCCCATCGATGATGAAAATATGGTCCATAATTCCTGGCCAAAGCGCCGGAACCATGTCCTTTTCCCACTGAAGGAAGCTGTCTAACAATGCTTTCACCAACGCGGGCTCCTTCTCCACCAAATTATTTCTTTCCTCAGGATCGGAGGGCAAATGATATAATTGAAAGGTCTGGGTGTTTTCGTCGATGATTAATTTATAATCGCCTTTGCGAATGGCTTTATTATAAGCACTTTTCCAGCATAAGTAAGGATGTGGTGCCTGTGCAGGACTATTTTCAGCCAACCAGGGTTTTAAGTCCACACCATCTAAAGTGCGGTCCCGGGGCGGTGTAATCCCTGCCGCCGCCAGGCTGGTTACAAACACATCCATGAGACTTACCGGCAAATCAAAAGATTGACCTGCTGGAATTTGTCCCTCCCATTTCCATATAAACGGCACTTGTAAGCCGCCTTCCCAATTGCTCAACTTTCCTCCTTTCAACGGATCATTCCAAGACGCGGTGGTATAGGTTGCGCCACCATTATCACTGGAAAACCAAACCAGGGTATTTTCGTCTAACCCTTCTTCCGCCAAGCATTGCATCACCTGTCCTACGGCATCATCTAAGGTGGCTATCATCGCCAGATACACCCGACGGGTATGGTTTTTCTCATGCGCAAAACGATCATAATAGCTTTTGGGCGCCTGAAATGGCGTATGTGGCGCATTAAAAGGCAAATACAGGAAAAAAGGACGCTGCTTGTTTTCCCGGATAAAAGCACATGCCTTTTGGGCGATGGTAAAGGTAAAATATCCCGTGTCCTGCACTTCCTGCCCATTGTCTCGAATGGCGCAGGTGCCCTCACGGCCTTTGCTCCAAATATGTTTATCGCTAAACTCATCGACCCTGGCATTTACGATGTCCGGACGCAGGCTGTCTGCAAACAGGGAAAAAGCTTCATAAAATCCATAAAAAGTATCAAACCCCCGGGCATTGGGTGTAAATGGCTGTTCTGCACCTAAATGCCATTTCCCAAACATCCCGGTGCGATAACCTGCCGCCTGAAAAATTTCGGGTAAAAGGATTTCTCCGGGTGGAATGCCTTGTTGGGCAATGTTGGCCGCATCCGGAAAAGAAAATTGGGGCGCCACCTGCCACTGATCTGTATCGATAAAATAACGAAACGCAAAGTATTCCAGTCGGTTCCTCGGGTACCTGGCCTGCGGCTGGTGCTCAAAACCAAAACGATTATTCACTCTTCCGGTCAACAAGGATGCGCGAGACGGAGCGCAAATGGGCGCGGTCACATATGCTTCCTTAAACTGAACGCCTTCTGAGGCCAACTGATCAATATGTGGCGTGGATACGTCGGTTCCGCCATAACAAGACAATTCATTTCGCGCTAAGTCATCTGCCAAAATCAAAATAACATTAGGTCCTGTTTGGGGTGCTTTGCTTAACGTGTCCAGATAGGCCGTTTTCCCGGAAGTCATCTGCGGATCCCATTGTATATTCCACTGACTGGAGGCCAATGGCCAGAAAAGCCAGGTCAAAACCACCGCCAACACGGCCATGGAAAGTAAAAGTAGATTTTTCTTTGAACGCCGGATATTCATGTGGTAAAGATACAACAAGCGTGGAAGTGCGACAGAACGGACTTCCATTTGGTTGAATGGGAAAGGATGTATCTTTGTTCATGCTGAAAAAATTACTTTGGTGGCCCTACCAGGCTTGGTGTGGGATTACGTTTGTGTTTTTTGTGGTGTTAGGCTTTTTTTATGCCGCTCCGATTTACGCCCTCTTCGGATCGAAAGCGCATCGCGTCATTTTTACCTATTATCGCTGGTGGGCTCGCATCTGGTTTTTTATCTCCGGAATCCGGTATCGTGTGGAAGGCCGTGAACATTTCAAAGAGGCTCCGGCCATTATTGTAGCTAACCACTCGTCTCATTTAGACTTACTTAACGGCGCAGGCTCGTCGCCACTTATGGTGAAAGCACTGGCCAAATCGTCCCTGAAAAAAATTCCTTTTCTTGGATTTTTATTTGCTACGGCATCTGTTTTTGTAGACCGATCCTCTAAAGAAAGTCGGGAACGAAGCATGACTGCCATGTTGGCGGCCATAAAACAAGGTTTTTCTTTGTTTCTGTTTCCGGAAGGCACTCGAAATCGAAGCCCTTACCCACTTGGTCCTTTTTATGATGGCGCCTTCCGACTGGCGGTGGCGGCAGGATGCCCCATTCAACCACTCGTGATTTTACACGCGCGCTTCCTGATGCCCATGAAAGGCATTTCGCTTCGCCCGGGTACTATTCGGGCCGTTTATCTTCCTGCCATTTCGACCAAAGGTCTCACGGAAAAAGATGTCCCGACCCTCAAGGCCAAAGTGTATGCCGACATGGAAAACCTGATTCGTTCCAGAGAAAAACATGTATTTCCCTATCCGCCACCAGAAGAAACTGCGCAGTAAAGTTTCTGATATACTGATTCTTACTCTTTAAATCGAAACCCGTGCTTTTGAAGCACCTCCTCCACTATTTCTTCCTTTTCTTCTGGAAACGCTATCCATTTTTCAACACTTTCTACATCCACTTTCCACCAATCCGGACCAATCTGTCTATCCATATCCGATTGAATTTTGGCCACACATCCACCACATTTCAAGGTCGTTTTACGCTGCTTTTCCATTTTCCCGAATAATATTTTACTTTTTCCAGGGCGAGTTTTTGCCTTTTACAAAGGTAGTTAGTCTATGTCTTTTCCCAATGTTCTATGGAAAAAGCGTAGGCATGCTTGTCGTCAGCAGGATAGCTGTTTTTCTCGATACAGCGCCATTCCGGAGCTTCTGGCAAACGGGAAAAGGTATCGCCTTCCGGCGTGGCGTACACACGCGTCAGCCAAAAATCTGTCGCCAAAGGCCAAGCGGCCTGATACAACATGGCGCCTCCGGCAATCATGATTTCCGGCGAAGAAGCGCAGGCTTGCATGGCAGCTTCCAGTGACGGATAAAATTCTACCTGAGGAAGATCCGAAGGAAACCGGGATATCACGATGTTCCTGCGGCCCGGTAATGGCCGACTCCCAATCGACCGAAATGTTTTCGACCCCATGATCATGGGTTTCCCTAAGGTATTGGCTTTGAAAAACTTCAGATCTTGCGGTAAATGCCACGGAAGTGTCCCATCTTTCCCAATGACACCATTCTCTGCAATGGCTGCAATCAAGGTGATTTTTTGTTTCATACCGCCACCGGAGCTTGAATGGCAGGCCAGGGATCATAGGCTTGAATGGTCACATCCTCGAATTTAAAATCTTCGATTTGCGTGATGGATGTATTGAGACATAATTGGGGCAAAGGCCTCGGTGTGCGGGACAATTGCAATTGAACCTGCTCCATATGGTTCGCGTAAATATGCGCATCTCCAAGGGTATGGATAAAATGTCCGGGTTGTAATCCTGTTACTTGTGCCAACATTTCGGTGAGCAAGGCGTAAGACGCAATGTTGAAGGGCACACCCAGAAATACATCTGCAGAGCGTTGATACAGCTGACAAGACAAGATGCCATTGGCCACGTAAAACTGAACCAAGGCATGGCATGGCGGCAATTTCATGGATTTCAATTGTCCTACATTCCACGCGCTCATAATGATTCTCCGGGAATCCGGCTGATGTCGCAAAAGATGAATCACTTCGGCGAGTTGGTCTATCGTAGTTCCGTCCGCAGCCAACCACCGGCGCCATTGTGCTCCGTAAACAGGACCCAATTCGCCCTGTTCATCAGCCCATTCGTCCCAAATGGTAACGCCATGCTCCCTCAAATACCGAATATTGGTTTCGCCACGGATAAACCATAAAAGTTCATGAATAATAGAACGTAAATGAAGTTTTTTGGTGGTCACCAATGGAAAACCTTCCCGCAAATCGAAGCGCATCTGATAACCAAATACGCTGCGGGTGCCGGTGCCGGTTCGGTCCGACTTATCGATGCCATGATCCAAAATATGCTGCAACAAGTCGTGGTAGGCTTTCATGACATGGTCTTTTGAGGCACCATACAAAGATACGCCCTGAAATCAGGGAACAATGTTAAATTCAATGACAGATGCAAAGGTATTGGGCCCCAGGGTGCGCAAGGTGCTGCCCGCCGCTAGCCAAATGGGTAATAAATTGGGATCGTTTGGCATATTGACACAAGACCAATCGGCGGGATTTTGAAAATAATTACAACCATAGGTAGTTCCTGTACAACTATTTGTAAGTGTTAAACTGGAACTGGGACATTGCCCAAATCCAGACAAAGAAAACGCCACATTAATACCATTCAATACGATTCCGCGAATCGAATAGTTGAATCTGGCAGAAACGGCGGCAGGCAACCCGGCCGAACCACAACGCGCTCGTGGTCCCACCTCATGGGTAGAGGTTGAGGAAAAATCTACGCATTCGTTCACACGGGTTTCCTGACCAAATACGGCCGTTACCTTCCACACTTTGTTGGCCGGCACGGTCTGGGTTTGATCCGTTAATGTAAAAACCCGATTGAATTGCAATCCCCCTTGCGCAGTTAATACGCTCATAAAGAGAATGAAAGAAAACAAGGAAATGATCTTTTTCATGGTTTAAAGTCCTAAGGTTTTGGCGCCTTGTTCGAAGATAATATCTACCGGAATATTCTGTTCGGACAAGCGATCCAAATCCGATTGAAGCTGGGCACTAATTTTACCTTCTTTTTCCAGAAGTTCTCCGGCAGCCTTTGCGTTGCCATCGCCCTGAATGGTTAAAAGCAGTAATGAAAGCCCTTCCATGGCTTTTTCCATTTTCTCCGGGTGAACGCGGTACTTACCGGTAGCCGGGTCACGTGAAAATGCGCCTTCCTTCAGGAAATAATTAAAGCGAACCATGTTGGCTTTTCCATGGGCCGAGGCCACACCAAAACGGACAGATCGAAAAATCCCGGCCATAAAGGTGACGTAATACGATTCCAACGAACCTTCTACTTCGCCCATGGCGTGCAGTTGGCGAATCATATATAGTCCAAGAATGTCTGCTTTCCCTTCTTCAATGGCCGCGTAATGAGGACCAAGAGCTTCGGAAACCGTTTTTCCCGAACCATCTACGAGGGTTTTCACACCCAATCCATGGGCCACTTCATGAAACATAATGGTAGAAAAAAACGCGTCAAAATTCACCATGTCTGCTTGTTCAGGAACCAATAATGCTTTGGTTATCGGCACCATAATGGCGTCGTACTTGGCCCGAATGGCATTTTTCAACTGAAGCCGGCGCGTGCCTTTTTGGGTTTGAATACGCTCATCGTTGGGTAAATTGATGGCAATGGTTTTGGAACCGGAGTTACAATCGCCTGCATAGTACAAAACATCGTATGCATTGATCTCGGAACCGGCATCCTGTAAGGTCGGTTTATACGCATCCGGCACCGGAAGACCTTTCTGCAAAACGGGAAGCAATGGCGTATATTTCTCTAATCGGGCACTCCAAACAGGATCTTTTACCAACACATACGCCTCGAAGGAGGTACGCGCTCCCGCCAACTTGTCTTCATAATTTTCAATGGGCCCTATCACCAAATCCAAATTCCCGCCCTTTTCCATCCAAGCCAGATCAGAGGCGTAATAATCATTCGACAAAAAGGCTTCTGCACGCAGTTCAAGATATTTTTTTAGCCGCAAATCGGTAGACAAAGCGGCTGCTTTTTTGAGCAATTCCGCGGCACGATTCAACTGCGGCTTAAAAAATTCGGAATAAGGAATCACTTGCTTTTCCCCATTCGTCAAATATCTGACCATGCTGTACATCTGACTTTTATCCGGATGATTCCATGCAGAAAACGTGGCTTCATCCAGGTCAGGTGGATATAAATTGGCGCCGGGTGGTTTTGGACCGACTCCGGGCAAAAAAGGTTCATTGTTATTCAATCTGTCCCAAGGGCCGTAATTGATTTCCACAAAACGCTGCACTTCCGGTTGGGTGATGCGTTCCAGCAAAGGTGCCGCGGGTCCGTAAGCCTGCTCCCAAAAAAGACTATCCATGATGTCCGCCGCCTGAATGAACAGAGAAATCATCTGTTTTTCTTCAGCCGTAAGGTGGGAAAGATCTGCAGTAAGCGGTACCGTTTGATAAGTTGCCAGCCGCTGCTTTACCATGGAAAGCGAATCTTCCGACAAGGTAATGGGAGACGGGGAAAAAGTTCCTGGACCACCGCAAGCCCAGAGCATCAGCACCATGCCGACAGAAAAACGTAACATACCTTTAGAATTTGGTACAAATTACGGATTCTGTTCGGGATAGAAAGCAGGAAACGGTGCCTTCCCCCCTTTAAAAACGGAATGAAAATATGAGGGCTGAAACGTTTTATGTATCTCGCTTTCTCCGGAAGCAGGATCTCATCGCTCTTACTCCACCAACATGACAGGAATCCTTTGTCCTGTTTTGGCGAGCCAAACCACATATTTTCCAGAAGCCAAACCGGGAAAGGATAAGGTTGCCTTACCTGTTTCATCGGCCTCCAGGCGCCCTTCCCAAACTTTTTTCCCCAACATTTGATACACGAGTATGTCACTCGTAAAATAAGCGGGCCAGCCTGTTAAATGCACTTCTGACCGGGCAGGTTGTGGATACACCTGAATGGATGCAACAGGCGAAAAAGTGGATTCGCCCAGGAATTCACAACCCATCCAGGTCGGTTGGGTATCATGTGGATCTATCACGATATTCGTATCGGCCGCAAAGGAAGGAATCAGATAAGAAAAATACACCACCATCATTTCATCGGTGGTGGCTTCACCGGCATAAACCCATTGGGGTGGATTGCTTGGATTCCATGGATTCGCAGAGGTGTTGTCGTATACGGCTTCGGCACGAATTTTTGTGCCCGCGGGAAACGTAACGGCACGCTTTAAATCGTAAGATCCTTGCCAGGCAAAATCCCATTTAGGGATGTGAATCAGGGGCACCGTATCGTTGTTGGGTTTTACGGCAAATACTTTAATGGATTTCCCAAGTAAATGCATGTGTGGCGCTACGGATAAAAGGGTAACCGGCACAGGAATGGTTCGCTCTGCATAAAAGGATTTGATTTGTCCCGGAGGGATGGCCAATGGTTCGTTCAGATTGGTGTAGTGATTCAGGGCCGGATCCAAAGCGATTTCGCGCAAACCGCCACTGCCAAAGGTCAGATTGATGCGGGTAGAATCTGTTTTATTGAGCGTTCCGACCGGATAATGGACTTGAATCACAATTTGCCCGTTGGCGGGAATGGGGATGCCGGTGCCGGCGGGAAAAACCATCGGCGAAGAACCGGGAACCCATGCGCCAATCAATTTGGCATTCGGACTTCCCACGCCTCCGAAATTGGAATATCCCGGAAGCGGATCCGCCGCATCCAGTTGTGCCGGCGTGGAGGAATTGTCCTGATACACCAACACATGGTGCACCATGGATGTATTACCCGGAACTACTTCCACCGCCGTAATGGTTTGAGGTGTGGCATTGTTCACAGGAATCAGGAAACAGCGATAATCTTCCCCGGAAATGGTGTTGGTGTACTCGGGCATTCTGCCGGTCCAGCTCACTTGCGTCAATTGTGAGGCGTTGTTATACGCAGGCGGCGAGGGCAAATTGGCAGGATTTCCTTCGGGCGCGCCTTGGTTTACCCAAAGGACGATTTCATCTATTTCAGATTGGGTTAACGCGCGCTCAAAGGCGTGTCGGGCATAGGTGGGATCGGGAGGCCATGGTGGCATAAACTTCGTTTGTACCGCATTCCGAATGGCAAACCGGGCCGGAAACACGTCGGCATACGTCATCATGGAAAAAGGCGCCGGCCCACCCGGATGATGACAAGGTGTGCAACGGGAAAAAGAAATACAGGCAATTTGTTCCGACCATGTGGGCTGCTGGGCAGACAGGGCAGATGAAAAAAGACTGAACAAACTGATTACAAGAAAATTTTTCATGAATGAAAGATACAGCTTGCCCTTAAAATGATAACAAAAATCTCTAAGAATCCTGTAAGTCGACGTTTCGGGAAAAAGGATTACTTAGGACAAATCTACATTTCTCATGCGCCACCAGGAAACCAAAGCTCCCAACGACATCACCATGGTCAGCACCACCAACACATCCATTCCTTTCACCACCACCGGATAGGCTTCCACCTCATTTAACCGATACCAGCCGGTCCACCATTGCAGGCCAACAATAACCAAACCGAAAATGACACCAAAAAATCCACCCAACGCACTTACTAAAGTACCTAACAACATGAAAATCTTTCGAATATCTGCCCATTCGGCGCCCATGGACCAGAGGATGCGTAAATCCTTTTGCTTTTCCACGAGCAAAAGGGTTTGAACAGAAATTAGATTGAAACTGGCAATCAACAAGATAAATCCCACAATCAGCAGTACCATCAGTTTTTCGGCCCGTAAAATTTTATGAATGGCTTCATGCTGCTCTAACCGATCCTGAAGCATCCAGTTCTCGCCTAATATTTCTGCCACCACCGGTTTCAATTTTCGCACGGATTTACCAGGCTTTGTCACCAGATGCAGGGCCGATACTTCTCCTTTTTTCCCGAATAACTGTGCGGCGGCTTCTAATGGAATCAGACATAAATTCCGATTGGCTTCCTGCGGAATAAAGAACACGCCGGCAGGCGGAAGCACCAGTTCCCGGAAAGGTTGAAAAAGATCTACTTTTCCAGATTTTGGGGCGTAGAGTTGCAAGCGGGTAAAGGGATCATCGATTCTTAATCCCAATCGGTCGGCGAGGGCTTCCCCCATCAATGCACCGGGATTTCCGCGGGAAAAAAGAGCGGCTTCACCTTCTACCATGTGATTGGAAAACTGAAAAAGATCCAGATAATGTTCATCCACACCGCGCACCACAGCGACCATTTGCTCGCTGCCATACATTAACAGGACGCTTTCTTCCAAAATACGGGACACGCCTTGCACTTCGGGCAACGCCAGGAGTTGGTTCCATTGTTCCGGCGATACGGCAGCCGTTTTACCCGAAACAGGAATGGCCAACAGGGGCGGATCCAGGACATTCAACGAAGCTACAATTTTGTCTTCCAGTCCATTAAATGCAGAAAGAATCACGACCAACGCGGCAGACACCACAAAGATGGCACCTAAGGAGAGTCCGGTGATCATGTGCACTACATTTCTGGACTTTCTTGAGACCAGATACCGCCAGGCCAGACGCAAAGAAAATAGGAAACGGCCCATGGTGTAAAGATGAAAATTATTTTGGTTGAAATCCAAACCTTGGTTTATGTACCTTCGTGCCCAGAATTTCATGTGGAGTAAGGTCGCATCTTTCATTCTCCGGCAACGGATTTCGCTGCTGGTGGCTACGGGCGTGCTAACGGCGGCATTAGGGCTGCTGGCTACGCGCGCAGAAATGAGTTATAAACCAGGAGAGGTCTTGCCTGCTTCTGAACCTGTTGCCATCGATTACCACTTGTTTCAAGAACGATTTGGCGAGGAGGCCAACGTGGTTTTCATGGCGTTGGAAAGCGACGATTTTATGTCTTGTTGTGCGTCGGAATGGATTCGCATGGAAGCGCAACTTCGTGCCATTCCTTCGGTTCAGTGGACTCTTTCGGCTTTATCCGCCCAAACCATTCACCGAAACGATAGTCTCCGCGCGTTTGAAACAAAGCCTCTTTTCAACCCGGATATCATTCATAATCAAGCGGAACTAAACCGCCAATTGCAATTGGCGCCCGCTTATCAGGATGTACTTTGGGATAAAAACCACCGCATTTTTGTTTTAATGGCGGGCCTTGACCCATCCATCGTAAACAGCAAAGCCCGTGAACCACTGATTTCTGATATCGAAAGAGAGTTGGCTTATTTTGAAAAAAATACGGGCACAGAACTTCATATCTCCGGCTTGCCTTTTATCCGTACGGACTCCATCCGTCGCTCGAAAAAAGAAATTCTTTTGTTCACCCTGCTGGCCGCAGTCATGACTTCATTGGTGTTGTTTTTGTTCTTTCGGTCTGCCATTGCGATTATTATTCCATTGCTCGTGGTGGCCACAGGCATTGCATGGAGCAGCGGCTTATTGGTCCTTTTTGGGTTTAAAATCACGACGCTTACCGGACTCATTCCTCCGCTCATGATTGTGATTGGTGTGCCAAATGCCGTGTACATGATCACCAAATTTCACCAGGAATTTTTGCTTCATGGCAACAAAATGCGTGGATTAACGCGGGTGATACAAAAGACCGGCAGGTCCATTTTTCTAACCAACGCAACCACCGCCATCGGTTTTGGCACCCTTATTAGCACCAATAGCCGACTGCTCGTGGAGTTTGGCCTGCTGGCTTCCGCTTCCGTTTTTTCCCTTTTCTTACTTTCCATCGTCCTCATTCCTATTCTTTTTTCCCTTTTCCCACCACCCAAGCACCGCCATTTACACCATTTAAAACGAAAAGGCACCAGCATGCTTACGGCTTGGCTCACATTTCATGTGGCACGCAGAAGAAAATACATTTATCTGTCCATCAGTGCTTTAACCATTTTCTCCATCTTGGGTGCCATGCGGATTGTTCCAAGTGGAAAAATGTCCGACGACATTCCAAAAAATTCCAGAACGTTTGATGATTTGCGTTTTTTTGAAACCCATTTTGGTGGCGTCATGCCCATTGAAGTGATGGTAGATTGTGGAAAACCAGGCGGTGCGAGCAAAGATTTAAAATTCTGGCGGCGAATCGAAGCCTTTCAGGACAGCTTACAGACCCTACCGGCATTGTCTCGGCCAATGAGCATGATTGAACTGGTAAAAACAGGAAATCAAGCACTTTACAGCAATTTACCGGAAGCGTACGTGCTTCCTTCTTCACTGGATTTGTCCCTACTTGGCCGATACCTCAGTGGTTCCCAAAAAGAAACGGCCCTCCCCCTCACCAAATCCTACATGGATTCGACCAAACAAATCATGCGGATTCAGGCCAGGATGGAAGACATGGGCACTTACGAAATGCACGCCATTAAAGCCAAAATGATGGATATGGCGCAGCAAGTATTTGGGGAAACCGGAGAAACTGTGGTGCTGACCGGCGCCGGCATCGTGATGCTACAGGCCACCGACTATTTGGTTAAAAATTTAGTCATGAGTCTTTTGTTGGCCATTTTACTCATTGCCTTGATTATGGCTGTGATGTTCAGAAGCATTAAAATGGCCCTTATTTCCATTTTGCCCAATTTTATTCCGCTGCTGTTTACTGCCGGCATCATGGGATGGTTTGGCATTCCGCTGAAAGCCTCAACTTCCCTCATTTTTTCTGTGGCTTTTGGCATTTCTGTAGATGATACCATTCACTTTTTATCGAAATACCGCCAGGATTTAAAACTGATGAAAGGGTATATTCGACCTGCTGTGCATAAGGCATTAAACGATACCGCATTAAGCATGGCTTACACCTCTGTGATTCTTTTCTTCGGATTTTCTATATTCATAGGCTCGGAATTCGGCGGGACAGTGGCCCTGGGTATTTTGGTTTCCATGACCTTGCTCGTGGCCATGATTACCAACCTGACGCTTTTGCCGTCCTTGCTCATTTCCCTGCAAAAGAAAGAAATGGATAACCAGTACGCGAGTTATAATACACTAGAAGAAGTAGAGGAGGAAAGGGCGCCTATTTCAAATGATGCGCCAACAACTTCCGGAAACCATGAATTGAATGATCATTAAGCTATGAAAGGAATTGTTTTAGCCGGTGGGTCAGGAACCCGTTTGTATCCAATTACGCAGGGTATTTCCAAACAACTTATGCCCATTTACGACAAGCCGATGATTTATTATCCCTTGTCGGTGTTAATGATGGCGGGCATTCGCGAGATTTTAATAATTACCACTCCGGAAGACCAGGCAGGATTCATGCGACTTTTGGGCGATGGCTCAAGACTGGGCTGCCGGTTTGAGTACAGAATTCAGGAAGTGCCTAATGGCTTGGCACAAGCCTTTGTGATTGGCGAAAGTTTTATAGGAAACGATTCCGTGGCATTGGTGCTTGGAGATAATATTTTTCATGGTACCGGTTTGGGTCGACAACTCCAAACCCTTCAACAACCCAATGGAGGCGTGGTTTTTGCCTACCACGTAAGCGACCCGGAACGCTACGGCGTAGTAGAATTTGGACCCGATGGAAAAGTCTTGTCTATCGAAGAAAAGCCTTTACAACCAAAATCTTCCTACGCTGTCCCCGGATTGTATTTTTATGACAATCAGGTGGTGAAAATTGCCAGGGAATTGGCTCCAAGCCCACGGGGTGAATATGAAATTACCGACGTGAATCGCATTTATCTGGAACAAGGAAAACTCCGGGTAGAAGTCCTCGACCGGGGTACGGCATGGCTGGACACAGGAACGTTCACCTCTTTGATGCAAGCCTCTCAGTATGTACAAGTCATTGAAGAGCGGCAAGGTTTGAAAATTGGTTGTGTTGAAGAAATTGCCTGGGAAATGGGCTATATTTCCACCGAACAATTAGAAAAAATTGCCCAACCCCTCATGAAAAGCGGCTATGGCGTGTACTTACAAAAAATCTTACAAAACGCATGAAAACATCATTTAAAAAACATATCCTTATTACCGGGGGGGCCGGTTTTGTAGGTTCTTGCATGGCAGATAAACTGGCTGCAGATCCAGATAATTTAGTGGTTATTGTAGATAATCTTCGCACCGGAAGCATGGATAAATGCCCCACCGGGCCCAATGTGCGCTTTATTAAGTGTAACGTAAATAATTTCAAGGATATTTCTTCCGTATTTTACGGCTATCACTTCGATTTCGTCTTCCATTATGCCGCCCTGGTTGGTGTAAAAAGAACCCTGGCTAATCCGGTGAGTGTGCTGGAAGATATCCGCGGTATCGAAAACATCCTTTCTCTTTCTAAAAATACAGGAGTGCAACGGGTGTTTTTCAGCTCATCTTCCGAAGTGTACGGTGAACCCGTGGAGTTTCCACAAAATGAAAAAACAACGCCATTGAATTCCCGTCTGCCTTATGCAGTGGTAAAAAATGTGGGGGAATCCTTCTTAAAATCTTATCAGCAGGAGTTCGGTTTGGATTATACCATCTTCCGTTTTTTCAACACCTACGGACCTAAACAAAGCCGCGACTTTGTGGTAAGTCGTTTCATTAACCTCGCACTGAACAACGAACCGATTACGGTGTATGGCGATGGCTCCCAAACACGTACCTTCTGTTTCGTGGAAGATAATGTGGATGCCTGTTTTAATGCATTCAACAAAAATCTGTTTGTCAACGATGTAGTGAATGTGGGCGGCAACCAGGAAATCACCATTCTGGAGTTGGCCAAAACGATTATTCAAGCGACCGGTTCCTCTTCGATTATCCAACATCTTCCACCCCTTCCGGAAGGAGATATGACCCGCCGTTTGCCGGATGTGTCTAAAATGGACGAACTGCTTCAACGCCCCAGAAAGCCGTTGCTCGAAGGCATCGAAACCATTTTGAAAAACACGCGTTTTATCCGGGGATGAAAGGATTTTTCCTGGGCATGGTGTGTATTGGTGTGCTTGCCTTTGGTGTGAGCGCACAAACCTGGCCGTTTTCGGCAAAGGGACAGCCGATCATGCCAGGCTTTCCCTCGGAAAAAAATGGAGACGCCTGGGCCGTGGATTTGTTTTCTGCTGAAAACCTGTCCGGCTTTTTTGCGCGTGCCTATCCCATCAATATGCGATTCCCGGCAGACAGCGCCCAAATGCGCTACGCCATCGCCGGATTCGATACATTGGTATCTGCAGACACGCTTCGGCAGTTTCGGGCAAAACAACCTTTGGCCTACACGCTGGATTCAGTGGAAATCACCTTAAGACATGTGAAAACGTCCGCCACCACCGACACACTGATTGTGGATGTGGTCACGTTGGATGAACAAGGTTTTCCAACCCTTCAGGTGCTGCATGCCGATACATTGTTGCTCTCGCAAAGTTTGGCCGGCGGCGCGCCCACTCCTTTTTACTTTTTAAAACAAAAGGACATTCCTGCACAAACCTCCGTGGGTATCCGCGTGCGGTTTTGGGGAAATCCACAAGCGGACACCCTCCACTTAATCGCCGGAGCCAACGCAGACGGCGCGTGCTCGCCGGGACTGCCCAAACCTGTAAAAAGTCGATTTTTCCCGCAAGCATTTGCCTATTACGCCGGGTTTGAACTTCTGGTGCCCAACTCTGGAGGTGGCGATTTCTACAGTGATTGCAACGCAAATAACCTGTACGATACGTTGACGGACGGCGCGAATCCGGTGCAAACCTGGAACATGCGCTTGTTTGTGCAAGGCCCAACGCTTCAGCTGGAATCCCACGACGCGTCCCATTCCTCCCTTTTCCCCAATCCCGGCCATGGTGATTTCACCTGGCATCTGCCGGAAAAAACCAGCGTCCGTTTTTCAGATGCGCAGGGACGCATTCACGGCGTTATTCAACCCGATCATGCGGGGCATTATTCCTTGCCATCCGCTTTGCCTCCGGGCGTTTATTTTTTACACGCCGGGAAACAAGTCCGGACCTACATCCTTTTGCCATGAAACACTTCCTTCTTCTTTCAGGACTGCTTTTATCTGCCTCTGGTCTTTTCGCCCAAAAGCCATCTATACCATTGTCGGTTTCCGCCGTTTTTCCTTCCTCTTTCCAGAAAACAGGAATGGATACCCTGGATTCTCATTTTATTCAGGCTACGCCCACGCTATACGCCTCGCCCAACGGCGGTTATGTGAGTGGAAATTCCGGATTTGGAGAGTCCGCCAAATTGCAGGAGTTTCATTTGAAAAACAACAGCTATACGGTGACCGGTTTTTTGTACTGGTTTGCCCGTAAAACCCAAACGTCTGCGCCGGAAGATTCGTCCCGCCTCATCATGGTGTGGATGGACATGGACTCTGCTGCGACCGTGTACGATTCCAATCGTGTGGTGCCACGAACCATTTGGGCCAGAGATACTTTTCTTTTGGCCGACTTAGACACAGGTGCCATTTTTGGCCCAAACCTTTTTACCTGGAACATCACGCCACGTTCCGTCAACAGAAACCATGCCGTTGGGATGCGTTTTCAGCGTCTGGTGGCCGGCGACACCATCGCACTTTACAGCAGTACAAACGGGAATCCGCCCAGACATGCACAAAGCTGGGAATTTTGGAACGGCGCATGGCGCCCCATCTTTCATACCTGGGGACTGAACATCGATTTTGCCATTTTCCCCATTGTCGATTTTTCACTTGGCCTCACAGAAAACAGCCAACAGCCGGTCATGTATCCCAATCCAGCCCGGGATGTCACCCGTTTGGCAT
Organism: uncultured Candidatus Competibacteraceae bacterium; assembly: GCA_964578885.1. GTDB lineage: Bacteria > Bacteroidota > Bacteroidia > CAIKAF01 > CAIKAF01 > CAZRHR01. Next base: position 16,632 of record CAZOEO010000013.1, on the reverse strand, counting down.
TTCCGGACATGACCATATCCGGCGGAAAACTCCATCTGATTGCTATGGACGGAAAGAAACTGAAAGAAATTATTTGGCCACAAGGTCAGACGGATACACTCATTGATTTAACGGATTTGCCTTCTGGTCCCATTTGGATCATGGGTGAATCCAATCAACAAATACAATGGGTTACAAAATTGATACATGTCCCATAATTGGAAAAAATTGTATCTTTCACCTGATGCCATACCGCGAAAAAGATAACGAATCGCTCAAACTTTACTACTCCATCGGAGAAGTGGCTCGTTTGTTCGATGTGAATACCTCCCTGATTCGTTTTTGGGAAAAGGAATTTGACATCATCCGCCCGAAAAAAAACAAAAAGGGCAATCGACTTTTCACCCGTGAAGACCTCGCTAGTTTCCGGCAAATTTATCAGCTGGTCAAAGAGCAGGGATTTACGCTAGACGGAGCAAAGAAACGGCTAAAAGAACAACATCCTCTGGCTCCGCTTCCACCTTCGGACAGCACCACCGAAACCTTGCATAAAATGAAAGCCTTTTTGGTGGAATTAAAACAAAAATTGCCTAAAGAATGAGGTGGTTCATTGGTGCGTTCCTCATCAGTTTCGTTTGGAACGGCTGCTCAGAGGATCGGATTTCCTTTTCATGCTTCGAAAAATTTAATGCGGCCGGACAACGAATCCGCAGCTGTCAGGACGGTCAATGGCAGCATGTGCCCAACCTGTCCATAGAAGGGTCTAAAGCATTGGCCTTTGCCTCGGGAACCCTTTTTCCCGATGCCGCTGCATCTGAAAACGTGGCTGTTTTTCCGTATTTGGGGAATCCAATGACGGGATCTTTTACCCTAAAAGTAAACACGGACTCCATTGCCGGATTGCGCGTAGCAATTTTGGACGAATACCGGCAAATCATTCATCAACAAACGGCTTTGATTCCTGCGGGTGGTGGATTGGTGGTACTTACGGGTGACGAACTGAAGCCGAATCTGCCATATCTCTGTTATTTTGGTCTATATGACCGCAGTTTATCCCGGTTTCATGCCGGATTTGGCCACTTGATCCGGGAATGATTTCCTTAAGTACACCTGTTTCTCTGGTTCCGGGACAGCCCATTTGGACTCCGGAAAAAAGTGCACTCTTTGTCGGATCGTGCTTTACAACCCATATCGGCGGACATTTGCAACATCACGGATTTCCGGTTTTCGTGAATCCAACCGGCATTTTATTTGACGCTGCGGCCTGCATCTCCACCCTGAATTTGTTGCTTTCCCCCGAACCCGATTTGCATTTGGTGGAAACGCCAAAAGGCTGGGTCGATTTACGGTTTCATGGTCAGTTTTGCCATCCGGACCGGGAGCAGGCCAGCGCGGGCATGGAAGCATCCCTGGCCAGATGCAAAGAAGCCCTTTCACAAGTTTCACACGTATTTTTAACCTTGGGCACCGCTTTTTATTTTGCTGAAAAAACCACAGGACAAGTGGTCGCCAATTGCCATAAACTGCCACAAAATCAATTTGAAAGGAAATTATACGACACGGCTCAGCTTACCGCAGATTTACGGCACTTGCGGGAACGCTGGAAACAACAATTTCCACAACATACCTGGGTGGTGAGCATCAGTCCCGTAAAACATCTGCGAGATGGCCTGGCCGCATCTGCTTTGGGAAAAGCCATACTGAGAGCGGCACTACACCCTTTGGAAAAGGAAGACGCCGTACAATATTTTCCCGCGTATGAAATTCTCACAGAAGAATTGAGAGATTATCGATTTTTCGATGAAGACATGGCGCATCCCTCTGCCACCGCAGTGCGGATCATTCGGGAAAAATGGTTGGATCATTGGGTGCATCCGGATGCCAAAACCGCCCTTAAAGCCATGGAAAAATGGCGGCAACTGGAAGCACACCGACCTTTGCAGCCCGACAATGCGACTTCATTGGCAAAAACCATCGCTGAAAAAAAACAAGATTTGTACAACCGATATCCGTGGTTACGATGAAAATTATTTCCTACAACGTAAACGGCATACGTGCTGCCCTGCAAAAAGGATTAGACACATGGCTTTCCACCCATCAGCCCGATTTTCTTTGCCTTCAGGAAATTAAAGCCCAGTCTGAACAGTTTCCTCATGCCGCTTTTGAAGCATTGGGGTACAAGGCGTATCTTTTTCCGGCGGAGAAAAAAGGATACAGTGGTGTAGCCATTCTGGCGAAAACAGCACCAGACAATGTGGTTTTAGGCATGAACCATCCTGCGCATGATGCCGAAGGGCGCGTTATTCGGTTAGATTATCCCAAGTTCTCCCTGATGTCCGTGTACTTTCCTTCCGGCACATCCGGCGATGAACGACAGGCCGTAAAATATACCTTTTTGGACGATTTTGAGGCCCATGTACAGGCCTTACGTGCACATGGACGGGCCTTGATCCTTTGTGGCGACGTGAATATTTGTCATAAAGCCATCGACATTCACAATCCAGTTTCCAACAAAAATAGCACCGGCTTTTTGCCCGAAGAACGCGCCTGGATGGATCGGTTCACCGGCTTAGGCTACATCGACAGCTTCAGGGAATTTCACCACGAACCTCATCAGTACACGTGGTGGAGTTATCGTTTTAATTCCCGCGCTCAGAACAAAGGCTGGCGAATCGATTATCAGTTTCTGACGCCGGAATTACGGCCACATTTAATAGAAGCGGGCATTTTATCTGAAGCGCATCATTCTGATCATTGCCCTACGTTTACGGTATTTTCCTGGCTTCTGTAAAAGGACATCCAAATCGCTTTCCCGGCCTCATGATTTCACCGCCAGTTTTAGGTGTTGAAACGACTTGCTGCGAAAAGACCAGTGAGGAGAAATAGACATGAAGATGCGGCTTTCGTCCATTCGCAGAAATGCGCACGAATGAAATCAGTTGATTAAAAATATTGCGATGCGAACCGAATGAGGTTTAGCAAAGTAAACAATTTATCAAGCACTTAAGGCTCCATCAGCGCTTTTCCGTCGTCGAAATAATCTAAAATGGCTTCCTTGATAAAGCGATGTTGTTGCATGGTCGATAAATGTGGCACCGGTTCCAGCGCTTCAAAATGCGGCCATCCGGCCTCATCACGGCCCACAAATGCATAATAACCATAAGGCACCAATAAGGAACAAACCGCCACATGCAGGGCTTCCATTTTCTGTTGTTTGTTCAGCTTCAAAGGCCCTTGACCAATTTCCTGAATGCCGATGAGCAACAAAATCCCTTCCACTTCCAAACCTTCACCAAAGCGCTGCTCCAGCAATTGCACCAAATGAGTCCAGGCTTGTTGAAAAACGGTATCGGGACGACGCATAGGAAAGATTCTTCCACAAAAGTAGACAATCTGCCCGGAGTTCACGCCGCCCCGGATACCGATTACGCAACGGATGCTTTCTCTCTCGCTGCGTGGACTATAACAAACCCATGATCTTCTTCTCCCACTGACCGGTGGTCATGAGCTCATCGGAAAGTTGAGACGATTTGTCGGACGAATACGTCGGAATGGTTATTGGTGCGGCCTGTGACCGAAAATGAAATTTCAGGGCGATATCCGAAATGCGACTTCCCTGCGATTCCATGGATTTAACCAACTCGCAACGTTTTACGTCATTCAACCCAATCATCTGCACATTGCCGGGCGCCGATTCATGGGCATAAAAGAAATATTTGGCCTCGGCATGAAGCGCAAAAATCCAAGGGCCACAGAATGCATACTCTTGAATGTCAATGCCCTTTTCACGGGCACCAAGTTGAAGTTGTTGCCATCTGGCTTTTTCTTTCCTGCGGCGCATTTCGCGCATCCAAATAAAGGGGAGCACGGTTATCAGAACAATGACTAAACCCACAAGGGCTACTCCTGTTTCCATCATGTTGTTTTTAAAATAGGTTCATACAGCATCAAGCCTGTTTCTTTACTGTTGAAAGAAACGGTTGATTGGTTAAAATAATCAAGTAAAAAGGCCATTATGGCACATGCACGTTCCCTTTCCGGAAACGCATGGATGCTCTTTTTCCTAAACGTGAAAAGAGTGGCTTGCTGCTACCAGAAAACGTGAAACGGAAATAATGTGGCGGATATCCAACGCGGAAGATTCAGACGCCTGGCATCTTGCCATTGAACGCCGTTTACCAGCCGGGGAAAAAACTTGCAAAGGGTAAAATTCCCGGAAAAAATTCCATGAAACGCCAGATGAGAACCCGGATGAAACGAACATCCGCCTTCGGCCATTTTCCATACAGACATGGACGTGACTGGCGGCAGCGACAAAATCCAGGGCGCATTACCCTGGGAAATTTCCACATGTTCGTTGGCAGAAGGCGAGGTAAATGAGGTAGAAAAGGTGCATATGTAACCCACCAGGCAGGCGAGCCACCAAACATTTAACCCATGTTTTCCTTTTTCCACCTTGCAAAGATAAAGGTTTGGTTTAGGAGAAGTGACGGATCGGTAAAAGCAGATTACAAAAGCTTTTCCTTTTCCCCGTTTCCTCCTCTTTTAAAAACCATTGAGAGGGGCCGGATCAACGGCCTAAAGGCTTTTGCCTACATAAAAAAGTAGAAAAACAGAATAATCTGCTTTCTTCTCAAACCTTCGGCACGGCCAATTTGGCGGCCGGAACCATCGTAGATTCGTTCACCATCGATGCGGCCCATTTGGCGGCCGGAGCCGTCGTACAAACGTTCTCCATCTACACGTCCGATTTGTCGCCCGGAGCCATCGTAAATCCGCTCTCCATCCATCCGTCCGATTTGGCGGCCGGAACCGTCATACACTCGTTCCGCATCTACACGGCCCGTCTGGCGGCCGGAGCCATCATAAAAACGCTCGCCGTCTACACGCCCAATTTGACGACCGGAGCCGTCGTACATCCTTTGAGCATGAGCCAAACCAAAAGTGAGTAGTAAGGCAGTAAATGCAATAAATTTTTTCATTTTCCTTAGAATTGGTTGCTGGTCTTGTAAAGATAATGGCTTTGGCCATATATGAATCCTCCATTTTCTACGATAAAGGACGGCCAAGCCTCTACGGGCAAGTATCGCGCCAAAAAACGCTTTAATATGCATTAAATAAGGTCGTGATTTCGCTGTTGGTTAATTCTCTATTCCACACCGCTATTTCATCTATAACACCAACAAATCCATTGTTGGATCCGGATCGATTGCTTTTCCCGACCCGAAACGTATCTCCAAGCGTCCAAATGGTATTGAGGGGCGCGGAACCCACCAACTGGCCGTTGATAAACAATTTCATCTGGCCTCCAGATTGCGCTGTGGCGACGAGATGATACCATGTGTTGGCCTGGGCCTGAATGGAAGAAGCGACTACCGCATCTCCGCCATGCCACACCCGGTGCTCAATAAATCCGCTGGCATTGGTTCTCAATGTTTGGCTGTGTTCCCCATGAGATGCCGCGGTAACAAACTGAATGATATCTACGGATGGCTGCAATGCACTGGGACGAATCCAAACTGAAATGGAATAATTCAGCACACCGGGACTTGGAAAGTCAAAATAACTCTGGGTTTGTTGCATCGCATACGCATACTGGGCCGTCCCGTTTTTATCCGTGGTTAAAGCCATGGCATTGGGATTGATTCCATGACGCGCATTACCCGAGACATCTTGCAGATTTCCACACATTTTATGGTAGGAAAGCAAGCCATTGGCCAATGAGCCGGTAAACGTGGTACAACATGGAAGGGTTTGTGTATTCAAAACAAGTGGAGCCGAAGCGCCACAGGTTTGATATGCCCAAACATAAATAGACTGACTTGCATGACAGGCAAGCCCTGTCTGGGTGAAAGAGGTGAGGTTTCCCAGAGGTGTGGCCGCAGAAAAATTATTGGTGGAATGCCATGCATAACCTGTAGCCTGAGCCACCGGATTCCACTGCCAAGTCACCTGATGTTGTCCGGGAATCAGGCTGGCCTGGGTGGGAGTAACAGGCGATGTTCCCACCGTAACTAAGCGAGAGACGGCCGCACTGCTTCCGCAACCATTGGCAGCTTGTACGGCAATATTTCCAGAAGTCGAACTACATCGTACTTGAATGATTTGGGTTCCGGCACCTGAAAGAATGGTCCACCCAGAAGGAACTGTCCATTGGTAAGAATTGGCATTGACCACCGGATTAATGAAATACGTTAGGGTGTCGCCGGCACATCCTGCGGATGGCCCTGTAATGCCGCTTGGCGCGCTGGGAACCGGAGGCGTGCAAACGCCACAAAGCTCATACCAAGCCGTCCCATTAAAATAATTTTCGCAAAGTGTGGTAAGATTAAAAATTCGCAGTCCTATGGCGGGATTTTGAATAGAATCTCGTTGCGCGGTGGTCAGTCGGGGAGGTAGAAATCCCTGTTGGGTGGTTTGCAGATCCAAAATGGCCGACGGATGAGGCGGTGTGCCGGAAGCGTTAATTCCCACGCCCTGTGCCCGGACACTGGTCCAAAGACCAAGGAACAGAAAGTAAAAATAGTATTTCATCCTTTGGTTTGCTTAAGATGGTGTTGATCAAGCAAATCTAAAAGATTTTACCGGGTGGGCATCAGCAGGGACCTATCTAATTTTTTTGAAAAAAATATAGACAGCGAGATTTGCCCGGACGCCTTGCCTTCTAGGAAAATTAAGCGGCTCCTTTTCTTTTGTCCAGACAAGTGGCCACCAAATCGAAATCGGAAGACTGGTCGGCCAGCACCGTTAATACATCTCCGGCCAGCAAGGTGGTAGAGCCTCCAGGCCTTAAATACACGCCTTCACGCTGAATCATCACAATAAACGCAGAAGACGGAAATTGCGCTTCCACAATTCTTCTTCCAACCACCCACGCATCTGGTTCCAGGGTAAATTCACGGGAAGAGGATTTGGGGAGTTCCAAAATAATTTGTTCCGTTTCTGAGATGGGTTTTTCCTCTTCGGGCAGAGAAACGCCCAGCCATTTGGCCACTACTGACAAAGTGGTTCCTTGAATCACAACGGACGAAACGGCAATAAAAAATACCAGATTAAAAATCATTGGTGCCCTATCAATGCCAGCCAACAATGGGTAAGTGGCAAATACAATGGGAACGGCGCCGCGCAAACCAACCCAACTGATGTACCAAACATTTCTGGCGGGCAATCTAAAGCCTGCCAAACTGAGCCATACACCAACGGGTCGCGCCACCAGAATCAAGAACAAAGAAATCAGCAGTCCCAGACCCAAATGAGGTATAATGGCAGAAGGGAAAACCAGTAAACCAAGGGTTAAAAAGAGTACGATTTGCATAAGCCAGGCCAGGCCATCGTACATTTTCAGAATGGTTTTCTTATGAATAAACTCTTGGTTTCCAAGATAAACAGCCGCAAGATAAATGGCCAAAAAGCCATTTCCGCCAATGCCATTGGTCACCGAAAACGTAAAAAACATCATGGCAATGACCAGTACCGGGTATAATCCATCTACATTCAGGGCAATTTTGTTGATAACGAACCTCATTAAGCGACCAAACAAGAATCCCAAAAGGGCGCCAAGGGCCATTTGTTTAATAAACAAGGGAAGTACAGTGGTCCAGCTGCTATCTTGGTTTTCGACAAGGGTAAGAAACGCAAGAGTAAGCACATAGGCCATAGGGTCGTTGCTTCCACTTTCCAATTCGAGGGTGGGCCGTAAATTATCTTTCAGGCCAAGTCGGCGGGAACGTAAAATGGAGAAAACCGCAGCCGCGTCTGTAGAAGAAACAATGGCCCCCAACAGCATACTTTCCCAAATGGTAAAAGGAGTAATGAAATAGACAAATCCTCCTAAGCTGATGGCCGTAAGAACTACGCCAAACGTGGACAACATCAGTCCCGGTTTAAGAACCGGTTTTACAGATTTCCAGTTGGTGTCTAATCCACCGGAAAAAAGAATAAAATTCAAACAAACGACTCCAATAAACTGAGCCAATTGAGGGTCGTCAAAAGGAATTCCACCGAGGCCTTCGGATCCGGCCAACATGCCAACGGCCAAAAAGAGTAACAAAGTGGGAACACCGAAACGGTGAGAGGTTTTACCTACCAAAATGCTAATAAGCAACAAGAAAGAACCAATAAATAAAATATTATCAATCGTAATCGTCATAGGCATAATCCAGTTCGGCGGGTTGAAAATACGCATAAAACCAAGGAAAACCTGAGAGGTATCCTACTTTTAAAAATGATTAACTACCGGAATTGGGTATCCTTGAGCCTATTAAAAAGTCCATATATACCTGAAAAATGGATTCCAGAAGGGGTTCGTTTCCACATCATTTATGCATCCTGTTTTGCGTATTTTTCATTTCCTTTATGACAATCTCCGTTACGGGGAGTGAGATGATTACATTTGCGCCATGAGCAACCTTGATATCGCTTTACTCATTTGCTGCGCCATTGGAACTGGCATTGGATATTTTACCGGATTGGCCGGAATGTTGGTCTATTTGGTTTGCCTTGGCTTAGGATATGTGGTGTACCCGGACGTGTACATTTGGACGGAAGGAAAAATTGCAACCATTGGGCTCACGGATTCTCAAACCGGCACCATTGCCCTATTTCTCACCTGGATTCCACTGCTCGTCGTTGCCGGTATTTTAGCCAGTTTAAGTCGAAAAATTTTTCGTGTGATGATGGTCAACTGGTTAAACCAGTCTTTGGGCGGATTAACGGGTTTAGTGATTGCTGTGCTGGCTTTAATGCCCCTTTGCCTTTTTTCTGCCCATTATCCCACGGACGAGCCATGGGTTTCGGCTGAAATGAAAGCACAAAGTCCCGTTTTTTCCGTTTTCTATGGAATTGGAAAATACCTGCTGGGAAGATTATTAGAAAACTTCCTTCCAGGCCTGCTTCCCTAAACCCTCCATCCGCAGGAAAGTTTGTACGTTTGCACAAATTTGAAGACATGGCTCAACCGGACGACCTTTTAAAAGCCCTCATCGCACATACCAAAGAGTATGGATTTATATTTCCCTCTTCGGAAATTTACGATGGATTAAGCGCCACGTATGATTACGGGCCTTATGGCATTGAGCTGAAAAAAAATATTCGTGAATACTGGTGGCAATCGATGGTGCGTCTACATGAAAACATCGTGGGTTTGGACACCGCCATTTTCATGCATCCCACCACCTGGAAAGCTTCCGGTCACGTAGATGCCTTCAATGATCCTTTGATTGACAACAAAGACTCCAAAAAGCGCTATCGTGCAGATGTGCTTTTGGAAGAGTACATGGAAAAAATTCGCGAAAAGGTCCGCAAGGAAATCGAAAAGGCTGCGAAGCGTTTTGGAGATACGTTTGATGCCCATCTTTACGAACAGACCAACCCACGTGTTCAAGGGTATTTAGCAGAAATCGCTTCCGTCGAAGACCGCATGAGAACGGCTTTGGAAAGCAATGATTTGGCCGCCCTGAAACAGCTGATTTTAGATTTAGAGATTGCAGATCCCATCAGTGGTTCACGCAACTGGACCGACGTGCGCCAGTTCAATCTGATGTTTTCCACTGAATTAGGTTCGGTCAGCGGAGAAGCTGCCACCATTTACCTTCGCCCGGAAACCGCCCAGGGTTCGTATGTGAATTTTTTAAATGTGCAGAAATCCGCACGAATGAAAATTCCCTTCGGCATTGCCCAAACCGGAAAAGCTTTTCGGAACGAAATCATTGCCAGGCAGTTTATTTTCCGGATGCGGGAATTTGAACAAATGGAAATGCAGTTTTTTGTGCGTCCCGGCACCGAAATGGAATGGTATCAGTATTGGAAAGAAGCCAGAATGCGCTGGCACGAAGCGTTGGGCATGGGAGCCAACTACTACCGTTTTCATGACCACATCAAATTGGCCCACTACGCCAACGCCGCTTGCGACATAGAGTTTCAGTTTCCCATGGGATTCAAAGAATTGGAGGGAATACATTCCCGTACCGATTTCGACTTGGGTGCGCATGAGAAGTTCAGTGGCCGCAAGCAACAGTATTTCGATCCAGAATTGAACCAAAGTTATGTGCCTTACGTGGTGGAAACCGCCATTGGTTTGGACCGCATGTTTTTGGCGGTGTTGTCTGCGGCGTACCAAGAAGAAGTACTTGAAGATGGTTCTACCCGTACTTTGTTGAAAATTCCTGCGGCCCTGGCGCCCATTAAGTTAGCCGTGCTTCCTTTGGTGAAAAAAGACGGATTGCCCGAAAAAGCCAAAGACATTGTGCAGGCTTTAAAATTCGATTTTGCCCTTCAATATGACGATAAAGATGCCATTGGACGTCGTTACAGAAGGCAAGATGCCATTGGAACACCCTATTGCATTACGGTAGACCACCAAACCTTAGAAGACCAGCAAGTCACTTTGCGGGAGCGCGACACCATGGTACAAACACGGATTCCGATTGCACAATTAGCAAAAGTGTTGGAAGAAAAAACGAGTCTTCGCAGCCTGCTTCATGCACAATAAGTGTATATTGGCTAAATGATAACGGGGCTTCCCAAATGGATTAATTGGCTGAGTATAGACGTAGCAGCTGGTGCGGCTTTACTGTCTGTGGCCATTGCCAAGGAGGCGGGACAAATTCCGGAGCCGTTGCCCTATGTGGTGTTGGGGCTGTTTGTTTGGTTGATTTATACGTTCGATCATTTATTTGGTCCTCAGGCTGTTTCTTTTGAGCGACATGCGTTTCACCAGCGATACCATGGTGCATTTAAACTTCTGTTTTACGCATTAATTCCTTTATGTTTAGGTTTGGCCTTATGGTATCTCGATTTTTATGAATGGCTCACGGCAGGTATTTCACTATTTATTTTAGGAAATTATTACCTGATGTATTTTTTATCGCGCCATTTTCGCATGACTTTCATGTCGAAAGAATTGATTATTGCGTTAGGATTTACGGCAGGCGTGCTTACCCTGCCATTAGGTCAAAAAGCAGAGTTATTATCATTGGACATGCTTCCAGCGGGTATCGTTGCCTTTGGTTTAGCTTGTTTGAATTTATTATTGATTTCCATGTACGAAAAGCGTGAGCCTGTGCCATCAGATGAACAACAAGCAGGAGGCTGGCTTTCCGGGTCGTGGAGTGGGATATTGTTCTGGTTAATTGAACTCATGGTGTTCTTGCTAACCCTGACAGGCGGGTGGCTGGGTTGGTTTCGGCCAGTGTTTTGCGGAGGTATCTTGCTATTTTTGGCAGGAGCAATGATGTTATTTTTATTTCCAAATTGGTTTAAAAAAGACGAGGGTTACCGTCGGTGGACCGATTTGTTGTTTTGCGTGTTTTTATGGCCGGTGTTGGTGTGAGGGCGGTATAGGTGGAAGAAAGGGATGGCGTATTTTTTTATGTTTTGTGGTAAGAAATAAAAAGGGGAGGTTTCCCTCCCCAGTTGTCATTTTTTGGTTGCGGGCGGATTATTATCGCGCCCTTTTCCGGAGGGGTTACCCGTTGTGCCTTTGGCTAGGATGCTGTAACATCATCTTGATACAATCCTAGTTGCAACCAAGAGGATTAAATAGCAACTTTGTCCGCCTATTATTCCTTAATAACCCTTAGATATTGTTGGAATTTATCCCCCACTTTTATCAAGTACATGCCGGGTGAAAATGTTTTCAAGGAAATGGTTTCTTCCAAAGCGTTAAGCTGACCATGGAGTAAAGTCCTTCCTGCCGCATCCATGATGGAGTAGGAAGAGCCAATCCATGAAGGATTCACCTTAATCACCATGTGATCTTGGGCTGGATTGGGATAAACCACGAGACCTGCATTGGACCAGTTTTCTGTATCCATGTTGTTATTCACTGTGAGGATAGCAACTTGTGAAGTATCCGAGCACGAGCCGGATGTAATGATACACCGAAAGGGCTGGTTGTTGTTTGAAAGACTTACACTGGAAACAGTGAGGGTATTGGTGGTTACACCGCTGTATTGTCCGACATTATTAAGGTTTTGAAATCCGAAACCCACATCAGATTGCCATTGGTAGGTATCTGTTGGATTTTGGGTTAAAACCGAAAAATTAGCCGTTTGATTCGATTGAAGTTGAAGGTTTTGAGGCTGAGAATTAATAATGGGTAAATTAACAACCGTAATATTGACAGCATTAGAGACAGACGAACAGCCGTTAGAATCAGTACCTGTGTAGGAATATGTTCCTGATGAATTCACCCAGATGGAGTCTGTTGTTTCTCCATTAGACCATTGATGGCTAATGTTCGTTGTTCCAACAATTAAAGTGCTGTCTCCTTCACAAATTGTTTCTTCGCCTAGGATATTAATGCTCAATTGAGGTAAAGAATTAACCGTTACCTGAATGGCATTGGATGTGTCTGAGCATCCATTGGCATCTGTTCCAATGACGCTGTAGGTTCCGGTTTGGCTGGCTGAAATGGAGTTTCCACTTTGGTTGGTGTTCCATAGATAGTTTGAGGCCCCACTTGCCTGTAGAATAACACTATTGCCTTGACAGAAAGAGGTTGAACCATTGCTTGAAATGGTTACCTGTGGATTTGGATTAACCACCACCTGAATGGCATTGGAAGCGTTTGAGCATCCGTTGGCATCTGTTCCAATGACGCTGTAGGTTCCGGATTGGCTGGCTGAAATGGCGTTTCCGCTTTGGTTGGTGTTCCATAGATAGTTTGTTGCCCCACTTGCCTGTAGAATAATACTATTGCCTTGACAAAGGTTGGTTGAACCATTGCTTGAAATGGTTACTTGTGGATTTGGATTAACCGTTACTTGAATGGCATTGGAAGTGTTTGAGCATCCGTTGGCATCTGTTCCAATGACGCTGTAGGTTCCGGTTTGACTGGCTGAAATGGCGTTTCCGCTTTGGTTGGTGTTCCATTGATAGTTTGAGGCCCCACTTGCCTGTAGAATAACACTATTGCCTTGACAGAAGGAGGTTGAACCATTGCTTGAAATGGTTACCTGTGGATTTGGGTTAACCGTTACTTGAATGGCATTGGATGTGTCTGAGCATCCATTGGCATCTGTTCCAATGACGCTATAGGTTCCGGTTTGGCTGGCTGAAATGGAGTTTCCGTTTTGGTTGGTGTTCCATAGATAGTTTGTGGCGCCCATAGAAACCAGTTGGACACTACCCCCAGAGCAAAACGTTGTCGGGCTCACATTTGATATGGTTACCTGAGGATTGGGGTTAACTGTCAGAATTGCGTGATTTGAATATGTTGTTTGAGGTGCATTATAAATTAATCTTAAAGCCCCATTTGCCCCATTTCCACCTGTCCCACCACAAGAACCATTTTCTCTTGCACCACCACCACCACCACCAAAACTTAAACCATTTCCCCCAGTATGACAGCCAGCACATCCATTACAACCAAAATGTCCATCACCACCTTTCCCACCCAATGCCCCCCCGCCATTTCCACCAGCATAATAACCATGACTTCCATCACTATTAGTACCTGCACCACCACCACCACCACCACTGTAAGGTGTTAAACCAGTTCCTTGCCCCTTAAAACCATTTCCACCAGAAAATTTAATTGAACCAATTGATTGATTAGCTTGGCCTCCAAGCCCACCAGCACCACCCCAATTTAATGATGATGGGGTAGCTTTTTCTCCACCAGCACCACCTTTTGCTAAAACAACATTAATAGACCAATAGGTATCATTTCCATTTTGTCCAGTATTAAATGACCCTCCCCCCCCACTACCAATTGAATAATTGTATGTTGTACCAGGAACTAAATTCAAGTTTGAGGAAGCGAAAGCACCACCACCACCACCACCACCACCAAAATTATAATTTGCAGGATTTTGACCCCCACCAGCACCTCCGCCACCCCAACATTGCACAGTAACTGAAGCAACGCCTTGGGGACAGGTCCAATTGCCAGGTCCAGGACTAGTGAATGTTTGGGTAATTTGGGTTGAACCACCAATGACATTACACCTGAAACGATAACCATTATTATTAGCAGACACATTAGATACACTAAGACTGTTTGTTGACCAGCCTGAATAAAAAGGATTAACACCAGACGCCGTGATTGGGGTCCAAGAAGTTCCATTATCTGTTGATACTTCCCATTGGTAGGCGGAAACATTTCCAGATGTTGAGACGATAAATTGAACAGAACTACCAACGCAGACAACAGAATTCGATGGTTGCTGCAAAATAGTAAGTTGACTTCGGCCGACTGCCGAACTTATTATTAAAGGAAATGTGAAGAAAAAAAATAGGGCTTTCATTGAGAAAAAAATCAAATCAATTAGATTATCACTAACATTCAATATTCATGCATACTAAAAAAAGGACATTTTCGGCCCCCAATTAGCAATATTTTGAAAGTAAAAGTATAATCAAAAAACAAATAAAATAGCCACAAAAAGAGCTTAATTATTCTTTTTACGGACATTTTTATCTAAATCAATTTAAAATAGCCTTTAAAATACTTTGGGCAAAAAATATCATTCAAAGAATATTCAAAATAAAATTCCTCCCCCCTCTTCCCAATCTCCCAAGAAATCCCTACTTTGCTAGCACATATCCTCTCATCCCATGCAGAACGTCGCTGAAAACATCAAGCACTATCGCGAACTGAAAAAAATGACCCGCGAACAAGTTGCCGATGCCTTGCAACTTAGCCTGTCCGGATACGCAAAATTAGAACGGGGAGAAGTGGATATCTCTGTAAGTAAACTCTTTAAAATCGCGGAAATTCTTCAAGTCTCCGTCCCGCAAATCCTTAATTTCGACGCTACCCAAGTCTTTAATCTTTCGCATAACCAAGTAATCAATGGGGTGTCGGTGACAGAACAACACAATACCACCGACACTTATAAGGATAAGTATATTGCATTACTTGAAAAAGAGGTTGAGCGCTTGAAAAAGATTTCAGGGGAAAATAATACGTAGAAGATACCTAGTGGTCAGTATTTTTAAAGCAGAGAACGCGGGGGAAGTCGGTTCATCTTTGCACACTTTGCGAGACCTTTGCGCACTTTGCGGTAAAAGGAAAAACTGGTTTGATAACGCAGAGGACACAGAGGTGTATATTATTTAAGAGAATCATGGTTTTGTGCAGAGAACGCGGAGGAAGTCGGTTCAACTTAGTTATAGGATTGCTGATCAATAAACAACAGCGAAAGCATTAATAATTTCTGCTTGAGTCATATTTTATCTTTCGTAAAAATAACCATTTCTATTACAGCAATCTTTTTCATATATCACCCTACATTGCATTGAACAGAAATAAGTTCTAACGGTACCATATACTTCAATACGCCCGCCATTGTTTTCAAAGCAGTTACAGCCGCCCCAGTTTTCTTTGGCATCTTTTATTAAAACTATGTTGTTACATGCAGCACATTTAACTTCAGTGTTCAAGTATCTTTGATTCTCAACTTCTAATTCTATTGCTTTCTTAACAACCTCCCCTTTTGCTTTAGATAAGGAATAAACAACAGCACCCTTAGAGTCGAAGAAAAATAATTCTGATGGAATCCAAGATTTTTCTTTATTTATAAAATATTGGGTTACAGGCTTTCCATTGCAATATTGGTAAAAATCTTCCGCAGGTACAGAAGCCTTGAACCATTTACCATTAGTAGCCATTGAGTCAACTTTATATCTAACCTTGGCATATAGTTCATATTGCTTTGGTTCTTCAATCGTCCCTCCATATTTTTTGATAGTTTCAATATTATCATAAAGTGATTCAGAAAAATCACCTATTTGATGAATTGAAAGGAGCCCTCCTGAATGTACCCGTGCATTAATGTGGTAATTTGGTTCAAATGGGTAATGGTTTGGCGGATAATTGTATGCAATAACTTCACCATCGGGATAACCATATTTAAATTCAGCACTAACTGCTAATTTTCCATCAGGATAAAACATTTCTGAGTAGCCATGTAGTTTGTCATTAAAGAAGTTCATTTTAATGAACGGAGCGACTCCTGTTTTCCCATTTTTTGAAGCATCCCAAATCACAGCTAATCCTTCTCTTTTATTATTTTTAAAATGGTATGATGCCCACAAAAATGTTGTATCTAAAAGTATTGAACTGGGTTTAAATAATCTATAATTGCCTTCAATAACCATTGTATTTTCATTGTTGTATTTAAATGGCATATATTCGATTGCCAAATTATTTGTATTAAGATTAATCAATGATGAAGATTGATTCATTTCTATTTCTTCTTTTGTTAGAAAAGAAAATTCGTTATAACAATAAGGCTTATATGTATATTTCAAAAAGTAACCGTTTCTCCCATCGGAATAGAATAGATTTGGCAATTCATCTTGCAAAAACAAAGCTTCAGTAAGAATATTATTATTAAATTTATAATATGGATTAATTACAATGTTTAGCTTTTTAGAGGCGACTTCTTTTGTTTTAATTATCTGATCTTCTAGTACTCCATTGTTATATTTAATTGAAATCACCAATTTATCATTCACATAATAAACTATATTGCCATTTAGATTGCCATTTGTATATTCACCAGACATAATTTCAATTGTTTTCCATTTGGCTCTTGTTGCGCCATTTGAATATATGCTGTTGCCTATCCTTTCCTGACCATCATAAATATATGAGAATTCCGCTTCAAACTGACCCCCCATTCCGTTTTAAACTGACCCCCCGTT
>CAZOEO010000012.1:0-83676 GCA_964578885.1 uncultured Candidatus Competibacteraceae bacterium | reverse complement strand
TAATTCACGCTACAGGAAAATAATTTTTTGGCCCCGCCCAAAACCCAGGTAGGTGTAACCTCCCCCAAATTTTGGACAGTTTAAAAGTAGCTTTTCATACCTTTAAACACCAGAATCATGAAAAAATCAAAGTTTACCGAGACACAGATTGTGTCAGCGTTGAAAGAGTACGCAGTAGGCAAGAGCGTTGCAGACATTTGTCGCGAACTTGGGATTAACAAGCAGACTTTTTATAACTGGAACAGGAAATATGGAGGCATGGAGACGCAAGATCTTCAGCGCCTTCGCGACCTTGAGCAGAAACATGCACAGCTCCAGAAAATGTACGCTGATCTTGCCATGGACAACAAGGTTTTGAAGGACATTTTGTCAAAAAAGTTTTAAAGCCCTGCGAGCGCAAAGACAGAGTTGACTATGTCCGTGAAGCACACGGCTATAGTCTTGCACGGGCTTGTAAACTCATCAACTTGTCACGATCATTGTATTACTATGTTTCTATCAAGGATGATCTTGAGGTGATTGAAAAGTTGTCTGCATTGGCTGAGAAGAAGCCGATGGAAGGTCAGGACAAATTCTATAATCGCATCCGTAATGAGGGCATTTTGTGGACAAAAGGACAATTGGAAAATACAATAAAATTGATTTCAGAAAATCACGACCTTTCCAATTTTCGCTATAAAAAAGCTTTTGCTTGTAACAGAAAACATCCAAGTTTTACTGTAATTGATACAGCAGAAAGAAAATCATTCTTTGAAAGGACAGGAGGCTTTAGAATTGACGTACAAGCAGAAATTGTAGTTAAGTGAAAAAGATAGAACACCAGCTTTACCAAAACGGAAAAAGGAATTTTTGCTTATAAAGTCATTACGCAATAAATGATTGGCAATCACCAGAAAATATTGGCCGAATAAATGAAGAAATTCAATGCATATCGCATCTTCCAGGCAATAATAGTACCTAAGCTATGGACAAACAGGGAAAAGGATTCCCTACCCTATCTTCCTCATGTCAAAATTTTTTTCCAACGTTAAAACCCTGCTACATCACAAAAATCAGTTCAATACGCTCCATCAAATCAAGGACTTTTCCATGACCTTATAGGTCTTGTAAATCTCCCCACCAATATTCAGTAAAGGTCGCTTCATGGGCTCGTTGTCTTCCACAATATAACTCGCTTCCGCCCAGGTAGCACCTCTTTCAAGACCACGCCTGGTGATTTCTTTATACATGATGGCATCTATACCACGCTTCTGATACTCAGGCAACACACCCAAAATCACAATCCGTACACAACGAATTGATTTCTTCTTGGTAAACATGTCAATCCAGTTGAAAGGGAAAATCCGACCTTTCCAACTCCGAAAAATCTCATTATAATCTGGTAAACAAATACATCCGCCCACCACTTTTCCATCTACCTTGGCAAACATCACCAACCGGGGATCGGTGATTTGCTTTAAATCACTTGTAATAAAATCGAATTCTTCATCGGTCAATGGCACCCAACCATGGTTGTTTTGCGTGGTCCATGCCTGATTGAAAATGGATTTGAATTGCTTTACCGCAGCTTCAAAATGTTTCATGTCTAAATCTACCAGCTCAAATTTCATCCGCTGGGTCAATGCCGCTTCAAGTCGCTCAATACGCTCCTGATTCTTTTCCAGGATTTTACGCCCATCGAACCTGAAAGCAAACAAGTCTTTGATGGGAATTAAACCATAATTCTTATACAACTCGAAATAGTAAGGCGCATTATAAGTCGACAAAATCACATGCTGATGTTCAAACCCATCTACCTGCACGCCGTAATCTTCGTTGGAAGATGGGGACGCCGGACCACGCATGGCCTCGAAACCGGAAGATTTGAGCACTTCTGCCGCCTTGTTCAACAAAGCATTGGCCACCGACTGATCCTGGATACACTCAAAAAAACCAAAAAAGCCGGTTTTATCTTTCCAGACCTCATTATGCAATTTATTCTCTATTGCGGCCACACGACCGACCACTTTTCCATCTTTCCGGGCTATAAAAAGACGCATAGAACCATGTTTGAAAAAGGGACTCACCTTCGGATCAAATACCTTTTTATAACTATCGATCAACGGGGCGACCCAAATGGGATCTTTCGCATAAATATCCCAGGGAAGCATGATAAATGCTTTACGGTCTGCGGCAGAAAGCGCTTCGGTTACAACGATGTTCGACATGACATAGGCTTTAACTACAAAAGAAATATATTTACCCTAAACGGCCAAAGATATTGCCATTCCAAGGGACTATTGAATAATGGGAAATCCCGAAAACAGTACTATCATAATCAATAGCTTATGACTCTAATCGGATTAAATTCCAATGAACCGTCGTAAATCAAAGTATCTTTGTGCATGTCTGCACCTTTTCATTTCAAGCAATTTTCCATTTTTCAGGACACCTCACCTTTTAAAGTGGGAACCGATGCGGTGCTGTTGGGAAGCTGGGCGCCTGTAACCAAAGGTGGCCATTACTTGGATATTGGTACAGGCACCGGCATATTGGCTAGTATGTTGGCTCAGCGGGGTGCCGGAAAAATCACTGCAGTGGAACCGGATCTGCAGGCAGCAAACATGGCAAAGATTAATTTTGAAAACTTGCCTTTCACCTGTGACATTTCGCTGATGACCACATCCATGGAACAGCTTGTTTTACAGGAAAAAGCAGATGGCATTGTGTGCAATCCGCCTTATTTTTTCGGCCACACTCCTAACCCGAATCTTGAAAAAGTAACGGCCAGACACGCCGATAAAGCTTTGCCAGACAGATGGTGTCGCCTTTGGAAAAATGGCTTAAGAGAAACCGGGACCGTAGCGCTGGTTTTACCGGTACACGTGGTTTCACTTTGGGATAAAGCACTGAATACGAATCAGTTTTATTTGGAAAAAATCCTTTGGGTCAA
This sequence comes from uncultured Candidatus Competibacteraceae bacterium, assembly GCA_964578885.1. Taxonomy (GTDB): domain Bacteria; phylum Bacteroidota; class Bacteroidia; order CAIKAF01; family CAIKAF01; genus CAZRHR01. Next base: position 80,744 of record CAZOEO010000012.1, on the reverse strand, counting down.
ATCCGTAGAAAATGGTAAAAACATTCGGTTGCTTGGCCAATGGCAACAGCATAAACCACAGATCATTCAGGAAGAGCATCTATTTCTATATGAAGAGGATAAAAAGACGAGAAGCACCGGATACGCGCATTTAACAAAAGATTTTTATCTCTAAGTCTTTTCAGGCCTTCATTTTAAAATATTATTCAGCAAGAATTCCTTCAAAGAATTCTCTTTCCCTGTAATAGACTATTCCACTTCCTTTGAAATGTGCTTCATGACTTCCATTTTAAAGGCTTGATTGTTCAACATTTTCTTATGCCATTTTGAATCGGCCAGTCGCATGCTTTGGCCGTTCATGGAAGGAATAAGCCATGGCCAAAGGAATTATGCATGAAAAATGGGGCTAACATCGTATTATTTTTAAAACGAATCATGGAAATTTGAATGTTTCCGGCGTTTCCAGTAAGATTGCAGCAGTAAAAAAGCGGTTGGCAGACCAATGGCCAAAAGGAGCAACCATATCTGTTGTAAAACTTCTTGTGGATACCATAAAAAAGTGGTGATACTACCGGCTACAGTTCCTCCCAAATGGGCGTCGTGGCCAATTTGATCTTTTCCCCGAAGAAGTCCATAAAAGGAATAAAACAAAAATCCAAGGGCGAATAACCACCCGGGGAAGAAGATGGGTAGAAAAATAAAGGCCAGTTCCATATCTGGATGTAAAAGGATGGTAGAAAAAACCAATCCGCTTACCCCACCAGATGCACCAGCGGCTTTGTAAAATGGTGCTCGCCAATGCAAACCAAGGGAAAGTAGATTTCCGGCCACCAAACCAATCATATAAATGGTTAGAAATGCCATCACGGCATGGTATTCCAAGAAGACCTTTCCAAACAGGAACAAACTAAACATGTTAAAAAAAAGATGTTGCCCATCTACATGAAGGAATCCTGATGTAATCAAACGTTCCCATTGTTTTCCGGAAATGATGGCATCTACCCTAAAAACAAAACGATTGAAAAAGGTTTCACTGGAAAATCCGATGAGCGAAATCAGTACATGCAAACCAATTAGGACGAATAGCACTTGCATAACGAGGGGAATGTACAAGAAAAAACCCCTCTGCCGAGGGGTTTTAAAAATCTTTAGTGAATTACCGGACTAGGTTGATGTTTCCATGGTATTCGTGCCATTCCCCGAAGATATCCCGGGCCATGATTTTGTAAACATACACATCTTGTTTCACTGGCTCACGGTCCTTGGTACCATCCCAACCTTTTTGCATGGGCTCAAGGTTTTGCAATGATGCTACTTTATCTCCCCAGCGGTCGAAGATATCCATGGTCACCTCTACAATGCCCATGCCGTGCACTTTGAAATGATCATTAAATCCATCTGCATTGGGAGTAAAGGTATTCGGAATAAATAAGGTGTAATCGGGTCCGATACGCAAAGCATGTTGAACAGTGTCGGCACAACCAAAACTATTGTACGCTACCAATGTTACGTAATAAGTACCGGTGTCCATTGGATAAGTAAACACTGGATTGGCAATAGTGGATGTACTTCCTTCACCAAATTCCCAAGCATAACTTTCTCCCTGAATAGATTGATTCACGAATTGAATTCTGGTTTTCAGCACCGTTGGGAACGGAGGAGTGTAAGCGAATTCTGCATCCGGCTGTGGATAAACCGTGATGTAGTTAGGAATCACAATGGTACTATCACAACCTCTATCGCTCACTGCCAACAAAGTAACGGAGTAGGTACCGGCGGCATTAGGATATAAGTGATTAGGATTCATAACAGTAGAGAAAGCGCCATCTCCAAAATTCCACAACCAGGTAACTACTTGCCCGGCGGCAATGGTGGTTGTGTTGTTAAACTGCGGAGAAACTGGTGCACATCCTGCAAGCGGACCTGCATTGAAACTCACGTCTGGTCTGGGCCAAATGTTTACAGGTTGCGTAACAGAACCAACACAGTTTAAATCACTGGTAGCGGTGAGGGTTACATTGAACGTACCAAAGGTTGGATACTGCACTGTTGGATTATCCTGGATGCTAGCAGGCACTGCAGGATGTCCAAAGTCCCAATTATAACCATTGATGATTCCAGATGAAATGTTCGATAAATTCGTGAACGTAGTGGGCAAACCAATACAAACCTGGGTACTATTGAAAGCAGGTTGTGGATTGGGTTTCACGGTAATTTGCTGAGTGATGGTGTCCGTACAATTGGCCGCCGTACCTGCAATCAACGTAACGTTGTACGTTCCGGGCGCTTGATAAACGTGGTTAGGATGCTGTTGGGTAGAAGTAGTTCCATCACCAAAGAACCATAGCCAGTTTGTAATATTGGTCAATTGTACAACAGATTGATCGGTAAATGCCGTAGAATCCAAATGACACTCGGTAGAACCTGTAAAGTTTGCATTGGGATAGGCATTGGTAGCCAGGGGCACCGTAAAGGTATTGTTACATCCATTGGAAGAAGTTACGGTCAAAGACACATTATACTGGCCTGATTGAGCGTAAGTATGCGTAGGACTCTGTTGGGTAGAAGTATTTCCGTCGCCAAAATTCCAAAGCCAACCAGTAATATTACCTTGTCCATTGGGCACAAAGCTCTGATCAGTGTAAGTTCCGGTTAATCCACATTGCGTAGGTGGAGCAAACTGAGCCACTGGATCAGCATCAACGGTTACTGGTATAACGACAGAATCAGGACAACCTACTGTAGTTCCTGCTTTTAATTTTACATTATACGTGCCGGGCGCAGCGTAAACGTGGGTTGGATTCTGTTGAGTAGACGTATTTCCATCGCCAAAATCCCAAACCCATGTGGCTGCAATACCATTTTGAACGAAAGTAGTATCGGTAAAATTGACCGTGTTACCACAACCTGTGGTGTAGGTGAATCCGGGGAAAGGAATCACAGGGTTTACTACGGCAGAAAGGGTCGCAGAACAACCCATCACAGAAGTAACGACACATTCATACACAATACCGTTGGCTGGATTATTGATGATATGTGATTGTTGAGTCGAAATAATAGTTGGGTTACCCTGAATTCTCCATTGATAATTTGAGAAACCATTCGGAGCAATCAGTGTAGCTACAGAATCCCCAATGCAATAGGCTACAGAGATAACCAATGGTGAACATGATCCCACCAAATATCCATAACCGTAGTGGCCGCTCAGAGAACAGTCACCCGTCCTTGCCTCAATGGTCACGTTCTGACCAATATATCCCGTTAAATCAACCCCTACTTTGGTCCAGTTTCTCCAACGAACACCACCTGATGTTTGGAATCCGGGAATGTTGCCCGCAGCTGTTACCTGATAAAATGTACAAGGAATAGGTTGGTTGTTTTGATTTAGAACCTGTAATTCGAAACGTGGCTGTTGTGAAGCAGAGTGTCCTGGATCTTCTAAGACCACGGCAAAAACGTATTCGAACAAGGCAGAGATGCTTGCCACATTGTAAGTATATCGTAGCCCTTCTCCTTGCGCACCTGTTCCGGAATTTCCCAAACGCGCAGAACGCGTATAGCCGGGAGGAACAAGCGGAAGCGCAGGAACAATTGGATCATTTCCAGGAGACATGATCGTGTGTCTTCCATTAACTATACCCACTGTAGGGAGGTTAATGGGACAACAACTTCCTGTGCGACCTACCCAGTTGGTAAAATTACCCATAGACAAGTCCAGGTTAGGACAATTGTTTACCTGAACTAAGTTACCTTGGTTTTGGGCAGAAAGCACACCAACACTGAATCCTAAAACAAGAAACAGCCTGAGCAGTTGTTTTTTCCCAAAAAACATTTTAAACATATATGAATAACCCATAAAAGCTTTTATATAGTCCTTCCTTCTATACGCAAATATAGTCTATTTATATTATACACGTATGAATCATTCATTATTTTTCTAGACAAAGTTTTCACTAAATGAAGACTTTGCTAAAAAACTACCAACTGATATTGATAGTTTTTAAACACCATCATTCGGCAAGATTGGTTTTCAAAACCATCATTTTTATTTCCTGCAAATTGAAAAAATTGCCCTCCCAATGTCGGAATTTGTGAAAAAGTACAAGTTGGAAATGCGGAACCGGTTCGTTGAAGGTGGTAAAGAAAATACATTCCGACCTCATAGCCCCGGTGAGAAGCTAAACCTGGCTCCCCTCCAAATTGCAAACGATACTGCTTTCTAAAATCCAGAAACGCGCTGTCTTCAGGATGAAATTGATAGGCTACGGGTAAATGAAGTTGCAAATTCTCGTAATAATCCACTTCCACAGTGCTAAATTCCAACCATTCTTCGGTGCCCACCAAGGTAAGTGAATAGGTATTTCGCAAACCATTTAGCTTCATCATCAACTCTTTGGCTGCAATTTCCCGGGTTGTGGGAAAAAACAAAATATACTGTTGTCCGGATTTTAACAAGGAAGCCACTCCACCAGGGGTGGTTTTCTGATATTTTCCCGCTCCCAACGCATCTAAATGGGTTTTGTACTGCGCAACTAAAAGACTGTCTTTCCGGGTTTGTCCATCTATCAGAATCAATTGAGCTTGTGGATTATTTCGCTGAAAATATCGAACCGTTCTTTGAATCACCCATGAACGCGAAGGAGTTAGCTTAATGACGCCCCTGGCCGCATCCATCAAGGTTGCACTACGTGAAAATGGTGTCACAACAGGAATGTGATGCGTTTGCGCGTAAGACGAAACCAACGCCAGCGAAGTGGGATAAAGCGGCCCCACCACCAAATCCGCACCTTCTAATCGGCCGGATTTAATCAGGTTCCTGGTTGGGGTTTCATCCTGACTTCCTCCTGTATTCCAAACAGATAAGTGAATCTCCAAACCTTGCTCAGAAAAATAATCGGCCGCCGTTTTAAAGCCTGCATAAAACTCTGTGGCCAACTTAATTTCTCCTTCATTTCCTTCCGGGAAGGGCAACAGCAACACCACTTTCATGGGACGACGCCATGAAAACGTTTCTCCACAATCTTGGGTAGCCAACTCCGACGATCCGACTGAACCAGGCGAACTGGCGGCTGGCTCCACCGGAGGTCTCACCACCGGCAATGTTTGGGTAGACGTGGACTGTGGACGCTCGACTACAGGAGCAGCAGTAGGCTGACCTTGGGTCACAGAACCTTGATTAACAGGAATTTGTAACACATCACCCACTTTTACATAATCGCCAATAGTGGGATTTAATTGTCGAATAGCCACTTCCGTGGTTTGATATTTTCTGGCCAAACCATACAGCGTTTCACCGGCCACCACCACATGGGTTTTTCCGGGTGAAGAAGCAGGACGAGGCGGACCAGCTACGCCAGCTTGTTTCGGCACGGGAATTAAAATCTCCTGATCCGGACGAATCACCAAGGTAGCGCCCGGATTCAACGCATACAAGGTATCTACAGAAACTTGGTACTTTCTGCTGATTCCGTACAGTGTTTCTTTCGGACCCACGATATGTACCCAAAAAGTACGACCGTTTACCACACGCGTAGGGGTAGATTGTCCTTTCACACCAGGTGCGAAATTTAAAATCCCCGATAAACAAACCAGATATGCGAATAATTTACCTTTCATTACAGGGCAGCAAGGTAGCAAAAATTATTCCTATTCTTTGGTTGCCGAGGGTTTTGAACGAATGGCTTAACCCAAACTTTTCACTATAATCATCTGATTTATAAAAGCATCCAACTATGGAGTTCATCCTAAAAGTGAGCCATCTGCCAATTCTACTTTCTTGCCATTTTGGCTGAATACGGACTCCGGGGCTTGGGTAAATGCAAAAGAACGAACATCTCTCATCAAACCAAGTGCTATGCCGGACGTCCTCGCGGAAACGACCGATGCTCTTTCACCAAGAACAACGCTATAAAGACAAAGACCGCACAATCAAACACTTTTTTGACCTCCCAAAAGTCAGAAACGCCATCTTTACTCAGAATCAGAAGACCAGCTCTGTTCATACAATGGTATTTTTCGATTCCCTGAGCTTTTATTGGAGAAAAAGGAATAAGGGGTTTTAAGGCCATTCATTCAATTTTCACAAACTTATTATAATCAATATTTTACATAAAATATAGATTTTAAAATTCGGCCAATTTTTCTGTTTACAGATATCCCAATGCCCATGATGCGGCGACTTATGGAACCGAACTCATCTTCCACACCGTAAAGCTTCGTATCTTGGCACGCCACCTCAAGGCCGATAAATTGACAGTTCAACATGCGTATCGCCATTAATGCCAGGTTATTGACCCACACCCGAAAAGAAGGACTAGGCGTGTATGCGCACGAGGTGGTTTCCAGATTAGTGAAGCAATATCCCCAGGAGGAATTTTTATTCTTATTCGACCGACCCTTTCCTTCTTCCAGCATTTATGGCCCAAACGTAACGCCTTTGGTCTATGGCCCTCCAGCCCGACATCCTTTTCTTTACTACATCTGGTTCCATGTGGTTTTACCCAAAGTGCTGAAAAAGCATAAAGCCGATGTCTTTTTTTCTCCGGATGGTTATCTGGCGCTGGGTGCAAATTTACCCCAGGTTCCGGTGATTCACGATTTGAATTTTGAACATTTTCCAGCACTTTTCGGAAAACTCGATCGCTGGTTCTATCATACCTTTTTCCCGAAATATGCACGTCGGGCCAATCGTATTGTGGCCATTTCCGATTTCACGCGACAAGATTTGGTCGCCACGTATGGCATTTCAACGGATAAAATGGACGTGGTATATAATGGTGTCAGTGCAGCTGTTCAGCCTTCTTCACCATCCGAAATGCAGGTATTCCAAAAGAAACACGGCATACAACAGCCCTATTTTGCTTTTGTAGGTGGCTTGTATCCCCGAAAAAATCTGATTGGCATGGTGAAAGCATTTGATGCCTTCAAATCCCAAACGGGTTTACCACATGAATTTATCATTGCCGGCAGCCCTTATAAAGAAAGCCAACCATTGTTTGAAACGGTAAAAACGCTGCCCCACGCCTCCTCCATTCGATTTTTAGGACGTTTGCCGAAAAGAAGCGAAGTAAATGCCTTACTTTCCGGAGCTACAGCATTGATGTACGTGAGTTTATTTGAAGGTTTTGGACTTCCTATTATCGAAGCCATGCAATGCGGCACACCGGTGATTACGGGAAAAACTTCCGCCATGCCGGAAATTGCGGGTGATGCGGCTCTTTTAGCCGATGCAAACGATACGCAAGACATGGTGAATGCCATGAAAAATCTCGCTGTTTCAGAGGACATAAGACGCCAAATGATTGAAAAAGGGAAACAAAGAGCGTCCGAATTTCAATGGGAAAAAACAGCGGAAGGTGTGTACCACAGCATTCTAAAGGCGGTAGAAGCTTAAGATTTCACTTTTTCACGAGGCAAAAACCAATAATTCACCCCGTGTCCCTTTCCCTGGACGGACACCAATTTGCCTGCCTGAAGCGCAAACATGTCATATTGCATTTCCATTAGTAATTGTCGCACTTTGGCTCCGGTAGAACCCTCGTGAAAATCATCGTTGATTTCTATCAGCATGGCGGGCCGGAACTGCTGAATCAGATTTTTCGCACCGGCCAGGGCTTCCGGTTCGTGACCTTCTACATCCAATTTGATAAAATCTAATCGGGTAAAATCCTTGCACAAATCGTCCAACCTGGTGGTTTGGATTTTCAGGCTTCGCCCCCGGGTGGAAGAAGATGGCTGCAAGCTTGCTTCGTAGAAATTATCGGAGCCATCTTCCCAGGTGGGAATAAATACCACGGCTTCACCATTTTGATTCGAAGCGGCCAATGGCATCACTTTCACCTGAGATAACTGCGCCTTTTTTACATTGTATAAGACGGTATCATGGGTTTCCGGAACAGGTTCCAGCGACATCACCAAGCCGTTTTTACCCACCAATTCTGCCAGAAAGCGGGTGTAAAGTCCATAATTGGCGCCCACATCCAGGACCACATCGCCGGCGGAAATCATGGTTTTGAGAAAACCCAGTTCCGGTTCCTGATTCCATTGGGCTTGCGAAAACTTTTTAAAATAATAAGCCCGTTTCAGCTGTTGCTTCAGAAAGGGCGGCAAAAGAGAAAATAATTTCTTTTTCAAAAGGAGTTGTAGTTTTGTCAAAAGTAAGGATTCAGGTGTTACAGGCAAAAGTTTCGGCCTTTCGGTATGAGGCAGGATGTGATGAAGCAGGACGCGGTTGTTTGGCTGGTCCCGTAACCGCTGCGGCCGTAATTTTACCAGAAGGTTTTCAGCTTTCCGGTTTAACCGACTCCAAACAAGTTTCTGAAAACATGCGCAAGACCTTGAGGGTCTACATTGAGGAACATGCCATTGGATGGCAGGTGGCGCATGTTTGGCCCGAAGACATCGACCGATTAAACATTCTAAAAGCGTCCATTTGGGCGATGCATAAAGCCCTGGATGGACTGGTGCCGGCGGCGGAATTCATTGCAGTAGATGGAAATCGGTTTGTTCCGTATGGTTTTACTCCGCATCGTTGTGAAATTAAAGGAGATGCGCGATTTCTGCATATTGCCGCAGCTTCCATTTTAGCCAAAACCCACCGAGACGATTTGATGCATACCTTGCACCTGGAACATCCGCAATACGGCTGGCAACAGAACAAAGGCTATCCAACGGAAGCGCACCGTGCGGCCCTACGGGAGTTTGGAGCGAGTCCCTACCACCGAAAAAGTTTTAAGTGGACGTGATTCATCGCCCCCTTTGTTTTAAAACCTGCTACAAGAAGATTGAGCAGATGACCGTAATTTTTCTTATCCCTTTTTGGGCGTTGAAAATTGAACAGAAAGCATTTGTTTTACCCGAACCACTTTTCCCAAATGCACACCGGGAATAAGTCGGGGAAGCGACCGAAGGACCCTTGCGACCTCTTCTGCACAACCATAACCGGGATCTTCCAAGGCGGTGACTTCCCGGATGGATCCATCCTTTTCCACAATATATTGCACTTTCACCCAGCCATCTACCCCGGCATCTTTGGCCTCTTGAGGCATTCTGAGTTCTTTGGCCAGGAACTGATCCATTTGTTTTTGAAAGCAAAGTTGCCGCGCATTGAATCCGGCATAATCCTCGCAAACGGGAAACATGGGGAAAGTTTGAACTTTTTCTAGCGCCGGCTCACCATTAATTGGTTGCACGATTGTCACCTGTGCCATCAGCCAGACCGGAAAAAGAAGCATTAATCCTAATAGACGTTTTTTCATTATGAATTATAAATGGATTTAAAAATACCGCCAATTAGAACTTAGCAATCTAATCAAATTCATTTTTTATAAACACTAAATGTGTAAAACACTTTTTAAAGAAAAAAAATCGTCCTGAAGGGTATTTTCGTTTATGGCTGTTTCATTTAAGGGCAGACCACCTGCAACTGTCCCCGTGTATTGGTTACGTGTCCGGAAAACTGTGTTCCTCCGCTGAACTGGCTGCCAGAAATGGAATTAGAATTTCCACCAGCGACGGTGGTCAGGCTAGCATTGGCCGAACAACAGCCGGATAAATTCGCATCCAAACGCATCACGTAGCCGTCTTGCGATCCATAGGTAAGAAAACCAGTTGATCCTGCAGCAATATATCCAGAACCATTTTGTGTTGGGACGATGGATCTTCCCACGTCTGAGGAAGATGAACCGGCCACAGTCGTTTGTAAAATGGCTCCGTTATTGGGATTTACCCTCAAAATAATAATATCATCTGAACCAATCACACCCAAACTTCCTTCTCCGATCACCAACAGCTCTCCCCCATTATTGGTCGACCAGGTAATTCTCTGCGAATACAAAGAACTGGATGCTTCATATCGGTTTGCCCATAAAAGATTACCGGATGGATCGGTTTTCGTGATATAAATGGCTTGGTTACCATTTCCAAAAGAACTGGTATATCCCACTGTATATACATTGTTCTGCGCGTCGGAGGTGGCTCCAAGTGCCACATCGCTGCCGCCGCCTCCCTGCACTCTGGCCCACTGAAAACTACCCGAACTATTGAATTTAACAATCATAAAATCATTGCTGCCCAAGGTACTGGATGATCTATAACCTGTTATATAGATTGAGCCATCCGGCGAAACGGCGACTCCTTGTCCGTATTCCTGATTGGATGAACTGAACAATTGTCCCCATTGCACGGCACCGGATCCATTGATTTTAAGTGCATAAAATCCGTTGGTAGATGCGCCGAAATGACGCGTATATCCACCAATCACATAACCACCATCCGGCGTAGGCGCAATCTGATTGGCAATATCATCTATTGTAGTCGTGGTTCCACCATAACCATGTGCCCAAACCACATTTCCATTATCATCTACATTTACCACCATTATTCTTGAACGGTTACTGCTATTGTAGGTCGTTGTATTTGCGTATCCTACAGCCACGATGCCACCTCCATGTGCAGGAATGGCATCCATTAAATAGGCATCGCCAGAATTAAAACCCACGGAACGTGTCCAAACCACTTGGTTATTGGCTGAAATTTTTGCAAAATTAAAACCATAGGCACCATTGGTCATGGCTTGTTCCATATAGGATGCTACCAAAATGGAGCCATCTGTATTTGAAACCAATCCGCGAACTTCCTCATAATGGGAAGAGCCATAACGGATACAAGCCACACAAGCGCCGGTAGTGGCCGCGATTCTTCCCGCAGACACACCGGAGCCGCAACCTGTAAACGCCCGCACACGATAATACACCGTGGTATCGCAAAGAATACCCGATACGGCCAACGAGGTTCCTGCTCCGGCGAAATAGTTTAGATAACCGGGAATCATGAAATTAAAAGAAGTATCATACGCAAGATCAATGAAATATCCGGTGGCGCCTGGACTCGATTGCCAGTTGGCCGTAAATCCCTGATAATTAACACTTGTAGCAGCATTTAACACAGGCGCAGGTGGTGCATCACAAATACAATACAGACGTTGCCAGATGCCTATGTTTTGGTTGTATACTTCAAAACATCTGCTGGTGGTATTAAAAACAAATAATCCTTCTTGCGGATTGGCAATGGCGTTCCGCTGGGTTTCTGTCATGCGGGGAAAAAGCACACCACCCAAAGTGCTTTGAATATCTAACATAGCAGATGGATCAGGAGGTGTGCCATTGGCGCTAATGCTTACGCCTTGGGTTTGACCGAACATGGTTCCCAATCCAATCCAGACACACACGGTGATTAATTTTTTCATTTGGATGTTTTATAAATCTAAAGTAAATCATTCAAAGCGACTTAAATATCCAAAAAACATCCATTTCTTACCTGCAAAAATCCTTTTAAAAAGTTGATTACAAATAAACTAATGCAGAAAAATCACCGTTAAAACGCAAGTATTACGAGGGCCGTATTTTAAACTAAACCTTCCAAGGGCAGAGCCTGTCCGCGGGGTCCAAGTTCAATAAGTTTAAAATCAGAAATTCCTTTTTCTGTCAGGGAAAAACGCACAAGCGTCATGACTTTATGCCATCCATGATGCCCTGCAGCCCCGGGATTAATGTGCAGATGTCCGTACCTGGGATCTTTCATCACTTTCACAATGTGCGAATGCCCGCAAATGAGCACATCGGGTGGTTGCGTATTCAATTTTTGCCGGACTTCTGCAGTGTATTTTCCCGGATAACCAGCAATATGGGTCATTAGAATCCGACAACCCATGATGGTAAAATCCTGCCAAAGGGGCCAAATTTTCCGGAGGTCTGTACCATCAATATTTCCGAACACTCCTCTCACCGGAGCCCATTGCTCAAGTTGCGGAACCAGAGAAACATGTCCCAAATCTCCGGCATGCCAAATTTCATCTACTCCTTTTAAATGATGCGCTAACCGAGGATGCAGCCAACCATGTGTATCGGATAAAAGTCCTATTTCCATGCAGCGGTGTTTCGAACAGCTGATTTTGGCACCCAGCCGGGTTCCATGCCATCGAGCCGCAAATAATACCAATCGCCACTTTCACTTAGAATTTTCCCCGTAGCCCCTTCCTGTGCCCGCACCAAGGTCTGCGATGCGTCGATGGGTTCGGCTTTCAATTCTGCTGCAGGAATCACCACAACACCTAGCACCTGACTTTCCCAATTCCTTCTCAGGAAACTGGCACCAAAACTAAAAAGCGCCAGAATCGCCGATAAAATCATCCCGACCAGCATGATTTTGGCTAACCAAACAGACGGCCTGCGATACAAAAGCAGCACCGCTACAGAAATCAAAGCCAAAAAAAACAAGGTGAGTATGGCCCAGGTATAAGTAGAAAACCAACCCACCCACTGATAATAAAATAGCTGTGCAGAAGATTGACCACCTAGAAATTGCAAATTGAAAAGGGCATCCTGGTGGGATGGATCGAGTCGCAAAGCGGCATGATAGGCGGCCAATGCTTCTCCCTTCTTGCCATTTCGGTAAAGTGCGTTACCTAAATTATAAAAAACCGCAGGTGAAGGATGAGACTTGGCCAAATCGCTAAAGATAGCCGCTGAATTGGCGTATTGCTGTTGGGAATAGGCCGCCACACCTCTTTCAAAATCTATTTCCGGAGCCGCCTGTGACCATAATGGCACCAAGCTTGCCCAATAGACCAGCAAAAGCACCCAAACGGGGCTTATCCCCTGATTTTTTCCATATCGACGATCCATTGGATTGCTTTTTGAAATTGTGCTTTGGTTTGTTCTTCCGTTACTGGCGAGTATAATGAAAACTCCGCCCTTTCCTTTATCTCGCGGTACATTTCTGCCAATTCCGGCGCATTTTTACTTAGGAGATAACGCGCCACTTCTTCCATATTTTGTTGGGTGGGTGGAAGGTGATGTCGATGGGTCAAATAATGTGAAAGCGCGGCCAGCATGGCTTTCAATGCCGGTTTCACTTCACCTTTTTCAAGGGTTTGAATGGCTGAGGAAAGTTGCTTTCTGGCCAAACGGAGGGCTTGCTCCTGCCGACGCGAGTCCTTTCCGACAGAAACTCTCTGAAGCCGTTTGCGAAGTCGAATGAAGACAAAAGGTAAAATGGCCAGGAGGAAACTTGCCAAATACCAAAGCCATGAATGATGCCAGACCCCGACATGTTCTGAGAAATCCGGCCTTTCCTGAATATAGCGAATGTCTTTGCCTAAGGACTCGACTTCACCAGAAACCGGTTCGGACGTGCGGGTCTGTGGATCTCCAAAAACCGTAATGTCATAAGAATCGCTTTGTTGGATTTCGTAAGCATTGGTTTTGGGATTGAAAAAAGCAAAAGACACAGCGGGAAGAGTAAACTTGCCCGGAGTATTGGCGATTAAGACATATTCGGCACTTATGGAGCCTGTATATCCCTGGGGCGACAACTGTGATTTATCTCGAATGGCTGGCTTAGCCACTTCAAATCCGGTAGGCCAGTTTGGTTCGGGTAAAGCAATCATGGGCAGGTTACCAGAACCTTTAACCATAAGGGTGAGGGTGAGTGCATCGTTTACCTCCATTTTGGTTTTATCCAAACCCACATAAAAAGTAAACTGACCAACGGCATTGGTGAAAAACTCCGGCTGATCCTTTTCAGGTAAAGGAGAAACCTTGATTCGGGATATTGCAGATTCAATTTGCATACGGGTTTCCATATATCGAGGCCCGAAAAAGAAATCGAAATCATTGGTGGGTTGCGCGGCTTTTTGCACCCGAACAGTCGCACGAATAGGTTGAATGGTAAGTTCTCCAAGTTGCTGAGGAATCAGCACCCACTTTTTAATTACGGCATGGTTGTACACCCGACCATTTAATTCTGAACGGCGAAAAGCATTGTCGGCCGCATCGGGAATTTCTTTGACCAATCCGCCCTCAATGGATGGAAAAACGACTTCATCGAAACTAATAGAAGGGTACAAAGTGTATAAATGAGCCGTAATCACGACTGGTTCACCCAACCTCGGTTGTTTTTTACTCACATCAATGGAAAGCATGAGTTCACCCGATGCATTTGGCGGCGGCGTTGGTTTTCCTGCCTGTGCATTTCCCTGCGTAGCACTGCTTTTTCCTGTTACTTCGATTGAAACAGCAGGAGAAGATACTTTTTGAGATCCGGAAACGACCACGAGTGGCGGGATGGTAAACTGGCCGGGTTCGAGGGCCACGAGAAACAAGGTGAGTTTTTGTGTGGTGCGGCCATTGATGATTTGTGTACTTTGCTGGGTGCCTGCTTGTCGAAATCCCTGTAAAGCAGGAAGTTGAATTCGGCCCTGCACCTGTTCCATGTCGTAGTTCAGCTGAAAAGTCTCCCCTACTCCAACCTGGGTTTTTTGTGGTGTCACACGGATTTCCTGCCCCCAAACGGCCAGGTTCAACCAAATCAAAATGATAGATAACCTTGTTTGCATGTTACCAGTCTTTTTGCGGTTTACGTGAATTTTGCTGAGGCGGCTGTTTCTGATCCTTTTGCATTTGCGCCTCTCGTCTATCCAATGCATCGAGCATTCGTTCGGCTTCTTCACGGGTCATTTGCTTGCCGTTGGAAGAAGGCGGTGGCTGCTGGCTTGGCGACTGTTCCTGGTTTTGTTGCTGTTGTTGCTGCTGATCTTGTTGGTCTTGCTGCTGATCTTTTTTCTGATCCTGATTTTGTTGTTGCTGCTGTTGTTGTTGTTGTTGCTGCATCATTTTCAGGGCATACGCCAAATTATATCGCGCAGAAGGATTTTGTGGATTGGCCTTGAGAGACGCAATGTACTGTTCTATGCCTTCTTTCCATTTTTTCTGATGTAAAAAGGTATTTCCAAGATTGTAATGCGCAAGACTTTTAGATTGTGGATCGGTAAAACTACTGGCAGCCTGGTTAAAATGAAAGGCAGCCGAATCTTGCTTTCCGCTTCGATACAAAGCCGCGCCCAAATTAAAATGTGCCGTTGGGTTTCCGGCTTCACGCGACAAGGCTTCCGAATAACTTTTCATGGCAGGTGCATATTCTCCTGCCGCATAAGACCGATTTCCGTTCCGGAGAGACCGGTTCGGATGATCCCAGATTTGCTGAGCCTGCACGCCAAGGCACAGTGCCCAAAAGCCCGGAACTAATCGAAAAATCCAAACTTTTTCCACCATGGTATTCCTCTTTCTGCAATCAAACTTTCTGCCAATAAGACGCAAAACGCAGGCCAAAGAAACCAGAAAAACTGGTCCTGCATGTCGTCTCTTTCTTCAAGGGAAAAGACTTCCCTGTTCATCGATTCAATCTGGCTAAAAATATCCTCAATGGCCTGGGTTGGATTTTCACCCTGAACAGCAATGCCTCCTCCGGCTTGAGCAATTTCCTGCAACAAATTCATATTCAAGGTAGTAAGGATAGGATTTCCATCACTATCTTTTTTATAACCCACCAATGTTTGTCCACTGTATTGTGGAATAGGTGCGCCTTGTGATTTGCCGATGCCCATGGCATGTACAATAATGTTGTTCTTGTAGGCTTCTCTGGCTTTTTCCACCGCACTTCCTTCATGATCTTCTCCATCGGTCATGAGGATGATGGCAGCTCCTCCTGTTCTTTCTTCCGGGAAAGCCTGAATGGCTTGATCCAGCGCTTCCGTAAGTTGTGTACCTTGATATGCAGGCGATTCTGTGTCCGCATAATCTAAGGCCATTTGCGCAAAAGCCAAATCCGGCGTCATGGGCACGGCCAAATGAGCAGATCCTGCAAAAACCACCAAGGCCACCTGGTCGTTTCGGAAACGTTTAAAAAGTTGAGAAATGGCCATTTTAGCGCGTTGCAGTCGATTCGGTAGAATGTCTTCGGCCAACATGGAAGTACTTACATCCAAAACAAGTGCAATGTACACGCCGCTGCGTTCTGCGGTTTCCCGGGCCGTTCCAAAGCGTGGGCGGGCCAACGCCACAAGAAAACCGGCCACGCCCATCCAAAGAAGGGCATAACGAAGAATTTGCCTGGCGTCCGTCCAACCGGGAAACATTTTCGGAACCTGGGCTTTTCCCGCAAGCCATCCCAGTCGTTTTTTACGCACCCACCATAGCAACCAGAAAGCCACCGCCAAAATGGGTAGCCCCGCTGCCAAACCCCATAGGTATTCCGGATATTGAAAAATGAATCGTTGCATCAATTCAAGGTTTTAAGCCAGGTGAAACGCAACAATAACTCCAGACCGAACAATGCCGCAGCTACCACTACAAACATATGATATCGATGTGGTTTACGCTGATACTCTTTCACTTCGACCAATGTTTTCTCCATCTGATCAATATCTTGAAAAATTTGGCGTAATCCGGCTTCATTCGTGGCCCTAAAATACTTACCACCTGTAATTTGTGCCATTTCCTTGAGCAATGGCTCATCAATTCTCACTTCAGTAGGTCCATACTGTATCTGACCTAATGCATCTAAGGCCACCGGCGCCAGGGCCTGACCCATTTTCCCGACACCAATGGTGTATAATCTCACTTCGAAATTTCGCGCCATTTCAGCAGCGGTAAGCGGCGCCACATCGCCCGCATTATTTTCTCCGTCTGTAAGTAAAATCACAATTTTCGAGACGGCTTCGGATTTCCGTAAACGAGAAACGGCTGTAGCCACCCCCATTCCAATGGCCGTTCCATTTCCAAGTACTCCCGCTTCCACAGAACCTAAGGCGTCTAGAAGCAGACCATGATCCGTCGTCAGTGGACATTTGGCATAACTTTCTCCCGAGAAAGTGACCAATCCAATGCGATCTTCCGGCCGACTTTCGATGAACTCTGCCCCAATCTTTTTGGCAGATTCCAGTCGATTGGGTTCGAAATCCCGCGCCATCATAGACAAGGATACGTCCAGTACCAACTGAATGTCTACAATTTTCCGAGAAGATTGAGAAAACCCGATAAATCCGCGTGGAATGGCCAGGGCGATTAAACATAGTGACAAAGCCAAGACACGCAGAATCCATAATATTGGCATACATTTTTGCCGGAAACTAGCCGGCAAATGAAAACCAGATGCCTGCAGTGGGTTTTGCCAAGCCGGACGAAGTTTTGGCAAGCGAAGGTTTCGCCAAATCACCAGCACCCAGACCACCGGAATCAGCGCCAACACCCAGGGTGCATCAAAGGTGAGATTCCAGTTCATAACGATGAATCTGTATTTTCTGGTTTCAAGCCCGCACTGGTAATCCAGCTCCTCAAGTCCAACAAAGCTTTTTGCGACAACTCTTCCCTCATATCTGCTTTGGCAAATTTGACCATATCTGCCGCATAAAACCATTCAGCGAGTTTGGTACAATGACTTTCATCCGATACCAACAATCTAATTTGCTGCATAATATCTGTACTGTCCATGTCAGGGGCATTAAACCCATACCGGCCCAATAAAAATTGTTTGATGATGCGGGTGAGGGCATCGTAAAATTCCTGACGAGGCATAGTCCGCCAGGCCTCTTGCTTTTCTAAAATTTGTAAGGCCTCCAATGCCAATTCCAATGGACTTTTTGCAGGAATCACAGGGGGAGGAGTTGGAATTAACTTTCTCCTTTGGTAGGTGTTCCAGGCCCACCAGCCCAGGACGATGAGCAAAGCCAACAATAATACAATCAGGATAATCGGGATAAATTCCTTCCAATGATATCCCGGATCAATAGGGCCGGTGATATCCATAAAAGGTTGGCTTACATTCACTTCTGGAACAAAAACCTCAAATGAAATACTGTCGGTATGTTGAATGATGGTTTCACCGGACTGCGATTGAAATTGAAATGTATAAGCAGGTATGACACCTTTTCCTTCACCATAAAAACCCAGTGTAATACGTTGAATATATTGCACTTCTGCGGCCTGATGGTTCACAGAATCCGGATGTCCCTTATCCACCACCTGAACTTGAGCGGGCATTTGGCTAAATAAATCGGGCCAAATGAGCACCCAATTTTTCGGATGCGTGGCGGAAATCGTCATCACACGCTGGTCGCCAAGTTGTATGGAATCCGTATTCAATTGCAACCTCACTTCTTGCGCATGAATACACCATCCCAAAAGCCACAGCATGCTTCCTATGAGAACTTTGCTCATCTTCTCCATTCTCTTTGGTGAAATAACTGCCGAATGGGCTGAATGTAACCCGTATCGGTAAAAATGAGGACATGGTCAGTTCCGGTGGCCCGCATTTGTTTGCGAATGGTATCCTGCCTTTCCATCCATTGGGTCAGGTACGCTTTTCTCACCCTGACATTGGCGGTATCGATCAGGGTAGTGGCGCCGGTTTCAGGGTCCTGGACATAGACCAGACCAACTTTAGGTAATTTACGTTCCAATGCATCGGCGACCTGAAGTACCAGTAAATCGTGCATCCTTCCTACAATTTTTAAACTTTTACCTAACTCTCCTTTTCCCAGATCGCTAATCAGGAAAGCAGTGCACCTCCTTTTAATTACTTTACCGAGATAATCAAGGGCTTGCGCCACATCGGTCATTTTTCCTGAAGGTTCATGCTGAAGTACGTCCCGAACCATTCGTAAAATATGGGCTTTCCCTTTTCTGGGAGGAACAAAGGCCTCGATATGGTCCGAAAATAAAATCATGCCGACTTTATCATTGTTTTGCAGGGCGGAAAAAGCCAGTACTGCAAACATTTCAGCAATCAGTTCTCTTCGGCTTCCATGGTGAGAACCAAATGACGTAGAGGCGCTTACATCCACAAGCAACATCACAGACAATTCGCGTTCCTCATCGAAAACCTTGATAAAAGGTTTGTTCTGGCGGGCCGTGACGTTCCAGTCGATCAATCGCACATCATCACCGTACTGATATTCACGAACTTCCGCAAAGGAAATACCCCGACCCTTAAAAGCGGCGTGATACTGTCCCGAGAACAGCTGTTTGGTCAGTCCCCGGGCTTTTATTTCGATGTTTCGAACTTTGCGGATTAATTCCTTGACCTCTTCCATTGGGATCCTTGTTCGGATTAAGGAACTTCTACATGGTTCAAAAACTGGTCGATAAGATGATCCGTGGTGAGATTTTCCGCTTCTGCCTCAAAGGTTAAACCAATACGGTGCCTTAGCACATCGGGGCAAACAGCGCGTACGTCTTCCGGAATCACAAATCCCCTGCGCTGCAAAAATGCGTGGGCTTTGGCCGCTTGCGCCAGGCTTATGCTGGCCCTCGGAGAACCACCAAATGCAATGAAATTAGCCTGATCCTGCATTCCTACGCTAGATGGATCACGGGTGGCAAAAATTAAATCAACGATGTATTGTTGGATTCTTTCGTCCATGTACACCTCTTTGACCAGTTTGCGCGCAGTCAGAATTTCCTGAACCGAAACTACAGGTCGGATTTCCGGGAAAGCTCCCAATAAGTTCAGCTGAATAATTTTACGCTCTTCTTCCTTGGTGGGATAATCCAACTTTACTTTGAGCATAAAGCGGTCTACCTGCGCTTCCGGCAGCGGATAAGTACCTTCTTGTTCCACAGGGTTTTGGGTGGCCAAAACCATAAAAGGCGCAGGCAAAAGGTGCGTTTGGTCTCCGATGGTCACTTGTCTTTCCTGCATGGCTTCGAGCAAAGCAGATTGCACTTTTGCAGGTGCCCGGTTGATTTCGTCGGCCAGGACAAAATGAGCAAATACAGGTCCCTTTTTCACGGAAAACTGTTCCTGACGAGGGTTGTAAATAACGGTTCCCACCACATCTGCCGGTAGCAAATCGGGTGTAAACTGAATTCTGCTGAAATCTGCTGAAATAGCCTTGGATAAACTTTTGATGGCCAGCGTTTTTGCCAATCCCGGAACACCCTCCAGGAGAATATGCCCATCGGACAACAATGCAATCATAAGGCGATCGGTCATATGTTTTTGCCCAATAATCACCTTGTCCAGTTCCATATGCAGCAATTTCACAAAGGCTGAACCTTCCTGAATACGCGCATTTAGCGCCGTTATATCAACGGGATGTTGTTCCATGTATTTCCTGAAAAATAAAGGGTTTCGCACAAAATTATCATTTTTGATGCCGCAATAGAATTTCGCTTGAACCGAACCGGTTAATTTTTGTTAAGCATCTTACTTGAAAAGTTTTATCCCATTTACCCATGCAAGTCACTTTAGAAGCTGCCCTTTTATCCATTGGCGATGAGATTTTAATCGGCCAAATCACCAACACCAATACGGTCTGGCTGGCCGAGCAACTCAATCTTCGGGGCTATGCGGTGGGCGAAATGCTGACTATTCCAGACGATGAAGAAGCCATCCTGAATGCAGTGGCCCATTTATCCGAAAAATATCCCATTGTGATTATTACAGGCGGTCTGGGCCCTACAGCCGATGATTTGACCAAGCCCGTACTCACCCGGTTTACCCAATCGCATTTGGTTCGCGTGCCGGAGATCGAAGACATGATTCGGGATTTTTTCGCCCAAAGAAATCGCGCACTCACGGAAGAAAATCGAGCCCAGGCAGACTTACCAGCCTCCTGCATTCCTTTAAAAAATGCATGGGGCACCGCACCTGGCATGCTTTTCCCATCAGAAAAAGGCGTCCTCATTTCCTTACCCGGCGTCCCCTACGAAATGAAGAAAATCATGACCACCAGTGGTTTTCCCTGGATCATGGAAAAATTCCCTCGCAGATCACTAG
This sequence comes from uncultured Candidatus Competibacteraceae bacterium, assembly GCA_964578885.1. Lineage (GTDB taxonomy): Bacteria > Bacteroidota > Bacteroidia > CAIKAF01 > CAIKAF01 > CAZRHR01. Next base: position 60,149 of record CAZOEO010000012.1, on the reverse strand, counting down.
TTCATCGAACTCTTTTAACCGAAGGCATACCAGAATCTTACTTGATGAAAATGATTGAGCCCTGGGAAAAAACTTTACCGAAAGACATTTCCCTGGCTTACTTACCCTCGGTGGGGCAGGTTCGGCTTCGGCTCAGTGGAGAAGATAAACATGGGAACATGGCGCAGCAGATTCAGGCAGAAATTGATCGTTTGCAGCCATTTATTCCTGGAGAGATTTATGGAGAAGACCAAACCAGTTTAGCGGCTGTGGTGGGGCAGATTCTGAAAGAACGCCAACAAACTCTCTCCACGGCAGAAAGTTGTACCGGCGGCTATCTGGCGCATTTGCTGACGCAAATCCCCGGCATTTCCTCTGTATTTTTGGGGTCTGTGGTGGCCTATCACAACAACATTAAAAAAATGATGTTGGGCGTCCCTGAAGACCTTTTGCAGACCCACGGAGCGGTGAGCCAGCCAGTGGTAGAAGCCATGGCGCTTGGCATTCAGGAAAGAACCGGAGCGGATTATGCCTTAGCGACAAGCGGTGTGGCCGGACCCGATGGTGGAACGGCAGAAAAACCAGTGGGAATGATTTGGATGGCTTGTGCCACACCCAAGGGAGTATGGAGCAAATGCTTCTATTTCGGAAACGACCGCCTGGGAAATATCCAAAGATCAAGTGCCGCAGCACTCAATCTCTTGCGAAAAGAATTATTGGGAATTCCAGTGAAAACGGGATTTTGGGAAAATAAGCCTGAAGGAGAAAAATGAATCCTTCCACCTGACTTTATTCCGGGAAGACAAAAGTCATTAAAATGCCGAAAAAGGCACCGGAAAAAAGGAGGAAACTGGGGGCATCTCATTTCCGTCCTTATATTTGTGCAAATTCATTGTAAATCATGAACACACAAAAGCTCATTTTGGGCGTCCTCACGGCAGGACTTGTAGGAATATACATTCTTCATTTCACGGGAAAAGGTGGCAGCCGCGAAAAAGTTCAGGCGCACGACACCCTACCGGCGCCATCCGGAAATCTTCAGGTTTTTTATGTGCAAGCCGACTCCGTGATTGGCAGTTTCCAAATGATGCAGGATTTGGATGAAAAATTCAGATCAGACAATAGCATCCGCGAAAGCAAACTGATGGATGCCAAAGCTCGATTTGAAAGAAAACTCAAAGAATACGAAAGCAAAGTCCCGACCCTTACAGCCAGAGAAAGAGGAAAATACGAAGAAGAATTGCAGCAAATGCAAGGACAACTTATGCAGGACAATCAGGAGCTAAGTCAAATGGCTGCCATGCAAGAGGCCCAAATGATTAGTCAGGTTTACGATTCACTGCATGTTTATTTCGCAGAAATTGGGGAAGATTTGCAAGCCGATTTCATCCTAGCAGCCCAGAAAACCTCAGGAGTTTTGTACGCCAATCCACGACGCGACATCACCCAGAAAGCCATCGAACATATCAATGCCCGCTATGCCAGGTCTCAAACTTCAGCTCAACCTTAACAAGGTATTTTTAAAAACCATCCCTCTTTCCCTATGGTTTGTTGGAGCGATTTCGGCTCAACGTTCAGATTATTGGCAAATAGAAACCAATTATGACATGCACGTCCGGTTGGACGATGCCAAACATCAATTGGCCGGCCAGCAAAAACTGACCTTGAACAACCATAGTCCGGACACCCTGTTTGCATTATACTATCACTTGTATTTCAATGCGTTTCAGCCAAATTCCGCCATGGATTTTAGAAGCAGATGGCTTCCCGATCCAGATCGAAGGGTGGGAAATCGCATTGCAGCACTCACCGAAGACCAAATTGGTTTTCAAAAAGTTACCTCCATTCAGTTGAATGGACAATCCATTCCCTTCAAAGTGGTTGGGACCATTCTGGAAGTCTCCCTTCCCACGCCGATTTTGCCCGGGCAATCGGCCGTTATCGACATGGTTTTTCAAAGTCAGGTTCCCATTCAGATTCGCAGAAGCGGCAGAAACAGTGCCGACGGGATTGATTATTCCATGACCCAATGGTATCCGAAACTGAGCGCTTATGACGCCCAGGGATGGCATGCAGATCCCTACATCGGACGAGAATTCTACGGAAATTTCGGACGTTTTGAAGTTACCTTAGATCTTCCCGCCAAATACGTAGTGGGTGCCACCGGCGTCTTACAGAATCCACAAGAAATCGGCATGGGATATGGTTCCAAAAGTCCCAACTTTGTTCCTAAGGAGAAAGGTCGGCAAGTATGGAAATTCAAAGCCGAAAAGGTGCATGATTTTGCCTGGGCCGCCGACCCAGATTACCAACATGACCAACTGGAAGTGCCAGGCGGTCCCGTCATTCATTTTTTGTACCAGCCACAAAACAATTTAGAAAACTGGAAAAAGCTACAAACCTACATGGTTCCTTTTTTCCAAAACATGGCTCAATATTTTGGACATTACCCCTATCCGGTGTTTAGTTTCATCGAAGGCGGAGACGGTGGAATGGAATATCCCATGGCCACCCTGATTACTTCCAGAGGAGCATTAGACGGACTGGTCAGTGTTGCATTTCATGAAGCCATTCACAATTGGTTTTATGGCATTTTAGCTACGCACGAAGGAAAATATCCATGGATGGATGAAGGGTTCACCCATTTCGCGACGGAACTTATGATGGATTTGGTATTTAAAGGAAACGATGGAAAAGATGCGCAAAAAGGAAACTACCAGGCATATTTTGCTTTGTTGAAAAGAGACCAAAGACAACCTTTGAGCACGCATGCGGATTGGTATAACCGAAATTCCGATTATAGTCTGTCTGCCTATGTGGCCGGTGCGGTGTATTTGAACCAATTGCGGTATGTAGTAGGCGAAGAAGCATGGCGCAGCGGTTTGTTGAGATATTTCGAAGTATGGAAATTCAAACATCCGGATCCCTGGGATTTTCTACGAATCATGGAACGCACCAGCCAATTGGAACTCGATTGGTATCACGAACAATTTGTTTACTCCTTACAAACCATTGACTATCGGGTTACCGCCAGCGAAGAAAAAGGAAAAGCCACCATTGTTCTGGAAAGAAAGGGAGGGTTTCCCATGCCGATAGACCTCATGGTTCGGTTAAAAAGTGGTAAAAAACTGGCCTATTACATTCCACTGGAATTAATGCGGGGCGGGAAAAAAGAAAAAATTCAAGGGGAAGAGACCACTGTTTTGCCTGCATGGGAATGGGTATTTACCTCGTATCGAATTCCCTTGGCGTTTGGTTTGGATCAAGTAGCAGACATCGAAATTGATCCAAGCAGACATATGGCGGACATCGACCCTCAGGACAACCTTTGGAAAGCCGAGGAAAAAGCGAAAACAAAGCCTTAAATTTGTAAAAAAATAAGCGCAGCCCATGAAACGTGTGCATCTTCTTCTTCTTTTGGTAGCCGCCGGAATACTGGTGGTCGGTTTGGTTTCATTAGGAAATTCCGAGTCCTATGCCACCTTTCAGGAAGCTGAATCTGCTCCGGACAAAACCTTTCATGTAGCAGGCACCCTGGCGTTGGATAAACCCATGATTTATCAGCCAGAACAAAATGCCAACCTTTTTACGTTTTATATGAAAGATCGGGATGGAAACGTTCGGGAGGTTTGGCTAAATGCCCCCAAGCCGGCGGATTTTGACCGTAGTGAACAAGTGGTGGTGATTGGAAAATATCAAAATCAAAGGTTTATGGCGGCCAAAGTCCTCACCAAATGTCCATCTAAATACAATGAAACGGAAACCCAAAAAGCAGCGATATAATGAATGATGTGGTGTATGTAGGGGAACATCTTTGGCCTTATCATTTGGGAAACCTGTTGGTTTCCTTTTCTTTTGTTTCAGCGTTACTGGCGGCCTTTTCCTATTTAAAAAGCACGAGACTCACTATTCCCGACCAAGCCGAATTCTGGCAAAAACTGGGACGGTTTAGCTTTTTGTTCCACGCCTTTACGGTGGTGGCCATTGTCGGACTTCTTTTCTTCCTTCTTTTAAAAGGTTGGTTTGAATATTACTATGTAATGCAGCATACCAGCTCGGACCTGGCGCCGCGTTTTGTATTTGCTGCATTTTGGGAAGGTCAGGAAGGCAGCTTTCTAATTTGGTCTTTTTGGCATGTTTGCCTTGGAACAGTTTTGGTTTTTTCGGCCAAGAAATGGGAAGCACCTGTGGTTGGTGTACTTGCAGTGGTACAGGTTTTTCTTTCTTCGATGGTATTGGGTCGCGTCATCTATTTACCGGATTTAGGACTGGATTTCCGCATTGGCCTTTTCCCTTTCGAACTCACCCGACTGCATCCGGATTTGGCCGGCATGCCTTTTACCCGAATGGCGGATTATTTGCAAAAAATTGATGGACGTGGTTTAAATCCCGCCCTTCAAAATTACTGGATGACCATTCACCCTCCTACCCTATTTTTAGGATTTGCGCTCACTGTGGTGCCTTTTGCCTACGCCATGGGTGGCATTTTAAAACGAGATTTTACCGGTTGGATTCGTCCGGCTTTACCATGGGCGTTTCTGGGAGTCGCCATTTTGGGCGGTGGCATTCTCATGGGTGGCGCATGGGCCTATGAAGCCTTAAGTTTTGGCGGATTCTGGGCGTGGGATCCGGTAGAAAATGCATCCTTGGTGCCATGGATCACGCTAACCGCCGGAGCACACCTTTTGCTTATTCCTAAGCGAAAGAAAACCACTGTGGTAACGGCTTTTCTACTTTTGATATTCTCGTTTATCCTGGTTTTATATTCCACTTTCTTGACCCGAAGTGGTGTATTGGGTGATGCCTCTGTGCATGCTTTTACCGATTTGGGCATGACGGGCCAACTTTTACTTTTCCTTTTCTTTTTCCTTGCCCTTCCTGTATATACCATTCTTTCCGGCGCGAAACTTCGGCAGGCATACGCTGGTATTGGCATCGCAATTCTGGTGTTGGGACTGGCTTCCGATTTCCATCCCTATGTTCGCTGGATTTGGGCTTTGTTTGGCGTGGCTTCATTCTATTTGTTCATTCGCGAAACCTATCGTCATTTAAAAGATTTACCGGATCAGGAAGATGCACTAGCCAGCCGGGAATTTTGGATGTTTGTGGGTTCCTTGATTTTAGTCGTGGCAGCCATTCACCTTTCCATAGATACTTCCAAACCCGTTTTCAATAAACTCATTGGTACGTCCTGGGCCATTTCTACCGTGCCAGAATACAATTTGGTTCAGGGGATTTTAGCCTCTTTTGTACTCGTTTTAATGGGTCTTGCCTTTTTCCTTCAATGGGGCGGCCGTCCGGTACAGCAACCCGTAAAAACCTGGGGAACACCGATACTTTCCGCCTTGGCCATCACGTTATTATGCGTGGCCCTGGTTCCCGGATATCAATCCCCAGCATTAATTGGACTTACCCTGGCTGCGTCTTTCACCATAGCCGCTGCGCTAGAATATGCCTTGCGGTTTATTGCCCAAAAAGGTCTTACAATTGGCCCCGCTATGGCGCATGCAGGTTTCGGGCTGGTTATTTTGGGAGCTATTATTTCCGCCGGCCATCAACGCGTTGTTTCTCAAAATGACAGTCGCTATGTTTCTCTGGAAATTCTAAATCCAGAATTTAAAAACAATGAAAATATCATGCTGTACCGTGGAGATACCGTTCCTATGAACGAATATGCCCTGGTATATGTTGGCGACAGCCTTATGGGGAACGAAGTGCGATATCAGGTCGATTATCTCACTCCCAATGGCCAAGGCGGCTATGAACCGGCATTTACCCTTTATCCCACGCTGATCATGAGTCCAACCATGGGAAATGTGGCCGATCCCAGCACTAAACACTTTTTCACACGGGACATCTTTACCCATGTCACTTATGTAGATGTGAAACGCATCGAGTTGAAAAAACAAGGGAGAACCGATGTTCGCTACGAAGCTCCCCAAATGTTTTCCACGCAGCGCGGAGATACCATTTGGAGCAGCCGCTCGTACCTCGTTTTCCAAAATGTGTTCCCTGTAGAAACCATTATAGAGGATTCTTCTGCGTTATTGGTGCATCCCGTATATACCGTGCACGATTTGCAAGGAAATGTAGATACGCTAAAACCCCGGTTCGACATTGTAGGCACCAAATTGTTTACCACACCAGACACCAGTCATCATCATGGCGTTACCGTAGAACTTACGCGTATTTATCCAGAAACCAATACCTTTGAATCCAGAGTTACCGTGCGAAAAGGCGGCGAAAAAGATGATTTTATCATCATGAAGGCCATCATTTTCCCCGGCATTAATTTGCTTTGGGCAGGTTGCATACTGATGGTCCTGGGTTCTGCCTTTTCTGCATTTAAAAAATGGCGTAGCCTTTGGAAACCTTGAATCGTGTAGGATTTATCGGAGCCGGCCATTTGGCCTGGCATCTAGCCTGGCGCATGCAGTATCAGGGACTGGATGTAGCAGAAGTGTGGAGTAAAACACCTGCCCATGCCAAACAATTGGCGGCGAGGACAGGTGCTTCACCCGTGATGGAATTATCTGAGCTCAATCCAGATTTAGATCTCTGGGTGTTGGCCATACCAGACCATGCGATTCCGGAAGTGGTCCAGCAACTTCCAGCCCTTAAAGGCTTGGTGGTGCACACCAGCGGTACCGTTTCCATTGATGCCTTAGCAAACGCAGGGCATGCACAAGGCGTTTTTTATCCTTTTCAATCTTTTCAAAAATCCCGGTCGATTCACTGGGATGAAATTCCTGTTTTTATTGAAGGAAGTACTATTGAGTCCGCGCAACAGCTTTTTGAAATGGCGGAATCACTCGGAACCCAGCCGCAATTATTGGATTCAGAAGAAAGGATAAAGGTTCATTTGGCTGGAGTTTTGGCCAATAATTTTTCCAACTTTTTATTTTCAAAAGCTTACGACTGGCTGGAAAATGCCGGCGTAAATCCGGAAGTGATGCTGCCTATGCTAGAAGAAACAGTAGCACGTCTTCGAGACTTACATCCCATGGACGCACAAACAGGGCCCGCCCGAAGAAATGATACCTCTACCATGGAGCGCCATCTTGCTTTACTGGCCCAACAACCCGACATGGCAGAAGTCTATCGTTTGATTTCCAAACAACTCATTTCCATTTATCATGGAGAATGAAATTGAACAGATTAAAGGATTCGCCTTTGATGTAGATGGCGTTTTTACCACAGGACATGTTCATTTGTTTCCGGGCGGTTACAAAGTGCGCACTTTTCACAGTCACGACGCTTATGCCGTTCAAAGAGCTTTAAAAGCAGGATACACCGTAGGGATTATCACCGGTGGATACGATGAAGAAGTCCGGGAGTCTTTCCTTCAAATGGGCGTGGGTTTTGTTTATTTAAAAAGTAGATTTAAAGGAGAGGTTTTTCAAACCTTTTTAGAGGAATCAGGTTTATTGGCCCATCAGGTTTTATACATGGGCGATGATGTTCCGGATTTGATTCCCATGCAATTATGTGGTTTGTCCGTGGCGCCGGCCAATGCACGCCCGGAAGCTTTTCAACAAGCCAAATGGATTACACAACATCGAGGTGGAGAAGGTTGCGTGAGGGAAGTTATTGAATATGTGATGCGTAAACATAATACCTGGGAACAAACAGATCCTTCTTGGTAATTTTTATAAAATCCGTCGCGGTTTTCCTTTCGGAACGGGTCGGAATTTACTTTCTTTGTGGCAAAATCTAACACTATGTCCACTTCCGTAAAAGTGTGTATTGCCAAAGGCGACGGTATTGGTCCAGAGATCATGGATGCTACGCTGGAAATTTTATCCGCTGCCGGGGCCCGCATTGAGCCAGACTTTATAGATGTTGGTGAAAAAGTGTATCTCTCAGGAGAACTTTCAGGAATTCCAGAAGAAGCCTGGGCCAAGATTACCAACCACAAAATTATCCTTAAAGGGCCTATTACTACCCCGTTTGGAAGTGGATACAAAAGTTTAAATGTAACCATCCGGAAAACATTGGGTTTGTTTGCCAACGTTCGTCCGTGTACCGCTTTTCATCCCTATATCAAAACCCACCATCCTTCTATGGATGTTGTCATTATCAGGGAAAATGAAGAAGATTTGTATGCAGGAATCGAGCACCAGCAAACCAACGAAGTGGTGCAGTGTCTCAAACTCATTTCCAGACCGGGTTGCGAAAAAATCATTCGTTACGCGTTTGAATATGCCTTGGCCAACAACAGAAAAAAGGTAACCGCCTTTGTAAAAGACAACATCATGAAAATGACCGATGGCCTGTTCCACCGGATTTTTGATGAAATCGCCAAAGAGTATCCTACCATTCAAAACGAATCTTACATCATCGACATCGGAACTGCCCGTTTGGCCACCCGTCCTGAAATTTTTGATGTAATTGTAACAGAAAACCTGTATGGCGACATTATTTCCGATGTCGCCGCAGAAATGACCGGATCGGTTGGTTTAGGCGGATCTTCCAACATCGGACTAAATTATGCCATGTTCGAAGCCATTCATGGTTCCGCACCGGATATCGCCGGAAAAGGCATCGCGAACCCTTCCGGTCTATTGCTGGGCGCTGTAATGATGCTCAACCACATCGGACAGCAAGACGTGGCAGAAAACATTCACAATGCCCTTTTAAAAACCTTGGAAGATGGTTACCACACCGGAGATATCTATCAGGAAGGTTTAACCAAAGAAAAAGTAGGTACAGAAGGATTTACCAAAGCGTTAATTGCACGTTTGGGTCAAAAACCCACCACCATGAAGCCGGTGAGTTACAGCGCAGGTTCCGCTAAAGCCATCGACATTCGTCATATGCTTACGCCCACGGTGAGAAAAGCCAAAACCCTGGTTGGTGTAGATTTATTTATCGATTTCCCCGGAACAGCCAATGAAGCAGGTGCCATGATTTCAGCACTTAGCAACAACGCCATCGCCCTGTCGATGATTTCTAACCGTGGAGCCAAAGTTTGGCCAAATGGCAATGAAGAAACATTTTGCACAGACCACTGGCGATGCAGATTCAAAGCCAAAGGCGAAAAAATTTCCCACCAGGATATTATTGACCTTTGTCAAAGAGCTACTGCTGCGGGCATTGACTTTATTAAAACAGAACATCTTTATCTCATTGGCGGCGAACCAGCCTATTCGCGTGCCCAAGGAGAATAATAAAATAAAGCCCGGGCCTTTTTACCTCGGGCTTTTTCTTTAATTTTGTTAGAAACTAAAGGTTTGCAGCCCCGCATTAATATCGCCATTGATGGGTTTTCCTCTTGTGGGAAAAGTACCCTTGCCAAAGCTTTGGCGAGGAAATTGCGCTACAATTATATCGATACCGGCGCCATGTATCGTGCGATTGCCTTGTTCGCGGTTCGCGAAAATCTGATGGAACATGGAGAACCCGACAAAGAAGCTATTCGCGCCCGTTTGCCAGAGCTTGAAGTCGATTTCCATGTAAATCCGGAGACCAGACAAAGTGAAGTCTTTTTAAATGGTGTAGCCGTTGAGCAGGACATCCGAAATATGGATATTGCCGAATTGGCCTCCAAAGTGAGTAAATTCCGCATTGTTCGGGATAAACTACAAGTGCTGCAAAAGAAAATTGCCTCCAGACGCGGTGTAATCATGGACGGACGAGACATTGGTACTGTGGTGATGCCGGACGCTGAACTTAAAATCTTCATGACCGCCGACCCGGAAGTTCGTGCCCAAAGACGCTTTTTAGAATTAAAAGCCAAAAACCAACCCATTACCTTGGAAGAAGTGCGCCAAAGGCAGTCGAACCGAGATTATGAAGATGTGCATCGCGCGGAGGATCCATTGAAAAAAGCAGACGATGCCATTGTGCTGGACAACTCCCACATGGATCAAGAAGCCCAGCTGGCCTTTGTGATGGCTGAAGTCCAAAGGCTTACCCTTAAGCTACAAGATTAACATTTTACGCCTTTCTTCCCATGGAACCAAAGGCAACTTTACCTGCGCATGACCCCGAAAGTCTCGCTTTGGCATTAGAAAATCGTACGCAAGAGCCCCAACTTTTCAGGAAATTTTTACGCCAATATCCTTCATCAGCCATTGATGCACGGGTAAAGGAGCTTTCTGCCCAAATTGCCCCGCAAATTCAATGTTTAGATTGTGCCCAATGCTGCAAAAAGCTAGAACCAGAACTCAGAAAAGAAGAAGTTCAGCGCATTGCCCAGCATAAAAACATGTCGCCTGAGGCTTTTATCCAGGCCTACCTCACCCCCATTCAGCAAGGTGAAGGATATTATTTTCATCGTAAACCATGTATTTTTTTATCGAATACGGCTTGCACCATTTATGAAGACAGGCCGGGCACCTGCGCAGGTTACCCCCATTTAGACCATGCCGGATTTCGGTTTCGCCTAAACCTTCATGCCCATTATCGGTTATGTCCTATTGTATTTTCTGTGACTGAAAAACTCATGGAAGCATTAGGCTATTCGCCTCAAAAGGAATTACATGAGCAAGATAAAGCATTGGATTAAGGAAGGCGAGCACCAAACCCAGGATTTCAAATATCGAATCAATGATGTGCGAAAAATTGCACGTACACTGGTGGCCTTTGCAAATCGGGATGGAGGTAGACTCCTTATTGGCGTAAAGGATAATGGAAAAATGGCAGGCGTACATTCAGACGAGGAAATGTACATGATTGGAACAGCCGCCAAACATTTCTGCCAACCGCCTGTTCCGTATGCCCTGCAAGTCCATGTAGAAGATGGGATGCACATTCTGGAGGTAGTCATTCCACAGGCGACTGAAAAGCCACATAAAGTCAAAGAACAAGATGGACAATGGCGAGCCTACGTACGCATTGCAGACCATGACGTTCTGGCCGACACCATCATGATGCAATACTGGAGGCAAATCGGGAAAAACCACGGCTTGGCTTTGAAACTCACCTCCAAAGAATGGGAAGTCATACATGTTTTGCGGGATCAAAGTCCCATGTCGCCGAAAAATCTAGTTGCACAGGTGGATATGCCGTGGAAACAAGGCGTGGCTTTATTGGTTCGACTCTTGTTGTGGGAAGTCATTGAGCCGTTGCACAGCAGTTTAGGTATTGCGTATGGATTGCTAAGGGAACCGGAAGGGGAAAATGAGGAATAAGTCGTTTAAAACGAAATCTTAGTCTCCATCTGCTTCCAACCAAACCTCTGGCTGGTAAAACAGCCACTCCCATGGTCCGGGTAGAACATCCGTATTGGTTCGGGAAAAAAACGGGGTTTCAGGCGTCTGAAATGGCACCGCGACCTTTTCCCAATCCTGCCGCCGTTCGTCGGTAAAATTAGATTCTGGACCCAGGGAAAACGACAAATCCGTGAGAAAAAATCGGTGCTGCATCCAATTCCGTATGTCCAAAGAAAGGGCGGAAAACTGGGAATGCGATTCTGCCAGAATATCTGAAAACTCAGGAAAAAACAATCCGAAATACGGAGATTTTCCGTAGGCCGCCCGAAGCGCACCCAGCCATTGGCGTTGCCAGGCGGTTCGATCATCTATACGTAATGCATCAAATGGAACACCGCTGTTTCGCCCGCCTACAAGTGGAACGCTGAGAAAATGTGGGCCATTCGGACCGAAGATGACCGTTCGGTTCACCGGCAAGGCCTTTACTTTAGGTTGTTGGACATCTATCCAAATGGAAGACGCGCGCCTGGCGCAATGCCACCAACCCATAGGTGGGACACACCACGGCGCCAATTGTACGCCAGTCTGCATTTATTCCGGGAAATAAAAGAAACGATTACGAATCTTGGACAATCCGGACTTGTCTGGATTCAATGATCCCAGAACAATAAAGGACGTTCCCACAATATGATCATCCGGCACCAAACCCCAAAAACGGCTGTCCAATGACCCATGACGGTTGTCGCCCATCATAAAATAATAATTTCGGCGAAAGGTATATTGCTGGGTTTCCTGCCCGTCTATCAGGTATTTTCCATTCTTTTTCTCCAATTGGTGTCCTTCATACACGGTGATGCAACGCTCATAAAGCGCCAAAATGGAATCGTTGAGTGAAATGGTGGTCCCTTTTCGGGGAATCCAAACGGGACCAAAATTATCCATTGACCATTTAAAACGAGGATCATTGGGCCAGATAAACCCAAAAAACTTGCCACTTCCGCCAAGTTTATCTTCAATGCGCACCACGGAATCCACAATGGATAAATTCCGCAACCAATCCGCCTGTCCAAGCGTCATACGAATATTTTCCATGCCTTCTGCCATGTCTTCTAAAGAAATGCCTTGATCTATGGCATCCGATTTCCGCAATGTTTTAGAAGGCTTGTAATACACGCGATGCGTATACACCAAACGTTCAGGCTGTTGACCTAATTTTCCATCAATATGCACCATACCGTTGCGAATTTCCAGGGTATCTCCGGCTACCGCTACACAGCGCTTGATGAAGTTTTCGCGTTTGTCTACCGGCACTGCACGCAAATCGTATTTTTTCAAATAACGGGTTCTCGCCTGATCCACCAAACCTTGCCACTGCTCCGGCGTAAGATTGTTCATGTCCTTCAGCTGTTCCTGAATGGCAATCCGGGCCGCCTCGTTATACAATTGATCGTAATAGGAATGGGCCTTGAAAAATGGATCAACGACCATGGAGTCATTTACAGGAAAACTAAATACCACAATATCATTTCGTTCCAATTCACCTAAACCAGGTAAACGCCATTCCGGTCCTTTCCACCAGGAAAGGTAAGAGGGAATGGTAGAAAAGGGTAAAGTGTTGTGCAATAGCGGCACGGAAAGAGGCGTCATGGGCACTCGTGCACCATAATTGATTTTCGATACCACCACCATGTCGCCCACCAAAAGCTGATCTTCCATGGAGGACGTCGGAATATGGAAGGGTTCTCCAATATAGGTTTTCACACCTTGCGCCACTACAAAAGCAAACATTATGGCTTCAATCCATTCGCGCGGTACACTTTTCTCCAGAACGGGCTGGTCTTTTTTGGGAATGTAAGGGCGATTCGGGTCTCTGGCCAATTGCACCAAAGCATACGGATATGTGATGCCATACCGAAACCACGACTTCCCGTCATGAATTCCCTGCGCACGCAGAAAAGCCACCACCATGGCAAAAAATACAATCAAATTCAAACCGGGCATGAGCAAACCAAGCACCCAATACCATGGACGGCCCGCCAACTTCAAGAAAATAAGGTAATTCCACACGGGAACCCAAGCCTGCCATCCGGGTTTTCCAGCTTTCGCAAAAAATAGCGATAAGGCATAATGAACAGGAAGAAGAGTGAGAACAAAAACAAGAATAAAAATCATAGCAGCGGCTTGTTAAGGAACAAAACTAAAGGTTTTTTCAGGGAAAAAAGGGAGCAATGCCATTATCGCTCTCCATTAAAAACATAGGTAAGTAAATTCACCCCCATTTTCAAGGCTTTGGTGCGGGTTTCCTCTGAATCTCCGTGAACAGAAGCATCTTCCCAACCATTTCCCAAATCGCTTTCATACGTGTATAGTAACACCATTCGGCCATCCACAAAAACACCAAACGCCTGGGGCGGCTGATTATCGTGTTCGTGAATTTTGGGCAAACCCTGAGGAAAGGAAAAAGGTTTTTTAAACAGGGCGTGCGACGCAGGTAAAAGCGTCAGGGGCGCATCCGGAAAGAGTTTCTTAATTTCTCGACGGATAAAAGGATCCATGCCATAATTGTCATCCACATGCAAAAAACCACCGGCCAACATCCACTGACGGAGGTTTTGGACTTCGTCCGCAGAAAATAATACGTTTCCATGACCGGTCATGTGCACAAACGCGTACTGCCACAAATCTTTGGAAGATGGTTCCACGGTGCCCGGCTTCGGGTCGAGGCCCATGCCGGTTTGGGCATTCACATAGCGAATCAGATTAGGAAGACTGGTAGGATTCGCATACCAATCGCCACCGCCACGGTATTTCAAAACCCCGATTTTAAGCGGTTGGGCCCAGCCAATTCCGGCCAGAAAAAAAACCAATGCACTCAGCCAATAAGGTTTCATTGGGTGAAGGTACAAAGTTCCTTTTAATCGGTCAGGGGGAAAAAGACGGATTTGCAACCTTTAAGGATTACTTTTGTTCATTCACAAAAAAGACATGTTAAGTACGGTCCTCATTTTAAATCTGCTAGTGGCCTTGTGTATGATGGCTTGGGCCTGGCAAAAAGCTATCGTTACCGTTCCCATGATGGCTTGGGTATCTGGTGACCAACAATCCACATATTTAGAACGCCTGCAACGAAAAAATGCATTATTGCAGTTTCCGGTAGGTAGCTTTGAACTTATGAGTTCCTTCATGATCGTGATTACGGCCGCTTTGCACACCAGCAACGATGCACAAACCCGATTTTTTCTTTTACATGGCGTAGCCTTTTTCATTTTACTGGCCACCAAAGCGGTGCAATTTGTGATGATAAAACCACTTTGGACCAAATTAAATCGAACCGAACACAATAACACGCTCACACCATTGATTCAATGGCATTGGGCCGTAGTATGTCTACTCACCCTGCGCGTGGCGCTCATGGTCATATCCATCCTTCAAAAATAAGTTTCGGGAAAAAGGAATGCATCGGGCGCCCCTCATGAAGAAGTTTTCCGCCAGGATGCTCAGACCCGACCGACGATGTTCACTTCCCGTTCCAATTCGACTCCAAATTGGTTGAAAACGCTAGTCTGAATGTCGCAAGACAAATCATAAATTTCTCTACCTGTAGCATTTCCATGATTCACGAGAACAAGTGCCTGTTGGGCATGTACTCCTGCATCGCCCTTCCGAAAACCTTTCCAACCGGCTTTTTCAATCAGCCAGCCGGCCGCCAGTTTGGTCGAACCTGGTGATTCTGGATACTGAACCATGTCGGGAAATTTTTCCTTCAGGGCTGCCGCCTGGCGTTCAGGCACCATCGGATTTTTAAAAAATGAACCCGCATTACCTATCACCCAGGGATCAGGAAGTTTCGATTGGCGAATGGCAATAATGGCGTCCGAAACCTGACGAATGTTCGCCGCCTGTGGATCTACCCCCGAAGCACGTAAAGCGTCCTGTATAGCACCATAGCCAGTATGTACCACCGGGAATTTATCCAGAACAAAAGTAACCGACAGGATGAGGTAACGATTCTTCCAATCGGTTTTGAAAAAAGAAGTCCGATAACCAAACCCGCAATCAGCTCCTTGAAAAGTGATTCTTTTCCCTGTTTGTAATTCTACACAATCTACCCGGGCGATACGCTCACCCACCTCAACACCATAAGCACCAATATTTTGCATGGGAGCTGCTCCCACTTTTCCGGGAATCAAGGATAAATTTTCCAATCCTCCCCAACCATGTTGAATGGTGTGCAGAACCCATTGATGCCAATTCACCCCGGCACCAACCTCAATCCATACCTGCCGATCGTTTTCGCGAAGCACCTCAATTCCTTGAAAACCCACAAGCCATACCGCGCCGCGCCAATCATCCAGAAAAAGAACATTGGAACCACCGCCCAAAATCAAGGTTTGTTCGGGCATATATGTGGCTAAAGCCATGTCCAAATCTTCCGCATTCGTCAAGTGAAGTAAAACATTCGCTTTCACTTCAAGACCAAACGTATTAAACGGCCTCAAGGAAGCCTCTGTGATCCATTCACCCATGAACTTGCTGCCCTTTGGCTTTTTCTTTGGCAATTTGGGCTGGAGAGCCAAAGATGTAATACAACTTTTTCCGCCAGCTTTTGGCCGATTTCACATCTTTCCACATGTCCATATACTCATGAAAATTGATGTAAAATGGATTGGCTTTATGGGTAATCGGAGTGGTTAAACCGTATCGTACAGGTTCTTCTTCCGGCTGGTACGTACCAAATAGGCGATCCCAAAGAATAAAGGTGGCGCCGTAATTTTTATCCAAATATTGGTCTTGACTGCCATGATGAACCCTGTGATTGGAGGGCGTAGCAAAAATGTATTCGATGGCCGGATGTAGTTTCCGAATATATTCCGTGTGCACCCAAAACTGGAACAATACCGCTATTTGATTGGTAACGAAATAAATAATTGGGTGAAATCCCACCAAAAGCGAGGGCAACATAAACAAGATTTTGAGATGTTGCACCCAACTTAAACGAAATGAAACCGCCAGATTATAATATTCTCCGGAATGATGCGCCACATGCGTTGCCCACCAAAAGCGTTGTTCATGGGAAATGCGATGTGCCCAGTACGAGCAGAAATCGTAGAAGATATAGCATGGCAAAAATGTCCACCAATTGAGCGACATGCGCCAGGGAAGTTGGTTATACAACCAAATCACAAAGAAAATGAGGACGGTTTTCAGCAATCCGGAAACCACCAGATTACCTAGTCCAACCCCAATAGAACCAACCAATTCACGGTTATCGTAGTAACGGCGGTTTTGCCAAAAAGAAAAGCCATATTCCAGTAAAGTGAAAAACAACATGACCGGAACCGCATATACAATCAGGTCAGGGGCACTCTTCTCCAAAGCATAAACATCCTCCATGGGGATGGGCGGTGCTCCAAATTGGGACATATAAAAGAATTTGCAATAAAAATAATAGAAATCCCCAGCATTCACGGGGAAAAAGGCAAAAAAAATCCCGCTTCTGTTGAAACGGGATATCTTTTACTGAGAAAGAAGATTTATTCAGCAACCACCTCAAAGGTGAATTCTGCTTTCACTTCTTTGTGTAATACCAAGGTAGCCTGATATGTACCTACAGTACGGATGTTTTCTTCGTTGATGTGAAGGTTTTTACGCTCTACTTCGAAACCGGCAGAACGAAGGGCTTCAGCAATCATCACCGTGTTGATGGAACCGAAGATTTTGCCGCTATCCCCTACTTTCGCTCCAATACGAAGTGTAGTTGTAGACAATTTAGCAGCAGCAGCTTTAGCAGATTCCAACATTTTAGCGGCCTTGTGGGACTGCTGACGCATGTTTTCCTGATGAACCTTCAAGTTAGACTCGGTGGCAGGAATCGCCATTCCCTGAGGAATAAGGTAATTTCTGGCATAACCGGGTCTTACCTTCACCACATCATTGCGGTATCCGAGATGTTCAACGTCTTGTTTAAGAATGATTTGCATATCGGATATTATTTAAGAAGGTCAGATACATAAGGCAACAAAGCCATTTGGCGAGCGCGTTTTACGGCTTGAGCCACTCTACGCTGATATTTCACGGAAGTTCCGGTAATACGGCGTGGAAGGATTTTGCCTTGCTCATTGATAAGCTTCAGCAAATAATCGGGATCTTTATAGTCGATGTATTTAATCCCGGTTTTTTTGAAGCGGCAATACTTTGCTTTTTTCACTTCAATGGGGGGAGGAGTTAAATACCGGATTTCGGAAGAATTCTCCTCGCGTGCATTCACGTTTTCTGCAGTGCTCATCATTCAGCGTTTTTAGCGGTGGAACGGCCAGACAATTTTTGTTGGCGCTTCTGGCTGTAAGCGATCATGTCCTTATCCATACGGAAGGTGGCAAAGCGCAAGATTCGCTCATCACGACGGAATGTAAGCTCCCACTTCTCTACAAAAGAAGGATCTGCTTTAAATTCGAAGAGATGATAGAACCCCGTTGACTTCTTCTGAATGGGATAGGCAAGCTTACGCAAACCCCAGGATTCGTCGTTCACGATATCGAAACCGTGATCTTTCAGAAGCGCTCTGTACTTGTCAACTGCCTCCTTTAATTGCTCATCGCTCAGGACAGGTGTCAGGATGAACATGGATTCATAATGGTTGACCATCAGATAATTTATTTGGTTTTTGTTAAAAAATGGCTGCAAATATACCATTCCACCCCCACACTTCCAACTTTTTATAGAAATCTTTTACGCAACCACCGCTTCCCTTTTCCTAAATCGACCCATATAATGTTTGGATATCCCCAACAAGCTCTGCACATTCAGTGGAAACTCCATGAAAACATGCAAAAAACTCAGGAAAAACAAAGCTTGTAACCCCGTTTGATAATCCCAAAGATACAATCCCACAGAGGACAGCCACAACAATCCCACCACCGATAAATTCAGAACAGGCACCTTATGCCACTGAATAATGTTGGTTTTGCTGAACCAATTCAAATAATGATACGTGTAGGCAAAAGCGATAAATCGAGTAACTGAAACACCAAAGGCTGAACTATACACCAACGTTTGGGTTTCGCCCACCGCACCCATCCGGTCGAAAAGCCTTAGAATCTGTACGTTTAAATCGTAAAAAGAAACATCATAACTGCTTCTGGCCGTTTCCGATACCACATAATTTCCAACCCCCGGATCCCAGAAAAAAGGCAAAGCCCCACAAAAAAACAGCGCCCCTACGGAAATCAAACCCAGAGAAGATCCCGATTTAAGCGCGCCAAACCACATGAAGAGTCCCGTAAATAAAAAGACATGGATAAGGGTTGGAAGGAAAAAACTGAAGAAAAGACCTGTGGCAGCATGGGCGACCCCAAACTGAAATCCTTTTCCATCCATCACACTCAGCAAGGCCCCGGACGCAGACAACTCCGCAGTATGAGGCGGCAAAGTTAAATCCCTCATTTCGCGCAGCGGATTATCCACATAATCCCACTGGCCGGGACCCTGACGTTTTAATAGCAAAGCCACATCCGACTGCTTTTCGCCGTTTTGCATTTCCAACGTAAGGTTCGTAATGGCCATGTATTTATCACGGGGCTTTACATACACACCCCCGACTTCTATCCCTTCATGATTGATAAGCGTGGTTTTCGACTGATCTAAAGGATACACCACAGCAAATAAGAGCAACGCGCCGAGCCCAAGTATTCGCTGCCATTTTCCCTGAAGCAGCACAAAGACAAAAGCAGCCCCAAAGGCCAGAAAAATAAAATGTGTACCAAACTCCGGAAACCGAATGGGCATGGGCGACTGAAACAGCCACTGCCACAAGGTATCCCCAAAATTAGACAAGGTAATACATGCACCAAGAATCAGCGCGATTCCCGCAAACCACCGATTGCCTTTTCCGCCGCCTCCAACAAAATAATTTTTTTGATGCAGCCAGGAAATTTCCGTGAGGTAATGCAAGGGTCCAAGCACGGCATAGGAAAAAAGAAAAAGTTCAAATGGCAGCACATAGGCCAAAACCAAAGACACCAGCATAAGGGCGATGTTCACCGCATCAAGGCGATGTGTTGCGGAAAGATTCAATGACTTCATGCAATCAATTAGAGGCTGAAAAGTACAAATTTTCCACATGCAGCGCCAAAACTGCGCAGCAACCCATAAACCTGTATCTTGGTCCCATGGAAAAACAAGCGGTACCCCATCTTTTGATGGTTTGCCTGGGCAACATTTGCCGTTCGCCCATGGCAGAAGGCATCATGAGGCAAGTGGCAGAAGAAAACGGCGTGGACCTGATTATTGATTCGGCCGGTACTGGACACTGGCATGTAGGGGAACCACCAGACGACCGTGCCATTCGCACCATGACAGGTTTAGGCATGGATATTTCCGGACTTCGGGCGCGGCAATTTAAAAAAGAAGATTTCGACCGTTTTACCCATATTTTCGTGATGGACGCCAGCAATTACCAGGACGTGATGCGTTTGGCGCGCAACGAACAAGACCAGCAAAAAGTACAGTTTTTAACGGATGCCGCGTGGCCCGGAGAAAATCGCACCGTGCCAGATCCCTGGTTTGGCAAGGAAGAAGGATTTTCCACCGTTGCCCAATTGATTCAAACCTCTTGTCTAGCCATTTTAAACCAATTAAAAAAAGCATGAGCGGACGCATCTTCATGGTACCGAACAATATTTCGGATAACCGCGACCTCCCTTTTCCCGAACATCAATGGGAACAAATAAAGCAGGTAAAATTATGGATTGGAGAATCTCCCAAAGCCTGTATGCGGATGATTTCTAAGCTCACTCCGGATGTGGAGACCGAATGCTTTTTCCCCGTAAAACAACCCCTCACAGAAGAGGAACAACAACAATTGTTGTTTCGCGTGAAGCAGGGCGAAGATTTGGCCATCATTTCCGACGCCGGTTGCCCTGGCATTGCCGATCCGGGTTCTCAGTGGGTATTACAAGCACATCAATGGCAAATTCCTGTGATTCCCCTGACGGGCCCATGTAGTTTTATCTTAGCCTTAATGGCTTCCGGGCTGAACGGACAGCATTTTACCTTTCACGGGTATTTACCACGAGACCACAAGTCTTTAATGGAAAAACTCAGAAACATGGAACGTGCCCTTCGGCAAGATGGAAGCACCCATATTTTCATGGAAGCCCCCCACCGCAACGAAGGATTGTTTCAAAGCATTTTACAAGTCTGCGGTCCGGACACCATGCTCCATATTTCCTGTAATTTGCAACAACATGGAGGCTGGAGCAAAACGCTCCGCATCGACCAGTGGCGTACCACCAAAGCCCCCATTCAGAAAAAAGAAGTCGTCTTTATTTTGGGAAAAGGTTTGGTCAAATAAGGCGATAACGAGCCTAAGTGGTGACATTTTTGCGCTGCCAAATGCCTTGGCAATCTGTTATCCTGAACCATACCAATAGACGATGTAAACGATTCATCAGATTTTTAAACCATAAAATCTGGCCGAAAAATACAAGCTCATCGCTTTTAAATACAAGCTGACAACCTCCCCTGAAAAACATGTACGGGACTTTATTCCTTCCGACATGAACACACATAGTGTTCACTTATGTATCGCATGGATTCCATACAAATGTCCCTCAGCACATCCACTTGAATGTCCGATAGCTTTTTTACGTAAATACAGGCTTTGCTCATTGTATACTTTCCCAGCTGAGAAAGGAGTGCTTTGCTTTTATCCGTATCTGAATACACATATAAAGTGAGCGCAGCTTTACGCGGTGAAAAAGCAAGCACGGGCGCATCACCTTCATGCCCACTTGCGTATTTATAGTGATAATGGCCAAATCCTATGATACTTGGCCCCCACATCTTTGGAGCTTCGCCAGACCATGCTTGTAGCAGTTCAATGAGTTGAAAACTATCTGCCTTTTTGCTTTCCGTTTCCACGAAACCATGGATGAAATCTGAAACATTTTGTCCGGTGAAGGTGGTCTTGTTTTTTGCCATGTATATTTTCCGTTCAAAACGTAGATTTCAAATTTCGAAACTGCACGAGAATCCGGATTTGTTGCTCCGCCCGACTTCCCATTCGGAATACATCTGCGATTAAGGATTCGGAGATTCTGAGGACAAGGACCAATCAATCTTTCGGCTGAAATACATGATAATACCTAATATCAGGAACATACCAATGGATCCCATCAATAAGGCATAATCTTCCTGTTGCAGAATGATAAAGATAAAGGTGTACAGGATTGTTAAAATGCCGACCATCATGGACGCCAGTTTAGTGGAATGGAGAATCCCACGTATGTATCCGCCAATCAATGCCACCGTAGCAACTGAAGACACGCCATACGCCCAGTTGAAACGCCAGTGTTCCGACAAAGCAATGAGCAACGCATAAAAAATAACCAGGGCGAGGCCTGTGAGCAAATATTGCATGGGATGGACAAAAATCTTTTGCCACATTTCCATGAAAAACAGCGCGATAAAAGTGAGTACGATGAACATATACGCGTATTTCACGCTGCGATGAGACTTTTGATAATGATCTACCGGCGAAAACAGCGAAAGTCCAAAAGTATCTTCATACACTTGATAGGTATCATCTTTCCAGGTTTCCGGGAATGAACGATTTAAATGTAAAATTTTCCACCAGGCTGAGAAAGACTGACCAATTTGAGATGAATCGGGTAAAAATTGTCCATTGAAACTGGGCGAAGGCCAGGCTCCTTCCACATGCACTTCGGTGGTTTTGCCCAATGGCACAAACGACAGGGTCTGGCTGCCATTTATATCCAGATTCATTTGGAAATTCATGGACAAACCTTGCTTCAAACCATCCATTTTGGCCGAAATACCTCTTTGATTGTTAGGAATTTCTCCTGAAACCAGGGTTAAAGACTGGTTGTTGATTTGTAAATCGGCCGTTTCGATGCCTTTGGGATCCGGCAATGTAAAAATCCAGCGTGCTTTATTCCAGTCGATTAAAGTTGAATCTATGCCTAAATCCATTGGACGAGGCATAGTGAGCGTGCCACTTAACACCGATTGAGAACGATAAACCACCACCTGGTAAATACCGCGCTGGCGAATCTCCGGCATCACTTTCACATGAATTTTTAAATGGCTGGGCAAAACCACCCATTGGTGGTCGTCGTAAAAAATCTTCACTTCTTTTCGAACTGCCTGTTCCCGGCCATCCTTTATTTCTTCCCATTCTTCTCGCTTTTCCTTGAAAGGAACAGAGATATAAGGGCCACCGAATACCTGTTCCCCACCCCATTTTTCACTTACTTCCAAAATCGCACTTTCCTGTACCGACTGGCGCTCCCAGATTAAAGAAGAAATCATGCCTTGCGGAATCAATAAAATTAAAGACAAAACAAAGACTAATAATACCTTAACAAGCATATTTCGTCTTGGATGGAGCTGAGAAAAACCGGACATAATGCATTCATTTAAACACATGAAAGATAATCTTTTTGCGTCGTTTTATCTCATTTACTCCGGTAAAAGAACTTGTAAAAGCGATTTTACCCGGGTGAAAGCGAAGAGGATGGTATTTCCACTGGCTTTCCGATTAAAAAATCCATGTACATTTGGGCCAGAACTTTGTGTATGGACAAGATTAAATTTGGCACCGACGGATGGCGTGCCATTATTGCAAAAGATTTTACAACCAACAATGTAAACCGCGTTTCTACGGCAGTAGCACAATGGCTACTGGACAGCGATTTACCGAAAAAAATTGTTATTGGGCACGATTGCCGCTTCGGCGGACGTCTTTTCCTGGAAGAAGCCTCCCGGGTTTTTCTGGCCCACGGCCTTACTGTGTATTATGCAGATGGTCCCGTAACTACTCCCATGGTGAGCATGGGCACACGGCACTTCGAAGCCGGATTAGGCATTGTCCTGACCGCCTCGCATAATCCGCCATCTTACAATGGTTATAAACTGAAAGCTCATTTTGGCGGGCCGCTGCTTCCGAAAGACATCGAAGCCATCGAACAACGCATCGAAGGAGCCACCGACATTGCTGCCCAACCTTTTGGAGGAGACGCACTCACTTGTGTGAATTTAGTGGATTTATATGTGCAGGCTGTACTCCAAACTTTCGACATAGAAGCCATTCGTAATAGTCCGTTCCGCTGGGGATTCGATGCCATGTATGGCTCCGGTTTCCGCGCCATGGATTTACTTTTCCCCGAAATTGAAAGCCTACATTGCGAATGGAACCCCAATTTCGGGCATATTGCACCGGAACCCATTCCCAGAAATCTCGTGGAGTTCAGTGAATACATTCAAACCGGTAAAAGCATCGATTGTGGTTTGGCTGTAGATGGCGATGCCGACCGCATTGGATTATTCGATGAAGACGGAAAATTTGTGGATTCTCACCATATTATTCTGCTGTTGATTCACTATCTCGTTCATTACAAGAAAATGACGGGCAAAGTCATCACCGCCTTCAGCGTAACGGAAAAAGCTAAAAAGCTTTGCAAACACTACGGACTCGAGCAAACCACCACCCAAATCGGTTTTAAAAACATCTCCGGATATTTTGTAACTGACGACGTGCTTTTGGGAGGCGAAGAATCCGGCGGAATTGCTGTAAAAGGTCACATTCCGGAACGCGATGGCATTTGGATGGGCATGATTCTATGGGAATTTATGGCCAAAAGCGGAAAATCTCTCAAGGAGTTGATTCAGGAAGTGTATGCCATCACCGGCTCTTTTTCCTACGACCGTCTGGATTTGCACTTGACCGAGGAGAAAAAACAACGGGCCATGGACATCATGGCTTCCCAACCTGCGGTGATGGGAGGAAAAGAAGTAAGGGCAGTAGAAACCATCGATGGCATCAAATACCTGTTCGATGAAGATGCCTGGTTACTGGTCCGCGCCTCCGGGACCGAACCCGTGGTAAGAATCTATGCTGAAACGCCAACTGCGGAAGAAACCCGCCTTTTCTTGGAAAAAGTAAAAGCAGATTTAGGATTGGCAGACACTTAATTCTTTCCTCATTGTCTTTCCCGGCTTAGAGAGGTTCTTTCGACAGAACAAGATCTGGCCGGGATTTTTTTTGTCCAATATTTTCCGGATAATGTCCTTATTCATGTTGTATAAAAAGCGCAAATGGGCCAATTCTTTCGATTGTTAAACTTCATCCCTGACCCAATTCCGGCTTTCAAAAAGCATCGCATCACGTAAAAAAGTAAGAAATTGGCAGGATGCACGGTCTCTCCTCCCTAAATCACCGGAAATCAATCCACAAGTTTTCTACCTTTGTCACATGAGTATGCATCCAGAAATTGCCAGAAGACGCACTTTTGCGATTATTTCGCACCCGGACGCCGGAAAAACGACCCTCACTGAAAAATTACTGCTGTTTGGTGGCGCCATTCAAACCGCCGGTGCCGTAAAATCCAATAAAATTAAAAAAACGGCCACCTCGGATTTCATGGAAATTGAGCGCCAAAGAGGAATTTCTGTGGCAACTTCGGTGATGGGTTTCGAATATGAAGGAGTGAAAATCAATCTACTGGACACTCCCGGCCACAAAGATTTTGCAGAAGACACCTACCGCACCCTCACCGCGGTAGATTCCGTTATTTTGGTGATTGACTGCGCCAATGGTGTAGAAAGCCAAACCCTGGCCTTGATGGAAGTATGCCGCATGCGGAAAACACCGGTCATTATTTTCATTAACAAAATGGACCGGGAAGGAAAGGACCCCTACGATTTATTGGATGAGCTGGAAGAAAAACTGCATATCCGCGTACGTCCACTCACGTGGCCGATTAACCAGGGCGATCGATTCAAAGGGGTGTATCAGCTTCTGGATAAAAAAGTGAACTTATTTTCGGTGAATAAAACCAAAATCGCCGACGACATGGTTACCATCGAAGACCTGAGCGACGAAAGATTGGATCACCTCGTGGGCAGCGACGACGCAGAAACCCTGAGAAGCGACGTCAGTTTGGTAGAAGGCGTGTACGACACTTTCGACCGAAATGCCTATTTAAGTGGCGATTTGGCGCCCGTTTTTTTCGGCTCAGCCATGTTTAATTTTGGAGTGAAAGAATTATTGGACACCTTTATTCAGGTTTCTCCAACGCCACAAGGTCGTCAGAGTCAACTGCGCCTGGTGCAACCCAACGAGCCCCAATTCTCCGGGTTCGTGTTTAAAATTCACGCAAACCTGGATCCCAGACATCGGGACCGGATTGCTTTTTTACGCATTGTTTCCGGTAAATTCGAGCGCAATACATTTTACCACCATGTTCGGCTGAACAAAGACATTCGGTTTAGCAACCCCACCAGTTTTATGGCCCAGGACAAAAGTGTGATTGAAGAAGCCTGGCCGGGCGATGTGGTCGGATTATACGATGCCGGAAATTTTAAAATCGGAGATGTACTCACCCAGGGAGAATCATTGATTTACAAAGGCATTCCTAGCTTTTCTCCTGAGATTTTCAAAGAATTGGTCAACAAAGACCCAATGAAAACCAAACAATTGGAAAAAGGCATTGAACAGCTCACAGATGAGGGTGTGGCCCAGTTGTTTATACTTCAGCCAGGAAACCGACGCATTGTGGGCACCGTGGGAGAACTACAGTTCGACGTAATACGCTACCGGTTGGAGCATGAATACAAAGCATCCTGCGATTTCCACGCCATGGCCTTTTTTAAAGCATGTTGGCTCACCAGCGAGGATCCTGAGAAGTTACGTGAATTTATGAGTCGAAAAACAGGAAATGTCGCTTACGACAAAGACCAAAACCCGGTTTTCCTGGCACCTTCAGCCTTTTTGTTGCAAATGGCAGAACGGGATTATCCGGAAATTACGTTTCACCAAACCAGTGAATTTAAAGTTGTGGAAGTATGAGAAAAACGCTAATATGGATGTTGGCTGGATTATCGGGCCTTCTCTGCGCCCAAACCAAAGCGCCTTCTGCTTACCAGATTCACCAGCGATTTCAGCAGGAGCCAAGATTTCAATTTGTTTCATCCAGCGAATCCTATTTGCGTTACCGGCCTTCTCAGGATTTCGATGCCACGGTGGTGCCCACAGACTCTGCAGGCCAATTGGTCTTAAATACCTGGCCAAAACCGATAATGGACCATCCGGAAATGATGCGGATTCGCCAACTCATGCGGGAAGGAAAATTTAATGCAGCCCTTGCGCCACTAGAAACTTTTGCCAAAAAACACAAAGGGGTAGCACCTATTCAGCTGTTATTGGCCGAAGTCTTGTTTCAAGAATGGAATCATGCCCGTTCAGAACGAATTGTCGATTCTCTTTTAATCCGATATCCCTTATATTCATTTGGTTACAGCTTAAAAGCAGAGTTACTGCTTCGTGCCAAAAAAGTGGACCGAGCCATGGAAATGGCCGCCAGAGCAAGGGTCCTTCAGGCCGCATCAGCCAGTATTATCGGTACTTTTGAAGCCGTGAGCGCACGTGCAGGATTAAAAAATACACTCACGCTTATTAAACCCAACTACCATATCGAATTAAGAGATACCATGGTGATTTTAGTGGCCGATCCGCTTTGGAGCACCTACGCCATGTGCAGATGCCTCTGGGAACATGCCCCCAATTATCCAGCCGAACGAGGCGGAAAACCAGGTAAAAAATTCGACATGCAAAGGGAACAAGAGTGTATTTTAGCCATGATTACTCACGGAGAAACCAGTACAGAATGGTTAGAAACTCCCGAAATGCAATTAATGCGCCGGGCCAGGGAAAAAGACATGTTACAAGAGTTTATAATGATGGAATTATTTCTTCCGTTACAACCTGCACTTGCCTTTAGCATGAAACCTGCTCAAAGACAGCAACTTGAAAAATATTTATTAGATATAAGGGTACAACCTTAAGGACGGCCTCATGTTATCAAATAATTAAATCTTAGAATAGTCTTTAAAATCTTTATCAGCTCAAATGCCATTTCTTTCAACAAAGGTTGTTAAAAATTCATGCAAGCCAGTAATATCAATGATTTCCTTTATAGTTTTGCAAAAATTTTTGTCTTGAAAATTCAATATCTTTTAATCCTAAGTATTCCTTTTCTGTTTATTGCCTCCTGCGGTTTATCCGGAAAGGAATCCGGCGAAAACGAAATGGACTCTGACGTATTGCCAGTCATCGTCATTGAGGAAAGTGACATCCTGATGGAACAAGAGTACGTGGCAGATATTCATGCCTCTCAAAATATTGAATTGAGGGCACGGGTAAAAGGATATTTGGAAAAAATTCACGTAGATGAAGGTCGCATGGTGCAGAAAGGTCAAACTTTATTTACCATAGACGATGACATTTTTGTGAGTGAATTGGAAAAAGCCAAAGCAAGTTTACAGATTGCAGAAGCAGAAGCCCGTGTGGCTGAATTAGAAATGCGCAACGTAAAGTTGTTGGTGGATCGCGAAGTAGTTAACCGCACTGAATTAGATTTGGCCAAGGCCAAATACGACGCGCTCATGGCTCGCGTATCAGAGTGCCGTGCCAACGTGAGCAATGCGACCATTAATTTATCCCATACGGTTATTAAAGCCCCATTCGATGGAATTATTGACCGTATTCCGTTTAAAGTTGGTTCTCTCATAGACGAAGGCAGTCTTTTAACCACGGTTTCTGATGTACACACGGTAAATGCATACTTCAATGTATCTGAAAATGAATACCTTGGATACATGAAAGCTTTAATTGGCGATTCCATTATTACTTTAGACAAGGTTCAGTTAATTTTAGTAGACGGCGCCATGTATCCGGATAAAGGGAAAGTAGAAACCATGGAAGGTGAAATTGAACAAGGAACAGGAACCATTGCTTTCCGTGCGAGATTTCCCAACCCGGATCACCTTTTGAAACATGGATCTTCTGGTCGAATCAGGTTGTCTCGAAAATTGGACGACGCCATTTTAGTTCCGCAAAAGTCCACATTTGAGGTTTTAGATCGCACTTATGTGTACGTTACGGATCCCAATGGGCTTGTGAGTCAACGTGCGATTGAACCTGAGGCGCGCTTTGGCATGTATTATATTGTTCGCTCTGGCCTTAAAAAAGGAGACAGGGTAGTTTTTGAAGGAATTCAGAACCTGAAAGATGGTGACCGCATTATTCCCCGTGAAGTGGGAGGCTCTGAGTTTTAACCTACCCATAGAATCAATTTACGATGCTAAAAATGTTTATTCAGCGACCCGTGTTGTCGCTGGTGATATCCTTGCTGATTTTGTTGGTCGGCATACTGGGATTCTTTAGTCTGCCCATTACACAGTTTCCGGATATTGTACCACCATCCGTGGTGGTGGTGGCCAAATATACCGGAGCCAACGCAGAAGTTTGTTCCAAAGCCGTGGCTACGCCCATCGAAAGAGCTGTAAATGGTGTTCCCGGCATGACGTCCATGGCCACCGTTTGCACCAACAATGGAATTACGCTCATCAACATCAGCTTTAAAGTGGGCACGGATCCAGACGTAGCTGCAGTAACTGTGCAAAACAGGGTGACCACCGTTCTTGATGAATTACCGGAAGAAGTTGTAAAAGCAGGGGTAACTTCCGAAAAAGAAGTCAACTCCATGCTCATGTATCTGAACTTATATAGTACAGATCCTACCGTAGATGAGAAGTTTATTTACAACTTCGCCGACATTAATATTATTCGGGAACTCAAGCGTATCGAAGGGGTGGGTTTCGCCGAAATCATGGGGTCCAAGGACTTCTCTATGCGGATCTGGATGAAACCGGACAGAATGGTGACTTACAAAGTCTCCCCTCAAGAAATCATTGATGCCATACGTGAACAAAATATTGAAGCAGCACCCGGAAAATCTGGAGAATCGTCTGGCAGACAAACCCAGCCGCTGCAGTATGTCTTGCGTTACACGGGAAAATTTTCAGATAGCACCGACTACGGCAATATTCCTATTCGTGCCAATTCAGATGGTTCTATTCTCAGACTCAGAGATGTAGCCGAAATTGAGTTAGGATCGCTGGACTATCACATGAAATCTAAAACAGATGGGCGTCCGTCGGCGTCTATTATGATTAAACAAAGACCTGGTTCCAACGCACGTGAGGTTATTCAGAATATTAAAAAACGGATGGAAGAACTTAAAGTGTCTTCTTTTCCTCCCGGCATGACTTACAACATCAATTATGATGTATCACGCTTTTTAGATGCTTCTATTTATGAAGTAATTAAGACACTGATTGAGGCGTTTATCCTGGTATCTATTGTGGTGTTTCTATTCCTTCAGGATTGGAGATCTACCATCATTCCGGCCATGGCTGTTCCGGTGTCTTTAATTGGAACCTTTGCGTTTTTGAGCATGCTTGGCTTTTCCATTAATCTGCTCACGCTGTTTGCTCTGGTTTTAGCCATTGGTATTGTGGTGGATGACGCTATTGTGGTCGTAGAAGCAGTGCATGCGAAAATGGAAAGCACCGGCATGGAACCCATGGAAGCCACCATCGATTCCATGAAAGAAATCGGAGGTGCCATTGTGGCCATTTCACTGGTGATGTCAGCCGTATTCGTACCTGTGGCATTTATGTCTGGCCCTGTCGGGATTTTTTACAGACAGTTCTCACTGACCCTCGCCATCGCCATTGTCATATCTGCGGTGAACGCACTCACCCTCACCCCTGCCCTTTGTGCCATTTTCCTTAAAAACAACCATGGTCACGTTTCAAACAATCTACTTGGTAAATTTTTCAAAGGATTCAATGGCCGCTATGATTCCCTGGCCGGAAAATATAACCGGTTAATCGAGCGAATTGCAGGGCGAAAAGTCATCACCTTAGGGATTTTGGCTGTCTTTTTTGCTGCATCATGGGGTGTAAACAGCATTCTTCCAAGTGGTTTTATTCCAACGGAAGACCAAGGCGTACTATACATCAACGTGGATACCCCTCCGGGAGCAACCATGGAAAGAACGGAAAAAGTATTGGACGAAGTGTACACTGCCATTTCAAAACATCCTACGGTAGAATCCATTTCCACTTTGGCCGGTTACAGCCTGCTCACCGAAGCCGCCGGTGCTTCGTATGGGATGGGAATGGTGAATTTAAAACCATGGGACCAGCGTGAAGAAAAAATTTTCGATCTCATTCCTGTTTTCCAGGAGGCAACGGCTGGCATCGCAGATGGTAAAATTGAATTCTTCCCCCCACCCACCGTCCCCGGATTCGGAAATGCGGCTGGATTTGAATTCAGAATATTAGACAGAACAGGCGGAGGAGACCTGAACAAGCTGGCGGAAGTGTCAGATCAGTTTTTGGCCGAACTAAACCACCGTCCCGAAATTGGAAATGCCTTTACCACGTTCAATCCGAATTTCCCTCAATACCTCATTCGGTTCGATTACGACATGGCGGCCAAAAAAGGTGTTACAGTGAATGCAGCCATGGAAGGACTGCAGGCCTTTTTTGGTTCTTACTATGCCTCCAATTTCATCAAATTCGGAATGATGTACAAGGTGATGGTACAAGCCTTGCCTGAATATCGCGAAAATCCGGAGGACCTGCTAAGTCTTCAAATAAAAAATAGCCGTGGCGAGATGGTGCCTTATGGCAGCATTTTGAAATTGGAACGGGTATATGGACCAGACCAGTTGACCCGCTTCAATATGTTCAATGCGGTAATGATTAATGGAGAAGCCAGTCAGGGATTTAGCTCCGGAGATGCTATTCGTGCTATTAAAGAAACTGCCACCAAAGTTTTACCCAAAGGTTTTGCTTATGAATGGAGCGGGATGACCAGAGAAGAAGTGTTGAGTGGCAACCAGGCCATTTTCATCTTTGGCATTTGCCTCCTGTTTGTATATCTCATTCTTTCAGCACAATACGAAAGTTTTCGGCTCCCCATTCCCGTACTTTTATCGCTTCCAACGGGTATTTTCGGCTCCTATTTCATGCTAAAAATCCTTGGTTTGGAAAACAACATTTACGCACAAGTCGCTTTAGTAATGTTAATTGGTCTGCTCGGGAAAAATGCCATCTTGATTGTAGAGTTTGCGAATCAGCGATTACAGGAGGGTGCCACCGTTTTACAAGCGGCCATAGAAGGTGCGGCTGCCAGGTTGCGTCCGATTCTGATGACCTCTCTGGCTTTTGTGGCAGGTTTAATTCCTTTGATGATAGCCAATGGCGCCGGAGCCATGGGAAACCGCTCCATTGGAACCGCTGCTGCGGGAGGCATGTTGTTCGGCACCATTTTCGGAGTAATTCTTATTCCCGGCCTGTTTGTCTTGTTTGCTAAAATGCCTAAAAAACGCACAATCCAAAATGATGCTTCGCACTAACTTCTTTGTCATGATGCTAGCTCTTGGACTGGCCGCATGTAAAATTCCAAGTATTCCTGAAAGTCAGAAAGTCGCTTTGCCATCTAACTTTATGGCAGATACGACCCAAACTGGAAAATCGTTGGCCTCCTCTTCATGGGAGCAATTTTTCCCGGATACTTTGCTGCAGAAATACATTCGGATCGCCTTACAACAAAACCCGGATTTCCTGATTGCACTTCAGCAGGTAAAGGTGGCTAAAGCACATTTGCACGGACAGAAGTTTTGGTTTTTACCAGCTATTCAAGGTATGGCCGGAGCGGGTGTTCGCCGTTATGGAAAATATACGATAGATGGTGTAGGAAACTTCGATACCAATTTTAGCCCGAACATAGAACCGGAACAAAGAATGGACGAGCATTTGCCGGACTTCATGCTTAGTTTGGACTTAACCTGGGAAATAGATATCCGAGGAAAATTACGCAATCAGAAAAATGCCGCTCGTTTAAGAAAAGAAGGCGCTTTGGGACTTGCGCAGTTTGCACAGGCACAGCTCATCACCACCGTGGCAGAATATTATTATACTTTGGCGGCCCTGGACGCAGAATTAGAAATTATCCGGAAAAACGTAGCCCTACAACAGCGCGCCTTCGAAACCATTGAAATCCAAAAATCCGGTGGCCGCGCCACTGAATTGGGGGTTACGCAAATCGAAGCCCAACTTTTACATACCCAAGGTCTGGAATTTCTCCTGAAACAAAATGTGATTGAAGTGAGAAATGGTCTTAGATTATTGTTAGGTCAGCCGGATTTGGACATTCCTTCCATTAAGTTTCCGGACAAAGCATTTGCGCACATTACCCTTACGTCTGGTCGTGTGAGTGAATTCTTACAAAATCGGCCCGATATTCGTCAGGCGGAGCTGGAATATTTGGCTTCCGGTGCAGATCTGAAAGCGGCCCGAGCGGCCTTTTTCCCGAGTCTTACCCTGAGTGCGCAAGGTGGATTTAACAGCTTTAACCCGAGTTTTTTCCTAACAGCACCAGCTTCACTTGCCTACCAAGCCATGTCCGGTTTAGTAAGTCCTATCTTTCAACAAGGTGCCATTCGCGCCAATTTCCGCGTGGCCACCGCCAGACAAGAAATGGCCTACCAACAATATCGCAAAACAGTGATGCAGGCTTATCTGGAGGTAATTAACCTGATGCAAAAGATGAACAATTTGCAGGAAGCCATCACATTGAAAACCAGAGAAGTAACAGTACTCAGTGAATCGGTTCAAATCTCCAATACGCTATTTATTACAGCCAATTCCAGCTACCTGGAAATTTTAAATGCCCAGCAAAACGTGTTAAACGCAGAGTTATCGCTCATCGGGTTAAGGAGAGATCTTTATTTCAGCACACTTCGTTATTATCGTGCTTTGGGTGGCGCCACCCAATCCAATCCATGAATTAACTTTTTTTTCCAGAGGTAGATGTGAAAATCAGCTACCTTCGATTACATGAAAGCGTGGAACGAACACCTGCGTATGGCCTGGCGTTCCCTTCAGGGACAAAGGGTTCGTACATTGCTCACCATTCTCATTATTGGAGTTGGGATTATGTCGTTGGTCGGCATGCTCACCGCGATCGACGCCCTTTCCAAAGCAGTAGGCGACAATTTTGCTACGCTGGGCTCCAATTCCTTTTCCATTCGCTCCAAAACGCGCTGGCGTATGGGAGGAGAAGGAGAACGAAAAAGTTTTCCAGCCATTCGGTTTGATGAAGCGCGACAATTTGCGGATCGATATGCTTCGCATGGTATAGTTTCCGTTTCTGCCAATGCCACCAGTACCGGCGTAGTCCGCTACAAAAACAAACGTACCCATCCGAAGATTGTTATCATCGGCGGAGACGAAAACTATTTGGAAGTCAGTGGGTTTCAAATAGCCACCGGAAGAAATTTTCAAGCCAGAGAAGCCGAAGACGGCGCTTCTGTTGTCATCATCGGAGCGGATTTGGTGCGAACGTTTTTTCCGGGACAATCGCCCATAGGTGAAATGCTTTGGATTGGTAATCAGCGATTTC
Source organism: uncultured Candidatus Competibacteraceae bacterium (assembly GCA_964578885.1). Lineage (GTDB taxonomy): Bacteria > Bacteroidota > Bacteroidia > CAIKAF01 > CAIKAF01 > CAZRHR01. Next base: position 26,675 of record CAZOEO010000012.1, on the reverse strand, counting down.
GCGTTATTGGCACCTTAGAAAGCAAAGGTTCCGGTATGGGTTCCGGCAACGACAGAATGGCCCTGGTGCCGCTGGCCGTCTTGCGTATTGCCTTGTTGACCAATCGCACCACCTTTAATATTACGGTGAAATGTCCGACACCAGAAACCATGCATGCCGCCTCAGCCGAGGCAGAAGGTTTGTTCAGAAATATCCGGCGGGATTTACCACAAGACGAATCGAGCTTTGTAATTGAAAAAAGTGATGGACTCACTTCAGATTTGGAAGGCCTCACCCAAATGATTCGATTGGGTTCACTGGTCATTGCCGGCATTACCTTGATTGGCGCCCTGGTTGGTTTGCTCAACATCATGTTGGTCAGCGTAACCGAAAGAACCAAGGAAATCGGCACTCGAAAAGCCCTTGGGGCGCAGCGTAAAGATATTGTATATCAGTTTTTAACCGAAGCCATGCTCATCTGTCAGATCGGAGGAGGACTTGGTATTGTGCTGGGAATTTTATTAGGAAATGTGGTATCTGCGATATTTTCCGGCGCATTCATTCTTCCCTGGAATTGGATGATTCTTTCTGTGTTGGTCTGTTTTTTAGTGGGTGTGGGTGCAGGACTTTACCCGGCCATTAAAGCTTCGAGGCTCAATCCCATCGACGCTTTACGTCATGAATAAATGTCAGGAGGTTCATTTTCCCGTAAAATAACGGCACCGACCTTTTCCCTTTTAAAATTGCACCAAGGCGCTTCCCCAGGTAAATCCGGAGCCAAAAGCCGCCATACAAACCTGATGTCCGGGTTGAATTCTTCCCTCTTGCCAGGCCTGTGCAAGCGCAATGGGAATGGAAGCCGCGGTGGTATTTCCGAATTGTTGAACATTATTGACCACCTGATGGTCCTCCAATCCAAGTTTTTTCTGAATGGCCTGAGAAATGCGCAAATTGGCCTGATGAGGAATAAGCACATCAAGTTGATCGACTGATTTCCCCGCCTTCTCATGGACTTCACGAATGGCTTCCTCGAACCGGGTGACAGCATGTTTAAACACTGTAGGACCATTCATCACTGGCAACATAGAACCATCGGTGAGCATTCCCGGGGTTAACCGTGGTGAAGCCAAGGTTCCGGGATGTCGCAGGTACAATTCCTCCGCAAACTGACCTTGCGCGTGGATGGACGTGGCCAAAAGCGCACCCGAATCATCGGTTTGGCCGGCTTTTAACACTGCCGCCCCGGCGCCATCTCCGAAAATAACTGCCACATTGCGTCCACGATCGCTCAATTCCATGAGGCAAGTTTGGGATTCAGCGCCAATGACCAACACATTTCTAGCTTCACCGGTTCGAATATATTGCTGAGCAATGGACAAACCGTAAATAAAACCAGAGCATTGGGCACGCACATCCAGACAGGGAATGGTCGGCATTTGTAAATTTCGCTGAACCAATACGCCACTTCCGGGAAAATAGTAATCCGGGCTCAAGGTTGCGAACACGAGAAGATCGATGTCTTGCGCCCGCAATCCGGCATGTTCCAAAGCTGCTTCTGCGGCTTTGGTTCCCATACCCGAGGTGGTATCTTTTCCGGGCACCGCATAACGGCGCTCTTGAATTCCGGTTCTTTCCTGAATCCAAGCATCGGAAGTGTCCATTAGTTTTTCTAAATCGGCGTTGGTGATCCGTTGTTCCGGAACATGATACCCGACACCGGAAAGAATGGGCGTTGGCATAAGCGTTACTTCTCACAAATATATGTGGAATAGCAGTTTTCCGTATCTTTTAAAAACCCTAATTTTAACCTATGAAAAAATTCAAAGTGTATTTTTTAGGATTGTTGGTAGGTTTTTCCGGCCTGCAATGTGGAGATGGGTTTAATATTTTTTCTGTATCGCAGGACATCACTTTTGGCCAGCAGCTACGGGACGAAATTTTGTCTAAGCCGCAGCAATATCCTGTTATTCCCAGATCCACAGCACCGGAAGCGTATGCTTTTGTAGATAATTTGCGCGATGAATTATTGACCACCGGAGAAATAAAATATGCAGAAACCTTTGCCTGGGAAGTCTATCTGATTCAGGACGATGCAGTATTAAATGCCTTTTGTGCGCCTGGCGGATATATTTTCATTTATACCGGTTTGATTAAGTATTTAGACAGCACGCATGAATTGTTGGGCGTTTTAGCGCATGAGATGGCACATGCAGATGAAAGACATAGTACAGCCCAGCTCACCAAAGCGTATGGTATCCAGCTGCTTACCGATATTTTATTAGGAGAAAACCAACAGGAATTGGGACAAATTGCCGGTGGACTTATTGGCCTTGAGTTTAGCAGATCCGATGAGCGAGAAGCTGATGCGCGGAGTGTGTCGTATTTGTGTAAAACGCGCTTTCAGGCCGATGGGGCGGCAGGATTTTTCGAGAAACTAATGGCAGAAGAATCCAATCCGCAGATTCCGACCTTTTTGAGTACGCATCCAGATCCGGGAAATCGCGTTCAAGACATTCAGAACCAGAAACAAACCCTGGGTTGTCAGGGCAGTGAAACGGGTGATGCGGGGTATGCGGCATTTAAAGCTTTGTTTTAATTTGAGGAGAAAGGTGACGATGCACTCCGGGCTGATTTTGCAGCATCATTGAACAACATATTTTTTCCCGGATCACAGGGTATGCTCCGTATCGGACGACCGTGGCATTTCCCAGATCCATTTCACCACTTTTGTTTCTAAATAAACGAGACCACCTTACCCTGTTTAAATTTTTATAGTATATTGATGATGAATTCATAAGAAGTTACCACAGAACTGTAACCAGCCCTATTCCACCACCATCCTACTCAAAAACGCTCTGCATGTATTTTAAAGCATCGCTTACTTTTTTACTTCTCGTTTTGGGACAAATGGTCCAGGCCAACATGTCTTCGCCCATTCGACACGGCACCATGACCAGTTCCGCCTTTACCAGCAAAGACATCCATATCTTGTCGGAATTCATCCACATCACCATCGACAAGGATTTTAAGACGGCAAAGTTTGTGGTGGAATATACAGTTCAAAGTGAGGTAGCCGGTCGACAAATACCGCTCTTGTTTTATGCGCAGGATTATAAAGATAGTTTCTATGTATGGGTGAATCAGCAACCGGTAGCCATTCAAGCCATTCCGAGTGAATATACCCATTTCAACAATTCACCTTTCTCAGGATTTAGCCGTCTTACGGAAAATGAAGGCGAACCCAGAACAAGTGATGAAGTCACCATTTATTGGCAAGAAAGCACCGGTTATGTGTATCCCATCTATGAATTGAAATATTTTGAAACCGATTTACCCGAAGGCGTTCACAAAGTCAGGGTGGAATACACTGCCAATGCCTGGATCGACGTGTCCGGCTGGATAAAATCTCATAGTTTTCGATATTCCCTTACCCCTGCTAAATTTTGGAAATCGTTTGGCCGTTTAGACATTGTGGTTGAACAGGAAGGAACCGTGAAAACCCTGACCACCAATCTAGGTGAACCCAAAGAACAATCGTTTCAAAAACAGAACAGCTGGACCTTTCAGTCGCTTCCGGGCGAGTATTTGGAATTTTCATATACGCCGGAGATAAGTCCACTGGCTCAAGCTCTCATTGCCATTTCGCCTTTCGGACTGGCTTGCATGGCGGGAGGCATTTGTCTCATTTTGCATTTGCTTCTCATAAACCTTTATCGGAAAAACAATATCCACAGCCGATTTTCCCCGGTTGTGATTGCAGGCAGCATCCTCATTCCATTTTTGGTGTTGCTTTGCTATATCCTTTCTTTTAGCTTGATTGATCGAATCATTGGAGAAAACGCCGGAAATCATCATGGCTATGTCTTTCTGGTGATGCTGTTTTATCCCATCCTTTTACCCGTGTATTGGACGCTGATGTGGCTGTTTGACAGGTGGCAGAAAAGGTTGGCCATGAACAAATGAAAACATTGAAGAGGGTTCGTTGAGGAAGGTGAGGAAGAACGATACACCTTCCCCAACGTCACCCGCATCTATTTCAGTGATTTTCAAATTAAAATTCAGGAAAAACCAAAGAAACCACGTTTTCTGTGAAGGTTTATTTCACATCAAATCGGTCGGCCTCCATGACTTTTACCCAAGCTTTCACGAAGTCTTTCACAAAAGTTTCCTTGTTATCGTCCTGGGCATAAAATTCGGAATAGGCCCTTAGGATGGAATTTGAACCCAATACCAAATCGACCCTGGTGGCGGTCCACTTTTTCTCTCCGGTTCTTCGGTCGATGAGAACATACAGGTTTTCGCCATGTGGGCGCCAGGCATAATTCATATCGGTGAGATGTACGAAAAAATCATTGCTAAGCACACCTATTTTTTCGGTAAACACTCCCTGAGGATTTCCGCCATAATTGGCACCCAAGACGCGCATTCCGCCGATTAAAACCGTCATTTCAGGAGCCGTTAGTCCCATAAGTTGCGCTCTGTCCAGAAGCAGTTCTTCCGGCTTTACCGCATAATGTCCTTTTAGCCAATTTCTAAAACCATCATGCAACGGTTCCAAATAGTCGAATGAAGCGGCATCCGTCATTTCTGCGGTGGCATCGCCTCTGCCCGGTGTAAAAGGAACGGTGATGATTACTCCGGCATCTTGTGCGGCTTTTTCAACCGCGGCAGTTCCACCCAGCACCAATAAGTCGGCGAGGCTCACTTTTTTATGGAGACCGGATTGGATGTTCTCGAGCGCAGCGAGGACCTTTTTCAATTTTTCCGGTTCATTGCCTTCCCAATGAATTTGTGGCGCCAATCTGATTCTGGCTCCGTTGGCTCCTCCCCGAAAATCAGATTGTCTGAAGGTGCGTGCACTGTCCCATGCGGTGGAGATGAGTTCGTAGGCGGAAAGACCACTGTTCAGTAGTTGTTTTTTTAATGCCGAGATTTCTGCCTCGTCCAAGGTGTAGTATGTAGTGGGAATAGGATCTTGCCAGATAAAATTTTCACTTGGCACATCGGCGCCCAGATATCTGCTTTTCGGACCTAAATCTCTGTGTGTTAATTTAAACCAAGCCTTAGCAAACACCTCTTCGAAGTATTCCGGATCCTGATAAAACCGTTCCGCAATTTTCCTGTACTCCGGATCCACCTTCATGGCCATGTCGGCATCGGTCATGATTGGATTTTGTCGAACGCCTTTTATATGCGCGTCGAATGGCTTATCTTCTTCCTTACAATCAATAGGTTCCCACTGCCAGGCGCCGGCAGGACTTTTTCTCAGTTCCCATTCATAATGAAAGAGTAAATAGAAATAAGTGTGATTCCATTGGTTTGGGTAAGTGGTCCAGGCGCCTTCCAGACCGCTGGTTACGGTATGTTCAGCGTGGCCTTTTCCACGAGGATTCATCCAGCCTAAGCCTTGGGTTTCCACATCAGCGGCCTCCGGGTTCGGTCCCAAAACGGAAGCGTCGCCGTTTCCATGGGTTTTACCTACGGTATGTCCACCAGCAGTGAGGGCCACGGTTTCTTCATCACTCATGGACATACGGCTAAACGTAGTACGCACATCTTGAGCCGTTTTCAACGGATCCGGCTGACCGTTTACGCCTTCCGGATTTACATAAATCAATCCCATTTGCACGGCAGCCAATGGATTGGTCAATGAATCACTGGAAGCATCGGCATACCTTGATTTTCCGAGCCATTCTTTTTCCGAGCCCCAATTGATATCTTTTTCCGGATGCCAAATGTCTTCCCGGCCACCCGCAAACCCCAGTGTTTTAAATCCCATGGACTCATACGCCATGTTTCCGGCCAAGATGAAAAGGTCGGCCCAGGATAATTTATTTCCGTATTTTTTCTTGATTGGCCAAAGTAATCGTCTTGCTTTATCCAGGTTGGCATTATCCGGCCAACTGTTCAGTGGGGCAAACCGTTGATTTCCAGAATTGGCGCCACCACGACCGTCTGAAGCCCTGTAGGTTCCCGCGGCATGCCAGGCCATACGAATCATCAGACCACCATAATGTCCCCAATCTGCTGGCCACCAATCCTGACTTTCGGTCATCAAATGCTTTAAATCTGTCTTTACGGCCTCCAGATCGAGCGACTTAAAAGCTTCTTTATAATTAAAATCCGGGGTGTTGGGATTCGATTTCCTGTCGTGTTGATGCAGGATATCCAGGTTGAGTGCGTTGGGCCACCAATCCATGACCGTATGTTGGGTTTCCGTATTGGCTCCGTGCATCACCGGGCATTTCCCTTTGGTCTGATTTTCCATGATTACAATGATTGATTTGTTAGGGTTTTACAATTCATTTCCGCAATATCGTTGAGAGAAAAGCGGAATGACGTTTTACCGATTTTCTCTTCAGAATACCTTACCCCAATATACCTCAAATTTTGGTGCAGAACGAGATTTTTGGCCGGTTAGATTCGGGCTGTAAACATTTTGATTCCATTTGATGGGAAAAGTCCCATCATCCATCTCATGGTTTATTTTCCTTTTATTTCCGGATAAATAGTGCTTATTATATTCAGATAAAAGGACTTTAAGAGGCTGTGTATTCAAGTCATTTGACGATGTCAGCTAAAGTTGTTTCAGATTTGCGATGGGGCACCTGCTGCCTATATTTCCTTTTCCGGGAAACCCAAACAGCACGACCATTAAACAATTAACTGATAATCAAAAAACTATTATAATAAAATGACAAAATCCCTGTTGACGTGCAGGAGATTGATATGAAAGAGACGACCGGTGCAAGAGAAGCATTTCGCTGCATTTCAGTTGGTCAGTCTATCTTTTGTATGGCCAACACTTTGTTTTCGCTCACGTTTACCTGAGCTACCATATCTGTAGGTAACAATTTCAAGCCCGGTAAAATCAAATCCACTTGACTAGCGTGCCATTCCAAACAGCTGATTTATTTGTCAATCCCATCCGGATGGGGCGTTCATTTTATTTGGATCTGATGCAGCATTAACCTGGCAATGTTTCCCGCCCGCAATTTGGCTTCATTGGCTTTTTCCCCGACAAAAAGCTCATCTACCGTTTCGATAAACAGATGAAGCCATTCAGCAAACTCCTTGTCGGTCATGGAGGTTAATTTGCTCAAGGCGATGTGTTTTTGCATGGGATTTCCCGCAAAACTATGTTCTCCCAACAAAATACTGGCCCAAAAAGAATACATTTTAGGAAGGTGCGATTCCCAATCTATTTTGGCCACCTCATCGAAGATGTAACCTAACATGGGATTCGTTCTTACTTTTCCATAAAAAGTATTGACCATCAATTCAATGTCTTCCCTATGGGTGATGTCTGTTTTCATGGTGCATGTTTTAAAAAATGCTTTAAACGCTCCAGATAGTTCATGGTTTGCGCTGGGTTTTCAAAGATAGGAATCCTAACATAGTGAGGTCAATCGAAGTACATTTCCTTGTGAATATTTTGCTTAGCATACTGACAATATGATACTTGCTAAAATTTAAAAGAATGATTTGCTCCAATGCTTAAATCCATTTGGCAGGGATTCCGAATCATCTGAATTTTTATAGAAGAAAACGCTTTCGATTCATTTAAAGACTGAAATATCAGGATAAAAATTGAACGAAAAGACCATCTATTTGGGCTGAAATCCCAGACATGGAGGTAGAGGTCAGAAAACCGGCTTGGCATCTGTGCTTTAAAACCGCCGGAAGTATGCTTTTTACTTGCCAACTTGTTCCGCCTCGACATGATTTCTGGTTAACCATCCACGTTTTTTTACCGTAAGAATGGCATAAGGGGTAATCCAAAACAAGGTAAAGGAGTGAAATATATTGTAGGTGAAAATCCAAAAGGCCTTTCGTTTATTATGTTTTATTCCGCAGTACAAAGCCGGAACGATGGAAAACAACGCCACACTTACGATGGTAGAACTAAAAAAGAGTCGTGGATAAGCGAAGAGGATGAGCAGCATGGCCAGAACAGCAGGATAGGCCGCAAGCATGGTGAGCCATTGACTAAACAACAACAGCCGCGGGTTCCAGGTATGAGAAGGTCTAAAATTTGAGAAAGCAAATTTCGACATCATAAAGATTTCACGGACGTTGCTTCGTTCCCATCTAATGTACATGCGCCTAAGGTTGTTGTAGTTTTCAGGGATTTTTGTGTAAACGAGTGCATTAGACTGAAACAAGATATGCCAACCTTGTTTCATAATCATATTGGTCATGGCCCGGTCTTCTCCAATATCGGTTTTTAAGCCCATGAAAGTTTGGTTCATCCACTCATCCAGGCAGGCCATGACAGCATCCTTGCGATAAGCAGACAGCGCTCCCGGAGTACAGAGCACGGTTTTCATGTGACTTTGAGCCGCCCGAATAAATCCAAAACTGTAGGCAAAGCTCATGCTCAACATTTTCGGAATAATGGCTTTTCGATTGTTGTACACTTTGACATTTCCGGCCACGGCACCACAATGGTGGTCTACAATAAACGGAGAAACGAGATTTCGAAGTGTGCCCTTCTCAATAATGGAATCACTATCTATGGTAACAAAAATATCCCCATTTGCCCTATGGAATCCGGTATACAGGGCGTGCTTTTTTCCTTTATTTTCAGGCTGCTGATAAATTTCTATCGCTTCTCCTAGCGCCAGTTTTGCCTTTTGCATCCATTCCCAGGTGTCATCTTTGCTGCCATCGTCGATGGCCAAGATTTGCAGTTTTTCCCCGGGATAATCGCTTTCGCAGATACTTTTCAGCGTATTAAACACAAAACGGCCTTCGTTGTAAGCAGGCACAATGACCGTAATGGAGGGAAGTTCATGATCTTCCACGGATGATATTGATTTATATCTCAAGTAATGAGAGAACACATACAATAAAAATACAACCTTAAAAACCGCTGTGAACAAGGAAAAGAAAATGAACAGGAGTCCAAAAGACGAAGAGAGCAACATCTCTCTGATTTCTTCAAATTGGTGATGAAATTCGTACAACATGAATCCGGCTCCACCAATCAACAATAAGGTGTTGAAGTGGATGAAAAAATCGATGAATGCGAAGGGGCTCCTGGTCTTTCTGAAGGTTATTCTTTTTTTTAGCATGTGCCGTAAACTTCATTTTTTTTCAATTATTGCACATCAAACTATTTAAAATATAAAAAAATAAATCTCAATCTAACAAAAACAATCATAAACAACACATTATAAGCAAATTATTTAATTTTTAAAAAAATTCAAAATATTTATTTTTTAATTTTAATTACAATTTAAAAGAAGAACAATCGAAAAAAAAGATTGCAAGGAGAAGGATTCTCACCTTGCTGAAACGATTATTCTTAAAAATGAATCACGGAAAAATGGAAGGCCAAGTGATTGGCGGCATCTGCCTTTATCTGTTTAAGTGGTAAGACCTGCACATACTGGAATGAAAAATCAACAGACGCATTCCATAGGATACACCAACCAATGATGGTTTAAATTGATTCTTCATCTTGCTGAAGATGGTCCTTATTCACCATGTCCACCACCGTATGAATCACCTGGTCTAAAGCGTTTACCTCAATCTCTAAAAAATTCAAAATCTGTTCACTATATGCTTTATCTTCTTTCATGAGATTCATTAACCCCATGATATTCACCAGAGGGTGTCTCAATTTATGTGACTGAAACCAGGCAATGTCTCTTAGTTGCTTCATTTTTTCTTTTACCCTTTTCTCATTTTCTATTCGCTCACTCACATTTTGAATAATGGCCGTAGCGTATTTTTTATCAAAAGAAACAAAGCTGTTCAGGCTGACTTCCACCATGATTTCTTCTCCTGATTTCATGACCGCCGGTGTAAGCCTCCCCATCCCCATTCTGTAAGGGCGTGGATGTTCCATATAACCAACTTGATATTTGTTGTGAGCGGCACGAAATCTTTCTGGAATCAGCATGTTGATAGATTGCCCCATCAATTCCGCTGCATCATAGCCAAAAAGTGTAGACGTTTCCTTGTTTGCTTCAATGATGATGCCCTTTTCATCCACAATGAGAACAGACATCGGGGCTTCTTCAAAAAGGCTTCTGAACTTTCCCTCATCTTCGCGAAGTTGAAGCTCGAGCATTTTTTGAGCATGAATATCTTTGATAATCCACATGACTCCGACAAAATGTCCTCCCCTTTCATAAACAGGTAAAACTGTATAATTCAACCACTTACCTGAAACCCCACCAATGCTAAAAAAATCGAACACTTGTTTTTGCCCATTGATGGCTTTTTGGGAGGACTCGTGAAAAGTCCTTTCATTGGTCGCGTTTAGATACTGCCTCATGTCATAACCCAGGTCGATATCCTTGTCTGAAAGCTCTCTGTAGAGTTCTTTCATTCGGGAGTTGATCGCAAGTACCTTAAACTCCTTATTGTAAAGAACGATGGCCTCTGAAGTATTGTCTAAAACGATTTGAAGAAGTTCCAACTGCATTCGCAAATGTAGAGTAAATAGTTTGATCTATTCCCCATTCTCAGGAGATAAAGTCCCACCAATTCAGCGCTTAATGGATTTCACATCCATAGAAAAACCAAAGGATTGCGACCAGGTGATTGCAAACGTTTATAATCGGTTATAAACGTTTATTTGCCGAATAATGTCAGTCGGGTTTCTTAATTTGTCCGCGGGGAGGGGCGGGTGTTAACCCCCAAAGTCCCGACACTTCAGGCGAACCAAAGTGTCAACATAGGTTTCCCTCCCGATTTTTTTGAACGATTGTTTTGGGGACTCGGGGAAAATCAAGTCCAATGTGTTACCCACCCATCCAACCTGTCTCCCCGATTCAATTAACCTATTCACATTAGATGCCGGGGTTCATTCTTTCCTGTTTTTACAGAACTTGCCACCTCTGAAAAGCAAAAAAGGCCTGCACGAATGCAAACCTTTCGATAAATATTAAAGCTGCATATTTAGTGCACCACGGTAGAAATGCCTTGTTTTTTCAGCGTTTTGGCGTATTTCTTGGCTTTCATTTCTAATAAAACATAATGCAACAATCCCCATTTTCCGCCCATGAGCTCAATGGTGGTGAGAATACCTCCGGTAAAAGCGCCCGCTACGCCCAATACCGCTGCATCTGTTCCCGTTAGGTAAAGGTTTTGAATGGGCGTTTTCACATGATTCCATGGTTTCAGTAAACGATCGGGTGTGGTGAGCATTCCATAAATCCAACCACGCTTGTGCTGTGTGAAGTGCTCCGTGGTCAATGGTGTGCTTAATTCCATGAAATCCACGATGTCGCGGAAGCCAGGGTATTTCTTTTCGATAAAAGTAAGCATACGCTCAGCCAGTTCCGCTTTCAATTCCTCATAGGTTTGTCCACGTTTTTTCCAGCGTTCTTCGGCCCAAGGCTTAAACTGGTCGTAGCTGACGAACGTGATAATTTCGCCCGTGTGCGCGAAGGCCGCAGGGTCTTTTAATGAAGGGAAAGAAAGGAAGGCCATTTTCATTCGGTCGAACATGACCGCATCTAAATCGGAGAACATGACATCATGGTCATATTCATCGAAAATCCAGTGATTTTCGCCTTTAAAACCTAATTTCTCAGGAGATTCCTTGAATCCGATGTACAGACAAAGGTGCGAAAGGCCATCCGGGTGATTGGCAATATCTTTGGCCAAATGGCAACGGTGTGCTTCGGGTAAAAGTCGGTTATAAGTGATTTCAGCACCAGCACAGGACACAATAACGGGAGCGTGGTAAACCACTTCCGTGCGATTTTTCCCTTGTTTTTTTTGTACCCGAACGCCAACTGCCTTGCCATTTTCAACCAGAATTTCGGACACTTCATGGTTTACAAGCACCTGACCGCCATTTGATTCAATGATAGGAACAATGGCTTCGGCAATGGTTTTAGAGGAACCAATTGGGTAATAACCTCCTTTGAAAAAGTGACGCACCACCATGGCATGGTTAGCAAAGGAACTTTTGCCCGGCACAGCGCCATAATTTCCCCATTGGGAGGTAAGCACGCCTTTAATTTTTTCGTCTTTGAAATGTTGGTCCAGATAGTCTCTGGTAGACATGGTTCCTAAAGCTTGAGATGCTGCAGAAGGTTTGAATAAAGGCTTTAATGAATCCGGCAGATGTTTGTATACCAAATGTTTCCTATACCACGCATCGGCACGTTCTACATCTTTGATGTACTGATCGATGGCAGCGGATTCGTGGGGGAATAAAGTTTTGAGACGATGTACAAAGTCTTTCCTATCTGAAGGGGCTTCAAATACAAAGTCTGGAAAAACGAATTTATCGTAGATATAGGGCATTTTCTTCCATTGCACTTTGCCCTGTGTGGCGTACTCGAATAAATAACGGAATTGATGTCCTTCTTCCAAGTCGCCCACGTAGTGAATACCTACGTCCCAATGGTATCCTTTTTCTCTTTTAAACGTGTGAGTAAAGCCACCCACCACATAATGTTGTTCCAAAACGAGAACCCTTTTCCCTTTCATTTGGGTCATGAGTGAGCCTACTGTAAGGCCACCCATGCCGGAACCGATGATAATAATGTCGAACGATTCTGCTTTAGCTTGCATCAATTTTTCAAATCAGAATACAATAATACTCTTTTGCCCCGATATGGAAACGTTTTTTCATATGTACATTGGCAATTATTCATGGCACAAGGCTTGAAAAGAAACTTTCACATTTCTTTTATTTTAAACAAAAGCTGGTTCTAATGGTTTCGTATTTTTGTAAAACATGAAAGCACTTCGATATACAGCAGATTTACGCACCCTGGCTTTTGTTGGGATGTATTTTGCTTTAGCTGGCTTTTCCTGGTGGATGATTCCCCGGTTGCATTGGGGTTGGGTGATTGTGTTGGTGGCGCTGAACTGCCTCATGAGTTTCTTTTGTGCCACCATTGTACACAATACCATCCATTGCCCCATTTTCAGATATCGCTGGATGAATCGTGTGATGCAGATGATTCTAACTTTTACTTATGGTCATCCGGTAAGTGCCTACGTGCCCGGTCATAATTTTTCGCATCACAAATACACACAATCTGCCAAAGACAACATTCGAACCACGAAGGCCAGATTTAAGTGGAACTTTTTAAATCAATTGTTTTTCTTTTACCTCATGAGTGGCGCCATTCTGAAATCGGAAATGCGCTTTACCAAACGTATGTTTAAGGAAAAGCCCAGTTGGTTCAAGCAATATATGCTGGAATCTATTTTATTAAATGGCGTTCGACTTGCTTTGTTGCTCATTGATTGGAAATTATTTTTGCTGGTGGTGGTGATACCACATCAATATGCAGCCTGGGGTATTGTAGGCACCAATTATTGGCAACACGAAGGATGCGATGAAAACCATCCTTACAACCACAGTCGAAATTTCACAGGACGTTTACTCAATTTCTTTGCCTTTAACAATGGTTATCATGGGATGCACCACATGAAACCAGGTTTGCACTGGAGTTTGTTACCAGCCTATCACGAAAAATACATTGTTCCTCATATTCACCCGAACCTAAATCAGAAAAGTCTGGTGTCTTATTTATGGACCTCCACGATTTGGCCGGGCAAAAGGGTAGATTATCTCGGTAATCCCATCACATTACCACCGGCTGTTCCGGATGCGGACTGGGTAGAAGATGTTCCATTGGCCAAACATGCCGATGCGCTCGGGGCAGTAAGGAATTAAATATCCTGAATTAAGTTCCAATTTTTGAATTATTCTGCATTTGTTTTAAGTTATTCCGGCCATTTCGAGAACCTTAAGGTCCATGTGGAAAATGCGGTGACTGAGGTTCTCAAATTAAAAAAACATATTTTCAAACTCCACCCAATGTCAATATGGCATTGATGCGGAGTGCCATTTCCAAATCCAGCGCGGTAATGACATGGCCCTGGTCGTGGGTCGAAAGTCGTATGACCAGTCGGTTATAACTATTTTCCCAGTCAGGGTGATGTTGCATGGATTCTGCCACCGCGGCCACTTTATCCATGAAGCTCCAAGCCGCTTTGAAATCCGGAAAGGTAAAACAGCGTTCCAAGGCTTCGCCCTGCTTGTGAGCAACCCGTTCCCAGCCTAATGGACGGTTTTCTTCCACGGGGTTTACCAACGAATAATAACTTGTCCGTTTCCGGTTCTGGCGTTGTTGGTATGGCTGGTATTGGCATCCATACCGCCGTAGTAGGAAGATCCGCCGCCGCCGCCAGCTCCATTGCAATTGGCACCGCCGCCGCCGCCATAATAACCACCGCCACCACCACCGGCACAACTTCCAGGTCCACCATTTCCACCCGTTCCGAGTTGACCAGGCAGACCGTTTGAACCGTTTCCATTAGATATTCCTCCATTTCCTCCGGCAGATTGGGTTCCACCCAAACCAGAGTTTTGGTCAACCGTGCCAGGGTCACCGATACGTCCGACATCGCCATTGGGGTAACCTCCCCAACCGCCGGTGGCCGGAGTATAATAGCTTCCGCCACCGCCGCCACCGCCCACAATGATGCGGTTCGACAATGCGGTGCCTCCCAACCGAACATCAGAAGCACCTCCTCCACCGCCGCCCCCATAATTACTGCTCCACCCTATTCCATTTCCACCACCATTCCAACCGCCAGCTCCACCAACGGCAAAACCGCCATCATTGCCTTTCTGCCCGACAAATACGGATAAAGTGGTGCCTGGTGTTACAATTTTGTCACCTGTTACAAAACCACCATCGCCAGCATTGTTTAATGATCCGCCATAATTGGAGTTATAACCCCTTCCGCCTTCTGCGCCCCAGACTTCAACCCGCACGGTGCAAACACCGGCCGGAACTGTAAAAGTTTGCATGCTTCCCGTGTAGGAAAACGTCTGAGATTGAGCACCGGTATATACCGCACAGGAAGTCACTGTAACTTGAACAGAATCCGTAGCGCTGCAACCCGAAGCATTGGTGGCGGTCAGTTTTACCCAATAATTACCGGGACTCGACCAGCCAGACTGTGCGTTTGCGGCGGAAGAAGTCGCCGGCGTCCCGCCAGGAAACTGCCATTGATAAGAAACACCAGAGCCAAGCTGAGCCGGGGAAAAACTCACCGATTGGCCGGTTCCAGGAGTGAGAAAAGACGCCTGAATGGAGGCCGATGGGAAACTCACACAATTACATGCCAGCGACCGCCAGCCAGAAGCCAGATAGCCTTCGAAGCAACCCGTGGTGCTGTTATAAATTTGCAATCCAATGGGAGGATTAGAAATGGCGTTGCGCTGAGCAGTGGTCATGCGATTTAGCAAGAAACCGCGAGTGGTATCGCGTAATTCTAAAGAGGCCTGTGGTGCTGGTGTTCCAGGTCCTGTTGAAATTAAAACGCCCTGGGCGTTCAACGTTAAAACAGAAGCGATAAAAAAGCTCAATAAGGAAATCTTGACAGCTGGCATGGCGTTTTGGTGCAAATGAGATCAAAGAAAGAGGCAAAGAACCTCAAGAATAGTTCAGTAATTCGGATAACTAAGTTATTCCTAAAATTGAAATAATCAAGATATTCAAATTTTATAAACAGGACAATGGGGAACATGATATCATCCCATCGTTTCGGAAAATGGTCAAGAAAAACTTTTACCGGCATGTGGAGCCGGGCTAAACTGTATCTCCAGAAAAACCATGATGTTTATTTTCCCGGGTAGGAACGCTGGTAGAAAAAACAAGAACTAGTCTTCAGTTTCCCAAAGACTAGCCCTCATTGAACACCAAAAAATGACCATTAAAAATGAAACGCAATGGTTCCAATGCCGTAATAATCTTCTTTCACAGGCTGATTGAGTGCATTTCTGAAAACTGCGTCTTTGTTTACGCCATATCTACCTTCCAACCTAAAAGTAAGTTCGGGGATGGGAGCATATTCCAAGGTAGCCGTACCACTATGAGATTCCCAGCCATTGGGCGATCCGGTTCTCAATTCCGGAACAATGTCGCTTCGGTTCAGGATATATTCATACCGAATGGCTGCCCCGATTTTATCCGTAATGGCATAGCGCAAAGAAAAAGCAGGCGCTACCACCATGTCGAGTCCTGAAACATTGGCCGGCTTTTCCTGAACCACAAAATCGAGTACAGGGAAGAAAATCCATTTTGGTCCAAACCAAAATTTGGCATAGAGGTTACTGTAGAATCGATACATACCGGGCGTGTTGTTGCCTAGAGGCGCTTCATTTCCCAGATAAGTATGCCAATCCAGAGAAAATTTTTTCTCGTTTAAATAGCTCATACCCAAACCAAAGGCTTTGCGGCCGTTCAAGTCTTTAATCTCCTGCCAACCATTCAGAACCAAAGCTCTAAGCGTCAAGCGATCTGTCGCTTTATAATGCACCCTTATACCAGCCTCATAATCGGGCGTAAAGTCGGCAATATAAGCCCTGGTTGCGTGTAAATTTTCTTTATTCAAAACAATTTCAGCACCATAATAAGAAGGAAAGATTCCTATTTCTGCGAATAACCTGGGGGTGAAATAATAACTCAAGGAGGCTTCCCGAATCATTTTCATGGATTGCATTTCCTCTGTATAAAGTGCATCTACAATATGGCCGGCATGCAAAGCTACACGCGCTCTGAATTTATTGGCCAATTCATATTGTACCTGAACATATCCGTAAGCCAAACCAAAGGAATTGGCATACAATGGATAACTGGTGTAGTCTCTTCTTCCGAAATCAGTAACCGTATCTTTGGTAATGAAATCGTAATAGGTATGGGTTTTTTG
Source organism: uncultured Candidatus Competibacteraceae bacterium (assembly GCA_964578885.1). Taxonomy (GTDB): domain Bacteria; phylum Bacteroidota; class Bacteroidia; order CAIKAF01; family CAIKAF01; genus CAZRHR01. Next base: position 9,989 of record CAZOEO010000012.1, on the reverse strand, counting down.
CGGTCCTACTACATAACCGAAATCACCGTACACATTCACAGACAGCTCTCCACGACCCATTTTTGTTTTCAAAATAGGTTCAGGCTGTGCCCAAGCAGCAGAAATCAATAACATGCCCCCTATCTGGGCCAAAAAATGTTGACACTTCATTTTAAAAAAGCTAAAAATCACTTAATGAGTTAAAAACCAATATTTTCACGATGCTGAAATATGCCCAGCAGGTGTCATGGTTTAAAAGGGGAAAGACAGCGTCATCCCACGTCACAATGATTTAGCCCTCAAATGCGGAGGCAACAAACTTTTAAAAAGAGACTGGTGTGGGAGGCCACCGCGATGCAAACGGCTCCCAGTGGTGCCGTTCCAAGTGGCTTAAAAAGGACTTCGCTTGGATCTAAAAAACCAAATTTCAACTTGAATGTAACATAGATACTTCCCCAAATAGACGAGCTATTTCCGGAAGGATGAATCGCCGCATTGGGATTTAGGACACCATGAGAAAAGATTCCATGGGACTGACCAAACTCCATCTCCTCACTCGTTACATGAGAGATTGGCGAATGCAGGGTTGGGGTTTCCTGAGCCGATGCAGCAAATCCTTCACCAAAAAATATTAGTAAAAAGGAAAACGTTAAAACAAATAAAATGAAATGATTTTTTCTCACAACAGACCAACGCTGCGTCAAATGTAATGAGTGTAATGTAATGTTCAAAAAAAGAAAGACTGCTTTAAGAAAGAATAATAATCGTCCAACATTTGGAACAAGTCAAAAATTACCCATCTATTTGAGTCAAACGCATAAACAATTAACTGTCTAATAATTACTTTACATATTTCATTCTAAATGAATCATCATCCATTGCATCGGGTTGACTGAGTTATCAAAGGAAAGTGAGAGTCCTAAGGCCTTACCCCGGTCGATGTCCCAAACAGGATAGCAGATGCGTGAAATTTTTCCGTGACATGAAAAGAGAAGATAATGCGACCTTAGCATTCCTGCTGCATGATTACAAATCTCACCTCCAATCAATATGACAATCGAATGAATCCAGGTTATTTTATGCACTCAGCAGATGAATGGCGCTATCCACAAACATAATCGCCATTTGACAGTGGCCATGGTGGGACATTCATTCGAGTTGAGTCGCCAGACTTGTCGCTAGCCCATTATACTTTAAAAGAATTGAAAAAAACAGTAAAAGGGTTCTCCACTTCGGAAAATTTGTTGACTCCGTGGAAGTAGAAATCATCATATCCCGACACTGCATGCCATGGCTAACATCAGTTGCCCGAAATCAAACAGCTTGTCGCTTTTGAAGATGCGCGATGTTTCTCTGATTGGTTTAGTTTCCAATTGCAACGGAACATCCCCGTTTATGTGGTCATCAATGGGATTAAAGGCTACTATCATTTGCCCGTTAAGGGAATTGAACGCATTCCAAACCATCGCCAATGGGATTCTTTTGGAAAGCTCATCATTGACCATGCTCCTTTTTTAAACTACTTGGATAGACTTCAGGAATTGATGGTAGCAGGGCGGTGAAGAATTGTGTTTGAATGATGTATGAGTGGTTTTGCCAATGGGTTTAGAGAGGAAAGTGAAGGTTATAACTTGCACTAAAAGTAATTGGGAGGTACTCAACTGCGGTAGATGCAAATGTCTTTAAATCTGTATTTTATTAGTAAATGACAAGGGTTGTTGGCGATTCTATGACAGTAAAACCTTTTGGTTTTGAAGGAAATGTTTTGTAAAATTGGTTGTATTTTTTGACCAACCATCTAATCCATTTCTATTGAAGAAGAGTAAGATATATGGAATATAAACGCAATTGCGTTTATAGAGATGTTATGCGGTATTGAAAAGAACAAAGAAGTAAATGGGAGAACACTCTACGAAAATAAGTTTAAGTCTAATTGACTTCCTGACTAACTTAGGTGATGGTTTGAGATATTATACGGATACAGAGTATCCAATGAGTGAAAAAGCATTTGGCGGACAAGCAATTGACATCGCATGGTTTAATGAAGAGGGAAGTAAATTTCCACTTTTCATATTTGAGATTGAAAGCACTAGTAACAATTCAATTGCAAATAACCCAACGAAAATTTTTGGGAAAGACAGTAAAGTATTTGAAAAGCCACTTTTTTTCTTCCACATAATTATAGACGGGGCAGAAAATTCCGAAAAATACTCCGATTTAATGGGGCTTTTTGGAAAGTATAACTATGACATATTTAGAGTAAACAATGGCGAGGTTGAAAGCCTTTTACTGAAAATTATTTCTCAACATAGACGAATTCATAATGACGTTAACTTAAGGTATTTTATCCGTCTGATTTATAGTTCCGATTTGATTAAATCTCAAATAGAATTTGAAAATTTCCTTAGTAAAGCTGAAGATTTAATCCACGAAAATCAGTTTTTTCGATTAGGTCAAGTGTATGCTGACATTGCGTCTCTTGAACAGTCTTTTCAAGAACAGTATGCAAAGTTCTTATATAGAGTATTTACAGAAAAAAAGAAAACTTATTTGAGTTATGAAAACTACTCAGCAAGTATTTCTTCTGAACTTATCAATTTAGGTGTTTTGTATTCAAACTTCAACAAAGAGTTAAATACTTTTGATTTTACCGGCATGCTAAGAGAAGCCCAGAAAACAGAAACATTTGATAAAATTGAATATTTGCCTGGGTTAAATCAAGACTATGATATTTTCATTCATGACCATGTACCTTTCTATCTTGCACTTACATTCTTCCTATTCGAAGGTAATTTAAATGCTCAGAGATACATTCTTGAAATTGCAACTAAGATTATTAGAAAACTTGGTGTAGCAGATGATTACATCTTTGAGCATCACATATCATGGGGACTGCTAATGTCGGCTAGCCATGAAGTATTCTCGAAAGAATACGATGAAATGAAGGAGTTGACAAATCAAAGAGGTGGAATTCTAAATACAATCTTGTATTGTCCAACATTCATAAATGACCATTATGCACTTCCTGACTCCTCAACACTGATTGTTCCGGACAAGAATGAATACATTGAGAAATTAAAGCATGAATTCGGACATTTAAGTGACGACAGTGACATTAATAAAATTGCTGTAATGAGTTTATCAGATGACTGGCTAGACGAAATAGAGTATCATGTAAATTTAGGGGTTGAGTTAATAAATTTTGTCACGAAGAAAATATTACCTACTCGAGAAAACAAGATCAACACCGCATAACACACGTTTGGCTCAATGGCGGTTTTCTCGGTTAATATTTAATTTTCGTTTCTATTAGATTTAGTGGAAGGCTGACAGTTTCGGGTTCTAAATCCGCCACTGCGCCAAGCGTCTTAACGTTATGCCTCACCCTAAAAGACGACACCACCGACAATAAACGAACAGAAAAATGAAAGACAAAATGCCAACGCTTCTGCAAAATCAAAAGAGCTGCATCCCAACGCTCAAACCTAACCCAATGCAGCACATTTGCTTTTGCCCCAACGCACCGACAGAAAAACGAATTAGTTTAATATAAAATCAATATCTTTGCACTGAATGCAATTTAGATGAGTCGAAAAGCAATAAATAGAATCAAGGTAGTACTGGTTGAGAAGAACCTGAGCAGTAAATGGCTGGCCGAACAACTTGGTAAAAACGAAGCTACAATTTCAAGGTGGTGTACAAATGACGTACAACCTACTTTGAATACATTGGCTTCAATTGCTGAATTACTTGGTGTTCAGATTACTGACTTGATAAACAACGAACAGAAATAGATTAATGGATAACGCAACCAAAATATTAGAACTCAAGAGAAAACTTTCCGAAGAAATACAGAAGGAGAGTTCTGATAATAATTTGATTTTAGCTCTATCCAGTGAGATTGCAAAACTTGATGATAGTCAAGTTAGATTTTCTGTTGACGCTGGAATAATAAATAGACTCGGAAAAGAACTTGTAGGTAAGCACGAAACAGCAGTTTCTGAATTAGTCAAAAACGCTTTTGATGCTGATGCAACAGAAGTCAATTTAGTTTTTGAAAACGCTTGGAATGCTGGCGGTACGTTAACCATTGAAGACAATGGAACCGGAATGACAAAAGACCAATTGATTAACGGTTTTATGAGACTTTCCTCTTCAGATAAAATTCATAATCCAATTTCTGATAAATATAAAAGAACAAGAGCAGGAAGAAAAGGAATTGGTCGTTTCGCAACTCAGAGATTGGGGAGTAAATTGACAATCATAACTCACACCGCTAAGAGTGATTCCTCGATTAAAATATCCATCAATTGGAATGATTTTGAAACGGACAAGGATTTACTAAGTGTCTCAAATAGCATTGAAGTAATCCCAAAGTCGAAAGAAGAAGGTACTACCTTAATTATAGAAAACCTCAGAGATGGTTGGTCAGATGCAATGATTAAAAGAGTTTTTAGATATACCTCTGAACTTTTACAGCCATTCCCTTTATCAAAAAAGAATATAGATGAAGCAGAATCATCAATAGACCCAGGTTTTAAAAGCTACTATTTCAGACAAGAAGGACAAGAATTAATTCCGATTATTGATGACGATGAAGCCGTATTCAAACACGCACTGGCGGAAATTGAAGGATATGTACTTGAGGACGGTCAAGGATGTTGGGCATTGAAAAGTATGAAACTAAATTTCCCACAAGAAGTCTTTCTGATAGGTAATGATGATAAGAACCGAGAAAATACCGAGGCAAAGTTCAACTTAATTAGAGGTCTTCATTTTAAAGTACATTACTTTATTTATGACCCATCACTTTTTGCTCCCGGTACATTTAGTTTTATTCGAAATTTAGCATATGAAAGAGCGGGTATAAGACTTTACAAAAATGGAATAAGAGTTCTGCCCTATGGTGAACCTAAAGATGATTGGTTAGAGTTAGATAAATCAATGAATAGAAGCATAGTGTTAGCTCCCCACCAAAATATTAGCTTCTTTGGGTTTGTAGAAATTGAAGATAAATCAGGAAACCATTTTGAAGAAACATCAAGTAGGGAAGGATTAATTGAAAATGATTCTTTTAGGGAGCTTGTCAACTTTGTTTATCGGTCATTGATGAGTGCGGTTATTAAAGTCTCCGAATTAAGAGGAAGAAAAGCCACGGCATCTCAAAAGAATTTTACAAGAAAAGAAGATGACCCAACAGAAAAAACAGATAAGGCAGTAAAGGAATTAGAGGAGTTCTTCAAAGAGAAGGAATCTAAAGAAGATAGTTCTGAAAAATCTGATTCACGCAAATCAAAAGAAAAAGCAAAGCAGGTTTTTGAAGAGTTTAAGCAAGCACGAGAGGAAGAAAAGAAGAAAAATCAAGCATTAATTGATGAAAACAATATGCTTAGAATTCTTGCAGGCCTTGGCTTAGTTATCGGTGAGTTCATTCACGAGGTACATAGGTTTCTACCAGGGTTTGATGCAGAAATTAGCTTTTTGAAAAATGCGGTGAAGGACATAAAAGGGGTATATGAAAGAGTTGAATTGTTAGGTACTAATATCAAATCATTCACTTCTTATACATCCTATTTTGATAAAGCCATTTCTAGGAATGTAATACGTGAACTTCAACCTATAGAATTAAGAGATGTCGTTAAAGACTTTGCTATTGTCATTGACAACAATCTCAAAAGGGCTAACATAAAATTAGAAAAACCTGTTTTTGATGGGTATGACTTGTTCACTACACCAATGCACCCATCAGAATGGGCGTCAATATTATTTAATCTTTACACCAATTCAAAAAAAGCGATTGTAAGGAAAAAAGTAGATGGAGAAATATTTATTCGTTGTGGAAAGGATGAAAAAAATGTTTTTCTTGAATTTTCTGACAATGGTGATGGAATCCCGAAAGAGAATGAGGATTTAATTTTCAATGCCTTTTTTACAACTACATCTGCGGCAAACCATTCTGGGAATGACGCAGAAAGTTTAGTGGGGACAGGACTAGGGTTGAAAATTGTAAAAGACATTGTTGAATTCTACGGAGGAGATGTATTTGTAACTAGCTCCCCTGAGCCCTACAATACCACGATAAGAATTGAAATTCCTAAAAATCAAAAAGAAGATGAGTAAACCAAGATATCTATACATAGATGATGAAAACGGAAGTTCCGAGATTTCAACTCTTAATGGCTTCAATGACACTAAAATTATTGAAGTTACCAGATTTAACTTATCCGCTTTTCGTGATTTCGGTAGTTTGAAGAAAGAACTTGAAAGAGCTTGTAATAATAATGAGTTTGATGGACTAATTATTGATTTAAGATTAGATGGTGCGGGAGAAGATAGAACTGAATTTAACGCCACCGCAATAACATCAGAACTTCGCTCAATTTCCGCACGTGGCGATATTCGGTCATTTCCAGTAGTTTTATGTTCTACAGAGGAGAAAATTAAACAAACATATGATTCAGATAGAACTAGCCACGATTTATTTGATTACAAACTTAGCAAATCGAACCCAGAACCTGATTGGATAAAAATTTCAACCAAATTAAAATCGCTTGCTGATGGGTATGAATGGATTCAAGCTGCAAAAAGGGAACCAGCCGAAATTATCGGGGTGGACAAATTAGATATTATTGATGAGAGAATTGCAGAAAGACTTTTCAGCTTTTCCGTGACTTATGATTTTACACATTTTATTATTAAGAATTTTTTTCATCAGACTAACCCACTTATAAACGAAAGGATTCTTGCAGCAAGGTTAGGAGTTGATTTAGCAAAAACTCCTAACGAAGTATGGAAAGAACTTTCTCTTTCTATTTTGGATGGTGTTAGGTATAAAGGGATGTTTGCTGAGGGTTGGAAACGTTGGTGGGCTGATGGGTTAGTTGGCTGGTTTAGAGAAATTTCAGGGGAAAAATTGGCCTTCATTAACGCTGAGAAGAGAGTAGAAATTTTAAAAAATAAAACAGGATTGCAAGACTTAATACACGCATCACCATTGAAGTTCTGCACAAGTACTGAATTTTGGACTATATGCGAAGGTTATAAGGTTCCAATTGACCCATTGGAAGCTTTTAAAATTCATACCAGTGCAGATTTAAAACCTTGGCAAGAAAGTAAGGTAATTTCACTTTTGGCTATTCTTGAAAGAGAAGGATTTGTTGATAGAGGGCTAAAGCCACATTTATCAGAATTGGAAAGAGTAGAGTTTATTAAGGGAGAAATAGGGATATAAACGGTATGAAAAATCAAGCTTTTATATCTAGAAGAAAAAAAGATGTAACAGATTTTCTGTCAATCCTTAGCAATCTCTCCATTTCTTATGGCTCTATCGATTTTAAACATCATTTACCAAATGAATTTTGGGGCTATACTGTTTCAGACATTAAATTCAAAGTTGAAGAATCTGCATTAAGGCATATAAGTCCTACAGGGTTCACAAATGTTGAAGTTATTATAGATTTAGATGTAGAATCAAAAATAAGTGAATGGGATAAATTAAATGACCCTTTTATTTCATTGAATTTTAGAAGTCTTATTAGAGGTACTAATTCAAAAACAGGAAAAGTTCATTACTTAGGTTTTCATATAGATAGACATAATGGTGGTAAACCAAATGAGATTCATCCGTTATATCATCTACAATATGTTCAGAACAGTAGAATCAAAGCTAAAGATGAATTTGATCACGGGGAAACGATGCAACTAGATGTTCCAAGAATGATGCATTTACCTATGGAATTGATTCTTGGAGTTAGTACAATTTTATCAAATTTTTCTCCGTCAATATATTCAAAACTCATTCAGGATAGACAATTCGTAAACCTTTGCAAAGATTATCAAGAAAAAATTTGGAGGCCCTATTTTAATTCGCTGGAAAATTATTGGATTAAGAACCCAATTGAGTGGGATCCTAAATTAAATTGCCCATATTTAGTATGAGAAACGCATTCAAATATTTAAGTCAATATTCTACAACTCCAAAAGATGTGGACAGGCTTATTATTTCTGCATTTCTTGAAATCAATGAATTAAAACTGAAGAAAAATAAACTTCTTAAGTCTTATTCAGTTAACAGCAAAATTAAGGAGGAGTACTCATCACTTCTTGAGTTTGTGTCAGCAATCTATTCAGATACAAAAGCATTTGGATTCGAAGAACTCATTGAACTTTTTGAATTTGTTATTTCTCCTGCTGACAGAATTATAAACGGTGCGATTTATACACCTCAAAAAATCAGGACATTCATTGTTAAAGAAGCGTTTAAGAAAATCAACACCATAGATAATTCGATTAAAATATCCGATATCGCAATGGGTTGCGGTGGATTTTTATTCAATGCATCTATTGAATTAAAAAAGAGAACAGGCAAAACTTACTCAGAAATATTTAGAAACCACATCTTCGGTTTAGACATCCAAGAATATTCAGTTAATCGAACTAAGTTGCTGCTTTCCTTATTGGCTTTGCAATCAGGAGAAGATATAGAAGAATTTCAGTTCAACTTATTTCAGGGTGATTCCCTTGATTTTGATTGGGCTACTGCAATTGATGACTTCAATGGATTTTCTATTATATTAGGAAACCCACCTTATGTATGTGCAAGAAATCTTGATAAAGAAACTAAAGAAAAATTAAAGAATTGGGAGGTTTGTCAATCAGGAAATTCAGACCTGTACATTCCATTCTTTCAAATTGCCATTGAGAATTTGGCTGAAAATGGTACTCTAGGATTCATCACTATGAATTCATTTTTCAAAAGTTTGAATGGAAGAGCTTTACGGGACTATTTTCAAAGGAAAGAACTTGCTATTTCAATTATAGACTTTGGCTCTGAGCAGGTTTTTAAATCTAAAAACACATACACTTGTATTTGTTTCATTGAAAACAAGGCAGAACAATTCATTTCTTATACAGAATCAGAAACAAAAAACCTTGGAAGGAAGCTCCCTTTTAAGAAAATTAGATACAACATTCTTGATTCAATAAAAGGCTGGAATTTAAAAGACAACAAAATCATATCAAAGATTGAGTCAACAGGAATTCCTTTTGGTGAACTATATCAAACAAGACACGGTATAGCGACCTTAAAGAATGATATTTATATTTTTAGGCCAGTTGACGAAGACGAGAACTTTTTCTATCTGCAAAACGGAAGTCTTTATAAAATCGAAAAAGGCATTTGCAAGGACATTGTAAATTCAAATAAGTTAAGTAGAGACGTTAGTCTAAACACTCTGAAGGAGAAAGTAATTTTTCCATATGACCAACAAGAAAAGCCGAAACTTCTTGATGAGAAATTAATGAAGGAAAGTTTTCCAGAAGCTTATAAATACCTGCAAAACAAAAGAAAGATTTTAGCAGAGAGAGATAAGGGAAAAGGGAACTATGAAAACTGGTTTGCTTTTGGTCGTACACAATCACTAGAGAAGATTAAGAACAAAATGTTCTTCCCTAAGTACTCGGACAGGACACCAAATTTTATTATCAACTCGGATGACGACTTGCTTTTTTACAACGGACTAGCGGTAGTTGGTAGTTCAGAGACAGAAATGGAAATCATAAAAAAGATAATGGAATCCAGTATCTTCTGGTATTACATCAAGACGACAAGTAAGCCCTACTCTTCTGACTACTACTCTCTGAATGGAAATTACATCAAACATTTTGGAGTTTGTGAGCTGACAGATAAAGAAAAGAAATTTTTAATTGAAGAGACTGACCAAAATATATTGAATGAATTTTTTGAGGACAAGTATGAATTAAAAGTAACATAAGCCAACGCTTTTGGTGGCACATTTGCAAAACCACACAAGCCCAAACTAAAGCCAAGTTTTGCAAAAGAGCCACCAAGCCAACGCACGACAAAAACCGAAACGAAATGACAACAAAACGGACGACAGAAAAAGAAGGGCGAAGGCATAACATCACCTATACGCAAGCAGGGGTTTCGTACTTCGTAGTGTAACCTCCCCATTTTTAGGACAGGTTGTAAATATACAATTGAAAAGATA
>CAZOEO010000011.1:0-98744 GCA_964578885.1 uncultured Candidatus Competibacteraceae bacterium | reverse complement strand
CTTGTCCTCTTGCTCCTACATTAACGGTTATGGTTTGACCTGGCGTCACAGGAACTGTACCAGTGACGCGGCCTCCAGCCCCACCACTTGAATAGGCATTACCGCCTCGTCCTCCACGAACATCTACTGTAATGCTTGTAACCCCTGCGGGGACTATGTAAGAATAGGTGCCGGGAGAAGAATAAGTTTGTGTTCCAGAATAAGGGCCAGCTACAGATATCGCTTCCACATAATAGGTAGTCGTAGATAATGGCGTAACTACCGCTGAATCATTGACAACGAAAGGAGAACCTCCGGAAGGCGTTGTATACCAATTAAATATGCCTGTAGATCCAGTGGACACCAATGTCGCATTAGATCCGCAAATGGCTGTATCGCCAACCACAACAGGAGATGCAACAGGCGAAACAGACACCTGCACTGCCACACGAGAACTCAAACAATTGGGAGCCGTTGCCACAGAACTGGCCTGCACATAATATACTTGGTTGGTCGTAAGTTCAGGCGTAGTGTAACTCGCCGAGGTCGCTATCGGAGATCCTCCGGTGGGTACATTATACCACTGAAAATGGCCGAAGCTCCCACTGGCAGTTAACGTAGCTGGAATGCCACATGTGGTAGATGCGCCTGAAATCGTTGGAGGAGCAACGGTCGTATTTACACCCACCGCCACTTGCTCACGGGCAGAACTACAAGTAATCACCTGCCAGGTGATATACACCGCACCATTGCCCGTTTGAAAACCTTGGGTGTGAGAAACGTTGGTCGCTGTGGGAATCGTATAGCTTGAACCTCCGCCACCACCAGCAAAATAAGCGCCTCCGCCACCATACCAGCCACTTCCGCCTCCGCCACTATAACTACAACAGGTGCTTGATGACTGACCGCCAATACCAAATCCACCGTTTAGACCATTTGAACAGGTCCCTTTGCTTCCTCCGGAAGATTGGGTACCACCGCCGCCAACATTACAAGTACTTTGCGAGTTACAACGATACCCGGCTTCTCCAGTTAAACCTCCTCCTCTTCCTCCTCTCTCTGATGTAGCATTTGATGAACAGTCATATCCACCTCCACCACCAGCACCAGCAACAATAATCCGATCATTCAGAGAGGTCGACGTTCGTATATCAGACGACCCACCTCCTCCGGCGCCATAACGATAACCGCTTCCGCCACCATTATATCCACCAGAATTCCAACTTGAACTATTCCCATCGTTTCCGCGGCCTCCTACATAAATTCGAAGCGTTTGACCTGGAGTTACCGGCAATACGGCTTGCACACGCCCTCCAGCACCTCCAATAGCATAGGTACCTCGCGCTCGCCCTCCTTCTGCTCCTCTTATATCTACGTTAATAGATGTGACTCCCGCAGGAACCGTCCAGTTATATTGACCAGGAGAAGTATAAGAGACCGATCCATTTGCCACATCGCGGGTCTCTACCCAAAAAGTATCCGCACCAAGAAGAGGTGGAGTGGTGTATGCCGCCGTTGTAGCCAAAACAGTCCCGCCTGAAGCAGCGTCATACCAGAGATATTGAGCGCCGGCGCCACTTGCAGTAAGCGTTGTCGTTTGCCCACAAACTAAAGAAGTCGATCCTGATACCACCGGGTTGGGATGGCATTGCCCGTAAAGCGTTCCAATAATACCCGAAAAAAAATATAAAATAAAACCCTTACCCAAAATCCGGGTCGTTCGTAAATCTATATACATATCAATTAAGTTTAGGTAATACAATATATTTATTTTTTATTTTAATAAGGTTTCTGTTTATTTTTTTACTGAAAAAAATCTGTTTTTTATGTTATAATCCATTAATATTAAATGTTTTTATTTGGATTCAATTTTCAATTTTATGAGATTTCATTTTACTTAAAAAGTAAAAAGAGGTCAAAAACAATGCAAACTATACCCATATTTAACTGGTTTAGTTTAGAATGTAAAACATGATAAACTGCTAACATCTCAATCTGGCATCGTAACCTCAATCAAGGAAGACTCCGACTAACGCCGGAATCCATATCAGAATTTACTGATTTTAAATGCCCAAAACTCAGTATTAGTCCCTTGAACGATCCATTCAAAACCATCCACCTAAGCCAGATAACAAACGCTTGTCATCGAATAAAAATGGAAATCCGCATGATACGAGCGCACTTGGCACACGAATCATGCGGATTCGACTTCTTGCACCTTCCTTAAGAAGGCAGAAGAAAAAGCAGTTACTTCACTCTTTCGATGTATTCTCCAGTTGCAGGATTCACACGAATTTTTTCACCTGAATCTACGAATAGCGGCACCATCACCGTGGCTCCATTTTCAACCGTAGCTGGCTTTAAGGCGCGGTTCGCGGTATCTCCCTTTAATCCGGGTTCGGTGTACGTCACTTCCAAATCCACTGACTTTGGAGGAAGCGCAGACACCGGATTGTCGCCATCAAAGGCCACACGAACCATCATTCCCTCTTTCAAAAACTTGGCAGATTCTCCAAAATGATGCTCTTCTACGCTGTATTGCTCGTATGTTTCATTATCCATACATACCAAAGCATTGCCTTCTTTGTACAAAAACTGAAGGTCACGATCTTCAACCCGAATAATATCCACTTCCTCATCTGTTCGGAAACGATATTCTGATTGCTTGCCCGAGCGGACATTTCGCATTTTAGCCTGATAAAAGGCCCTCAGGTTTCCGGGGGTGCGGTGCTGAAATTCCACCACTTGGGCTAATTCATTATTGAAACGAATAAAACTGCCCACTGATAAATCGGACGCTTTGGCCATACTTTTTGATTTTGTGCAAAAATAAGGGAATTCCCGAAAGTTGAAAAGTCTGAAAAAGGTCTAACAACCATGTTAGATTCCCCCGAAGGCATCCTGGCCAATCGGTCGCAAATGGGTCGCACACTTTACATTACGAAAGTGCGTCATAAAATATTTATTCCAACTGGTGCGTACGCCAACCAAGGTGTCTTCACCTATTCGCTCGCATTGGATAATCACCATTAACGTATCTCGATGAGCATCCGTTAGAGAATACACCATATAGGGCATTCTTAATGGTAACGCCTGATGCAGCACTCCTTGTGGCTTCATGGAAAAAACGGCGCGGGTAGAATCAATGTCTATGGTTGTCGCAACACGTTTCCCATCCATATGCGGACTTTCCATCAATTCCAGCGGCGCAATGGGTGGAATAGGCTTTACATGAGGCTTTTCTACCAACGGCACGTCGCTTCCTGTCCCGGAGGAGGAGTTATTCTTTTCCCCACAACCTAACACAGAAAACATGAGAAACACAAAGAAGAAACTACGAATACAAATCCTCTTCATCTAAAATCAATTTAAAATCTAATTGACGCTTATCTAAATTGGCGGCCTTCACCCTCACTTTAATGGGATCACCCAATCGGAAAACCCGTCCTGAACGCTGGCCACGAACACAATAATTCTTCTCATCGAACACGTAAAAATCGGTGTCCATTTCCCGAAGCCGCGCCATTCCTTCGCACTTGTTTTCAACGATTTCTACAAATAAACCTCTTTCTGTGACACCGGAAATAATGGCATCAAAGACTTCTCCAATGTGTTGCGACATATACTCCACCTGCTTATACTTGGTAGACGCGCGTTCTGCTTCTGTCGCACGTTTTTCCTGGGCGGAAGAATGAACGCATTTCTTGGCCAGTGGTTCTTCCGGAACCGAAGCACCTCCTTCCAGATAATGCTGTAAAAGGCGATGCACCATGACGTCCGGATAACGGCGAATGGGTGAAGTGAAATGGGTATAAAAATCAAAAGCCAATCCGTAGTGCCCTATGTTCTTCGTCGTATAAATGGCCTTGGCCATACTACGTATGCTCAACGTTTCGATCATGCCTTGCTCGGGCTTCCCCTTTACATCGGCGAGCAATTGATTGATGCTTTGGGCTACGGCTTTCTTGTTGCTTAAATCTAAATTGTAACCAAGCTTGGCCACAAACTTTTTAAACTCCCTGAGTTTATCCATGTCCGGACTATCGTGCACCCTGTACACCATAGTGCGAACAGGATCCTGACGCCGGCGCTTTTCCCCGCAAAAAGAAGCCACCCTTCGGTTCGCCAGCAACATAAACTCTTCAATAAGATGATTGGCTTCCTTCGTTATTTTGAAAAACACACCAAGGGGCTTGCCTTTTACATCCAATTTAAACTTCACTTCCGCCTGAGATACGCGTAACGCGCCTTCGGAAAATCGCTGATCTCTTAGTCTTGACGCAACTTTCCACAACCAGTTGATTTCCTCGTGCAAGTCACCTTCTCCGGTTTCAATGACTTTCTGGGCTTCCTCGTAGGAAAATCTACGAACGGAATGCGTGACAGTGCGTCCAAACCATTCCTGATGAACATTTCCCTTTTCATCCATTTCAAAAATGGCAGAAAAAGTAAATTTATCTTCGTTTGGGCGGAGTGAACATACCCCATTGCTCAGCTTTTCAGGCAACATCGGCACAACACGATCCACCAAATACACAGATGTTGCTCGTTTAAAAGCTTCGATATCCAATGCACTTCCTTCAGGCATATAATAGGATACGTCTGCAATATGAATTCCCACTTCCACATGTCCATTGGGCAATACCCTAAAGCTCAATGCATCATCAAAGTCTTTGGCATCTTCCGGGTCAATGGTGAAGGTGGTTACACCTCGTAAATCTCTCCTTTTGGCAATTTCTTTTGGGTCTAAACTAAAACTGATGCTTTCAGCATATGCCTCTACTTCCTCAGGAAAAGCAGAAGGGAAGCCATATTCCGCCAAAATGGCATGCATCTCGGTTTCGTTTTCGCCAGGTGTTCCCAGCACACGAATCACTTCTCCAATGGGATTTTTTTTATGGTCCGGCCATTCTGTAATCCGAACCAATACCTTTTTACCGTGCTGCCCTTCGTGCAATTTGGATAAAGGGATAAAAATATCCATCGGCATCCGATCTGAATCGGGAAGGAAAAAAGCAAAATTTTCCCTCACATCCAGGGTGCCCACAAATTCTTCTCGTGCTCGTTCAAGCACTTCCACCACTTCTCCCTCTAAGTTCGATTTCTTTCTTTTGGCGAGTAGAAAAGCGCGAACCGTATCGCCATGCAGGGCGGTAAATGTATTATGTGGCTGAATCACCACATCTTTCTCCATGCCTTCTACGATAAGGTAAGCCTTACCTGAACTGGTCATATCTATTCGCCCTATGACATAACCTTTAGAGGTATGGAGCGAGTATTTTCCATGTTCATCTGCATTGATGATTCCTTTCGTGGTTAGGTGATCTAACACTTCGCGGACAAGCAATCGGGAAAAATCGTCCTCTGGAGCAACACCCAATTGCGCAGATAACTGCTTATAGTTCAAGCTACTTCCGGGGTTGTCTCGGAAATATTTCTCAATCATTTTTGAGAAGGTAGCGCGTTTTTTGTTAAAATCGCGTTTGGTTGGTCCTTTCCTGGCCATGTAAAAAACGAATTGGTCATAGACCGGAAGGGAAAATATCTAAAGTAGATATTTCGCTTCAGTCCAGGTACATGACGCTACGCACTGCACGGATAATACGTTCCGGATTTGGAAGGAATGTATCTACCATGGTAGGGGCGTAGGCCATGGGCGTATCCGCACCGGTAACCCGCAGCGGAGGCGCGTCAAGATAATCAAAAGCCTCTTTTGCCACTTTAAAACTAATTTCAGTGGACATGGAGGTGAGCGGCCATGATTCTTCTACGCAAACCAAACGATTGGTCTTTTTCACGGATTGAATGATGGTCGCATAATCAATAGGGCGAAGGCTGCGAAGGTCAATTACTTCAGCATGAATACCCATGGTTTCCAACTGACGGGCAGCTTCCATCACCACCTTCATCATTTTACCATAAGATACCAAAGTCACATCTTTCCCTTCTTGCACCACGTTAGCCAAACCGATTGGAATCAAATAAGGTTCTTCGGGTACAAATCCTTTATCGCCATACATTTGTTCTGACTCCATGAAAATCACAGGGTCATTGTCCCGAATGGCCGTTTTGAGCAAACCTTTTGCATCATAAGGATTGGATGGCACCACTACTTTCAAACCTGGTGTGTTGGCATACCAGTTGTCAAAGCTTTGTGAGTGTGTGGCCGCCAACTGACCGGCAGAACCGGTAGGGCCACGAAATACAATAGGAATATTCAACTGACCACCAGACATCTGACGCATTTTTGCGGCATTGTTGATAATTTGGTCAATGGCAACCAAAGAGAAGTTGAACGTCATGAATTCCACAATTGGACGCAAACCATTCATGGCAGCGCCAACGGAAATACCTGCAAAACCAAGTTCCGCAATAGGTGTATCCAATACCCGGCCTGGACCAAATTCGTCCAACATGCCTTGCGTTACCTTGTAAGCACCATTATACTCTGCTACCTCTTCTCCACAAATAAAAATGGAAGAGTCCAAGCGCATTTCCTCGGTCATGGCCTCTCTTAGAGCTTCCCGAAATTGTATTTCTCTCATTCCTGTGAATGCTATTGTTCAAGGGTGGATTTATCCACTCCGGCACAAAGGTATAAAAAATTCCTCCCGAAGTCGAGGGCGAATCTATGCCAGGCTTCCGTAAAAGTCGTCCTTCTTACTTGGGCGTTGAACACGTC
Organism: uncultured Candidatus Competibacteraceae bacterium; assembly: GCA_964578885.1. Taxonomy (GTDB): domain Bacteria; phylum Bacteroidota; class Bacteroidia; order CAIKAF01; family CAIKAF01; genus CAZRHR01. The sequence continues at coordinate 92,083 of CAZOEO010000011.1, read as the reverse complement.
TTTATTCCAAAAATGGCATACAATGGACAAAAACCTAAAAAACTAACTGCGAGGAAAATTCCTCCCAACACCATCACGCCTACACCTGCTAAACCTGTAACCATTCCTGATATGTATAACCCTGAAGCCACCACGGCAAGTACCACGCGTATCAGCCGATCTACAGTTCCCATGTTCTTTTTCATCATTTCGGATAATTTATCTACACCTTCTACGTAAATATTGTCAATGAGTTACCATGGAAGATCTTTTCCCATATGTTGATAATGACCGGTTACGCCATCTTCGCCCAAAATGGCCAATTGAAACAAGGTAGCGGCGCCTTCTTTCACCGACAAGGGCGCGCGATCTGTTCCCATATCTGTTTTCACCCAGCCAGGATGCGCAGCATTCACTTTGATGGCCGTGTCTTTTAATGCATGAGCCAAATGAATAGTAAACTGGTTCACAGCCGTTTTCGATACATCATAGGCAAATGGCTTATTGTTACCCAAACCTTCCGGGTTCTGATGTAAACTCAACGAACCCATGATGCTAGATACATTTACAATACGGCCGGCTTTACTTTTCTCAATCAAAGGCAAAAGGATACGGGTAAAATCGACCAAAGCAAAAAAGTTAACTTCCATGGTCTTCCGCAAAATATCCATAGACACATTCAACGTAGTGTTGCTGGACCATTCACGGTTTTCTATCTGAATCCCGGCATTATTGATCAATACATCTAAATACCCAAATTCTGCTTCAATCTGCTTGAAAATCCGGGTATAATCTTCAGGCTGCTCCATGTCCAATTGAATCGGCCTCACGGATGAAGCATATTCGCCGTAATCCGGTACGCTAGTCCGATATCCGGCATACACCACGTATCCGGCCGCCACCAATTGACAAACCACTTCATGGCCTATGCCACGACTTGCTCCAGTGACCAATGCATTTTTTTGCATACTTAACCTATTGTAATTAAGGAATATGAATAGTTTTCGAATATTGTAGGGCGTCCTGGGAAAGATAAATCACACAAGGCCCCGATGATACACTGTCCGGGAAAATCCACATGTCTCCCGTTTGCGTGGCAGCCGACTTTTCCCACAATAACTTGCCGCTCAAATCAAATATGCGTAGCGTAGTATTTCCATGGCCTGGAAAAAATGTCCGACCGCTGATTTGGGGTAACCATTCTCCCGTTGAAGCATATCCGGCCGGCTGACAAACGATGTTGGGAGTAAGTCCATCTCCGGTAGAGGCTTGTAAAAAACGGTTCCATGCATTGGCATCTTGTTTCAAATAATGATCCAGCCAAGGCCGCAATACGGAAAACTGCCGGGCCTGATGAACCGCGCGGGTAATGGAAACGGGACTTAATGATGAGGTTTCGCCAAGATCACAAGCAAAATCCGGATTCATGAAAAAGCAGTGACCGCCACCCTGAATGGTTACAATGGCCTTGCAGCCGGTAAGATTGTCAAAAATGGGCTGCTGGTTCGCAGCTGGCGGCGTTACCCGATCGGCCTCTCCTGCCATGATTAAAGAAGGAATAGATACAGAAGCGGCGGCGGTCACCGATGACGGATTTGTGTTGGCGGGCGCATAACCTACCAGGCAACTTGCCGTTTGGTTTATATCCTCAGCCCCTGCCAAAAACGTGGCACCGCCTCCCATCGAATGGCCGCTGAGTCCAAACCGTCCATTCAACTTTTGAAACAGAAAAAAACCGGATTCCTGACTTCCCTGACGGATCATTTCTTGTCCGGCAAAAAGAAGGTCTTTTCCAAAATTCAAATGATTCGGCGAAGCAGAAGTTTCCGTGCCCGGCAGCGCCACCACATACCCTTGTGGCACCAGGGAATCCGCAAAATTGCGATAGGGACCTACATTGGTGAGAAATCCATGACCAACGATAAGGACAGGGAAACTTCCATTGGCAGGTGTGGCATTCGCCCCGGCACTGGTCGCAGGATACCATATTCGCATTGGAATCTGGCGGCCAGACCGTGCAGGATCGGTGAAAGTGAGATTCCTCTCTCCAACCACAAACTGCGCAGTTAAATGGCTAAAAATAAATGTAATAAAAAGTATAAAACAAATACGTTTCATGGGTTCGGTTTGAGGAAGAAAGATACAAAAAAGGAGGCACAAGGCCTCCTTCTAATGTTATGGTTGCGTGAGTAGTGATACAGCAGTTTCCATGGCCTTCTTAAGCCCGGCATTTTGCTTTCCGCCGGCGGTGGCGAAAAACGGCTGACCACCTCCACCACCTTGCATATGCGTGGCAGCCTGGCGGATGACCTCGACTGCAGATTTTCCTTCAGCGACCAAATCTTCCGACACCATAATAGAAAGACCTGGCTTTTCAGGGTGGGATACTCCAAGCACCATAATGAATTTGGTCTCTGTTTTTGAGTAAAATGCCAATTGACGAATAAAGTCTGCATCAAATTCTACTGTGCCACTGTAGACACGTATTCCATTGATTTTCTCCGCAGCATTCCACAATACAGTCCTTTGCCGTTTTATTTCTGCTTCACGAATCTTTGCTAAAGCTTTTGTAAGACTTTGATTTTCCTCAATCAACGCGTCTGCTCCACGCACTGGATCCTTGGGGTTTTTCAGTTTTTCCCGAAGCACTTGCAGGGTTTGTCTGTACCCGACGGCTTCCTGCAATGCATGTACACCCGTAACCGCTTCAATCCGACGCACTCCGGCGGCCACCGAAGCTTCTGATTTCAGCAAACAAAGTCCGATTTCACCAGTCGCAGCCACGTGTGTTCCGCCGCAAAGTTCGACAGAATACAGTGCATCAAAGGTAATCACGCGAACTTTATCGCCGTATTTTTCCCCGAATAAGGCCATGGCGCCCATATTCGTGGCTTCGGCCATGGGCACGTCCCTTTTTTCTGTTAAGGGAATGTTCGCCCGGATTTTCTCATTCACAAGATGCTCCACTTTTTCCCATTCCTCAGCGGTGAGCTTGGCCGGATGGGAAAAGTCGAATCGCAAACCCGTGTCTGTCACTAAAGAGCCGCGCTGTTCCACATGCTTGCCCAGCACCTCGCGTAAAGCGGCATGTAAAAGGTGTGTGGCAGAGTGATTGGCACGAATGGCAAACCGGCGTTGGGCATCTACGGTCGCGGTAAATGACGCTTCCGGCGCTTCCGGAATCCGGTTTACACGGTGAATAATCAGGTCGTTTTCCTTTACAGTGTCCAGTACTTCGAGCGTTTCATGGGCGGAAACCAATTTTCCGGTATCACCAATTTGTCCGCCACTTTCGGCATAAAAAGGTGTTTGGTTCAACACCACCTGGACTTCGGTTTTTCCTTTTTGAACGACCGTTCTGTACTTTACAATATGCGCCTCGGCTTCGAGTGTATCGTAGCCTAAAAATTGAATATGTTTATTGTCTTGCAGCACGACCCAGTCTCCGGCTTCGGTTTTTCCAACGGCGCGAGAACGTTCTTTCTGGGCATTTAGAGCTTGGTCGAATCCTTCTTCATCCACGGTTCTGCCATTTTCCGCAGCAATCAATCGGGTTAAATCGATAGGAAACCCAAACGTATCATACAATTCAAAGGCTTTTTCTCCGGAGACCGGCGCACCCAAAGGAGTTACCACGAGCAATTCGTTGATGCGATGCAATCCTTTTTCCAGCGTTCGCAAAAAAGACACTTCTTCTTCCCGAATTACTTTGGCAATAAATTTTTCCTGGGCAGCGATTTCCGGGAAAGTGCCGCCGAGGGTTTCGCGCAGTACAGCCACTAAATCGGTCATAAAGGGCTGGCGAAGTTGGAGAAAGGAAAATCCGTAACGGATGGCGCGGCGCAGAATTCGGCGAATCACATACCCGGCTCCTGTATTGGAAGGCAGTTGTCCATCGGCGATGGCGATGCCTACGGCGCGGATATGGTCGGAAATGACCCGCATGGCAATGTCTACTTTCTCGTCTACGCCATACGAAATGGTGGTTTTATTTTCCAGGGCCTGAATAAATGGCGTAAAAACGTCGGTATCGTAATTAGATGATTTGCCTTGAAGGACCATACAAAGCCTTTCGAAGCCCATGCCGGTATCCACGTGGCGGGCGGGCAAAGGTTGCAGGCGACCGTCGGCAAGTCGGTTAAATTGCATGAAAACGAGGTTCCAGATTTCTATCACCTGCGGATGTCCCATGTTTACCAGAGATCTTCCGGAAACGCGGTTTCTTTCTTCCTCACTTCGGATATCTACGTGAATTTCGGAGCAAGGACCACAGGGGCCGGTATCGCCCATTTCCCAGAAATTATCTTTTTTAGATCCAGGAATAATGCGGTCTGCCGTGGTAAATTGTCCCCAGAGGTCGCGGGCTTCCAAATCAGGGTCCAAACCTTCTGCATCATCTCCACCGAAGTAAGTGAAATACATTCGGTCTTTGTCGATGCCATAACGGTCGGCTAGGAGTTCCCAGGCCCAGGCGATGGCTTCCTTTTTGAAATAATCACCGAAACTCCAGTTGCCCAACATTTCGAACATGGTGTGGTGATAGGTATCCAAACCTACTTCTTCCAGATCGTTATGTTTTCCGGAAACCCTCAAACACTTTTGTGTGTCGGCGATACGAGGTTGTACCACTTCTGCATTTCCCAAAAACAGATCTTTGAAAGGATTCATCCCTGCATTGGTAAACATGAGGGTGGGATCGTTCTTCAGAACCATGGGGGCAGAAGGGACAATATGGTGACCTTTTTCCTGAAAAAAGTCAAGAAAAATCTGGCGAATTTCCTTAGCGTTCATAAGCATATGCAATGGGGTCAAAATTACAGTTTAGTTCTTAACTTGCACACGGACTGCTGGCCAAATGTCGAAGGTTAAATATTACTACAATACCAAAACACTCCGGTACGAAAAATATGTGGAGAGCACGGGCAGAAAACTGCTACGAGTATTGTATTGGCTTGCTTCTACTTCATTGTTTGCCTCGGTGGTACTGGTGTTGGGCTACGCTTATTTGGATTCACCCAAGGAAAAAAGATTGCGGCGAGAAATCTTACATCTTACAGAAAGTTATCAGCAACTGGAGGAACGGGTGTCTTTGGCCGAACAAGTATTACAAGACTTCCGGGAGCGTGACGATCAAATTTACCGCGCGATTTTCGAAGTCAGCCGGATTCCCGATGAGATTCGACATTCCGGGATTGCAGGAAACCAGCGCTTTGATCCACTGGAAGGTTACAACCATTCGGAATGGCTTATTGGCATTGCACAACGCATCGACAAACTCACCAAACATGTGTATATCCAGAGCAAATCCTACGACGAGCTTTGGGAATTGATTCGCAATCAGAAACAGATGCTGGCGTCGATTCCTGCTATTTTACCGGTTCATATCCGGGATTTAAAAACCATGGCCTCAGGATTTGGCTATCGGATTGATCCGATTTATAAAACCACCAAGTTTCATGCGGGAATGGATTTTGTGGCAGACATTGGCACGCCCGTTTACGCCACGGGAAATGGAACCATTGAACGCGCCGACCAGGACGCACATGGTTACGGAAACCATGTACGAATTCGTCATGGATATGGTTATTTAACGCTGTATGCCCATTTGTCGCAGATATTTGTGCGACCTGGCCAAAAAATCATGCGTGGAGATGTCATTGGTTATGTAGGAAATACAGGAAAAAGTGTGGGCCCGCATTTGCATTATGAGGTGCATAGAGCAAACGTACCCGTAGACCCGGTCAATTTTTATTTCACCGACCTTACGCCGGAAGAATACGGGGAAATTTTACGAACATCCCGTTTGGCGGGACAATCGTTCGATTAAATCAACGATTAATTCCAAGTAATGACCACCCTACCATGCCCAGACCTCACACCTTGCTGGTTGACTTGGTTAGAACCTCCATTAAAGCTTCCGCCGCCACCAGCACCATAGGGATCTCCATTTCGTCCGCCGCCACCGCCGGAATATCCGCCGCCGCCGCCAGCACCATGTTCTGCGCCGCCGCCGCCACCGAATCCGCCATTTACGCCCGTTGGCGAATAGGCATTAGCGCTGCCGCCCGTCCAGTTGTTGGTGCGGGTTTTTCCTCCGGTAGCCTGCGTATTAGAAGTGCCATCTGAAAGCCAACCTGCTCCGCCACCGCCATCGTATCCATTGCTGGTGGTGACAGTTCCGCCGCTCCCATTGGTTCCGCCTGGATTTCCAAAATTGCTGGCACCGCCACTGGTGGTCGTAAGGCCTGGTCCGCCGCCGCCATTTATGAATCCGCCGCCGCCGCCACCGCCTGCTGCGACCAATAAATTATTGTTGCTTGTGTACACAAACGATCCGCCACCGCCGCCACCGCCGCGGGAACTATTTCCCGACGCACCGGAATTACCACGGCCACCCACTACCACTTGCAGAACAGAGCCTGGAGCAATGCCTGTAAACGTTCCCTGCATGGAAGCACCCAAACCTCCTGTACCTGCATTTTGCCCATTTCCGCCTTGTGCGCCTTCGCATAGAATGGTGAGCGTACAAGCGCCTGCCGGAACAGTCCATGAAGTCACAGAGCCTGTATAAGCAAACGTGGTAGAGCCTGAACTACAAGATGAAACGGTGATTTGTTGCGTCAAGGAATCCGAACAACCCGCCGAATCCGTCACGACCAATTTTACTGCGTAGGTTCCCGGAGTCGCCCATTGCACGTTTGGATTAGCGCCGGAAGCCGTTGAAGGTGTGGCGCCTTGAATGGTCCATTGAAAATTGGCGCTTCCTGGCTGAGAAGAAAATAACTGAGCTGTGCTTCCCGCAGTAGGTACCGAAGGGCTTATGCTAAACGCCGGGTTGGGTGTATTGGCACAGGCGCAAGATACAGCACGCCAACCGGTGCTGAAATATAAATCGACACAGCCTGTGGTCGTATTAAAAATCTGCAAGCCCTGCGCAGGAGTAGGAATGGCGTTTCTCTGTGTTGTGGTCATTCGGGGTAAAAGAAAACCACCCTGAGAGGATCGTACCTCAAAAGTAGCGGATGGGTCGGGACTTTGTCCGGAAGTGCCCACCAATACACCTTGTGAAGACAAAAACATCGGCAATGCCAATAATGTGATGGCGAAAAAATGCTTCATTACCTTTTAAAATATGAAGCTCAATTTACAATAAAATACACACGCCAAGTATTTACGTTGAGTAAAAAGTAGAACGTCTTTCAAACCTTCCAGTTGCCACCAGTGATAAAATATTTCAAAGAAAATGAGGTTTTGTAAACGTTCAAGCTCATGTATAGTTCTCATGTAATATGACACAAAAATCTACGAATCGGGCATCATCGTTTGAAAAAGTCGTGATACCAAACTATAGCGAGGCGGAATCGACATTCGGCTTAAAACACAAAATTTATATCTATTTGAAAAGAAAAAAAGAGCGCTTTTGAAATTGAATTCATGAAACTACAACATTTGTGAAGGTTTTAATTAAATGAAATTTGAATTAATAAAGATACTTTTAAAATAAACTAGACCAATTTTAATACCTACTAATCAATTAATTAAAGACCATTAAAAAAAATATATGATGATTATTTGGTACAAATACTAAAAACCACCAGATTTGTGTTATAATTTTTTAACCAATACGTTAAATCTATGAAAACTAAATTGATGTCAAACTTGTTTCGTGCAGGTTTATTAATGCTGACAATGGTGGTTAGCATGGGTGCCATGTCTGCTCAAGTCATTAAGAAAATCGAGCGGAAAGAGCTGCTCAAGATTCTTTCCGGCGAAGGTTACACTGCTACAGAAGCAGAATCTGAGCGCAACATTCTGTGGACTTTAAGCGGCTTCAAAACCCTACTTCTTATCGCAGAAAACATGGAATCCATCCAGTTTTATGTGGCATTCTCTGATTCAAAGGCAACCTTAGACAAAGTGAATACATGGAACAAGGAGAAAAAGTATTCCAGAAGCTATTTGGATAACGATGGTGATCCTGTACTTGAACTGGATTTAGACTTAGCAGGTGGCGTTACCAAAGAGCGTATCGTAGACTTTTTGCTTACCTGCAGGGTTTCTCTTTCTGCATGGAAGGCTGCTGTTGTAGACTAATTTAATCTGTTAGGGGCAAGTCATTTCCCATTTTGCTGATAAGATAATAGATTTGCATAAATCTTATGAAACAGCATAGAAATGAAAATGACGCTAACGCTTCGCCTGGGAATGTTATTGTTCTCCTTGCTGGCATGGATGCCCCAAGCGGTTTCCGCGCAATCTTACAGCACCATTTCCAGATTCCAACTTTTGAGTATTCTGGAATCCGAAGGTTATTCTGCTGAAGAAGCGGAGTCACCTAGAAATGTGTTGTGGAAAATAAATGGATACAAAACCCTGCTCATTATTGCAGAGGATGGCGCCTCCATTCAGTTCTATTGCGCGTTTACCAACAATGGTACAAACCTTAATAGGGTAAACACCTGGAATAAAGAGAAAAAATATTCCAAAAGCTATCTTGACAACGATGGAGATCCTGTATTAGAACTGGACCTTGACCTTGTAGGTGGAGTGAATCGTGCCAGAATTGTGGATTTCCTGCTGACCTGTCGGGTGTCGCTTAACCAGTGGAAAACCCAGGTGGTAGAATAAACTATAAAATCGTCTTCTCAAAAGGTCGGGACTAACGTTCTGACCTTTTTTTTTCACTTGCCCTACAAATCTAATATGCCATATTCCACAAGTGACAAAAGAGATTAAGTGCAGAATTCGTATTTTTGGGGAAAGAAATTTCCATCATGCGACAAAGCCTCCTACTCATTGCACTTTCCCTATGCCTTTGCGGCTCTGCTTTCGGAAAAATCTATCAACGAATATCCAGACCCGCCTTGATTTCTATCATGAAGAAAAATGGCCTTCAGGGAATGCCAAGCGAAAAAAATAAAAACCATGTGGTTTTTATGGTAGAAGGATACAAAGGCCTTTTGATTATCAATGACAAAGGAGATTCGATCCAGTTTTATATTGGGTTTGATGATGCAGAAAAAACCAACCTTGTTCGAGTTAACGAATGGAATAAAACGCGAAAATATTCACGCAGCTACCTTGATGAAGAAGGCGATCCCATTCTGATGTTGGATTTAGACCTCGTTGGCGGTGTGACAGGAGAAAGGATTATAGATTACCTACAAACGTGCAGGCTTTCTTTGCCTCTATGGAAACGAGAAGTGGTAGATTAACCAAAGCACAACATCTTGATTTAGTTGTTAAAAGAAACAGAAATTTTAGAGAGGGATATTAGTATCCTGAACCATGCAATACCAATAAAGACACGAAGCTCTATGAAGCCCAAACACTGGCCTTCTATTGTTTAGATTGGTTCATTAGAATTTCATTTACTGCGTCTGACAGTACATATCCACTGGTGTTTCGGGTAAAAGGAAACCGTAAATCAAATCAGAAAAAAACAATGCGCTCCTTCGGGTAAATACCCAAAGGCCAAGATGGACATCTGAATAAGGGATTTCGACTTATAGAAACCATCTGAATTCGGAACAACCACCAATTCCTGATATTCCAAGGCTCCGTGCATTACGCTCTCTGTGAATAAGAGAGAAAAAATCATTTCCATAGGGAACAAAAAGACGCAAGGGGGGGCGAATCATTACAACAAGACATATAGGTTTCCAGAACCGATTTTAATCGTTTATAAACGGTTAATTGCCGACTCAGGTGATACAAAATTTGTAGCTTGTCGCCTGGGGAGGAGGAGTGGTGGCCCCCGGGGAAAACGACCTCTCAAACGCAATGAATGCCTCCCAAAATTGCGTTTTCAAGAAAATTTCCATTCCGATTTTGTGAAAAGAACCTCAAAATGACGATCCGATTTTAATCGTTTATAAACGGTTAATTGCCGACTCAGGTGATACAAAATTTGTAGCTTGTCGCCTGGGGAGGAGGAGTGGTGGCCCCCGGGGAAAACGACCTCTCAAACGCAATGAATACCTTTCAAAATTGCGTTTTCAAGAAAATTTCCATTCCGATTATGTGAAAAGGACCTCAAAATGACGATTTACAATATTAACCGCAGCTAAAAAAAACTTGCAATGAACGCCACGATGGACAAATGGAAGATGAGCGTTATTATTATCCTTTCATCTATAAAACTTCAGCTTATATCCTGAAAGACAAAGGGACGGACAAGTGGAACCTAACCGCTGAACAACGGCTCATGTAAGTCGAATATTTGCATATCGCATTAAACGTATCAAGGGCCAGAGAATAGGAAATTTATCCAGGAAAACATAATTTTCAAAAGACTTGCGACACGCGCCAGGGGGCGAAGCGATAGCCCGGAAATACAAAAGCCTTTGGTGATGAACCAAAGGCTTTTGTATTGAGGACTTTAAGCGTAGCACCCGGTGCCGCCTACGAGACGACTGAATGGTGCGGATTCCGAATCTCGTGTAGGAGTGAGTTGGCGGCAGGCGCCCAATCTCTTCCACCTCTTCGAGATGCGATCTCGGAGAAATTATCCTCCGAAATCGTCGAAGGCCACATTCTCGGCGGGAACACCCCAGTCGTCGCACATTTTGATGACGGCGGCGTTCATTTGAGGCGGTCCGCAGAAGTAGAATTCAATCTCTTCGGGATCGGCGTGCTTGCTTAGATAATGGTCGATAAAGGCTTGGTGAACGAAGCCCAGGAATCCATCGCCATCATCGTCGATATTTTTCTTTTCCTTCCAATTGTCTTCCGGCATGGGCTCAGAAAGGACAATATGGAATTTAAAGTTCGGAAACTCACGTTCAATGGCGCGGAAGTGTTCAATGTAGAACAGCTCACGCTTAGAACGTCCACCATACCAATAACTTACTTTCCGATTGGTTTTCAGGGTATGGAAAAGGTGGAAAATATGTGCACGCAGCGGAGCCATTCCGGCACCACCACCTACATACACCATTTCGCGATCGGTGTTCTTGATGAAGAACTCTCCATAAGGACCGGAAATGGTGACTTTATCACCTGGCTTACGGGAGAACACATAGGTAGAACAAATTCCGGGAGGAACATTCATCCAACGGTTGGCCGCGCGATCCCATGGGGGAGTAGCGATACGGATGTTGAGCATGATAATGTTTCCTTCTGCGGGGTGGTTGGCCATGGAATAGGCGCGGAAGATGGGTTCTTTCACGTCGATGGACAAATCCCAAAGGTTAAATTTATCCCAATCGGGCTTAAATTTATCTTTTCCTGCGGGGTCTTCCGGATGTGGCGCGATGTCCATTTCACTGAACTTGGCGGTGTAAGCAGGCACGTCGACCTGGATATAACCACCTGCCTGGAAATCGAGGGTTTCGCCTTCGGGAAGTTTCACAACAAATTCCTTAATGAAGGTGGCCACGTTGTAGTTGCTTACTACTTCGCACTCCCATTTTTTGATCCCGAAGATTTCTTCAGGAATCTGGATGTTCATGTCCTGGCGAACTTTCACCTGACAACCCAGACGCCATTTGTCTTGAATTTGTTTCCGGGAAAAGTAAGGCGCTTCAGTGGGCAGGATTTCTCCACCACCCTCTAAAACCTGACATTTGCACATGGCGCAGGTTCCTCCTCCACCGCAAGCAGAAGGGAGGAAGATTTTGGCATTACCTAGCGTATTGAGCAAGGTGCTGCCGGCGGCCACTTCGATGGTGTCTTTGCCGTTAATGGTAATTTTAACAGGACCGGACTGGGTCAGTTTCGATTTGGCGAAAAGGAGCAGTGCGACCAGCAAAAGGATGATGGTCAAGAATACTGCAACCGATGCTATAATGAGTGTGGTGTTCATATCAAAACAGTTTGGGAAGAATTAGAGTTTGATACCTGCAAAACTGAGAAAGGCCAGACCCATAAGTCCGGTAAGGATAAAGGCCATACCTAGTCCACGCACAGGAGCGGGAACATTGGAGTATCTGATTTTCTCCCGAATGGCGGCGATGGCAATAATGGCAATGGCCCAGCCGACACCTGATCCAAGTCCGAACACGGTGGCTTCTCCCACGGAATTATAAGAACGCTCCACCATAAAAAGTGCACCACCAAGAATGGCACAGTTTACCGCAATCAAGGGTAAGAAAATACCCAAGGAAGCGTAAAGTGAAGGGGAGAATTTCTCAACGGCCATTTCCACCAGTTGAACCATGGCGGCAATAACGGCGATGAACATGATAAAGGTGAGGAAGCTAAGATCCACTGTAGCGAGGTCCGCACTTATCCAAGCCAGGGCACCTTCTCTGAGCAAATATTTTTCCAGCAAAAAGTTCACGGGAATAATGATACCCAATACGAAGATCACAGCCACACCTAAACCGGTGGCCGTAGATACTTTCTTAGACACGGCCAGATAAGAGCACATGCCAAGGAAGTAAGCGAAAATCATGTTGTCCACAAAAATGGACTTCACGAATATGTTAATTAGTTCCATAGATTCAATTATTAGGAGCTATTCCAAATATTAGTTGGCTTCAATTAGTTTTTGGTTGCGACTCCGTTGCCACCAGATGATGGCACCTACTAAAATCAGGGCCATTGGTGGAAGAATGAATAAACCATTGTTCACATACCCTAAATCATAAAGGGCTTGTGGAACAATCTGGAATCCCATAATTTTTCCACTACCAAACAGCTCGCGCAACACGGCTACACCCACGAGAATAACAGAGTATCCAATACCGTTTCCGATACCATCTAAAAAGGAAGGCCATGGTTTGTTGCCAAGGGCAAAAGCCTCAAGACGCCCCATGATGATACAGTTGGTGATGATCAGTCCTACGAACACGGAAAGTGCTTTGCTGGTATCATAAGCAAAGGCTTTGAGACCCAAGTCTACGAGTGTAACCAGGGTGGCTACAATGACCAATTGAACAATAATCCGAATCCGGTTGGGAATAATATTCCGCATGAGAGAAATGATTAGGTTACCGAAAGCGGCCACAAAAATCACTCCTATACACATGAACAACGCAGGTTTTACCTGAACAGTTACGGCAAGGGCTGAACAAATACCTAGTACCTGTACGGTAATTGGGTTATTGTCGTCCAATGGATCGGAAAGAAGTTTCCTGTTTTTTGCTGAAAACAAGGGTTCAGCAGGTGCCTTTGGGGCTTTTACAGCAGTTTCGCTCATGGTACAACGGTTAACTGGTTCAACGTGTCAACATTCACAACCGTGCTGTCGATGGCTAAGCTATCAGCTGGCGCAGCAGCAGTTTCAGGTAAGGTGAGGTTTTTGTTGGCAAAAAGGACAAAAGCACGTAAAAATTTGCCAAGCATGTCCGATAATCCATTGGACGTAATGGTTCCGCCAGAAATACCTTCTACTACATAGGTGTATTCCGGGCTGTTTGCCGCAACACGTCCAGGTTTTTCTACGTGAAGATAGGTTTCTCCTCCCCCTAGAGCAGCGATGAGTTTACGAGAATCGCCAGAGGGACGAAATTGCTTCTGGAAGTTTTCTGTATTAATTTCAGCGCCTAAGCCAGGAGTTTCAGACTTGTGATCAAATACGGCATTGGCGACGGTTTGTAAATCGCTCTCTACGGCTAAAAAGCCCCAAATAGGACCCCAAAGTCCAACGCCTTGCATGGCTACCACATAGCGGGTTTTTCCATCCTTTACATGCTTGTACACAGGATAGAGTGCAGATTCAGCTTCGGCACCCTTTTTCTTTTGCTCTGCGGCCAAATCAATATTAAAGACCTCTTCTCCTTCTTTCACTTTGGTGCCATCGGCAGTGTAAGCATACATAGCCACGATTTCTTCGTCAAAACGTGCATCTGCAACTTCCCTGGTCAAGGTCTCTGCAGACTCACCTGTTGCCGCCAAAAGGATGCTTTGCTTTTTCTCCTTTTTTAAACTGGACAAATAGGCAGGCTTGGTAGATTCATTGGCAATGGTAAGAACCACCCCTACGGCCACCACCAATGCAGCGGCAAAAATGAAAATATAGCTGTTACTTTCTTTGTTAAGCATGGCTGATGGCTTTAGCACGTTTCAAACGACGGTTAATGTTTCCTTGCACTACATAGTAGTCTACCAATGGGGCCATCACGTTCATGAACAGAATAGCCAGCATCATTCCTTCTGGATAAGCAGGGTTGAGTACACGAATGATGACCGCCAATACCCCGATGAGAAATCCATAAATGTATTTTCCGGTTTGGGTTTGGGCCGCAGTCACAGGATCGGTCGCCATAAACACCGCTCCGAAAGCAAAACCACCAAATACCAAATGGAAATGTGGCGGAAGAGCCAAATACGCATTGTCCGGGAAAGATCCGGCCAAACCGTTAAGCAAAAAGCCCATGGCCAATGCGCCAAGTACGGTGCTCACCATAATTCTCCAACTGCCAATTCCTGTGGCAATTAGTAAAATGGCGCCAAGTAAAATGGCGAGGGTAGAAGTTTCTCCAACAGAACCGGGAATAAATCCAAGGAATCCTTGCATGAATAGGTCTGAACTGTTTGCGATGGTCTGACCACCTAAGTGCGTAATGCCGTCGCCAGCTTTAATGAACTGCGCCAAGGCGGTTTCGCCGGTGTATCCATCTACCAAAGGTTGGGTGCTGTTGGCTACACCGGAAATCCACACTTTATCTCCGGACAATTGCGCCGGATAAGCGAAGAACAAGAAGGCACGGGCGGTTAAGGCGACGTTCAGCACGTTCATACCGGTTCCGCCAAAAACTTCTTTACCAATCACCACAGCGAAAATCACAGCAATGGCAAGCATCCACAATGGTAAATCCGGGGGACAAATCAATGGGATTAACATACCGGACACCAAATAACCTTCGTTGATCTGGTGACCTTTGATGATGCAAAAAAGAAATTCTACCCCTAATCCGACGGCGTATGACACCACCACCATTGGCAGCACTTTCCATGCGCCGTAAATGATTTTATCGGTAAAAGTTGCGGCCTCTCCCAATGCCAGGAAATGTTGATGTCCTACGTTGAAAATACCGAACAAAAGAGCAGGAACCATCGCCAGCACCACCATAATCATGGTGCGCTTTAGATCGATTCCGTCCCGGATATGGGTACCCTTATGGGTTGTGTGCCCGGGCACAAATAGGAAAGTAGCAAAACCGTCGTATAGCGGCCAGTACTTGTGGAGTTTTCCCCCTTCTCGGAAGGAGGGCTCCAGCTTTTCCATTAAGTTGCGTAATGGTTTCATGGAAACAGGTGCGTGTTTAAAATCTGTTTGTATTAACCGTGATGATGTTCTTCTGGCTTCAGTGAATCGACCAACTCACCGTAAAGTTGCAACATGGCCCCTTCTACAATGGCTTGAGATTCAATCTTTGAAGTACATACAAATTCACAAAGGGCGAAATCTTCAGGAACGATTTCATAAATGCCAAGTTGTTCCTGCTTTTCAATATCACCAGTAATAATGGCCTTCAGCAATTGAACGGGCAAAATGTCCAGAGGAAATACTTTTTCATATTCGCCGGACACCACAAAGGCCCGCTCTTCCCCGTTCATGTTGGTGTTCAGGTTGTACTTTTTGCCTGGCATTGCCCAGCTAAAGAAGGTGCGGGAAAGACTAAATTTATCAAAGCCGGGAGCAATCCAACCGAAAAATTCGGGCTCTCCACCTTCTTCAATTAAGGTCACCTGGTTTTCGAAATAACCTAAGTATCCGTTTTTACCCACGTTTCTTCCGGTAAATACATTTCCGGAAATCCAACGCTGGTTGGCGCCATTGGTCTGATCGTCTGAAATCAAACTAGACATGGGCGCGCCACCAACGGTTCGTACGTATTTATTTTGTTTCAGGCCTGCGCCGGTTAATGCCACCAGACGGGATGCATCGAAACGTCCGGTCTGAATGAATTTACCCATGGCAATGATGTCCTGTACATTGGCCGTCCAAACGACTTCGCCACGATTAATCGGGGAAATCAGTCCAATTTGGGTGCTCAACAATCCGGAAGGATGTGGACCATCAAAAGTATGTACCTGAGCTGATTTGGTTTGTAAAAAAGCGGCTGATTTGGTCTTTTGCGCATGAACGCCCAAATGCACTTTGGCACCGGACACTTTGGCCAATACTTGTAAGCCCAGTTCAAAAGCAGCTTCCTGACCATTCACGATGAAATCGTAATCTGGAGCCAACGGGGCTGAATCGAACGCGGATACAAATACCGCTTTGGGCTTTAACTCAGGAAAGGCAATGGCGTTGTAAGGACGCATTTTGATGCCGGACCAAAGTCCTGCCAGACAAAGTTTCTCTGTAAGTTGTTCAGCAGTAATAGACGCCAATGAAATGGCTCCGTGTTCCACAAAACGGGTTTCTTTGTCGGCCAAAATTTTAATGCCCAACAATTTCCGTTTGGCACCGCGAACCACTTCAACCACCTCTCCACTGACGGGAGACACGATTTTATGTGCATCATTGTTCTTATCGAACATGATTGGCGTGCCGGCCAACACTTCATCTCCGGCAGTTACCAAGGTCTTTGGACGAATGCCAAAGAAATCTTCAGGGGAAACCATCACGGTATGAAGCGCATCGGCGCTGGCAACTGTTTTTTCGGCTTCTCCTACCAGCCTGATATCCAGGCCTTTTTTGATTTTATGAACTTGACCCATAGCGTTTGGCGCTTTTTAGCCGTGCAAAGTTAAAAATTGCTGTATAGCTTGTATCTTTTTATCTGCCTTAATTTTTCTTTTTCCCCGAATATTGCTGGTCTAACAACCAAAACGGAAGGGAGGTTTTCAGATTCGTTTTGTTTTTACGCGAAAAAATGGTGCCTAAAAGCACAATATCATTGGAAATAATCCGCTATAACTACGGATTCAGCCAAATTTACGAACTTTAACCCATGTATCGTTTACTCCTATTTTTTCTTTGGTGTTTTATTCAACCTATTTGGGCCATCTCGCCCCCCAATGCCGATGGAATTTTCCGGCCATCCATCGGATCCGCCGACATTCATCCGGTGAATGAACCCATGTTGCCTGCTATTTATGAATTGAACTCCAATCAACAACTCATCGTCCGTTTCGATGAATTTGGCTATGAACCAAGAGATTACGCCTACCGAATCCGACATTGCCTTTACGATTGGAGCTCTTCTGACCTGAATTTCATGCAATTTCTGAATGGATTTGAATCCTTCGATGTACTGGAATACGGATTTTCCACCAACACCACAAGGCATTACACGCATTATCAGTTCACCATTCCTTCAGACATGATGAAGCCCACCCATGCGGGAAATTATGTAGTGGAAGTTTTTTTAAAGGAAGATCCTGAAAATGTGGTTTTCCGACGCCGATTCATGGTCCTCGACGCCATGGTGCCCGTAGGAGCCCGAATTCGAAATGCCTCTATGGCCGACCAGCGCCTCACCCACCAGGAAATTTTCTTTACCCTGTCAACCTCCTTTTTAAATCTTCAAAATGTATTTGAAGACCTCAAAATTGTGGTTTGCCAAAACCGACGATGGGACAACGCAAGATTCGACG
Organism: uncultured Candidatus Competibacteraceae bacterium; assembly: GCA_964578885.1. GTDB lineage: Bacteria > Bacteroidota > Bacteroidia > CAIKAF01 > CAIKAF01 > CAZRHR01. Next base: position 74,608 of record CAZOEO010000011.1, on the reverse strand, counting down.
TAAAACCCCGATACATCGAATCGGACCGACTCGTTTATGATTATTCCACCGGCGAACTTGGATTTCCCGGCGGCAACCAATACCGTCTGCTCGACCTGAAATCCATGGTGGCTACCCGCGACCCCGTAATCGGTTACGAAAACATCAACGGTACTTTTTTTGCAAGACTGCGACCGGATGCTCCCAGAAATCGCCTCAACTACTCAGACATGCCCGATATCAACGGGAAATTTGTATACCATAACCAGGAAAACATGGCACAAACGGTCGATCCGGATTATGTCACCGTCAATTTTGTACTCCAACCCGGCGCCATCTTCGAAAATGCAGAAGTCTATCTCATCGGCGGATTCTCCTTCGGACAAGTGCTGGAACGCTACCGGCTCAAAGCGGACCGCGCCCGAAACATGTATTTTTTATCCGTTCCTTTTAAACAAGGCTACTACAACTACCAATACGTGGTCGTGAAAAAAGACGAGTCACAAGGACTTACCGGACCCATCGAAGGGGATTTTTCTATGGCAGAAAACGATTATAGCGTGTTTGTTTACCTGCGCCAACCGGGCGACCTCACCCATAGACTGGTGGGCTTTACCGAGATTAATTCCAATGGAAATCGGTAAATTTTTCGTTTTCACGCCTTTCCTTTTTACCCTGCTCTGCCCCGGCTGCACTCCTCCGGAAAACAAGCCCGTTCCACATCATGCGCAATCTATCCGGGGCGGCGTTTTGTCTATGGGACAGTTTGCCGATGAACCGGACGCCTTGCCTGTTCATCAAGTACATATTGCTCCTTTCTTGCTGGGGAAAACCGAAGTCACCAATGCCGCATTTGCCCAATTCATTAAGGCCACCGGATATCGGACCGAAGCAGAACATCCTGAACATCCCGGCGGTTGGATCTGGACGTCCGAAGGATGGCAATTCGATTCGCTAGCCTGCTGGTTCCGTCCGGGCGGGCGCGGTACCCACCTTCGTGGAAAAGACAATCATCCTGTGGTTCAAGTTACATGGAACGATGCCAAAGCCTTTTGTGCCTGGGTGGGCGGACGACTTCCTACCGAAGCCGAATGGGAATGGGCCGCTTCCGGTTATGGCGCTTTTCCTTGGCCGGAAGAGAAAGATATCAATCTCATCGCCAATACTTTTCAAGGACACTTTCCCGATACCAATGTCATCACAGATGGCTTTCTTACCACCGCACCCGTCGGATATTTTCCGGCACAGGCCAACGGATTGTTCGACATCGGCGGCAATGTCTGGGAATGGTGCGAAGACGCCTATCACGGACGTGCGTACCTTCTTTTTCCCGGAAAAACGCCCGTTGTACAGGGAAATGATCCCGCATTCGACGGAAGCCTCACCCGCGTAATCCGTGGCGGAAGCTACTTATGCGAGCCCCGCCGCTGCGAAGGCTTTCGAATCTCAAGAAGAATGCGCGCCGAAGAAAATGCTGCCTTTCAGCACATTGGCTTCCGGGTGGCCCGAAACGCAGCCACAGAATAAGACATTTCTCTTGGGCGTTCCCCTTTCGGGTCGGGCTTTTCGCTCCAATCCCGGGCGCAAGCGCTATCCGGGGATTTCCGCTGCAATCCCTAACGCAGTCTCCCGACGTTACAAATGTTGTGCTGCCCGGCAAATATCGTTTACCACGTAATGGTCACCTGCCCGGCACCGGAACGCACGCCATTTTGACCCGTAGGATTGGCGCCACCATTGTACGAGCCACCGCCGGCACCACAGCCCCAAATGCTACCCGTATAATTGTTTCCGCCGCCACCGCCATTGAAGCCGCCGCCACCACCACCGGCTCCTGAATTATCTGAAGCACCACCACCGCCGCCAAATCCGCCAAATGCACCTGAATAATTGGGATGACTATATGAACCTCCATTTCCACCGTTGCGAGGTGCGCGCCCGCCTTCTCCGGGTGGGTTACGAAGATTTACACCATTCGCCCCATTGGTAAGCCAGCCACCGCCGCCGCCACCGGACGAATAAACGCCCATGGTACCACCGGCGCTTCCTCCATTTCCTCCGCCGCCCATGGCGCCACTGCCTGAACCACCTCCGTTGGATAATCCGGCGTCCGAACGACCTACGCCACCACTTCCATGTTCAGATTGACCGCCGCCACCAGCTGCCACCAACATGGGTAAAGCATCATTGGCATTCCGGTAAACAAATGAACCACCGCCGCCTCCGGCACATAAATTGGCGCCCTGAGAAGTTACCCCTCCACGCTGACCTACTAAAACGCGAATGGTTTCTCCCGGCGTCACAGAAAACTCTCCCGTCACTGTTGCGCCAAGACCGCCGTTGGTTCCTCCACCTTGCGCACCCCACGCCTGAATGCGTACCGTACAAATGCCGTTGGGCACCGTCCAGGTTTGAATGGTACCGGTTTGTCCTGTGGTGGAGCTGGCATTAAAAGTGATACTATTAGTTCCAATGGCAGGACACAAACTCACAGTAATGATGGTCGTGGTGGAATCAGAACAACCTGCGGCATTGGTTGCAACCAATTTAGCCGTGTAAGTGCCAGGTGTGGAATACGTTACCGAAGCCGTAGTGCCGGAAGCCGTAGCGGGCGTTCCACCCGTAAAAGTCCATTGGTAAGTATTGCCCCCGACGGGTGCGGATACAGAAAAATTCACACTTCCGCCTGAACCAATCGAAGTCGAACTGGCGGTAAACGCCGCAGAAGGATAAGACGCACAATCACAAGCAATATTGGTCCAACCCTGTTGAGTCAGAAAAATCTGAAGACATTTGCTCGTGGTATTGAAAATAAGCAAACCATTGGCAGGACCGGGCAAGGCATTTCTTTCCGTAAGGCTAAGACGTGGAGGCAACATTCCTCCTGTGGTGCTTCTTACTTCTAATGCTGCCGATGGATCCGGATTTTGTCCTGAAGTTCCAATCAACACCCCTTGAGCCTGTCCTTTTAACAGGAAAGCCAATATAGCTAACAATACGACGAGGGACTTTTTCATAAATAAGGAATCGTTTTATTCACAAATAGTTAGAAGCAACACTTTCCTCAAAGGTAAAAATTTATGAGACGGATAGGGTTGTTTTTCTTGCAGAAACAACGCCCTAAAATGTTAAACGTGCGGTGAGATGGGACACTTATCTGGCCACCACAAACCGGAAAGTATTTTTCCCGAATCTTCCCCAGTAACTTCCCTCGGGCAAATGCTGCACTTGTATGCGAAGTCCATTTGCATCGGCTAGTACATGAGGAATGGTTACTTTTCTTCCCAAAACATCGAATACATCCAGTGAAATAGAAGTAGAGGAATGTGAAGCGGGAATCACCAATTGTGAGGAGGCCGGGTTTGGATAGACCAACAAAGACTGTTGGGCCTGTTCTTCCACAGAAGTAGTGGATTCGATATACAATTCGCTTCTAAAGTTCTCCAGATTGGAACGCATTTGCGCTCCCTGATCTTTCGAAAACATATTCATGCAGGAATCAGCTGCATAATCCATGAAATTCTCGATTTGGTCCGGATACTCAGTGCCCGTGGCCTCGGGACAAGTATTTTTGGTCCAATCGCAAATTTGCTGAGCGTTGTCGTCGGCATTGGGAGTGTCGGCCAATCCATCATCTACCGTGCAATCTCCATCGCCCCAAATATGTCGTAATCCAAGGTAATGGCCGACTTCATGTGTAAGCGTGCGGCCACGATTAATGATGGCGAGTGGTCCGGAAGCCAAAGGATTATTGGGTCCAAAAACGGGATAATGGATAACCACGCCTTCCACGGTAGAATCGGCTGGAAGTTGATCGGCTGGCCAATTGGGGGCGCCAACCGGAGGATACGCATACCCCAAAATGCCCAAACCCAGCACCAAATCACACACCCAAACATTCAAATATTGGCTGGCCGGCCAACCATCTTTTCCTCCGAGAGACGATTTTTTCACATTGTCGTCGAAGGGACTAAAAAGTCCGAAAGCCGGAGCACCTTGCGTTCGTGTAATGCCTGTAGTTGGCTGACCTTGCGGATCGGTAGTCGCCAGGAAAAACTCAATTCGCGTATCTTCCGCAAAGGGCAGAAATTCCGCACGGGTGTTCACGCTATCTGCATTTCTCCGGCGGAAATCTTCATTCAACACCTGGATTTGCTGAATAATCAGGGAGTCCGGAATATTTTCTGTCTCGGTCTTGTACACCACATGCACCACCACAGGAATTCGGTAAACGGTATTGTTTTTTTCCGCGGTGGCGGCATGGGCACGTGCCGTGGAAAAAGCCTGATTCACCGCATCCAAATAACCGGGATGCTGTTGATTGCGATGCTGAATGGCTTGGACTGTCCCGCAGCGCTGAAGGGTCTGTGCATGGATTGTTGCCATGGTTTGCACCATTGCGATTACGACCAAAACACGAGGGAAAGAAAAGATTGGGCTCATGCGTGGGTTGGTTTATTGACGGTTTGGTATTTGACTTACAATGCGTTGCGCACATCTTCTTACTTCTTCTGCCGGATCCTTGGCTTTGGGATTTGGTGTGGACCAACCGCGAAACACCAACAGATTCCGGTCTTCATCCATGATGTCCAACACCCAGGTTCCCGCAGGAAGCGACGCCAGGGTCGGATATTTTATTTTTGGGTTGAGGTAGGAAGGCTCCGCAATACCATTTTGCACTTGATACGCATAAAGCGTCATGATGTCGTGGGCGTGTGCATCAATCCATCTGAGATTCAGATATTCAAGCTCATAGCCCACCATTATCACGAACGACTTCATGTCGGCCTGAAAAACTTTGGGCTTTAACGGGTCAAAAAAATCCATCGGGTCTATTTCCGACTGGTGAAATTCAAACCTTTGTGCCGTCCGGAAAGGGTAATCCATGTCTGCCACAGAACTTACCTGCGTCGATTTGCAGGAAAACAGCAAGGGAATGAAAAAAAGAAGGAAAAGCCTGCCCAAATCTTTGTAATTTTGTTCCAAATATAACGTGTTTCACTGATTTATTTTTAAAACGCCATATACGATGCATGCACTATTGGACACCGATTACGGAACCATGAAAATTGAGTTTTTCCCCGCAGATGCTCCGCTCACGGTAAAGAATTTTGTGGATTTGGCCAAGAAAGGATTTTATGACGGCCTTACTTTTCACCGGGTTATTCCGGGTTTTGTGACCCAAGGAGGTTGTCCCATTGGCAATGGCACGGGTGGCCCCGGGTACAAAATCCCTTGCGAACTTTCCGGCGGAAATCAATTCCACGACCGTGGCGTTTTGTCCATGGCGCACGCGGGGCCCAATACGGGTGGCTCTCAATTTTTCATTGTGCATTCACGAGCCCAAACCGCACACCTCGACCGGAAACATACCTGCTTCGGAAAAGTGGTGGAAAATGTTGATTTACTCGATCAAATCCGCCAGGGCGACAAAATTGTGAAAGTAACCATCGTCGAAGATTAATATCCCACTGCCATGTTGAATGCCATGCTTTCTGAACAACCTTCTGTAGCGGTAAAACGTCGTTTTATCCCGCTAATCATGGATTTTTGTATGGACAATAAAATGGCTTTTCGCGTGATTCCGCGCAACGGCGCCGATGAGTGGGAAGTCCAATTCGATATCCAGGAAATTTTACCAGCTGTGGCTTTGGGTATGTTTTTACGTGAAAACAAATTAGAACTCACCGGTTTTTCCCCCATGCTGTCTAAACCAGCCCCTGCGGCGCCACGTGCAAAAGCCAAAAAAGTAAATTCCGAAGAAGAAACAACTCCGGCCGCGACTTCCGCGCCGGCATCTGCACCTGCACCCACCCATGCCGGCATGTTCGACATGAGCAGGTCCGAAACCACTGAGGCAGAAAAGCCAAAGGAAGAAGTAACCATGGAAACCCAGGAAAAATCCACTTGGAATTCGCCTGAACCAACCATGGAAAATTACTCCGACACAGAAACCGACAACGATATTGAACCGCTGGAAGCTCCTTTCGATATGCCAGGACTTCAGCGAAACTCACCGGGCATGTTTTAAGCCCGACCACTATACATCACCATGACGGAACGTCTTTCACTTTCTGAACAAGAACGCATCCGAAGGGAATCCCTTCAACAAATTCGGGAAATGGGCATTGACCCCTACCCCGCCGAAACCTTTCCGGTGAATACCACCGCTCAAAGCATTCATCAGGAATTTTCTGATGAAAATCCTGAACCTTTTGCTCAGGTTTCCATGGCCGGACGGCTCATGAGCAGGCGCATTCAAGGTAAAGCGTCTTTCGCTGAACTGAAAGATCATACGGGTAGAATCCAATTGTACCTCAACCGCGACGAACTTTGTCCCGGCGAAGACAAAGAATTGTACAATACCGTCTTCAAAAGACTCATGGACATCGGCGACCACATTGGCGTAGAAGGCTTTGTGTTTCGTACCCGATTGGGTGAAATCACCGTTCATGTAACCCGTTTGGTGCTTTTATCTAAATCCTTGCGCCCGCTGCCCATTGTAAAAACAGATGCCGACGGCCAAATTTACGATGCCTTTACAGACCCGGAACTGCGCTATCGCATGCGTTATGTGGATCTGGTGGTCAATGAATCCGTAGCCGATACTTTTGTAAAACGTTCTAAAACCATTTCAGCCATGCGACGGTATTTCGACGCACAAGGCTGGTTGGAAGTAGAAACGCCCGTTTTACAAGCCGTACACGGAGGCGCAGCCGCACGTCCTTTTGTTACGCATCACAATACATTGGACACCCTTCTGTATTTGCGTATTGCCAACGAACTTTACCTCAAAAGATTAATCGTAGGCGGCTTTGAAGGCGTGTACGAAATCGGGAAAATGTTCCGAAACGAAGGCATGGACCGCACCCACAACCCGGAATTCACCTCCATGGAAATCTATGTGGCCTACAAAGATTACCATTGGATGATGGATATGACGGAAAAATGTTTGGCCTATGTGACCAAAGAAGTGTTAGGAACCACCGAGGTAAAAATGGGCGAACAAACCCTTTCCTTCCAAGGCCCCTACACCCGACTCACCATGTTCGAAGCCATTGAAAAATATACCGGCACCAATATCAGACATATGCAGGAGCCGGAACTCCGCGCCTGGTGTAAAGAAAATGAAGTTGCCCTGGCACCCGACATGGGATTGGGAAAAATCATCGACGAAATCTTCGGAGAAAAAGTAGAAAAAAACCTGATTCAGCCCACCTTTATCACAGATTACCCGGTTGAAATGACACCTCTGGCTAAAAAACACCGGAGCGAAGCCGGATTGGTGGAACGGTTTGAACTATTTGTCAATGGTAAAGAAATCGCCAACGCCTATTCCGAATTAAACGACCCCATAGACCAGCGAGCCAGATTGGTAGATCAACTGGCTTTGGCAGATCGTGGGGATGAAGAAGCCATGGCGATGGACGAAGACTTTTTGCGCGCCCTGGAATATGGTATGCCGCCCACAGCAGGTTTAGGCATCGGGATCGACCGGTTTGTGATGTTGCTCACGGGCCAGTCTACCATTCAAGAAGTGCTCTTCTTTCCGCAAATGAGACCTGAAAAATAAACCATGAAGCGCAGCGCCTGGGTTGGCTTTCTCTTGCTTTGGACGCAAATCCAAGCACAAAACCCGTGGATGCTTCCCGCCGCACCTTCAGGTGTGCCGGAATCGTCACTGCCTTTTGCCATCATGCCTGGTTTCCCACAGGAAGGTGCCACTGCCATGCGTTGGAATCCCTCTTCCGGTCCGGTGTCATTTTGGTTTATTCCCGTTACCTTTTCTCATCCGGACTTACTGCTGCAAAGCACCATAGAAAACGGAAATCTTTGTCTTAGGTATTTTCTCCCGGAACGAAGAACCGTCCTTAAAGAATGTTTCGTTTTCCAAAATCAGCAATTCGTCTGGCATTCCACAGAACTCACCGATGCCACTTTGCCTTTTAATGCAGCCTGGTGGGGCGCGAAAACCATTCAGGAAAAAATCAAAGTCCTGAGCGACTGGTCTGCAACAAGACCAGATACCATGGTGATGAGCAAGATTCCCGAAATCATGAAGGAATTGGTACAACTCACCAAAGAACAACCGGCGTCTTTATATCAGCCCATTGTTCGTGATTTCTTCGAAAGCCCCGCTGGACAAGAAGTGCTCATTTGGAGAAAAAAAGACCAGGCGGAAGACTTTTTCAAAGTCATGGGCCAAGGCGATGTTTCCTGGTGGACCACCTTGCTGGAAGTCTATTTTCATACCTTGGTGGCGGAAGAAGAAAAAGATATAAGATTACTCATAGCATCTGTACTTTCGCGCGTAAAACCAGATCCACAATGGCTGGAAGCACTGGCCCTGGGTTATCAGGGAAAAAACCTGCCTGAGCTGGCTGACGACTGGTGGAAAAAATATATTCGTCTCATGGACGAACAACAGCGGGGAAAAGAAGTCCCCCCAGAACTTAGAAACCGTTTTAAACGATAATACACCCATTATGGCAGAATTTCGTATCGAAAAAGACACCATGGGCGAGGTAAAAGTGCCCGCACATCGTTATTGGGGCGCACAAACCGAACGCTCCAGAAACAATTTCCGCATTGGGCCAGAAGCATCTATGCCCATTGAAATTATTCATGCCTTCGCATATCTGAAAAAAGCAGCGGCCTACGCAAACTGCGATCTCAAGGTCCTTTCTGAAGAAAAAAGAGACGCCATTGCCGCTGTATGCGACGAAATCCTTACCGGCAGCCTGGACGCAGAATTCCCACTGGTGATTTGGCAAACCGGATCCGGCACCCAAAGCAACATGAACGTGAATGAAGTGGTGGCTAACCGCGCCCACGTTCGCGCCGGAGGCCAACTGACCGACGAGCCAAAAATTTTGCATCCCAATGACGATGTAAACAAATCGCAAAGTTCCAACGACACCTTCCCCACCGCTATGCATATTGCGGCGTACATTAAAGTGGTACATACCACCATTCCCGGAATGAAGGCGTTGAGAGAGACGTTACACCAAAAGGCCAATGCCTTCCAACACATCGTAAAAATCGGTCGAACCCATTTCATGGATGCCACACCGCTTACGTTGGGGCAGGAATTTTCCGGCTACGTTCAACAAATCGACAATTCCATCCGCGCGCTGGAAAAAGCCCTTGAAGCCGTGAAAGAACTGGCACTGGGCGGTACGGCAGTCGGAACAGGACTCAACGCACCGGCTGGGTACGATGTAAAAGTGGCGGAATACATCGCTCAATTTACCGGCCTTCCTTTTGTAACGGCACCCAATAAGTTTGAAGCCCTGGCTGCACACGACGCCATGGTGGAATTGTCCGGTGCCCTGAAAAGAGCAGCCGTAGCCCTCATGAAAATTGCCAACGACATTCGCATGCTGAGCTCCGGCCCAAGATGTGGCATCGGAGAAATCCTCATCCCAGACAATGAGCCCGGTTCTTCCATTATGCCGGGAAAAGTAAATCCCACCCAACCGGAAGCCCTTACCATGGTTTGCGCTCAGGTCATCGGAAACGACGTAACCGTATCGGTAGGTGGCGCCACCGGACATTTTGAACTGAATGTGTTTAAACCCGTTATGGCCGCCAACGTCCTGCAATCGGCTCGACTTATTGGCGACGCCTGCGTGTCGTTCGACCGGAACTGTGCACAGGGCATTGAACCCAACCACGATGCCATCGCCCAAAACCTGGAAAACTCCCTCATGCTGGTAACCGCGTTAAATCCACATATCGGATACGAAAAAGCGGCAACCATCGCAAAAACAGCGCATAAACAAGGGCTTACTTTAAGAGAAGCTGCCATTCAACTGGGTTACCTCACCAACGAACAGTTCGATGCATGGGTAAAACCAGAACAAATGGTGGGCGCATTACGCTCATAAAATATTACAGGAATAAGGGGTCGCAAAACGGCCCCTTTTTTATTTTATCCTTTCCTTTATCATTTCCCTCACTTTCTGGTGAGCAAACGAAGCAGGTCGAGAGATAAAAAAATAAATACAACGAAATCGTCGTGAGATCTTTACCTTCCTATTCTCCATCTTATCCAATCCTTTTTTATCCACAATCTTTCTTTTTTGTTTTTACAACGCTACCACATTATTCCGTAGCTTAGTTTATCGATAGCATGCGCAACTTTAATTTTCAATTTTTCATGAGGCATCGGACTCCAGCGGTTTTTGGCATTTTTATGTCCTTTTTTCTCCTTCAAAACCTTCGTTCTCAAGTAACTTGCGGCACCAACACCATCATGGGTGAAGCCTTTCAGCAACATCCCGGATTGGCAGGTCAACACGAACAAATCATGTCTGCCGTGCGTGACATTTCCATACCGGAAGGACAAGAAGCCAGCCCCAAAGTGATTCCGGTAGTTTTTCACATTATTCACAACTACGGTGCTGAAAACATCACAGAAGCTCAGGTTCAGGACGCCATCGCCGGACTCAACGCAGACTTTCAACTTCTTAATGCCGATACCTCCGATGTAGTTCCCGCCTTTCAAGCCCTGAAGGGAAAAGTAAATTTCGAATTCCGGCTCGCACAGAAAGATCCCAATGGCAATTGCACCCGTGGTATCACACGCACCGTAAGCCCACTTACTGAAAATGCCAGAGAAAATGTAAAAAGTCTAATTTCCTGGCCAAGAGACAAGTATCTGAATATTTGGATTGTACGTTCTATCGCCAATTTCTCCGGCACCGCTGGCATCATCGCCGGATATGCTTATTTGCCCGGTTCCGCCCCATCACCCGCTGTAGACGGCGTTGTATTAGACCATCGCTACACAGGAGGAACAGGCACTTCCAGCGGATCAAACTTCTCTCGGAGAACCATTTCACACGAAGTAGGACACTGGTTTGGACTGCAACATCCATGGGGCAGCAACGACAATTGTGGCAGCTCTTGCGACAACACCAACGATGGCATCAGCGATACCCCAACCACCATCGGCTCATGCAGCACATGCAACCTTACACAGACCACCTGCGGATCGTTGGATAACGTTCAAAACATCATGGATTACGCCACTTGTGCCAACATGTTTACCAAAGGACAAGCGAACCTCATGAATCAGGTAGTTAATTCTGCCACCGCCGGAAGAAACAACCTTTGGAGCAACGCAAATCGCATTGCCACAGGAACAAACGATGGCTTTACCCCAACCGCTTGCGCACCCATCGCAGATTTCACGAGCAGTTCCCTAGCTGCATGCCAGGGTGCGGCAGTTCAATTCAACGATTTTTCCTGGAACGTAACCCCTACTTCATGGGCCTGGACTTTCTCCAATGGAACCACACAACTTAGTTCAAGTCAACAAAATCCACAAATCACCTTCACAGATACTGGTCTCTATCAGGTTCGCCTGACGGTCACCAGTCCCGGAGGAAACAACACCCTCACCCGCAACAATTTCATCCGCATTTACCAAGGCAGTCAAGCCAGCCAGAACTGGTTTTATTTTGACGCTTTCGACCAAGGCCCCATCAGTTCCGGTCGCTGGTTTCCCACCTGGTCTGCCACGCCAGCCAATGGTTGGACGGAATCTACCACCGTTGGCGCCACAGCTCCAGGCTGCGTGATGGTACCCAACTTCGGTGCACCCACCGGTCGAGTGTATAATCTCATTAGCCCGGCCTACGACCTCACCAGCATCAATGGTCCCGTTTTCATGTACTGGAAACGCGCTTTTGCCCGCAGAAATAACAATTCCAACGAACAACTCCGCGTGATGGTATCCACCAATTGTGGACAAGGTTGGAGCCTGCGCAAAACCATTGATGCCGCAGATCTGGCCACGCGCATCAATACCAACCTCGCCTTTGTTCCAGGTGCAAACGACTGGCGTTCAGACTCACTCACCAACCTGCTGGCCTGGGAAGGACAAACCCACGTTCAATTTCGGTTCGAATTCACATCCTCCGGAGGAAATAACTTTTACCTCGACGATTTAAATATTACCGGGCCACTTTCCATGGACGAAGCCGAAGGCCCAGCCGATTTGGCTTGGGACATTTCTCCGAATCCGGCTACCGGCCCCGTGACCATGCGCTTTTGGCTTTCTTCCGCCGCCAACGTAGGATTTCAGGTACTCGACCTTGCCGGTAGAACCATTTTCACATTGCCCGCCGAAAACATGAATTCCGGGTGGCAAACCGTGGTCATGACGCAAACGCCACCCGCATCAGGACTGTATTTAATCCAAATGCAAGCCGGGAATCGTACCTTTACCCAACGAATTGTTTGGCCGTAAATCCCGAAACATGTTTGGAAAAATTGAACACCTAGGTATCGCAGTTGCCGATTTAGCCGAAGCAGAACAGCGCTTTACGGCACTTTTGGGCGTGGCACCTTATAAAAGAGAAGAAGTGCCGTCAGAAGGCGTCATCACCAGCTTTTTTATGGCCGGCATCAACAAAATTGAACTGCTTCAGGGGACGCACCCAGAAAGTCCCATTTCCAAATTCATCGAAAAACGCGGAGAAGGCATTCACCACACCGCATTCCATGTAGATGACATCCACGCAGAAATGCAACGACTTAAAGAAGAGGGATTTACCCTCATTCACGAAGCGCCAAAGCGCGGTGCAGATCACAAACTGATTTGCTTCGTGCATCCCAAAACCACGCAAGGCGCCTTAATCGAGCTTTGTCAGGACATACCGGAAAACTACCCCGGCTAAGATATTGTTGTCATTGTCCTTTCTCTTTTTTTGGCAACTGCCGCCGAATTCTGGCTGGTACGGCCTAATTCCAGTACATGATCCCGTGCCATTAAAAGTTCCGTTTCCGGCGGCACCGCGTGCTTTGGTTGTAGTCCTCCCAAAGGCCACAGACCTTTCGATTTTAGAACATATTCAGGGCCTTTGGTCCGGGCTACCCCGCCGCCCGCTGTTGCACCACCAAACAGCCATATAGAAACCGAAAAGCCTTTCGGTGAAAACGATCTGCCAACAAAAAAACCGGCACTTCGTGAAAGATTCTGTTTCCATCCATCGAATAATGTCCAACATTCGGTTTGCACCCAGCCATCCTGTGGACAAGGTACGACACTCGCCGGGAAATAGTCTGGGATTAACAAGAAGAGACAAATGGTGTAAGTAACTTATTTTTAGCGGGTTGACCAAAAACCTCCCGGGGTCCACCACTCCTCCGCCCCATGCTACAAGCTAATCATTTTTCACGACCTAACTCGGCATTTAAACGGATATAAACGATTATAATCGGTTAAAAACGGATTATACATGCACACATTTACCTGACTCATAATACTCTGACATCCAAACTTTTGCACTGGTAACAATACGATATTATCACACGAAAGCGAATTTATTCCTCAGCCAAATTTTCGACACCGCCAAACTGGAGGATGGCGGAAGTCACCGGAAGCATCAAAACTGTCGGGATTATGAAAGGAGGGAAGCGTTTGGGTGAGGAGGGGAAAATAAAGAAGAGACAAATAGTATAAGTAACTTATTTTTAGCGGGTTGACCAAAAACCTCCCGGGGTCCACCACTCCTCCGCCCCATGCTACAAGCTAATCATTTTTCACGACCTAACTCGGCATTTAAACGGATATAAACGATTATAATCGGTTATAGAAAAGATTTTCCTTCCCGTAGACATCTCTCCCAAGAAGTCATACGTATTCTGAATGCTTGCAACCTATTTAAGCAAAAACATTTTCTCAAAATGGTACTTCTGAATCCGTACCAAAGATCTCAACAACAAAGAGACCGCTGACTGAGCAGAATCGTTCTTTCAATCTTACTCCCCTTTTTCCCAAATCATAACCGCCCCCCATTGCTTTATTCGTTATACAACTTAAATGCAACCTCCGAAACAGCTTCAAGTCGGGAAAAAAAGTGATTAAAAAAATCCCTGGAAAGAGGTTTTCAGGGACGCAAGATTTATCTCTTCAATATATCGCTCTTAACGAACGAGGCTCACACGGCCCATAAATTCTCTAAAGTCACCTTTTTCATTAATAAAAGTCACTTTATAAGAATATGCGCCTACGGGACAAGAGGTCAGAGTACCACAGCTTCCATCCCATGGTTTGTTCGGATTGGATCCTTCGTAAACCAGGTCTCCCCAACGGTTATATACCAAAACTTCAAGAAATACATCTTGGGTGAGATTGGTTCCCACGGGAAAAAATGTTTCATTGATGCCGTCACCATTCGGCGTAAAGGCATTGGGTATCCAGATTTCAGAAATCCCTTCGACAGAGACCATTTGGGTGGATTGATCAGTACAACCATCCGCGGTGGTGACTTCCAATGTCACAAAAAAATCACCAATTCCCGGGAATGCAAAAATGGGATTGGGAGAAGAAGCCGTTCCATAAGTATCAAAAGTCCAACTCCATCCGGAAATATTACCGGTAGATTGATCGGAGAACTGAAAGGAAGGATCGGCGATAGTGGCTTTGTCAGGATTAGACATAAAGTCCGCAACAGGATTGGGATAAGCAAAAGCCACGTTATCCGAACGAAGCGTGTCCGTACAACCAAAGTTGGTTCGTGCAATCAGAGAAGCACCATACGATCCGGGTTGATTATAACCAACCGTTACGTTCTGCGTGCCAAAAGTTCCATGTCCGTCGATATTCCATATCCAACCCACAATGGCGCCGCTTGCCACCGTAGAATTATCTTGAAACGTGAGCGATGCCGGCACACATCCTCCGCCGGGTGGGACAAACGACGCAACGGGCAAGGGATGAATGGTTACGTTTACCACTGCGGTATCCACGCAATTATTGGCATCTTGCCCCACTACCATATATTGTTGGGTGGCCTGCGGCGAAACGGAAATCGCATTTCCTTGATTAATACCACCGATACCAGCGGGTAACCAGGCGTATTGAGCAGCACCCGAAGCGGTAAGCAGCACGGTATCATTTAAACACATAGAATGGCTTGCAGGAGAAATAGTAATAACCGGTGAAGCAAATACTGTTACGACCACGGTATCTGAATTAACACAACCATTGGCATCTGTTCCTGTAACGATGTAAGACGTGGTAGCCGCAGGGTCTGCGACAGGGTTCGCTATCGACGAACTACTCAGGCCTGTAGCAGGCGACCAAACATATTGAGCGGCACCCTGTGCGGTAAGGTTCGCTGTATTTTCCGGACAAATCGAAACGGAGGCAGGCGTAATACTTACGTTGGGTAAGGGATTTACTGTTACAGTAATGCTTTGAGTAGTAGAACAGGCAGGAGAAGCCACCAGCACCGAATACTGCGTAGTTTGAGTAGGAGTGGCCGTCGGATTTCCTATATTGGTTGCAGAAAGACCGGTAGGTGGATTCCATGTGTATGTAACGCCTGGAGCTGGAACAGTAGGCTGGACAAAAATCTGGGCCGACCCACCGATGCAGATAGCCTGGTTTCCACTAGATTGTACAGGAAGATTGCCCACAGTTACATCTACTGTATCGGCAAAAACAAAAGAGTTAGAACAAACTGTAGAATAATTAAAGCGTGCAATGTAAGTGGTATTTACCTGCGGACTCACGTTTTGTGTAAGGCCCGTACCAATATTCTGTCCATTGGCCGTCCAGGTAATCTGATTGGTGGCCACATTGGCAGGCATAAAGGTTGGATTAAATGGTATTTGGCTCAAAGTATAGCTGTTGGGCCCATTGGGCGTCCATCTTCGGCCATCGTTAGAGGTAGACCATTGGTTGGGAAAGTTTCGGCCGGGAACTGCAAAAGCAATAGAACCATTGGAATTCTGAATACCATGAATGGCACGTCCGTTATTCCATGCAGAACAAAACTGATAGTTCGCAATATGGGTTTCAATCACATTGCTAGTCTCATACAACTTAATCTGTGTTCCATAACAAAATTGTGAGCAGGAGCTGGAAAACACCGGATTATCTAACCATTCCACCACGAAAATGCGGTTTGGGGCCGTCCCAATGGTTTTATAACGAACTGTTCCCTGACCATTCAATCCAGGATAAATGTCGCCCCAAGGCGCCATGATGCTGTTGGTCGGATTAGCTGCGCTAGGAATGGCGGCATTCACAGACCAGGGAGAGAATCCACCGCCACCAGTGCCAAACTGAATGTATCCATTGGTGCTGATTGCACAGGTGGTATAATTGTTTCCGAAGTAGGTAAAATTAAAATTCAAAGGGACATTAGCGCTCATCTGGTCATCCGCCATTGGAGGACCAAAAACCGTGACAGGATTCACGTTGTTATTGGCGCTTAATTGTATCTGTAGGCTCAATTGCTGACCTACACAAATGTTTGTATCGTTATTGATGATATTAATCAGCTGGCTTTGCACCACAAGCGGTAAAGCACACAGACAAAGTGCTGTTAATGGCGTTCTCATGTGAAGTGTGTAGAAGTGTTCCTGTACTCTCGGATTTTTTTCCGTGATATCTAAGGTAAGAATTACTATTGTCTCAACCGCAATATTTCCTGTAAGAATTTGCAATATTTATCATAATCCTTTAGTAAATCACGACTTCTTAAGGACATTAATTATTTTAATATTTCACATACCGCCGGAAAACTGGGCATAAAAAAAGCCTCTTCATTCGAAAGAGGCTTTTTAAAACACAAACCAATTTAGTACCCGAGAAGGGAATCGAACCCTTACGACATTGCTGTCACTGGATTTTGAGTCCAGCGCGTCTACCAATTCCGCCACCCGGGCAATCAGGGGACAAATATACAAGCATTTTCTCCACATTTCCTACAGGTGAGGTGAATATTCTATGTGGTTTTTTAACATTATTATGTGAAAACCTTGTGAGGGTGGGGGAAAATCTTTACTTTTGCCGACCTTTTAAGATGTGTACCCGCATGAGTGCAGGAGCCAAAATATTCAGCTGTGCAGAAAGCCAAAACCTGGCCCAAGGCATCGCTGCGTCTTTTGGTACCGGTTTAGGCGCCCTCCGCCTGGAAAAATTCTCAGATGGAGAAATGCAACCCGTCTTCGAAGAAACAGTGAGAGGCTGCGATGTATTTCTTATCCAAAGCACCCCGCCACCCGCCGAAAATCTGCTCGAACTTCTTCTCGCCATAGATGCGGCCAAAAGAGCCTCCGCACGTCAGATTATTGCTGTAATGCCTTACTTTGGTTATGCACGGCAAGATCGTAAAGACAAACCCAGGGTATCTATTGCTGCCAAACTCGTAGCCAATCTCTTGTCAGCAGCAGGCGCAACCCGCATTATGACTTTGGATTTGCATGCAGACCAGATTCAGGGATTTTTCGACATGCCGGTTGATCATTTATACAGCTCCAGCATCTTTGCGCCATACATTCAACATCTTAAACTGAAGGACGTGGTCGTGGCCTCACCGGATATCGGTGGGTCAAAAAGAGCCAATGCCTACGCTAAGTTTTTGGGATGCGAAATGGCCATCTTGTATAAGCAAAGATCAAAAGCCAATCAGATTGATTCCATGACGCTGATTGGTGATGTTGAGGGACGACATGTCATTCTCATCGACGATTTAATTGACACCGCCGGAACGCTCACCCGCGCGGCAGACATTATGC
Source organism: uncultured Candidatus Competibacteraceae bacterium (assembly GCA_964578885.1). GTDB lineage: Bacteria > Bacteroidota > Bacteroidia > CAIKAF01 > CAIKAF01 > CAZRHR01. The sequence goes on along the minus strand of CAZOEO010000011.1, from coordinate 57,085 downwards.
ATAAACATGGCGCGAAATCTGTGAGGGCATTTTGCACCCACGCAGTACTCTCTGGGCCTGCGTATCAACGCATCTCAGATAGTTACCTTACGGAACTCGTGGTTACAGACACCTTGCCGCTGCGCCAAACACACGAAAAAATTAAAGTGCTTTCCGTAGCACCCTTATTTGCTGAAGTAATGCATCGTTTGTTGAACGATGATTCCATAAGTTCTTCTTTTTTATTTTGAATCCGTTTATTTGAAATACAATGAAAACCCTTGAATTGAAAGGTGAAATCCGGACCGCAACCGGAAAAAAAGCTGCCGCAGACCTGCGCCGCGCTGAGCTGATTCCATGCGTACTTTACGGTGGAGATGCTCCCGTACATTTTACGGTTCCTGAAAGGGAGTTGCGCAATCTGGTGTACACCCCAAAAGTGTTTTTTGTGGACGTACAGGTAGATGGCAAAAGCTATCAGTCTGTTATGAAAGATTCACAGTTCGATCCGGTTTCAGACGCCCTGTTGCACTTGGATTTTCAGTTGGTAGATGCTTCCAAGCCTATCCGCATGGATATTCCTGTTCGCGTAGTAGGAAACTCTCCTGGGGTTAGAAATGGTGGTAAACTTGTCGTGAACGTTCGTAAACTCAAAGTTTCTGCCATGGCCAAAGATATGCCCGATGAAATCGATTTGGATATTTCCAACCTCAACATCGGTGACTCTCTTCGGATCGGACACCTGAAATTGGATGGCGTAGAATTCCTCGAAGCCTCCAATATCGTAGTAGCTGCCGTACGGATGACCCGTAACGCACGCTCTGCTCAGGCTGCTGCCGACGGCAAAAAATAAGGCAATTCGCCTGAGAATACCTTTGATACAGGGGACCGGATTTTCCGTTCCCCTTATCTTGTTTTATCTCATTAGACTATGGAAAAATTTCTATTCGTCGGATTAGGAAATCCAGGCACTGAATACGCCCATACACGTCATAACATCGGATTTGACGCACTAGACCTTTGGGCGAAACAACTCGGCACCTCTTTCCAAAACGCAAGGCTCGGAGACGTAGCGCATGCCAAAATAAAAGGAAAAGCCATCATCCTACTCAAACCCAATACGTTCATGAACCTCTCCGGTAAAGCACTGCAATACTGGATGACGGCAGAAAAAATCCCCCTCGAAAGAACCATCGTTATTACTGACGACCTCGCACTCCCTTTGGGTAAATTACGTCTTAAAATGAAAGGCTCAGACGGAGGACACAATGGCCTTGCTCATATCATTTCTACCTTGAAAACCAACGAGTTTCCACGGGTTCGATTCGGTATCGGAAACCAATTCCCAAAAGGAAAACAGGTCGATTTTGTGCTTGGCATTTGGGCAGAAGAGGAAAAAACGCTGGTGAACCAAACCCTTGAAAGACTTACCACCGGCCTGCAGCAATGGATGTTTCAAGGACCGGAAAAAACAATGAATCAACTCAATACGGATTCACCACCGGTACCCAAGACCTAACCAACCAACAAGGGTATTTCCCGGCTGGGTAGCGGGCCTTATTTGACCCAGTGGAATGCGCACCTGCATTTGACCAAACCACCTGGAACCGAGCCATTCTATTCCCAGCTGCCCGAAACCGAACAATCCCCCACTGGCTTCGTCCCGAACACCATTCACATGGTCACGAGCGAAATAATCCAATGCCAGCCCCGCTTGGGGCAGCCAGCGACCTTTGGGCCTTGTAAACGAACGAAAAACCATCCCATAAAGACCCGACTGAAATCCCGGCCGATCCCCGTTCGGATGGGAAAAACTATGTTTCAGACGAAAATCGCCCTGAACACCCCAAACGCCCTTTTGCCAAGCCACCGTGGTTTGAAACAATCCTCCCCAAACAGCCGTCCCTGGTTGGAACCACATGGGAAACAGTAAGCCAAAACGATCCCGTAGTCCCGTTTTTCCCGTGGGAAGCTGCACCCCACCACCTAACCACCATCGGAAAGTCGGTGTTTGGGCGGTATCTTTCCGGGAAACCGCCTCCCACAAAAAAGTCAATTGACCATCGCCAATGCCGGTGGCCTCCGAATATCCAGACTCATCCAGCCGAATATGATGTTTCACCGGCAAATTCGCCCAGACTTGCCACCTGACATGCGGCTGCCATCGGCCCCAGACATCAAAACCCATCTGCACATCTTCCGTCACACGAACTTGTCCCGTTTCATGAAACGAACTGGCAGGATGACGAAAATGTTGAAATCGCATCCGAAGTCCTGCCATATGCCCCTGAACACCTTGCACCAAACCTGTATAACCACTATTACTCACACAACCACATACATCGCAGGCTCGCACGGGTAAAAAGGAAAAAACAGACAATCCTAAACAGACAATCCTAAACAACTTATTCATGGGGCGGCATATAAAGGTTGAGAAAGAAATGATTCATCGGTAAGTGTATGTAAAAAAGCTTCCAAATCGATCTTGTCGGAGGGCGAAAGGGGGATGCCCATGCCTTCCGGAGAAGCATAATGATCTAACACCTGAGACAGTTGCTGAAACTGCCCTTGATGCATGTACGGATAGGTTAAAGCCACATTTCGTAATGCGGGCACCCGAAACTTTCCGGAATCCTGAGGGTCTCCCGTAACGCGCATCCGCCCACCATCTTCTCCCTGGGATGGCACATGGTTGCGCTCAAATCCAAATCCTGACGTTAATACGCCTGTATGACAGCGGTCGCAATGGGTTAAAAACAACGTGTATCCCCGTTTCTCTGACGCAGAAAAGCCCTCTCCAGTCAATAAATATTGGTCAAAACGGCTTTCGGAAGAAATGAGCCCGGCCACAAATGCGGCCAACGCTTTAAAAAAACGGGTTTCGGTAATGCCTCCTTCTCCAAATGCGCTGTTAAACATCTGATTATATTTGTCTTGGCTGCGCAATCGTTCCAACACGCCCAAAAGAGTAAAATCCATTTCCACAGGTTCTGTAATGGGCAATACGGGAAAAATTTCGAGGTGTAAAACGCCGCCATCCCAATTGAAAAAAGGCGTCCAGGCCATATTGGCCAGACCGGGGGCGTTTCGCTTTCCCAAGGCACCCTGAACGCCCGCAGAAAATCGAATGTTATGATCTGCAAATCCATGTACCTGCGCATGACAACTTCCACAGGAAATACTGGAATCGCGCGACAAAATGGGATCATAAAACAATGAACGGCCCAGGTGAAATACTTCCGCCCGATCTGTGCCCGGAAAATGCGGCGCTGGAAAGTGGGAAGGCACACGAAAATAGGACGGCCCATCACTTTCAGACGAAGTGCAACTCCAACAAAGGAAAAGGAAGGAAGCCCCGACAAGAAGCTTCCTGTTCCTAAACATGAAAACCATCTCAGTTATGCAAATGATCATACTGAAATGCCTCTGCAAACCGGGTGGCAATACCCGCGGTGGTTTCAGAAGGCATGTGAAAAGTGCTATTGCCTGCCGTGGTAAAAGCTGCATTCCAGATTTTACTTACATCCACTTTGCAATGAATGCTGGGAAGACCACCAGCACGCACCCGAAGCCGGCTCGGACCAAACGAAAGTGTCACCGGCCGAATGGCGGAATAAGTTCCCTGAAATCCGCCTACATGGTATCCGAATCCATTGGTTTGCCGATGCGTACTTCCCTCTGCTTTCAGGAAAATATAACCTGTAGACCAACTCCAGAACATCTGATTGGAAACCGCCAAAGCCCCTTCCTGAGCTCCGGACACATTTCTGGCGGAATCTACACCAAACAAAAACCGAACTTCCGTATAATCGCCTTCCGGAATGCTGTCTAACATCAGCGAATTCAACACACCCTCTGAAGTACGAATCAAATGATAGCTTTCAGTTTCGTGCCAAAGCACACCATCTTCCCGAACCAAAGCTATTTGACTGATGTAATAATCCAACTTGCTGAATCGCAAAGTATCTCCCGTAATTGAATGAAGAAGTGGATTTTGTAAGCCAAAGGGTTGGTTGACATTTTCCCAAATATGGTCCATTTTAAGAAAAACACTGCCGGAAGCTCCTTGTTCCGGTTCATCTGTGCACCCTGTCCAAAACAAGATGCCGGTGAGCATGACGCTCCATACTTTTTTCATCACTTCGTTTGTAAAAATGAAACACAAACAGCTTTTGCTGCACACTTAATTATCAGGAACCCAAAGTAATCCTGACGACAACAACATTAAACGATGAAAAAAGCGGGTGGATGCTCAGAAGGAATGGCAAATCCTTTTCGAATTTGCGCAGTTAAGTGAATGAATACCTGAGATTTAAAATAAGATAACGTCGTTGGTTCACTTGCTTTAACCGGAAGTTCAAAGGGTGAAAGCTCAAAATCCATTACCCATGGAAAGGAAGACGGATGCTGACTAGAGGGAATTTCTTTCATCACCTTTACCAACTGGCACTTACCTGCGCAAGTCACCAGAGTTACTTGTTCACATTTTGCTTTGCGGGAAAAAAGGGAGGTATTGTAAAACTGCAATAAGGCTCCATTTTTTAGTAAAAAAGGAAACAGCAACGAAAAAATCAGCAAAATGGCAGACCCACGAGGCATGGCGTAAAAATAGTTAGAAAACCGGTAATAACGATCATTCGGCTTATTTTTCAAGGAAAGAGGGCGGCGTTATGACTTCTACTCCACGCGCTTCCCATTTCTTTTGTTGCAACGCAAAAAATTGGAGAAAGGAATGATCCTTAAAATAAAGATGCTCCGCGTCCACATGCAACCGCTTTACCTCTTTGGCTATTTGCAACTTCTTCTTGAACATGTAAATATTAGTGAATGCAGCTGCACCAGATAAAGAGAGATAAGCGGTACTTCCTTCGGTCCTCAGCGACATTTGTACCCGAAACAAATCCTTTAATCTGGCGCCCTGTGCCAAATGAAATACAAATTTCAGCAACATGCCAATGGCGACACCATACAACAAATCGAAACTCAGGGTCAGAAAAACCGTCACCAGAAAAACCAGAAATGGTGACCAACCCATTTGGTATACTGTTTTAAAATGTTGGGGCGAAGCCAGCCTGTATCCGGCAAAAATGAGCATGGCGGCCAGCGCAGCATTTGGAATTTTCTCCAACAAAGGCACACAAAAACAAATGGCTAAAAAGAGAAAAAGGGCATGGAAAGCATTGGCCCAGCGTGTTCTGCCGCCCGTATGTAAGCTCACGGAAGAACGCAACACTTCGGAAATCACGGGCAATCCACCCAGCCAGCCCGACACAAAATTAGAGGCCCCTTGTGCTATTAAATCTCCATTAAGTGGACTTTCTCTTTTCCATGGATCCAGCTGGTCTACAGCCTTTAACACGAGCACCGACTCCAAACTACTCACAAACCATAAAATAAACACGCCTTTCCAGAACAAAGGAAGAAGAAGACCGGAAAAATCGGGACGCCATTGTAAGCTATCCCAAGGATTTCCAATTTGCACCAAAGCATCCGGCAAATGATGGAGCGGTTGAATCATGGACCAGGGAATCACAAACAACAGCACCACCAGGGGCGCCGGCACTTTTTTCCAGCCCAACCACGGAATCAAAAACATAACAATCAACGAGAACAGACCTATGGGTAAAAGGGTAAGATGCACCTTAGACAACTGAGTAAATACCGTAAAAAAGGTTTCCAACGGAGAAAGTGTGGCAAAAGGTTCGGGAGGCAAACCCAATAAAACCGGAAGTTGCTTGGCCACAATAATCAGTCCGATGGCCGAAAGCAATCCCTGTACGACGGGGCGTGGAAAAAAATCGGCAATGCCACCCAAACGAAAAATGCCCAAAGCCATTTGAAACAAAGACATGACCACAATGGCAGCGGAAATCAACATCCAACCTTGCTCACCTCCTCCCAAATCGGTCAATGTAGCGGCACAAATGGTAATTAAACCAGCCGCAGGTCCTTTAATGGCAGATTCCGATGGCGAGAAAAACAAGGGAATGATTCCACCCAATATGGCAGAAAAAACGCCCATTACAGGCGGAAATCCGCTGGCTTTGGCAATCCCCAGACATAAAGGTAGAGCCAGAACACTCACCATAAATCCTGCCAGCAAGTCGGATTTCCAGTGTTGCTTAAGATGCTGAAACAAGAAAGCCTATTTTGTGTTGTTGGCTCAAAACTACAAGTAATTTTCAGCTTTAAACACAAATTGACGTCTACCTATTTGCGGTTAGACCCATCTGGAGGCCAGGGGGTGGTCCGATTGCGTGCGCATTTGGTCCAATCCCACCCAGTGTATTTCTTGTCCTTTTTCTCTTTTTTGCCGCGAAAAATGATCTAAATACAATAAAAAGGAATGGTCAGCCATCCTTAAACCGGAAAAATCAATCCAAACAGGTTGCTCTCCAGATAACCATGGCCCCGCCTTTTTCTTAAAATCAATCATGTTGGTAAATAAGGCTGATCCGCTCAACTGAAGCGTGATTCCGTCCGCATGCTCTGTTACTTTTACACGTGACCGAAACAAATCCTTCCACTGCGCACCTCGCACTAAATGAATAATGACTTTCAATACAATACCCGCAAAAATCCCAAGAAGCAAATCTTCCCAAAGGGTCACGGCAATGGTCACGAGAAAAATGGCCAATTGATCCAATCCAATCTCTTTAATATGTTTGAATTGCATGGGAGACGCCAGGTTATAACCTGCATAAATGAGCATAGCGGCCAGCGCTGCATTGGGAATCATGGAAATCCAGGGCACCAAAAAAATCATGGCCAACGTGAGAAACAAAGCATGAAAAAAATTCGCCCACCGCGTTCTTCCTCCAAATTTCACATTGGCCGTACTTCGCACCACTTCGGAAATCATGGGCAAACCTCCCAATAAACCGGAAACCACATTTCCCGCACCCTGACCAATGAGTTCTCCATTGTAGGAAGAGGTACGTTTCATGGGATCAAGGTTATCTAAGGCTTTTACTGTAAGTAATGATTCTAAAGAACTTACAAACAAAAACATGATAACATATTTCCAAAACACCCATTGCGTCCATTCAGAAAAATCGGGACGAAAAGCCAGCGTATCCCAGAAAGGACCAATCTCCACTAAGGAATAAGCCGGTTCATTTTCCTGAAAATGTAAACTCAATGCCAAAGGAACGGTGAACATGAGAACCCACATAGGCGCAGGCACCTTCTTCATCCAATTCAGCTTGATTTTTGGCAAAATAAACATAAGTGCCAGACCTGAAATTCCAATTAATGCAATACGCCAATGGGCAGATGCAATCCATTTCGGCAGATGCAGATATAGTTCCAGCGGCGATTCTCCGGCATACAACGAAGGTTCATCTCCCAAAAGAACAGGAATCTGCTTCGCAATGATAATGAGCCCAATAGCCGCCAACATGCCATGAACGGCAGCCTGCGGAAAAAAATCGCTCATGCTGCCCATCCGGAGCCACCCCAACACGATTTGAAGAACGGCCATCACCAAAATAATGGCAGCGGTCACTTCCCACCCATGTTCGCCACCACCGAAAGTTTGCACAGAAGACGCACACAAGGTGATGAGTCCAGCCGCCGGACCTTTAATGGCCAAAGGCGAAACACGGAAAAAAAGACTCATAAATCCTCCAATCATGGCAGTAAGCACTCCCATGGCCGCCGGAAAGCCACTGGCTTTCGCAATACCAAGACAAAGCGGCAAAGCCAGCATAAAAACCAGCGCACCAGACATGGCTTCCCCAGACCATTGGGCCGGGAAAAAAGTCGCTGGGATAAAAAACTTTTGTTTCGTTTTCATAATCAAAAGTTTTTGTGTTGTGTTGTTAAGAAGTCATTAATGCTTGTCTGGGTGCCTGCTGCGGATTAGGTCCCAAAAACAAACGGGCATAGTGGCGAATCAGCACAATGCCGTTTCCAAAATATACCAGGGCAAAAAGGATGGCGAGTCCCGGGTGATCTAATTCTATATGGGTCAGTAGCAAATCTTCTCCAATAAACATGGGTGTAATCGGAAAACCGGAAGCGCCTAATGTGGCCAGAAAAAACAACGCGGAAAGCCGGGTGTACTTGGCACCAAAGCCCTGATATCGATACAAGTTGAAATGGGCAACTTGTCTTTTTCTAAGCCAAAACAAGCAAGCTAATCCCAAAAGAAAAGAAGGCACCAATCCACCAAAATACCAGAGCACGTGCCCCGTTCCATCGTTTTGGTGCAAACCAACCGACACAGCTAGCCAAACTTGTCCGATAAAAGCCATGGTCCACGACAGCAACGGATTTCTCTTTTCCCCGAATGCCCTCACCACGGCAAACAATGCCACCAATGCAGAAACCCACGCCGATCCGTCGGGCGGAAGCCACATGGCCAACACCGGCACAGCCAACACCATCATCCACAAAAGCCACAGCGGCAAACGTACCAACGCACTGCCCATGCGCTGCCATGGTCCGAAAAACCAATGATTCAGCCATGTATCCAAATGCCATTCAAATAATCCGTGCACAAAAAGAGTGGCTTGCAACCGCTGTATCCATCCGGAACGCACCTTAAATGATCGTAAATGAAAACCAAAACGCTGTGCACGAATAGTATAACTTACTACAGATGGAGAAACCAACAGCTGATACGTGCGAAGTCCCGCATTCCCAAGCATGTGTATCAAAGCCATTTCTCGCTGTCCAAATGCAAGAGTAATCCACATGATACCGATTTGCGCAATGGAAGCATAGGCAATCTGTGCCTTGATGGTATATTGGGTTCTCGCTACACTATATCCATAAAAGGCGGTGAGCGCACCCAGCATGCCCAACAAAATACGCATGCCCGTCATCGGTTCCCAAAACGGAAAAGTACGCATCAGCAGAAATACGCCTAAATGCACCGATAAGGCACCATAAAAAATGGCAGACGAAGGCGTTGGCCCTTCCATGGCGCGAGGCAGCCACGAGGAAAAAGGAAACTGCGCCGATTTAATCATGGCGGCCAGAAAAATTAAACCGGTAATAATGCTGGCTACACCCGGATGAGACGCCCACTGGGCATGTACCAAAACGGTATGAGACAAGGTCTCAAAGGCAATGTTCTGGTGCCAGTAATGATGGCTGGCCCAAAGTGCCAATAGCAATGCCACATCTCCAATGCGATACACAGAAAAAATACGCACGGCATGCTTCACCGGCAAATAGCGTTCCCGGTAAAAAGCCACCAACATAAAAGACGATAATCCTAAGATTTCCCAACCCAACAGCAAGGTTTCAAAATTCCCGGAAAGCACCGCAAGGCTATAACCCGTAAGAAAGAAAAATAATGTGTAAAAAAAGCGGGCGTATCCCTTCTCCCCCGCCACATACATATGCGAAAGCCGGAAAATAAGCAGGGCCAGCACATGACCAGCCAACACAAAACTCAGGGAAATATAATCCAGTAAAAACGCAATGGTAAACTGGTAATGTTCGTCCTGATACAGCTGATACTCCACAATGTGAAGCTGACTTTCTTCTCGGGATAACCAAACCACCAATAGCCCAATGACGCTAAATAAGGACGCCAGAGCACCAATCCAAATCCCTTTGGAAAGCAGACGGGGAGAAAGAAATTGAAATAGAAAAAGGAGGGCGAAACCTAAAAAAGGAATGCCTACCGGTAATGCGACCATCCAGGAATTCATACTGTTGCAGATAACGAAGAGGATGCTATCTTTTCAGAAAGCGCACTCGATGAAGAGAAAAAGGAAGTAAATGGTAAGAAGACGCCTTCCTGCCAATAATACAAAAGGCCATCGTCGGGCGAAAGCGCCACCAAATGCAACCACTGATGATTGTACCATGACAAAAGAGATGGGTGTTGTTGCAAGACGTTGGCAATGATGTCCGGACGTTGCTCTACAATCACCAACAAACGAATGGGGTCGTGAATTTGGATCATTTGTTCAGGCAAGCCCGGGCGCAAATCGCCATCGATGCCGTTGGCTACACCAATCATTCCCACCACATTATGCGGTAATTTTGAACCCGCACCCAGACGCTCCGGCGCCACCGCGGAAAAATAATATTCAAGATTGATGCCGCCCGTTACCGGTGTTACCGCTTGCAAAAGATTCAACAAAATATGCCCATCTGCATCAGATTCCGGATCGTACGATTGTAAAAAGGCCCGACGCTGAAGATTCACGTCCCGCGACAAGGATCTTCGACCAATCAAACACAAGGCATTGGTCGCGTGATTCCACTCCGGCCTGGGCTCGAAAAAACTTTGTGCCCGCTTTTTTACCCGTTCATGGATGGCTTTGGAAGACATTCCTTTCGGAAAAAACGGAAACTTTTCAGAACGTTCTACGGCATTATTTTCCAATGCACGTAAAAAAATATGCTGGTCTTCCTTCCATTGTTTTTCCTGGAGAGAAGAAAGTGGCGCATCGGGGAAATACTGAATTTCATCCATGGTCGTGTCATGTAGAGCACCCATAAACGTAGTGGTGGGTGGAAGGTGAATTCCCTGACTTTGCAAAGCTGCACGAACCACCGGATCATTCGCCATAGCGGAAATCAAACGGGCATTCACGGAACCGCTTCTTCCTGAACAAGCCCCACAATCGTAACCCGCATAATGGGTATTATTGGTGCTACTGGCGCCGTGACCCACCACGTAAATCAACTGTGCAAAAGGCGCACGCAAACCCATGTTCTCTAAAAACTGCCGAACACGAAACACCTGTTCTTCCAGGGTAAAACCATCCGGAGATTCCTCCGCCTTATAACTCAATGCATGCTGTGGATGCATGTGATGAAAAGACGACACCATAAGGGGCGTAGGACGTGGAAAAAAGATGGATTGAGCCAGTTGAAGGGCCGACCAAAATCCAGTAAGATGGGCGTAAAGCCAACCGCCACCAATTCCCTGAGGGCCTTTTTCTAAACGACGCGACAAGGTGTACATTTTCTGCGTTCCCACTTCGCGAACCGAATGGGTCGGCGTCATAGGGGCCGGACAAACTTTCATGGGTTCTATCGCGCCCGATGGCAGAAACGTACAATCCATCTGAAAAAATCCAGGCGTCCCATAGGTTTCTACATCTGGCGCCAACGCTTCCACATGACGTCGAAGAGACTCTTCCCGGTCATCAATGCAAAATATAGCCTGAAATCTAGGTTGTTTTCCTTTTTCCCGTATCGGCTTCAGTTGAAAAAGGGTCTTTTCGTACGTATGCCACTCTCGAATGTCCTGCCAAAGGGCATATACGGTAAAAAGTTCTTCGGGAAAAACGGGAGCCGTTGACCATGGATTTTCATCCGAAAAGTAAGCGGCCAATGGCTTTCCGGATTTTTCTACCACATCTGCCTCCAACAACAGCGCCACCATGATGAATTCCTCCAAAGTAATGGGTCGTGGCTGAAACAACGCTTTGGGATGGCGCTCCAAATACGCCACCATACCTGACCAACCGGGATGATTCCACGCCTGATCCCAGAGATATCTATCGTACCATTCTTCGCGACCCACCACCGCTTCTAACAAGGTCTCCAGCTCAAGATTCGGGTCTAAAAACCACTTTTCCACTTTTTTGCTGCGAAACAGCGGCGTCCAGCTTTGTTTATGCAGGTTTCGCAAAAATGGAAGAAAACCAACCGGCACTTCGGGCAACGTTCCAGTGGAAACGCCTTGGTCCAAATAGGCCCCCACCCAACGGAAAAGTTTCGGAGATACTTTTTTCCCCATGGCAATTCCGGCCCTACTTTTCCAGCATGCGTAAAGTCGGCCTGTTTCGCTTTCCCATGTTTCTGTGTAAGACTGATGTAGCAGTTTATGTAACCAAAAAATCGCTTTATCAGCAAAACGCTTTTCTAAAAAAGCAAGCAACTCTACCTCTTTTAATCCACTGTTTATATACCAGTTGCGAAAAAACGTGAGCTTGGGGTAGGTGGCATAACCGAAGCTCGCGGCAGCCGCTTTGGCCCCTTCGTGAAAAGACAGTGTTTGAAACGCAGAAAGCGGATTTTGATGGATAAAATCACGTAACGGCGCTTGGTGAGGTAAATACGTATGTAAACGATGAAGTCGTTGATGACCAGCTGAATGACTCATATATTGAAAAAGACAAGATAAAACAAGAAAATCAAACGATGATATTCCTGTAAATCCAGTCTAACTTCAATTGCATATAGAGCAAATACAAAGGATGATTACTTTTTTGGACATGTCCCTGTCTTGGTTTTCCGGTGTGGCGTTGTTGATGATAACGTCCGTTTAGAATAACAGAGAACCCTAAAGGAACCAAGCTAATATTTTTCTGAACGAGACGAAAACTTTGTCCGTCGCTTTCAAAACAACACGCCATGTGCGTGGCCTGCTGAAAATGACCCTGTGCCGTTTTCACCTGGGCATCGGGAAATGCCTGACCGCCTGGAATGGACACTGTGGATGCGGAAATCCAAGTGAAAAATCCCATGACGAACAAAGTAAAAAACGTGTATACGAGACGCATTATTTGTTTAACAGCACTACAAATAAACCATCCATTTATCAATGTATTTTAAAAATAAAATAATTTTATGATTTGAGGACAATCATATATAATCACCTATGATACTCATTTTGAGGACAGGACCATTTCCTCCAAATCACCCTTTACCTTTTTAATAATGAACCCTACGGGGGCCGTAACTGGATCAAAATCTCCCATTTCAAACATTTTTAAAGGCTGGTCAAAAGAGCCAATCGGTTTGGTTTCACGAGCAGTACGGGCAAAAACCACATAAGAAAAACCACTATCCAAAGGAGGTAAACTATCTATATTCAGCATCACTTCCCCTTCGTCGGCAAACCAGTGCACATCGGCACCGATACGCCTTGTGGTATCTGAAAGAATGAACTTTCTATAGGGCCTTTTGGACAGTTGAACAAACTTGGTTTCCAGTTGATAATAGGCATCATAAACCTTTTCATAATCACCCAAAAGGGTTTGATACGCTTTTTCTTTCTCCACCAGTTCTGCCACATTCCTTTGATGATCAAAGTAAAAATACACGCCCAAAAGGGTGGTTCCGGCAAGATACATCAGCAACAGAAAGAAGCCCATGCGGGAAAGGCGCCGTTTCCAGGAGAAAACCGGAGTAGTTTCCACTACAACACCGGGGCGTTCCTGCAAAACCTCCGCCAATAGGGTCGCCTGTTGTTGGTCGGACGGATATGCATCGAGCGTAAACACGCCTTTCGTCCCAAACTTTTGGGAGCATAGTCTTTGAAAAAGTGCGTAGAAAAGAACCGTTTCATCTCCATCATAAGAAGAAGAACGCAACAAGCCCTCCATTTCCCAAAGGGTTTCCTTCAGCATATCCGTGGCCTTGTCCCAGGGAAGCGCCACACCCTGCCCGGAAAAATGAAGAATAACGTGCAGGCCGTCTTTCAGCCATTGGGCATACAGCAATGGAATGGACGCACCTAACTGCATAACAGCGAGAAAAAAAACATCTTGTGCAAGAGAAAGAATCGCATAAGGTAAAGGTATTCAATTTGTCGCATTTCGGCACAATGGTACAGCGGAAGCCGAAACGCGAAACATGATGCAAACGGCTTTCCTTTGTCAAAGGAAATACACCTTGTTTAAAACGCTATCTTTGTGCAAATCTATGATTTATGTCAAAAAACATCATGTTCCTGCTCGGCATCTGTTGGTTCACCAGTCTGGGGCTCTTTAGCCAGGGAACACTTCAATTTAACCGCGTACTGTTGGTAGAACAATCGGATCAAACGGTGCCTGCAGGAAAAGTATGGAAAGTGGAAAGTTATACGGCCTCTTCCACCTACGGACTTCATTCCGGAACGCCGCAGAATCATGTTATTCTGGTAAACAACCAATCGCGGATTGTGGGCATGAGTGCCGGCTTTAACACAAATTACAGTGGAGGAACCCATGGCAGTGGCCAGTTTTCTTCCTTTCCCATGTGGTTGCCCGCAGGAACTGTTTTGCGGGCCAGTAGCAACGTAAGCCAGCTTAGTGTCATTGAGTTTAATGTGATTCCATAAACACGGCTTGCAGGTAAGAATAAAATAGTTATATTTGCACCAACTTACACTGTTAAGATTAAAAGTGAGGGGGACTGAGGTCCCCTTTCTTATTGGATACCTATGAAGCAAGAGATTTTACAACTCTTACAGCCGTTGCTTGAAGAAAGAAATTTAGTTTTGGTAGATTTTCAATCTCCCGCAGAACATCGTTTTCAGATTTTCATAGACGGCCAGGAAAATGTATCCATAGATACCTGTATTCAAATTGCCCGACAATTGCGGGTTTTGGGTGGAGAAGCTTTAGATCCTTACGACCTTACGGTTTCTTCTCCAGGATTAGATAAACCATTCCGGCACCCCATTCAATTTGAAAAGAATATTGGCAAACATGTAGAAGTGCTTTTGGAAGATGGACGGAAACTCATCGGCAAACTGGACGCCGTTTTTCCGGATACCCTCCATCTTATTTGCATGAAGCCGTCCGTTCACAAAGGCGGAAAGCCTAAATATGATGCGCAGCCCACCATTCTGGACAGAGCCACCATCAAACAAACCATCAAACACATTGCATTCTAAATATTTACACCATGTTAAACAACCGCTCCAATGGATAATGTAAATCTCATAGAATCCTTTTCAGAGTTCAAAGACCTGAAAAGCATCGATCGGGTTACCATGATGCGAATCCTGGAAGAAGTGATTCGCTCCATGATTTCTAAAAAATTTGGCACCGATGAGAATTTCGATATCATTATCAACGTAGATAAAGGTGACCTCGAGATTTGGCACAACCGCGAAATCGTGGAAGACGGCGGTGTAGATGATCCCGTTCGGCAAATTTCTTACAGCGAAGCCATCAAAATTGAACCCGATTTTGAAATTGGAGAAGAAGTATCTCAGGAAGTAAAATTTCCCGAGTTTGGTCGGCGCGCCATCATGGCCATGAAGCAAAACCTTCATGCCAGAATCAATGACCTCGAAAAAGAATCCGTTTATAAAAAATACAAAGATCGCGTTGGCGAAATTATTGCCGGCGAAGTCTATCAGGTATGGCGCAAGGAATTGCTCATTTTAGATGATGAAGGCAACGAGCTTTTGCTACCAAAATCTGAAATGATTCCCACAGATTACTACAAGAAAGGTGAAACCTTACGAGCTGTCGTTCTTCGTGTCGACATGAAAAACAACTCTCCGGCCATCATCCTTTCCCGCACCTCGCCCGTATTCCTGGAAAAATTGTTTGAACAGGAAGTACCCGAAGTATTCGACGGACTTATTACCATTCGCAAAATTGTGCGTATTCCAGGAGAGCGTGCCAAAGTAGCGGTGGAAAGCTTCGATGACCGCATTGATCCCGTAGGCGCTTGCGTAGGGATGAAAGGATCAAGAATTCACGGTATTGTACGTGAATTGCGCAACGAAAACATCGACGTAATCAACTATACTTCTAACTTACAATTATTTATCCAACGGGCGTTAAGTCCTGCGAAGGTAAGTTCCATTGTAGTTAAGGAAGAAAACAAAGCAGCCCAGGTGTACCTGAAGCCAGACCAGGTGAGTTTGGCCATTGGTAAAGGTGGCCTCAACATTAAGTTGGCCTCTAAACTCACCGGTTACGAAATCGATGTCTATCGTGAAGACGAACAAGACAACGAAGACGTGGCATTGGACGATTTCCGCGATGAAATCGAAGATTGGATCATTGATGAACTGAAGTCCATCGGATGTGATACTGCCAAAGCCGTTTTAGAACATAGCGTAGAAGAATTAGTAAAACGAACCGACTTAGAAGAAGAAACCATTCAGCATGTGGTGGATATTCTCAAGGCCGAGTTCGAGGAATAAATGTTATTCACGGGAAATGCCTACCTTTGTGGTATCAAGCATCTTCCCGTGAAAGGCCAGATGATTAAATTTTAGTATGTCGGAAGCAAAAACGCTCAGATTAAGTAAAGTAGCCAAGGAGCTCAACGTAGGTATCAGTACCATTGCGGAGTTCCTCAGTGCCAAAGGCCATGTTACAGAGGCCAACCCCAACACCAAAATAGATGAGGCGCAGCACGCCCTTGTCCTAAAACAATTTGCTTCCGACCAACAGGTAAAGGAAAAGTCCCGACAAATGGGAACGGTTTCTTTGCCCAAAGGCAGCGTTACCATCGAAGACAAGCTCCGCGAGGAGAAGAAAGAAAGATTCGATGAGCTTCCTTCTGAAGTACTCATTAAGGACACTTCCTTAAAATCTGAAACAGCAGTAAAAAAACCTGTTGTAGAAGAAAAACAGGAAGAAGTGGCACCTGTAGTGCCTAAAGTGGAAACGCCAGCTCCATCCATTCCGGAAGAAGCTCCGGAGGCTCCAACACCACCACCCGTAGAAATACCTCCAATGGTGGTTGTTCCGGAAATTCCCGCGGTCAAAGAGGAACCTCCCGTAGAGAAGCCTGCAGAAGAGCCACAACAAAAAGCTCCTGCGGAAGATAACGCGCCTGGATTAAGAGTCCTGGGAAAAATTGATTTGGAAGATCGGAAGAAAAAACCGGCCCCGAAACCCAAAGCGCCTGAGCCCGAAGTAAAACCCAAAGCAGAAGAGAAACCAGCTACACCTGTGGTGGAAAAACCAGCACCCGTAGCAGAAAAACCGGCGTCGACTCCTGTTACTCCTGCGCCTCCCGCTGCACCAGTTGCCACAACACCAACTCCACCTGCAGAACCAGAAACACCTAAGGCACCACCTGCAAGACAGGAGCCGGAAATGATTCGCGGTACCGTAGAAAAATTGGAAGGGCCAACCATTCTTGGAAAAATTGTGCTTCCTGTTGATGGAAACCGTCGTGGAGGAAGCAGCCAAAGTGCAGCAGATGCCAAGAAAAAACGGAAAAGAATTCAGACTCCTCCCGTCCAGAAAGTAAATCCAGGTGCGCCCGGACAAAATCAAGGACAAGGTCAAGGACAACGAACCGGAGGACCCGGCGGACAAAATCGCCCTGGTGGTGGACCAAATCGCCCCGGCGGTGGACCCAATAGACCAGGCGGAGGACCCGGCGGACAAAATCGTCCTGGTGGAGGACCAAACAGACCAGGTGGTGGACCAAACCGAGGCAGAACGCCTGAACCAAAAGTAGAACTGACAGAGGAGCAAATCCAAAAGCAGATCAAAGAAACCCTCGCTCGCTTAAGTGAACGTGGAAAAGGACGCCACGTAAAACTACGTCGGGAAAAAAGAGCTGAATTCCGCGAAAGACAACAGGAAGAAGCAGCTGAAATTGAAAGAGATAACAGAATTCTGAAAGTAACAGAATTTGTATCTGCCAGTCAGCTTTCTCAAATGATGGAAGTACCCGTTACAGACATCATCTCCGCCTGCATGAGCCTTGGACTTTTTGTATCGATTAACCAAAGATTAGATGCAGAAACCATATCTATTATTGCAGAAGAATTCGGATTCGATGTTCGTTTCGTTACAGCAGATATTCAGGAAGCCATTGCTGAACAGGAAGATCGTGAAGAAGACAGAATTTCTCGCCCACCTGTAGTTACGGTCATGGGTCACGTAGACCATGGTAAAACAAGTTTACTCGACTACGTCCGTAAAGCCAATGTAATTGCCGGTGAAGCCGGAGGAATTACCCAGCATATCGGAGCGTATGGCGTGCAATTGGAAGATGGAAGGCTCATCACCTTTATCGATACTCCTGGTCACGAAGCCTTTACCGCAATGCGGGCTCGGGGTGCGCAAATCACCGACGTAGCCATCATTGTGATTGCTGCAGACGACTCCGTGATGCCGCAAACCATTGAAGCCATTAACCACGCCCGTGCGGCAAATGTACCGATGGTTTTTGCCATCAATAAAATTGATAAGCCCGGCGCAAATCCGGATAAAATCCGCGAAGCGCTGGCCCAAATGAACATTCTGGTAGAAGAATGGGGCGGAAAATTCCAGTGCCAGGAGATTTCAGCCAAACAAGGTCTGAACATCGATAAACTACTGGAAAAAGTCCTTTTAGAGGCTGAAATGTTGGAACTTAAAGCCAACCCGAAACTCAGAGCTACCGGTGTGGTTATCGAAGCACAGTTAGACAAAGGTCGAGGTTATGTTTGTACCCTTTTAGTACAAAACGGCACCCTCGGTCAGTCCGATGTGGTTTTGGCAGGACCATACAGCGGACGTGTAAAAGCACTTTTCAACGAACGTGGATCCAAAGCAGATGAAGCAGGACCATCTATGCCTGTAAGAATGCTCGGCCTTTCCGGTGCACCGCAGGCTGGCGATCGCTTTAATGTTATGGAAGACGAAAGAGAAGCCCGTGAAATAGCCACCAAACGTCAACAGCTACAGCGTGAACAAGGTATTCGTGCGAAAAAACACATTACTTTGGACGAAATTGGCCGCCGGATTGCCATTGGAGACTTCAAACAGCTCAATATCATCATCAAAGGGGACACTGATGGTTCTATCGAAGCCCTTACCGATGCTTTGCTGAAACTGTCTACCGAAAATATTCAGGTGAACGTCATCCACAAATCGGTGGGTGCCATTTCAGAATCAGACGTATTGTTAGCCTCTGCATCAGATGCCATCATCGTTGGATTCCAGGTTCGTCCGAATACTTCTGCACGGAAACTGGCTGAAAAAGAAGAAATCGACATCCGCCACTACTCCGTCATCTATCAAGCCATCGATGAGGTTAAAGCCGCCATGGAAGGTATGTTGGCTCCGGAAGTAGAAGAAAAAGTAACCGCCAACGTGGAAATCCGCGAGGTGTTCGTTATTACCAAAGTTGGCGCTGTTGCCGGTTGTTATGTGCTCGATGGCAAAATCGCACGAAACCACAAAATTCGCATTATTCGCGATGGCATCGTGGTACATACCGGAAAACTCAGCAGCCTGAAACGCTTCAAAGACGATGTGAAAGAAGTGGCTACCGGATACGAGTGCGGCCTTACCGTAGATCGTTTCGATGCCATTAAAGTAGGAGATATCATTGAAGCCTACGAAGAAGTCGAAGTAAAACGTAAACTGTAATCCGAAAGGAAAATCAAACACAAGCGCCGTCCTTTACAGGATTACCTTGTGGGAAATTTACCTGATGATTATACGTTTTTTTTAGAAAACATATAAAACATCCTCCACAGAGTAACATCGTTGTGGAGGATGTTTTTTTATGCGCCAGACCAAGTCATCGATGTCCTGTGATCAGCCTGTAAGGGCCACCGTCTCCAAACCTGAAAACATAGCTACACGACATCTCAACCCTTTTTAAACGGAGCAAAAAAAGTGCAGGAGTCAGGAACCGTCATTGGGATATTTTCCTCCAATCCGGTGAAAAAACGGATTGCCCACTGGACAGAATACTGTTGAATAAAAAGTTGTTACAATAGGTTCCCAGAGCGACTTCCGAAACCTGGGATTGCACCCTCCCCTCCCCGTGGACAAGTTACGACCCACAACCAATATTATTCGGAAATTAAACGGATATAATCGTTTAAAATCGGATACGGATAAAAGGACTTCTTCGGAATTCCGACTTTGGCTCAGAGCCTTCTGCCTGGAAACATGGACGATTCATCAACAACTCCATTCCTGTGAACTCAAAAAGGCGATGCTTGAACGAAGCAGCACGAAACCCGGGGTTACACCCGCCCCTCCCCGTGGACAAGTTACGACCCACAACCAACATTATTCGGAGATTAAACGGATATAATCGTTTAAAATCGGATACGGGTAAAAGGACTTCTTCGGAATTCCGACTTTGCCTCAGTACATTCTGTCTGGAAAAAAGGGCGCTTCGTCAACCACACTATCCCTGTGATCTCAAAAAGGCAGCGCTTGAATGGAGCAGCACGAAACCCAGGGTTGCACCCACCCCTCCCCGTGGACAAGTTACGACCCACAACCAACATTATTCGGAGATTAAACGGATATAATCGTTTAAAATCGGATACGGGTAAAAGGGTCAAACCGGGGGAAGGTTTCGCATTGAGCCATCCCGAACGCCATTGTTTCCCAAAGAGAAGTAAAGCGGTAGAAGTTTTTTAAAATCGGGGCAAAGCGGTAGATAAGATGGCCTGTTCAGGAAGTAAACATGGAATATCTTGAAGAATTGGATACGACACCAAACTGCTCGATAAGAATCCAGGTGTGTGATCCCGCAGCTGTTCGCCCGTAACCGGACAAATCCAGGAACCTTCACCTTTGCGAGATTCCGGCACTTCAAGAACCAACAATCCACTGGTATTCAACGGGTTCAAACTCATGGAAAAAGGAGCATGTTTGAGCACCCGACATCCCAATTTTTCGGCCGTCTCCCTTAATCCTTTTACGTATCCATGATGCGACATTCGTGCACGTGCCTCTTCGTTGGCCCATTCAAAACCAGGTTCTATTAGCACCAGATATTTCCGACTCACACGCATCAATTCCTTCAAAGCGGCTTCTTCCTGGCCACCATTGGGCTCTAACGCATGCGCCGTAAGCACCACATCAACGGATCCGCTTGCCAAAGGAATCCGGAATAAATTCGCCACAAACCAATCGATTTGCATGTTGGGAAAGCGCGCGGCAAAAGCCTTGGCATACCGCAAACGCGACCAGGAAATATCAAAAGCCAGCACCTGCTCCATGGACACCTGCAGCGCCTGAAGCATAGGAACCAGCGTAATGCCCTCTCCCGTACCCGCGTCCAAAAGCGTTTTTACCGGTTCAGGCAAAGCATTTATTTCCTCTGCAATGGCTCCTGCATACGCCCTGCGAAGAGCAGGATTTTGGTCGAAAGCAGCGGTATAGGTGCCCGCCTGGAAATCGTAACTCATCAAAATATCCGCCGACTCATTTCCAACACGTCCTTCCTGACTTTTTAAAAAAGAAAGAATATTCCCGCCCTCGGCATAATGCTGCCGAACGGCTTCTAAAAGTTCAAAATTCTTCATGGAATGCCACCATAGTTTGGGCGGAAGATAAGTTTTTTTTCTCCGCAGTGGATATTACTTTCGCAAGGATGATGCTCGCTCAATCCCGTATGCCTTCTTCCCACAAAGCCATGATTTGGCTTACGGCAGGATTTGGCGTGCTGTATGCATGCATTACCTTCCTCAACCACGCGCTGTTTAGGACCTATGCCTTCGATTTGGGCATTAAAAACCAAACCATTTGGTATTTCGCGCATGGAAAAATGGCTTATTCCAGTTTATTACCGGAACTCCAGGGCGATATTTCTGTCTTTGCCAACCATTTTGAACCCATTCTTGTGTTTTTGGCGCCGTTTTGGTGGATTTTTGGCAGTTGGACCTTATTAATAGCCCAATGGTTTTTTGTCTTATGGGGCGGTTGGGGCATTTTCAAACTAACCAAACATTGGACCTCATCTGGTTGGAACGCCGTCGCCATGGCATGGCTCTATTATTGTGGCTGGGGATTTTTCTCCGCATTCGGTTACGATTTTCATACCAATGTGTTGGCCGCGGGTTGCATCCCCTGGGCTTTGTATTTTCTTTGGAAAGAAAAAGTTTGGGCCTGGCTGGGCGTCACCTTACTTTGGCTGAGTTGCAAAGAAACCCAGGGATTACTTGCTTTCTTTATTGGCACAGGTTGCTTGCCAATGGTTTGGAAGCAGAAGAAACAACGCATCTTGGCCTTTGGCTTGGCCTCCTTGGGTTTGGTGTGGTTCGGATTGGTCATGAAAACCGTAATGCCTTATTTTGCGGAGGGCCGCATCCACTATTTCCATTTTCATTACAGCGCCTTGGGCGAAGATGGTAGCAGTCTGATTAAATCCGTGCTTTCGGATCCCATCGCAGCCCTTAAACTCATGGTCACCAATCCTTATAGTCAGGAAAAAGTTCCGGGAAACGATAAAATCAAGTTTATCCTGGCAATGGTTTGGTCGGGTGGATTTTTACTCGTGCTGCGGCCGGCCTGGATTTGGATGATGATTCCAGTGCTTTTACAAAAGTTATGGTCGGATCAGCCGGCCCATTGGGGACCTTTCTTTCATTATAACGCAGAGCTCATGCCACTGCTGGTGTTGGGATTGGCGCGTGTGCTTCAGAAAGATATTACGGCACCCGGCAAATATTGGTTGCTGGCATTGTTGGTGCTGGCGGCACCGGAAGTTACCCGAAGATCTTTGATTTGGTATCGGCTGTACCCATGGGCCAGAGAGGCCGTAGACTTCACCTTTAAGCCTCATTATCAGCGCAGTTTTCCAGTGGTCGAGCTTCATGAATGGCTTGAAAAAATTCCGGAAAACGCACCTCTGGCAGCCACCGATTTTGTGGTTCCCCATGTGGCCAACAGGGCGGAGATTTTCGTTTTACCCGAAACCGGAAATGCCCGTTACATTTTGAAAGTCATGGACGATCGTGACCTTCCGCCCGACCAGCAATCTGCGCTAGATTCGATTCAACCCGGAAATCAAGACGAAATCTTGTGGCAAGACGGGGCTTTTCTTTTCTGGAAAAGGCAGGCACCTTAGTCCCTGATATCGGGGAAAAGCCTACCTTTGGGCCTTCAACGTGAATTCGCATGCTTTTTGTTCAGAACGTCTCCCTTCAATTTGGTAAAAGGGTCTTATTTGATGAAGTAAACCTAACGTTTACCCCTGGAAATTGCTATGGTGTGATTGGTGCCAATGGGGCCGGAAAATCTACCTTTCTAAAAATACTATCCGGATTACAGGATCCCACCACGGGCGCAGTAAACATGCAACCCGGTGCAAGGATGGCCGTTTTGAAACAAAACCACTTTGAATTCGATGAATTTACGGTGATGCAAACCGTGATCATGGGCCACAAGCGATTGTACGAAATCATTTCGGAAAAAGATGCCTTGTACGCCAAACTGGATTTTTCTGAAGAGGATGGATTGCGTGCAGCAGATCTGGAAGCGGAATTTGCCGAAATGGAAGGTTGGAATGCCGAAAGTGATGCCGCCAACATGCTAAGTGGTTTGGGCATTACCGAAGACCGTCACCACATGCTCATGAAAGATTTGGCCGGAAACGAAAAAGTGAGGGTTTTACTCGCCCAGGCTTTATTCGGAAACCCGGACATCCTACTGCTGGATGAACCAACCAACGACCTTGACGTAGAAACCGTGATGTGGCTGGAAGACTTCCTCATGGATTTTCCCAACACCGTCATTGTGGTTTCCCACGACCGACACTTTTTGGACACTGTTTGTACCCACGTGGTGGATATTGATTTCCAAAAAGTGCAACTTTTCACCGGAAACTATACCTTCTGGTATGAGTCGAGCCAGTTGGCCGCACGCCAAAGACAGCAGCAAAACAAAAAGTCTGAGGACAAAAGAAAAGAATTACAAGAATTTATCGCACGGTTTAGTGCCAACGCATCAAAGTCCAGACAGGCTACCAGTCGGAAAAAATTACTGGAAAAAATTAATATTGAAGACATTAAACCGTCTTCCAGAAGATATCCTGCCATTCTCTTTAATCCGGAACGCGAAGCTGGAGATCAATTGCTCCGTGTAGAAGGCCTTACTGTACAGGAAGAAGGACGCAATATCCTGAACAACTTGCACTTTACCATAAAGCGTGGCGATAAAATTGCGGTTCTTTCCAAAGAAGCCCTTGCTCCTACCATTCTTTATCAAACCCTAATGGGAGAAAGGAAGGCCGACAGCGGTTCTGTAGAATGGGGCATTACCATTACTCAAGCGTATTTGCCCAACGACAACAGTGCCTATTTCGAAAAAGATTTGCCGCTGGTCGATTGGTTACGCCAGTATTCCAAAGAAAAAGACGAAACCTATATCCGTGGATTCTTAGGACGGATGCTGTTCTCCGGAGAAGAATCTCTGAAAAGTGCGAAAGTGCTTTCGGGCGGGGAAAAAGTACGCTGTATGCTTTCCAAGATCATGTTGCAAAATCCGAATTTCCTGCTGCTTGATGAGCCGACGAACCACCTGGATTTGGAAAGCATCACGTCTTTCAACAACGGTTTGAAAAATTTCAATGGAACCGTGATGTTTACCACCCATGACCACGAATTTATCCAGTCGTTGGCCAACCGGATTATTGAAATTGGCCCCAACGGAATGATTGATAAGGAAATGAGTTACGACGATTATATCCGTGACGAAAGGGTGAAAGAAGCCAGAAAGGCATTGTACGAATAAATCAGGTATTTTCCCTGCAAAAGTTTAATTTTAGGGCATAGACCATGTCCTTATGTTGAAAAAAATGCAGGCTTCTCGCGCCGAAGTATCGGTTCCCAATCAAATGAATGAAGGCACCCGAATTGAGGGAAACATTCATTGTGAAGGGAACATACGCATAGATGGAACGGTGGTAGGCCAGGTGCATGCCGGTGGAAAAGTAGTTATTGGATCCAAAGGTCTGGTAGAAGGCAATGTGTTTTGTACCCAGGCCGATATCATGGGAAAAATTGTGGGCAACCTGGAAGTTAAGGAACAAACGTTGATCAAAGCCACTGCCGTCATTGAAGGAGATGTAAGCACCACGACCCTTGGCATGGAAGAAGGCGCCACCCTGAATGGACGTTGCCGGATGACCGGGTCACAAGCCACAGGACATGCATGAATGGATTAAATGGTCCGGGCTTGGCTTTCAGTTGTTGGCCAGCATTATACTCGGTCTTTTTCTTGGAAAAGCCCTGGAACACTATACCCAAACGGAAGGTTGGGCCGCCGGAGGCGCTTTAGTCGGAACCCTGGCCGGTTTGGGACTGGTGCTAAAAGTGTTGCTAAAACCGCCCAAAAAGAAATGAAGGCCAAACCCGAATTCACCCCTAAACCCTTACCTTTGACCTAATGAAACAGAAATACGGATATTTTTTAAGCTTAACCGGCATCACCGGATTGCTCCTCATCCTCTTTTTTAGCCTGCCCAAGATTGTTCCTCCACATGGGTTTTTGGTGATTGTGGCTTTCTATTTTATCACCGGACTCAGTCACTTTCTTTTGATTCGTGCCGTTACGTCTAATCCCACCAAGTTTCAAACCCATTTTTTGGGCGCCATGGCGTTTAAAATGTTTGCCTATTTGGTGTTTTTAGCCCTTTCTCACTTCATCATTCGTCCCATCGACCTGCCTTTTGTACTTACCTTTTTTGCTTGTTATCTGGTGTACACCACTTTTGAGTTACTCTATCTTCAATGGATGCGTAAAAGTTAACATACCATGGAGCAGCTGGATAAATTACGCAAAATGTTTCCCGGGTTGGAAACGCCCCTTTTACTTGAATTTGAGCAACATGGTCGTGTCCTGCAGGTACCGGAAGGAGACATGATTATGGATGTCGGACTTCCTATTCGCGACATTCCGGTGGTCACTCAGGGCATGGTGAAAGTCTTTCGGGACGACAACGAAGACCATGAATTGTTGTTGTATTATCTCGAGCCAGGTGAAGCCTGCGCCAGTTCGTTGATTTGTGCCACCGGCGCCCGAAAGTCCAAAATCCGCGCCGTAGCCATGGAACCTACTACCATTTTGGCTTTGCCCATAGATAAAATGGATGAATGGGTTAAAAAATATCCAAGTTGGTACAAATTCGTACTGCAAGCCTATCAGGATAAATTTGAAGAATTACTGGACACCGTAGATTCCATCGCCTTTAGTCACATGGATGAGCGGCTGGAACGTCATTTACAACAATTGTCGCTGGCCAAAAATAGCCGCCTGTTGGAAATTACCCACCAGCAACTCGCCCAAGAATTAGGTACCCGAAGAGAAGTAGTTTCCAGACTCCTGAAAGTCATGGAAAACGAAGGGAAAATTAAGCTTGGTAGAAATCAGGTGGAATGGCTCGGAGCCTGAAATAACTCTGGCACATAGATTGAAGATTACCGCGTAAGCTTTTCTTTATTTTTTATATCTTCGAATTCTATGAAAGCCATTTTCTTTTCTTTTCTATTGGCTACCATGCCAATGATGGCGCAGCAATACAACGCCATTCCTGCCGCAGACGTCCAGTCACTGGAAGGCGCTACCATCAACACCTCCACATTTCAGAATAATGGAAAGCCCATGATTATTTCATTTTGGGCCACGTGGTGTAAGCCGTGTATCATGGAACTCACGGCCATTCATGAAGAATATGAAGAGTTAAGAGAAGAAACCGGCGTAAAACTGGTAGCCATTTCTATCGATGACATTCGAAATGTGGCCAAAGTAGCTCCATTTGTGAACAGCAGAAAATGGGAATACGAAGTCTACTGCGACCCCAACGGGAATTTCAAACGAGCACTTTCTGTCAATACCGTTCCCCATACCTTTTTACTGGATGGAAACGGTAAAATCGTATGGCAGCATAATACCTATACCCAGGGAGACGAGCAAAAACTTTTCGGACTGGTACGAAAACTCGCAGCCGGCCTGCCCATTGAATAACGCTGATTTATTCTAACCCAAATTCCCCATGCGCCGGTTTTCTCTCCTCCTTTTTTTCGCCTTGATTTCCCCATTGTATGGCCAGGTTTTCGACCCGGGAGGAGGACAAGTACATGGAAATATCGGTGTGGACGCCCAGTATTACCAACGAGACACCTTGATTGGTTCGCCGGAAGTTCCTGAAAAATTCAGGATGAATGCCTTCTTAAATCTGGTGTACACCAACGGCAATTTTTACGCCGGGGCAAGATATGAAGTCTATTTGCCCAAACCCCTGCTTGGATTCGATAATAGATTTGAAGGTCAGGGAATTCCATTTCGATACGCCGGATATAAAAACCAATTTCTAGACGTTACCGCCGGACATTTTTACGAACAATTCGGAAACGGGCTCATCTTACGATCCTACGAAGAACGTGCCTTGGGTTTCGACAATGCCATCGACGGATTACGGGTAAAAGTGACACCTAAATCGGGTATTTTACTCACCGGTCTTTTGGGCAAACAAAGATATTTTTGGAATTACAGTGCCGGTGTAATCAAAGGTTTCGACGGTGAAGTAAATTTTAATGGACTTTTCCCGAAAGCCAAATGGGGAAAAGTCCGTTGGGTGCTGGGAGGAAGTTTCGTAAGCCGTTATCAGGGAAACCAGGAAATTCCTAATCCGGATAATCCTTCACAGCTCTTGGATATTCCCTTGAACGTAGGCGCCTTTTCAGGCCGAACAAACCTTGGCATCGGGAAGTTCCGGTTCAACATGGAATACGCACGAAAAATCAATGATCCGAACCTAACCAACCGATTTATTTACCGTGAAGGTTCCGCCTTCTATTTTTCCGGCAGTTACAGTACCAAAGGCTTAGGCATTAGCTTACAGGCAAAAAGAGTGGAAAACATGGATTTCCGGTCGGACCGGAACGAGACGGGCAATGTTTTGCTAATGAATTTTATTCCTATGCTGAACAAGCAGCATACTTACGCCCTGCCTGCCACCGTGTATCCATATGCCGTGCAAAACAATGGAGAACTTGGCTTTCAGGCCGACATCAACTACACCACGCCGAAATGGTTTAAAGGAAAATATCCAACGCTTATTCAGCTTAATTTCTCCCGTGTGACGGCGTTAGACACAACGCTAACCGGAGACCGCATGGGCTACACCTCTACCCCGTTTGGTGTAGGAAAGCCCCTTTACATGGATTTCAATGTAGAACTCACGCAAAAAGTAAGTAAGAGTGTGAAATTCACATTGATGTACATGTATTTGTGGCTAGACCGCAATTTAGTGCAGGGATTAGGAACCACTCCGAGAGAAATTGGCGCCCATATCGGGGTGGCGGACCTCTCCTGGAAACTCAACAAAACGCATACCCTGCGTTTCGAAGTTCAAGGCATGTTTACGCCCCAAGAGCTGAACCATATCGGAGATCGTGTAAATGGAAGTTGGGCCATGGCCTTGATGGAATACACCATTTCTCCCCGTTATTTTTTCTCCGTCATGGACCAATATGCCATTGGTAATCCCGTGGAAGCCTATCGCATTCATTATGTTACGGTAAATGCTGGTGTAAATTTAGGCACGACCCGCCTGATGTTGGGTTATGGCCGACAGCGCGAGGGCATTGTGTGTATTGGTGGTGTTTGCCGGCCAGTGCCCGCCGCCACCGGGGTTACCTTTTCCCTCATGACCTCCTTTTAACGGATTAAATTCCTAACGGCTTTTTCTACCAAGTCCATTGAAACATACACCAAAGCGCACGTGGCTGAGTTCCGCTGCTACGCATAAAAATATTCCTACCTTTACCTCAGAATTTTGAACTTATGGGCAAATTAAACGGCTGGGAAATTATTCTCATAGTAGCAGCCATTCTGCTTTTATTTGGCGGAAAAAAGATTCCTGAACTCATGAAAGGAATCGGAAAAGGCATCCGCGAGTTTAAAGACGGAGTCAAAGGCAACGGCGAAGAGAACAAAGGCAGCGACACCAAATAATTTTTGGAAAAGTTGATGAACATCACAGGCTTTGCATCGGTGCAGGCGGCGTTAGCCAGTGGGCTGAGTTTTACCCAATTGGTGGCCTTTTATCTGGAAAAAATTGAACAAAGGGCCTCACTGAATGCCTTTTTGGAAGTTTACCGGGAAGAAGCGTTGGCCAAGGCTGGTGCGTTAGACGAAAAAAAACGTCTGGGTCAGCCATTAGGCCGTTTGGCCGGTTTGGTTTTGGGCGTAAAAGACAATATACTTCATGCAGGGCATCAGGTTTCCGCCTCTTCACGCATTTTAGAAGGTTTTACGTCCGTTTACACGGCCACTGCCCTGGAACGTTTACTGGCCGAAGATGTCATTGTCATCGGTCGATTAAACTGTGATGAGTTTGCCATGGGTTCATCCAATGAGCAATCTGCTTTTGGGCCTGTGAAAAATCCGGTGAATGAATCCCGTGTCCCGGGAGGAAGCTCCGGAGGTTCTGCTGCCGCTGTTGCTGCCGGACTTTGTACCGCTGCGCTTGGCTCTGACACAGGAGGAAGCATTCGACAACCCGCTGCGTTTTGTGGCGTAGTCGGCATAAAGCCTACCTATGGCAGGATTTCCAGATATGGACTTATTGCCTATGGTTCCTCTTTCGATCAAATTGGACCGCTCACACATAATGTGGAAGATGCCGCGTTATTAACCGACATCATGGCCGGTCCGGATGGAAAAGACCTCACTGCCATTTCAGAAGCCAACGAACCCTTTGTTCCGACTTCACTAAGCCCACAAAAAATTGCGGTATATCGCGTCGTCATGGATCATCCGTCCATCGATCCGCATGTGTTGGCCCTTTTTAAACAACAAATCCAGCGACTTGAGGAAATGGGACATTCCATTTCTTATGTTGACTTCCCTTATCTGGATTATTTGGTACCAACATACTACGTATTATCTACGGCAGAAGCATCTTCCAATTTATCCCGATTCGACGGTATTCATTACGGATATCGTACGCCACATCCACAAAATCTGGAAGATACATACCGAAAATCTAGATCGGAAGGTTTTGGAAAAGAGGTAAAACGCCGGATTATGACGGGCACCTTCGTTCTGAGTGCCGGATATTACGATGCGTATTACCATAAAGGACAGCAAGCAAGGCAGTTAATCAGAAAAGCGACCGACGAGATTCTGGCTTCTCATGATTTTATCATGAGTCCGACCAGTCCCGGATTTGCATTTCCGTTTGGAGGAAAATCCGGAGATCCTGTCGCCATGTATCTGGAAGATATTTTTACCGTTCAGGCCAATTTATCCGGCCATCCGGCCATTTCGATACCAATGGGTTCGCACGAGGGTTTACCTGCCGGTTTACAATTCATGGGTCCACGGAAACAAGAAAACAAGTTATTTGCGATGGCCTTACATTGCGAAAAAAATCTTTCTTAGATTTGAGTCGTTTTAAAACTGTTTCTTCAACTAAACAAAACACTTATGAAAAGCATCATACTCGCAGCCGGTCTTCTGATGGGCGCATTTTCAGTAACAGGCTGTTCCGGCTCATGCAATAACAGCACCACCAGCCTGAACTTTGCCAACGCCGTTACCGCCCTTACCACTGCCATTTCTTCACAGAGTTGCTCCAACATCAATACTAAATTAACAGAGTTGAACACGGCTTACAATGCACTTTGCGATGATGTTAAGCCAGGTTTCGCGGCGCAATACCAAACCACGGTAACCAGTGCACAATCCATTCTTACTAATTTGGGTTGTTAAGATAACTTGAATTTAATTGAAGGGCAGGTCTTTATGGACCTGCCTTTTTTTATGAGTTCTGGGTTCGTGACGGAAAAGGATGCCGAGACTTCGGTGGGGAGGATTGAGCCGTTTTTAATCGTTTTTAATCGTTTATAACCGTTTAATCTCCGGGTAATTCCTGTTGGGTGTCGTAAATTGTCCACGGGGAGGGGTGGGTTTTACCCCGGACTCCGAAATTATTCATTAAGAGCTTGTTAAAAGAAGTGAATTCGCACTATTTAAGGTCTTCCGTGCTCCTTATACTTTAGAATTGGGATAAACAACTCAGAGAAAATCCCGTCGCGGGAACTTTCGTTTGCTCCTAAACATGAAACAAAAACCCAGATTCAGCACTCTACATCATGAACCTCGGCCAACGGTGTTCACGACACCATGCTGTCTATCCGTTTTTAATCGTTTATATCCGTTTAATCTCCGGATAATTTTTGTTGTGTATCGTAACTTGACCACGGGGAGGGGTGGGTTTTACCCCGGAGGTCCGACAGAAAAGGAGTTTTGCTGGTAATTAAAAACTTCCGTTTGGTGAAAGGTTCATTTTCGCCAGCGAATTCCATAATCATCGAAGCCTTCACCCATTTTTGAAATCCATGGAAGTCGTCAAACCGACTTTGAAACGGACTTTTTTTACTTAGCCGTTTTTAATCGTTTATATCCGTTTATTCTCCGGATAATTTTTGTTGTGTGTCGTAACTTGACCACGGGGAGGGGTGGGTTTTACCCCGGGGAACAGCTCACCGCGATTCGTCGTTTCGTGTTCCATGCTGCCAATCAACGATGGCGCTGTAACACCCGTCATCGTCGGAGGGACAGAAAAAATAAGCATCTTTGGGGGTCGGGTGAAACAAAAGTGTCAGATATGTGCAAACAGTATTATGTATGGATTTTAAGTTGGTTTGGGCTTAGCCTGTTTTCGGTTCAATCTCAGAAGCCCATGGGCACCATTCATGAATTGCATACTGCTGCACTTCGTTGTTTTGCCATTGGAGACGACCACTGTGCTGCTGAATACTCGCGATTGGTTTTACAACAACAGCCCAATCATTGCGCCTCCGGAACGCTCATCATCAAGTCCGCCATTCGCGGAGGTTTTTTCAGAACGGAACTCATACGGATGTCGCAGCAGTTGATGGCCAATGGATGTAGGGAATTTCAGAGCTACGCCAATCAGGTACTGGCTTTGTTATACAACGACCGAGCAAAAGAAGCCGGGTTTGCTTTAGAACAAATTCACCGAAGATTTCCCCATCATCCGGAAATCGATGAATTGGAAGCGGAATTGGCACTAGGTCTTCGCCGTTTCGATCCCTTTATCGAAGGACTCACCAAACTCACACAGACCCGTCCGGACCCGGAAAAAGTCAGCTTTGCTCTTAGGTGCTTAGATCGCATGTCCGATTATTTTCTGGGGGAAGATAGTAGTCGCGCTGAAGAAACCTTGTCCAGACTTTTAATACGACACACCGCCAGACAAGAAGGGAAAGTACTATATGCCATCTGGTCCAGGTTCAGAAAACAAGATACGAAACCGCTCACGCTTTATTTCGCAGAATATCCACAGGAATTATCACTTCAGCCACCTCATTATCTAGCGCTGGTTCACCTGCAGGATCTCATGCAGACCCAACCGGCCACAGGACTGGCTCTTTTAAAAAAATGGCTGCAAAACCCTTCCGCAACAGAAAATACACTTTTGCTTTCTTTCTTAGAAAGAAAACACCTGAATATCCATAGTTCAAATAATAATTTACCCTGGAATGCACCCAAATTAACCTCCTGGTTAGAACCGGCCTTTGCGTTTCCCCATCCGCCATTTCCCCTATGGTTTTGGGATTGGACAGATTCCATTTCACTCGCCCATACACTTTTAAAAACGATGCCTGGCAAAACACAGACCGCCACGGTCCCAGACCTGCTCACCGCCTATGAGTTTTGTATGCGACAGGATTCCACAAATAAAAATCACCTTTCCGCTTTATTGAAAAAGCAATGTGAAACGCATCCCATTTTCCTCAGAAAAATGCATCGAAAAAAGTCAGGTATGGTAGATAGTGTCCGGATTTTTGTAATGGTGCATCGGGCGCTAAGGACACTTCATCCGGATAGGAGATCATCGGTTTTCGGAAAAACGGGAGAAAAAAGTCCTGTATCTGAACAAGATTCCATAAGCAGCGTGGTATTTCTTCATCAACTTTTAGGCAAAGGCCGCTTGTGGGCTGCGTCAGGATTATTACGGCTGACGAATTTACCTTCCTCTACATCCACAGAACAGGCTGCTGTGAACGATTTACTACAACTGCTCACCCGGACACAATGGGGTGACTCCCAGGGCTATTTGCCCGGTTATACGGAAGCGGCACTTGTTCAAAGAACCCGAAAAAACCTCACGGACTCTGTTTGGACAAGGCCATTAGACTCCCTGACCGCCGTATTTGGATTCTCTTCGCTCATTCCTACTCCATGAAACCATTTTTCACGATCATCTTGCTGGTAATCAGCAACATTTTCATGACATTTGCCTGGTATGGCCATTTGAAATTCAAAACCCTTTCTTGGGGAAAACAGCTTGGCCTATTCAGTATCATACTGATTTCATGGGGCTTGGCCTTTTTTGAATATGTGTTTCAAGTGCCGGCCAACAAGATGGGATTCAAAGAAAATGGCGGACCGTTCTCCCTGGTTCAGCTTAAAATTTTGCAAGAAGTCATTACCCTCGTTATTTTTGTTGTTTTCACACGCCTTCTCTTTCAAAATGAAGCCCTTCAATGGAATCATTATGTAGCTTTTCTACTGATTATCATGGCTGTGGCTTTCGTCTTTTATCAATGACAAATCCGAACATCACAAAGATTTCTTTTTTTGTGAAAAAAAATTTGGAAAAAGCAGGAATGCATGATTAAATTTGCAACCGCTTTGCCCGATCGTCTAACGGCAGGACCTCAGATTTTGGTTCTGATTGTGGTGGTTCGAATCCATCTCGGGCAACAACCCTCTCCATATCCGGAGAGGGTTTTTTATTTTTGCCTATTATCATCCCTATATTCCATTTATGCGGTTCAGAAAAAGAATTACGCTGTTTCCCGGTGTTGTCTTCAACCTTAGCAAATCCGGAATTTCTACCACCATAGGCCCACGCGGAGCCAGTGTGAATTTTGGCAAAAATGGCGCCTTTCTAAACACCAGCATTCCGGGTACCGGCTTGTACGATCGGCAAAGAATCGGAGGAAAATCCAAAACAAGCCCCCGAAGCCGTTCCACAAATGGGGAAAAAAACCAATGGATTCCAGAACCACTTTTTGTCCAGCCCATTGCCTCGGACACCACGCTTACCGGATCAGGAGCCATTCATGAATTGAACCAAATGATTGTCCAATGCACCCAGTTGCGCACCTTTTCACGGGAACGGGAGTGGACACTGAAACAAGAACTTCGCAAGGCTACCACACTCGATTTCATGGCCAAACTCCTCCTCTTCGGTTGGATCATTCCCTATTTCAGCAAAAAGAAAAAACGCATCGAAGAAAATATAGCCCAGTTAGCCAATGATGTGTCACTGGCCGCCATTCAAATCACCATGCCATTGTCTGAGCAGGAAACCCAAGCCTGGCAACAATTGCGCACCTCTTTCACCGCTTTAAAAGACGCAGGACATGCGTGGGATATCACCGGACTGGGGCACATGGATCAAATCCGAGATAAACTCGCCCATGGAACGCAGTGGATTAAACAATCTATTCGATTAAAAATAGAAGATTTCGAAGGTGTAGAAACCCCGGAAGAGGCCCTATGTATTCCACTTTCTCCCAATGGCGCGGTCTATTTTTATCCGTCTTTTGTTCTTATCCATCCTGGAAAACGGCCGCCCGTTTTAGTGCTCTATTGTGATCTCCAGATTTCCGGAAGTCAGGAAAAAATTCCCATCTACGACACCGTTCCCACTGGAGCAGAAATTGTGGGAAGTACTTGGTTAAAAGTAAATAAAGACGGAAACCCGGATCGTCGATTCCGAGACAACAGGCCTGTCCCGGAAATCCGACTTTATAAAATAGATCTTCAAAGCCAGGGCGGATTAAAAGAAAGTTGGTGTTTTGTGTCCAGCCAGGCAGCAGAAACATTTGTTCGCGACTTGGTGAACATGAGCAAGGCCTTTGTCTGACAAAAAACCGGGGTAAAACCCACCCCTCCCCGTGGGCAAGTTACCACAGGAAACAAGAATGATTCGGCAATTAAACGGATATAAACGTTTAAAATCGGCTAAATAAAATGTCGATTTCAATGACGTTTGGATGACTTCACTGGATTTCAAAATAGACGTTGGCATTGATGATTGCGGAATGCGCCGGCGAAAATGAAACTTTCACCGAATGGAATTTCTATTCTTTCTGGTAAAAAGCTTTCCGATCGGAAAAAAGAGAGTTTGCCCAGGAAGATTCTTTTTCGGGGGAAAAAATTCCGGAAAGGTCGGGGTAAAACCCACCCCTCCCCGTGGACAAGTTACGACAGGAAACAGGAATGATTCGGCAATTAAACGGATATAAACGTTTAAAATCGGCTATGGAAAAAGGACAACATCCTACGGAAAAGCATGGCCAACCTCAGCCAACCCGCCTAAATCCAGAGGCTTAAAGTATGTTTTCGGAAAAATGATTCAAGATGACCACCTCTGGCTAATCGGAACAAAACCAAACGTTTTACCCGTTCTGAAGACGATCCGGATTGTCTTTTAAAAAATTCGACCAACTGCTTTGGCCCTTTTTACCTGATTTTCTCAGCTGATTGGTTTTTACAGGCCGCGGGACAGGAGAGAAAGCCTGAAAATAATGACATACCGCCACGCCAAGCGCGTCTGTAGCATCTAATGGCAAGTCGCCCGGAACATCTTCTACCATGCGGCTCAACATAGCGGCAAGCTGTTCTTTTGACGCAGCTCCTTTCCCCGTAATAGATTGCTTAATCTCCCTGGGTGCATATTCCGTTACTTGTACATCTAGCCCCATGGCCGCTGCAATGCAAACGCCCTGCGCACGTCCTAACTTCAACATGCTCTGCACATTTTTTCCGAAAAAAGGAGCTTCAATGGCCATGTCTGTTACTTCATGCAGGCGAATCAAATCGCTTACCACGGCGTAAATCTCCTTTAATCGGTCATAATGATGTTCTGATTTTCCGACCTGCGCCACTCCCATTTCCAAAATCCGAATGGCATTGCCCCGAACCACAATGGCGGCAAAGCCCATGACCACGGACCCCGGATCGATGCCCAAAATCACCGTTTCACGGGTTGGCTTTCTGGCCAGGGCAATGGTCGTCATTGCAGAAAAGGATTGAACTGCTTTTCTCGACCCAACAAAGTTTGCGGTCCATGTCCCGGATACACCTGATAGGTGTCGGGTAAAAGGAACAACTTTTCCTTAATATTTCGAATCAATGCATCATGATCTCCACCAGGTAAATCCGTACGGCCAATGCTGTCTTTAAACAAGACATCTCCTCCAATGATGGCTTCCCGATGATGATGAATAAACACCAAATGATCGGGGGAATGGCCGGGTACGTGCATGCATTCCAGCTCCACTTCCCCAAATGTAAAAACATCGCCATCGGCCAAAAAATAATCTGGAAGTCGACAGGCCATAGGCGGCAAACCATACATGGAGCAAAGCTGAGGAAGCCGTTGAATCAATTCCGGCGCTTGCGCGTGGGCATAAAGAGGCACTTTAAACGCGTCGCAAACGGCATCTACGCCAAAAATATGATCCAAATGCGCATGGGTAAGCAGGACGGCCTGAACTTTAAGATGACGCTCCTGAATGCGTTGTTTTAGCATTTGCGTTTCTTCCGGAAAAAGACAACCCGGATCTACCACCACCGCCGTTCCATCCGGAGCAGATAGGATATATGTGTTTTCCTGGAAAACATTCACCGTAAGGTGCTCAATATGCATCATGGGTAAAATCAATCTAAGCGTAAGTAACCACAGAATGCCGTTAGGGTTCTTTTAGCGTAAGCACCGCTTTACCAAGTGCAGAGCCGGAAATCAACTCTACCATGCCGCCTTCGTTGTACCGATAGCGATTTCTTTTCCCATCCGGCAAAGAAACCACATAGACCTGATGGGCATCCGGACCAACCTGAACCATGGTACCAAAATCTTCGGAAAAAATGGTTTTCAGACCTTTCGGCGGCGAGAAAAACATCATGGCCACACAGTAGGCAGGACACTCAGGAATTACCGTTTTCCCCTTTTTGGTTTCGGAAACACAGCGCCCCTGTTCTTCATGTAAGCGGGTAAATCTTTCCGTTTCACCATCGCGAACCGTTCTGGCTGAAACGCTGGTGACTTTTCCATCTACTACCAGTACGGTACTTCTGTATTGAGCCACAGTAGAACCCAACCAGTAATCTACTTCGGCATCGGATACGGTAGTATATCGAACCACTTTACCATTGACCTCTCTGGTGACAGACAACTCCCCAACCTTACTTCCCAAAACCTCTACGGTGTAAGTCCGGGTTTGTGCATGTACACTGAACGCCGCAAGCCCGAACATCAGCCAGTAACACAGGGTATGTAAGTTGGCTTTTACCATAGATTAAGGATTAATCACCACTGAATCTCCTTCAGTAAAAGCAGATGGTGGTGGTGCAAGCTTCATCGCTTCGAGCCTTTGTAACAGTCCATCCACCTGATTCAGTACATATTCCGCACGTTGAATTTCCATTGATATATACTCATCTTTTTTACGGAAGCTGTTGTAATAATCATAGTCTTGCTGGTACCGCTCGCGGGTACGGGTGAGTACTTTGGCAGAAGCATCGTATTCACCGAGCAACATGTAAAGATTACCCACCATCACGTTAAAGTAGTCGTAAGGAACAATGGCATCGGGTAAAAGGGTTTCCAGTTTATCTAAGACCGCCAATGCTTTGTCGTTCTGGCCTTCCATCCGAAGTTTATCCGCCACCCGCAGGAAGGTGCTCCGGAAGTTATAAGACATCCGCAGATTGGTTTCATCCAGATATACATTGGGATCGTTCATATTACCCCATTTAAACTCATCCATGAGTCGGCTGTACATTACTTCTGAGTTTACCTCTCCGGTTTGTCCGTCGTGAGATTTTGTAGCATAAGGCATCAAACGATAAGCCATTCCTTCCATAGAGAAGAAAGGATCCAATCCAAAATAGTTAGACCCACCCACCGTTACGGCAAAATAAATTGGGCGCTCCCAGTTGAAATTGGCCAGGAGATCCAGGACCATTACTTCGTTTTTCAGGATGTAGGATTTATTCAGTTCCCAGCGCAGTTCTGCGGGCAACGTATCTACGACCGCATCGGGCAGCCAACCTTGAGCGCGAATGGCTTCTTTATTGATGGGCAGACTGAATTTGTTGGATCGCAGGTAAAAATACTTATCAGAGGAATTCGGATTGGTATGCAGATTAGATCCATCCGTTTTCTTTAACCATTCCAAATGCTCTTGCACAGTATAATAGCGTTTGCTTTGGGTGTCCATAAGCACCTGGTCTCTTTGTCCGGCGCGGTAGAGTGGCTCTTCCATGCTGAATGGAACAGGCTTGCCATCATAGGCAGCACGCTTCATTTGGTTAATGTACCAATCTGTATTTAAAAGGCTTAGATTCACCACACGTACATCCGTGCGAACACCTTCTACTTCCTGCAAATACCAAAGTGGGAAAGTATCATTATCTCCATTGGTGAAGATAATTCCATCTTTTTCACATGAGTTCAGGTAATTTAATGCGAAATCATGCGCGGTATATCGTCCGCCGCGATTATGGTCGTCCCAATTCTGATAGGCCAGTAAGCCCGGTACGGCCACCAAAGAAAGCCCAAGTACACCAGCGCGTACGGCATTTCCATTCAGCTGTTTTTTCTTCAGGAAATCGAGGATTCCCATGAATCCAAGTCCGACCCAAATGCAAAACGCATAAAATGAGCCGGCGTAGGCGTAATCACGTTCCCTGGGCTGTTGTGGTGTTTGGTTCAGATACACCACAATAGCAATTCCGGTTAGTACAAACAACATGGTAACCACAAAGGCGCCCCGCTTGTCTTCGCGGCTATGGTACAATAATCCGATGATGCCTAGAATGAGCGGAAGGAAGAAATAGGTATTCCGACCTTTATTCTCCTCGAGACGTTCAGGAAGATTTTTCTGCGGAGATCCACTTACAAATTCGTCGATAAAAGGAATACCGGAAATCCAGTGACCATTGGTTGGTTCTCCATTACCCTGGACGTCGTTTTCGCGGCCTACGAAATTCCACATGAAATAGCGGAGATACATCCAATTGACCTGATAACTAAAGAAAAACTTGAGGTTGTTGCCCATTCCGGGCTTTTTACCGGATTTTACATCGCCCCAGGAACGATAATCTCTCACGTGATTCTCCTGGTAACTCCACATGCGTGGGAACAACGTCATCCGGGATGAGTTAAACGTATATTCTGGCTTGTAATCCACCACGATATATTCTGGCTTTATGGCCAATGAGGGATTTTCAGACTTTTCGATAAACATACGAGCCTCCCTTTCGGTGGCAAAATCTGCCACGGAGCGCTTGCCGTTTTCCTTAACGGCATACACTTTCATCCGAATCGGTTTATCCCGCTTAATACCCTGAATTTCGGCATCATAATATTGTCCGTAAAACAAAGGACGATCGCCATACTGATCACGATTCAGATAAGAAATCATGGAATATACATCCTCTGGATTGTTTTCGTCCATGGGCGTGTTCGCCATAGAACGAATGGAAATCATTCCATAGGAAGAGTAGCCCAAAAGAATAAAAGCCACGGACCAGAGTCCCAAATACACCAGTGGTTTTTGATTTTTCCTGGCCCAAATAATGCCACCGGTAATCCCGGCCATAATGGCAAAAAGGAAAAAGAAAAAGCCGACCCCGAACGAGAATCCGAAACTATTGACAAAAGTTCGCTCAAAAAAAGCGGCCACCCCAATGGTTCCCGGGATTATGCCATATTGCACAAAAAGTAGAATGACGCCGGAAACAATTAAAGCCGTCCAGGAAATATTTTTCAGTTTTGGATAACGTTTGTAGGCGTATACCAGCCCAATGGCCGGAATGGTCAATAAGTTCAGTAAGTGAACCCCAATAGAAAGTCCCATGAGGTAAGCAATGAGAACAATCCAGCGGTCGGGATTTTCCCCTTGATTATCGACATCTTGATCCCATTTTAAAATGGCCCAAAACACCAACGCGGTAAAAAGCGAGGAGGTAGCGTATACTTCACCTTCTACGGCCGAAAACCAGAAAGTATCAGAAAACGTATAGGCCAGGGCGCCCAGCAATGCGCTTCCCAACACAGCCCAAATCCGCTCTGCGTTCCAGTCTACACGGGTAGAGCCTTGATGTGTTTTTAGAATCTTGATGGCCACACCGGAAATGGTCCAGAAAAGGAAACCAATGGTAAGTGCGCTGGCCGTCACAGAAAGTAGGTTAGCCATCACGGGCACTTGGTCGCCATTGTCGCCGGCAAACATGATGAAAAGTCTTCCGAGCATGGCGAAGAGGGGAGCTCCGGGCGGGTGACCCACTTGTAATTTATGCGCAGAGGCGATAAACTCGCCACAATCCCAGAAACTCACAGTGGGTTCCATGGTGATGGCATAAACCAAAAAAGCAATCAGGGTGACAGACCAACCGCCGAACAGATTGAGCCGTTTAAATGTATTTTCCACTATAGGTATGTTTCAAGAAGCACGAAAATAAGGTTTTTGGGTGAAATCGCCGGAGGTTTTGGTTTTTTTGGAGGAAATGGGAAAATGAAGTAGCAGCATCTCGCCATTCTTTCGGTATTCAGCGCCTGGGTTTTTCCTTTT
Organism: uncultured Candidatus Competibacteraceae bacterium; assembly: GCA_964578885.1. Lineage (GTDB taxonomy): Bacteria > Bacteroidota > Bacteroidia > CAIKAF01 > CAIKAF01 > CAZRHR01. Next base: position 17,070 of record CAZOEO010000011.1, on the reverse strand, counting down.
CGTAGTGAAAAATTTAAAGACGTGATTTTGAACTGCGAAGACATTTTTCTCATCATCGCATCATTTTAATACACCCTCATCCGTTCATGAAAATCGATCGTCATTTAAGCCATTGAGACATCGCCATTGTCTTCATGAAATCACCCATTCACAAAATTGACAAACACCAAGGAAATTTTAATTATTTATGACATATCATCCCAGCATCCATCACCGTAAATCCATCCGCCTGAAAGGGTATGATTATTCACAGACAGGATTGTATTTTTTCACCATTTGTGTGCACAACAGGGCTCGTTTGTTTGTCCAAATTATGAGGGCCAATAACCAGTCGGCAATGAAGAATTCACCCAATCATCCTTCCTTCCAAATGATGTTGAATGACGCCGGACAAATTGCCAACCAATGTTGGTTAGACATTCCCAAACATTTTCCCAATGTGGTATTACACGAACACATTATCATGCCCGACCATATTCACGGCATCATCGAAATCGTTGGAGCGAATCAGCATTCAACAGACATTCTCTCAAAAGACATCCATTCCGTCCAATCCATCGTAAAAGGGGCGAAAAATCGTCGGGACGAAAAAAAATTCGCCACAACGATTTTCCGACCCGTCTCCCGATACCCACTTGCGGGAAACAACTACATCTTTCGCAATGCCCTGACCGCAATGGGTCAGACACCCACAAAAAAAGACCCTTTCGGGGTCTTTTATAATTGGTTGTCAGAAAAATCGATTAGTTGAATTCCATCAAAAAGGCTTTGAGGAAGCCGTCGAGGTCACCGTCTAACACGGCTTGGGCATTCGAGGTTTCAAAATCGGTGCGGAGATCCTTCACCATTTTGTATGGATGAAGCACGTAACTCCGAATCTGGGAACCCCACTCGATTTTTTTCTTGTTGCCTTCTACTTCGGCGCGGGCTTCGTTGCGCTTGCGCATTTCGTTCTCGTAGAGCTGTGATTTCAGTAAACGTACAGCGTTTTCTTTGTTCTGAAGCTGTGACCGGCTTTCCTGGTTTTTGATCACAATGCCCGAAGGTTTGTGATACAGGCGTACTGCCGTTTCTACCTTGTTTACGTTCTGCCCGCCCGCACCGCCGGAACGGAAAGTTTCCCATTCGATGTCGGCATCTTTGACTTCTATTTCAATGGTATCGTCCACAATTGGATACACATACACGGAAGCAAAGCTGGTATGTCGTTTGGCGTTGGCATCAAAAGGTGAAATGCGTACCAGTCGGTGGACGCCGTTTTCGCCTTTGAGATATCCGTAGGCATAATCTCCTTCAAATTGAAGTGTAACACTCTTGATTCCAGCCACATCTCCCTCTACGAAATCGGTTTCTTTGATGGTATACCGATGTTTTTCGCCCCACATGAGGTACATGCGCATGAGAATAGACGCCCAGTCGCAGCTTTCAGTACCACCGGCGCCAGCGGTAATTTGTACCACGGCCCCCAACATGTCTTCCTTGCCGCTGAGCATTTTCTTGAATTCCAGTGCTTCTAGCGTAGTCATGGCGTGTTCCATGGCGGCTTCGGCATCGGATTCTTCTGCTTCACCTTCTTTGAAAAAATCGAACATCACCTGCAAGTCTTCCAGGGCCGTTTCAGCCGCTTTAAACTCTGCAAGGGTTTTTTCGAGGGAGCGAATGTTGCGCTCTACTTGCTCCGCTACTTTGGGTTGATCCCAAAAATGGGGATCTTGTCTTTTTAAATTTTCTTCTTGTAATGTGATTTCCTTGCCAGGAACGTCAAAGTGACCCCCTAAGCGCGTCTAAGCGCTTCACAAGTCCTTTCACATGGTCGTGCGTAATGGCCATCGAATAGGTTGTATTAAGTTAAACATCGCACTGCCGCGCGCTATGCTTCGGCAATATCGGGGCAAAGATAGTTAGAAAAATGGGTGAAATGGCGGTGACGTACCTAAGAATGTAATGGAATAACGAATATAAACAAGGCTAAAACGCCCAAAGTAAGTACAATCCCCATGGCGGCTAGTCGCCTACGGTCGGTTTTAGAAAAACCCGGGCGAAGTCCCAAGCCAAGGGTGGCGCCTAGCAGCAATCCGGCGAGCAATCCTCCGATGTGTCCGGCGTTGTCAATGCCAGGTATACTAAGTCCGATCAGGACGTTCAATCCAATGACCAGCAGGAGATTTTTGAGCAATGCTTTTCGGCCGTGTGGGTCAAAAATTTTGCCCAAAGACAGCATGCCAGTGAGAATGCCTACAATACCAAAAATAGCACCGGAGGCTCCCACGCTTACAGTCGGCTCACTATGCCACCAAATGGATCCCACAGAACCACCAAGTCCACAGACGAGGTAAAATACAATGAACCAGCGCCATTGCACCCAGCGTTCTAAAAAACTGCCCACCACCCAAAGGGAGTACATGTTCATGGCCAAATGCAACAACCCACCGTGTAAAAATGTAGCAGAAAGCAGACGCCAGTACTCACCTTGCTCTATGACCAATCCGCGGTTTACGCCACCATAAACAATGAATAATCGCTCCGGGTCGCTCAATTCACGGGAAAAAAGCCAGCCAAAAGCCGCTACGTTGAGTACAATCAGAGAAATGGTGGCAGGGAAACGTGGCTTCATATCAGGGAAATGAGTGCTTGGATGGCCTTTTCAGCATTCTGAAAAACCTGGGTAATGGAGGCTTCCATCATGTAACAGGGAGCCGTCACCAATTTGTTTTTTGCATCTATAACCACGTCCGGAACGCCTACATTCTCTGTTTGGGCGCCGGTTTGTTGCATGCCCTGATGAATGTCGGCAATGGGATAAGGAGAAGCCTGACTAGCATGTCCGACAGAAAGGGTAGGTTGGACGCCAGTGCCTTCCAGTGCTTTGGCCAACACCACCGGCGCCATACAAAGTGCGGCAACAGGTTTTCCGGCTTTTACCATGGCTTGTATGGCTTTGGCGGTCTCGGGTTCAGCGTTTCCTGATGGGCCATGAAAAGCCCAGTCTGAAAGGTTTTTTGCAGCCCCAAATCCGCCAGGAAGTATCATGGCATCTACCTCACTCTCTTGAAATTGCTGCAAAGGTCGAATGTTTCCACGGGCAATACGGGCCGCTTCTACTAACATGTTGCGGTTTTCCGGCATGGTTTCTCCATTGAGGTGATTCACCACATGATGTTGTGGGGCATCCGGGGCAAAAAGCACCGCGGTATGTCCAAGTCGGTCTACATGATATAGTACCGCTACGGACTCATGAATTTCTGCGCCGTCATACACGCCGCATCCACTAAGAATGACTGCAATATTCATGGTTTCTCTAAGGTTGAAATAATGGTATGATATAACGCTTGGGGCGATTCAAATGATTCAGGGAAAAACCACTTTTTGCCCTGATGGAGCAGCAAAGTGGCGGGCAAGGCTCCCGTCCATTCCGGATGCACTTTAGGAATCCACACTTGCTCGTTTCCTTCCGTTAGCCACCAAACAGGATGAGGTGTCCCTTTATCCTTTAAAAACTGTAGCAATTTAATTTCCGCGTTTTTTCCAAAATCCAGACTCACCAGTACCACTTGTGTTTTGGGTACAAGGGTGTCGAAATACGGCAATTCTTTAACGCAGGGCCTGCACCATGTGGCCCAGAAATTCAGTACTACAGGCGTTTCGTTGGGCGCGTGTAAAAGGGAATCTACGGGAGAAAAATCAACCTGACGAAGCTGTTGGGCGGACAGCCCGGACATCAAGAAAATCAGGCATAAGCCGAAGCCAAAGCGGCGAAAAGTTGCCATATTTCTTGATATTGGGTGTACAGAGGAACGGGCGCCACACGAATCACGTTGGGTTCGCGCCAGTCGGTAATGATTCCCTGCGCCATGAGTTGGTTAAAAACCTCTCTGGGTTGCATTTGTAACACCAACGAGGTTTGGCATCCGCGTGCTTGGGTTGGCGTAATCGAATGAATAGGGAGACCATGATTTTGGGAAGCGGCCAAAAGTTCCAGTAAAAACTGGGTTTGCAATTTTTGCTTGTGGCTTCTGGCTTCTGGGCCCACTTCCGTGAAAATTTCCAACGCAGCAAGATGCGCAGCCATAGCGAGCACAGGAGCGTTGGAGAGCTGCCAGGCTTCTGCCGTAGGCGTCGCATCCATGTTGGGTCGCATGAGAAACCGCGTAGATTCTTTGTGTCCCCACCAACCTTCCAGCCGAGGCAATCCAGCCTGGTGATGACGCTCATGAACAAAAATACCTGCAATACTTCCGGGGCCGGAATTCAAATATTTGTACGAACACCAAGCCGCAAAATCGACTTGCCAATCATGAAGTTGAAGAGTGATGTTTCCCATGGCATGCGCCAAATCGAATCCCACTTTGGCTCCTACGGCGTGCGCCGCTTCGGAAATCTCCTTCATGGGCATCACTTGTCCGCTAAGGTAATTCACGCCTCCAATCATGACCAACGCCAACGTATCGCCGGCCGCTTCAATGGCTTGCAAAATGGTTTCGGGAGAAAGGACATGGGTAACGGGATCCGGTTGCAATCGGATGAGTGCGTCTTCATCGTTCAAGCCATGCCAACGAATATGCGATGATAAGGCGTACAAATCGGACGGAAACGCATGGGCTTCACAAATGATTTTATAGCGATTTCCTTCAGGCTGGTAAAAGGAAGCAAGCAGAAAATGAAGGTTGGCCGTAAGCTGTCCCATGGCAACGACTTCGGTGGTTTTTGCACCGGCCAAAGGGGCCAAATGGGTTGAAAAAAGCGCATGATAACTGAGCCAGGGGCGTGGTCCATGAAAATGTCCTTCCACGGCATAATCGGCCCAGTTGTCTAGTTCTTCCGTTAGATACGTTTTGGCTTTTCGAGGTTGTAGCCCCAAAGAGTTTCCTGTGAAATAGGCTTTGACACCAGATTTTTCAGGAAGAATAAACTGATTTCGGACGGCGGCCAAAGGGTCGGCAGCATCTAACGCCAGGGCTTTTTCCCGAAAAGACTGTAGCCATGTGGGATGGTTCATGTCTGGTTTTAATAAATGACACCGTAATAAAACGCACGGCCGGCTGCGCCGATTAACACGCCAGGAATTCCGGTAATCCATGCATTTCTGAATTTCCGGCGGCTGGCCTGATAACGGTAGCCTTCAATAAAATCTGGATTATTCAGCCAGGGAGCATCTTCCGGGCCGGTTTTTTTCACCTTGGGAGGAATGGCGGCATTAATGAAGGTAAAAGCCACCATTGGAAGTGGAATATAGAAATAGTTGAAAATAACACCACCGCCGCCAATGGCTGCTGCGGCAAAATACGTTCCAATGGATTCATAATGCCTGCGGGCCGACCTTCTGCCGTAGATGTAAGCGCGGGCTTCGTTTTCCGGCAGAAAAAAGTTTCGGGACAAGGTGTCCTGACGATAAATCAGGGTTTCCTGCTGGTTAAAGATGGCAAACAGCTTTTCTTCCCGGACTGTTTTTTGCTTTCTCACTGAAAAAAACTCGTAATGGTCGTTGTTTCGTCTAACCACTCCTCTTTTTACTTTTACATTGACGGGAATCAGGGACGTTTCTGTCACGTCAAAAACCTCATTTGGCGCATATTCCCGCACTTGGCCAGTGGACGTTTCGAAACGAATTTTGGAATCTGTTCTTTCAAGTAATCTGCCAGCAAGCACACGGTCTTTTGACACAAGGCCTACCTCTTTTACTTCCACATAGTCTGCAACAGGGTACACGGGTTTCTTTTTCTTTAACCACCGATAAGAAATTTGGCCATCTTTTCGGGAAATCTGGTCGGCAAGTCGTTCTTTTCCATTGATAAAAAGCAGGGTATCTTGCGCAAGAACGAAACTAAAAGAACACAAAAAAGTGATAACGAGGAGTTTTGAAAAAATACGCATAGAAATGAAATGAGTCATGTGATGTGGCTTCTTGGCTCCAACAAATATGTTTATTTTTGCGTTGATTAGAAAATATTTGCCATTTCGCATTCCATGCACCACCAAACCTTTGCTGGCCGGCACATTGGCCCCGATCCGGCGGAAACGTCCATCATGCTGTCGCAGTTGGATGTCCGGAGCCTCGACCAACTTATTGAAGAAGTTGTACCACAACGCATTCGCAGGGAATGGAATGCGTCTCTTCCGGCCATGTCGGAATCCGCTTACCTGACGCATATCCGCCAATTGGCGCAAAAAAATACGCTGGCCCATAATTTCATTGGTCAAGGGTATTATGGCACTCATACCCCGTCACCAATTCTTCGGAATATATTTGAAAATCCGGGATGGTACACCGCCTATACGCCATACCAAGCTGAAATTGCTCAGGGACGCATGGAAGCCATCCTGAATTTCCAGACCATGGTGATGGAACTAACCGGAATGGAACTCGCCAATGCCTCTTTGTTGGACGAAGGAACCGCTGCCGCTGAAGCCATGGCCATGACATTTGGCCTCCGCTCTAAAGAAGCCATCCAGCGTGGCGCCAATAAATTTTTTGTGAGCAATAAGGTTTTCGACCAAACCTTAGATGTGCTTGAAACGCGTGCCGAACCCATGGGCATTGTCCTTGAAGTTGGCGACGTGTTTTCTTTTGAACCTAGTGATCAGTTCTTTGGTGCGCTTTTACAATATCCTGATGCCACAGGTGGCGTACATGCATATACCGAATGGGTCAACGCTTGCCATGAGAAGGACATCAAAGTAGTGGTTTCCACGGACTTGTTATCTTTGACATTACTCACGCCTCCGGGCGAATGGGGTGCAGATGTGGTGGTGGGAAATTCCCAGCGTTTCGGCGTGCCCATGGGTTACGGCGGACCGCACGCCGCCTTTTTCGCTACCAACAAAACGTATCAGCGCTCTATTCCCGGACGCATCATCGGCGCAACCATTGATGCACAGGGAAAACCGGCCCTTCGGATGGCGTTGCAAACACGTGAACAGCATATCCGTAGAGACAAAGCCACGTCCAATATTTGTACTGCACAGGCGCTTCTGGCCATTATGGCCGGCATGTACGCAGTATATCATGGTCCAGAAGGATTGAAGCATATTGCGTCTACTGTCCATAAGAAAGCCGTCGTACTTTCCGACGCCCTGAATCAACTTGGCTTTCAGGTGACCGAACAAGGATTTTTCGACACCCTTGAGGTACAGCTTCCAGCGTCCCTCGACGTGGCAAGGGTAAAAACAGCCTTCGAAGCGGCAAACATCAATGTATTTTACGCGAAAGACGGGCATCTTCGGATGAGTGTAGACGAAACGACTTCCGCCGAACAAATGAGCGCTCTCGCACAAACCCTGGCCGGATTAATGAATCGTCCCGGACTGGTGCTGAAAGACGCACTTATCGAAGAGGCCATGTCGTCATTACCCGCAGGACTTCGCCGAACCAGCGCGTACCTGACCCATCTGGTATTCCATTTGCACCGTTCTGAAACGGCCCTGATGAGGTACATTAAAAAATTGGAAAGCCGGGACATTGCCCTGAACTTTTCGATGATTGCACTGGGCTCATGTACCATGAAATTGAACGCAGCCACGGAGCTTATGCCATTGAGTTGGCCGGAATTCAACGCATTACATCCATTTGCGCCGATTTATCAGGCCGAAGGCTATCAGCAAATGCTGCGTGAATTGTCCGAGTATCTGGCGTACTCCACCGGTTTCGATGCCGTTTCCCTTCAGCCCAATTCAGGAGCGCAGGGAGAATATGCCGGACTCATGGTGATTCGTGCGTACCATCATGCACGCGGCAACGCACACAGAGATGTGGTGTTGATTCCCCAAAGTGCACATGGAACCAATCCCGCTTCCGCGGTGATGGCAGGTATGAAAGTGGTCGTTATTAAATGTGATGCAGAAGGCAACATCGACATCGCGGATTTGCGCGCACAAGCGGAAGCCCATGCAGACAAACTTTCAGCCCTGATGGTGACCTATCCCAGCACACATGGTGTGTTCGAAGAAGGGATTCAGGAAATCACAGATATAATCCATCATTTTGGTGGTCAGGTGTATATGGACGGTGCAAACATGAATGCGCAGGTTGGACTCACTTCTCCCGCCCACATTGGTGCAGACGTTTGTCACTTGAACCTGCATAAAACTTTTGCCATTCCGCATGGTGGTGGCGGCCCGGGCATGGGTCCAATCGGTGTAAAATCTCATTTGGCACCCTTTCTTCCTGGTCATCCCGTGATTGCTACAGGTGGCGACCAAGCCATTCCGGCGATAAGCGCCGCACCTTGGGGAAGTCCATTGATTTTGCTGATTTCCTATGCCTACATTAAAATGCTTGGCTATGGCGGACTGAAATCCTCTACAGAATATGCGATTCTGAATGCCAACTACATGAAAAACAGACTTCAGGCACATTATCCCGTATTGTATTCCGGAAATCATGGCCGCGTGGCTCACGAGTTTATCCTGGACTGCCGCGAATTCAAAAAAGTAGGCATTGAAGTCGTCGATATCGCAAAACGTTTGATGGATTACGGCTTCCATGCCCCTACCGTTTCTTTCCCCGTGGCCGGTACACTTATGATTGAACCTACAGAAAGTGAAAACAAAGGAGAATTAGACCGATTCTGCGACGCCTTAATCGCCATTCGGGAAGAAATCCGAGAGATCGAAATGGGTGTATACGATGTGAAGGATAACGTACTTAAACATGCGCCGCACACGGCAGAAGTTTTGTTACAGGACGCCTGGACAAGACCATATTCCCGCCAGAAAGCAGCGTATCCGCTCCCTTACATTGTCTCCAATAAATTTTTCCCTGCGGTTTCAAGGGTAGACGATGCCTATGGCGACCGGAACCTGGTTTGTTCATGTCTGCCGATGGAAGCTTACGCATAAACAACCAAATAATTAACTCATTGCGGGTGCAGAACATATGGAAACCAACCATGTGGATTGCACCCGTTTTCTATGACGGGAAAAGGAAATCATGTCTGACTTGAGATGGCAGAAAAACAGATGGTAATGAAAATCTTGCGCAGAAAAGTAAATCGACATCGCGCACAAGCAAAAGGCGTAATCAGGACGTTCTGATTAGGAGGGTTCGTTTGGTTCTTGGAATGATTTTCCTTGGATGAAAGTCACGAGAAATCCGGGGTAAAACCCACCCCACCCCGTAGACAAATTACGACACACAACAGGAATTATTCGGAGATTAAACGGATATAATCGATTAAAATCGGATGGCTATTTTGAGCTCCTTTTCACAAAATCCAAATGGAAATTTTCTTGAAGTCGGAAAATTGAAACGTATTCAGGGCGTTTCAGGGGTCGGTTTCCCCGGGGGCCACCACTCCTCCTCCCCAGGCGACAAGCTACAAATTTCTCATGACCTGATTCGGCAATTAACCGTTTATAAACGATTAAAATCGGATAAGTAAAAAGTCGATTTCCAATCCGTTTGGATGGGTTCCCTGGATTTCAAAATGGATGCAGGCTTTGATGATTGTGTAAAGCGCAGGTGAAAATGAATTTTTCCCCAAATGGAAATTTAATGATTTCCGACAAAAATCTTTTCGGCCGTAACTCCAGAAAAAAACACACCCCTCCCCGTAGACAAAACACGACAGCGAACAAAAATTATTCGGAGAGGATCCTGATATAATCGATTAAAATCGGATGGCTATTTTGAGCTCCTTTTCACAAAATCCAAATGGAAATTTTCTTGAAGTCGGAAAATTGAAACGTATTCAGGGCGTTTCAGGGGTCGGTTTCCCCGGGGGCCACCACTCCTCCTCCCCAGGCGACAAGCTACAAATTTTCCCTCACCTGATTCGGCAATTAACCGTTTATAAACGATTAAAATCGGATAACGCAAATACTGTTGATATTGAAAGTTTTAAACCAAATCATGATTCACTGGAAACCAAGTGATTTCATTCATAATGCGCCAACGTAAAAGACGCTTCACCTTTCAGAAGCCATTTCGAAATCGCGACCCTCAGCACTTCACACCGCATCAACATGCTCCGTATTCAATTCGCGGTTCACAAGCCCAACATCCACCAAGCCATTTTCATGGGTTTCTGCCACAAACATGGTTTATGTCCTTTGTAACACCCACCTTCTCCGATCACATGCAAAACTGCCATTATTTACATCGGATACCCTAACTTTGTCAACATGAGAAATACCTGGTTATGGGCTTTGGTGAGTGGATTAGGGCTAAGTCTTGGCTGGCCCGCCCATGGCTTTCCTTTCCTGCTTTGGATTGCATTGGTTCCACTATTGTTTGCAGAGCACCAAATCAGAACAGATTCAAAAGGGAAAAAGGGTATTCGCGTGTTTATCCATGCATATCTCGCCTTTGTGATTTGGAACGCCCTCACCACTTGGTGGATTTGGAATTCAACGGCTGGAGGTGCTTTGGTGGCCATCCTTTGTAATGCGGCATTTATGGCACTGGCATTTACCATGTATCACCTCACCTTCAGAGCATTGGGCGAAAAGCGCGCCTATGTAGGACTCGTGATGTATTGGATTGGCTATGAACATTTGCATTTGGATTGGGATTTGAGCTGGCCATGGCTGCAACTAGGAAATGGATTTGCAGGATATCCCATACTCATTCAATGGTATGAGTGGGTCGGCGTGATGGGTGGCTCCCTTTGGATTTTAGCAGTAAACCTGGGATTTTGGCATTATTTCGTGAAACCAAGGTGCATGCCGGAAACCCCATTCGCATTCCGATTAAGACCGCATGCATTGTTTCTTTTTTTCTTCCTGATATTACCTTCCGGGTGGTCGGTATTTCGTTACCTCACTTATCCCATTCACACCGGGGAAAAGGTAGAAGTGGTAGCATTGCAGCCCAACCTGGATCCGTACAAGGAGAAATTTGAGATTCCGTCTACAGAAATGCTGGCGACTTTAATTGGATGGAGCAAACCCTATCTCACCGAGAAAACCCGTTATTTGGTTTGGCCGGAAACCGCCTTACCTTTTGCATTCTGGGAAGATAGACTCAACACAGATGAACGACTTCAGCCGCTGCGTGACCTTTGTACAGAATACCCACAATTGCGAATTTTTACCGGAGCTTACACCCTTACCCGTTTAAGGGAAGATGCGCCTATTCCCCTTTCTGCCGAATGGCATCCGGAGGGATTTTGGATGGATGACCACAACACCGGACTGGAATTTTCTTTCCCAAATCAGGTGCTTATTTATCATAAATCGAAATTGGTGCCCGGCCCTGAGATGACGCCTTTTCCCCAGGTCATGAAACCCATTCAGGAAAAATGGTTCGGAGAACATGGTGGCATGATTGGTGCCATGGCCGGTCAGAAAGAACGAACCGTCTTTTCAGACGCCACCGGAAATCTGCGCGTAGCACCCGTCATTTGTTATGAATCTATTTATGGCGACTTTTTAAGAGGATATGTTCAAAATGGCGCCAATGTGATTGCCATTTCCACCAACGACGCATGGTGGGGAAACACACCCGGCCACCGACAACTACTGTCTTACACACAGTTACGTGCCATCGAACTCAGAAGAGACATCATTCGATCTGCCAATACCGGCATCTCCTGTCTCATTAATGCCAGAGGCGATGTGTTGCAACCTTTGCCCTACCTTTCAAGAGGCGCAGTGGTGGGAAATGTCCATTTACACGAAACAGAAACCTTATATTCCAGGCATGGCGATTTCATGGGAGGCCTGTCGGTTCTAATTGGTAGCATGCTTTTCCTTTTTTCATTGGTATTCAGATTTTTAAAGAAATGACAGAACTGTTATTTTTTAACTTATTTCACCTAAACTTCTATTCAATTCGAAACTACCACGTAAATTTGCTTAAACTATAGATGGACCAAAATCTTTAAAAACTTTACGTTTTTAAATAAACTATCTTGTTTCATCTGTGATAATTCACGCCTTTTTATGCCAAAACGGGATAAACTATTTCTTCTGGTCAAATCAATGACTAAATCAGAGAAACGGTATTTTAGTATCTACACTAAAATGCATATCAAAGGTGATGACAATGATTACATGAAGCTTTTCAAAGCCTTTGAGAAACAGGAAACCCTTAACGAAAACGAAATACGGCAGTGGCTGCAGGGTGAAAAACTGATGGAGCACTATGCTGTCACCAAAAGCTATCTATATGATTTGATTCTAAAGGCCATGCGCTCTTATTCCAAACATTCTGCGGATAAGAAAGTGATGGACATTTTACAAGACGTGGAATTTCTCTACATAAAAGGTATTTTCGACCAGGCATTGCAGCTCAACCGAAAAGCCAGAGAACTCGCCTGGGAAAGCGGTTTGGTGGCCGCCATGGATTTAATTCTTCATTGGGAAAAGCTCATTCACCTGGCCACGGGCTTCTCCTTCATAAAGGAAGATCGCCTCAGGATAATTGCAGAACAACAGGATAAAGTGCATGCCAACCGCGAAGAACTTCACCTCCTCTGGTTTTTATGTGCCAACATGGCCCTTCGGCAAAGGAAAGGCTTGCTAAACCGAGGCCCAATTAACGCCCAATTGGAAGAACGCATCACCCTTCCGCCGGTACCCATTGATCCGGAACTCAACAATTACAGAGTCTATTTCCTCGACTTGTACGCCCGCGCACTCCATGCCTCTTTCGGAGAAAATGCAGAAGATGCCTTGGTCTGGATTCAAGAAATTACAAAGTTTATGGAATCCGAGGGCGACCGCTGGCTCAGACATCCCTACCTCTATTCGCGTGCATTAACCGACCGCTTGGAATTGGAAATCGATTTGAATCACCTCGATGCCGCCAAACAAACGCTCGACTACATTCAAACCACACACCGGTTCAAAGAGCTAAACACCTATTTTGACGCCTGGCGCCAGTTCGTGATTGTCTTCGGCAGGGTTCTCATCCATTTCCACCACGATGCAGCAAAAGAAGGCATTCGATTCCAAACGGATGTGAGAAATGTGCTGAAAAAGTTTGCACCATTTATCAACCCTATTCGGGAACTTGAATTTTCCTTTCTTATAGGCTATTTCTGCTACCGCATGGAAGACTGGGAGCAAGCAGAAGAGTATTTTAATGAAATGGTGCACGAAGCTGATGAAACAACACCCACGCACCTCATTACCGCAGCGTGGATGTTACGCATTCTGGCACTCGTCCAGTTAGATAATCGCAAAAGAGTACTTCGAGTGGCTGAACGTTTCCTCACTTTTCTTGAAGAAACAAAAGGCCTTAGCGAAGCTGAAAGTCAATTGGCCCCTGTTGCCAGGTTTCTGACCAACCACTCTGGTAGCTCCAGCTTGGCACAAGACTTGAGCCATTTCTTACAAAAGCATCAAGATAAATTCCAACAGTTGCCCATTCTCGTTGGAAATCGCAGATACTTCAACCGAATGGTGCATTTGTTGCAAAACAACCCCATCCTTTAATCTGCGCTTTTGCTAGAACAACGAAAACCTGCCCTGCGACGCACAGACATCCCGCAAGACGTTTTAAATGCGCTGTCCTCCGGAGCTATTCCCACGGCTAACCTGGTAGAATGGCTCGCCCTGGATCAAGCTGTTTTACTTGAAAAAATACTGGGCAAACTCTCGCTAAAGCCAGAAGGACAAGCATTACTTCAACTCATTCATTCATCCACAGATTTATCTGTCAATGGAAAAATGAAAACCATTGGTGCCTGGATTGGACAACATATTTCCAAAGAAAGCCTCCAAACCTGGTCCGCTCATACATCTGACATGGTACGTGGCTGGATGGCCTATGCTTGGATTGAAAAAACAAAGCACCAGGGGTTTGAAATCATGCTTAAACATTTGAAAAATCTAGCTGATGACCCTCATTTTTCTGTCCGTGAAGTCGCATGGATGGCCCTGCGACCATGCATCATTCAAGATACCGAATCGGCACTAAACGCCCTTTTACCCTGGAGCCACGCAAATGAAACCAATTTGAGAAGGTTTGCCTGCGAAGCCACCAGACCCAGAGGCGTGTGGTGCGCCCACCTCCCATTGCTTCGGGAATTTCCTGAAAAAGCAGAAAACCTACTTCTTCCACTGCGATACGACACAGAAAAATATGTGCAACTCTCTTTGGGAAACTGGTTGAACGATGCCGGAAAAACTCGCCCAGACTGGGTTCGGCAGTTTGTGAAACAAATAGATCCAAACAGGCTTCCCTCCAAAATCGTCCTCAAAAGAGCACTGCGAAATCTACCTTAACATCAGGCATATCTCGCCCGATAGCGATTTTCCATGTCCCCCTCTAAACAGTTTTAGTCTTGCGAAATGAAAAACTGAAAAATGGACAAAAAGGCCATGAAATGCCATGAAATCAGAGTAATCCATGCCACCCGACCACGCTTTTCATGAAACAGGGCAAAACTAATAAACAGACCAAGTGGCATGGCCATCAGTTGAAAATGCATTGGATGAAGCGTTTTTACCAATCCTCCGGAAAGTAGATAAGCCACAAAAATCAGCGTAAATAAGGTAAAAGTCCGACGCTGAGCCACTTTTAACCGACCCGAAAACTTGGAGTACTTCCAAAGCCCTAAAAACCCGGACACAGTAATAAAAGCCAGAGAAATCCACAGGTCTGTAAACCAGGCATTTAAACCAGCGGGAAGACCAAAACGATGGATGAAATTTGTGGTAAAGACCGCTAAATCTCCCTGAAAATCAATCAGAAAAGCGGCATAAAGCCAAGGCAAGGCAAACGCAGAATACCACACCAGCGCCCGACGAACTTTAAATCGCCCCGTAATTCCCAGTATCATTGGCCCAATCACCAATAAAGTTAAAAGAGGAAAATAGGTTAAAGCCCCAAGCCCAAACAACATACCGGCATTAAACACCTGCACATCTGCCACGGATTGGCCGGGCGGAGGAAGCATGAAGAAAAAAGCCATCAGAAGAAATAAATTAGCCAATGCCGTATCTAAACCGGGGAAAATCAAACCCACCAAAATCGCCAGCAAACCCGGCAATAAAGAGGTCTGGTCAAACTGATTCAGTCGAATAAAAATGGTATTAGTCAACAATCCATTTACCAATAACATGGCACTCCACAACACACCCGCCCATGGAAATGGTAAGGAAGCTCCCGCCAATACGCCTTGGCCAAAATCACCAGGAATTGAATCCGAAAGAATACGAAGTACGGAACCGGTGAGCCACACCAGCACCAGCCATACCATTCCGGAGATTTGGTTGTTTCTAAAGGTCTGCATCACCATCATAGACAATCCAAAGGTACATTTTCTTTTCATCGCCCGTTCTACAGTGACGCATGTATCAAATCCGCCAACCCTGTTGTATATTTGCATGCAACATGATGCGTATGCATCTTGATTCATCTAAAACATCGCCATGGCCCAATTTCCACTTATCCTTCAACAATCCATGACCTCTATGGATGAATTGCAGGCGACCATGGAAGAAGTTCGCCCGCTCCTTTGGTTTACGGCAGGACTTTTCGTATTCACATTATTGCTCACCACCATTCTGATTTTCAGAAAACAACACCAAAAGAAAAAAAAGAAACACGCGTCTAAAGCAGCAAATCAGACACCTGATATTCAGGAAAAACAAGTCATAGAAAAAAAACCAGAACCAGAAATCAAACCGGAAGAAAAGCCCACCGTTCAGGAAGAAATTCGGGAAGAAAAACCTCAGACAATCATTCAGACGCCCGAAGTAGCAACGCCATCACCGGAAAAAGTTGAAAAAAAGACCTTCGAAAAAAACACGACCATCTCCACCCCCACCTCAAAAGAAGAGGTCACATCTTTGGTAGATCAAGCCTTGAAAGAAACAAAATCCAGAGAAGAAAACCTGGAAGCCATAAAAAAACGAATTCAAGAGCTGAGAGCTGGTAAAAAAGACGATACAAAAACAGAACCCATTGCTCCTCCCGCGCCACCCGTCGCCGAAGACAAAGATCCCATGACGATATCCTTTGATCCCATGACGGACACTCAGGACATCAAAGAAAT
Organism: uncultured Candidatus Competibacteraceae bacterium; assembly: GCA_964578885.1. GTDB lineage: Bacteria > Bacteroidota > Bacteroidia > CAIKAF01 > CAIKAF01 > CAZRHR01. The sequence continues at coordinate 1,126 of CAZOEO010000011.1, read as the reverse complement.
CGTGATTGAAGAGGCAGAAGTTATTATTCTGGAAACCACTACCATCTTTGAACCCATGACATCTCCATCAGAAATCATGGATAATGAAGAATTTATACCCGCGGAAGTAGTAGAAGAGGCATCCTCAAATGCCCAGGCAGAGGACGAAAACAATTCGACCAACGATTCACCGGAATCAACACCACCGGCAAGTATGTTACCCCAACAAATCAAGACCTTTGCCGATTGGCTGAGAGATTTTAAATAAGAAGGATATGTTAAAACCAAAAACGGCTTCTGCATCTCTGGCCATCAGTACGCAGTTTGTGATGCCAGACCATACCAACACCCTCGGAAACCTGATGGGCGGAAAACTTTTACATTGGATGGACTTGATTTCAGCCGTTTCTGCCCATCGGCATAGTGGAAGGGTCGTGGTCACCGCTTCCGTCAACAATGTGAGTTTCAACAAATCTATTCGTTTAGGAGATATCGTCATTCTGCAAGCCAAAGTATCCCGGGCATTTACCTCCTCCATGGAAGTCTTTATCGATGTCTGGGTAGAAGCACACGATACCGGAGAAAAAGTAAAATGCAACGAAGCCATCTACACATTCGTCGCAGTTGACCAAAACGGATCTCCCATTCAGGTTCCTGAAGTAATTCCTGAGTCCGAAGAGGAAAAACAACGATTCGATGCCGCTCTAAGAAGACGACAACTGGCCCTCATTCTCGCTGGAAAAATGAAGCCGAACGACGCGACAGAACTCAAAGCACTATTCTCCTAAACACCAAACCTACAGCATATCTTGTTGTAAACCAAAAGGCTGGAAAATCCCGGGGTTGCACCCACCCCTCCCCGTGGACAAGTTACGTCACTCATTTCAAAATAGTCGGCCATTAAACGGATATAAACGATTATAATCGGCTGTAGAACAGGACGCACTTGTCATGCATTTCAATGGATTCAAGAAACGCCATAAGTAATAGTGGATTTGAATCCTTTGCATCAACTTGCAAATTTCAACAAGCAGAAAAAGTCTGATATCAAACCTTATACATACAAAAAAGGGACAGCGATAATCACTGTCCCTCCTGACTTCCGCGTTTTTTCAGAAGCCCTTCTGTAACCCTTGATTTTACTGAG
>CAZOEO010000010.1:0-115212 GCA_964578885.1 uncultured Candidatus Competibacteraceae bacterium | reverse complement strand
AATTTCTCGCCACCTGATTCGGCAATTAAACGTTTATAAACGGATAAAATCGGCTAGGATAATCACGAAACAACAATTCACAACAAACCCCAGACTTGCACAGAAAGATGCAATATACATGGAGGATTTTAGTGAAACCTCCATCTCACTGCCTGCTTGATTCCACGGGATGATTTATTTCAAATTAAAAACGTTGGCTTCAGGACAAGATACGGTATATGTTTGTTTAACAGTCCATAAGCATGTGTTTGTGTCATGCCCGTCATTGTCTTCATTTTTATTTTCAACACCAGATAAGGTGGATACGGATTGCGTTTTTTCATAAAAAAAGCCCGGACATTCCGGGCTTTTCAATAAAGATGGGTAATGCGTTATTGCAAAATCCAAGTTTTGGTTTCTACGCCCAAATGGGTGGTAATGCGCACGAGGTACAAGCCTGCCTGAAGTCCTGTTTGTGGAATATGGGCAGTGTTCCATTGTCCCATTTTGCGGCCGTCTGTGGAGAACAATTCCACGGATTGCAATGCCGCGCCATTGGCGATTTGAATGTGCAACGGGCCATGGCTAGGGTTGGGATATACCAATAATGCGCCAGAGGCTTCTTGTCCAAGACCTACATTGGAAACCACAATGGTCTGGCAAGTGGTGTCTGCTTGTCCGCAAATGTTGGTGGCGTACACACAAATAGAATAGGGACCTGGATTCGCATAGGTGTGATTAATGGTAGCACCAGCACTAAGAACGCTTCCGTTGCCATCTCCAAAATCTACATACACAGAGTCTGCGCCATTAGCATCCTCTTCAACTGAGATTGAAAGGCCGTTTGGGGTGATGTTCGCATCGGCCTCCAAATCGTCGCAAATGGTAATGGACTGGCAGATGATGTCGCTGAAACAAGAATTGCTGGCTGTTAAACAGAAGTTGTAGGTACCATTGGCAATATAAGTGTAGGCAAATGTGGTGCCGGAAGTGGTTTGCGGATTGGTGCCATCTCCCGGATTCCATGTGTAGGAAGTTGCGTTGACAGAGCTGGAAGTCACATTCACGTCCAATTGATTGGTCGTAAGGTTAAAGTTCGCGACGCTTTGTGCAGGAACCGTAATGGATCCCGTGGCATTAGAACCGGTTACGGCAGGATTAGAACCAACTACGCGGAATAAATACCCATTTCCTGCTGCCAATACGGCTGGAAGGGTTCCCGTAATGGCTCCTGAGCTAAGGGAGCTGACGCTACCAATAACGGTTGGACTGGCAAATGATCCATTTACATCAGACATTTCCAGGCTGAAGGTGTTTCCGGAGTTCATCGGGCCGTTATTCACGGTGAAAGGCACTAAAATACTGGCGCCTGGACAAACGATACCACCCTGAATGTTGCCTGTGGTAATAGAAGCAGAAGCGGGTACGGTTGTGGTAAAGGTGTTGCTGTTGGTGGTTCCACCGGTGTTATACACACGGTCAGGAGAGCAATATTCAAACACTTTTACAAAATATACGGTTCCGGCAGTAAGTCCTGTTACATTCACTGGACCAGAACCGGTACCGTTAAATATACATTGTTCTCCGCCACTATACGCAGAATTGGCGGTGGGGTTCGCCCCTGCTGCAGGATTGGTAAAAGTATTTACTGTATTCAACATCACTATTCGTCCGGCGCCGTTTCCATTGGTCCAGTTGATACTGGCGGTGGTGGGGTTAATATTGCTTGCGCTGGCTGAAGATGCCTGGGTAGTAGGAGCAGTACATTGACTGGCTCCATCGGCTTCAATTATCACATTGTCAATGGAAAAAGATGGGTCACTAGGTGTCGAAACCGTTTCTATGTTGTTCACAAATCTAAAGCCAAAGCGTAAGGTGGCCTGATTGCTAAATGCCGGCAATTGTACCGTTGATTGTGTCCAGGTGCTATTGCTGTGAAATGTAGGCACATTGGTGCTAATCAAAGTCCATGTACCGCCACTATTGGTCGAATAATATAACTGACCAAAAGCATTTGACGTCGCCTGATTCAACCACCAAAATTTAATCCGAACGTTGGTTTGACCTACGGTATTCACATCCGTAGACATTTTGGCAAAATAGGATTCTGGTAAAACGCAGGTCCCATCAGCCGGCTTGTAGGTGGCATTTTGAACGTTGGCGTTTACGGCGTCTCCAGCCACAATATGCAAGTATTTTCCACCAGCGTTTGGAATACCAATTTGGCTTGGTGTGTTTGGCACTTGCACCGTACCTAAGGGTATACCCAGACAAAAAACATTCACAGGTCCGCCGGTGTAAACGTTGTTGACATCCCAATAGTTTTCCCCGAATGTATTGGAATTTACATCATTAGTGTTCAGTTGAAAGGTGTTGGTAGATCCTTCAAAATCTTCAGAATAAAGAACGACCTGACTTGAAACAGATGACAGCAACAGAGAGGCGCCTAAAATACTTTGTAAAATTTTTTGACTCATAGCTTGCATTTTGCCTTAAAGATATAGAATAATGAAAAATAAAACGGTAATAATCTTGATTTTTAGAAGGATGGAAATTGTTTAAACATTACTTTAAAACGTATAGGAAGCTTGGATTAGGGTTGGCGTTTTCCTGGATTTCCGATTTCATGATGCTTGGGTTTTCGAATGCAATCATTATAGAAGCTAAGGTAGAATGGTTTAATTTTGTTACATCCCTTCCATCTTAAAAGATTCATGCATTCAAAGTCATTGGAAATCTTGGGCTTGAAGCCCGGCGCCACACAAGCAGAGATTAAAAGGTCTTACCGGTCTTTGGTGCGAAAATATCATCCGGACCTAAATCCTGATCCGCAGGCACATCAACATTTTCTTCAAATCCAAGAAGCGTATGATATCCTGACCGGGCCCGATACAAGAAAGCGAGCGGCTGCTTCTTCTCCGCCTCCGCGTACCACCAAAACGCCTGCCGAAAAACGCAGGGAAAAGGTAAAAGCTTATCAGGCAATGCGTCAGAAACAAAAGGCGGAAAATCAGGCGAATTATATCAAGAAAATCAAAGCGTTCCGGAACGGCCCCTTTTATTTGCCTGCGTTATTGCTCTATATCGGCCTTTCTGCCGTGGTTTTGGGCGTAGCTTTGGCTTTGGTAATCATGCCATTTGTATTTGCATTTTATATGGACGACGCAAAAGAGATGATTGTTCTTTTTGCCCTGTTCTTATTCGGCCTGGCCATGGCAAAATACGCGTACAATGCGCATCGGGAGGTTTTTGCCGAAATATTTTTTAAAGAGTTACCTTAAAATAAATGTAACATGCTCTGATGGAATGTGTTTTGTCCGCTTTTAAGAGAAAGAGACAGGATTAAAAACTGGACTTCGGGGAAACACTCGGCACCAGCCAAATGCTTAGGCCTGCTATAGGAAAATAAGCCAACAGCAAATCGACCAGAATAAAAAGCCATGGCGTTCCTGGCAGCATCAGCACCATGGCCAAACCACCAAGAAAAAAGAACCCTGCCACCACCAAAGGAAATGCGCGGGGAAAAGCACTCCATTTTCGAACCACCAACGCGCCAACAAATGTGCCCGAAGCATGCGCCAGCCAGGGGCCCGGAAAATGATACCATTCAAAGTTTTTCATCAGACCTGCCATTACTTCCGGTGTTGCATCCGCAGGAATCGGCGAGGGAATCCACCAACCGATAAGGGAAAGCACGCCCATGTTGGCAATACTGCCCGTTACCAGTGCTAGTAAAAGCAAAAAAACTTGTTTAACCATGTTCAAAAGATAGATGACAATCTTGTTTTTTCAAATTTACACACTAATATTCAATAAAATAAAAGGAGTTTTTAAATAAGAATCGGCGGCCGGATTTCTTGTTTTCAGCACATGTCTTTACGCTTTTAATCCCATAAAAATGGGTAACTTTGGCCATCAATATCTAGGATTTGCCGTTTATGAAACACGCCCGGAAATACAAAGAATTAGAAGAGAAATCAGCCAAAGCACAGGAAGGTGGCGGATTGGACCGAATTGCTGCTCAGCATAAAAAAGGAAAACTGACAGCGAGAGAAAGAATTCAATTTTTATTGGATGAAGGCAGTTTCGAGGAAATGGGCATGTTGGTGACCCACCGAAGCCGGAATTTTGGCCTGGATCAACAGGTGTTTTTGGGCGATGGCGTGGTAACAGGACATGGAACCATCGGCGGCAGAAAGGTATTTGTCTTTTCTCAGGACTTTACCGTGATGGGTGGTTCGCTGGCAGAAGCGCATGCTGAAAAAATTTGTAAAATCATGGATCTCGCCATGAAAACGGGTGCGCCGGTGATCGGTTTAAACGATTCCGGAGGGGCCCGAATTCAGGAAGGCGTGGTTTCTTTAGGCGGATACGCCGATATTTTTTACCGAAACACACGCGCATCGGGTGTGATTCCTCAACTTTCTGCCATCATGGGGCCTTGCGCCGGTGGTGCGGTTTATTCTCCCGCCATCACGGACTTTATCCTGATGGTAGAAAATACGTCCTACATGTTTGTGACAGGCCCGAATGTGGTGAAAACGGTTACCCATGAAGAAGTAAGTGCCGAAGATTTAGGCGGGGCATCCGCCCATTCTACCAAAAGTGGTGTCACGCATTTTTCTTGCGCTTCTGAACTGGATTGTATTCGCAGCATCCGAAGGTTGCTCAGCTATATGCCACAAAATTGTGAAGAACAAGTGCCCGCTTTGCCTTATGCTCCGCAAGATGAACGCAGACCCCGTTTAAACCAGCTTATTCCTGAAAATCCCAATCTGCCTTACGATATCCGCGAAGTGATTCATGAAGTCATTGATGCAGATTCGTTTATGGAAGTACATAAGGATTATGCAGAAAATATTGTAGTGGGTTTTGCCCGTTTAGCGGGACGAAGCATCGGCATTGTGGCCAACCAACCCGCCTTTTTGGCCGGAGTACTCGATATTAAATCTTCTACCAAAGCCGCTCGTTTTGTCCGTTTCTGCGACGCCTTCAATATTCCGCTTCTGGTATTCGAAGATGTTCCCGGATTTTTACCCGGTACAGATCAGGAATGGAACGCCATTATTACCCATGGAGCCAAACTGTTGTACGCATTTTCTGAAGCTACCGTTCCGCGTGTTACAGTGATTACCAGAAAAGCCTACGGTGGTGCTTATGATGTAATGAATTCCAAGCACATCGGTGCCGATATGAACTATGCCTGGCCTACCGCTGAAATCGCAGTGATGGGAGCAAAAGGAGCTGCTGAAATTATTTTCCGAAACGAAATTGCTTCCGCAGAAAACCCCGAAGCCAAATGGAAAGAAAAGGAACAAGCCTATGCCGATACCTTTGCCAATCCTTATGAAGCCGCGGCCCGTGGATACATCGATGAGGTGATTTTACCCGAACAAACACGGGAGAAATTAATCACAGCCTTTAAAATGCTGGAAACAAAAGCGGAAACTTTACCAAAGAAAAAGCATGGCAATATTCCGTTATAAAGGGAAGTTTGTCGAAACCTAATAGAAGTTGCTAAAGCGCATGTCATGAACATCTTGCTTGTCGGATCGGGAGGTAGAGAACATGCTCTGGCATGGAAAATGAAGCAAAGCTCCCTTTGCGATCAGCTTTGGATAGCTCCGGGAAATGCAGGCACGGCCGAAATTGGAAACAACGTACCTCTGTCTCCGCTGGATTTTCCCGCTCTGGGTCAGTTTGTTCTGGAAAATAGCATCGGCATGGTCGTGGTGGGTCCGGAAGAACCGCTGGTAAAAGGCCTGTGCGATTATTTTTCCGAAGATTCGCGTTTGCAACATTGTAAAGTGATTGGTCCTTCCTCCAGCGCCGCGCAACTAGAAGGAAGTAAAGTATTTGCCAAAGATTTTATGCGACGGCATGGCATACCTGCCGCGGAAAGCAAGGTGTTTACCCGAAACAACCTATATGAAGGTTTTCAGCACATCGACGCCCTTCCGGCACCTTATGTGTTAAAAGCAGATGGATTGGCGTCCGGACAAGGCGTCCTGATTTTATCTCATCCGGACGACGCCAAACGGGAATTGTCTGTGATGGTGAGCGAAATAAAAGATAGTCAAGGCCCGCGAAAAGTGCTCATCGAAGAGTTTCTGCCCGGTCGGGAATGCTCCGTCTTTATTTTGACTGATGGCAAAGATTATGTGGTTCTTCCCGTCGTGAAAGATTATAAGCGCATCGGAGAAAGCAACCAGGGACCCAACACCGGCGGTATGGGCGCCATTTGCCCCGTGCCGTTTGTGGATGACGCCCTCATGGAAAAAATCAAATCGCAGATTATTGAACCCACACTGAACGGCTTGCAGGCAGACGGTCTCCATTATGTCGGATTTTTGTACATGGGCCTCATGATTCATGATGGAAATCCAAAAGTGTTGGAATACAACGTGCGGTTAGGCGATCCGGAAACTCAGGTGATGTTACCCATGTTGGAAACCGATCTGGTGTCGCTTTTTCAATCCATGGCGAATCATCAGTTGGGTCAGGTACCGGCGGTCCTAAAACAAGGCGTGGCAATCACCGTGGTGGCATCAGCCAAAGGGTATCCCGGACTTTTTGAAACTGGAAAAGTGTTGCATGGACTGGACGGAAATTATTCGGGTCTGGTCTTTTTGGATGGCGCCAAATCCGAAGATCAGCGCGTGCTTTCGCAGGGCGGACGTGTGTTTTCCGTCACCGCTACCGGCGAACATGTACAGGAAGCCCGACAAAAGGCATACGAGACCCTTCAGCATATTTGGTTCGAAGGGTGCTATTACCGGAAAGACATTGGTGAAGACGTTCATGAAGATAAATTTGAAAATCCATAAATGATGAGTCCTATTCAACATCTACAATCTCCGGATGCTCCCAAGCCCATCGGGCCTTATTTTCCGGCCGTTCGTGCGGGTGATTTTCTTTTTGTGTCCGGACAAATTGGCCTGGATCCGAAAACAGGAGCTTTGGTCAAGGGAGACATTGCCGCGGAGGTGAAAATGGCTTTGTCCAATCTTTTGGCCATTTTAAAAACAGCCGGCGCTCATCCGGGACAAATTGTGAAATCCACTCTTTTTCTAACAGACATGGCGGATTTCCATGTGGTAAATCCTTTGTATGCAGCTATTTTTGAGGGAAATAATCAGTATCCGGCTCGTGAGACAGTGGCGGTAAAGGCATTGCCTGCCGGTGCTTCTTTCGAAATTTCCTGTACAGTATTTCTTGGATAAGGCGGCAAAAGATCGTTTATTTCATTTTACCCGAAAAGGCCTCGCTCTTCTGGTTTTGGTTTTTTTGGTTTCTGCTGGAATGTCTGTTTTTCAGCATGTTTTGGCCTGGATGCAAACTTGGCCGTTGCACTGGCGGCCGGTACAAGTGTTTTTGCTGGCGCCTGTACTTTTTCTAACCCATTGGATGAATCGGCGTTTTTTTTCCGCCGAACCTGCGGGCGTTTCCGGTTTACATCAGCTTTTTTCTGAAAAAAATGCAGTGAAGAGCTATTGGTCAGGTGGTTGGAATTTTCCTCTGGCATGGTTGAGTCATGCGGCCGGCGCTTCCGTTGGTCGGGAAGGTGTGGCTTTGCAATGGGGCGCTTTTCTGGGCTATCAATCTGCTTTTTCCCGATTTTTTTCCAAAGAACAGGCCATGAGATTAGGCATGGGCGCCGGGTTTTCTGCCATGTTCGGAGCGCCTGTGGCCGGATTGATTTTTGTGTTGGAAGTATTTTCTGCCAAGTGGGATTCATGGCATTTCCTTGTGAATCTGGCTGTTTCATGTGGTCTGGCTGCCTGGATATCTCATCTTTTTGGCGTGCAACACATGGTTTTTCCTACCCTGCCACTTCACGATTTATCCGGGCTGCATTTTCTCGCTTTTCTGGTGATCGTCTCTGGTGCGATGCTTTGGAAACGCCTGTTTTATAATGGACTGATACGCCTAACGAGGTTATTTAGTGGATGGTTTCAAAAATCAATCTGGACGACTTTGGGGATAGGTTTGGTTTTGAGCGTAATATGGCTTTGGCCAGCGCTTTATCCTTATCAAGGTTTGGGGACAAACGTTTTCGGTAGTTTTTTTAGCACGCCGGCTCCCTGGGATGCGTTTATCTGGAAAGGAGTGGCCACCGTTTTATGTCTTGCTTTAGGTTTTAAAGGAGGAGAAGCCACGCCGCTCTTTTTTATTGGAGCAGCGTGGGGCTCTTTTGTAGGTGCTTCATTTTCAATTGACCTGGCTTGGCCAACCGCATTGGGCACCACCCTTTTGTTTTCTATGGCGTTCCGGGCGCCGGTGGCTTGCTCTCTCCTTGCCGCCAGCTGGTTTGGTTGGGCATGTTTTCCCCTTTTTCTTTTGTTTCATTGGGCCGCTCAGCTCAAGTTTCCTGGTGAAAAACCTGCCCGTTGAAATCAACGACTTTTTGAATTAGCGATCGTTTTCGGAAGGTTTGGGAATGGTCCAACGCACTCCGGCATACACCATGGTGCCAAACACTGGTCCCCAGGCCATAGAACCATCGAATCCGGGCTGTCCCGGGATGTACGGATTCAAAATGGGATCTGCCTGGGTGAAATTCAAAATGTTTTCTCCGCCCACATACCATTCGAGCCGTTTGTTTTGTTGCCATTTCACCTGCGCGTGAACCATGGTAAACCATGGAGATTCGCGTGGGCGAAAGTTTCCGGTGGCGAAGTCCTGCATTTCCGGAAGTCTGCTGCTCCCCGTGATCTGCGCCGTTATGTCGAATTGCAACCGGGGCTTGGCCCAGGTTACCATGGAAGTAAAGAGCATCCTGTGTTGCGGTACAAATGGTTCTTGTTTTTCTACGCCCGCAAAAAAGGCGGTCACATGCTGGAACTTATAACTTCCACGTACTTCCAGCCATTTCCATGGATTCCAGGTGAGATCAAGTTGGCTCACCAGACTTCTTGCGGGTTGGTCCGACATGTAAAATTGAAGTCCTCCCGACGTCTCTCTGTCCACAATAAGTCGGTTGGTAAAATGCGTGTACCAAACATCTATCGCAGCGGTGAAGGGGATTTTGGTAAACGGTGCCGTCCAAATCCATCCGGTTCCTGCGGTCCACGCTTTTTCAAGACCTAAGGTAGACTGCCAGGTGATGTTTCTGCCGGTGACCAGCATAGATAAATTGTCTCCCAATATATTGGGCGTTCTGAAACCTGAACCTCCGGAAATTCGCCACACCCATTGTTTGGAAACATCCCATTTAAAATGAATTCTTGGAATGGCCTGTAAACCAAACATATTATGATAATCTGCCCGGAATCCGGCCACCAATGACACACCATGGAGTCCCGTATAGGTGTATTCGGCGAAAGCACCCGGAATATGTTCGTTTCGCTCAAATGCCAAACTGTCTAATCGGTCTTTTACCCGATCCCATTGATAACTGACGCCCCATTTAAACCCATGTCGCGTATCGCCAATGATGGTTTGATGAATTCCATTAAAATATCCGGTCCATTGGTTGCCAACATATTGTCGCGGACCAAAATTTCCTTTTTGCTCGTGATACGTCACGGAAGCCATGAGGCCAACCGACATATAGGGTTTGTTCGGAAACAGAAAACCGTGTTTTCCAAATCCTTCTAATCTTGTGGTTTGTAGTTGGTAATGCCATACAGGCAAACTGGTATCCGGGACAAAAAAGCTTCGGGTTCCTCCTTCACGCATTTCGCGCAATGCCCGAATTCCCATTTGGGCTTCACGGCGTTTTCCCTGATATTTCCAACGATGCAGGCCACTGATGGTGTACACCACCGGCATGTCCAGAAATCCATCCTGGTTGTGATCCTGATAGTTGTCGGTGCGATTGGCGTGCAATAAAGTAAGCACAGACCATCTTGGATTCACGATATGCGCGTGTTGAAGATTTAATTCCGCGCGTCCCAGGTGATTTACATACACATTTACATGCCATGGGTCTGCCGATTCAGGCTTTAAAAATTCAAGGTTGATTTGTCCTGTTAATGATTCAAAACCGTTGACCACAGATCCTGTTCCTTTTGAAATCTGAACACTTTCCATCCACGGTCCGGGAACATAAGCCAGGCCGTATCCGGACGCAATGCCGCGAATGCCCGGAAGCATTTCGGAGGTGATTTGCACATATTTTCCGTCCATCCCCAACATGCGTAATGTTTTGGCGCCCGTAACGGCATCGGATAAACTGACATCCACCGTCGGATTGGTTTCAAAACTTTCGGACAAATTACAGCAAGCTGCGCGTGTGAGCTCGGTTCTGGTGAGCGTTTCCATTGGGATGGTGTGCACGCCAATCACGGTGCCTTTGGCCTGATCTGCCACTTGTACCACCTGGAGTTGGCGCGTCTTGAAGGCGAATTCACCCGGCAAGTCTGGCTTTAGGACAACCTCTAATGGCGTCCAGCCGAAAAGTGAAATTTGAAGATGGATGGAATCCCGTTTTTCTTCGGGAAAAAGAAAGGAAAAATGACCCAAACTATCCGTCATTTGTCCGGGAAAAATGCCCGGAGGAAGCGGCGTTACAGTGGCCATAAAAGCAGGCTCTCCGGACGGCAAAAAAACTTTCCCGGAAAAGGTCTGCGAAAACAACGCCGGTGCGAAACACAGAAGTATCCACCAGCGAATTATGGAATAAGACATTTGTTGTAGAATTTAAATGAAACACTTGTAATGTGAAAACAAGCGTCTTATCAAATTCTAAAAACGGATAAAAGGGGTAAAGAAGGCTGTAGTAATTCGGGAGGAGGTCGGTCGAAATGACCGGATTTCAGCGACTTAGCTAAAAGCAAGCGTTGTGTTTCGGAAGAAAAAACGGGAAGCGTCCAGGCTTGAAAAAAGACATGAAGTGGTGCAGGACTTGAAGAGACAGGTCCCTCTTCCCCGAGCAATAAATATTGATAATGCTCACAACATACATTTTTTACAACCTCTTCGCCTTCGGATGCACAACAACCTTCTTTGGCGATGTCGCATGAATGATGCGTGTGCATAGCAATTCGAAGCGATTGTTCTCCTTTTTTATGGCAGACATGCCTTTCCAAAAGAAGCCCTGAACCCGCAATAAACCAAACGGTTAAGAGAAATACAGCAGATAAGAAGGATTTACCTTTCATGGAGCTTGAACCTGACCTCTAAGATATGCATTTATTCGCACAATGGCATTTTTTCGAATACTCAGGTAAAACAGATTATAGTCAGCGATGTGATAATTTTTCCATCGCAGTAAGAAATTCCCAAAGAACCGGGGTTTTTTAATCCAAAGAATGCCTTTAGCCAGTTCTGCATTATTGAGTCTGGGATGCATTTTTCCGAATTTCCAAAGCATGCCGCCCGGATTATCCCGTGCCGGAACATTTCGGTTCAAAGTATCCCAGGAAAGCGGATTTACAGCCACGGTGTTTTCCCAAACAATGCCATCTGGTTTGTAGTTTTTGGCATAGGTGCTCCAGGACAGGACGCATCCCGTCTGTTCCGGTGTGGCGCAAATGGGTAATTGGGGAAACGTGTCTTTGGGAATGGGCATACCCACCAGGTAAGCGGCAATGAGTTGGGAGCGCAATGTGCCTCGATCCATGAATTCCGCCACGAGGCGGCCGCCATGGTAAGATCCCTGACTATGACTCGCAATAATAAAGGGTCGGCCGCCATTCCAATGGGTCAAATAATATAAAAAAGCGCGGCGTACGTCCGCATAGGCAGTATCTAACGCGGGACGGCCTTCTGCCGCCGTGGGTGTGTAAAATGAAAAAATATGGGCCTGACGGTATTTGGGTGCAAATAAACGTCCTGCAGCATTGAACACCGAGGCCTGATAAAGCATGGATCCCACATCCGTAAGACTGTCCAAATAACGGTCCGGTACGGGTGCATTCCAATGATAAGGTGCTTTTGATGCTTCAAAATACGTGGTGGGATGAATCCAGAAAACATCGGCTCCTTCCTGTACTTCGAGTTGTATCCTCCGCTGAATGTCTGAAGTGGTAGAATCGCTCAAATCTTTTCGCCAGGGAAGAGCCATCCATGAAGTTTCTTCGCCATAATCCGGTAAGGGTGGAGTGGGGACTTCATGGAAAGGTAAGTGGCGCACCGCCCCGAAATCACGCTTTTCCGTCTGGCTTTTCAGTGCCCCGATGCTACTCAAGATACAGCCCGGAAAAACAAGGATAAAGGGTAGAAAACGTCGCATGGCAGGTTGGGTAAAACACAAACTTAAATAAGTTTTGTTTAAGTTCAATGGAATCACGTTTGACCAAATGAAAGGTATTGGACTTCATGTCAGCGTATTTTGATACAAATCAGTTTTTTCTCTGATGACCATGAGATGGGTGAGTTTGCTAAACCGCATGGTATCCATTGAACCGAAGAGCGTTACCGGATACCTCGAAGTGTTATCTTCTCATTCACGAGATGATATGCTTATACATTGATTGGTATGGCGTTGTCCATCTTCGATAGCGGTTGAAATGATGCGGTAGGTGGTCTGAGTTTTGGAAGGAATCCATTCAAAAGGTTTCGCGTGCAATTCCACCTGTTTTTGATTCCTTTAATCTTATCTTTGCAGCTTAAATGGTGGCCCACGGTGGCCCGTAATGAAAAAAAATGGATCAGATCCTATCGAACGACGAGGCAAATAAGCCTTTGGAACAGCTCCCCACTCCGGAAAATCAACCGGAAGAAGTAAGCGCATCTGCCGTGGCAGAAACGGCGGAAGAAACCGATTTTACTACGGTTCTTTCCGATGAAGAAGCCGCATTGGAACAAGCCTTGCCCGAAGAAGAGGAAGAGGATTTTTCTTCTTTCGACACGGAACGGGTGGCGCAGTGGTTGCAACATGCGCTGCAAGCGGAGCCCGATGGACGACTGAGAAAACATTTTTCCAACATTCGCAACCATTTTCATGACATGCAGGAAGAGCTTAAACAACAAGCCCTGAACGCATTCAAAGAAGAAGGTGGCGTGGAAGAAGATTTCGATTATCAGCCCAATACAGAAGCACGACATATTCGCGACCTCATTCGTAAACTCTCGGATAAATTGAGAGACGAACGCCGACAACTGGAAAAGCAAATGGAAGCCAATCTGTTAGCTCGCCAGGATTTAATCTCTGAGCTTCGCAACCTCATGGAGAATGAATCCAATATGGGGAAAGCCTTCGAGAAACTCCGGGACCTTCAGGAACGGTGGAAAGCAGTAGGCCAAATTCCTAAAGCACAGGCCGACGATATCTATAAGACATGGCGCCACCATGTTGATGCATTCTACTCCCTGGCCTCCATCAACAAGGATTTATTCCAGATGGAGCTGCGCAAAAACCTCGAGCAAAAGAAGAATCTAATCCGTCAGGCTCAGGAATTGCTGGATATGGAGTCCATTAAGCGATCACTGGAAATGCTCCACGTGATTCAGCGCGAATGGAGAGAAGTAGGTCCGGTTCCCAAAGACCAGGACAAAGAAATTTTTGAAGCATTCAAGGCGGCTTGCGATGCCCTCTATCTCAGAAGAGAAGATCATGCCAAAGCCCAGGATGAAACCAGAAAGGCCAATCTGCAAGCCAAAGAAGCCCTTTGTGTGCAGTTAGAGTTCTTGTCGTCAGGTGAATATCCTTCCATGAAACAATGGAAAGAAGGAGAAGTTACCTTGAAGCAAATTGAAGAACAATGGAAAAAAACAGGTCCTGTTCCCAAATCTGTGAACGACGCCATTTGGACGCGTTTCAGAGAGGCACGCAAGGCCTTTCATAAAAAGCGTTTGGCCTTGTTGAAAGAAAGCACGGCCAAGTTTCAGGAAAACTACAGCAAAAAGATTGCCCTCTGCGAGAAAGCTGAAGCCCTCAGCCAATCGACCGACTGGAAAGAAACGGCCAATCAACTGGTTCGTCTTCAGCAGGAATGGAAAAAGATTGGTCCGGTAGAAAGAAAACGTTCTGATGATATTTGGAACCGTTTCCGTGCCGCATGCGATGCCTTTTTCCAGGCACGGGAAGCCTGGTTTTCCGGAAGGGAAGACCGCGACAAAGCCTCTGTGGAAACGCGTAAAGGTATTGTGACCGAACTTGAAAATGTGCAGCCTGCCGAAACGCTTGAAGAAACCATGGAGCGCATTAAACCCATTCAAGATGCCTGGAACGCGGCACCTCAAGTGGGCGGCACCGATAGAAAAACATTGGATAAAGCCTGGAACGATGCCATGAACCGCATTTTTGGTTCATTGAACATCGATCCGGTGAAGCGTCAACGTCTGGAATACAAAACCAGAATCGACGCCATGATGGCTTCTCCAAATGCGTTAAACTTACTTCGGGACGAAAGATCTTTCCTGGGTAACCGGGTTAGAAAACTCGAAGAAGAATTGCTCCAAACCGAAAATAACCTGGCCTTCTTTGGTAAGTCCAAAGGTGCAGAGGCCCTTCGTCAACAGTATGAAGGAAAAATGGAGCAAACCCGCAAGGAAATCGAAGGACTCAAAGATCGCCAGCACCAAATCAAGCATGCCTTGAAACAACTGGAATCTAAATCCTGAACCTTTCCCTTCGAAGCCTAAACAATCTTTGAAGGACTTGGTTATTCGTACATTATTTGGATTGTAAAAATCATTGCTCATGGCCACACGTGTCTGGACTCCGCTGAAATCTTACGAAGATATTTTGTTCGATTTTCATGAGGGAATCGCCCGTATTACCATTAATCGCCCGCATGTGTACAATGCTTTTCGGCCGGAAACCAACATGGAAATCCTGGATGCATTGGATATTTGCCGCGAAAATCAAGATGTTCGGGTGATTGTACTCACCGGCGCCGGTGATAAAGCTTTTTGCTCCGGTGGCGACCAAAATGTAAAAGGACATGGTGGCTATGTTGACGAAAAAGGCGTTCCCCGATTGAACGTGCTGGATATCCACAAAAAAATTCGGTCCATGCCCAAACCTGTGATTGCCATGGTAAATGGTTACGCAATTGGCGGTGGACACGTGTTACACGTGGTTTGTGACCTCACCATTGCCTCCGAAAACGCCCGTTTTGGTCAAACCGGTCCAAAAGTGGGTAGTTTCGATGCGGGTTTTGGCTCCAGCTACCTTGCTCGTATTGTTGGGCAGAAAAAGGCCAGAGAGATTTGGTTCCTTTGTCTTCAGTACAATGCCCAGGAAGCATTAGACATGGGTCTGGTGAATAAAGTGGTTCCATTGGCAGATTTGGAAGAAACAACGGTAGAATGGTGTAAAACCATTATGAAACGTAGTCCACTGGCCGTGCGCATGATTAAACGCGGCCTCAATGCCGAGTTGGACGGACAACATGGTATCATGGAAATGGCCGGGGATGCCACCCTCATGTTTTATTTGCTCGAAGAAGCACAAGAAGGAAGAAAAGCCTTTTTGGAGAAAAGAGATCCGGATTTCAATAAATTTCCACGGTTCCCGTGAGTACCCTGCGCGCTTGGTTGGCGGCAGCACGCCTCCGGACTTTACCTTTGGCAGCCCTCGGACCTGCCACCGCCTTG
The DNA here is from genome assembly GCA_964578885.1 of uncultured Candidatus Competibacteraceae bacterium. Taxonomy (GTDB): domain Bacteria; phylum Bacteroidota; class Bacteroidia; order CAIKAF01; family CAIKAF01; genus CAZRHR01. The sequence continues at coordinate 99,744 of CAZOEO010000010.1, read as the reverse complement.
GTTACTTTGTATACAGAAATTGAGCATCAGCCGCTGTTTTTGCTGAAAGCCTGTTTGGTTTTTGCGGTGGCGCTTTTACTTCAACTTCTCTCCAATTTTGCCAACGATTACGGTGATTTTACCAAAGGAACCGATAACGCTAATCGCATTGGCCCCGAACGTGCATTGCAAAAAGGAAGCATCACTCCGGTACAAATGTTGCGCGCCATTTGGCTCACGGGCATGCTCGCCCTGGCCTGTGGCCTCGTTTTACTCGCTTTTCTGTGGAAACAGGCGCCCATCGGTTTATGGATTTTTCTTTTAATCGTTGGATTGGCCGCCATTTGGGCCGCCGTAGCTTATACCATGGGGAAAAAACCGTATGGATATGCCGGTTGGGGCGAAGTGGCTGTTTTTGTTTTTTTTGGCCTGGTATCTGTCCTGGGAACAGGCTTTCTTTTTCTTTCTTATCTTCCTAATGAATTGTATTTCAATGCAGTGGCTCTCGGCAGCTTTTCTGCTGCTGTATTGCACATGAACAATATGAGGGATGTGGAAAACGACAAGGTTTCCGGGAAATTTACATTGGCCGCTCAATTAGGTTGGAAAGGTGGGCGCATGATTCACGTTTTTTGGGTAAGCCTTGGCGCATTTTGCTGGGTAATGGCTGCTTCTCCCATTTTAAATCTTTGGCCGCTGTTGCCGGGCCTTGCGCTGGCCATGTCTCAGGCTGCCTGGGTCGTTCAAAACAAAGACAGGAAGAAATTTGATCTTGGCTTGCGTTGGATGGTGGCCGCCACCATGCTAACCGGTTTGGGGTACATATGGATTTACTTTTCACGCTGACCTGGTATGGATGCATTTCATGATTCTGCGGATATCTATGATCGATTGAGGGCTTTGTCGCCCGCGCAACCCGTTTTCTCTTTTCAAAAACATACTTTGAGGTTCACTTTTCCCGGTAAAACTTCCCGCGGAACCATGTGGACCCGGGATATTTGGTTGTTAAAAGTAACCTCCCAAACCCAGCCCCATCTTTTTGGTGTAGGAGAAGCCGCTCCCTTGCCCGGACTTAGTACAGAAAGCCCGGAGGAAGTGGAAGATGCCCTTCGGCTCCTGAGTGTGGATGGACAGGCATGGCAGCAATATTTGTTCGATTCAGAACGTTTGCCACCTTCTGTGTTGTTTGCGCTTGAACAAGCCTTGCTGGATTTACATGAAGGCGGCCGACACGTTTTGTTTCCGTCCAAATTTACAGACGGCCGGGATGTGATTTCCATCAATGGACTCATTTGGATGGGCTCCTCTGAGGAAATGTTTAAACGGATTCAGGAGAAACTTGATCTTGGTTTTTCTTGTTTGAAATTGAAAATTGGTGGTTTAGACTGGCGGGAAGAAAAATACCTTTTAGATACCTTGCGGGCTCATTATCCGCCTGAAATACTTGAGATTAGGCTGGATGCCAATGGTGCCTATTCCCCGCGGCAAGCCATGCGTATTTTGGAAGAACTTGAGCCACTGGGAATCCATTCCATTGAGCAACCGATTCAAGCTGGTCAATGGGAGGCCATGGCCGATTTATGCATCCATAGCCCTGTGCCCATTGCTTTAGATGAAGAATTAATAGCTTGCCGTTCAATGGAACAAATGGAAGCCTTGCTGGAAGAAGTTTTGCCGGCGTATTTGATTTTAAAGCCCACCTTATTGGGCGGTTTCCAGGCAGGAGAAAATTGGATTCGACTGGCGGAAGCACATGGTGTAGATTGGTGGATTACTTCCTGTTTGGAATCCAATGTGGGTCTCAATGCCATTGCCCAATGGGCGTACACCCTTCAAAATCCCATTCCTCAAGGTTTAGGAACTGGCCAGGTTTTTTCCAATAATTTTTCGTCTCCGCTCTTTTTGGATGGACCGCTTTTGCAAATGAAACCGGAACAACCATGGCAGCTTCCGTCCTTCTGATCGAAGCAGGAAAGCCCACGCAACATGCGGCTTTGGTGCCGGAAGTCTTGTCTTTGGCCGAGATGTTTCATCATGGTGGCCAGCATGAGTTTTGGACCAGCGGAACCACAGGTCCACCCAAACCCATTTCTTTTTCCGCTGAGCAAATCATTTGGTCTGCAAAACTTTCCATTCAGGCGTTTTCCCTTTCTGAGGGTTTTTCGGCTTTGCTGGCCTTGCCATCGATATTTGTTGCAGGAAAAATGATGGTGGCAAGGGCTTTGGTCGGAAAAGCTGATTTATGGTATGTGAAACCTTCCTTACGGCCTTTTAACCAGGATTTGCCGCCTCTTGATTTTGTGGCGCTTACTCCTGCTCAAATACAACATACCCTCGCTTTTCCGGAAGACAGAGAGCGTCTCCAACAAGTAAAGAATCTTTTGATTGGTGGCGGAACCATTTCAACCTTCCTGGAAAAGGAATTGCAACTTTTTCCACATCGGGTTTTTCATTCTTATGGAATGACGGAAACGCTTACGCATTGTGCTTTAAGAAATATTTCCCCAATGCGGGAAACGTATTTTCGCGCCCATCATTCCTCCATTTCTTTCAAATGTCAGGATGGCATGTTGGCCGTAAATTACCCAAAGCTTACAGATGGGTTTTTACAAACCAATGATGTGGTAAGCATGGATAAAGAAGGTTTTATATTTTTAGGTCGTAGAGATGATTTGATTAATCTTGGCGGACTTAAATTGTTTCCTGCTACATTGGAAAAAAAGTTGCCTGATGCCTTTTTTCATGGACGTGCATGGTTTATTGCTGCCCGGTCGCATGAAACCTGGGGGCAGGTTCCCTGGCTTTGGATTGAAGGGGAAGACGATCCGGAACTCCGGTTGGAGGAATTGTCTTATTATTTAAGCGGAAAAGAAAAGTTATACGGATACAGCCTGGTGCCCAGGTTTGCGCGAACGGAAAGTGGTAAAATTCGTAGGAAAGAAAGCATAAAACGATCCTCCAAATCCATTGTCTGGAACGATTAAGGACAGTTTCGGGTAGGACTTAAAATCGGACGGATTTTATTCCCGTCCAATGTCAAAAGAGCATCTACAAATCAGGAATTGGCCTCTTTGAGGTCTGCGTTTTGACGGAACAAATCCAACAATTCTTCCTGTGTTTTTACCAATTGTCTTAGTAAATGGTTCTCATTTTTCAACTGGCTGATTTCTTCTGCCAGTTGCAGAGACTGACTTGTGGGTGTGTCGGTTAAAAGGTTCTCCAATTCTTCTTCCTGCATTTCCAAAGCTTGTAAAATGAGGCGAAGGGTATTGGGATGAACTTTTCCCGTTCTTTCGATGGATGATATGAGGGGACGCGTTTTATTCACCTTTTCGGCGAGGTCCTCTTGGGTCATTTGTTGAATTTGACGCGCAAGACGTATTTTTTTCCCTATATGCATGCTGCAAATGTCGCATTCAAAACGTTTACATAACGACTTTTTTAAATATCTTTAAGTTTTACTTACTTTATTTATGAGATTTTTTTAGTTGTAAAATGGGTTTGAATCTAAATGGCGGTTTGAACATTAAAGAGGCTTTTCCAGCTGATCTGCTTGTATTTGCAGTCCCTGTCGATGAATTTCCATTAAAATTTTCCGGACAAATCTTTCATCTAATTGTAAGGATTTTGCCCATTCGATACGGGTTTCCAAAATCTCTTGCCAACGTTCTGGCTGAAAGATGGTTACATGGTGCGCTTTCTTGTAATCTCCAATCTCCTGAATGGTTTTCATTCTTCTGGACAAAAGTCTCATCAATTCTTCATCGATGCTGTCGATGACTTGTCGCATCAGCACCAGTTGATGGGCTGTTTCTCTATTTTGTGGCTGTAAAAAACGGAGATCCAACGCATCAAGCAATTCTGTAAGCGCTTCCGGTGTAATTTGTTGTGCCGCGTCGCTCCAGGCCAGATCCGGTGTAGGATGTGCTTCTATCATCAACCCATCAAAGGCGAAATGAATGGCTTTCTGCGCGACTTCCAACAGGAAATCTCGTTTTCCGGTAATATGACTTGGATCGCAAAATACCGGTAAATCAGGAACTAATGTGCGCAATTGAATAGCCAAATCCCACCTGGGTGCATTTCTGTAAGGGGCGGCATCTACCGTGGAAAATCCACGATGAATGGCTGCCATTTGGGTAATCCCGGATTTTTGTAATCGCTCAAAGGCGCCTAACCATAATTGGACATCCGGATTGATGGGATTTTTCACCATAACCGGAATGGAAACACCTTGCAGCGCATCGGCAATTTCCTGGACCGAAAAAGGATTTACGGTGGTTCTGGCGCCAATCCACAATACATCGGTTCCGGCTTTCAACGCCGCTTCCACATGCTCTGCACGGGCCACTTCTACCGTAAATGGCAGTTGGGTTTCTTCCCGCGCTTCCTGCAACCATGAAAGTCCTGCGGCACCCACTCCTTCAAAGGAGTTCGGCCTCGTTCGGGGCTTCCAAATGCCGGCCCGCAACAAGCCAACGCGGCGCTCTTTAGCTAATCTCCTCGCGTCTTCCAAAACCTGTTCACGGGTTTCGGCACTACATGGTCCGGAAATGAGCCGAAATGGATGCGTCGATGGAAACCATGATGCAATGGGCGCGATGTCCAGGGATTTATTCGCCATGTAAATGAATGATTTTTGTGGTACAATCAAATGGGAAATCTGCCGATACATGGCCTTTGTATCCGGCCGGAACCTCGCAAGGTCTCAGCCAGTACGAAATGGATTCCCCCGCAATATCCGCTTTTCCGGGATGCAAATGAATGGCATGGAGCGGAATGCGCATGCCTCGGCCGTCGGCTTTCATTACCGCCTCCTTGCCTGTCCACGCTTCAAAAAAGGCGTGGGTCGGTTGCGCTGCTTCTTTCATCTTTTGTCTTTCCCCGGGCGTAAATTGCCTTGTGAAAATATCAATGTCAATTGGACGGATTTGTTCAATATCCACACCGACTTTTCCCTTAAAACTTCTTATTCCGGCTACCCAATCTCCGGAATGACTTATATTAAAATCCGGCCCGCCGGAAAAACAGGGCTTGCCTACTTCATTTTTAGTGAGCCGCCTGTACACTTCTTCTTCCTGCCATAAGTCGGCCATCAGGGCTGCAATCATCTTTTTCCCCGTATACACCCTGCGCTGGTCGTCGGTTTGCTGATACGCCAAAATGCCACTTTTTACCGATTCCGGAAGTTCCCGAAATGCCTGTAATGGCCACCTGTCTGCGGGTGGAATTTTGGCCAGAAACACGGTGATCTGCTCAGTCATTCGGACCCAATAGGGTTTGTTGAATATGTCCGCATAAGGCGGGCAAATGATCGAAAATCCAAAAATGAGCGCCCTCAAATCGTCTGAAATGAAACGATTCAGTGGTTTCTTTTTGCCAATCCGTTAAGGTGTCGTCCGGAACTTGTTCCTCCGTTCCGCAAAACACGGACAAAGGCACGGCGTAAGGCGCCATGGGCCGATAACGGTAGGTGTCTATGGCATAAAAATCGTTGCGCAACGTGGGTAGAAAAATGCGCAGCAGTTCGTCGTTGGACAAAATGGCATCCGGCATGCCTTTCAACTGTCGGAGCTTAGCAATAAATTCTTCGTCCGACATGAAACTTCTTTTCAAATCAGTATTTCGCGAAGGCGCCACTTTACTTGTTAAAAAGGCATGCCGGGGCAAAGGCAATCCGGCTTCTTTCAGACGGTGGATCAACAAATGGCTTACATAAGTTCCCATGGAATGCCCGTATAACGCATACGGACGGTGAACATGATGTTTTATTTGTTCAAAGTGTTCATCTACAATTAAATGCAGATTTCGAAGTGGTGGCTCTTTCAGTCTCGCCCCCTTGCCGGGCAAAGTGAAAGTACGCATGGTAATTTCTTTGGGAAGATGGTCCCCAAATTTCACATAAGACGTCTCGTTGCCTCCTCCAAAGGAAAGCATCCACAAATCGATGGTTTTCACCCTGCAAAAATAGGGAATTCCTTCGCGTGGACAGGCTTTAGTTTTGGATCAGCAGCTTCACGACGGATTTTACACCCATCCCGGAAATCCACACCTGATACAGTCCATTGGGCAAGGAAACGGCAAATGGCACTTCCTGACCTTGTTCCTGCAAAAATTCCTGTTGAAATACTTCTCTTCCAGCAATATCAACCATGCGAATCTGGTACAGGCCGTCTGGTGCATCCGATAAGGAAAGGGCAAACTGACCTTTCGATGGATTCGGGAAAAGCGTGGCCGATGTGTTGCCCGAGACCAAACCGAGATTAGACACCACCACTGTATTCGATGTGTCGGAACATCCGAAAGCATTGGTGGCCACCAAGGCGTAACTTCCATTTTGGGTGGGTGTAAATGGAACAATCACGCCGAGTGGCGCCGGAATCGACGTCCAAACGCCACCCTGAAGAATAAGCCACTGATAGGTGTAACTTCCTGTTAATGGAGTGGTTAATTGCCCATTGGAGAATGATGCACCCACATTCACAAACCCGGGAGGAGGCGCTGGGTTAAAAGTTAAAGTGGTGTCGTTGGATACAATGTTACAGCCAGACGTTGGGTCGTACACTTTTACCTTGTATCGGCCGCTTTGTTTGGCGTAAAAGGTTGGGGATGAACTGGAAAAAACCAGAGAATCATCTTGAAACCATTCGTAATAATATCCTGGATAGACAGATAATTCAATGGAATCTCTGTTGCAACTCACCAAACCGGGTTGCACGGCCATCAATGCATTGGGAGGCGCAGGCAACACCACCACACTGTCGGTGGCCTGGGTAATCAAAGCGGTTTTTTGAACCGTCCAGTTGAAATGAAGTCCCCCCTGATTATAAGCGATGGTTACCGGAACATTGTACTGACTGGCGGCTGGCATGGTCAGCGGCGTAAAAGGAAACGGATTTTCATTGTCGTTCCGGCAATTGTCGTCCGCGCCGTATATGCCACCGTCTTGATCCCATATTTCCGCATTATAGGGCTGCTGGACCAAGGGTAAGTTTAACGTCCATGTATGCGGATTCGAAGTTGGGGTAAACGTAACGGTAGCGCTGCTGGTGTTCACCACCGATTGGCCTGCTCCATTGAACACCCGCAAATAAATATCTGGATTGTCTGCGCCTAAAAAGGCAACGTCTGTGCAATTTACAGAAATGGCCGTAATGGATTGCAGCACAAAGGGAAGCGTATCTGCAGTTTCCTGATAACTCACCTGGTAAGTGCCCGGATTCTGATACATCACAGGCGCCGGTGTATGCGTTTGGTCGGTGCTGCCGTTTCCAAAATCCCACTGATACGTGACCCCGGTGTTGTATTGATTTGGAGAAAAGGAAGAAGGTGGATTATTGGAAGAAAACTGAACGGACAAGGGGCTACAGCCTTGTGATGGGGCAATGGTAAATGCAGCGTTTCCTCCGGCCGCGGCAGGTAAAACCACCAACGTAATGTTAAAGATTTCTGTACCGCTTTGGTTTCCAAAAGGCGTGTCTACGGTTCCGGTGGTATTGATGACCAATGGATAACTTCCGGGTTGAGCCAGTGGTGTTCCGCAAAAACGCACACAGGCATACGTTCCGTTGGGAAACGAACTTGGCGAGTAGGTGCAATTCCCCTGGTCGCAGGACCAATTCACACCAAAAGGCAAACCGGAAATGCTATTGATTTTAAACTGAACAAAATCGACCATGCCGAACAGACCACCGGATTGTTGGCTGGCATCTACCTGTCGTGGCAAACGGAACGTAATGGTATCATTATAGTTTACACCAACTGTGGCGGTGTCCAGTTGGTTGGGACAAGGTCCTGTGGTGTTTCCGCAAAGGGCAGTGTTGGGGACGCAGCCAGTGCATTGAGCCATCAAAGAGAAAGGGGACATTAGGCCCAAAAAAACAAGAATCGAGTAAAAGGCTGTTTTCATGCGAGTCGGTTTCTACAACCAAAGATATTCACTAACCAAATGGAAAACAACCCCGCGACCTATCAGACACCGGATGGGAAATAGCTATTCCATTGTCGCCAAAGTTTTGGAAAATCGGTTTTCCGACAAGCCAGGGTGCAAAGCACATTTTCTCCTTGCTGAATAGTAAAACAGGTGTTAAAGCGATCGTCTGTGCCGGAAAGGACTTGCTGATGAAGATGTATTGGGCCGTTGGGCTTGATGCCCATCAACAGAAAAACCTTGCCTTGCATGTTGATGCGAATCAAAAGACTGGTGGGTAGAAATTCTATATTCACTAAGGATGATGCGCCATGGTGCTGTATTTTTTCCTGAATAAAAAGAGGGCCATGCACCCATCTGAGAGGCGGGCTTCCGGTTCCTCCTCGCCGAATGCTTTCCCACCAACTATAAGGGGCGCCGAATAGCGTTCGGATTTCTGCCATCACAGCCGGTGGATACAAGGTTATATCATAACATTTAAAGAGGACGCCCATGTGCTAAAATCAAAGTGAACTACAGGATTTTCTCGCATACATCGAAAATGTCCACGTGGACAACGAGGAAAACCCAATTTAGAACACGGCCGACAAGAAAGTTGTTCAACCTGATGGTGCACAATCGGAAATGGCAAGTTGGGGGTTTGCCATGGGCCCAGGCCAAATTCCGGAACCGTATTTCCCCAAACCACATGAAGTGGTTTTTGAAAAGAGGCGGCCAAATGCATGGCAGCGGTATCTCCGGTAATCACAAAGACAGATTGTAAAATAAGGGTTGCTATATCCGAAAGGCTTGTGGTACCATTCGCCACCCAAACCCGGTCCGGAAATTCGGAGCGCAGTTTTTCGAACGGACTCAGTTCTTCCGGGGTTCCAAGTAAAATGGCCGGATAAGGGAGTCGCGGAAGCAACGCCCTGACCAATTCTGGCGGAATGGCTTTGGTGCGGTGCGCTGAACCAATCGCTAAGGCAATATAGGGCTGGCCTTCATTGATTGTTTCGGGCAAAAGTTGCTCCAGATTTCCCGTGAATAACGCTGGTGGCAGCAGTGCCGGTAATGTTTCCGGTGAAATCTTCCAGGGAAGGGTTTGTAAATACCGAACAACCACATGAGAACATGGTTTGAGGTTTTTAATGCCTCTTACCATCAGCCATTTTCGTATGTTTTGCTTGTGTAATATTTTGACGGAGCCTTTTACTTTTTCCCGAATCGCACGCGAATGTCGGTTGTTTTGTAAATCTGAAATATGAAAAAAGGCAGTGGGTATCTCTTTGAAAATTTCCTGAGGCCGATTTTTGTCAAAGGCATACACCTTAAACAAACGTGGGTCTTTTTCAAAAAGGGGAAGATTGTTTTTCCCGGTGATAAAATGAATGCGAGCGTCCGGATATTGCTGCCGGATAGCGCTGAAAACAGGCGTTACCAGCACGGCATCTCCGATGGCCGAAAGTCGGATGACTAAAAAATCAGTCGCCATGAAAATGATGGGTCATTTGCTGAAGCGCCAAAGGAACGCCCATGGTGGCTGCCGCATCAATAATGGTTAAACGCTGATTGGGGCGTAACGCTGGTTTGGGATCGATGAACCAACCCGGCGCATGATCGGGCATGTGATGAACGAGTCCTGCCGCCGGATACACGGCCATAGAAGTGCCAATCACCATCCAGGCATCTGCTGTGGCGGCCAGCGCTTCGGCTTCTTGCATGGCGGGAACGGCTTCCCCAAACCAAACAATGTGCGGACGCAATGTGGCGCCATCCGGTCCACGGTGAGATGAAGTTAAATCCTCTTCCCAATCCAGAATGAGTTCAGGATGTTGCGTGCTTCTTACTTTTTTCAATTCCCCGTGTAGATGCAATATGTTTTGGGAACCTGCACGTTCGTGCAAATCATCTACATTTTGGGTGATGATGAAGACATTCCAGTGGTCTGCCCATTCTTTTTCCCAGTGTGCCAAAGACAGATGTGCCGTATTGGGTTCTACCTCACGAAGTTTTCGCCGTCTTTCATTGTAAAAATGATACACTTTATCCGGATTATATGCGAATGCCTGAGGCGTCGCGACCTCTTCGATCCGGTGCTTTTCCCATAATCCATCGTCATCTCGAAAAGTTTGAATTCCGGATTCCCTGGAAATGCCCGCACCTGTAAGCACAATCAGGTTTTTCTTCATTTTTTCAGTAAATCCAACATGGTTTGCACAATGTCCGAATCGTTCCAACGCTGTTCAATGTTTGGTAACCTCATGATTTTCTGCATGATTTCTTCCTGATGATGGCCTTTGGCTAAGGCTTCCCGGTAAGGGATATGAGAAAAAGTGACCATGGAATAGAGGGGCATCCACATGTCTGGATAGGTGGCAAAAAACTTGGCTTCAATTTTCTTTTGTAGGAGAAACGCCGGATTGGCGGAACTGTCCCGCATTTCGATAAAATTATTCAAAGCCAGGGTGGCAATGGCATCGCCATCTGGTTTCCTGTTTTGTGCAAATGCAGAGAAAAGGGAGCCGGGTTGGTGATTTCGTGCTTCCAACATTTCGGTAAAAATGCGTGCGTCTTCAAATCCGGCGTTCATGCCCTGGCCATAAAACGGAACGATGGCATGGGCTGCATCGCCCATCAGGACCACCTCATCTCCATAGTTCCAAGGGTCACATTTTACCGTAATGAGGCTGGAAACAGGATTTTTGAGGTATTGCTCAAGGTAATCCGGCATCATAGGAATCAAATCCGGGAAAATTTCCTCGAAAAACGCTTTGATTTCGGCTGGACTTTTCACGGATTCGAAAGAGGTTTCTCCTTGAAAAGCGAGGAAAAGGGTACATGTAAAGGTGCCATCCGGGTTTGGAAGGGCAATCATCATGTAATCTTTTCTCGGCCAAATATGTAAAGTATCACTGGCCATTTGATGGCTTCCATCCGGATGGGGAGCAATATTTAGTTCTTTGTAGCCGTGTTTGATATAAAATTGTTGATAATCGAATCGGTCATTGAACATAAGTCGGTGACGAATGGCTGAAAACGCCCCGTCGGTTCCAATCAGGTATTCATAAGGAAACCTTTGTCTGCCGGATGTTTTTTCTTCAATAAAGACCAATTCCTTCCGATGCAGGTCTACATCTTCGCAGCGGGCCTCAAAATGAAATTCTACCTGGTCGTGCTGATCTGCCGCTTCGAGAAGTAATTTGTTAAGCGCTCCCCGTGCTACAGAATAAATGGCTTCACCTTCTTTTCCATAATCCAAATAGGAAACATTGCCTTGGGTATCGTGCATGGTTCGCCGATACATGGGCAACGCAATTTCTCTTACGGCATCAGCCATACCAGCCATTTCCAAAGCTTTCCAACCCCGGTGACTCAGGGCAAGGTTGATGGAACGTCCCTGATACAAAGTGGCTTTGCGTATATCTGCTCTTCGTTCGAAAACGGTAACCCGGTGACCGCGTTGTGCCAGCAACAGGGCTTGCAGGGAGCCAACCAATCCTGCGCCAATAATTGTAAATGATGCCATAGCTCAAAAATAAGGATTCTGGTTTTATGGACTAAAACCTTTGGATTATTTGGACGGAGACGCCGGTGCTACCGATTTTTTCCGGGCATGCATCCAAACCCATTCGCCGGTTTTTTTTCGGGTAAGTACAGAGACCATCACGGCCGTTTCCAGTTTGATGTCCGCAAAAGATCTGCGGTGCATCCATGCAAAGGCGTAGGCGGCTGCACTGGGCAAACTCCTTGATTCGGAAGTTAATACCAAAGCCTCTGTGGGTTGGGGCGGAATGGTTTGTAAGGGTGCGTTTAAAAAGGATTCAGAAAGTACTTCTCCAGATGTTTTATCAAAAATCAGATGCACATATTTTCCATAGACAGGCGAGGCCGATGGATTAAAGGGGGGCAAACAAAAGACTTCGATTTGACCCTGAGGCAATTCGCGTACAAACCGATGCAGGTCTTCTCCTTTGAATCGTGAATCATGGGAGAGCAAAGAGTCTGTAATACTTCCGAAACGCAGGAGTGGTTTTTCTGCTTCTTTCACTTGAAGTGAATCGGAAACCAATCCAGTGTCTGAGCTGGTAAGTCGGTATTCCGGAAGAAAGCCATTTGATGCCCATGCGCCCCAGAGCATGTCGAAGCTTCCTTTTCCATTCGGCAAAGTAAACATGCTGGTGGGCAACTTGTTTTCTGCCGGCCAATGTTTTTGAAAGTGAAAAAAGCCAATGGCCTGAAATGATGCGACTTGTGTGACCCATTCTGCCCGTTCAAGGGCCCGGTCGATGTCTTGCGTAGGCAAAACAAAACTTTCCTGTGCCATGAGAACATGCACGGGAAAAAGGAATAACGCCCAAAGTTTTCGGCGAAAAGAGTACATCATTTCCCTGAAATCTGATGCCTGAAAGATGGGCAATCGCAGCTACCGGCACCTTTACAGGAAACCAGAAGCAGTGCCACTAAGGCGATCAGAGAAAAGGTACGCGTCCAGTGATTGCGGTTCATAAATCGTCTAATGGTGGTGGTGGCGCTTTTTTGAATTCCGGTTTTTTAGGCTTGAGCGATTCCGGGAAAATCACGTTAATGATTTCTTCCTCAATAGTGATGAACGGACGTGTCATGCCGTTGGAGATGGTCATTTGCTGCCGTTCTTTGTCGCCTTTGGGAGAAGGGGAAAAGAGCTCGTATTTTCCATCTACATACATGAGAAAAATCCGTTGAACCACACTTTTCTCAACCAAAACTTTGGCAGTAAAGCAATTGGTGGAAGTAGCTGTCCGGATGGAAACCACCACATTTTCGTGCCAACCTTCTTTGATATCGAATGCGCCCCGTAATTCAAAAGCGCGCTGCCATTGATTGTAGCAAGAAACTTCTGCAGAAGCAGCCGACTGAGCAAACATAGGATGAAGCGCGGCCAGAAGTGCAAAAAGGGAAAATAGCTTTTTCATAGCATTTGCATAAAGAACGCCTTCCGGACAAAAAACGTACCAGAAGGCGTTCAAAAATAAGGAATGAAACTGGATTTTTAATGCTTTTGGGTTAAAATACCTCGGATGAGGCCGTTCCCCAAAGCCTTATTTCTTCAATCCGATTTCTGCTAATCTTTCATTCAGGTATTCACCTGCACTAATCGGAGGATAATGCAATGGATTTTCCTGGGTAATACATCCTGGCAGGCAATCTAAACGCATGTCTGAACGTGGATGCAGGAAGAATGGAATAGAATACCGGCTGGTATGCCACAATTCCTTTGGTGGATTAATGACCCGGTGAGTGGTAGAACGCAATACGTTGTTGGTATGTCTTTGCAACATATCTCCAACGTTGACTACTACTTGCTCCGGAAGGGCCGTTACAGAAACCCATTCATTGTTTTTGTTGAGAATTTGTAATCCATCGGCAGAAGCTCCCATTAACAAAGTAATGAGGTTGATGTCTTCGTGTGCACCGGCGCGAACCGCTCCTTTGGGTTCGGTGAGGATGGGTCCGTAATGGATGGGACGAAGGACGGAGTTTCCGTTATGGATCTTATCGTCAAAATAATTTTCGTCCAGGTTCAGGTAAAGGGCAATGGCGCGGAGCAGTTGTCTGCCGGCTTCTTCCAACTGCTTGTACACCTGCATACCGATTTGGTTGAATTCAGGAAGTTCATCGGTGAAGATGTTGTCTGGGTATTCCGACTTGATGGGGTCGTTGTCCGTAACATCCTGACCGAAGTGCCAGAATTCTTTTAAATCGGCTTCAGTTTGTCCTTTGGCGTGTTCGCGGCCCCAGGAAGTATAACCGCGTTGTCCGGCCAATTCTTTGATTTCATATTTGAGTTTGGCCTCAAGGGGAAGGTCGAAGAATTTTTTTACTTCTTGGTATAATTTGGCGGTGGTTTCGTCTGTAAGGCCGTGGTTTTTCACAGCAACAAAACCTACTTGTGAAAAGGCGGCTCCGAGGTCGGCCACAAATTTACGGCGACTATCTGCGTCTCCGTGTGTAAAATCTTTAAGATCAACGGACGGAATACCTAATGCGATTTGGCTCATATATGCTATGTTTAAATGCAAATATGCTATTAAAATCGTTGTAAAAACAAACTGCCTGCGTGGTGCAGGCAGTAAGAATAGTTAAAAACCTTACATGAAGGTTTTATCAATGATGCGGTGTGTTGGGTCCATGCGCATGACCATGGGACAATTCTTCTGAAGAAGCATCGCGAATGGCCTGAACAGCACCTACAAAATGTAGGTTTTTACCGGCCATGGGATGGTTGAAGTCGATGGTTACGGTTTCTAGACCTCTGTTGAGCACTTTTCCCATTAATGGATTGCCCTGATTGTCCTGAAGCTGGATCATTTCACCCACTACTACATATTCTTCCGCAAAACGTCCGTCGATCATGAAGATACTGATGGGTAAATCTACCACCGCTGTTTCGTCCAGCAATCCATAGGCGTTTTCTGCAGGAAGAATAAAGTCGAAGGCGTTTCCAACTTCCAGGCCGGAGAGCGCATCTTCGAATGCGGGTAGCAGGTTACCTGCGCCAAAAAGAAAGTAAAAAGGATCTGTAGCGCTTACGGTTTCAATCACCTCGGACGCCCCTTCTTCTTTCAGGGTGTAGGTAATGGCTACTACTTTGTTGGGTGCAATTTGCATGATATATAAAGATTTCGCCCGCAAGTTACGGCAAGCAATTTAGTTTTTCAGGAAATAATCGCCATCTACCAGACGATATGGTGGGTTTTCATGCTGTATTTCATTGAACCTGCGAAGAATATCTTCTGTTTTACCTTTCTTTTTATTTTTCACTTTTACGTTCAGCAACTCTAAGAAAAGCGTTACAGGTCCTTCGGCTACACCAGATTTTTTGACTTGTCTTTTTAGGTATTTTTTCTCGCTGTCGATCAACTGATAGTTCGTTTCCCGGCTCAGGACCATGAGGGCGAAAATGGAGGTTTGAATCAATACCCAACGGCCGCCATTTTCCAAAAACTTGGTATAATTTCTGGCTTTCAGCAAATAAGAATAGGCTTTGGAAAACTGCCCGCCGTAATAATGTGCCACTCCTTTCATGTATAAAAGGTAAAAGGCACTTTTATTTGAAGCGGAAAGCAGGCTGATTTCTGAAATTTCCTCATTCATAAAAGTATGCAGGGCCGCATAGTCTTTTTTCCGGAGGAAAATTTCTGCTTTGGAGTGAAGGAAGAAGAAATAAACGTCTTCATAAGTCCGATATCCGCGGATTTCATTCAGGTCGTTGGCCAATTCATCGATGACTTCTTCAAATTCATGGAACATGCCCATGTTGGCGTAGTATTTGGCGATAAGGCACTGAATGGCAAACCGACAATTGGGATAATGATACTGAAGGGTGGAATTGAGATATTCGATGAGTAGTTTTCTGGAACGCGGCAAATAATCCGGGTGAGAAGATTTGCGGTTGTTCAGGCGAATGGTGAGCAGGGTACTTTCGTAGAGGAAGTGCGAAATGGTCGAATTCAGTTTTTTCTGAATCTGCTGCATTTTGGCCAGGGTTTGTTGCAAGACCTCTTCTTCTTCCGGATTTTGGCTGAAGTAGTGGTCGTGTGAACGGAACACGGCATCGTAAAAAAGAAACTCCAGGTCAGAAAACAAAGTTTCGTTGGCATGGGCTTCTTTAAACTGCTCATGACATTGGCTACGCCGCTTGGCATCATGGAAATTGAGGAGATACTGGCATAAATATACTTCCTTGATGCCACTGTATAAATCATTTTCCTGAGAACGTTTGGCTAAATCATTTAGTTTTTTTTCCAGTAACCTGGGCTGGTTAGAGTAAAGTAAAGAACGAAGGTTGTCTATTTCCTCTCGTAATTTTATGACCTTATTTTTACCGACATTGAATTTAAATTGGATAATATCATGCAATAATCGGTGCTTAAAGGTGTAATAAGCACTTTTATTGTTCTGATAATTGAGAACCTCGATGATTTCATCATTTTGAATATCATCGGTGACCAGCAGGTATTCGAGAAGCTTTAGTTTTTGCTTGTCTGTTTTCAGTTCCTTCTTTAACTGTGCGATTTCCACAGTAGATAACTGGTGCACTATTTCTATTAAATCGTCCATAGTTCAGAACCCGTTGTATGATTGTGCTGCATCTAATTTAGGGTTAAATAAACGAGGGTTTTTCTTACATCGAAAAAAAACATGTAAGATTTAAAGTTGAATTTACACTAACGTTGTGTTTCCTTTTGTCAAAAATCAACTTCTAAACTTTAGATCACTCTGGATTGGTGCGCCGTCGATGGTTATTGATGCCACAACATAATATGGTTCTATGTGTAAGAAAGGCGGGAATAAAGGATGGTTTATACGTGGATATTTCATGTATTTTTGAAAAAATGTTATTGAAAACCTTTACAATCATGAAAAAATCAATCCTTTGGGCCGCCCTTTTGTGCACCGGAACCATTGCTTACAGCCAGAATGTGGGTGTAGGAACAGTGACTCCTCAGTCTCGTCTGGAAGTACAAGGCGCAGGTAATACCTCAGGTACTTCGACATTGAATGTAACCAACAGCAGCGGAAACAGCGCTCTTTTCGTTCGTGACGACCAGAAAGTGGGTATCAATACCACCACGCCTGCTGCTTCGGCTGTTTTAGATGTGAATTCTACCCAAGCTGGTGTTTTGGTTCCAAGAATGACCACCACGCAGATGAACGCCATTGCGTCACCCGCCAACGGTCTTTTGGTTTACAACAGCACAGACAACCGCTTTTACTACTACAACGGGGTGCAGTGGGTTGCCATGGTGTCAACTACCGGTTCTAGCTCTACTACGGGTGGCGATCCAACGCTAGTGTACACTGTAGACGGGTTTTAAGACCAACCCATGCGAACTTCGTTATTGTTTTTACAAGGGTTTTTACTCTTGTGCCTACCTTTTCTTGCCTTAAAGCAAGCATCGGCTCAAACATTAACGTTTAGCCAGGTGCGGTTGGTGAGCAGTACTTCCGGACTGGTAACTGTTCCCGCCGGCAAAGTTTGGAAATTGGAAAATGTCCTGGCCGGTGTAGGTACAGTGACGGCCACCGGAGCGATTTCGCATCATTGTGGTTCCTCCTGTTCCGGAGGAGGATGTAATCCGTTTTCTTGCAGTTATCGTGTACCACTTTACACCATAAATGGTTTGGAATTTTCCCGTGTAAACGGATGTAATTCCTGCGGAAGTAGTTGCAACAGTCTGGCTTCTTGTCCTCCCAGTTTTACCTATGCGTACTCGCCCTCTGACTTGGTTTTTGAAGGTCCGGTTTGGTTGCCTGCATCTACCACCATGCAGGTCAATGGTACGGGCATTCTTTTTTCTGTCATTGAATTTACCGTAAACCCATGAGATTCCTTTTTTCCGTATCCATTCTCTTCCTCACGGCTGTTTTTGCGCAAGCGCAGGGCAGCTTACAGTTTAACCGTGTGGTGCTAGTGACGTCGCAGCAAACGGTTCCTGCGGGGAAAGTGTGGAAGGTAGAATCGGTGGTGATACCCATTTCTTCTACCGGTCCGTCTTATGCCAGCAGTGGCTCTGCCAGTTGTGGCTCGTCTTTTTTTCGTAATTCCATTTTTCGGGTAAACGGAGTGGAAACCAGGGCGGGAAATGGCAGTATGCCCATTGCGAACACCGGCTATGAAGCCAACTATACGCCGCTACCCATTTGGCTTCCATCTGGCGCCACATTAGATGGCGGTCCGTGTAATATTCAGGTTTCAGTGATAGAATTTAACATTATACCATGAGAATTTTTGTCCCTTTCCTTTTCTTTTGCGGCATTTTGTCTGCGCAAGGTTCCTTGCAGTTCAATCAGGTGAAAGTGGTGACGAGTGTCGAAACTGTTCCTGTAGGAAAAGTGTGGAAAGTGGAGTCTGTGATTTACAACATTCCATTAGATCAGCCTTCAGCTCAGTCTTCCGGAACGGCTTCCTGCACGGTGACGCGTTACCGCCATGTGGCCATTGAGGTTAACGGCATCCCGACCAAAGTGGGAGAAGGATCTCATGCCGCGAGTTATTCAAGCCTCGATTTTTTTCATTCGTACACCAAGTTGCCTTTTTGGCTGCCAGCAGGTTTTACTCTTTCCGGCGGTCCATGCTTGAACATGGTGTCTGTCCTTGAATTTAATATTATTCCCTAATGAAACATTATTTATTCATTGTGTTCCTTGCGCTTGCTTCATGGGCCAGTGGCTCTGCCCAAGGCACGCTACAGTTTAATCGTGTGCTTTTTGTGGATCATCTAAGCACGCAAACCGTTCCTGCAGGAAAAGTGTGGAAAGTGGAAGGCTATTGGCAGTCTGATGTCACCACGACCACCAGTTCCAACGGAACCACTTGTAGCAACGTCAGCTGGCATTCGCCCATTATCATGAATGGGAATAACTATTATATGTTGGACAACGTGGCCACCGGCAGTAGCAGTGTGTTTTTTACTACCATAAACCAAGTGCCATTTTGGGCGCCTTCCGGCACAACATTCCGGACGGTTTGCGTGGGTTCTATATTGAGCATTATTGAGTTTAATATTTTGCCGTGAAAAAGTTATTGTTCCTTTTGGGCGTTTTATTTACGTTGGGTCTCCATGCGCAAGCTCCCGGATTTAATCTGAGATTCAGTCGGGTAATCGATACGGTGCTGGTGGCAGAAATCAACAGCTGCGTATTGGTGAACACAGGTGTTTTTGGCACCAGCATTACTGTACCTCCGGGTCGGGTTTGGAAAGTGTCGGCCATTGGGCCACTTCGGACTTTGGGCTTGGGTTCTAGTTCGTTTTGGTCGGGTGCCTGTAACTATAATTCCGGTTCCATAGGCGCATTGGCAGGTACTGAGATTGTAGATGGTGGTCCTTTAAACGAATTTATAAGCAGCATTGAATTTGTGAATTCCTCCACCACCAATCGCTTTAATACCGAAGGCATTGTGTGGTTGCGTGAAGGAACCGTGGTGCGTGCGGCCATTTATCCACGTTTGACCAGTGGAAGTCAGTGGTATTCTGTGCCGGCTTCACCCTCAAGTCTGTTTCGGGTATCTCAGTTTTTATCCATTTTAGAATTTCAGCAACAGCCATGAGGATTTCCCTGATATTAATGATGTTATCTGTTGGATTGGGCTTTTCGGCACAAGCCCAGGGCACTTTACAGTTTAACCGTGTGATGGTGTTGGACGGTTCTCAGTCACCATACACTGTTCCTGCGGGAAAAGTGTGGAAACTGGAGAATCGCTCTACAGCGCAAAGTCGTTTTGTAAGCAGCATTGGTACGCCCTTTTCTGCCACATGGTCTGGAACGAATCCAAATCCTTGTGATGGTTCTATTTCAGGAAGTACTACGGTTCAGCGGGTTACCTTCTCTAATTGCCAGTCTTATAATACCCAGATTTTAGTGAATGGGGGCAATTCGGCGTTTTCTTCCAGCACTCCCGTTTGGCTTGCTGCCGGAAACACCCTTCAGATTTTTCAAGGGATTTGCACACATGCCATCAATTTAAATATTCCTTCTTCCACTCCTTATTATGATAACTCTGCCGGATATTTTTATTGCGGTCCTTTGAGCGTAACACCTGGTCAGCAATTGACCAATTCTACCCTGGTGTCGGTGATTGAATTTAACGTAATCCCATGAAAGCTGTATTCGTTTTTCTTTTTGGTTGTATCACGGCAGTGCTTAGTGCGCAGGGAACGTTACAATTTAACCGTGCTTTGATTCAGTCCGATCAAGTGGCTACTGTTCCCGCTGGAAAAGTGTGGAAGATCACCGCTGTTTACGGAAAAGAGTATGTGTGTCGGTCTGTGTTTCCCCTTTATAACAACTGGTTTTCACAGGCTTTGGTCGCCGGATTTTTTGTCAATGGGGTAGAAGTACAATGTTCAAGAAAGTTTTTGACCACCACCATGTACAGCGCTAGCCCCAATTGTACGACGAACAGTTCTGGCGGATATAATTTTTCCACTTTAAATTTTGATTCAGATCCCAACACCTTGCCGGTTTGGCTTCCTGCGGGAACTACGGTGCAGAGTGTAGGGCCCAATACATTTTTATCTGTTTTGGAATTCAATATTTTGCCATGAGAAAAAGTGTACTGTTTTGGCTTTTTGTTTTCGGTTTTATGGGTGTAAAAGCCCAGGGAACCTTGCAGTTTAATCAGGTGCTCACCCTTGAAAGTAGTGTCTCCAGTTGTCTGATTTGCTGGACGGTTCCTGCCGGCAAGGTGTGGAAAATTGAGTCCGCCTCCTCCAATTCAGATAGTCCGATTTCCCTGTATGTGAATAATCGGGCGTTGGGCGATCTCACAGGCTATGCTTTTTCCACAACGTCTACTAGTTATTGGGGCACACGTTGGGGTGTTAAATTCCCTTTCTGGCTGCAGGCGAATGCCTCTTTGGGCTTTTCAGGAGCTGGTTCCAGCAGAAACACTACTTTTTTTGTCATTGAATTCAATGTAATTCCATAAGTTATGAAAAAGATTTTGATGCTTTGTTTTGGTGTATTGAGTGTGGGGCTCATGTCTTTGAAAGCCCAGGGAACGCTTCAATTTAACCAAGTGTTGTTGTTGGAAAATTCCACCACTTCCTGCACGGCGTGCTGGACGGTGCCTGCCGGAAAAGTGTGGAAAGTGGAAATGGCGTCCTCCAACTCAGAAAATTTGGTGTCACTTTGGCTAAACAACAAAGAGGTGGGCACTTGGTCCTCAAGATTTTATACCAACACCAGTTCTTCCTGGTGGGGCATGCGGTACGATAATATGAAAATGCCATTTTGGCTTGGCGCCGGGCATGTTTTAGGTTTTTCCAATCTTGGATCTTCCAGAAATATTTCTTTTTCTGTCATTGAATTTAATGTAGTACCATGAGATTCGTTTTTCCTTTTTTTCTTTTCGCCATGATCGCCTGTTTGAGCGTTTCTAATCTGTCTGCACAGTTTACTTTGCAGTATAACCGTACACTCCTGGTCAATAGTTCCCAGACCGTACCTTCCGGAAAAGTGTGGAAAGTGGAGAGTGCGCTCATTTCTTCGAGTTTGGGGATTAGCGTGGGGACGTCCTCGGCGCAAAGTAATACGTCTGCTATTTTAATTAATGGGGGCTCTGTATTTTTTGCATCTACCTGGGGGAGCAGCAGTGCGACCTCTGCGGTCACCCTAACTACATTTCCCATTTGGCTTCCAGCAGGGACTACATTAGCGCCAAGTACCAACGTTTCAAATATTAGTGTTATTGAATTTAACGAGAATCCATGAAGACTTTTTTCACGGCCTTTTTGCTCATGATGGGAGTTTTTTCCGTAGTTCAGGCACAAGGCACCTTGCAGTTTAATCAGGTCAAGTTGGTTACTGCCTCTGAAACCGTTCCGGCAGGCAAAGTTTGGAAACTGGAATCGGTGATGAGTCCGGAGCAGCGTTATCCTACTTCAGGGACCACTTTTCCTACGTTATCCAGGTCGATATTGGTAAATGGCAATACCGTGACCATCCGTGAGGAATTTGTGAATGGCGTATCCCTTGGCTTTAATGGTTGTTGTGGTGGTGGACTTTGGTTAGGCAATACAAGTCAAAATGCCAATAGCAATCCCACCCATTTGGTGCGGGTAGCTTCCGACAATACAAAACTTCCCCTTTGGCTTCCGGCTGGAACCACCGTGGCTCCTGTGGTGCCGGTAAATGGCATGTCCATCATTGAATTTAATGTGATTCCCTGATGAAATATCTCTTTTCAATATTTTTATCCTTGTCATGGATTGGCGCATCCGTTTTGTACGGACAGGGGACGCTACAGTTTAATCAAGTCCGGGTATTGGATGCCTCCACACCCACGTACACTGTTCCAGCAGGGAAAGTTTGGAAAATTGAGAATATTTCTACCAGCAGAAGCATTTATGCGACACCGCCCAGTGCCAATTTTAATATCACTTGGTCGGCCAGCAGCACAAATCCCTGCACGGGCGCAAGTTCTGGTACAAGCAACGTGCAATCCCTAAATTCTAGCCTTTGTCGGTCTTTCCCAACGCAGGTGGTCATCAATGGGGTGAACCACAATTTCACTCCTTCTGCTCCGGTTTGGCTTCCTGCCGGCGCCACCATTCAGCTGTATGGGACCTATTGTAATCATACCGCCACCATATCTGTTCCGGCGGGAGTGCCATATTTTGATAATTATTATGGCACTTATCTTTGTGGTCCTGTGAGTTATACGTCAAGTACGCCTGTGACCAATTCCATTTTAGTTTCTCTTATCGAATTTAATGTAATCCCATGATGGTGCGTTCTTTATTTGTTTTAATGGCGGTTGCGGTATCCGGATGGGCTTCTGCCCAGGGAACATTACAATTCAATCGTGTTTTGTTGTTAGACCACAGTCAGAGTCCCTATACGGTTCCTGCTGGAAAAGTGTGGAAAATTGAACAAGCCGTTTCCTCTCAGGGAAGTTTTGTGTCTGCCTTTAATCCGACCTATAGCAACATTACCTGGAGTACAGGAAGTCCCAATCCCTGTACTGGTGCTGTTTCCGGCAATACAAACTATGCATATCTGGTGTACACAACTTGCCGGCCTCTGGCTCCTTTACTAGTCAATGGGTATAAGTACAATTTCAATAGTCAGCAGCCGGTTTGGTTACCCGCATCTACTGTGCTTACGGTGCCCGGCACCAATTGTGTGAATCAGGTCAACGTTTCGTTAGGCGCGCTGCCTTATTACGACACCCAACTGGGTAACTACTTATGCGGACCGCTGTCCATTACGGCCGGAACACCTGTGCCCAATGCTTATATCATTTCTGTGATAGAATTTAACATACAGCCATGAAATTTTTTATCATCGTCCTTTCTCTTTCTGTTGGAAGTCTTTGGGGACAAGGTTCTTTACAATTTAACCGTGTGAAATTGGTGACCACACAGGAGACCGTTCCTGCCGGAAAAGTGTGGAAAGTGGAATCTGTGATTTATAATATTCCTCAGGATGCTTCTCCTTTTGTCATTCAAGGCAATGCCAATTGCAATGAAAATCAGAGGCGAACTTATTCCATTATAGTAGATGGCGTACCTACCAAAGCCGGTGAATTGGTGGGTGGAACAGGATTTACGAGTGATTATTTTTACATGCAAACCAAACTTCCCATTTGGTTGCCGGCTGGTGCTACGTTGTCTGGCGGAATTTGTAATAATAAAATCAGTGTGATAGAATTTAATATTATCCCATGAAAAATACCTTGTTCCTTCTTTCTTTGGGTGTAGGTCTGCAGGCCATGGCCCAGGGTACGCTTCAGTTTAACCAGGTAAAATTGGTGACGGCTCAGGAAACTGTTCCTGCGGGAAAAGTGTGGAAAGTGGAGTCCGCTTTGTTGGGTTTATCTCAGGGCATCAGGGTTTCTCCATGGTTTCGGGTGAATACGGATACCATTGTGATGGGGTACGATTCGTACAATGTGTCGCGTTGGGAAAATGTGGTCAGCATTCAAATTCAGGGTCGGGCAGCAAGTGTAACAGGTACAGCAAGTGTTCGGCTGCGGATTGTTGGAACGGGCGGCGGTCAGGTGATCGATCAGGTGTATTCTACGCCTATTTCCACGAATACCAACTGGTCCACCCTTGCCACCCATGTTCCACCCTCACCGGGCAACAATGAGATTGATCGCTGGGCATTCTGGAATTTTCTTCAAGGTTCCTCTGCAGGAGGGAGCGACTGGGAATTTCGGGTCGTTGTGAATTTATCCAACGGGGCTCAGATTGTGAATACCTACAGTGGTGCGCCTGGATGTTGCGGCAACTACGGTTCTGGTAGTGCAGGAAACAACTATGTAGGCAGTTCCGGAAGTACCGCTGCGGTAGAGAGAATGGACCGTGTTCGTCCGCAGATTTCTACCTCTTTTCCATTTTGGCTAGGTGCAGGACAAACCTTGCAGGCTGGTGGAAATGTACGGGGCTTGTCGGTCATTGAATTTAATATACAGCCATGATGATAAAGAGATTATTTTTTGGGATGGTGGTTTTTTGCGCTTCTTTAAGTGCACAGACCCTTCAGTTTTCACAGGTGAAATTAGTTACTGTAGTAGAGACAGTTCCTGCGGGAAAAGTGTGGAAAATTGAAGGGTTTTTCCCAACCGTTTTTTCCAGATATTCCGGTAGTTCGGGCGTAACAGAGGGGCATATTTATAACTTAGTTATCAATGGTAATAACAGACCTGTGGGCGTTTCTTCCTTTTTAACAGGATATTGGAACTCTGCTTATCAAGGAAATATTGGACATTTTCCATTGTGGATTCCTGCCGGAACGAGTTTGGCGGCGGGAAGCAATGTCGGCGAGATTTCTGTCATCGAATTTACAGTAGTACCATGAGAATATTAGGATTTTGGATTGGCTTGCTCTGCAGCGGATTGGTTTTTGGGCAAGGAACCTTGCAGTTCAATCGCGTATTTGTAGTGACCAATGTTTTGCAGACGGTGCCTGCCGGAAAAGTGTGGAAGGTAGAGGCCGTTTGGGGTACGGACCGAATTTGTATTCCCTGCGTTGTGAATGAGCACTTAACCAGTTCCGCATGTACAGGAAGATTTATCGACTATGTTGGTACTTCTTTTCGGATAAATGGAAACCGGGTGTTTAGTGAAAGGCGTTGGTTTCCAGAGTTTTTAACCAGTGAGGCCTTATATTCAGATGCTGCATGTACCTCACTTTGGAGTAATTATACGACGTATGGCTGGGGTTTTTACAACATTGCCGCCAACCCCAATATTTTACCCATTTGGTTGCCCGCAGGCAGTACCATGGAAACCGATTCTCCACAGATTTTTATCAGTATTATTGAATTTAACGTATTGCCATGAAGCATATTATGATGAGTTTGGGACTGCTTTTGTCCTTAGGAGCAGCCTTTGGACAAGGAACCCTTCAGTTTAACCGGGTGTTGCTTGTGAATAAGGCAAGTGGACAGGTGACGGTTCCTGCCGGAAAGGTTTGGAAAATTGAAGCCAATGGATTGAGTGGTGGCATTTATTATCAGCCATACACGACCACTACACCTACCTGGAGTGCAACCAATCCCAATCCTTGTACGGGTGCTACGAGTGGAAGCAGTGGAACCCTTCAGTATGTGGATAAGTACCGTTGTGCTACCTCTAATAATGTTTTGGTGATAAATGGTTCAAAAACCATGGTGGATGCACAGAAACCTATGTGGTTACCAGCTTCTACTACCGTTTCCATCTCTTCCACGCCATGTGTGAATAGTATCAATTTGCCGGTCGGCACACCTTATTATGTGAGAGACTATTCTGGCGGATCATCGCCTACATATTATATGGAATGCGATGGCCCGGTTCAGACCGGTTCCGTCTCCAATTCTATTTTAGTGAGCATTATAGAATTTAATATTTTACCATAAAATGATAAAGCGGGAAATCATGCGTATTGTATTGATCTTTAGCTTTATATTTCTGAGTGTTCAGGGTGGTTTTGCCCAGGGTGTTCATCCGGAAGTTCAGGCGAAAATCGACAGTTTGCAGCAGTGGATTCAGACGGAGCTTCAGACCAAAGGGACCATTGACCAGGCGGTCATGGAAGATTGGAACAAACGGATACGTGATACGCAGGAGCGTTTATCCCGGGAAGGATCTTCTGCTCGTGGTCTTATTTCGGGAGAAAGTAAAGCCGAGGTTAAAACATTTTCTGGTTTTGTAGGGACTAGTTTTAAGGTTCCGGAGGGCAAACGCTGGGAAGTAAGAAAAGTGACCGTTTCAGGCGGAATGGGAGAATATCAGATTCTGGTCACGAGCATTCGTTTTGAACGACCGTTAAACGCGGGAGAGGTTTTAACCACTCCTTCTTTTTCGGCCGAGGCGTCGCTTGTTTCAGAAGATCAGTCGACCCCTATGTATACGTTTGAAATTCTCGAATATGACGTAAGCAAATAGGCGTTAATTTTTTAAAAGATATATAGAATTCACTATCTTTAACCCCTATGGTGCTTCACCACCGTATAAAAATAAAACAGTTGCAACCACACCAATTAAATCATAGTATGAAACGGATCATTACCGGAAAGGTAGTGGTCACGGGACTTTTGGCCTGGATAGGCATTGTCCCGTGGTCTACCGCGCAGCAGGTGTTCTACAACGGCGCCTCTGTATTTGTTGAGCCTGGTGCGCATATTTATGTGCAAGGCGGATTTACCAACCAAGGAACCGGACAGGTGACCCATCGGGGAACCATTACGGTCACTGGTGACTGGGAAAACAACGCGTCGAATAACGTGTTTGTCCCCGGTGACACCGGTGTTGTTGTTCTTGGTGGTACCACCCAGGCCATTCAGGGTACTACACCAACGCATTTCGCCCGCCTTACGCTGGCCAATGCAAGTGTAAAAACCCTTAACGTAAACGCACAGGTGACGCATCGCTTGGCTTTGGCCGATTGCGAACTGAACGCGGGTAACTTTACCCTTTCAGTGACCAACGCTGCTACCAATGCGATTACCCGTACCACTGGCTTCGTTGCTACGGATTCAGTTGGAACGCTTGCAAGAGCTACCAACACCGCAAATGCCTACGCTTTCCCAATGGGTAGCAGCCAGGGTGTAACGCGCTACCGTCCAATGGACATTACGCCAGCCAACGCTAACGCCAATACGTATGCAGTCGGCTTCCTGAATTACTCTGGAAACAATGACTCTGCTTTTACGTTCAACGCGGTAGCTCCAGCATGTTATGTAAATGACTACTGGTTCCACAAAGTATCTCGCCCAGCCGGCTCATCTAATGCCGACTTGCGTTTTTATTTTGACAACCAAGCGGATTCAAACTACGTAGGTTTAGCGAATTTTCAACTTGCACAATGGCAGCCACAAGCAGGTGCCGTTTTAGCAAGCAACGCTTCTCCGACTTTGTCTACGCTGACTTTGTCCAACGTTTCTAACTTTAGCAACCGTCCATGGGCGCTAACCATTAACTCTATTTCTACTGGAATTGCCGCTATTTCTGCCACAACGGTTTGCCAGGGAAATACAGTTTCACTGGCGTCTACGGTTAATTCTGTTTCCTATGACTGGCATGCAAACGGGGTGAGCCTGCCATTGGCACAGAATAATACAGATACCATTCAGGCTACAGTAGGTGGAACCTACTTTGTCGTGCATGACAATGGTATTTGTACGGACACGTCTAACGTAGTCACCATTACGGTGAATCCTTTGCCAAACACCACCATTACTCCTCCGGGTGTATTGTGTGTGGGTGGTAACGCCGTTACGCTTCAGGCCGCCACTGCTGGTGGAACCTGGACCGGAACCGGTATCACCAATGCATCTACCGGGCAGTTTAGCCCATCTACTGCAGGTGTTGGAACCGTTTCTGTGATTTACGCATTAACCAATTCTAACAACTGTTCAAACGCTGACACTATTCAGATTACAGTAAACACTTTACCAGATGCAAGTTTTGCTACTTCTGGTGCAGTTTGCTCTAACGGAACTCCTGTAACGCTTACCCCCACCACCCCGGGCGGGACATTCTCAGGAACTGGTATTACCAATGGTAGTGCAGGTACATTCGACCCGGCTGTGGCAGGCTCAGGTCCCGTATCTATCACTTACACGATTGCTGCAAACGGATGTCAGAACACCGCTAGCCAATCTATTACAGTGAACCCTGCCCCTGTAATTGCTTTTGGCAACGTGCCCAGCATTTGTGGTACTTCCAACCCGATTACCCTTTCTGCTACTCCAGCGAATGGTTCATGGTCCGGCCCCGGTATTACCGGCGCATCAACTGGTACCTTTGACCCAACTGTAGCCGGTGGTCCGGGTACATATACTGTAACTTATGCCGTAACCGATGGTAACGGCTGTACTGGTACCAACACGCTTTCTGTTCCTGTAGGTACCCTTCCAAACGCGTCTTTTACAAGTCCAGGCATTCTTTGCAGCAACGGATCCCCGGTAACCCTCGTTCCAGCTACAGCTGGTGGAACTTGGTCGGGTAGTGGTGTGGGAAGCTCCAACGGAGTTTTCGATCCTTCTGCAGTAAGCCCAGGTGCTATCCCCGTTTCATATAGCATCACGGTGAATGGTTGTTCTAATACTTCTACTCAGAACATTACAGTGAACACTGTACCCGTTGTAAACATTACCTCTATCCCAGGTGTGGTTTGTGCAAACGCCAGCCCGGTGCAAATGTTGGCTAACCCAACCGGAGGTGTGTGGAGCGGAAACGGTGTAGGTTCTGCCGGCACATTTAACCCTTCCATTCCTGGTGTGGGTCAAGTGCAAGTGGTGTACGCTTTAACTCAAAACGGTTGCTCTTCAAGCGATACGGCCGTGATCAACGTAACTCCACTTCCCAATGCCAGCTTTACGGTACAAAACCCACTTTGTGCCACCAGCGGTGCAGTAACAATGACGCCTACGACCAGCGGTGGAAGCTTTAGCGGAACCGGTGTTGTTGGAACTACCTTTAACCCTTCAGTAGGTCCAGGTAGCTACAACGTTACATACACCGTGTCTGCCAATGGTTGTCAGAACACCTCTGTACAAAGCGTAGTGGTAGAAACCAATCCAACGGCTTCTTTCACCACTTCCAGCCTTGGTAACCTTACCTACGGTTTCAACGCAGCGGCTTCTACCGGAGCAACCAACTACTCCTGGGATTTCGGTGATGGCAACACAGGATCTGGTGTAAACACCACACACACCTACGCTTCAGCAGGTTCTTATCCTGTTGTGCTTACCGTAAGCAACTCTTGCGGATCTTCTGTTCAGAACTTCACCATGGGTTATGCTACCATCGACGGAAAGGATGCCATTGTGGTTTATCCTAACCCATTCTTCGCTACTACAGGTGTAGATGTAGCCTTAACTCAGGCCGACGACATCTCTATCGAAGTATATGACATGATGGGTCGTCTTACTGGTCGCACCGGAAACATTTCCTTGCCTTCCGGAAGCTCCAGAATCGACCTCGGTCCTGAATTCTTCGGCACCGCCACTTCTACCTATTTCGTACATGTGCGTAATAGCAATGGAGATGTGAACATTACTCAGGTGATTAAACTCAACTGATATTAATTCATTCCTCAAAAGCCGCTCCCAATCCAGGGGCGGCTTTTTTTGTGCCCTTAGGCCAGTTTTCCTTTATTCTTTATAATGAAAAGGGTGAAGAGTCAATTCCTCGTTTCACCTCGTGCAGACATGTCTATGAATGCAACATTTGTAGCTTCTCGTTTTAAACGACACATAAACCATATGACGATTCTTTTTTGCCCGATAGTGAGACACGGTGGCCAATGAACCTCTGAAAATGAGTTCATGGCATGAGATGATTTTTTCCGTTTTTCAGGTTCAGCATCTGTGAGAGATACCCTGGCTCCATCGTTTTATTTGCATGTTTTTTTTTGAGCGCCGTTTGGGGTTTGTCTATCTTTACCATGTAAAAAGATACCCATGAAGTCATTGTTTAATTCCATAAGTTTCTTTTTCATTGCATTCGCTGTTTGTTTACATCAGGATGTAAAAGCGCAAAGGGTACTTATTGCCGATCAGGCGGGCGTGCCCGATCCTTCTAGTTTGCTGGAACTCCGTAGTGCTTCCGGAGGTCTTCTTTTACCAAGGCTCACCCAAACAGAACGTAATACCCTTGTAAGTCCGGCGCCGGGATTGGTCATTTATAATACGACGTCCAACTGTTTGCAGATATTTATGCCTCAGGCCGGTTGGCGTTCTTGGATTTGCGATTGTCCCAATAGCAACCGTTCATTTATTTCAGGCTCGTCTTCCATTTTTAGCGGTATTCCAGTTTCTTTTGCGGCCAATATTGCAGGGGCTTCTTACCAATGGGCTTTTCCGGGAGGAACGCCAGCCACCAGCACGAGCGCAAATCCTTCTGTTACATTTAATTCAGGAAATACCTTTCAGGTAACCGCCATGGCTGACTCTGCTGGTTGTATGTTCTTCGATACCTTGCAGGTGACGCTTCAGACGAATCGGAATTGTTCTACGCTTAAAGCGGCGAACCCGTCCCTGGTCACGGGAATTTACAATATCGATCCCGATGGTCCTGGTGGTGTTGCTCCTTTCAATTCTTTCTGTGACATGACTTCCGATGGCGGCGGTTGGGCATCCATTTTTCAACTTTCCGGCAGTCTTTCGCTCTCCAACAGAACCTGTCTCTTCAATTTTTCCAATGACGATCACGATTCCTACCTGATGTGGAGTAACCTGGAGAATCGCATTGCTACGGGGAATACCAACTCTACCAACGGCAGTTTTATGTCGATCGACCGAAATGGAACGGCTAACACAGCCAGCTCTGCACTTTCACCAAGACCTTCCGGCATAGGTACAGATGCCCGTCCCCTCCCTTTTCCCGGAGTCAATCAGGTGATTTGGTTCGACTGGCAAAATGGAAACGTGGTTTGGGGAAGTCAAACCGTGACCATGGCTTCCTTGGGTCTTACACCTTCCTGGTTCAATAGTACCGGGAATAACTTTTACCTTATTTCAGATGGTGTAGACATGGCCATGGTGGGCTCCCAATCAGCCGGTCAGGCACGAATCCTTCGCTTCAACTTTATAAATAATACCGTGTCCGGTCAAGCCGGAACGCACCTGAACCTTACTAACTGGCATACTACTGAGGAAGACGCATTTGGTCATGTGCTGTACACCGTTAATGGAAAAATCTTTCATTATAATGCAAGCGGTGTTTTTCGTCTGGCTGGTACCATGGGCAACCCAAATGCCACCACCTCTACATGGAATGTTACGTGGAATTTAGGCACTGATACACAACATGGGGTCGATTTTTTTAGTCATGTAGATAACAGCGGTTTTCTGTGGCTTTGCGACTGGGGACATGATGATGGTGGATTTTTCAATTGTGGAAGCGATAACCAGATGGGCGTGTCCCGGACAAACATTACCTTGACGTATTGAAGACATGACACCACGGCCATGGCTTCTGCCCGCCTATTTTCCCTTTGAAGCGGCTTCTCCGGAACTGTCTGTTGCTTTTAGCACGATGATGGCCAATGGCTTTCCACTTAGGCATGAAACCAAAACGCAAACAGATGGATTTTGGTTGCTGACCGGATCTTCCCATTTTCTGGAAAAGGAGGAAAAATGGTTGAAACAACTTCCTGATGGTGCCGTTAAAATTTTGGTTTCCAATCATCCGGAATTTATGCTTTCCTTGAAGCATGCCTATGCCATCACCGGGAATCCGGCCCGCAGTCTTTTCCTATTGGCCAAAGCCCTTTCCATGCCCGTTAGTCCTTTTTTGGATCATGTTCCCGGCTTGGCGTTTCAAAATATGCTGAATCGTTTAACCATTCTGCCCGATGAACTGACCAGAGATTTTCCAACCCTGTCCGCGGGCATTCCCGGACAATCCGTGCATGTGGCCACCTGGGTGTCCAGGGGCGTTTCACAAACTGATTGGCTTACCATTTCTCCGGCGGCGCAAGCCAATGGAATCATGGTTTGGACGGGTGATATGCCCGAACCCGCTCATTCCCATTGGCAAGCGTGGAATCCGCGGGAATTGACGCACGTTTGGTGGCCACGCGTTTCCACCCATGAACAAGCGGATCGCGTTCGGCAGCAATGGCCGATGTTTCAAGCCATGGGATTTCAACATCTTTTGGCTACAGACACTGAACTTTCCTTTTTACCCGAAGCCACATGGCTCACCATTCCATCACGGTTAAAAGAAGAAGGGTACAAGACTCCCGGCATTGTCGGGTCTTCCAAACGGCCCTGGGTGGTCATTCCTTCCGGGAAAAATGCCCCCAATGTTTTGAGCCATGTATGGTTGTTTTATGCATTGGGAGGTAAAGGAACCAAGAAATTCCGATCAGGTCTTTTGTCCCGAAAAATTGCGCAGGCTTACCAGGCGGGGAAAAAGGATAAAAGGGCATGGTGGAGATTTTGGGCATAATGCCATACATTTCCTGTATCGGTTTCGGGAAACAAATTTTTTATGCAAAAAAAGTCGGCCCTGATTTCCTTTTCCTGCAAGGGATTTTTGGGCTAAATTCTTGGTAGCTTAACCACTGCCCATTGTATAAACCACGCAAACCTGTATCTTCGCGCCCGATTATGAACCAAATACGCAATGTCGCGATCATCGCGCACGTAGACCACGGGAAAACTACCCTGGTCGACAAGATCCTCCATTTTTGCAGGCTTTTTCGTGAAAATCAAGAATCCGGAGAACTTATTCTGGACAACAATGACCTGGAAAGAGAAAGAGGAATCACCATTTTGTCTAAGAATGTAAGTGTTACTTACAAAGACGTAAAAATTAACATTATTGACACGCCTGGTCACGCCGATTTCGGTGGAGAAGTGGAGCGTGTGCTTAACATGGCCGATGGCGTGTTATTGTTGGTTGACGCCTTTGAAGGGCCTATGCCACAAACCCGTTATGTACTTTCTAAAGCCATTGAGAAAGGGCTGAAGCCGATTGTGGTGGTGAACAAGGTGGACAAAGAAAATTGTCGCCCAGAAGAGGTACAGGAATCGGTATTCGATTTGATGTTTAGTTTGGGTGCCACCCAAGATCAGCTGGATTTTCCCACCGTGTATGGTTCTGCCAAGCAAAACTGGATGGGATCCGATTGGAGAAAGCCTTCTGAAGACATTTCCTACCTGCTCGAAGCCATTGTGGATACCATTCCTGCTCCCTCAGTGGTATCCGGAACGCCACAATTACAGATTACCAGCATCGATTATAGCCGTTATACCGGAAGAATTGCGATTGGACGTGTATCTCGTGGTGCGTTGGAAACCAACCAGCCCATCACCCTGGTGCGTGTAGATGGCACTACGGTAAAAGGCCGGATCAAAGAATTATACGTCTTTGAAGGACTTGGAAAAGTGAAAACAGAAAGGGTTGGTTGTGGCGACATCTGCGCAGTAGTTGGTCTGGAAGATTTTGGTATTGGCGACACCATTGCCGATTTCGAAAATCCGGAAGCCATGGCGCCGATTGCCATTGATGAACCTACCATGAGCATGGTTTTTACCATCAACAACTCTCCGTTTTTCGGAAAAGAAGGCCAGTTTGTGACCAGCCGTCACTTGCGCGACCGACTTGTAAAAGAAACGGAAAAGAACCTGGCGCTCAAAGTGGAAGATACTGATTCTCAGGATACATTTATCGTATTTGGTCGCGGTATTCTTCACTTGTCTATCCTCATTGAAACCATGCGCCGCGAAGGGTATGAACTTCAGGTCGGACAACCCAGGGTGATTCTCCGCGAAATTGATGGCGTGAAACACGAGCCGGTGGAGATTTTAACCATCGATGTGCCCGAAAACTTCTCCGGAAAAGCCATTGAACAAGTTACGCTGCGCAAAGGGGAAATGAAAATCATGGAACCCCGTGCAGACATTGTTCACCTTGAATTTGAAATTCCTTCCCGTTGTCTTTTAGGTTTACGTACCGATTTGCTCAACGTAACGGGTGGAGAAGCCGTTATGGCGCACCGGTTTAAAGGATACGAACCCATGCGCGGCGATACGCCAACACGTAACAATGGTTCGTTGATTGCCCTGGAAACAGGAACATGTATTGCATACGCTTTGGATAAGCTGCAGGATCGCGGAAAGTTCTTCGTAGAACCCGGCGACGAGGTATACATGGGCCAAGTGATTGGAGAACACTCCAGAGATAACGACCTGGTCGTGAACGTCACCAAAACCAAGAAATTGACTAACATGCGGGCTTCCGGTGCAGACGATAAAGTAAAGCTGGCTCCGCCCATTCGTTTCTCTCTTGAAGAATCTTTGGAATACATTCAAGCCGATGAGTATGTAGAGGTAACGCCAAAATCGCTCCGTTTACGTAAAATTTACCTGGACGAAAACGATCGCAAGCGCTACGCTTCTAAATTTACTACGGTGTAAAATTTACCACGTTGTAGATAACTTTTAACGGATTTTCATACCTTCAAGGTATGAAAGTCCGTTTTCTTTTTCTGGGGTTTTTGAGTGTGGCCCTCGCAGGTCTCTGGCCTTCCGTGAACGGGCAGATTTCTAATCGGGTTGGCTTTTATTTAGGGCCTCAGGTGATTCTTCCCACGGCGGAAAATAATGGCATTCGCTACGATGCCGGGCTGCGATTTGTCCTTGGTGTATACCATGAAGTAGCTTTAGGAAAACATTTTAGTATCGTTTCCGAAATCAATTATTCTGGTTTAGGTACCAGAAGTGATTTGGTGCTCCTGAACAATTCCGGAATGCCCATTGGAACTGCCGCATACAGCCAAAATCTGAATTATGGTCAGGTGCCTGTCCTTTTTCGCCTTCGATCTGGTGGAGACTGGCTCTCTGCCCACGTGGAAGCCGGACCTTACGTAGGCGTTTTACTTACGGCAAAAGGACGACTAACCGATGATTCTGGTGTGCTTCCGGATGAAGTAACAGACATTCGTGAAAATTTTGAATCTTTCGATTGGGGACTAAAAGCCGGAGTTGGTCTGGATTTTCAACCCGTGCCTCAACATATCTTTACACTCGGCGTTAGATTTGCCCAAGGGTTTTATCCGGTACAGGCTGCTACCGGCTTACAGAACAGGGCCATCGCCTTACAATTGGGCTACGTATTCCGCATCCAATAGACCATACGCAGAAGCGATTTTCCTTTTTCCCGAATACAGATCCATCCATGTCCTTTTCTCCACGCATCGTTCGTTGGCTGCTGATCCAAGGTCAGGGCTTGTTTTATGTCCTGGCGGGTTTGAACCACTTCGTCCAGCCGGAATTCTATTTGGCGCTGATGCCGTCCTGGATTCCCCAAGGAGAGCTTATGCATATGGTGGCAGGTGCTTTTGAAATTCTTTTTGGTTTGGGACTTTTATGGCAGAAAACCCGTCCTCTTGCGGCCGTTGGCATCATGGGACTTCTGGTGGCATTTATTCCTGTTCATGTGGTTTTTGTGGTCAATGGCAGTTGCATTCCGGATGGTTTATGTGTGCCGGCCTGGGTGGGTTGGCTGCGACTTGTGCTGGTGCACCCTTTCCTCATGCTCGCCGTCATGAAGGCTGGTCTTGTGAAAAAGTCCTGAATTCAGCCGATTCCCCTGAACATAGTGGCTTTTTCCTTGTTTTTTAAAAAATGATGCGCATGCGATGGGCTGTTACCGCACTCTTATTTGGTTCATTGCTTACCAGTGCAGGCTGTAGCCAATCTCCTTCTTCCTCAACTACCACTGTTATGGAATTTCCCATTCAAAAAACCGACGCCGTTTGGCAAAGTGAGCTGACGCCGGAACAATACCGGATTTTACGAGAGCAAGGCACCGAGCGACCTTACAGCAGCCCATTGTATTATTTAGACGAATCGGGTGTGTATCATTGCGCCGGTTGCAAGTCGCCTTTGTTTACCGCCGATACCAAGTTCGATGCACATTGCGGCTGGCCTAGTTTTTATGCGCCGGTCAATGAAAAATCAATCGTAGAACGGGATGATTTTTCCCATGGAATGATTCGTACCGAAGTGCTTTGCGGACAATGTGGCGGACATTTAGGTCACGTGTTCAACGATGGACCGAAGCCCACAGGATTACGATATTGCATCAATGGTGCGGCATTGGATTTTACCCCGGCGCCCTGAATTATTCCTGATACTGCTCCGATATCACATGCATCGCATAGGCAAAATGTTCCAGATCCCATTGTCCGGAAAGTTTCTTAAAGTATTGATGTTCAGATAG
The DNA here is from genome assembly GCA_964578885.1 of uncultured Candidatus Competibacteraceae bacterium. Lineage (GTDB taxonomy): Bacteria > Bacteroidota > Bacteroidia > CAIKAF01 > CAIKAF01 > CAZRHR01. The sequence goes on along the minus strand of CAZOEO010000010.1, from coordinate 64,137 downwards.
TCCAAGTACATAGCCTGGCTTATATGATAGTCTCCTCCATTCCAGCAGTTGCTCTTGAAGTGTTGCAGGCCAAACGACGTCAGGGTTGGTTTCCGCCAAAAGAGGAACGATCGCATCCAATAAACCGAGTAGATAATAGAACCGTTGTTCTCGCAATCGGTCGGAGAAATAGAAGCTGACTTCCTGCCAGTCGAAACGTTGGGCCATGGCGCGTAAATCGCCTTGCGGGAAAAGTTTCAATTGATCTTTCAGGTAATTGGGGACTTGTGTAAGGTGTTTTTGGTGTTTTTTTAGGACCAAGGCCAAAGCCCACGGGAGAAAGGCGTTATGATTGCTCGGTTCATAAGACTGAAGTGGTTCAAATTGAGAGAAGGAAATGAACAGACGCGTGCAAGCTAGCTGCATGAGTATCGTTTTGTCTTGTTCCCGTGTAGCGCACATGCCAGGAACAAGGTAAAGTGCCGTAACGGGTTCGTATTCAGACCAAACGTTTTCTTGCGTAAACATTTCTGCCTTGCTGTGAACCAGTGCCACTTCGCAAGAGTCGAACCACTGTAGAAGAAAATCTCGTTTAGGACGTGTGCGGCAATCATGCTGGTCGAATACATCCACACCCAAGAGATATCCTTCTGTTGGGCTTACTTGATGTGGGATCGAGGAGAGCGCCAGGGTCAAAAATCGATGAAGCACATCCAAATTCGATCCTTCTGCATTACTTATAAAGTAGGTAATGAGTTTTTTCCAAGGTTTTTGGTTTCCTCCTCGAAGTGCTTGCGTTGCGCCATAAAGTGTAATGAAAGGGATTTTAGGGTCGTATTCTTTCATGCTGAGCAGACCTGCTTCTGTGGCCATGGCTGGTGATTTTTTAGGGTCGTCCAGAACAATGGACCGAAGAAAAAGGGAAACATCTTCTTTTCCCTGGAAAACAGGTAAGCCCAAAAGATTTTCTTTTCCTTTTTCTTTTGTCCAGGAATAAAGTATCCACATGATAAAATCCAGATGATCGGCCTGTTTATCCTCGACAAGAAAAAGCGGAATAAGTTGCGCTAATTTTTCGTCATCTTTTTGATGATAAGCGAGATAACTGCGCAGTCCTAGCGACGTCAACTTGTCGGGAGCTACTTTTTCCATAGTGGCAAGCAAGGCTTCTGCGGTATCGATGCGATGGGCACGGATATGGTGTAAAATGAAAGGCTGCCACACCAACGGGTTTTGGCTTGCTCTAATCCGCGAATCCCAGCGCTCGAATAAAGTATCCGGCGCATTGGAAACTTGAAGACCTGCGCGCAGCAAAATGCTCAAAGCTTCCTCATTTTCCGGATGAGAAGAAAGGGTGATTTGTGAAAGGGTGATGGCATCTGTAAAACGATCTGCTGCATAGGCGGCCTTGGCTGCTTGGAAAAACGGGCCTTGATTTTGGGCTGATATGGCAGGAACGGTCTTTACAATCAATGCAAACAGGACCATGGTTAAGGTAAATCGCATTCTTTAGTTTATTTCTGCTCTAAAATACTTTTTCATGTACCGCGAACATCTCGAATCCTTCCATTGTTATAAAATTGTGCTAAACTTTAAAATGATTCTAAATAAGCGAATCCCCGAAAGGAATACTCACCTCAACAGGGTAATTCTTATTTTTGCACACAACTAAACGAAACTTACCACATGGCCCAAACAGCAAGTTACGGACTACTAAAGTCTTCCATCGGGAAAAAGGTGTTCATGGCCCTTACGGGATTGTTTTTATGTCTGTTTTTAGCAGGCCACCTTGCCGGAAACCTGCAATTGTTTCTTCCAAAAGATGTAGCGCAGCTTCAGTTCAATGCCTACGCTAAATTCATGACGACCAATCCCGCGGTGAAACTTCTTTCCTATCTCACCTACTTTTCGGTGTTGTTTCACGTAATCGACGGTATTGTATTAACCATGCGCAACAAAAGCGCTCGTCCGGTAAAATATTATGCCAAAAATGATGCAGCGAACGCCATTTGGAGCTCCAGAAACATGGGCGTACTGGGAACGGTCATCCTTGTTTTTCTTGTGATGCACATGTCTAACTTTTGGTTCAAAATGCATTTCGGAGAAATCCCAATGGATGCCGCAGGAAATCGCGATTTATATACCGTGGTTCTTGAATCCTTTAAAGTTTGGTGGTACGTGGCACTATATGTAGTCAGTATGGCTGCCGTTGGATTTCACCTTTGGCATGGCTTTTCTTCCGGCTTTCAAAGCATTGGAGTAAATCACTCCTCTTACACGCCGCTGATTCAAGCCTTCGGGAAAGGATTCGCTCTGGTGGTGAGCGTTTTGTTCGCCCTGATTCCTGTGTACCTGTTTATTGTCCAGTCTTAACCTTCTTTTCAAAGAATTACATATTCAGCCGTCATGAGTGTACTGAATGCTAACATACCAAAGGGAAACCTTGCCGAAAAATGGCAAAACCATAAAAACACCGTTCGTTTGGTGAATCCCGCCAATAAGCGAAACATCGACATTATTGTGGTGGGAACCGGTTTGGCAGGGGCTTCTGCCGCCGCATCTTTAGCCGAAATGGGTTATAAAGTAAAAGCATTTTGCTTTCAGGATAGCCCCAGACGCGCCCACTCAATCGCCGCGCAAGGTGGAATTAATGCGGCTAAAAACTACAGAAACGACGGTGACTCCGTGTACCGCCTTTTCTACGATACCATTAAAGGTGGCGACTACCGTGCACGGGAAGCCAATGTGCACCGTCTGGCCGAAGTGTCCGTTAATATTATCGACCAATGTGTAGCGCAAGGTGTGCCTTTTGCTCGTGAATACGGCGGATTATTGGATAACCGCTCTTTTGGTGGTGTACAAGTGTCCCGTACTTTCTATGCCAAAGGCCAAACCGGTCAGCAACTGCTTCTTGGAGCTTATTCTGCTTTAGAAAGAATGGTGGCCTCCGGACAAGTAACCATGTATGCGCGGCATGAAATGGTGAATCTGGTGACCATCGATGGAAAAGCGCGGGGCATTATTGCACGTAACCTGGTTACCGGTGAATTGGAAAGACATTCCGCCCACGCTGTGCTTCTTTGCACCGGAGGTTATGGAAACGTATTTTTCTTGTCCACCAACGCCATGGGGTCCAATGTGACAGCAGCATGGAAAGCCCACCGCAAAGGCGCCTATTTCGCGAACCCTTGCTTTACGCAAATTCACCCGACCTGTATTCCCGTTTCTGGCGAATATCAGTCGAAATTGACCCTCATGTCCGAATCCCTTCGGAACGACGGTCGTATTTGGGTGCCCGCCAAGCAAAATGATCAACGACCTGCCAACGATATTCCTGAAAACGAAAGAGATTATTACCTCGAGCGCAGATATCCGTCCTTCGGAAACCTGGTACCTCGGGACGTGGCATCACGTGCAGCCAAAGAGCGTTGCGATGCCGGTTACGGTGTTGGACAATCACGCATGGCCGTTTATCTGGACTACAGAGACGCTATTATGCGTTACGGACAGGCTGAAGCTGCTAAACAAAATATTGCTCAGCCATCCGAGGCGCTTGTATATAAATTAGGAAGAGATGTGGTGGCCTCTAAGTATGGCAACCTCTTCGATATGTATGAGAAAATCACCGGCGAAAACCCATACGAAGTGCCCATGCGGATTTATCCGGCAGTGCATTACACCATGGGTGGTTTGTGGGTCGATTATAATCTGATGAGTACCGTTCCAGGTTTGTATGTACTTGGAGAAGCCAATTTCTCCGATCATGGAGCCAACCGCCTTGGAGCTTCCGCCCTTATGCAAGGTTTGGCAGATGGATATTTTGTGATTCCTTATACCATTGGCGAATATCTTGCAGACGACATTAGAACCGGTAAAATTCCGACCAACACGCCCGAGTTCGATGCTGCCGAAAAAGAGGTAAAAGACCAGATTCAGCAGTTAATGAGCATCAAAGGCACCAAAACGGTAGACGATTATCACCGGGCTTTGGGTAAAATCATGTGGGACGAATGCGGTATGGCCAGAAATGCGGAAGGTTTGAATAAAGCTATCCGGGAAATCCAGGCTCTGCGCGAAGATTTTTATAAAAACGTGCGCATCCCCGGAAAAGCCGATGGCATGAACCCCGAACTCGAAAAAGCCGGTCGGGTGGCCGACTTCTTGGAGTTGGGAGAACTCATGTGTCGGGATGCCTTGAACCGTGAAGAATCTTGCGGTGGTCACTTCCGTGAAGAATTTCAAACACCAGACGGAGAAGCACTTCGTGACGACGAAAAGTTCGCGTTCGTATCTGCCTGGGAATACAAAGGCAAAGATGCCGAACCGGTTCACCACCGTGAAGACCTCGTCTTCGAAAATGTGAAACCTTCTACCCGTAGTTATAAATAATCCAGAAATCTCCACGCACATGGCAGCAAAAACCATGAATTTAAAGCTTAAAATATGGCGCCAGGATGGGCCCAAAGACGCTGGACGGATGGTCGACTACCCTTTGCAGGGTGTAAATCCGGAAATGTCCTTTCTGGAAATGATGGACGTGCTGAACCAACAGCTGGTAGAAAAAGGGGAAGAGCCTGTGGCTTTCGACCATGATTGTCGCGAAGGAATTTGTGGGATGTGCAGCATGTTTATCAATGGACGTGCGCATGGTCCCATGACCGGCACCACCACATGTCAACTCCACATGCGTCACTTTAATGATGGAGATACCATTACCATTGAGCCATGGAGAGCCGCTGCTTTTCCCGTGATTAAAGATTTGATGGTAGATCGCTCCTCTTTCGACCGGGTGATTCAAGCTGGAGGTTATGTTTCCGTCAATACCGGTTCTGCACCAGATGCCAATGCCATTCCTATTCCCAAAGAAAACGCAGATGCCGCCTTCGATGCCGCTACCTGCATTGGTTGTGGGGCATGTGTGGCTACGTGTAAAAATGCTTCTGCCATGCTTTTCGTAAGTGCGAAAGTATCTCAGTTTGCTTTGTTGCCTCAGGGACAACCAGAGCGTGAAGAACGCGTATTGCGCATGGTTGAACAAATGGACCTCGAAGGTTTCGGAAACTGTACCAATACCGGCGCATGTGAAGTGGAATGTCCCAAAGGCATTTCCATTGAGAACATTGCCCGTATGAACCGCGAGTTTGTTCGTGCTACGGCCATTAAAAAGAAAAAGAAAAAAGGGAGCGAAAGCGCTGCCATGTAATCAAATTTTTATGTTGGAAAGGCAGATTCTCAGGAGTCTGCCTTTTTTTATTTTCCATGCAGTCGAAACCTCTGTTGGTGCTGTAAATATGAGATGAACCAAGGCGAAAAGTTGGTTCAAAAAACCCGCAGTTTTTCTATCATACCTGCCCCTTTTTTTGTACGTTTGAAAAAAAATATCCATGAGTCAAACGGCCAATCTCAAATTTTCAAAAGACCACGAGTGGATTCGGGTCGAAGGTGATACTGCTACCATTGGCATCAGCGCCTACGCACAAGGTGAACTTGGTGATATCGTTTTTGTTGAAATCGAAACAACAGGACAAACCCTTGATAAAGACAGTGTTTTCGGAACCGTAGAAGCCGTAAAAACGGTGTCTGATTTGTTTATGCCCGTGAGTGGAGAGGTACTGGAAGTGAATCCTGAATTACAGTCATCACCCGAATTGGTCAATTCTGATCCGTTTGGAGAAGGATGGATGATTAAAATTCGCATGACCCAGCCTGCAGAATTGGACACCCTGATGGACGAAGCTGCTTACAACGAATTTGTGGGTTAATCCCATGTTTCTGAGACATAATCTGATTGGAATTTTATGGGCGGCCCTGGTGGCTGCCCTTTGCTTTACGCCCGGCCAACAATTGCCTGGTGCTCCTTTTTTCAGTTTCGATAAATTGGTGCATGGCCTTGTGTTTCTGGTGTTGGTATTTCAATGGTTGGTGGGTTTCAGAAAACAACATCGATTTCGGACACTCCGTTATCAGTCTGTTCCGGTAGCCATTGGACTGGCTTTGGTTTATGGCGCTGCGCTGGAAATTTTTCAGGGCGCCTACTTTCCCGGTCGGAGCGCAGACGTAAAAGATTGGTTCGCCGATGCAGCAGGTGTGCTGGCCGGGACCTTGTTGTACTTCATTATTTTCGGCCGAAATGCAGGGTTGAGACAATCTCAGCATAAAGTGTACTGAAAATCAGTAGGAAACAAAGCAAGCATTTATTTTTTTCAGGCATTGAACGAATCATGCCGATAAACGTATAAATATGTTGATGAGAATTCTCAATCTGTTTATCTATCTTTAACCCAACAATACGAGGTATGGAAACGCGTAAGCACCCTGAATCGGACATCAACAAACAGACTCCCCTGTATCTTTCCCTTGGCTTGGTATTAGCTTGTGGATTGATGCTTATGGCATTTGAATGGCGAGCTTTTACAGAAACCATTAAAACCATTTTTGTTCCTCCACCTCAGGAAATGGTGAGGGAAGAAATTATTAACTACACGCCACCGCCACCTCAGGCCGCGCCAACTCCTCCGCCTCCCACGGTGATTGAAGTGATTCAATTGGTAGAAAGAGAGGAAGAAGTGGAAACGGAAATTGAGTTTGAAGCGGAAAACACCGAGGTGACCGAAGTGACCGGAGATGTCGGTTTCGGAAACACCGGAGAAACCGTATCCGATGAGATTTTTATGGTGGTAGAAGATATGCCGCGTTTCAAAGGTTGCGAATCTGCAAAAACACCTCAGGAAGCCGACGCCTGTTTCCAACGTGAATTGGCTAAATTCCTTCAGCGCGAATTGGTTTATCCTGAAAACGCAAAACGTGCTGGTCAACAGGGAAAAGTGTATGTTTATTTCGTTGTTGAACGGGACGGTTCTATCGCAGACGTGAAAGCCGTGCGCGATTTCGGGTATGGTTCCGGTAATGCGGCAGAAAGCGTTATTAAGAAACTTCCTAAGTTTACACCAGGTAAGCAAAGAGGAAAGCCGGTGCGTGTTCAATACACCCTGCCTATTAACTTTACTCTACGCGGAAATTAATTCAGCCTTTTTCAAGATATTTATGCCCGGAACCTCAAAGCTTCCGGGTTTTTATTTTTACGCCTTTTCATCATGAGATATACACCTGCTTCTTCTTCTCTTTTTACCCATAACCGGGAAAAGTTGAAATCCCTGCTTCCCCAAAAGGGATTGGCCATTCTCACCAGTAATGCCATTATGCCAACCAACGCAGATGGTACCATGGGATTTCGGCAAAATGCGGACCTGTATTATTTATCTGGAATCGATCAGGAAGATACCTTGCTTGTGATTTTTCCGGGTGCCGCAGATCCCGCGTTCAGAGAAATCTTGTTTATCCGGGAAACCTCTGAGGAAATAGCCATTTGGGAAGGAGATAAGCTCACCAAAGCACAGGCCGCCGAACGCTCCGGTGTGAAAACCATTCTGTGGTCGGCCGATTTTTACAAAACACTTAGGGTGCTCATGGCAGAAGCACAATCCGTGTGGCTGAACAGCAACGAGCATACCCGCGCCGATATTCAAATTCTGACCAGGGAAATGGAATTGGTGCATGAACTGAAGCGAATGTATCCGTTGCATCAGTATCAACGACTCGCGCCTTTGATGCACCAACTTCGCGCCGTGAAATCTTCCGAAGAAATCGAGCTGATTGCCCATGCCTGTCAAATCACCGAAAAGGGCTTCCGTCGGTTACTTTCCTTTGTGAAACCCGGTGTTACAGAGTATGAAATCGAGGCGGAGTTGATTCATGAATTTATCTCCAATCGGTCGGAAGGCTTCGCGTACGGGCCCATTATAGCAAGTGGATTTAATGCCTGCGTATTGCATTATCATCAGAATGCAAAGGTTTGTGAATCAGGTGAGTTACTATTACTTGATGTGGCAGCCCGTTATGCCAATTATGCATCTGATTTAACCCGTTGTATTCCCGTGAGCGGGACGTTTTCTCCCCGGCAAAAAGCCATTTACAACGCGGTGCTTCGCGTGCAAAAGCAGGCCATTCAGGCATTACGGCCAGGCGTAATTCTTCGGGAGTTCAATCAGGCAGTAGGACAATGGATTGAAAAAGAATTGGTAGACCTTGGGTTAATTTCCATGGCCGATATCGCTTCCCAAAATCCTACCTGGCCGGCATATAAAAAGTATTTCATGCATGGTACATCTCATTTCTTGGGTATCGATGTGCATGATGTGGGATTTTTCAACGAGCCGCTGCAAGCAGGTATGGTACTTACCGTAGAACCAGGTATCTATGTACGCGAAGAAGGCATTGGCGTGCGTATCGAGAACAATGTGGTCATTCAGGAAAAAGGTGAGCCATTGGATTTGATGGCTTCCATTCCCAGAGAGGTGGAAGAATTGGAGTCATTGATGAATGGCTGATTCCGGTTTCGTGAAAAAGGAAAAGGGTAAATGGCTGGTTCAGGGTTGCACCACCAGCGGCAGAACCAGGTTTTCTTCGGGCCACTCCAATTGAAGCCAATACACACCGGGCGCGAGTCCGGAAACGCCAATCTGGCGGGTGAGTATGGCGTCTTGCCATAATCTGCCTTGTGCGTCGAACACCAGGATGCGTTCCGGGATTTGTTCTGACATTACGTGCACCATTTCGCTTGTTGGGTTCGGGTATAAAACCACTTTCAGAGAAGATTCCGCAGCCACTCCCAAAACGAAATTGAATAATGCCGAAGAGGTGCTGCAACCACTTTCCGTGAAAACGGTAACGCCATATAAGCCGGGACCTGGAGGCGTAAATTGCTGACTTGTGGCACCGGAAATCTGACCTTGTGTGTCGAACCACTGATAGGCAAAAGCGGGTGGGGCAGAAAGCGTTCCGTTGGAAAGTTGAATCAGCGGCGTAGGTAGTGGCGATTCCACCGTGATCATTTGAATCGTGGAATCCGCTAAAAGACCATCACTTACCCAAAGTTGTACGGGGAAAATTCCTGCACTGTTCCATGTGGCCCAAACCGTGTTATTGGAAGATTGTGCGGGTGTTCCGCCGGAAATCTGCCAGTAGGTTTGCACGATACTTCCCGCAGATGTGGAGGTGAAAAGCAGAGAGTCACCTTCGCAAATCAACGAGCCACTGCTGGAGAATTGGGCGACAGGTCCCGGCCCAACCGGAAATCCGGAACAAACACCTTCTACGACCACGTTGTCAATATAAATGTTGTTGCCACCGCGGTTCTGAACCACGAAAATAAGTTGAACCTGATCATGGCCGCTGAAAGCTTGTAAGCTAGCCGACAGGCAGCTGGCCGCCGTGGCAGTACCAAAGCACCAGTCATTGGCGGTATTTGGTACAAAATTACTGTTGAGTAGAGTGTTGGTGGCAAATACACCTTGCCCGTTTTCCGCAATTCGGATGACAGATACCGGCTGCGGTTGTTGCAGGCTTTTTACCAAAACAAACAAAGAGTCTCTCACGGTAGATACCCTGCGTCGGTGTGCATGTTCAAAACGAAGGCTGATGGCCGAAAACAGGGAGAAGTCGAGAAGCGGAGACATGAGCGTATCGTTTTGGCCCGCTTCTGATTGGTTCTGGAAAATATTGACTCCCGGCGCTTTGTTTCCCGGATTGTTTCCATTGATATTTACCAAATTCCACTGACCATTTCCTCCCGGATTAATGCTTGTCCAGCCCATGCTGCTAAGCGATGTGCCTTCAAAATTTTCTCTAAAAATGGTGGTCGAGGCGGTGTTGGTAATATTTACCGCCCCATTTTGAAGGAGGGTGTCGCTGCCAAAACCATTATACACAATAAGTGAAACGGGAAAAGTTCCCATTTGATTGTATTGCACCACGGGTTGAAGTTGGTTAGAAAAGGAGGGATTTCCACCCGGAAAACTCCATTGAACCGAATCGACCAGGCCAATACTGGTTTGATTGAACTGGATTTGAAGGCCGGGACAACCCGATGTGCCGTTTTGACTAAAAGCGGCGGTTGGCGGGCTATTGGGATTGCAATTGAACGACTGAACGGCTTGAATGCCTTTTAATAAGTTAAGTCGGCCGCCAGTGGTGGTGATACCATTGAGCGCGGAAATGGAATCTACTCCTGCCAGTACCCATTGCCTCATTTGCAAGGTCATGGCAGATGGATTTTGTTTATACAGTTGAATAAAATGAGCGCAGGCTGCCGAATAGTAAAGTGCAATAGCTCCGGCCACATGAGGAGTGGCCATCGATGTGCCTGTGAGGGCGCTATAATTGTTGGTTGGAATGGTATTCCAGATTTGCGTACCGGGTGCTCCCAGGTCGATGCTGGTGGCGCCGTAGCCGCTGGAATTGTTACGGCCGTCATTGCGGGTGGTATTGGTGACGCCAATTAAAAAGGACGAAACGCAGGTGGTGGGCACATCGCCAACCGCATCTACGTTCACATTGTTGTTTGGGCCAGCTCCGGCGCTCAAAATACCCACGCTTCCCAGGGTGTCATAAAAAGCGCACCAGATTGGGAAATTGGCGGCATTTCCATTGTCCACGCCGAATGAAGAATTGGTGGAAACGACAAAAGCGCCCTGCTGACCATTGGTTTGGTTATATAAACGTCGCATTGCTGCGGCATACGCATAGGCGGATACCACGGTCGCTTCGTTTCCGGACGAACCCATGATGGGCATAATTTTCACTTGCCAGTTTACACCGGTGCCACCCACATTGTTGTTTCCACGTGCACCAATAATTCCGGAAACATGTGTGCCGTGTTGGGCGCTGGATAAGGTTCCGTTGCCGTTGTAGGCGTTCCAGCCGAATACATCATCCACATATCCATTTCCATCGTCATCAATGCCATTTCCGGGAATTTCAAGAAAATTTTGCCACATGTTGGGAAGTAAATCCGTATGATTTCTTTGAAATCCATCGTCGATCACTGCCACCACAATGGTGTCACCCTGAGCAGATAAACCGCCGGTGGTAATGTCCCAGGCTGCTTGTGCGCGAATGTCTGCGCCTATGGTTCCGCCGCTTTGTCCGGTGTTGTTGTATTGCCATTGCTGGTTTGCGTAGGATGGGTCATTTGGAACGGCCCGATGTTGCACTACATGGTTGAATTGTGCAAGCCGGACGGAAGGGCTGCTTTTTAGTTTTGCCAAAAGGCCAGTGGTGGCTTTCATGGCATCTGTAGTGCTATCTTCCGGAAAACCCTGGACCAAATACAAGGCGAAATGTGGCGAAAGGCGCGACAGGCTTACTTCTTGGAGCTGATGAGCGGCCAGCCAGTCGGGTGAAAATTCACGCAAAATATCTTCTGCCAGGCGATCATTTTCTAACCAAACAAGGGATTCAAAAAAATGAACGGGTGTTTCCTGATGCGGCGGAATGCCTGTTTTAACTGGATTTTGCGCCAGGACAAAGACGGTGGATAAGATGAAAAGGGTGGAGGGAAGAAAAAAGAATAAACGCACGTTTTTTGATTTGAAATATACCATTTTTGACGTAAGAATCCAAATGAAAATAGAAAGGAGAAAGTAAATGGGCATGATGTTTTAGGGTGAATTTCTTTCTCGATTTTTTTCAGATGGTATTCATAAATCATCCTTGGATTGACGTTATGTTGGTGATTTTCTTTCGATTTTTTAGTTGATTAGTTTTTGTTTGTCAGTTGTTTACATAGCTATTCGATGAGATTTGGTGAAAATGAGAAGAAAAATGGGTGAATAAACGAAAGGCATCGTGTAATAAATTTATATCTTAGATAAGAATAAATATTTCACCGTTTCAGTTTAACCCATTTCATATGAAACATACTTACGCTTGGGGCTTAGCCATGCTTACGGCAGGAGCTCTTGCTGCCCAGTCACCCAGATTTATTGTGGCGGAAGCATTTTCTAATGCGGGATGCGCTCCTTGTGCTCAGCAGAATCCTGGATACAATACTCTTTTGGGAGGGAATACGGGCAAAGTAGTTGGTATTAAGTACCAAACGGCAGGTCCGGGTTTCGATCCCATGAACGTTCAAAATCCAAATGAGGTGAATACCCGTGCTGGATATTATAATATTTCCGGAGTTCCTTACGGCGTATTAGATGGGTCGCCGCATACAGGAAGTAGTTATTCAGGCGCATTGGCGAATCTGAACCAGACCAAAATCAACAATCGCTACGCGGATTCATCGGCCTTCGATTTACAGGTGACTCATACCATTTCACCAGATCTTTCGACCATTAATATTTCCGTAACCATTACAGCCACCGAAGACATTGATCTTGGAAGTCAAGTGATGCGCTTGCATGTCATGATTGCGGAAAGAGAAATTACGTTTGCTACGGCTCCCGGAACCAATGGTGAAACCAGTTTCAAAGGCGTAATGCGTAAAATGTACCCTAATGCCAATGGGACCCTACTCGCTTCTTCCTGGACAGATGGCACCACGCAAACCATTACTTTCACCGAAACCCTTCCCGCGTATCTTTACAAACTTTCGGAAGTAGCTGTAGTAGCCTTTATCCAGAACAACAATACCAAAGAGGTGCTTCAGGGCGGCTACAGTGCTCCTGCGCCGTTGGCAGATTATGGTTCGGTTACGGCGATTGCAGGTCCTTCAGGGTTAAATTGCACCGGAGATCTTTCTGGTGTAAGTGCCACCATCCGGAATTTAGGTAATGTAAACCTCACGTCGGCTACTGTGAATTATGCAGTGAATGGCGGCACCGCGTCTTCTTTCCCATATTCAGGAAATATTGCCCCGAATGCCACGGCCAACGTGGCTATTCCAAACCTTTCTGGCTTAGCAGGCGGCGTAAATACTTTATCAGTTTGGTTAACTCAAATCAATGGAAATGCTGCTTTAACCAATCCGGTGGGTACACAGACCAAAGATTTTTCAGTTTCAGGTGCTCCAACTGCAGGGCCATCTGCCGAAACTTTTGAGGCAACCACTTTTCCTGCCAATTGGTTGATTGACAATCAGGGAGCATCCATAGGATGGCAACGTGTACAAGGTGCCGGAGGTTTTGGTGCTTCCAACCGCTGTATGCGTGCTTTCTTTTGGAACATGCCCAATGGTGCTACCGCCGATTTGTTCACACCACGATTTGACCTTAGCGCTTCCGGCCCCATGCAGTTGGAGTTTGATGTGGCCTATACTTACTGGTCTGCCACTTCTCCTGAAAACGACCGTTTGCGTGTAGATTATTCCACCAATTGCGGTGGTAGTTGGACGAATCTTTTCGACAAAGCAGGAACAACCTTGGCTACCGCGCCTCCAGTGAGTTCAAATAACGAACCTTTTGTTCCTTCTGCAACTCAATGGAGAAAGGAAACAGTGGATTTGTCGTCCATCAATGCCAGCGATGTGCTTTTCCGTTTCCGCGGCGTATCCGGATTTGGAGATAATCTTTATGTGGATAACATTAACCTAACGGCCTTTACAGCCTCTATCGACGAGAACAACACCCTCGCTATGTCCGTTTTCCCTAATCCGGCATCAGATGCAACCCAGCTTCAGTTCACCATGAACGAAATGGCAGATGTGACCATCAGGGTTTTGAATATGGCTGGACAAACGGTGATTACTCATTACGCTGGAGAAATGACCAATGGCCCACATCAAATTCAGTTGAACACGTCCGGACTTGCTTCCGGCGTGTATCAGATCGCCCTTGGATTTGGAACCAAAACAGAATATACCCGTTTGGTAGTGGTGAGATAATTCATCTTCTTGTATCTTGTAAGGCGAATCCTTTGGGTTCGCCTTTTTTTATGGCAGAAATGATCAGTTTGGAACTTTTTCTCAAGGGCTGGATGGCACTGGCCGTCATTACTTTCATTTATTTGTTGCAGCGCGCAGCGCCCTATGGCCGGCATACTCAAACGGGCTGGGGGCCAACTTTGCCCAACAGGTGGGGTTGGGTCTTGATGGAAGGAATTGTGTTGGTTTCATTTTGGCTTGCTTTTTCCTTGAATATTAATTCTTTGTATGACATTCAGCCCCAGGTCTGGATTTTGGTGGCTTTGTTTAATCTGCATTATATCCACCGTAGTTTTGTATTTCCTTTTTGTTTAAAAACCACGGGAAAGCACATGCCGTGGGCTATCGCAGGAAGCGCCATCCTTTTTAATTTGGTGAATGGAACGGCCTTGGGTCAAGCCTTTGCAGAACCGCAGTTGACGCTTCCCTCATGGCCTGTTTTCGGGTTGGGGTGTCTATTGTTTTGCGCAGGGCAAGTCATCAACCTTTATCATGATTATCATCTTATTTCGTTGAGAAAGCCAGGAGAGACGGGATATATTTTACCCGAAAAAGGGCTTTTTCGTTGGATTTGGGCGCCCAATCTCTGGGGTGAAATGGTGGCCTGGGGAGGTTTTGCCTGTATGGCTGGAACGCTGGCCACCACTGCTTTTTTTGTTTGGACTTTAGCCAATCTGGTTCCTAGGGCGCTTGCCCATGCCAAATGGTATCGGAAAAAATTTCCATCTGCGGCACCTCGTTGGTTTTAAGCCTTTTTTATGCGAACCTGACCCATTGCGTCGAAACCTTAGCTAATTTTGCAAACAGATTAATACATCGTGGCTACATACGAAGAATTTTTAAAGGACTACGCACTTTCGCATGAGGAAGTCGTTGTCATGACCGCTGAAAACAGGGCATTGGTTAGAAATTTACCTCCTGTTTTAGGTGCCCGCTTCATGGATACCGGTATTACGGAACAAACCATGATTGGTGCAGCTACCGGCTTGGCCCTTCGCGGAAGAAAACCCATTGTACACGCTTTGGCGGCTTTTTTAACCATGCGCGCTTTTGAATTCGTACGTACCGATGTGGGCATTTCCGGCATGCCTGTAAAGTTGAGCAGTTTCGTCCCCGGATTTCTATCCGATGGAAATGGCCCCACCCACCAAGCCATCGAAGATGTGTCTTTGATGCGTGGTATTCCCGGCATGCAAGTCTTTTGTCCTTCGGACAATGACGATTTGTTGGCCATGATTGGCAAAATTTGGGATAGTCCTTATCCAAGTTATATTCGGGTCAATACCCGTCCGGCAGCGGTGAAACATACGACCCCTTTCGAAATCGGTAAAGCCGAAGTCCTGAAAGAAGGAAAGGATGTAACCTTGTTGGTGTATGGACTGTTGTTAGAACAAGCGGTTCGTACGGTAGAAGTATTGGAAGGGCAAGGCTTGTCCGTTGGACTGGTCAATCTGCGTTCCGTGTGGCCGATCGACGAAGAACTTATTGTTTCTTTGGCAAAATCCGGTCAACATCTAGTGACCATCGAAGATCATTTCCTCACTGGAGGTTTGTACTCTATTGTGAGTGAAATTTGTTTAAAGCACCGACTCGCACCTGCCGTAACGCCGATTGCATTGAAGCATAAGTGGTTTAAACCTGCCCTTTTACCCGATTTGCTTGCATATGAAGGATTTACCGGTGAGCAAATGGCCGCCACCGTTCTCCGAGCTATGGATAAAACGTTTGATGAAAGTGCCCTAAGTGGCATGGCCGTTGTTTCCAAAAATACCTTCGACGAATAATTTCCCCATGATTTTAGATACCCTTAGCCACTGGCATCAGTACCAAATGGATGTTCTTCCGGGATTGTCCTCCGCTTTTACTTGGCTCGAAGAGACCGATTTACAACAGATTAAGCCCGGACGTTATCCCATAGATGGGGATCATATTTTTGCTTTGGTATCCGATTATCAAACCAAAGATGGAGACGAAGGAAAGTGGGAAGCCCACGAAGTTTACGCTGATTTACAATACGTGGTTCAAGGCTCAGAATTGCTTGGCTATGCCCCTTTACGGGAAATGGAAGTAATCAAACCTTACGACGAGGAAAATGACTATGCCCTGTTCGATGGACCGGGCGAGTTTGTTCATTTCGCAGAAGGGATGTTCGCCATTTTAATGCCGCAAGATGCCCATATGCCGGGCATTGCTTTTGAAACGCCGGAACCTGTGCGCAAAGTGGTGATCAAAATCCGCATTGGATACCGAACGCCTTTGGTGATGGCCACCGGAAATGCGCATAAATTGGAGGAGGCCCGCCAAATTTTAGGAAAACACGCCTTTGTTACTTCTATGACCCAAGCCGGGTTTTCCGGAACATTGGAAGAAAACGAAACCACTTTGGAAGGTAACGCCTACCAAAAAGCACTACAAGTGTATGAAGCCTTGGGTGTAGATTGCTTTGCAGATGATACCGGGCTCGAAGTGGAAGCGTTAGATGGAAAGCCTGGTGTTTATTCCGCGCGCTTTGCCGGTCCCAACGCGACCTATGCAGATAATTGTAAAAAATTACTGGCCGACCTTGACGGCGTAACCAACCGCAGGGCCACATTTAAAACCGTGATTTGTTACCTAGAAAAGGGCCGTCCCATCATGGCAGAGGGAGAAATCCATGGTACCATTTTAGAAGCCCCAAGGGGTGAAGGTGGTTTTGGTTATGATGCCCTTTTTCAGCCCGATGGCATGGATAAGACTTTCGCAGAAATGTCGGCAGAAGAAAAAAATGCCATTTCTCACCGCCGATTAGCGTTGGATACGTTGGCCATTTATCTGCAAGGAGATTTGGGATTGGAAGAGGTGTTCGATGAGGATGACCTAAATGCAGAAGAATGAAGGCTTGGGGCCGGAGTAGGTTCGTCTGGCTCTTATGGCTTGCCTTAGGCATGTTCGGCCCATTGTTCGCTCAATCTACGCGTCCCCGCGTTTCACAACTTAAAGACACCCTGTCCATATCTACCCTAGACCGCTGGAGTTTCCGTCAATATGGTGTGTTACATTTTACCCGGACGGATACCGGCTGGGGAAAAGCCCTAAGATTGGATCCAGGATTCCAGCCTTCCGGCTCAAACAGTAGCTTGGGCAACCTTGGAACGGCGATTTTACCCTTGCAATTTTCCTCCATGCAAGCCGCTACGGATGAGAAAGCCAACCTTCCTCATTCCGGTTTTCGCTTTTTAGAAGCCTATCAATTTCTACCCGAACATTTACCCCAATACCTTACCGCCAGGTCTTTAACCAACATTACCTATCAGCTGGGCTCCTTAAGTGAACATTATTTTTCCGTTCAACATAGCCAACAAATTTCACCTTCCTTTCACATTGGGGCAGCCTACAGGCATATCAATTCCGCCGGCGCTTACCGAAGGCAAGATGCTGTGCACCATAATGCGGCGATTTCTATTCGATATACCTCTCCCAACCAGAGGTATATGCTTTTGGGTCAGGTGATTCACAACGCAAGAAACCTCCAAGAGAATGGCGGCTTGTTGAATGACTCCACTTTTATCCGTGAAGGACTTATTTCCAATGGCAATTTTTTTCCGAACCTGAACCGCGCTACGTATCCTGTGCGTTTGGAAGGTGCAGGTCGGGTCGGTTTTGATAACCATGTAGCTGCCGAGCACCAATATCAATTGATTCGTAGTGGTGGGCCCAATGGCCGTCCCCGGTTGGCTTTGTTTCACGCCTTTCATCATCGGAGCGGAGAAGACCGTTTCCGACAAACAGGAAACCTGTTAACGGCTTGGCCCCAGGTACTGTTCGATTCCAGTTTGACCAAACACCAGTTGCAATGGGCGTCTACCTCCAATGAATTGGCCCTGCGGTTGTATTTAAGAGAAAAACATAGTTCCGGAAGTCCTTTGGTAGCCGGAATCCGTCATTCGGCCTACACGTTTTTCCAACATGCTGATTCCCTTCAAGGAGATTCGTTGGAAGTGCATGCCCGTACCCTTGAGACATCCGGCCAGCATGTGGAAGTCTTCGGAAGTTTGCGTTACGATTTGGGCGAGAAAGTCTATGCGGAGGCCCAGGGTTCCCTTGTGTTGAGCGGTTTTAATCAAGGTAATGTGGATATGTGGTTTCGCATGGAAGCCGGCGTAGACACTTCGTCCCATCGGTTGAGTTTGTTTTCCCGTTTTCGCAACCACCGGGCGGATCTTTTGGCCCATCGTTTTGTCAGTAACCATGCCCAATGGGACTTGTCTTTGAGTCCCCAACAAACCATTGAAGTTCGAGGAAAATGGCAGTTTGGGAAGAACCGTTTTGCTTTGGGCTCAGCCGTTTGGTTGGTGAACCAGTATGTATATTTTCAGGACCAAAGTACGCCGCAGCAAGCCACGGATGCAGCTTTGGTCGCTGAGGCACAAGCGCAGGCACGGTTTCGTTTTGGCAAGTTCGGCTGTTTTTTACAAGCCACCGGCCAATATAGTTCGGCCAGTTATCTGCCCTTGTCGCCCTTTATGGCCCAAGCCGATGTGTATTTCCAAACCCGGATGTTTAAGAATAATTTACTGTTGCGATTGGGTTTAGACATGTATTATCTTTCTCCGTTTCAGGCGCCCGTGTATGATCCGCTTACGTCCCGTTTCATGGTACAAAATAGTCTTTCAACAGGCGGCTATCCCTTTGGTGATGTGTATGTAGCGGCGAAAATTTCCCATGTGCGGTTTTGGTTTAAGCTGAGAAATGTAAACCAGCGTTTTCCGGGCATTCCTTATTTTATCACGCCACATCATCCGATGCAGGACAGAAGTATTCAATTCGGCCTGACTTGGAACTTTTATGGTTAAAAGCAGGAGTGTAATTATTTCTAATACAGAAGTTTGGTTAGTTGCGATATTGAAAATGTCAAAAGGAAGATTGTTTTTATATTTTTGATTTTCAGTCTAATAGGTGGTTTTGGCGGGATGGAAATTTGATTTTTATATAAAAAGTAACCTCCCCTCTTGACAAAGGGGGGCTGGATGTTGTACCTTTGATTATCACCGGTGATTTTTTCACCTCCTTTACCCAAAAATAGTTCTTGCTTCGTCACGTATAGGGGTGGCGAGGAACACTTCGGGCTTTAAGCGTGAAGTATGTTGGTGGATCTGGAAAAAAGTCAAACGACGGACTTCTGGATTCATTGGGGGTTCTAGTGGTGCCCTTTGATGGATATGAAGCGCGCTTTATATCTATGATTGGGCGGGAATCACGGGCCTAGAACAGGATGCATTGGCAGTGTATCCAATATGAAGAAGGGAGATGCGACAGAGAAACGAAAGTTGGAAAAATAAGATTGAAACCAACGAAAGAATGAAAGTCGCATCGGAACCATGTGCGCTCGCAAACTGCGAGCCCATGGGGGGGGTCTCATCCGGCCGCTTCGGTTAGGATGCGTCTCTGTTGCCTATTTAACTTTCCTTGAATTGCGACACCTTTATTTATAATCGTTTCTTATTCGATTATGGCTCCTCAAATTAAAGGTGCCAATCTTTCAAGTCAATTCATTAATTCTTTTACGAGATCGCCCTCAAAATCAAAGTGTCTATCCCTGTGGATGGTGTTTTTGATATGGTTTTCGCTACTCTCACTTTTGTGATTAGCCATTTGCTAAACTGTCTTTTGCCTTTAATTGCTCCCAGATTTGATGTTAAGGTGTACAATAGTTCGGTGTTGCAAGAACCTTATTTATTTGAAAACTATTTAGGGATGATTCGTGGTTTTTATGGATAACCTTGTGAAATGACTTCCCCATCCTCCATCACAATGGTGCGATCCGTCCGCTGTGCAAAATCCGTATCGTGGGTGACAATCAACAGGCTTTGCCGCCGTTCCTCTGCGAGTTCTTTAAAAATGCCGAATACCAAATCTGCATTTTTTTTGTCCAGGTTTCCGGTGGGTTCGTCGCCCATGATGATGTCCGGATGGTTGATTAGCGCCCTGGCAATGGCCACTCTTTGCTTTTCTCCTCCGGAAAGTTGGTTCGCTTTTTTCAAAGCTTTATCTGCCATGCCTAAGCGCCGCAAATGGGCCAGGGCCTCCGATTCTACCTGAACTTCCGGCCGATTTCCTTGCTTTAATCCCGGAAGCATCACGTTGTGAAGGACAGAAAACTCGGGTAAGAGATAATGAAATTGAAAGACAAAGCCAATATGGGCATTGCGCATGTTGGCTAATACCTCCGGCTTTTCTCCGGACAAGGCTTTGCCTTTGAGGAAAAGGGCGCCTTCATAATCCGTGTCCATGGTCGAAAGGATATACAGCAAAGTGGATTTTCCGCAGCCACTTTTCCCTACTATGGAAACAAATTCGCCCGGTAACACTTGCATGCTAACGTTTTTAAGCACCTTTACTTCCACGGGGTCGGTAAAGGTTTTGGAAATAGAACGGGCTTCTAATATCGGTGTTTCCATGGCTACATTATTTACCCCGAATGATATCTACAGGATCCACAGAGGCCGCCTTTCTGGCGGGTAAAAGGCCGGCAAAATACGTGGTGGCTAAAGCGAATACGAGGCCAATGACATAGTGTGCTGGGTTTTGGTTGACCGGATAGGTGGTAATGGTGGGAAAGGCTTCCGTTTCAAAAGGAACCCGGGCAATGAGATTTTGTAAAACAAAACCGACCACCAGACCCAACAGGCCTCCGCATACTCCAATGATTAAGGCCATACTTAAAAAAATGCCTTTCACATCCCCGCCTGAAAATCCGGTGGCTTTAAGAATGGCGATGGTATCCATTTTTTCGAAGATCATCATGTTCAGAATGTTGTAGATGCCAAAGCCGGCCACCACCAATAAAGTAATAGACACAGCATAGGAGATAAGATTTCGAACAGAGGTTCCTGTATCAAATTGTGCATTAGCTGTTTGTATGTCAATCGCATTGGCTTTAAAACGAAGTTCAAGTTCTCTGGCCATCGCTGGTGCTAACGCAATGTCGTGAAGTTTTACTTGTATATCAGTATAGTAACCAGATGATTGGCCCAGTAGCTTTTGTGTGGCGGTAATGGATGCGTAGCATTGGGTTTTATCGATTTCAGCTAATCCGGACTGAAATATACCAGTAATCCGGAAGGGAAACGATTGCCCTTTCGGCGTAGTAAAGCGAAGGGCATCTCCGGTACTCAACATAAGTTTTTTAGCCATTCCAATACCGATCACCACATGACCTGGATTTTTTTCCAGGCTATTGAGGTCTCCATCTACCATATACTCATGAAGTCGGAACAGTCGCTTCTCTTCATTGACTTCTATACCTGTTACCACTGCATTTAAATCCGTTACCCCTGCTGAAACAAAAACCTGTGCCTGGGTTTGGGGGGCTACTCCTAATACTCTTGGGTCTTTTCGAAGTTCCTGAAGTATCGCAGAAGCTTGATAAATTTTTCGTCCCCGGTCTTTGGGTTTAATGTGACGAACCATATGAACCTGGTTGGGGTAGGCCTTTGAAATGGGTTGGATGCCAATCGCTTCAATATCATTGTAGAGACGAACGTGAGGGGTGCGGTTCAAAATTAATCCGTCTAACAGGCCATTGAGACCCGTCATAAATCCCATAAGGGTAATGTACATGGCGATACCAAAGGTGACGCCAACACCTGCGACTAAACTTTGTTTCAGTCGGGCTCGCATCAGTTGAAGGGCAATTCGTACAAGTAAGGAGACCTGATTCATCGGGTTTCCGGTGCATAAATGATTTCCCCGTCCTGGAGCCCTTCTAAAATCTCTACCCATTCTAAATTCCGTTCGCCGGTTTTTACCACCCTGGTTTCTTTCGGAGAAATGTGCACAAGACTGTCAGAAATTAAGTATCTGATTGGAATCAACAAAGCCTGGGGTTTGGTTTCAATGATAATGTTGGCTTCTGCAGATAAGCCAGGGTATAATCCTGAAATCGGTTGTAAAAAGGTCGCATTGGCCAGAAATGTCCGGGAGGCTGACTGCATCATGGGGCGAATGAGTGAGATTTCTGCATGAAGCACCTCGCCGGGGCGGCTGTCCAGCGTTAGTACCACTTTTTGACCGGGTTTCACCAGCAAAACATCATATTCATCAATGGTCAATTCTATAAAAAAACGGTCTTTGTCGCCGATGGTGGCCACCGCGCGGTTTGGAGAAACGGTTTCGCCTACTTTGGGGATGAGGTCATAAATAATTCCTGCAGAACGTGCTGTAATAACTCTGTCCTCCAAAGCAATTTCTGCCACACTCCGTTGATTGTTTTCTAATCGGGCCTGAAGGGTGAGCTGAGACTCCAGCAAAGAAAGGCGGGCTTTCAGATTAGCTACTTCTGTTTTCGAGGCTTGAAAGGCCAGTTCCCGTTGTTCTAACTCAATTTTAGCGCCAATGTTTTCTTTAAAAAGGCGAATTTGACGCTCAAGCAATACGGAGTCTTGTACTTTTTTGGTCTGAGCAAGGGCCAAGCGATCTTGCAACTCTTGCAACTGTGCCCGAAAGGCGGATGACTTTTCTCCGGCGTACTGGGCGCGCTCCCGTGCAGAGGAAAACTGATAGGTCAATTGGTCAATGTCCAGCAACAGCAATGTATCTCCAGGCTTCACTTCCTGACCCGGAGATTTCAGGACTTCCTGAACTTTCCCAGGCATATTGGGAAATAAATCATATTGCATTTCTGCTTGTACAATTCCAGATGCATAAACAGAAATGGTAAGAGCTTGATAACTTACCTTGTATTCTGTCGTTTTCTCTGAACATCCTACGCTTAGTATTCCAAACATGAGTATGCCCCATGCCTTTATCTTCTTCTTGCTACTTATCATGATTACTACAAAACTCTGAAATGAACTCCATATAAACCATGTCAAATATCATATAATATCAAGGCAGATGAAATATGCAGCCAAATTAGTCGGCTGATTCAAATAGATGTTCTACTTATCAGATTACGTTGCTGTTCTCCTTCGGTTTAATGGATGTTAACAGCAATGGTTCCCACAAAACACAGGATGTGTATACTCATTAAAATTTTAATTTATAGGTTTGGATTAAATTTTTTAAATAGTGATTTATAGATTTTGATATTTGATGTGTTTTTTCTCTTGTCTTTAACGAATGTTTTTTACAAAAAACATTGATAAACAATAGTTTAATAGTAATTTTTCATTATCAATTGGAGAATGATGGTTTTTTAATCGACTTTTCCAGATGTCTCCAGTAGTTATATCGTTCATCTTCTCCTTCCCATTTCTTTTACCGTTTTTTCGGGGAAAAGGGTGGCGTCAATATGTGACGGGAAACAATTAACCAGGTGCACAATAAACCATGATGAGGTGATTCCCCAATGCCAGGTTAATAATAAAAGGGCGAGTCCTCTTTTTTCTTTTGATAATCAAATTTTTATGATTTTAGGTTTTGGGCGAACATGCGAATTTTTTTCGTTCACATGTAAGTTGGTTTTCCCGCGGTCTCTAAGGTTTAGTGGATGTTGGTTCTTATTGATTGGGAAAAGGAAATTTATTCTTGGTTCGGCGTTAAAGGGTTCCTGTTGTCCTACATGCGTCCTTGATGATTAGAATGGCCATGTTTTTTGAATAGTAAATTATGTTTTGGAATTATAACAATAAACAATGTTGTTTTTAACCATAAATGGCGTAAATGCTCGAAATACAATTTTTTTCCATGACGTATTTTGACGAATTTCTTAGTTAATTTTGTCTCATCAAACCATTCATATGAAACGTCCAAACCAATCTTCTTCCAAAGATAATCCTAGAATTAAGCAGCTATTAGCTCAGCGTGAAGCGTTGCTGAAAGCCTTAGATAATCTGGCAAAACCTAATGGCGTGAAGAATCCGGCACCGGCCAAATAGAGGTCACGAAGTACCTCTTTTTTGTGTTTTTGTTCTTGGATTTAGGTTCGGAATCTAAAAGAAATGCATTAGTACTACCATCCATCCCTTAAAAGTAAAGCCCCGTTGGATTATTTCGGGGCTTTACTTTCTTTAAAGGATGATTTAATTTCAGAAGATTAACTTAAATAGGCATTGAACATCCATACCAATTTTTCCTGTGCCCTTATGTAATCACTCATTAAGGCATTGGTGCCTTCATCTCCCGCCTCCGCACTCAAATCCAATATTTCTCGCTCTTGCACCAATAAGCTTTGAAAACCTTCGACCACCCACTTCATCGCTTCTTTCCCATCTGAAACATCCCGGGCTTCTTTAATCTCTGCATGTGCCGTGTAATCGCTGAAGGTATGCATGGGAACCTGCCCAAGCGTAAGTACCCGCTCCGCAATTTCGTCGATTTTTATCAGGGCATCCGTATACAATTCCTCAAATTTTAAATGCAATTCAAAGAACTTTTCACCTTTAATGTTCCAGTGAAATCCCCGTGCATTGATATAAAATAGCTGATAGTTTGCCAACAATAGATTTAACTTTTGTGCCAAAGCGGCACTTTTTTCTGAAGATAATCCAATGGCGTTCTGTGTCGTTTTCATGGTAAATAAGGTTTTGTGAAATTTACGGTTTATTTGGTACGGAATTGTTGAATAAATAAGACCGACCCTGGATTTCGGCTTGCTGAAAAACACTGGTGCCAAATCGATCCACTAAATTTGCGTCTCCACCCTTTTCCAACAGCCAAAGAACCAAACTGTCCGGTGAAAAAACGACGGCAAAATGCATGGCCGTGGCCTCCTGGAAATTCCTTTGGTTAATGTCTGCACCATGCGTCACCAAGTAACGGGCAATGGCTTCATGTTGCCTAAACAAAGCACCCATTAAGGCGGTATTGCCGGATAAATCGGTGGATTTGGTATCAGCTCCTTTGCCCAAAAGCCAGGTAACCGCCGGTAAATGACCGTAATATGTCGCCAAAATCAACGCGTCACTTCCCCGGCTGTCTTTTTCCCCGAGAAGGGTGGGCTGATCCAACCAAAGCTTCGACAACAGAGTCGTGTCTCCATTCCTGGCGGCATCCAACCATTGGGAAAAAACCGGCGAGGTCGATTGGGCCCCCGCCGGTGAAACATTTGCCCATAAGAGCAGAATTAACCATAAAAATCTTGTTATCATGGCTTAAGTGAAGCTTCTACCTCTTCTCTGGATAAACCAAGTGCCGTGGCTAGCTGTGTTCCTAATCCTCGGTCGGCCATGTAAAAATGTCCAACCATCTTGGCTTGTGTAAGTCTTAACTTCACTTGCTTTAAATCGCCAGTCAAATTCATGACCAAATTGGCTTGCTCTTCTTTTGAAAGACCTCTGTAAAACTCGCCGGCTTGTCCAAAATGATCTTGTTTACTAATGGCTGCACGGGTCACGGCCTGGGAATAGGTAGGCGTGGAAGCTTTGTACACAATCGGATCTTTATATGCTCCGGATTGTGCGCTTGGTTCATAATTCACTTCGCCATTGCCTCCTCTGGATGCAAATGCACCGTCCTGATTGTTGGTACGTACTGCTACGCGTGGACGATTTACGGCAATTTGCTGGAAGTTGGTGCCCATGCGGTAGCGCTGCGTGTCGAAGTAAGAGAAAATTCGACCCTGAAGAAGTTTGTCCTCAGAGGGTTCAATCCCTGGTACCAACGTGCCTGGGGAGAATGCAGATTGCTCTACTTCTTCAAAAAAGTTCGCAGGAATCCGATTCAAGGTCATCGTGCCGATTTTTTGTGAGGGAACGAGTTTCTCTGGCCAGATTTTCGTGGCATCCAATGGATAAAAGGAGAATTTATCCAAGTCCTCCGGTTTCAACATTTGTACATATAAATCCCAGGAGGGGAATTTTCCTTCCCGAATCGACTGATATAAATCTACCGTGGCATGCTGGAAGTCCTGACTTTGAATGTCGGAAGCTTGTTTGGCCGTTAAGTTCCGCTCGCCTTGCTTGGAAACCCAGGTGTATTTTACGTAAGTGACTTGGCCTTCTGCATTCACCCACTTGAAGGCGTGAACGGATGAACCATTCATCTCGCGATAGTTGGCCGGAATGCCATAATCGGAGTACAATCTGAGCAACATATGGGTTGCTTCAGGCAAATGGGAGAAAAAGTCGAATACTCGGTTCGGATCTTGCTTGTTGTAAACCGGACTGGGCTTAAAGGCATGCACCATGTCTGGAAACTTCATCGCATCTTGAATGAAAAAGACGGGTAAATTATTGCCTACCAAATCATAATTTCCTTCGTCGGTATAAAATTTTGTGGCGAAACCACGCGGGTCTCTCAGGGTTTCAGGACTTCCTTGTCCGTGCACTACAGTCGAAAAACGGACGAATACAGGCGTTTCTTTGTTGTTGCCTGAAAATAATCCGGCCCGGGTAAAAGCCGACATGTCTGCGGATGACACAAATGTACCATATGCACCGGCGCCACGGGCGTGAACGACGCGCTCAGGAATACGCTCACGATCAAATGCCGCAAGCTTTTCAATGAGGTGGATGTCTTCTAGTAAAACAGCTCCTGTGACTCCTGCTGTTCTGGAATGTTGATTGTTTTCTACAGGCGAACCCGTCTGGGTTGTAATCTTCTGGGCCTGAAGACTCAATACGCCACCTGCTAGCAAAAGAAATGATATGGATGTTTTCTTCATGACAATAAAATTATGTCACAAAGCTCGCCATTGCAGGCCAATAAATCAAACTGATATTTTAAATGAACAGATAGAGTAAATCTATTTCACGCAAAAGCATCCCCATACAGGTAGGTGGTCCGAAATCAACCTCGCGGCCTTCAGTGTTGGAAATGAATACGAAAAATCAATGGCTCCGGCGGAATCTACCCGCAATTCCTTTTGTTCAAAAAATAAATTGTCATACGCATTCGCCCGTCGTTCTCCGGTGGTGGGATCCGGTTCCATCTTCAGGGTGGTCCTTACTTTTCTCAAGGCGGCATCCATATCTTTTTCCCGTAAACCTAGAAACGCTTTTTCATGATGAGGTAAATTGAAATCGCCCATAATAATGAGCGCGTCTTCGGGAAACAATGCCGGGATTTTAGATAAATGGACAATTTCTCTGGCGGGATCTTTGGACTTCGGAACGGCATGAAAACTGACTAATCCCATGGAAAAAGTTCCAAAGGTAAACTTGGCATAAAAGGGCTCCCGATCCATCATGGGATCCAACACGTCCAACAGGCGCGCTTTCCCGGAAAGTGAAACCCTGTGCTTTTTCCATAAAAACGCATATCGTTCTACTCCGTTTCCTACTGTTGGCGGACTCACCACGTAATCCCAGGCCGATCCGGTCCGATTCAATGCATCGGCTAACCTGGCCACCGCTTGTGGTCCGGCCGCACCCGCCACCACTTCCTGAATGGCCACCACATCGAATCTGCGTAAAATTTGAGCCATGAACTGTATTTCATCATCGTCTTTGGATTGACCAAGATTGGCAATGTTCCACGAGACAATTTGTAAACAGGCATCACTGCTTTTCTTTTGTGCCGTGCCGGATAATGGTAGCCAAAGTCCAAAAAGGAGAAGAAATAAAACGCGCATGGTGGGATGTTTATGGTGTTGGGTTCACCACATTGGATAAGTTGAATCGCAAGCTAATGCCTCCATTTGTATTGGCCGTGGGAAACTGGTTTGAAACGAATGGATTGTTGCCAATATAGTCGAAGAAGAATCGGAAGGTGACGGCTTTACTCAAATCATATTCAGTGAAAAATTTGATGTTGATGGCTTGCTGACCTGCTGTTACTTGCTGTACTTCTTCCTGAATTTTTCGAACCACCGTAACATTATCTCGAATGCCAATGTCCAATCGGATGTTCAATGCATTGTTAGGTTGTTTTCCTGCAATGTAAAATGGTAACTTAAACTTGGGAACTTTAAATCCGGCGCCAATGGCAATCTCAAACGTATTGGTTTCGGTAAGCTGAGAGTTGGGGAAATTCAGCGAAATGTTCCGTGAGCTTTTTACTTCACCGGAAATTTGTAATCCGTTGTTTAGGCCTAATTCTAAACGAATCAATGGGTTAAACGACTCTACAATGGTCACGGAACTGGTGAAGAACCGGGGTACAAAATCGTTTTTATTGTCCCGCTGATCGTAATTAAATGGATTATTCACCCAGGATAAGGGGTCCCGACTGTTGTAAACGTTGTTGGTCTGGTAACCGGCTACGTTGTAGGTTGAGGTGTAACCATGCGTCAACACGATGTTTTTGAATCGTTTTTTAAACCAAGGCAATTCTTTTAGTCCATCGAATTGAAGACGCCAGTTTGGAATGGGAATCGTGGGGAACATCGACAAAGACTGTGAGTTAGGATCTTCGCCACGATATGCGGCCATGAACGAATACATCAGAACGTCGGCCTGGGTAGGACCAAATCCGGCCTGATAAGGCGCTCCTGTTACAACCGATGCATTGGGATTTAATGCGGCCAAGCGCTCCGATATCACACTGCGGTAATTCAACATGTTGGTGAAAAGACGCGATGAGAAATTCGGACCACCACCACCAAAAGCCGTTCCCATCGTAAAGGTAGAAATGCTAAAGTTTCCGCTGGTGAAAGGGTTTTGTGCCGCAAAATCATCAATAGAAGGCACATACCGGAAATTTGACTGATAGTTTTGGGTAAATGTCCTGTTGGCCGTAAACGTTAATTTAAAACCTTTAAAAGGTTCATAGGTAGCATTTCCTGTGAGGTTTGAAGAGTGGGTTCGGATAAACATAATGTTCATTGCGGAGTCTCTCGCCAACCAATCTCTTTGAACCACTCCATTGGCTAAATCGATATCCGAATATTGGCGGCCGAATACGAAATCCGGACCCACCGACGGTCCTGAAAAGCTCATTCCGAACAAATCGGTACCTGGATTATATCCGGGAAGAATGGTGCCATTGGTTTCGGTATAATTCAAAGAGGCTGTTTTTAACCCTGTTAATAACCGTACAATGGTATTAGGAATGACAGCCGGACTGAATATTTTCCGTTCCTTTTTACCCACAATCACGACTTTGGCTCCTTTTACATCTTCTTCTGCAATAAATCTTGCTCTCTGATCATCAATGACTTCAGTTTTTCCTTTGATCACGCGGCCATCCGGCGCAGTGACGGTAATGGTAACCTTTTCGGTGCGCAGTTTATGCTTGATGGTCTTCTTCCTGCCGGCTTTAAAATTAATGTTTTCTGCATTAAAGGTCACGGTTTTAATCCTCACCTTGGTGGTGTCGGTTTTATCTGCTGAATTCGGTCTTGGTGGGGCGTGTAACTTTTTGAGATAAGGCACTTTATTGAACAGCGTATTAAAGGCCAGGGCGCCATTCAGTTTCAAAGACTGAGAATTCTGAACAATATTGCCCCAGCGGCCCCGGGTAAATTGACCGGTTTGGGCATTTCTTTCCATCACAGAAGCGGTCCAACGATAATCTCCACTATAACCGGCAGATGCGGTAACCCAATCGAAAATCGGGAATTTATTGATGGGCAAGGTATAATCTACTGAAAACTTATGGTTGTAGTCCGTATTCCGTCCCAACGGCCGATACCTTGGCGTTACACTGCTGTCCAGGTTGAATTCAGGCTCATCTACCCGGCTTTGGTTCATGGCCGAGAAGTTGATTTTTAAACTTTTAAACGGATCATACTGAAACTCGTAACTCCGACTCCAAATGAAGTTTTTTCGGAAGGTGGGCAAAATGAGCAGGTCATATGGCGTGGTATTACGAAGCTTAAACTCATTCCAATCCCGGTTCACATTAAAGCTGGCGCCTAAGCGTCTTGGCATCCAGGTAAAGTTGAATTCTTTAATTGGTTTGAACCACTTGGATTTGGACTTTGATTTTTTGAATGGCTCCCAGTATTCCACTTTGGGCTGAAAGGCATAGACCAATGCGCCCTTGTGCACATAAGTATTACGATATTCTGTACGAATGTCGCGGAACAAATCTTCTGTATAAGAGTAAGAGGCGGTAAAGTTGGAAAGGTCGTAGATGTGTGGTTTTTTGGCCGATGGACTTCTCTGTTTACCCATATTAGTTACGTTGAAACTCCGTCTTGTAATAACGGTTTGTACCATTTGGCTCAAGGAATCTCTGGCCTGATCGTTGGGCAAGGCGGCCAAAGAACGGGTAAAAAGTACGTCTGGATCCAGGGGATTGAACTGTGGGGATGCGATGCTGTTGCTATAGCCCAGAAAAACAGGAATACGTACGCCGGCCTTTTGACCAAAGAATTTTCCCAATTCAAGGCTGGCTGTTAAGTCTAACGTATTGGTATTGTCGCGACTACGGAACTGTGGTCGCTGTTCGATGGTGCCAAATCCAAATCGTGTGGTGCTGGCAGCGGCTGTAACTTGTCCGAAATCGGCCAGGGTCAGGGTAGAACGTGCCAAAGCCGCGATGCCTCCATTTTCGAAATAATCGGTCGCACGCATTTCGTTCACCCAAATTTGTGCGCACTTGGGCTGTCCATCATCCGAAAATTCCAACCACGGATTGTTGCTCTTATGGGGATTGCGCACCCCAATCATGATGGTCCGGATATTGGCAATGTTGGGATTGCCCATAACCGTCACTCTTTTTCCATCGATTATGGCGGTATAAATCTCATTCGATGGCTTGCCCTCACTGTTTCTCTGCACTTTTACATCGGGTAAAATACTGAGCTCAATATTCACTTCGTTGAGTTTGGGCCAAACGTTTCTCCGATAGGCCAGATTCGCCGCCTGATTTAATCCGCCTGGTTGAATAGATGGGTCGGAAAGGCGCAAGGGCACTTCGTATTCATAGTAATTTTCTGTCGCGTCCATTCCCAAACGCACAAAAACAGTCAGTTCCATGCTGTCCAAAGGCTGGTTGCCGACGGCTTCGGCATGCACAAACATTTTGAGAAAACGGTAAGCGCGTAAATCCAGGGAGGTCGCTTTAAATACACCTTTTGCTTCGCCGTCTTTTAAATCGCAAACGTTGAGTGCTAATGATTGCTCGTTCAACTGCTGTAGCTGCGGGTTGGCTGGATCGATTTCCCTGGTTACTCCGGGTGGCAAGGCGTAAGGGAAAGGTACTTTTTTCGTGTTTTCTTCAATGTTTACGGTAGTTACGCTAAAGGCCGCATCGTCTTTCCATGTATTAGCGGCTTCGGCCAGCAATCCCGGGAAAATCCGCCAGTCGGACCGAACCAGTTGCAGGGTGGCCATGCGCAGAAAAACATCGTCTGGAAATCCGGTAAGCCCCATCCGCATAAAACGAATCGAACGGAAGTCGTTGATGGAACCAAATTGTTCTTTGTCCTCGGTGCGCAAGGGGACACGGAACTGAATCCATTTTACATTTTTATTAATAGTTCCTCCGCTCGGACCCGGCACAGAAACCGTCGTTTCCAAAATATCTGAAATGAAGTTTTGGCCAATCTGGCTCAAGTCTTGTGGTCGAAGGCTCACCCGATATTGGTAGTATCCTTCCGGCTGATCTAAGGTGAAGTTGGCGTTTGCGTCTTCAGTGTTGGGAAGCTGTCCATAAGCTTCCGTATTGTTCGCTGCGGGTGAGTTGGCCTGCGGTCCCAGGAAATGTTTATACCGGTTGTGAATGTAGTTCTGTCCGGCGATGCTGTTGGTGGCATCATAAATGGCTCCTGTGTAATGGCGGAAATCGTCTCCGGATGGGTCTGATTGTAAAATAGATAGGGCAGGATTTCCGGCATATTTGGTGTTGACCTGCTGTAAGAATTGGTCGAAAAAGACGGTTTCTTCGCTATTGTCTAATCCATCGTATCCCACGTCTTGTCTGGCACGTGTCGAGGGGTCGTTGTCGAATTGGTTGTTGATGGGCGGCAAGGTGGCTACGCGTCCCCAGGCCGTGGTGGCCGTAGGACGATCGGGTTGCGTGGGTGTGGGCAAGCCGTTTTCATAACTCATGCGGCCATCTCGCAATAAATCTTCACTCATGTTCCCGATTTGAATCAGGAAATCTCCTCCGCCATTGGGCAACAGGTTTTCATTGATAACGCCGGGTTGACCGGTGTCCCATTCTTTGAGCTGGTTCAAATCGTCGGCCTGAAACGGATCCATCATCCAAAACTCAATGTACGCCACGTTGGCGCCGTCCCAATCTGTGGGATCCATCCGGCGAATCATGAAGCCAAAATTGTCCCGCGGATTATTTAGCGCAATCCGGTCGGTTACATTTTCATTGAAATTGGCCACATCATAGTTATATGGACCGCGCTCTTTGGGGTAAAAATGAATATCTAAAATCTGCTGATTGGCTTGTTGTTGCGTGTAATTGGGCTGGAATCCGGGGAAAACTTCCATTGGCCGAACTTCCCGCAAATAGTTGTTTGCACGCTGTACCGGATCATTCGAAATATGAGGCGGAGTTAATGTGTTTTGCCGGAAAAACAAGGGGTCCATGGAAAACCATGTCATCCTTGCTCGGTTAAAATTGTATCTCAGGTCGTTAAAAAAGTTTCCACCGGGAAATCTAGGGTTATGTTGGGGCACCGAACCGAGTTTCCATAAAAATGGATTGCGAATGTCAATCGGGGTCTCGGCTCCTTCAAAATCATCCACATACGATACGCCGCCTTCTCCATTTGGATCAATAATCGTATTGGAACCAGGAATTAAACCGGCAATTTCTCCGTTAAATGTAAAGGTGGAAGGGGCTTTGGTATTGATTCCCGGCAGCCGGTCAATCAATCGGGTTACAAAGGGAACCTTTCTGGTAAAATTGACATCGAATCCCCAGACGGTGTTGTTTACGGGCTCTTGTCCAATGTCAATCTTTTGTGTCAAAGGTCTTTCGCTCAGGTTCATCATGGTGGCTCCCACGACCAATTCTTTGCTAAAAGCATAGTCGATATGGGTTCCAATCATGCGTTTTTGCTGCACGTTGAACGTTGAATTACTTTCAAGACTCACGTTAATGGGTAAACCTGAATTCAAAATGCTTTCATCAATAATGCGCACCCGTCCGATGGCATAATCGACCGAGTAATGAATGTTTTCCTGTAGTTTTTGTCCGCCTGCAGTTACGCTCACCGACCCCTGCGGTACGTTGAAGGCATTCAGGTTGATTTCGTTCCCTGCCGTTCCCTGATAACTTCCGCCCAAATAGAACCGGTTTTTCTCGAAATTCAAATCGGCCAGCTGTTGAATGTTTTGGTATAATTCGTTGAAAGCATATCGCTCCACCATGGCCTCGATGTTAACGCCCGGATTAGATGCGTTGGCCTGGGTAAACACTTGCCGCAAATAGTTTTCGGAGAAGGGCTCCCGAACCGGGAAAATAATCCGTCCGTTTTGCGCGCGAATGGTCTTTCCTTCTAAAAAGTCGAAGAATCCATCGGTAATCTGGTCGCCTTGTGGATTGAGTCGGTCGAGGTTAAATAATTGAAGCAGTGGCGTTCCACTCACTCCTGGCGCATTGGGGAAATAATTCACTTTTACACCGGTTTCGGTATCCTGATACAAAATGTTCAGGGTGAATTCTTGTTGACCAATGTTAAATCCGCCAATGTTATAGACGTTTTTCATCATCCACGGCCAGTTGGGCTTGGTTACGTCCAGGTTTGAGGCTTTAATCAGTTTTACCACCAAGGCTCCGGGCGTGGCCACTTGGTTCGAAAATTCCCCAACTTTATAGGTTTGGCCGCCTGCTGTATATTCGTATGCAACCCCAAGTACTTCATCTGCATTGAGTTGTAGATTCAATGAAATGGTTCCTAAAATGGGGTCAAAGGTATATTCATTGGCTGCCAAAAGACGCGCATTGGTCAGCTTTTCGATCTCTGTTCCATTGGATAAAACGTCGAAAAGGGTTTGGCTGGTTACGTCACGGATGGAAGAAGGAAGCTGGCTTGGGTCGAAGTTGTTGTTTGGGTTGTTTGGTAAAATATTGGCGGTATTCGGAAGATTTTCACCAAGTCCAATGATACCAACAATGTTCCTTACGTTTTCAACGGCATTAATGCGGTTGGTTACCCAAACTTCCAGGCGGGTAATGTTTACGGGTGAATTGACGAAGGGCAGCCGGGAATTGGCTTCATCGTACCTTCTCATAAAATAATCGGACAGGAAATAGTGCCGGTTGGCTTCATATTTTGAGGCAATCACTTCGAATGGCGTTACTTGTGCGCCGCCTTTCACGGTGACAGATTGTCTTTGTCCTTGTTGTTGGGCGAAAAGGGTGGTGATGGTCAGTCTTCCGAACCGGAGTTTACTTTTCACCCCGAAAAGCGCGCTGGATCCTTGAATAAGTTGACCTTTCAGCCCCATATTCACGTTTCCAAACTCGATGAGCTGAAGAATGTCATCTTCTTTCCCTTCCCATTTGAAATTCAAAAGGTTTTCAAAAGCAAAAATGCTTTGGGTATTGAATACGTTGTTGAGGTTAATTCGATCTCCAATTTTTCCGGTGACCGATACCTGAATGTTTTGGTCGAACTGAAATGTAGTGATGCTCCGTTGATTAAGTGGAATATTGGGGTTGTTGTTTCGGTTGTTTCGAATCCCCATAATGATTTCCGCCGTGCCTTGAGGGCGAATGGAAATTGGACCAAGTCCGCCGTCTTTTTTTCCCAGATTAACAGGTGGAAGCAGGGAATTTCCTTCTTTGTTGTTGGAGCGGTTGTTTTCTCTTTCCCGCCAGTAATCAAGGGTTTGGCGGGCCATTTCCCTGGCTTGATAATCTTCTTCGCTATACGTTTCTGTACCAATAACTACCGTTCCGGCTTTTTGCACAACGAGGTAGGTTTTGGTCGCCGGATCGAAAGTCACTTCTTCAGTGATATTATCCGGGAGACTTGGCCCCATGAGTTGGTGATTGGACGAGTCTGTTTGGGCGATAGCCTGGGAAAAAATCCCTAGCCACATCATTACCCATAACAGCCTCCAGCCGCGTTGCATGTGTAGTTTTGAAAATGGTATGTAAAACGTAGAAGTCAACGATAGATAACTGAAAAACGTTAAAGATATTTTAAAGCTTCCCGAACAATTTTATCTACCGCAGTATCTGGGGGCATGGATGTGCGGATTTTTTGAAGGGCTTTGTCGATGTTGGGGCGGGCAAATCCAAGTGCCTGAAGGGCTAATCCTGCTTCCTGAAGGGCCGCACTTCCGGCTGCTGGAACCAAACTATGCATGCCTGCGCCGGGCTCTCCGCGACCTACTTTGTCTCGTAAGTCAATCAGAATGCGCTCTGCCGATTTGGCACCAATCCCTTTTACCCTTTTCAGGGTAACGACGTCTCCTGAAAGAATCACCCGCTCCAAATCGTCCGGCGGCATGGCCGATAAAATCATGCGGGCTGTGGTGGCACCCACGCCGCTTACACCAAGCAATAATCGAAACAAATGCCGCTCCCGCTCTTCGGCAAAACCGAATAACTGATGCGCATCTTCCCGAATGACCTGATGGGTAAGTACAACACCATTGGCCGTATCCCGAATCTGGGTATAGGTATGCAGGGAAATATGTGCCAAATATCCTACACCACTGCATTCTACCACCACATGCGTGGGCGCTATGGAAGTAAAACTTCCTTTTAAATATTCAATCATGAATGACCCTTAATTCCTACTTGTTACATGTTTTAGAAAATTGATAATCAATGTTCTAAAATCATGATTGCTTTGTTTTTACTGGTAGATGTTTGGCAATAATTTTCCGTTTGAGTGTTCAAATATACCCTTTCCATGGTTTTCAACAAATGCCTGCACAAGCACAATTGTTTTACAGGCTCATTTTTAAGCAACTGGAATCATAAGCCAACGCAATTTTTATGTGTATGCAACGTTTTTGCTTTTCAAAACCTCTTCATCGCACAACATAATTCAGTTCCTCAATTTTATGAATCATTCCCTCTTTAAGTTTGCATCTTTCGCCTTTTTAGGGTTAGCACTTTCCACAGGTTGTTCAGACGATTCGTCTTCCCCGTCCAACATTACCGGAGGGAATTGGCGTGTAGATTATCTTGGGAAACCGGGAGACTTGCACACCCAGGACCTTGCAGGTTACACTTTTACTTTTGATTCGGCAGGTGTTTTTCGCGCCTTTTTGCCGGGAGGCACTACGCAATTGGGCATTTGGGGCAACAATGCATCCAATTCGAAACTCATTATTCAAATTACGGGTTCATACGGATTAGATGAACTTTCTGATGACTGGGATTTGGTGAGCGCCACCTCCAACCGGATTGAAGGGAAAGATGATTCCGATGCCTCCGAACGGGTCGTCTTTGTAAAATAAACTTCGCGCATCTTGGAAAGACAGGAATAAACGCCTGTCTTTTTTCTTTTACCTGTTTGCAGAATCTACGTTTCAGTTAAAAAGGTGAGGAAGCTTTGTGATTTTTTTTGAGGTTGTTTATCTCATGGACGCTGTTTATTTACCTTTGTAGCATGTACCGTACGCATACTTGTGGCGAATTAAACGCCCAGCATGAAGGCCAGCAGGTAACCCTGGCTGGTTGGATTCAACGCACCCGCGACTTGGGTGGCATGACTTTTCTGGATTTGCGTGATCGCTATGGCATCACCCAACTCGCGTTCAATGATGCCGTAAATCCGGATTTGCTGGCGCAGGCCAGAAGTCTTGGACGTGAATTTGTTATTCAGGTCGAAGGAAAAGTATGTCTTCGGGAAAAAAAGAATGCACAGTTGCCCACCGGCGATATTGAAATTCAGGTATCGGGCCTGACGATTTTAAATGCTTCTGAAACTCCGCCTTTTACCATTGAAGACCAAACCGATGGTGGCGACGAGTTGCGAATGAAATACCGATATCTCGATTTACGCCGTTCGGCTGTGCGAAAAAATCTGGAACTGCGTCACCAGGTGGCTTTGGAAACCAGAAAATATCTTTCAGAACAACAGTTTCTGGAAGTAGAAACGCCTTTTCTTATAAAATCTACACCAGAAGGTGCGCGGGACTTTATTGTGCCTTCCCGCTTGCATCCCGGTCATTTTTACGCCCTTCCACAAAGCCCCCAGACCTTCAAACAGTTGTTGATGGTGGCCGGTTTTGATCGTTATTTCCAGATTGTAAGGTGCTTTAGGGACGAAGATTTGCGTGCAGATCGCCAGCCTGAATTCACTCAAATCGACTGCGAAATGGCTTTTGTGGAACGTGAAGATATTTTGAGCATGTTCGAAGGATTGACCCGGCATTTGTTCCGTAGTATTCTTGGAACCGATCCTGGTCCTTTTCCTCGCATGCAGTACGATGATGCCCTTGCCACCTATGGTTCCGATAAGCCGGACATTCGATTTGGAATGCCTTTCGTAGACTTGACGGCAGAAACGCGCGGTTTTGATTTTCCGGTGTTCGACCAGGCGGAAGTGGTTTTGGCCATCGCCGTTTCCGGTGGTGCCGCTTTCACCCGAAAACAAACGGATGAACTCACCGAATGGGTAAAACGACCACAAATTGGTGCGAAAGGTTTGGCTTATGTGAAATGGAACGAAGATGGTTCGGTGAAATCGTCCATTGATAAATATTATACGGAAGACGTATTGCGTGGCTGGTTGGAAAAAGCCAGCGCCAAACCGGGCGACGCTTTGCTTCTGCTGTCCGGTGGTCTGGACAAAACCAGAAAGCAAATGGGCGAACTTCGTCTGGAAATGGGAAGTCGACTTGGATTGCGCGATCCCAAAGTATTTAAACCACTTTGGGTGTTGGATTTTCCGCTGCTCGAATTCGACGAATCAGCCGGAAGATGGTTTGCCATGCACCATCCTTTTACCGCACCGTACGACCGGGATGTGGCCAAGTTCGAAGCCAATCCTGGCGCCGCCCGCGCCAATGCTTACGACTTGGTGCTCAACGGTAGTGAAATTGCAGGTGGAAGCATCCGGATTCATGACCGTGCCTTGCAGTCGGCCATGTTTAAACTTTTGAACTTCTCTGAAGAAGAAGCAGAAGCCCGTTTTGGATTCTTGCTCAATGCTTTCCGGTATGGAGCGCCACCACATGGCGGAATTGCATTTGGATTCGACCGGCTTTGTGCCTTGTTCGGCGGACAAGACACCATCCGCGATTTCATTGCGTTTCCAAAAAATAACGCCGGACGCGACACCATGATTGACGCACCGGACATGGTTGATGCCGCCCAATGGAATGAACTTCATATCCAGCCTAAAGCGTGAAAAAGCTGGGGTCACTGATTTGGCAGGGACTCTTCCTCCTCAACTTTTTGGTCACCCTGATACTTTTGTATCCCTTTTTTGTTTTCTTTTTCCAACGGAAAAGGTTTTTTCCACATGCCCTTCATTTACAACGACTGTGGGCAAAATGGCTCTCCTTTTCCATGGGTTTGAAGGTAAACGTGGTTGGTCGCGAGCATATTCCGGATGGTCAAGGGTTTATTTTTACGCCGAATCACACTAATTTTTTAGACATTATTTTGGCGTATGACTGGGTTCCGGGCTATTTTCATTTCATGGCCAAAGGCAGCCTGGCGCGCATTCCACTTTTCGGTATTCTGTTTAAAAACACCCATATTCCCTTCGATCGGCGCGATCCGCGCCAAAGTACGAGAGCTTTTGTTCGGGCGTATCAAGATGTATGCGCAGGTACCCATTTGGTCCTTTTTCCCGAAGGTACCCAAAACCCAAAGCCCGGAACCTTGTTACCTTTTAAAGAAGGTGCTTTTCATCTGGCGGGAAAAGCCAACAAACCTGTCATTCCAGTGGTGTACTGCAATAATTTGGAACGCCTGCCTCACCAGAAAAATTTGTTTCAGTGGGGATTCATGGCCGGACCGGGACAAGTGAAAGTGGTGATTTTGCCACCCGTTTATCCGCAGGAGTATCAAGGGAATCCACGTTTGTTGGCCCAAAAGGTGTATGAAGAAATGCACAGGGTACTCATAGAGGAAGGATGCATACATCAGACGACTTATTAGTACTAACGTCTTCAGGTCTATATTGCCCCGAAGCGGATGTGTATATAGATCCGTGGCGTCCGGTGCGTCACGCACTCATCACCCACGCACATGCTGATCATGCTCGTCGTGGAAGTACGCAATATCTGGCTCATGCACATAGTGCATCTGTCTTGAAACTTCGTTTGGGAGCAGATATTCAGCTGCAAACCATTGCGTATGGCGTGCCTTTGGTTCATCGGGGCGTTCACATTACTTTTTTTCCCGCAGGCCATATTCCGGGTTCGGCCCAGATTCGGTTAAAAGGAAAGCATCAAACCTGGGTGGTGTCGGGTGATTACAAAGTGAGACCAGACGGCCTTACGCCGGCTTTTGAGCCAGTTTCCTGCAGTCATTTTATATCGGAATGTACTTTTGGGCTTCCGGCGTTTCAGTTTCCTCCTCAGCAGCAGGTGCTCCATGACATTTGCCAATGGTGGAACGTCAATCGGCAAAAGGGCAAAAACAGTCTTCTTTTTGCTTATTCGCTTGGGAAAGCCCAGCGACTCATTCATCATTTACAAAAGGAAGAAGGCCCCTTATGGGTGCATCCCTCCATATTTCATGTTCAGGAAGCCTTGTTGGCAGATGGTTTTCCCGTGCAGCCGGTCTTGTCCACGGCCTATTTGCCGAAAGATTTGCCGAAAGGCGCCATGATCATTGCCCCTCCTGCCGTGATGGATTCATCCTGGTTGAAAAGATTTCAGCCGCTGGAAACAGCGTATGTGTCTGGTTGGATGCATATTCGTGGAATCCGAAGGCGGACGCCTACCAATCGGGGTTTTGTGTTGTCGGATCATGCCGACTGGAATGAATTGCATGAGGCCGTGAAAGCCACCGGAGCGGAAAACGTTCTTTTTACCCATGGATACACGGAGGAATGTGCTCAGTGGTTTCCTTCCCTGGGGGTAGACGCACGTGTGCTCCGCACGCCATTTACCGGTGATCGCGTTCCCGGCGATGTGTCAGAAGATTCGGCCTCATGAACGACTTTGCCTTGTTATATAAAACGTTGGATGAAACTAGCAAAACCCAGGAAAAGCTGGACGCCATGGCGCAGTATTTTGCATCTGCTGCGCCACTGGATTTGTATTGGTCGCTAGCCCTTTTATCCGGGAAAAAGCGAAAACGGCCCGTTCGGGTTTCTTTGATAAAAGACTGGGCTTCCGAGATGGCGGGTTTGCCCATGTGGTTGTTTGAAGCCACCTATCATAAAGTGGGCGATTTGTCTGAAACCATGGCGCTGGTGGTTCCACAAACCGATTTTTCGGCTTCGTTTTCCCGTCCATTACACGAAGTGATGCGTACGTTGGAAAGTTTACCCCGCTTACACTTAGATGAGCAAAAAGAGGTGGTAACGGGCTATTGGCGCCAGATGAATGGGCTACAGCGTTTGGTATTCAATAAACTCATTCATGGTGGTTTCCGGGTCGGCGTGGCGCAGTCTTTGGTGGTGCGTGCTTTGGGAAAAGCGTTGAATCGGTCGCCGGAAGTGCTGGCGCATCGGTTAATGGGCGATTGGCATCCGGAAGATGTACCTTGGCAGGAAGCTTTACTAGGTGCAGAAGGAACCCGCGCTTCAGTGCCTTATCCTTTTTGCCTGGCACATCCATTGGATGAAGATGAACCGCCTGAGTTTTCTCCCAATCGGAGTTGGGCTGTGGAATGGAAATGGGACGGCATTCGCGGTCAAATTATTTACCGCGAAGGGACTACGTATGTTTGGAGCCGTGGGGAAGAACCTTTGAATGACATTTTTCCGGAAATAACGCCGGATGCATGGGGTTGGCCGGATGGCACCGTAGTCGATGGGGAGATTGTGGCCTGGCATGAGGCGGAAGACCGGATTGCTCCTTTTTACACCCTGCAACATCGGTTAGGGAGGAAGTCGCCTTCTAAAAAATGGCTCGCATCGCATCCTGTGAAATTTATCGCGTATGACTTGCTGGAGTGGGAGGGACAGGATATTCGGTCCCTGCCATTTTTAGAACGTAGGAAACAATTGGAATCTCTCTTGTCTGCTCCCGTTTCTATGCTAAAATTATCCACTTTGCATCCTTGCCAAACCATGGAAGAGGCGGATGTATTACGCCAACAAGCTATTTCGGAAGGTGCTGAAGGATTGATGATTAAGTGCGCAGATTCCGGATATGTTTCTGGAAGAAAGCGTGGTGTTTGGTGGAAGTGGAAGCGTGCCCCTTTGCATATAGATGCCGTACTTTTATACGCCCAGGCGGGTCATGGCCGAAGGGCAAACTTGTACACCGATTATACGTTTGCCGTATGGCAGGGAGACCAATTGGTTCCTTTTGCCAAGGCTTATTCCGGACTTACCGATGCAGAAATCCGGGAAGTAGATGCTTGGATCAAAGCACATACTTTGGATCGGTTTGGTCCGGTGCGGCAAGTGTCGCCCGGTTT
This sequence comes from uncultured Candidatus Competibacteraceae bacterium, assembly GCA_964578885.1. Classification (GTDB taxonomy): domain Bacteria; phylum Bacteroidota; class Bacteroidia; order CAIKAF01; family CAIKAF01; genus CAZRHR01. Next base: position 23,171 of record CAZOEO010000010.1, on the reverse strand, counting down.
AGTGTTTGAGTTGGGATTTGAGCAGGTTCAGCCCAGTAAACGACATAAATCCGGTGTGGCGGTCCGTTTTCCCAGAATTCTCCGGTGGCGACGCGATAAAAAAGCGGAAGAGGCCAATCAACTGGAAGACTTAATGCAATGGATTAAAGCCTAAGTGGTTCCGGGTGAATGGCCCACCTCGACTTTTAGTATTCTATTTTATCTTGTTTTTCGGCCCATTCGCGAAATGCAGCCAGCGCTTCTTCACGGAGCAATGGTTGCATCACCAGCTTCCTTTCCGGCATAGGCAAGGCCAATTCTTCATAAATAAAGGAATCGTCGAACCCAATGTCTGCGGCGTCTTTTTTCGTATTTCCAAAATACACTTTATCGGGTCTGGCCCAATATAAAGCACCCATACACATGGGACAAGGTTCGCAACTGGTGTACACCACGCAACCTTCCAGTTGGAAATGCCCCAGGTTTTTGCATGCGTCACGGATGGCGGTGACTTCTGCGTGCGCCGTTGGATCATGGGAAGAAGTGACTTGATTCCATCCACGGCCTACAATCTGACCATCTTTTACAATAACACATCCAAAAGGCCCGCCTTTTCCGGCACGCATATTTTCCTGAGAAAGCCGGATGGCTTCCCGCATATATTCTTCGTGATTCATGCGACAAAGTTAAGGCATTCAGCGAGGGTCTTGAGTGTATTTATGGAAAAACTAACGCTTATTCTTCCATGAAACGCACGGTGTCTATCCACGAAAAAAACGCAGTGACTTTTTCGGTTTCCAGGGGTGTGGTGCTCACATAAAAGAACCCGTATGGCCAGCGCATTCTGCCTGAAGGTGGCCAGAAGAGGTAAAGTCCATGCGTACCGGGATCTTCCGGGCGGCCGATGTGAATTTCAAATCCTGTGAATTTTTCCCAGGTAAACCTTTTGGCGATGCTAAAGCCTTGATTTTGAAGGGAAGTCTGCATGTCTTCAAAGAAAAGACTATCCGACTTAAAAATGTAGCCATCTACCGTATGATAGCCCATTTTTTCGCTAAGTACGCTTTGATTGATTTGGGCGCGGGGTACAAGCCGGATCTCTTCATTTTTTCCTTTCATGGCCACCCATTCTTTTGGCAATGCATAACGGATTCTTTGCTGAACATCGGTTACATTTTGAGGCGTGAAAATGAGCTTTTCCCAAGCCCGGGTGGCGGATTCTTTTAAAAAGGGCAGATGTTCTGCGGTGGTGTACCAAACCCAGGTCCATTGTTTGGGTGCGTAAAAACTGGTCAACATGATACCTAAATAAGCTTCTCCGTCAATAGACAAAGTGTCCGTGAAATGGACAAAGCATGGTGCGGAAAACGGACAGGTTTCGAAAGCCGACCATCCATGAGAAGGCGCCATCGTGTCGAAAACCTGCTGATAAACAAAGGTGAGCATGGAGTCTCTTTCCGAAGCAGGCCAGGGAAGGCGCGCATCAAATCCGAAAACTTGCAAACCAATCGGAGGAAGCTGACCCGTGGTGTCGGTTCGGACGCCCCAAAACATCAATGGTAAATTCTTTTGCGCAGGTAAAGGCTTGGAAAGCATTCCTTTAGGAATTTCGGTCTGCACACTTAAAGCCGAAAAGACGCGCTCTTCATAGGATTGGGCCGTTCCTTTTTCTGTATGCAAAAAAGGTAAAGCCATCCCGGCGATAAAAAGAAGTAAATAGTGTTTTACCATTCCTGCAAGGTACGAAAATCCCGTCGGCCGTCCTTGGGCTCGGTTTGGATTTCAATAAGCCCTGGCGTTTGGAAAACATCGGATTCAGCGAGGGCCTCCGGTGTGTGAAGCTGTCGGTAAGGCATCCTGTAGCGTGCAGCAAGCCATTGGAAATCTGTTTTTCCTTCATTTAAAAAGCTTCTTTCGTAACCGGGCACAGTGTTCGGGCCTTGGATCACGTCGAAGATTTGTCCGCCCTGATTGTTTAAAACGACAATGGTCAGATTTTTAGGCGCCGGATTTACCCATAAACCGTTGTTGTCGTACATGAGGGCCTGATCTCCAATCAACAAAACATGTTGCTGGTGCGGATTGGCCAGTGCATGCCCAACGGCCGTAGAAAGACATCCGTCTATGCCGGATACGCCTCTGTTGGAATAAACTGTGCAATGAAGACCCTGATTTGCAAATAAATCTGAATATCTTACAGACAGGGAATTGGCTAAATGGAGGTTCGTTTCTTTGGGTAAATGTTGCATAAACCGGCGAACAAATGCGAGGTCGCTTTGGGGCGAAAGACTCACCTTGGAACGGGCTGCTTTTACTTGTTGGTGGAGCGATGCAAAACGTTGATAATACGTCTCATCTCCTTTTACATGACGGGCAACATGCGTTTGAAAGGCAGGGATAGTCGCTGGTATGGTTTGGGCTGGTATGCCGGGAAAACGTTGAATGGAACGTCCGTCTGGTCGGATTTCAAACAGCACCATGTGTTTCTGTTGGCTGAGAAAAGAACCCCACTGACGCCAAATGAGGGTGCGGCCAATGACCCAGACTTCATCGGGTAAGAAATCTGCCGGAAGTTTCCCCGCCAAATTCCCTAGTCCTGTAAACGCATTCGGGAGATTGGACGTAATGTCTGCCAATACGGGAATATGGTGTTGATGCAGAAGTGTTTGTAGTTCATTTCCAACCTTCGCCGGAAGCTGTCCCGCAATCACCAGGATTTTTCCGGATGTTTTAAGGCGGGAAAAGTCAGGCAAAACCACGTTTTCCTTTTGAAATGCAGGAAGTGGTGGATGGGGCAGAACCTCTGGTGTTTCGTATAAAGGTTCCTGAAAGGCCATGTTGATGTGCACCGGACCTTGCTGCAGCCCAGCAAAAATGGCAGGAAAAAATGCGTCTAACGTTTCTGCACGATCTCTACCTGTAAAGGCAAATCGCGCTGTGGTGATGTCCGCAAATAATCCAGGTTGTGGCATGCTTTGACCTTCTTCTTGTCCAATCCGGTCGGCCGGTCGGTCGGCGGTGAGGGCCAGTAGCGGTAGTCCACGATAAAAAGCTTCTGTAATGGCCGGACCAAGATTTTGTGCCGCACTGCCACTGGTGGTAATCACGGCCACGGGTTCACCCAGTTGTTCTGCCATGCCAAGTGCGATAAAAGCAGCACTTCTTTCATCTGCTGCCACCATGGGCGGACGCATTCCTGCTGCTTCTCCTCCAAGAATCAATGGTGCCGAACGACTGCCGGGGGCTATCACCCAGTGCGTGATGCCGATTTCTTTTAAACGAATAAAAAAATGTCGGGTGTTCATTCCGAAAACAACAAATCGGCGAGCAATTTGATTTTTTCTTCTGTTTCCTGGTATTCGGCTTCCGGATTAGAATCCTTTGTGATGCCAGCTCCTGCGTATACATATGCGGTTTCGCCGTCCCAAGACATACAACGTAGGTTTACGTAAATGGCACATCTGGATTGCTGATGATTCCAAACTCCCATATAACCAGCGTAATAAGTGCGCAATGTTTCTTCAATATCCCGAATGGCTTCCATGGCCCACGTTTTAGGTGTACCTCCCACTGCCGGGGTTGGATGCAGTTCGCCCATGAGCCGGCGTAATTTTTCCGGATCCGGCATGTCCATTTTTCCGGATAGCGATGTTTTTAAATGCGCCACATGACCAATGGTATAGGTTTCCGGGCCTTGAATGTTTATCTCCTGAATATCAAGATAATCCATCACTTTTTGAATGTGCTCGGTCACCAACGACTGTTCTCTGAGTTCTTTTTCTCCCCATGGTGCGTCACCAAGGTTGGCGGTACGTGTTCCTGCCAACGCGACCGTTCGGACGTCTCCGTCGGCACTTTCCAGCAGTAACTCCGGAGAAGCACCCAGCCAGGTGCCGGCAAAAGGCGCAGCAAGAAACCAAGTGAAGGTATGCGGATACTTTTTACGCAGTTTTAAAAACTGAACAAAAGGCTGAAGCGTTGGACATGAAAATGCTTTCTGACGAGCTACCATCAGTTTTTGGTGCGTTCCATCGAATTGATCCAATGCTTTTTTCACCTGGGTCAAATACGTTTCCCTACTGGTAGAACCGTTGGGATGCATGGCCGGCCATGTTTCTTTCATCTGAAACGTGAACGTTTCTGCCGTTTGCATATCCAGAACCTGATGGTACTGAAATGGAATATTTAAAGGACGTTGATGAAATCCTGCATCGAAAGGATGAAGCAGGAAAATATCATGGGCATGACTTCGGTCGCCTTCCAAACGATGCCAGAAAACATGGATGTCTTCTGAGCCTGGTAAAGCATACATGCCCCATGCTAAATCATGGGAAACCGGAGCAGCGAGTGCGTCAAAATTCAGGGTGTCCATAGTACTTTTTGGCGTATCTCCTTACCATGCATATCAGTGAGCATAAGGATAGCCGGTCCAAATATCGGTGTAACGGGTGAATATCTGGCACCATCCGGCATATATTCCACCTGAATAGGAAGATTCTGTCCGTAAATATCGGTGAGTTCAAGTGCAATAAGTCCGGGTAAATGTACCATCATGGATGAAACAGCGGGTTGTGGAAAAAGTTGAGGCTGGTCGCTGTTCCATGTTTCATGTTGCAGTGAACCACAGGTTTGCGTTAGGAATCCCGTTCTCTGGTTTTGAATGGCTTGCTGCATTCGCTGCACCTGTCCCTGGGTAAAAAGGTTCATACAGCCATCGTTGGTATAATCCATGAAATTCATGAACTGGATTCCAGGGAAAGCCGGGGAACAGGCGTCCGTTTGCGGAAACAATGGGCAGTCATACGTTTCTTGCGCCTGATCCGGTGTGTCACTTACAAAATCTGATCCAACGCAGTTGTTGTTATCGTCGCCCCAAATGTGTTCCAGATTCAGCCAATGGCCCACTTCGTGGGTGGCCGTTCGGCCAAGGTTAAAGGGCGCCAGTGTGCCTAAGTTTCTCCCGAAATATCGATAGTCGATCACCACACCATCGTACGCCGGATCAAAACCGGGAAGGGTGGCATAACCCAATAAGTCATCCGCCAGTGCGCAAACCCAAATGTTTAAATATCGATCGGCCGGCCAGGGATCTTGCCCGCCAAGACTTGTTTGTTTGACATCGTCCAGATCAATGGAAAATCCATTCACTGCCGTAGGGACGCGCAAAATGCCGGTGGTCGGCTCACCGTCCGGATCGGTGGTGGCCAGGCAAAACTGTATCATGGGGTTGCCCACAACCGGCTTAAAGGCCGCGGGTGTAAGCATTGTATCGGCATGTAAACGCGAAAAATCTTCGTTGAGCACCGCCATCTGTGAGGCAATTCGCTCGTTCGTGATGTTTTCCGGATTGCTTCGATACACCACATGCACCACCACCGGAATGGTGATTTGCTGAACTGTTCCTAAGGGCGCATCGGTGAGCGTCCATAAATTTTCCGGTCTTCCGTGTTTCTGAAGATAACGGCTATGCCCGCAAGCCGGCCTTTGCGACATAACGGGTGAAAACAAGAGCCAAATTCCTAATACGCTGAATAGAAGGCGCATCAGGGGATAATAATTTTATAGGCCCGGCCTTCGCCATCCCATTCCAGAAATAGGCTGTAAATACCTGAAGAAATTCCTTGCACGGATACGGGTAAAATGGTTTGACTTTGCACCACTTCAAATGTTTCGAAAGCCAAAACCCGGCCGGCCATGTCGAATAGTCGGTACTGACCTGCGCCAGAGGCTTTGTCTCCCAATTTAATCTGAAATGTAGGTCCATGCACCGGATTGGGGAAAATGGTGACTTCGGACAAAGATGCCGGGATGTTTTCTTCACTCAAGTTAAAGGTGAAAGTAGCCTGGGCGGTGCAGCCATCCGGTGAAGTGATTTCCAGGGCATACTCTCCTCCTGCGGGCGGTGTATACGTGGCCGCGGTGCCGGTAGGCGCGGGAATAGGAATAAAGGTAGCGCCATTGAAAAACTTCCATTGATAAACATAATTCCCGGAAACATTTGCCCCGAGACTACTGCCCATTTGTACAATGGCGAAGTTCGATGGAATGCCTGCACCAATGGTGACGGTGGTGTCGAAGCTATACGCATCGCAGCCGGTGTTTACGTCGAACATCCGCACTTTATACCGACCACTTTGGTGAATCCAGACGGAAGACGTGGTGGCGCCAACCACAAGCGTGGTATCGTTTAAAAACCACTCATAGCCATATCCGTTTTGCACAGAAAGTAAAATGGAATCCGGGCTGCAAACAAAATCCGATGGACTTACCATCACCGGCTGTTCGGGCGGCCTGGGAAGCACCACCACTGTATCGGTCACTGCCACTTGAATGGCGTTTTTGGTAAACGTATAATTCAACGCCAATGTGGTTCCTCCCACAAAAGTTTGGGTGGTGCCGCCCAGTGAATTGACAGGAGGTAGATTCAGCGGAACCAAAGGATGTGGGGTATCTGCGCCATTAAAGCAATTGTCATTTGGAGCAGCCAGACCCGAATCTTCGTCCCAGACTTCAATGCGGTAGGGCGGGTTGGTGGCGTTAATCGACAAGTTAATGGATTGGGGAAGGTTGGCGGTACTGGCACTGCTCTGATTTGTAAATACCTGGTTATTAGATCCGTCAAAAATTCGGATGAACAAGTTCGGATTTCCGATAAAATCTGAGCAAGCCACAGACGTGAGGGTCACGTTGGTGAGTTGAAACCCGAAAGTATCTACCGTCACCTGATAGGTCACCGGAAATTGTCCAGCCGTATTAAACAGTACGTTGGGTGGATTTTCTACGTTAGATTGCAGGCCATTTCCAAAGTTCCAAAGGTATTGGTAACCGGCGGTTTGTCCGGGAATAGGTTGGTATCCGTTGCTAGGAAAATTATTTTGAAAGCTAACTTGAAGAGGCGTACATCCTAGTCCCGGGGCCATGGAAAAACCCTGGTTGGTGGCGGTGTCGGGGAAAAGCACCATTTGCGAGGCGAAGGTGGTTTGGGCGGTTTGGTTTCCAAAGACACCTGCTGCTACAGTGGCCGTGACAAAAATGGTGATGTTGTACACGCCGGGATTTCCTACGGGCGTGCCACAGATTTTCACACAACCCATGGTGTCGGATGCACTTGGGAAGTATGTGCAACCATTGCCGGGGACGTTGCAGCTCCAGTTTAAACCGAAAGGCAGACCGGAAATGGCATCGATTCGCATTTCTACCAAGGGCACCACACCCAACAATCCGCCGCTGAAAGGGGCCGCATCAATGGTAGGTGGAATATAAAAAGTAACATCTTGGCTATAAGGTGTTCCAACTGTGGCACCGGGCAAAGAATCCGGACAAAGTCCACCGCCGGGAACGCTACAACTAAAATTGATGGCGCAACCGGGGCACTGGGCCATCATGGTTTGGGAAAAGACCAAGAGAAGTATCCAAAGAATCGGATTTTTTTTTGGGGAAAAGGAGGGAAACGCTTTCATTGTCCTGGTTTAAGCTTAGAGGTCCTGAATGACTTCGAAATTTAAATTAAAGTTAATCATCGTGGGCTTTTCTTTTTCCTAAAGCCACTTTTTCTTTTTGAAATAAATCAACAGTGACGTAGCTAGAACGGCCATAATAATAAGGATGGCGGGATACGCTCCTGGAATCTCCAGTTCCGGAATATTTGGAAAATTCATGCCATAAATACCCGTAATCAGTGTAAGTGGCATAAACACAATGCTCACCACGGTCAGGGTTTTCATGATTTGATTTAGCTGGGCATTGGCTGCAGATAAATGTAAATCGGTGAGGCCCGTAATGCGGTCGCGCAAATGTTCTGCCTGTTCATACGCCAAAGAGGTATGGTCCGATAAATCGCGCAGAAATGGCTTGGTTTTTTTGTGAAGACTTGGAATTTCACTTCGGATTAAACCATTTACCACATCGCGCATGGGCCAAAGGCTTTGCCGGATTTCTTGCCATTGGAAACGCAATCCACGGATTTTTCGTCCTGCATGTTGAATGACACCCGAAAGCAACTTGTCTTCCATGTCTTCAATCGAGTTCTCAAATGCTTCCAGGGTATCCAGGTGCTGGTCGGTAATGGCGTCCAGCAAGGCATACATGAGATAATCTGCACCGCGTGTTCGGATTCTGGCCTGAGGCTGGCCGAGTCTTTCCATCACCGGCTGAAATAAGTTACTTTCTTCCTCTTCAAACGAAATGAGCAGATTGCCTTCCAATAAAAACGAAATTTGCCTGACCTCAAGGCGTTGTCCCTCCATCCGGAAATCCTTGGCAATGATAAACAATCCATCTTCCCCGGTGATTTCTAATTTGGGGCGTGCATTGGTGTTCATTACATCTTCAAGGGTGAGTGCTTCTACCTTTTTTCCATTGGGTAGGTTCCATGCCAGCAGGGTCTCCATGTCTTCTTTCTGGTGAACTCCAATGGCCCGGATCCAGTAGATGCCTGTCTCCGGAAAAGATTGTAGTGCTTCAGAAATGGACGCAGGGTTCTGTGAGACGGCTTGCTCTGTAGAAAAATGCCAGGTTTGGAAACGGGTGGGCTGGTTGCGATGTGGACCAACATAAACCAGTGAACCGGGAGCTAGTCCGCGTTTTTTATTCAGGCTTCGGTGGGGCTGTTTCATGGTCGGCGGATGGATGCATCAAAACGTGTGTATAAGGCAAAGGCACCTCAATGCCTTCTTTCCTGAATCGTTCGAAAACGATTTTATACATATCGGTAAGATACACAAAACTTTCCGGAGAATCTTTTGCCCACAGATAGGCGCGGATGACCACCGAATAAGTAGAAATGTAGCGAACCATCACGCGCACTGGCGGCTCATTGTTTTCAATCTCATGTTCTTCCCGGCCATCAATAAAGGAAGGATGCTTCATGGCTTCTTCCCGGATAATGTCCATGGCCTTATCTAAATCGGCATCAAAGGCGACGCCAATTTCCAAAAACCGAATCATCCGTTGATCCACGATCGACCTGTTTACAATCACTTCGCTGGAAATGACGGAATTGGGAATCACCACTCTTTTGTTTTCAAAGTTCCGGATCACAGTATGCCGAAGGGTAATGTCTTCCACCATGCCGGCAGTGTCTGTTCTGGTTCCCACTTCCACCACATCGCCAATTCGAAACGGTTTGAACATCACAATCATGACGCCGTTGATGATATTGGAAAAAGCTGCTTGTGAGGCAAAACCAATGATGGCGGCCAGGATACCTGCTCCGGCAAAAAGGGTTACGGCCACCTCTTTGAATGCCGGAATCACGTAAACTATGTTCAGGATGGCAATGGTGATGATGACGAAGGTCAGCGCATTTTTCAGGAAGTTGTAAGTGGTGGGATCTACGTTGATTCGTGCGGACTCTCTTTTAAAATAACCACCGATGATGGTTCTAACCACCTTGTTGATGACAAAGGCGGAGACAATAATGACAATGATTTTCAGGATGGTAGGGTAGTTGCTTACTACCGGAATTCCAATGTCTGTGGTGTCCTGCATAGCCTTTACGGGATTAACCCAGTGCTGTTACGTACTGGCGGTTCGCAATCCGCGTGGTTCTTTTTTTCAAAAGGGCGATAATCTCTTCCTCAGTTTTGGGTTGATCTGGATTCAGTTGTACGTAATGTTTGGCCAGGGTCGAATACTGCTTGGTCATCAATAAAAACCAAATAATCGTAAAGTCGAGTTTCCGGAAAACGATGGCTTCTTCTTTGTGGTAGGTAGCTACGTTATTGAGAAAATCTTCCGGCATTTGGGTCCAGTGACGGCTGGAACGCACGTGGTGACCAATATGATATCCGTCGTTAAAGCATTTTTTATTGTACGGTGAGTTGATGCAAGTAATGGAATTGCGATAGCAATTGTCTGGTGTTTCGGCATCTACGAAGGCATGTTGTGCCCAGTTGCCGGCCATCATCATAAGCCGCGCAAAAAACAAAGGCAGCCAAAACACCACCAGGGCGGCTTGCGCATTCACAAAGCTAAGGGCAATGCCGAGTCCCAGAAAGGTGAGTTCGCCAATGATGACTCTTCTGGCAATCGGGCCGCGCTGCTTGCCTTGCAAATAAGCCACCAGCTGAATAAGACCGATAAAGAAAAACTCTAAGAAATACCTGGTGAAATCACGCACACTGTCGCGCTGATATTTCATGGTAGAAGAAAGATCTGACTCCAGATTGTTTTCGGGATGGTGCATGGCAATGTGGTGGCCGAAATAGGTTTCAGGCGTTTCTCCGAAAAATGGACCTACAGCCCAGGGAATCACCTGATTCCAGCGCTTGTATTTATTTTTGAAAAGCGATCGGTGGCTGGTGTTGTGCAACATTAAAATGAAGGGTCCCAAATAAATGGCCCAGTTTAAAAACAGATAAATGGCTGCGACCCACCAATGGAAATCGACAAATAGCCAAATGGCGAGTGGAGGAAAAATAAGCAGTAAGGTCAGCGACAACTTTACAAAAGGCAAGTCCCGGACATCGTTCACGTAGGGTAAAAACGCCTTCTCGATCCAATTGTACGTGGATTTTTCACGATAAATCGGATCGTCAATAGAAATAAAACCGTTGGTAATCATGGCTTGCAAAGGTAGTGGTTTCCGCTCTTTTCTCCTTGTTTCTTTTTAAAAAATATGTGGCCCTTCAAGCGTGGTGGTTATTTACAATCTAATGTTTAAAAATAATAGTGGCAGTCCGAAAATCAGGGAAACATTGGGAATAGTTTTGTACAAAGGCATTTTATGAAAAATTCTCTGTTTTTATTCCTTGGTATGAGCTTGTTGGCGGGTATGGGCTGTGTGTCTTCCCGTCAGTATAAAGAGCTGGAAGCACGCAAGCAGCAGGCAGATCGGGAATTGGACAGTTTGCGAACCGTATCGGCTTCGCTTTCTGCTCGTGCAGCAGATTTGGATGTAACTTTAGGTCAGTGCCAAACCTTGAGAGCGGGTTTAGAGGCCGATACGAATCGTTTGGCCACGCAAGTTCGAAGCCTTCGTGCAGGATACAACGATGCCCTGGCCCAAAATGAATTGCTGGAAGCCAATTATAAACGCCTGCAGGCGGGTCGTGAGTCCGAAACATCGATGCTGATGCGTGAACTCCGGGAAGCGCAGGAGCGTCTGATGGCCAAAGAAGATTCTCTTAAAGTTTTGGAAGAAAGCCTTCAGGACAAAGCCATGCGCCTGGCCGAACTGGAGAGCATTCTGTCTAAAAAGGAAGAAGACGTACGTCGTTTAAGAGCTGCAGTAGCCGAAGCCCTCCGTGGATTCGAAGGCAGCGGACTTACTGTGGAAGAACGTAATGGCAAAGTGTATGTGTCTTTGTCCGATAAATTGATGTTTGCCACCGGTTCAGACGAAGTCGATGTGAAAGGACGCCAGGCCTTATTGAAACTGGCTGAGGTGCTGGACCGGAATCCAACCATCGCCATCACCATCGAAGGCCATACCGACAATATTCCGGTACGTCCCGGAGGCCGGTTAAAAGACAATTGGGATTTGTCTGTCCTTCGGGCCACTTCCATCATTCGCATTCTTCAGTCGGCTTCCAACATCAATCCAACCCGATTTACAGCCAGTGGCAGAGCCGAGTTTTTACCTGTAGTTGGCAATGAAACACCGGAAGACCGCGCCAGAAACCGCCGTACTGAAATTATTCTGACGCCTCGATTAGATGACCTTTTCCGCATTTTAGAGTCGAATTAATTCAGGGGTTCAGCGTACCTTTGCCTCATGGATGAACCATTGCTCGAACAGGTAGCTTACCACTTACAACTTCATGGGAAAACCCTGCAGGAACTCGCATTACAGCTTTTGTCCGATGAGGTAACCCGATTTCCGGTATTCGTTTTTTCCCAAAGTCCGGTGGCGCTTGGTGAATCTATTCCAGATTTATCTGAGGCCCAACATGGTTGGTACATGAAGATTGTGACCACAGAACAATTGATTGAAAAAGGCGTGATCCCACTGGAAAAAGCCAAACATTTTGTCGCAAGCTTCAAATCTCCACAAGATTACATTTGTCTTTTGTTGATTCCTCACGCCCCCCAATCACCACAATTTATTTTTGCACCCTATGCCGGATACATCACCACAGCATAATCCTTGGAAACTCATCGCATGGGGATGGCTGGCCGGTGCCGGTATCGCCCTGCTGTTCGGTTTGATTTTCTTTTCCGGATTTTTGGGCATCGATCTCTATTCAGGCGATATGGCCTTGATTCCACTGGTGGCCATTTTGGGCATGATGGGCATGCTGGTTATGGCCAATTATTTCTGGTGTAAAATTCCTCTGCCTCTCAAAACATGTCGCCAACTCGGGCTTTTGCTCATCATTCCTTTCCCGCTCCTTTTGGTGCCACACCCGGAAGTTGGATGGGCAAGTTTACTGTTGTTCATGGAGTTAGGGCAAGGTGGGCTGCACTTTGCTGCCAAACCAGGTCATATGGTCATGGTGGCCTGGCTCATTGCTGCCATATTTATATATCATCTCGCGCCATGGTTCACCCGGCGTTTCTTCTACGAGCAGCTTCCGGACGACTTGAGGATGCCTTAAAATTCGGCATTCGGGCAATCTGAATTCTTCTTTTTTGTCATGCTGCACCGGCAACAAATGCCAAAAATATCCCAACCAGGACTGAAGCGACAAAAAGGGATTTAAGGCAAAATACAGGATCATTTCACCCTCGCGTACAAAACACCAGCCCAGGACGCAGTCCAAATGGAGCAAACTGGCGTGAATGCCGGAACCCGTTATCTTTTCTGACATGGTTTGGCTCCGCGGCCAACGTAAATGAACACATAATTCTAACTTTTGCATGCCTCAAAATTAGGATGCAGTTGGCCTGATAGCCGGATGTTAAACGGATATAAACGTTTATAAACGGATAAAATGCTGGTCTGAATGAAACCCGCCGGTTGGGTCTTTTTCCCGAATTCAGGCATGCACGCGCTTTACCCAATCGAGGGCTGAATAGACATCTGGATAGCCCCGTTGGAGAAAATAGTTGCGGATATAGGAAGAGTCAGGGTGCAGGGCCATGAAAAAATCGCCACCCCAAGCGCCCATGGATTTAATCACGCCCGTAAAATCCGGAAACTGCTCCGCTATTTTTGGCAGATCCAATTGCTTGGCCATTAACGTTTCATGTTGTCTGAGCAAATTCATCCAGTGTTCCAGATCGGGATGAGTGGAGAGATGCAGAGAAAGGTCAGAAATTTCCTGAAGCCAATCGGACGCAGGCGGTTGTTTTCGATAATGCTGAATACCACTTCTGGAATTCATTTTTTGTCCGGAATACACGAAAAAAATTTGGGCCAGGAGCGCTTCTGGAATAGCTACAGGTTTTACTTCAGGGTCCTGGCCTGGCAATCTGCGATACAAAAGTGGGCTATCCATTCCGGCGCAGGCGATGTCGTATCCGGATCCGCCGAAACTGGCGTCTGATAAGGCGTAGGGCGACCATTCCATCCATTTGGCCACCAGGGCCACCAGGGTGCTGCTGGATCCTAATCCCCAATTTCGGTTGAAACTAGCGGTCACTTCGACCCGACGTCCTTTCATGCGTTCTTTTCGCCGGTGATCTGGAATGGTTCTCAAGATTTTTTCAAGCCATTTGGCGGCTTCCGGCTGGTCTGTTTCTACCACCAAGCCCGTTCCCGGATGAATATGAGCGTGAAACCAAGGCGTACCATCGGCTTCCCTGGACACCCAAAGGGTATGCCAATCGGAAGAAGGAAAAGTCTGTAAAACCTGACCATGTTGCAAAGGGAAGGCCAAACCCCAGGCACCATCTAAAATGGCATATTCGCCTGAGATTAAAAATTTTCCATTGGCTTTAAAATCCTTTTCGATGGCCTCTGCCATGTGCGTTTACTTTGAGGAAGGCGTAGGAACAATGGCTTCCCTAACCCCTAATAAATAGGCGCGTACCGCGTTGAAAGACACTTTGTGATTTTTAAAATAATGTACTGCCGCTTCCTTTTCCATTTCTGTGGCCTCGAAATGGTTCAAAATATTTAAAAGGTGCATTTTCATATGGCCTTTTTGGATGCCGGTGGTTGTCAGCGACCTTAATGCCCCGAAATTATTGGCCAATCCCATGGTGGCCGCTACCATCATTAGTTCTGTTGCGGAAGGATTACCCAGCATTTCCAATGCCCGGCGGACAAGTGGGTGCAAGCTGGTGAGTCCGCCCACTACGCCAAGGGCCATGGGGATTTCCAACGTGTATTTAAAATGTCCGTTGGCTATTTCCAGGTGGGTAAGACTCTGATATTTTCCAGATCTCGCAGCATGGGTATGTCCACATGCTTCTACGGCCCGGAAATCGTTTCCTGTAGCCAGTACCACCGCGTCTATGCCATTAAAAATACCTTTGTTATGCGTGGTGGCGCGAAACGTATCTAATTCCGCTACGCGGACAGCTTTTGAAAATTTCCATGCAAAAGTTTCCGGGTCTAAATCTTCATGAAAACCAAGCGCCTCAACCGGACATTCTACCCAGGCTTCTACGATGCATTCCGGTGTGTAGTTCGATAAAATGGACATGATGATATGCGGCTTTTGCGCGGAAGCGGGGAAGTCGGTCTGCACTTCGCACCAATCTTTGAAAATTCCGGCAAATTCCTCCAGGCATGAATTGATAAAATTGGCTCCCATGGAGTCGCAAGTATCAAAAGTCGCTTTAAACTGGTAATATCCAGGCTCTTCATTCGTACAGTCGATTAATTCAATATCGCGAATGCCACCTCCGCGCTTTTGCATATTGGAGGTGATGTGCAGGGTTTCCTGAAAAAACGCCTGTTTGAGTTCCGGGAATTTTTGTTTTAATACATCTGCCGGACCATCCCAGATAAAATGTACCTGCCCTACTTTCAGGACATCTTTTACCCGCGCGTGAAATCCGCCTCTTTCTTCCCAGAACTTGGCACTTTTAGATGCTGCGGCCACCACTGAACTTTCCTCGATGACCATGGGCACCATGTATCTTTTGTCATTGATCATGACATTGGGAACCACTCCAAAGGGAAAGTAAAAATTGGTGAGGGTATTTTCGCTAAACTCATCGAGACGCTGTTGAATTTGAGCGTCCGGATGCCAATAGGAGGCAAATTCTTTGCGGATTTGTGCAGGATCGGGAAAAAGCGCGGCTACTGCGTCCAGTTTCTGGTCCTTACTAAGTTTTGAAAATCCGGAGATGGGCTTTTGCTGGGGATGCATAGACATAAGGTTTCGCGTATTCCGGGTATAACCACCCAGCCCCGTTTCTGTTCAAATGATGTCGGAAGCTTGGGAAATAAATACCATTTGCAATTAACGGGCTTTTCTGGTAAGTAATATCCTTGCCGTCCTAATTTTTTTTAACCGCCTGCTGTTTGTGAGCGAAGCATGTAATTTTACGGTTCCTTTATTTACATCGGTCAAAATTGATTTTACGAGTATGTTGTATCGCATTTTTAGTCATAGTGGCGTTTTGGTTGGTTTAATTTCGACCAACGCATTGTTGATTTTTATGCAGGGTTTTTTCCAGCCCACCGATCCCATGGCACATACATTAGAGTGGTTGGACCATTTTTTGACCCTGGTTTTTGCCGTAGAGGCTGGTGTGAAAATGAGTCATCATGGTTTCAAGGGATACATGAAAGATGGTTGGAATGTTTTCGATTTTCTCTTGGTTTTGGTGGCTTTGCCGTCTCTTTTGATCTGGGTGACTGGTTTGGATGTAGTTCGTTTGGAATTTTTATTGATTTTCAGAATTCTGCGCGTCTTTAAATTTTTCAGGGTGCTGAAGTTTGTACCGAATGTAGAAAGTCTTATTCTGGGGATATTACGGGCGGTTCGATCTTCTATTTTGGTGGTGTTTGCCTTCTTTATTTTCAATTTTATTTTCGCCATTCTGTCTTATTCTCTTTTTGCCAAGGTGGCGCCCGAGCATTTTGCCAATCCGTTGCTGGCTTTTTATACCACTTTTAAAATTTTTACCATCGAAGGTTGGTACGAAGTTCCCGACCTCATTGCGGAGCGCGCCAACCATACTTTTCTGGCCATTTTTGCCCGGGTTTATTTTGTATTGTTGCTTTTTGGAGGAGGTATTTTTGGTTTGTCTTTGATCAATTCCATTTTTGTGGATAGCATGATGAGCGACAACAACGATGCCATGGAAAAGAAACTCGGTGATTTAGAGGCGAAAATAGACCGGCTTTTAGCTGAGAAGGAAGGAAAATAAATGCAGGTAAAACCGAAAAAAATTTAAAGCCGCGTAAGATGCAGGGCAAAATGATAATCCTCTGTTTTTTCTCCTAACTTTGCATCTAAATCAACGGCATATACTGCATACGCCCCAATGGATACGTATTCCTACCTGAGCAATATGACGCCGGAATCGGTGGAAGAGCTCTACCTTCAGTACCAAAACAATCCTGAGAGTGTGGATTTTGGGTGGAGGAAGTTTTTTGAAGGTTTTGAATTTTCAAAAACAGATTTCCCAAAACTCCCTGTTTCTTCCGGCGCCTCCGCGGTGTCCGGAAAGGAACTGGCGGTGATGAACCTCATTCAGGCTTACCGGCAGCGTGGACACCTTTTCACCCGCACCAATCCCGTGCGTGAACGTAGAAAGTACACGCCTTCTTTGGCCGTCGAAAATTTCGGCCTGACCGCCGCCGATTTGTCCACAAAATTTCAGGCGGCTTCGGAGTTGGGTATGCCTCCTTCTGCCCTCAAAGACATAGTGGCTCATCTCGAAACGGTGTATTGCAGCACCATTGGAATTGAGTACATGTATATTCGTGATCCGGAACGAATCCAATGGCTTCGGGGGAAATTTGAAAACCTCCAAAAAGAGAGAAAATTCGATAACGGAAAGAAAGTGAAAGTGTTAAATCGCCTTCACGATGCCGTTGGATTCGAAAAATTCTTGCATAAAAAATTTGTCGGACAAAAACGCTTTTCCTTAGAAGGTGGCGAAAGTCTGATTCCTGCGCTTTCCTTTGCTATTGAAAGAGGGGCTGCACTTGGAATCAAAGAATTTGTTTTGGGAATGGCGCATCGTGGACGCATTAATGTGCTTTCCAATATTTTTCAAAAGCCTGCTCATCAGATTTTTTCCGAATTTCAAGGTTATGAATATGACGAAGAAAAGTTTGATGGCGATGTAAAATACCATTTGGGCTACAATTCTCGTGTTCAAACGGAATCCGGAGAAGAAGTGGCCCTGCACTTGCTTCCCAATCCATCTCACTTAGAAACGGTCGGTGCCATTGCAGAGGGATTATCCCGCGCTTTTATTGATCATTTTCACGATGGAAATCTGCAAAAAGTAGCACCCATTCTCATTCACGGAGATGCTGCTGTGGCCGGTCAGGGACTGGTGTATGAAATAATTCAAATGAGCCGTCTGGAAGGTTATCGCACCGGCGGAACCCTTCATTTGGTCATCAATAATCAGGTGGGCTTTACCACCAACTACCTGGAAGCTCGTTCTTCGACCTATTGCACCGACATTGCAAAAGTTGTGTTGGCCCCCGTTTTCCACGTGAATGCTGATGATGCAGAAGCGGTGGTTCAGGTGATTGAATTGGCCATGGAATACAGGCAGCGATACAATGAGGACGTTTTTATCGATTTGCTGGGATACAGAAAACATGGACATAACGAAGGCGATGAGCCACGTTTTACACAGCCGATTCTGTATAAAGCCATCGATAAGCATCCTGACCCGTATCAGATTTATAAGAATAAATTGCTTGGTGAAGGCGTGATGGATATCGCCGCCTGCACACTCATGGAAGAGCAGTTTAATCAAAAGTTAGAGGGCGAACTTGAACTTGCCAAAGGCATTGATAAAACCCATATCAAATTGTTCTTAGACGAAATGTATGGGCATTTCCGTCGGTCTACTTTGGCAGACTTTGAAACAAGTCCTTCCACCGGTATTTCAAGTCAGCTGGCCAAATCGCTTTTAGAAAAGCTGAACTATCTGCCGGAAGACAAAAAATTCCTCCGGAAGATTGTTAAAATTTTTCAGGATCGTGTGGCTGCCGTTCAAGCCGATAAACTGGATTGGGCCCTTGGCGAAGCATTGGCTTATGCCAGCTTCCTGGTAGAAGGGAAACCGGTTCGGTTAAGTGGACAAGATTCTGTTCGTGGTACTTTCTCGCACCGCCATGCCATTGTGAGGGTCGAAGATTCCGAAGAGGAATACATGCCTCTGAACCATCTTTCCAACGAACAAGCCCGATTCCGGGTGTACAACTCTTTGTTAAGCGAGTACGGTGTGATGGGCTTTGACTATGGTTATGCCTTTGGTACACCGGATGGTCTCACTTTATGGGAAGCACAGTTTGGTGATTTCAACAATGGTGCCCAGATTATTATCGACCAATACCTAAGTAGCGCGGAGGATAAATGGAGGACTCAGAATAACCTGGTTTTATTACTTCCTCATGGTTACGAAGGCCAGGGTGCGGAGCATAGTTCTGCCAGGTTGGAGCGCTTCCTCACCTTATGTGCCGAAATGAACATGCAGGTGGTGAATTGTACCACACCTGCCAACTTCTTCCACGCGCTGCGTCGCCAGAATGCCCGTCCATTCCGCAAGCCATTGGTCGTGATGACTCCAAAGAGTTTGTTGCGTCATCCGGAGTGCGTAAGTTCTCTGGCTGATTTTTCCGGAGATACTAAGTTTCAGGAATTAATCGATGATGCATCCGTAAAACCCAATGAGGTAGAAACGGTGGTATTTTGCAGCGGAAAAATTTATTATGAACTCCTTGCATTAAAGCGGGAAACTGGCGATCACGGAACAGCCCTGGTTCGTTTAGAGCAATTATTCCCCTTCCCGGTAAAAGCGTTTGAAGCTGTGCTTCAAAAGTACGATTTGGCCAAACGTTGGTTGTGGGTGCAGGAAGAGCCGGAAAACATGGGCGCCTGGAGTTATATCCTTCGTGCCTATCGCAAAGGCAAACAAACCTTCCCGCTCGAAGTCGTTGCTCCACCTGCATCGGCTAGCCCTGCCACCGGATCACCACGCATCGCTGCGGCACGTCAGCGCGCTGTGCTAGAACGTGTATTTAACAAAGTCCCTTTATCCTGAATAACCCATTAAAGCATTTTTGTCATGATCATCTCCATGAAAGTTCCCAGCCCAGGAGAATCCATCTCGGAAGTTCAAATTGCCCAATGGTTGGTGAAAACGGGTGACTATGTAAAAAAAGATCAAGAGCTGGTAGAAGTAGATTCAGATAAGGCGACTTTGTCTATTCCGGCAGAATCTTCCGGCCGCATTGAAATTATTGTGGCTGAAGGTGAGACCGTCAATATCGGAGACGAGATTTGTCGGATCGACACCAGTGCGGAGGCGCCTGCACAGTCAGCTCCCGTTGCTGAAACACCAGCGCCTGCGGCTAAATCTCAGGCCGAAGCACCTAAAGAAGCGCCTAAAACACCACAGGCCCAGCCTGACCTGTCCGCAAAAGCGGCAACTCCTCTGGCGGCCAATATCATGGCGCAAAACAACGTGCCAATGCAGGCCGTTCAGGGTTCCGGTCCAGGAGGTAAAATCCAGAAAGCGGACGTGTTAAAAGCACTGGCTGCCGGTTTCCCTGCCCCCGCTTCCGGTTGGGGTGGAGCGCGTAACACAGAGCGGAAAAAAATGAGCATGCTACGGAAAAAAGTGGCAGAGCGTCTGGTCTCGGTAAAAAATGAAACCGCCATGCTCACTACCTTTAACGAGGTAGATATGTCTGCCATTTTAGAGCTGCGGGCCAAATACAAAGATGCCTTTCAAAAACAACATGGTATTTCGTTGGGCTTTATGTCTTTCTTTACCCGTGCGGTAACGGAAGCCCTTCATGCTTTTCCGGCAGTGAATGCGCAGATCGACGGAGATGAAATCATTTATCACGACTATGCCGATATCGGAATTGCCGTAAGTACACCGAAAGGTTTAATGGTGCCCGTTTTGAGAAATGCGGAAGTATTAGGATTGGCGGAGATTGAATCCGGCATCAAAGATTTAGCAATCCGTGCCCGCGATGGAAAATTAAGTTTGGAAGACATGAGTGGTGGTACGTTCACCATCACCAATGGCGGGGTATTTGGGTCATTGATGAGTACGCCCATCATTAATCCACCGCAGGTTGCCATCTTGGGAATGCACAAGATCCAGGAGCGTCCTGTGGCCATACAAGGCAAAGTGGAGATTCGCCCCATGATGTACCTGGCATTGAGCTACGATCACCGCATTATTGATGGAAAAGAGTCTGTTTCCTTTTTAGTGAAGGTGAAAGAAATGCTCGAAAAGCCCGAATTGATTCTGTTTGGTGGAAAAGATCCCGTAGAGGTATTGCTGGGGTTGTGATGAATACGACCCGGTAGGCCTTTAACGTTTACGAAAAAATCCCTTTTAAGAACTTCTTAAAAGGGATTTTTCTTTTTGTTGATATATTTTTTGTGGTCCCGACAGGACCGTAAATGCACAATTTTATCCCCCTCTAAAGATATCTAAAAAACGCTGGAGGTATCATAAAAGCAACTGTTTTATAGGATTATAGGCGAGGTGAGGAATTGGATTAGATGTGATAAGATTGATATAGATTGTGAAAATGTCGGCTAAATGTCGGCTAAGTTTTTACCTTTGACATCACAATTACAACCTACCTTTGCTATGCCATCAATAAAGTTCCTTATCCAACACGCAAAAAAGGAAGCAAAAAATCGACACTTCCCGATTTACATTAGAATATATAACGGTAGAATGACTGATGTAAAAGCTAAGACTGATTTTTGTGTAACCATTGCCGATTGGGATTTGAAGAACCAAAGGCCGAGGAAAAAGTCTGCATATTCAAAGACTTTAAATATATCACTAGAAAGACTGAAGCTAATGATGGAGCAACGTCTTCTAGAGGCTTCAACAAATGGTGAGGTTGTAAATTCGGCATGGTTGAGAGCTGCCCTTCAAAATAAAACCGATGAATCAAAGCCTGCCACACTTTTGAGTTATATTGACCACTTCCTTATTATACGAGATTCGGAACTGAAAGAAGATTATAAGAAGCGTATGAAATTGGCAAGAGGCTTTATTGAGGGGCTTCAAAAGGTTACTCGGAGAGAATACCTTGGGAAAGATGTGAATTTGGATTTTAAACGGGAGTTTGAAAAGTTTGGATTAAAAAATGGTTATTCTCACAATACCATTCAGCAATACCTAAAGTACACCAAGAGGGCTTGCACCTTTGCTAAACAAGAGGGGCTACCAACTTCTGCTGAATTGGATGGAATTAAGTTTAAGTTCAAAAAAGTAAAGGTTGTTTATTTAACCGAGAAGGAGATAGATAAAATATCAAATCTTAGACTTGATTCCGAAGCACTTGAAAATGCGAGAGACTGGTTATTAATAAGTTGCTACACAGGTCAGCGTCATTCTGATTTTAATCGATTTACAAAGGAAATGTTAAGGGCAGAATACGATACAAGAAAAAACTTGGAAAGAACGCATATTGACTTCGTTCAGTTAAAGACAAATAGACATATGATTTTCCCCTTGTCGGCTGATTTAATGAGTGTTTTAGACAAACGAAATGGAGATTTTCCAAGGCCGCTTAGTAACCAAAAACTAAATGATTACATAAAAGACGTTTGCAAGGCAGCAGGAATTGACGAGCAAATAGAAGGTACAAAAATTTGTCGCAAAACTAAAAAGAAGGTGGCAGGAAAGTACCCGAAATATGAATTAGTATCCTCACATATTGGTCGGAGGTCATTTGCTACTAATCATTATGCAAAAATACCAACCCCTTTGATAATGGCAATTACGGGACACTCGTCGGAAAGGTCTTTCCTTACTTATGTTGGTAAATCTGACCCAACAATGGCTGGCCTTTTAACCGAATACTTTTAATATGGCTGAAAATCATACGCTAACCGATTGGTTACAAGGAAATTTTCAGCTAGAAACCTTCGCTAATGGGGGAATTGCTTGGGAAGAACTTTCCGCTGAACTTCAAAACGAAATCAGGATTGAACAAAAAAGGATTGCAGAAGAATATATAGTTAATTTCTTTGAAGAACGAAAAACTAAGTTTCAAAAACAATACGATGCCACTGACCAAACGTTAAAAAAAATAATTCTAGAACATGAATTAAATGATGTAGAATTTCGTTTGTTCGGTAAGAAGAATGTGGTAAAAAATTTAATTGAATTACCTGATGGGATGTTACTATATGAATTTCCAAGAGGAAGTTGTATAGCTCCTAATGGATTTTTTGAGAAAGTCCATCAGTACATTGAAAACACCTACATAAAGCAATTACGTAACGATTGTAAGTATGATTTTATCTCGCCAGAATACTTTTCTAATGCAAATTCCATAGAACTTCACCCTTTCTTATGTGGAGAGATTCTAATGCGGTATTACAAATGGCTCCAACAACCTATAAATCCTAAAGAAGACGAGAATTCAATATTTATAAATGATGGGTATGCCTTATTTATGAAGTGCCTTGAAAAAGTTGAGGATAACAAGTTTGCAAAAAGGACGATAAGTGAATTCTATTATATGTTTAAAAAGAAGAAACTTATCCAACACTATGTGGGGGTCGGGGATTATCTTAAATTTCTAAAAAAAATAAATGTTGCTGCATTTAAAAATAATTTTGATAAATTATCTTCAAGAGCCCATGGCAACTGTCCAAAGGCCATGGCAATAATTAATGAAGTCCTTTATACCGAACGACCAATCAAATAGTTTCAGGATGGTCACGCTAAAATTTAAGGGATGCATTATCAATGAAACGAATACCTTGGTAATAAATGATTTAAGTTAAATGTCGTACAGTTCAACATCCATTACTGACAACATTTGTGAATCGGTCATTGGCTTAATCTAAATTCAGATTGGATATTGACACGTATCTAAGTTCTTGTAAACAAATCAGATAATTTAAAGCCCTTATAATTGAATTTTATCAAGTAGTCAGCAAGGTCCAGCCCTTGAATCGTATCTGCTTCGGTAGCTTTGCGCTCGAGTAAATCGGAAACGGTAACTATTGTAATTTGCGAAAGTTCCTTTGCTTTGTAATTCCATTTATCATAACATCCGAGGTCGGGGAATAGTGTAACAGCTCGCCCTTTCAGTATTCTGCACTTTTCAATGAGAATTCCGCTTCAAACTGACCCCCCATTCCGTTTTAAACTGACCCCCCGTT
>CAZOEO010000009.1:0-127533 GCA_964578885.1 uncultured Candidatus Competibacteraceae bacterium | reverse complement strand
CTTCAACGCATCTTTCATGCTTGGCTCTGCGAACCGCACGAAAGCTTAGCTGTTATGGGCAGTTTTTTCCTTTCCTAATTATGTTTCCCTTGCTGTCATAAATAGTTGTAAAGTCGTCATTGTACGTCCGGCTTGTCACTCCAAGTTTATTAAGTAAGATATTTGATTTTTGCCTTATCGTAGTCCAAGTCTCGTGTTTGTCTATAAATTCCCAGTCCCAAATTTCTGTCGGAATATTGTCAACTTCTTCCTTGAATGTCAGCAGCTCGTTTTTTAGTGAGTCTTCAATTAGTCCGACCCTGAATACTGTCTCGAAACAAACTGGTGTAAAGGCGTATTCAAGTTCTTCGTACAACTCAGTCAATGGGTCAATCAATATTGGAGCCATCTCGTCCAGCTTTGCAGAGTCATAGGTGTATAAAATAATTGAATTGACAATGTTCGTGTAATAAAAGTCAACGTGTTTGTCATATTCAATTTCTTCCTTGTCGACTGATGGTTTGTCTGTCGGTGTCGGCTTACTTCCAAATATTGATTTCAAGTTTATCTTCATTGTTGTCGGTGGTCAAAATTACCCATAACACTTCTATAAACGCAATTGCGTTTATACCCCAAATGCCAAACCCCTTTCCATACAAATAGATTAGAATGGTTAGTCAATTCCCTCCCCCAATTTTACAAATTCTCCCCCTTAAACCCAAAAAATTTACGACCCCAAAAAACTATCCCACTAAGAAAACACCTCAAATAAAATCTCCGGACTTTTCATTTGGTGAAGGCCGGGATAATGATAACTCGCATAACGTAACAATCCCGTGAGCAACTGATGACGCAGCTTTCGATCAGTGGGAAGTTGGTCTTGTTGGAGCAACGTATGCAGGGATAGGGTCTCCTCTTCACTTAATTCTACGGCGGGGTGGGGCGGTCCGGCCGGAAGGCGGCAACGGCCCTCGCTGAATTGTAAACGCATGCCGGGGGCTTTAAAATCACTGAAATCCGGGGCAATGCCCAACACCATGCAGGCATCTCGCAGAAACCGTAGGGGCAAGCCGCTCACTTTTTCTTCGGGGGTATTTAATACGTGAAGGTAATGCTCGGATAAGGCGTAAAGCTGGGGCTCAGGATGATGTTCGGTTAAACATCGACCCAGAAATTCTCCCCAAAACAAACAAATGCTGGAGCGAAACAGGTCGGATTGGATGGTCGTGGGTACAAAACGATACCGTAACTTTTGAACCAAGGGCAAGCCTTTGACTTTTCCGGATTTCCACTGTATATCTACC
Organism: uncultured Candidatus Competibacteraceae bacterium; assembly: GCA_964578885.1. Taxonomy (GTDB): domain Bacteria; phylum Bacteroidota; class Bacteroidia; order CAIKAF01; family CAIKAF01; genus CAZRHR01. The sequence continues at coordinate 126,250 of CAZOEO010000009.1, read as the reverse complement.
GGACTCATGGGCTGTAACATGGCCTGTATCTTGTCGTTTTTTCCCTTGGGGCGATACAACATCCCCACCACCAACCCTTGATCCGGGGTGAAAATTTTTACAATGAGGTTTTGGTCCTGGTAGGGCAGGGCATGCAACATGAACCCTTGGCTCGATTCCATGTTTATCGGATAAAAAGCAGCTTGGTGACCATGGATTCTGTGCCTTCTTCATTGGTGCAAAACACCAAATAAACGCCTGTTTGTGGTCTTCGGCCGTCATATCTTCTTCCATTCCACGTGGCTGTTCCTCCATTGGCCTGGGTCTGATACACCAGATTTCCGCTAATGTCTGTAATGCGCACATCTGCATCTCTCGCCAAACCGGAAATAGTGATGATTCCGGAGTAGGTTTCTCTAACTGGGTTGGGAAATACCGTTACATCTCCAAACCGGCTGTCGCCTTCCGTGGCATCGCCGCGATAGCTGCATAATCCGATATCTGTGGCAAAATAGACATCGCCAAGAATGGGATCAATGTCTACACTTTGCACATTGTTAGAAAGCAATGGACTGTTTTCTGCGGTGAACGAACGTAAAATGGTTCTTCCGTCGGCACTCACCAACCTGACACCCGCGCCCTGCGTGGCAATCCATTTTCTATTGCCGCCATCGGAACGGATATCATTGATGATGGTGGAACCCAACAATAATTCATTGTTTCCATCTTCTGCACGTATCACAATTCGCTGTCCGTTCACCGTTGGCGCTGTCATGATATTGCCGGTTGAAAATACCCGCAGCCCTTCGTTGGTGCCTACCCAAATCTCTCCATTCTGATCTTTGTGCATGGTGCGAATGGTCAAATCGGGTAAGTCTCCAAAATTAAATTGGTTGGTGAGATACCGCCGATTGCCTGTGGCCGGATCTAAAATCGCAATGCCACGGCCCAATACCGCCATCCAGATTCTGCCACCATTATCTACCACAATATCGCGCACCAGGTTGTTTACGCCGGCAAAGCCCGGAAAGGTGAATGCTGTATAGGTTTGGTCTGTTCCTTTGCGATACAGGGCATTGTTCACAAAACTTAATCCAATCCACAGATTTCCCTGCCGGTCATAATCCAAACCGCCTACAAAGAATCTTCCGCTACTATTGGGTTCTAAATGATTCCCCTGAATAATCTCCGTGTACGTTCCGTTTTCAAGTGTATAAACGCCTGTTCCGGCAGATCCGACTACGATTTTATCATCGGCATTGGGAGACTCTGCCATGGTAATGAAGTCGTTGGGAACCAATTGCGGATTGTTGGGTGCAAAAAAAGTTTCCCATTCTTCATTGCGTCTTCGGTAACATTCTCCATATCTGAATGAGGGAACAAACAAGGGAGATAACGCGCCCGGAAGTACCCAAAGGGTTCCATCGGATTGAAATCGAACTTTATACGAGCCTGATGTAAACGGACGCCCCGGGCCATACGTGAACACCCAGCTGGGACCACTTTCTTTTACCATGCCGCGAAAGGATGAAGAGAAATAAGCTTCTCCACTCGGTGTTAATGTGGCATCGGTATATGGACCAATTCCTAAAGTATAATGCAACACCAGCTGATTGGCAAGGTTGTATTGCATCACTGTGGAGTCAGAAATAATAAACAACTGATCATTCACCGTTTTAAGCCGGTGAATATGTCGGGTATGGGGTGTGGGGAAAAGGGTAGGGGTGTTTTGATTCCACTGCCATACTTCATAGGTGCCGGCCTGCGTTCCGGCTTGAACGACCAAAAGCTGATTGTTCCAAACCATAAGCGAAACCACCTCACGACTGGGAAATGCCGTTACTTGTTCCCATAAGGTCAGATTTTTCAAATTGGCTTGTACAGGAATACGATACAAGCCCTGGCTTAGTCCGAACCAAAGATATCCATCCCATACAGCCATATCAAAGCAAGTGGCTTGTGTGAAATTGGGGGAATCACTAAAGCGAACAGAATTTTCTATCGCGTTCTGATTGAGATCGATGATGGCCGCACCAAAGGAGGCGGACAAATAGGCCTTTTGCCCAAAAATACGAACGCTTCGGATGGTTTTTTCACCCAAAATATCGGCATTGAAAATTTGGGGAAGATAGGTGGCGCGTCCATCTTTAAAAAGATCTACTTTGCCATCGGAGTAGGCAAGCACAAATTTCCCGGAAGCCGCGTGATAGTCCATGGCTGTGATGCTTACACCGTTCAATCCTTCTGCTTTGGTATAGGAATCGATTTCTCCAGTTCTAAAGTTGTAGAGCCATAAACCGGCCGAAGAAGAAAGGTAATGGGTTTCGCCTACGGTTATAATGCCCGTACTTTCTCTGAACGTCATGTGGGAACGCCAGGCACCGGTCCCAACCCATTCCTGCGCAGAAAGATGTCCCCACATACAAACCAGCATTCCTGCGAAAAAAACGAGACTTCTTTGGGTCATTTTTATGATTCCGTCCTTTTGGTTGTTCATTTTTCTGCGATTGTTTCAACAGAGCCAGAAACTGTTTATGGTGTTTACTTTGCCGAACCAATGAATGAAACAATCATTGACTGGGCTTTTGTGCGCCTCCATGCCGGAACGGTCGTCTTTGAATGTACGTTCCGGCGGAGTGTTCTTATTCTTGCTTTGGTTACCTCCAAAAATACTTGCTGAAACGTCTTTCTGACGGGCAAGTAGAGGCGTTATCTCTGCCATTCCGATACGGTGAAATCCCGCGCAAAAGGTATCACGACATGTCTTTAGCATAGAGATACGGGCTTTTTCTTCCGGCATCCCCAAGGCCATCACCTTAATGAGCCGGTTGGTGCTCATAGCACCTCGTTGATGAGGTAAATAAGTCCCAACACCAGCGCAATGACCATAATAATGCCCGCAGCCACTTGCATAATCCACCACAATCCCCAACCACCGGTGATGGCTGCAAGAATTCCGGCTACCAAAGCAATAATAATGGCAACGGCAGCTAAAATAATGATGAGACGGAGTTGACGATCCAATCCCTGTGCACCGGCTTTACTTTCAACCCTTTCCATTTTTCTGCGTAAGGTCTTTTTTACCCATTTGGGTGTCTGAAACGGCATAACCTGATCTACCTGCCATGCAGAACGACTTGCCGCCAAAAGTTGATTCAAACCACTGCCAACCATGGGCTGAACGTCAGTCGCAGCATCGGCGTAGGTTTCCACTTCCGCCTCTTCTGTAAATGGGACTTCTGTGGTCGCAACTGTTTCAGCTGCTGGTTCGGCTTTCACCTCTTTAGGCGCTACAGGAGCTATCGATTTCGCCACCCTGCCATTCATCGGGTTTGCGTACTTACCAACAGGATAACCGCATCCCGTGCTTAATCCAAACAATATCACCAGGGTTCCTAAAAAAGCATTCCAATGTTTCATAGTAAGAGTTATTGTGTTTGATACAAATATACGTCGTTGCAAAGGTTTATGAATTAGAAATGGTGGATTTAGGATTTCTTTAATGCGTTAGGGTCACCTTTTGTCTGTATTGCATGCCTCCTGAAAATTCCATTTCCATCACATAGATGCCGGGTAAAAGGGCCGGAACAAGCCATGGATTTTCGGTGCATTCTACATGAAGGCGTCCCTGCAAATCGTACCATTTAACGCGTAAACCCGCGGGAGGCGTTTGTCCCGGATAGAGTTGAATGCCAGGTTGAGCTGGATTAGGGTAAACACTTGATAATGTTTTGTTTTCAGTTTCTTCTGTGGCCAGGGCCATGTTGCGCATGGCGAAGCAGTAATCGCCAGACATGATGCTGTCTAACCGGAAATTACCAAACTTGTCCAGCATGCCTCCCATTAATTTCGTGTAATAAGGATATTCTGTCCAGTTGACGCCGGAATGTGGACGCCAGAGCAACATGAGGCTGTCTTCACTGTCCGGAATCAATAAATGGTCCAGATGACTATCGTTTCCTGCGGTACGACCATTATAATTTAATAATGCCGTTCCTTTCCATGAGCCGGCTTCGGCCAACTGAACCGTCCACCAGCGCTGTGGATTCACTTGATTTCCGGCTGGATCCCAATCGGCCGGAGTCCAGTGATGCGTCACCCGAAGCCATAATGAATCGGAAAGTTGATTCATAGTAAGGTTGAAGTAGGGGTAGGTAAGATTCAGATTTCCAGTTTGTTTTATATTTACACTGAAGGCCGTTGTGGCATCACTCAATCCCTCGTCGGCATTTACAATCACCTGAATGGGCGGAGTGCTTACCGGTATCGATATCACAGAATACAGTCCCTGAATCATCACTTTATGTTGGGATACATTCCATTGGGCATCCAGTAAGCCAAGGGTCAATGGCATAGGACCGGTAAAACCAGTTCTTCCGGAAGTTCGCTGTCGCAAGTAAATGTGACATACACCGTTTTCTGTAACAAAACTGTCCAATGCCACGTGCGGCCAGCCTTCTTTAAAAATCCAATCGTTGAAGAAATCTTGCAATGGGGCTTGGGTGACGGCCGAAAGCGTGTCGCGATACATCTGTGCATCCCAATCTTGAAATCTGTTGCGGTGAAGCGCAGCTTTGTTTCCCGAAAAGAACAAACTATCACCTAAGTAAGTTCTCAGGGTATGCAGCATATCTGCTCCTTTCGAATAACTGTGATAACCATAGGTATGCGCTTGTGGAACGCCGGATAAAGGCCAGTGTCCGCCATCTTCAATATGAGCCATTCTCAGATTGTTTTTATGCGTACTCCGGTAAAGATTCATGTATTGGCTTCGGCTGTAGAAAAATTCATTGAAAATCCACTCACAATACACCGCCCAGCCTTCGTTTAGCCACATGTCTTCCGCCGTCCGGCAGGTGGCTAAATTGCCCCACCAACTATGTGCCAATTCATGAATCAGCACATCTTGTGCACCCAAACTTCCGTTAGCCAACGCCCGTGGATAGGCGATGTTGGTGGCATGCTCCATGGCGCCGGCCGTTACCGGAAGCAATACATAACCAACTCTATCCCAGGCATACGCACCAAATAATTGCTCGAAAATCTGAAATCCTGCCGCCAGATTGACTGCCGACGCTTTAAAATTGGTCGTATCTGCCGGTCTGGCAGCAAGTTCTATGGGCACGGTGTTTCCATTAAGCGACGTCACCGAAGACTGTACCAACGCATAATCCGTTACCGCGACCGACATCAGATAAGATGGAATAGGCTGCAAAAGCTCGTAACGATATTTCACCAATCCACCTGGCAAGGTGGTGATTCCGGTAAAAATTCCTCCTGCAAACGCCCGATGTTGGGGTTGTGTAATCACCTCCGTGGTGTACGTAGACCGGGTTTGAAAATTATCTAAACAGGGATACCAGGTTTTGGCGTAATTGTGTGGAATGTCTTGCAACGAAACCCCAATATTATAGGCATATCCCTGTAAAAAGTAAAATCCACCAAAAGCGGGATCGTTCACAGGTTGGCCGCCGTAATATACCTCCAGCTTGAGCGTGTCTCCGGGACTATAAGCAGGAAATGGCACTTTAAACTGATGGTTGGGCGCCAAAGTGAAGGAAGCGGTTTGTTGGTTTACTTTGACTGAATCTATGGTTAAAGCCCGCAAATCGAAACGGCCTTCCTGCATGCCACTTACTTTTGGAACCACAGAAAGTGTCGCTTTTCCCCGTAAAACCTGACCCGGAAGATCAGATAAATCCAGCAAAAGGTGAATATGTGGAATCCCCAGACTATCGGCACGGCTATCTCCGGGATGAAGCCCCTGACCCAAAAGCAGGCTTCCCGCGCATAGTCCGAATCCTGCCATCAATATTGATTTCATTCCTTTCGTTTTCTGCCTAAAGATACACCAGCCGCTGCATTGTAGCATACATGCAAATGTGATTTACAGAGAAAATGAAGTGGCGCAGGTGCTCACATTTCTTGCAAGGTCGGTGTTCATCCCTTTTCTTCGTATGCACTCTCGGCCCCGCCATTTTTGCACCCGTTTGTTATTTCGGGCGAACGGGAATCCAGATGTATTCTTCTGAGTCCGGATCAAGGTTCTTGTATTTTTCTCCCAACACTTCATAATGCGGCCTCGGGTCTAAAACATAATCTGATGCAGGCAACCATTGGCTGTAAATGTCCTGAAAAATGGACGGATCATGGCTCCATCCCCTGTAATGAAATACCGCGTACAGTCCAGCAGGAATATGGTACGTTTCCATGCCTTCTGGCACATTATGGCCTTCCGACACTTCCACGGCCGCCCATTTTTCAAACAATGTATCTGGTTGAAAAAGTTGAAAATAATGAGGCGGATAAATGGACATGGAAATGAAATCCTCCGAGCAGGTATGCTGGATCTCTTTTCGCCTTGGCATCCATTTTTTCCAAAGCTCCGGTGTCTTTGGGTCTGTGAGGCTCATGATGGTGCGCATGCCGACCAGTTTGCGTCCTGCATGGTGCTGAATTTGGGGTAATAGGCGGGATGATATCATTTTAAACGGAAACACGATTTTGATCCAATGGCAAGATATATTTTTATTCCCGGAGTGCCAGAGAATGATATTTTTTCGGGGAAAAGCGATGGTCCTTACTTCAAACCAACATGCAATTTTATATGAATTAAAAGTGTAGATTAATTTATTTATATCATTGAATTTAAATTGAATAAAAGAATATATTTTCTTGCCTTGTAGCCCATTTTAGTGAAACAGATGTTTCATGAATCGGTTAAAAGGATGAGTTTCGAAGAAAAGCGACGGCTGACTGCTCTGGGGAGCTTGTCCCGGGATTTTTGTCAGATGGGCTTTAAAAATTTGGAAATGTCTTTTTCAACCTGCTACTTTTGTACCACCTCGGGGTGCTGAAGCAATTCGGCTGAGATCAAACCCGAAGTTCCCGATGGCCGATCGGGACAGAACCTGATCCGGATAATGCCGGCGTAGGTAAAGGTGAATGCCATCTAGGCCATTTACCGCCATGTTTTTGTATCACCAGTGTTCGCCCAGGCCGGCGAAGACACAAACATGTAATGGCGTGAAAAACCACGTATTCGCTTTGAGTGCCCTCGCTCTGTTGAGCCATAGTTGGGCACAAACGCAAAACGCAAAACCCGCATGGATTACGGGTAAAATGCTTCATGCAGAAACTTCGCAGCCGGTACCCGGTGCGTGGTTAAGGCCTTTGGGCAGTGGCCAGGGCTTTTTTCCGGATGAAAAAGGACAATTCTCTTTTCGACTTCCGGCGCCCGCTCAGGGACTGGTGCTTGGTGCTCCGGGATTTTACACCGATACACTCCGTATTTCTTCTGCCATCACAGAGCCGCTTCTCATCTCTTTACGGCCGCTGGCTGTTTTGGTGAAAGAATTGGAAATCTCTGCCGTAAGGGCATCCGATAAAATGCCCATCGCACAAACCACATTGCATCGGGAAGATTTGGCCAAAGTTAATCTTGGGAAAGACTTACCCATGTTGCTGGACCAAACTGCTTCTGTGGTGGTGAATTCCGATGCGGGCGCAGGAGTGGGCTATACGGGTATGCGTATCCGGGGAACAGATCCTACTCGTACCAACGTGACAATCAATGGAATTCCGGTGAATGACGCCGAATCGCAAGGTGTGTTTTGGGTGAATATGCCGGATTTGGCTTCTTCCATTGCTACTTTACAGATTCAACGTGGCATCGGCACCAGCAGTCACGGCGCCGGAGCCTTCGGTGCTACCGTAAATATTCAAACCAATTCCCTGCGAAACCAACCTTTCGCTTCGGTCATGAGTACGGCCGGTTCTTTCCGAACATTTCGAAATACAATTGAAGCCGGAACGGGATTGCTCCCCGGTGGATTCACGATGGATGTACGGCTAAGCAAAATCACCTCCGATGGTTTTGTGGACCGTTCTTGGTCCGACCTGAAATCGTTTTTTATGACAGGAGGCTGGTACGGAAAAAAGACCTCCGTCCGACTCAATGTTTTTAGTGGAAACGAATCCACCTATCAAGCCTGGAACGGAGTGCCAGATTTTTTAAAAGATAGTTTGCCACGATTCAACAGCGCAGGAACCGATGGCGGCCAAAAGGCCATTCCTTATCAGAATGAAACAGACAATTATCAACAAGATCATTATCAGTTTTTTGTAAATCACGAGGCCGGAAAGCATGTGTTTATTCAGGGCGCAGCCTATTATACCCGGGGACGCGGCTACTATGAACAGTATAAAGTACAGGCCGATTTAGACCGATATGGACTTTCTCCATTGGTTACCGCCAGTGGAGACTCTATCCAGCAATCCGACTTAATTCGTCAGTTATGGTTGGATAATCACCTCATTGGTGGCATGGTAACCATGGAAATTCGCAAGGAAAAATGGCAATTGATTACCGGCGGCGCGCTGAATCATTATATCGGTGATCATTTCGGACGCGTGATTTGGGCGGAGGTAAATCCCGGAAATGATCCCTGGCGTAAATATTACGATAACCGGGGAACCAAAACCGACGGCAACATATACGGCAGGCTGATGGTCGGTCTGGCCAAAGGGCTTACTGCCTTTTTGGATCTGCAATACCGGCATGTGCGCTATTCCATTCATGGATTCCGTGATAATCCCAATTTATCTGTCGATGAAACCTTTCATTTTTTTAACCCGAAAGGGGGACTTACCTATACGCATCCCAAGGGACATCGCTGGTACTTATATTATGGTATGGCCAGCAAAGAGCCCAATCGTGTCGATTATGAAACGCCGGCAGCAGAAATTCCCAAACCAGAAACCCTTCGTGATTTTGAATTGGGGTATGAAGTGCAAAGACCGCGCTGGCGATTGGGCGTGAATGGGTATTGGATGGACTACACCAACCAACTCATTTTAAGTGGAAAAATCAATGATGTGGGTGCTTACGTAAGAACCAATGCCCCGCGCTCATTCCGTTTGGGCATGGAAATGGAAGGCGCATGGAAACCCCTGAAATGGATGGAAGTCGCAGGAAATCTGAATGTATCCACCAATCGGATTATCGATTTTACAGAATATGTAGATGACTATGACTTGGGCGGACAACAAACCATTTTCCGTGGAAATACGCCCATTGCCTTCTCTCCAAATTATGTGGCAGGATTTACGCTTTCCGTTTTACCTGTGCAAGGATTGGAACTGGCTTTGGTGCAGAAATGGGTGGGAGCACAGTTTTTAGATAATTCAGGGGTGTCGGGTCGGACTTTACCTGCTTTTTATGTTCCCGATTTACGGGTAAGGTACGCCATGGCCGTGGGAAAAAAATCGACCCTGATGCTGCATTGTACCGGTTACAACCTGACCAATCAAATTTATTTTCCCAATGGATACAGCTTTTCTTATGTATGGAACGGCGCCATGCAAACCGAAAATTTTGTGTATCCCATGGCAGGATTCCATTTGCTGGGTGGACTTCAATGGACTTTTGGCCAACCCTGAGCATGGCTTATTGACGTGCAAGCCCGGAACCATGTCCGGGCTTTTTTGTGAATACGCCATGGCATAACCCTTGTAAGGGTATTGTTTTCTTTAAATCATCGGACTTTTGCAGTGGCTTACTGCCAAAATGTCGTAACTATATGGCCTATGACGCTTTTTGATTCCAAGTTTAGCGACAAATTGTCTTTCTCAGGTGGCATTTCTGAAGACACGGAATTTATTCCGCTGGTGCAAACGGAGGAGGAGGAAAATCTCCAAAATGAAGAAGTTCCAGAGTGGCTTCCTCTATTGCCATTGAGAAATATGGTTCTGTTTCCCGGGGTGGTGATGCCCATTACGGTTGGGCGGGATAAAAGCATCCGGCTTATTCGTGAAGTGCAGGATCAGGGAAAAATCATTGGCGTGGTAGCGCAAAAAGATGCCGAAGTAGAAGATCCCCGCGCAGAAGATTTATATAAAGTGGGGACCATCGCCAGAATTCTGAAAACTTTGCGCATGCCCGACGGAAGTACCACCGTGATTATCCAGGGAAAAAGAAGGTTTCATGTGGGTTCCATCGATGAACAAGGACCTTACTTAAAGGCCACATACACCTTGCTTACGGAGAAAAAGCCCCAGGCCGGAGACCGTGAATTCGAAACCATGGTGCAGGACATTAAGGAGTTGGCGATGCAGTTGATTCAACAAAATCCCAATGTTCCTGCTGAAGCCGGTTTTGCGCTGCAAAACATAGATAGTCCGGCCTTTCTGGTCAATTTTGTTTCATCTAACCTGAATGATGGCCTGGAAGTAAAACAACGACTGCTGGAAATGGTGGATTTAAAAGAACGGACCACCGATTTACTGCGGGCTTTGCACCATGAGGCCCAACTTATGGAAATCAAAAACCAAATCCAGTCGAAGGTTCGCGTAGATATCGATAAGCAACAGCGGGAGTATTTTTTACATCAGCAAATGCGAACCATCCAGGAAGAGTTGGGTGGGGGAGAAGCGGAGGAAGTGCGCCGGCTCAAAGCCAAATCCGAAAAAATGGATTGGCCGGAATCTGCTGCCAATGCTTTTAAAAAGGAGTTGGCCAAGCTGGAACGCATGAACAGTATGGTGGCTGAATATAGTGTTCAGTTGAATTATCTGGATTTCATGACGGATCTGCCCTGGAATCGCGTAACAGAGGATCGGTTCGATTTGGCAAAAGCTGCCAAAATCCTGGACCGCGACCACTATGGGCTGGAAAAAGTGAAAGAAAGAATTCTGGAACATTTGGCCGTGTTAAAATTACGGGGCGACATGAAAGCGCCAATTCTCTGCTTAGTAGGTCCTCCCGGAGTAGGAAAAACCTCACTTGGCAAATCCATTGCAGAAGCTTTAGGCCGGAAATATGTACGGATGTCTTTGGGTGGTTTAAAAGATGAAAGTGAAATCCGTGGTCACCGCCGAACCTACATCGGCGCCATGGCCGGACGTCTGCTTCAAAATCTGAAAAAGTCCGAATCCGGCAATCCGGTCTTCATCTTAGATGAAATGGATAAATTGTCCCGGGACATTCACGGCGATCCTTCTTCTGCTTTACTCGAGGTATTGGATCCCGAACAAAACCATACGTTTCACGACAATTATCTGGATCTCGACTACGATTTGTCTAAAGTCCTGTTTATCGCTACTGCCAACGATTTACAATCGATTCAGCCTGCCTTACTGGACCGCATGGAAATTATCCGTATTCCGGGATATGCCACAGAAGAAAAAATTGAAATTGCCAGAAAACATATTGTACCAAAACTTTTGGTTCAGCATGGTTTAGATAAACATTGTTTTCGGCTTCAGGCCAAACAACTGGCCTTTATTATTGATCACTATACCCGTGAATCCGGCGTAAGGCATTTAGAACGCCGACTCGCCGCTTTGGTGAGAAAAATTGCCATTCAAACCGCTTCCAATCAGGCTATTGAAACCGAATGGTCAAAAGAAACCATTTCCGATGTATTGGGAATTCCTATTCCAAGGGAAATGTATGAAAGCAACGATTTGGCCGGCGTAGTCACCGGTTTGGCGTGGACGGCAGTAGGAGGAGACATTCTGTTTATTGAGTCCTCTCTCACCGTGGGCAAAGGAAAACTAACCCTCACCGGAAACCTTGGAGGCGTCATGAAAGAGTCCGCGCTGATTGCACTGGAATATCTGAGAAGCCACGCACATCTTTACCAAATCCCGGCCGGCGCTTTTGACCGGTACAATGTGCATGTTCATATTCCGGAAGGCGCGGTGCCCAAAGATGGCCCTTCGGCTGGCATTACCTTGTTCACGGCGCTGGTGTCTTTGTTTACCCAGAGAAAAATTAAAGCCAGACTTGCGATGACCGGAGAATTAACGTTGCGTGGACAGGTGTTGCCCGTAGGTGGTATCAAGGAAAAAGTATTGGCAGCGCGCAGGGCGCAAATCAAAGAGGTGATACTGCCTTGGGAAAACCGCCGAGATGTGCAGGACATTCCCGAAGCGTATGTAAAAGGAATGCAATTTCATTTTGTGAAAACCCTGGATGAGGTGATAGACATTGCCTTACTGGATGCCAAGGTGAAAGGAGCGCTGAAAATCAAATAATCGCTCTTTTCTCATACCATGGGAAACACAATGCAAAAAAAATTGTTTCCCTTGGTAAATTGGTTATCTTGTCCCCCGCAAGCCCCAATCACGTCGAAGGCATTATGGAAGAAAAAATTGCATTTACACTTGAGTATCAAGTGAAATCCTCCCCTAAAATCTTATTCGGTTTTTTAAGCGTGGCCACCACCCTTTCAGAGTGGTTCGCAGATCAGGTAGATGTTCAAAAAGATGTTTTTTCGTTTACCTGGGACGGCTATACAGAACGTGCACGTTTGGTTTCCATGAAAGAAGCAGAATCTGTTCGTTTTGAATGGATAGATGGTGAAAGGGAAGGCTGTTCTTTTGAAATGCAGGTGAAAGTAGATGACCTAACAGGCGATGTGGCACTCATGATTTTGGAAGAATGCCCTGCCGAAGAAAAAGAGGAAATTACACGCCTTTGGGACGTGTCTGTGAATAAGTTAATGAAGGCCACCGGTTCACTATAATCCGGTTTTGGGCCATGCCCTTGTTGAAAATGATGTTGAGGCTTCGAGGAACGCGTACCCTTTCTTTCATGCTCTTAAAAGCATGGCTTGGCCCCTTTTTGCTCACATTTATCATCGCTCAGTTTGTATTGGTCATGCAGTTTCTTTGGAAACATATCGATGACCTTGCCGGAAAAGGATTGGAATGGTCCATTATTCTGGAACTTCTTTACTACGCTTCCGCTACGCTGGTTCCCATGGCTTTGCCCCTGGCCATTCTTTTGTCTTCTATTATGACGGTGGGCACTCTGGCGGAAAATTTGGAAGTGGTCGCAGCCAAAGCCGCCGGTATTCCTTTACTTCGACTTTTACGACCTCTCATGCTCATGGCTGGTGTGATTGCCGTGCTGGCTTTTTTATTTTCTAACCACATCATGCCGGTTGCCAACTATAAATTCCGGTCGCTGCTCAGCGCCATTAGATCAGCCAAGCCTGCCATCGATATTACCCCGGGCGTTTTTTACAATGGCATTCGTGGGCTTACCGTTTACATCGATAAAAAAGCACCGGATGGAAAATCTTTTTTTGGGGTGATGATTTATGATCATTCCCGCGACGGCTGGGGCGCTTCCGTTCTTACCATGGCCGAAAAAGGAAGCCTGGGCACCTCCACAGATGAACGCTATCTCCTCCTACGACTGGAAAATGGCGTCCGATACGACGATCGCGGATTCTATGAAAACATGCGGGGCGATTTTAAACGCATGAAAGAAACGTTTTTCATTCAAGAACTTTTTATTGATGTTTCGGATGAAAAACTGAACAAAGAAAACAGCTTTTTAAAAAGCTCCTACCAAATGATGAGTCTCGGACAATTGGAAGAAATGCTGACCCGGATTCAGGAAGATCAGGATCAGTTTATGCATTCTGTGAGCCCAAGATTATCGGGAATGCATGGCATGCAATCTACACAGGAACCCGTGTTTTCTCCCATGCCCCAAGCCCTGGATGCAGAAGGAAACTTATCAGCAGACGTTCTTCCCGTTTTACCGGTTTGGACTTCTACCGACAGTCTCCTTCGGCCTTTGGCTGCCGATCAGCGAAATCTGCTGGTGGCCGGTGCTTTAACGAAACTGGGACAGACCAGGCAGCGGTTCCAGGAACTTAAAGATTATCAGAAGTCTCAGGAGAAAACCATGGCTTCGGCCCTGGTAGAGTGGCACAGAAAATTCACCTTGTCTTTCGCTTGTTTGGTTTTGTTTTTTATTGGTGCGCCACTGGGTGCCATTATACGAAAAGGTGGACTGGGCTTACCCTTGATTTTTTGTGTCATCATCTTTATTGGTTACCATATTTTATCGACCATCGGCGAGCGCTCTGCCAAACAAATTCTCATGGAACCATGGATGGGCATGTGGTTGTCCAGCATGATTCTGTTGCCTTTCGGACTTTTATTAACCTTAAGGGTTTCCACAGAGTCCAGATGGTTTTCCCTGGAAACATACCAAATCATGTGGAATCGCTGGTTTAGAAAAAGTAGCGATTTATGAATAAAAATGTGGTTTTGGTGTTTCCTAAACCTCCTTTTCCCATTCGGGATGGTGGGCAAAAAGCCTTGGCCGCTTCGGTGGAACTTTGGGCCGGTCTGGGCGTTCAGCTTACCATTGTGGTTTTTCATACGCCCAAACATACTTGGCAGCCGGATCAAATCCCCGAAGAGTATACCTCGCAAATCCGTTGGATTCCGGTGTTCGTCGACACAGCCTTTCACCCCAAACATCTTTGGCATGCGCTTCAAAAAGGCATGGGCATGCGGGCCGCCAGGTTTTTTGACCCAAACATACTTCATCAACTTATAGAGATCTGTACGCCGGACCAGACCGATTTGGTGGTTTTCGAAAGTCCTTTTACCGCCTTGTACGGATTGTATTTTCCTTCGCGGCGGCCAGTATATTGGTATCGTGCTCATAATGTGGAATATCAAATTTGGAGTAGGGGAGGTAAAAGCCTGAAATCCTGGATCATGTGGTTGGATAATTTTTTTCTGAAACGGCTGGAACACCGTATTTGGAAAAAGATGGACATGACTTTAACCATGACCCATGAAGATCGGGAGACCATCAGGACTTTCGGTGCCGGGAGCACGGTGGAAGTGTTGCCCGTACATATGAAGAAGACCGGTCGGCCGCTTCATCCGTTCCGGCGTCCTTTACTATTTTTTCATTTAGGAGCCATGGATTGGCTGCCAACCCGCGAAGGCATTGGGTGGTTTGTAACTGAAGTCTGGCCGCGTATAAAAATGACTTTTCCGGGGTCTGTCTTGCATTTAGGTGGTCGACATTTTCCTGCTCATACGGGTTGGGAAAAGCAGGATGGCGTGTCGATTCATGGAGAAGTAGAAGATGTAGACGCTTTTTTAGACCAGGCAGATGTGTTGGTGGTGCCGTTGTTTCAGGGTGGTGGAATTCGGATTAAAATACTGGAAGCATTGGCTGCTGGCAAAGCAGTTATTGCTTCTTCCAAAGCTCAAGACGGTTTGGATCCGCAAGTAAAGGCGGTTTGTATTTCAGCAGAAGACAAGGCAGAAGATTGGATAAAGGCGATACACCAGTTAGAAGGGGCATCCTTGGAGCCATTGGATTTCCAGAAAGCGGTATTTTCAAGCTATGGGCTGGAAGAATGCAGAAAGCGGTTACAAGACTGGATGCATCATCTTAATCACAAAAAATGATTTTAAAACACTTTTAATGAGTGTTTTATGTTTTGTTTATGTTTTTCATAACCATAAAAATGACTTTAACTTTTGTTTAAGCATTGTGATAAAACGCTCATTTTATTCTTGGTAAAAACTAAAAAAGTGATTGTATGTCATTGATTTAAAGATGATAGGCTATTAACAAGGCGGTGTTAGTTTAAAATATGTTGAAATAAGTCCGTGACATTTAAAAAATTCTGTCTTTTGAAATTGCTGCATGGGTAGGTACTTTTGTAATGTGCTCAATGTGGCACGATTTAGTTCTTTATTAGGTTTAGGTTAGGGTTAAAGCCTGTCGCCAGACGGGCAAAAAAATCCCGGAGAGGTCCGGGATTTTTTTTTGTCGTGATGTTTTCTTATCTCACACACCGACAGCGTAATCCATCGCCGTCTTTTTGGCTGAGAGAAATTTCATAACCGGAAATACTCAGGTTGGTGGATTTACTGCTAGCTCCACTTTGTCCGAATATTTCTAAATCTATGCTGGAATAGGCTGCAGACTCATTGAGGATGGGGATGGACGTAAGATTTGTAAACGTGGTAGAGCTACAACTTGCAGAATTCACAGGTGAGTAGTAAAATGAACCATCTGGAAAATTATATCTGAGTCTAAAATCGGCAGCTTGTCCTGAACAGCCTCCCGGAGTGCCAGTCCAGTTTAATGATGTAATCACAAATAAATTTCCAGGTGTCAGCGGATTAAAGGAACCCACGTTGAGCCACTGGCCATTTACTGTGGTTGAACCGGAAACACTTCTATTTGGGAAAAAGAAACGATTCACGCCGCCTTCACGCCATTTTCCATCGCTTAACCGATAGGAGATATAATTCTGGTTGGTGGCGAAATCTTTTCCGGATGTGATGGTTTTGGTCCAAAGAAACTGTGTGCTGGCACCTGCCATCCCGGCAAAAAACGCAATTTCGTCGGTGGTGGGAAGTCGCCAATCTGATTGTCCTCCCTCTACGAGATTCTCGCAATACTGAATCGCCTGAGAAAATGTCATCGTGCTATTTGATTCCTGAGAAATGGCCGTGGGCGGAGCAATGCTTCCACCACCACCTCCGGAAGCCGCCACGAGGTTATCCACATACGCTTTGTTAACCGCATCGGTGGCTGCTACCGGTGCAGGAACATTTTGAATAGCCTGGCTGGCCATATCCAACGCCTGATTCGCAGGATTGGGAAGAAGTTGACGCCAATCGGGAGCAGAGGGCGTTCCGGCGTTGTAATAAAAGCCAGGAACCAAACCACTGCCTTGTGTCGTATTAAAAATAACCAACGAGGTGGCTGGTTGCAAAATGGTTTGGGCGTCTAAACGCGACAATAAAGCAATTCGAGGAACCAATACGCCGGATTGATTAGAAGAGACATCCAATTGCGCGGATGCGTCCGGAGCTTGCCCGCTGGAATTGATACCAACTCCCTGAGACCAAACCGCGCTCGACCCCACGATTCCTGCGTACAAAAAGAAATTTTTCATGTTTTAAAATGTTTATTCAAATATAAGTCAGTTTTACTGGTAATAAAGCATTTGAAACTTTAGAACAGACCCTAATTATATTGAAAATTTCAATTATTTTTAGAAAATTAAATTATTCCAATATGCCCTCATTGGCCCCTTATAGTCAGCCTTTGGGTCGGGACAAAGCCTTGCATCTTTTACGAAGAGCTACTTTTGGTCCCAAACCTGCGGATGTCGCTTTATTTAGCCAACTTACGCCACAGCAGGCGCTCGACCAGCTGCTGATTCCATCACCAGCACCTTCGCCACCTTTGGATCCAGCCAATGACCAACCTTGGATTTTTCCGCCCGTGGCACCCGGTGGCAGTCCTGATTTTGAAAGAAGAGATCAATTGTTCGGCTGGTGGATTCACTCCATGTACAATCAGCCTCTAAGCCTTACCGAGCGCATGATTTGGTTCTGGCATACGCATTTTCCAACCATTGAAACGCGCATTCAGCCCAATGTGATGCTGTATTTTCAGCTTCAGCTATTCCGTCACTATGCCCTGGGTGATTATAAAGCCTTGACCCGCGCTGTTTGTATTGACAATGCCATGCTCATTCATTTGGATGGACATTTGAATGAAAACGGCGCTCCGCAAGAAAATTTTGCCCGAGAGTTCTTTGAATTATTTACAGTAGGAAAAGGACCACAAGTTGCTCCGGACGATTATACCCATTTTACCGAACAAGATGTGCAGGCGGCAACCCGCGTATTTACCGGCTGGGGCACAGATACCACCTATACCACCCTGGATCCGCTGACCGGAATTCCAACGGGAAAATTGAAATCCTCCAACGGCATCATTGCCAATAAACATGATGCGACCAACAAAACGTTTTCGTCCGCATTTGCCAATCAGATTATAGGTCCAACAGAATTGCAAGGTGGGCAGGCCACATTACTTGGTGCACAGGGCGAATTGGATGCGTTTATCCAAATGGTGTTTAATTCTGTATACACGGCGCGCCATATTTGTAGAAAACTCTATCGGTTTTTCGTGTATTACCACATCACACCAGACGTAGAACAAGACATCATTGTTCCGTTGGCCCAGCAACTCATTAATGACCAATACCAAATTTCCGGTGTGCTGCGAACTTTGCTGGAAAGCTTACATTTTTACGATGCAGATGATGCCCAAACCACCAACGATCATCAGGGAGCATTGATAAAAAGTCCTTTGGAAATTACCTTAGGGCTATATCGGACTTTGGGACTGAATCTTCCGCATATGCAGGTGGGACAGCTTCCTTTTTATTATGCCGTTTGGACCGGACATGCTTTACCCGTGGTGCGAGGTCAGGGTTTGAATTTTTATGAGCCCTACGATGTGGCTGGTTATGATCCATACTATCAGTTTCCTGGTTACAACCGATTATGGATTACACCCAATAATTTGGCCATGAGATACAAATACGGCGAAAACCTGCTAACGGGTGTGCAGGATGCCAACATGAATCTTTTGCTGCAATTCGATCCGGTGGCATTTGTACAACAATGGGTTTCCGATCCCACCAATCCCGATACGTTATTGCAAGAGATTCTTCCTTTATTTATTCCGATTACGTTGAATGCACAACGATATGCCTTTTTCCGGGATGCTGTGCTATTAGATACGTTGTCTGCCATCAACTGGGCCTTCGAATGGAGTGCTTTTGCCTCTGGTGGACCGGATACCAGTGTAAGAACCCAATTGGAAAATCTATTCCGGGCCATGATTCAATGCCCTGAATTTCAACTGATGTAACCATGAACCGCAGAAAATTTATAAGAAACCTCGGCGTAGCCGCAGCTGGAACGCCTTTTGCCATTCAGGGTATGCCCATGCGGGTTTGGAGGGAACAAGGCTTGCTGCAAGCGTTTGCTGCCGCGTCAGACTCCGACAGAGTATTGGTTATCATTCAGTTGCACGGAGGAAATGATGGTCTGAACATGACCATTCCCGCCAATCAATACGCCCAATATTATAGCCTTAGACCCAATTTGGCCTTGCCGGAAACGGGCGCCAGATCCATTCTTATGTTGGATAATACTTTGCCAGATCAGCGAAAAGTGGCATTGCACCCAGACATGACGGCCGCCAAAGCCATGTATGATCAGGGTAATCTGGCGGTCATTCAAAATGTAAGTTATCCCTACATGAATGGCTCCCATTTCCGTAGTCGAGATGTTATGTTTATGGGCGGCGGGCATGATGATTATTATTCTTCCGGTTGGATGGGACGATATCTCGATCAGGAATATCCGAATTACCCCGATGATTATCCTTCACCTTCCATGCCCGATCCTCTGGCCATTGAAATTGGAAATGGCGTTTCGCTCGCATTTCACCGGGACAATGGTATTCCGCTGGGATTAAGCATCCAGGATCCGGTGGCTTTTTACAATTTGATAAATTCCGTTGGGGTGGCACCACCCATTTCTTTTCCTGATAGTTATGCAGGCGACGAAATTGAATATATCATGCAAATAGAGCAGGAGGCCAATACCTACGCAGGGCGGCTGAGGGATGTATTTATGGCGGGAAATAATTCTACGGTGGATTATCCTTTGCAATATCCATTTCTAGCGCCACAGGGAAGTTTATATAATCCTCTTTCTCAACAATTAAAAATCATTGCCCGGCTTTTAGACGGAGGTTGCAAAACCAGGATTTTCCTTTGTCGAATTGGGGGCTTCGACACCCATGCCAACCAGGTGGAAGCTTCTGATACCACAATGGGACACCATGCCGCCCTGATGTATCATTTATCGTCAGCTGCCAAGGCCTTTCATGATGACTTAAGTGCACTTGGATTGGGCGATAAAGTGTTAACGCTGACTACCAGTGAATTTGGTAGAAGAGCTTATTCCAATGGTAGTTTTGGGTCGGATCACGGAAATGCCGCTCCGGTGCTGGCTTTTGGAAATTGTGTAAAAGGGGGCGTGTATGGAGATAATCCCAATTTGTCTGCTTTGCAATCCGGAAGCATTCCACTGGGCCAGGATTATCGACAAATCATGTGTGCCATTGTGGCCGATTGGTTTGGCGCCAGTCCACAAGTAATGCAAGCCGTTCGGTTCGACGATTGGGTAGCGTCCCGGATTGGTTTGGTGGAATGCATTGCTACCGGAATTCCGGAGCCCCAAACTTTTCAGGTGGAACTCTATCCCAATCCGGCGATACATTCATTTCAACTGAAGCATAGCGTGATTCAAACCGAAAACTTTGATTTGGAAGTCACAGACATTTTGGGGCGAATCATGTTTAAACAAAGGCAAAATCATACACCTCCTTTTGCCATTTGGAAAGTGCAAACCACCGATTGGCCCACAGGCACCTATATTGTCACCTTAAAACAAGGTCATCAGACCGTGTATGCCCATCGTGTGTTGGTGCATCGTCCGTGACCGAATTCTCGCCGCTTTTACCCGAAACACCTGCGGCATTGCCGTGGATAGTTGTTATATTTGAAGCAAAATTGCGGGCATGGCCAAATTTTATGCGGTTCAGGTGGGGGAAGTCACAAGAGAAACTCCCGATAGCGTCTCTTTTACCATCATTCCCAAACCTGAAGATTCAGCAGCTTTTTCCTTTCAAGCAGGACAATACCTGACTTTCCGAACCCAAATTGATGGAGAGGAAATCAGAAGGTCTTACTCTATTTGTAGCAGTCCCCTGGAGAACGAAATCCGGGTAGGTGTGAAAAGGGTAGAAGGTGGTGCATTTTCTACCTGGGCCAATCATACGCTAAAGCCCGGCATGACGTTGGAAGCCATGCCACCGATGGGACATTTTACCACCCCAATCACCCCCGGATCGCAAAAACACTACGCCGCTGTGGCCGCAGGATCCGGCATTACGCCCATTTTGTCCATTATAAAAACTTTGCTCGCCTCCGATCCAACCGCACAAGTCAGTCTTTTTTACGGCAATCGGTCCACTCCGTTTATCATGTTCCGGGAAGTGCTGGAAAATTTGAAAAATACCTACACCGGACGGTTTGCCTTGTATCATATTCTCAGCAGGGAATCCATCGATCTCCCCTTGTTTAATGGACGCATTACTGCCGAACGCTGCCAATCCTGGTTTTCCACCTTATTGCCGGTAGATTGGGTCGATGAATGGTTTCTATGCGGCCCCATGGACATGACGCAATCTGTGAAAGAATTGTTGGAAAAGAAAGGTGTAGATCAGAAAAATATCCATATCGAGCTTTTTACCACAACGGGTGTTCCCACCGTATCGAAAGAACGAATCGCAGCACAAAAGGAACATGTGGGAGCCAAAAGTTTGGTACATGTGAAATTAGACGGACTCACTACTGCATTTGAACTGGAAACAGAAGGTTTAAATATTCTGGATGCGGCTTTAGATGCCGGCGCAGATGTTCCATACGCATGTAAAGGTGCCGTTTGTTGTACCTGTAAAGCCAAGGTTACCGAAGGAAAAGTGGCCATGGAAATGAATTATGCATTAACCAGGGACGAAGTGGAAGCCGGATTTGTACTGACTTGTCAGGCTCATCCACTTACGGAACGCGTGGTGGTAGATTTCGACCAGGCTTGATGAAACACGCCTCTTTTTGGGTTTGGCTCATGTCATTTTGGACTTTTTCCGTTCAAGGCCAAACGACTATTCAAAGCGATTCGGTCATGACGCAGGAGGCGCAGGGAACCAGTTGGTGGCATAAATTAAAGTGGGGCGTCAACTTAACTTATTATCCCGGCGCTTATTTCACCTACGCCATAGGTCCACAGGTGGCATATGTGGTAAATCCACAACTCACCGTATCCGGCGGTATTTTTTACAAGCAAGGCTTTAAATCGTATCCGCAACATATTCACCATGATTTTGGTGCAAGAGCGCAGGTAAGTTATCGGGTTTGGCAAGGCATTACAGGACTTGTAGAATACGAGTGGGTAAGGTATTTACCAGAAGCGGCTTTGTTTCGGGAAGATAGCCATGCCATCAGTTTTGGGGGTGGTTATTTATTTCGAAGAAAAAAAGCCAGACAAATCGGGCTTTTTTTACACTATAATATCCTAAATTCATCCCAGGATATTCCTTATCCGGGTGCTTTTATGCTTAGATGTAATCTATGGTTTTGATTAAATATAGTTCTGTTTTAGTGTTGGTTATGTTCGCTTTCGGCTGCGGACCCAGTGGTGTAAACAATACATTGTCAGACCCAGGTGTTTCCAGATCTGATTCAGCTGAGTCGGCGTATCTTACTGGTGTTGAAGCTATTGAATCTGGAGATTATGGGCGGGCTATTGAAGGTTTTTCCCTTGCGCTTTCTCTGGACAGCATGTATACTTCCGCCTGGCACGATCGCGGGATTTGCTTTTTTGAACTGGGTCGGCTTCAAGAGGCCATTTCAGATTATCAAAAGGCCTTGCAATTAGAACCGGGTTATTCCGAAGCTTGGTACAATTTAGGTTTGGCCTTGCAGGAAGACCAGCAAATTACGCAAGCAGTAGATGCGTATACCAAAGCCATTTCCATTGCGCCTGAAATGAAAGAAGCCTGGTTTAACCGAGGCGTTCTCTATATGGACCAGGAGCTTACAGAAAAAGCCTGTTCAGATTTTTCTACAGCGGCCAAACTTGGCGATGAGGACGCACAGCAAGTGTCAGAAGAATTTTGTAAAGGCCAGCCATGAAACGCCCAATCATTTGGATGGCATTGTTGTGGGCCGGCAGTCTGCTGGGTCAAGTGAAATTTAATCCGGAAGATCCGGATTTTATTCGCTTTTCAGGCACGCCAATGGCTACCGTGCATATTTCTGTGGCCTCGGCTTTAAAAGATAAGGAAGTCCGGAAAATTCAGATTCAGCAGGAACCTGTGGATAAACTTATGGCCCGGATTGGGAAATTTCCTTTTCTGGAAATGTTGTTTTTGGTCAATAATCAATTACAACAGCTGGGGCCTGAGTTTGGGAAATGTCAGTCCCTTTTTGCTTTTTCAACCAGAAAAAACCCCATTGCGGCTTTGCCTGCTTCTTTTTTTGAATTGGGAAGCCTATTGTATTTGGAGCTGAATGATTCCAAAATATCAGAAATTCCAATGGAAATGGCCGCTTTGCAACGGCTTGAACTTTGGCGCATGGCCAATACCGAAACGGATACGCTTCGCTTTGTCGACTCCATGCCGGGATTGAGGCGTCTTCGCGTCTTTCAAATGTATGACACGCCCTTGTTTACGTTTCCTACATTCTTGCTTTCCTGCACTGAATTAGAAGAAATCACTTTGGTCAATTGCCAGTTAACTTCCGTGCCGGATTCATTGTTCCTTTTGCCTAAACTTCGGAGAATCAATATTTCTGAAAATCAGATTACGTCCATTCCTTCGGATTGGGGACTTTGTCCGTCTCTACAGGTGATAGAAGCGGCGGAGAACAAACTGGAAACCCTACCAGAGTCGCTGTTTCGTTTGAAAGGACTGAGTTATCTTGATGTCCAAAAAAATCCCATCAACGAAGACACCAAAGAGGTCTTTAGAATCCTTTTGTCTAAAAAAGCTACGTTTAAATTCGGGGATTAACTTCAAATTCAAATGCTTCTATTAAAAGTTTGGCCACATGTTGGTCGATGGGAAAAGTGAAAGCACTAACTTTTAGATAGTGGATATACGCTCTCGAAAATTGAATGTCACCATGGTGAAAGTTGCCAACAGGAAGGAATTCCCCCTTTTTTGGCTCTACCAGATAATAGATACTAATGACCTGGGTTTCCGGATCAAAGGCTGAGGGCTGAAAAAAGTCTGTTAGGTAAAATAGCTCAATAATATTGATGTCTATGCCGAGCTCTTCTTTGAATTCACGGATTAAAGCCTCTTGTGGCGATTCCCCGAACTCCATACCTCCGCCAGGAAATTTGATGATGTCCAGACCAAGATAACTTTCTTTGGTGTAAAGTACCATGTTTTTGGACATCAACAAGCCATACACCCGTATGGTAAACTTGGACAATGGATTAGGGGTTGGTGGTTGTGTCTCGTTCTGCCAATGCCACGCCTTTCGCCATGAAGGTAAAACTAATTTCGGGCTCCGTAATGGCGGCAATTTCTTCAGGAGATTTTCCTGCATCCTGCGCTTTGTGCTGCAGCCAAGCCACATCTTCTACTTCTTTTTTCACCAATCCTTCGATTACGGCCATTTGCCCTGCCGCATCTTTTGGCATAAAAAAGCCATAATCTTTAAAGCGTACGGTCATGAGCTGTCCGTTGCCCAAATCGAAATCCATCCAGCAGCCTTTGGCCTGACACACTTCTGCAATGGTACCTTTTACCCGAACTTCTGCTGAATCTTTTTCTCCGAGCCAGGTGATGAGCTGTTGAGCGTCAATGGCTTCTGCATCCCAACTAATACTGTCCCCAAAGTAAGTGATGGTGGGGCCGGCGGGAGTATTGGTTTTACCTGCACAAGCCCAAAGCAGCGCAGCGGTAGCAAAAGAAAATAGGATTGTTTTCATGACTCAAAAATACGAAAATGAACCTGAATTTTCCAACGTATTACGCGGGTTTATTGGCGCGAATCATTTCTCTTTTTCCTGGCGGCCCGGGACGTCTTTCTACCTTAAAGCCAACAGATTCCAAATCTCTACGGACCTGTCCTTTGGCGCAATATGTGACCATAAATCCTCCAGGCCTTAGTAAATCGAACATGTGCGAAAAACTTTCTCGGGTCCATAATTCAGGTTGTTTTTCCGGTGCAAAGGCATCCATGTACACCAAATGCGCGGGTTCTTCTTTGGTGAAGGCCGAAAATGGCCCTTGAAACCAAGTCAGGGAAAAATGAGGTGCAAGGTCTTGTGGTGCATTGGTCTGACCATATAATTGGGCTTGAAACGTTTCATTTTCCCAATGCAATGCCCGATAATATTCTGATAAAAGAGAAACTGGCAATGGAAAGGGTTCAATGCCAAAATAGTCGGTGGGAATGTTGGTTTGTAAAGTAAGCCAAGCATTTAAACCTGTGCCCATGCCAACTTCCACCACATGCAATCTTTCCTGAAACTTATCGAAGGCGGCTTTTAGTCCTGTATCGATAAAAACATGTAGACTTTCCTGTAAGGCGCCATGTCTGGAATGATAATGTTCATTGAGTTCCGGGACAAACAGGGTAGGGGAACCGTCTTGCGTGATGGTGAGCGCTGGATTCATGGTAAGGCAGATAACATCAAATAAATAGGGGCGTCTGCGTTGGGAAGAGCCGGTGCCGAATCGTTCCCTGTGACCAACCGGTCTCCGGGAATTCCTTTGGCCAGCAGAAAATTAAATATCACCCATTTTCTTGCTTTGGCCGTGCCATCTCCTTGTCCTTCAGACGAAAAAACATGCAGGGCATATCCCGGGTGATCTAAAAGAAACTGCGCCAACACTTCTAAACCGGCCACCGATCCCAAGGTGGGTGTAGCGGTTCCGGGGACAAATTCCACCAATTGAAATGGAGATAAAACGCCCGTTTCCAGAGATTTTAAAGGCACTAACCTTTCTCGTAAACGATACGGGCTTCCTTCCGGCAGGGTAATCACTTCCGTAAAGGGGAAAAAACCATCGGCCAAAAGGGCCAAACCGTACTTTTTTCCGGAGGGCAACACCAAACTCATCAAGGTATCCGTGCTTCCCAGAGAAGCGGTGTACATTAACGTTCCCAAGTCATGATCGAATACCTGAATTTGTCCACCTGCATAAGGTGTTTTTCCTGTCCGGAATCGTGAATTCAGCACAAGAATTTCTGAACAATCCAGGCAAGTTTCTTCATTGGTCTGGAGGGTGAATTTTCTGGACGGAAGAAGGGCGGTGGGCTGGGTAAACGTAAACACCACCGGTTGCTTTTCGGCGCCCAACAAGTGTAAAATGCGCAAATCGGTTCGGCCAGTTTCTTCCTCGGGCGGCGTTACCATGTAAGCCTGACGACCACTGCCCGTGATGGAAAAAAACAAATCGGGATAAGGGGTGTTGATGGGCATGCCGAGGTTGATGGGCGTGGAAAACTTTCCCATGTAGAAATCTGATTTCAGAATATCGGCTTCTCCAACAGATTGATGTCCGTCTGAACTTAAATAAACCGTTCGCCCATCGGCATGAAGAAAGACCGCATACTCGTTTCGGGCTGTGTTAATCATGACACCGGCATTTTCTGGCGCCGACCACCATCCGGATGTATTTTGTTTAGACATCCAAATATCGAAACCACCTTGTCCTCCGGGACGATTGGAAATAAAAAACAGGGTTCGGTTATCTGGGCCAAATGTTCCAAAAATTTCGTCGTACGCCGTATTAATGTCGGGCGGTAAAGGTTGTGGAAGGCTATATTTTCCATCCAGTAAATCCGACACATACAAGTCTTTATCCTTCTTTTTACCCGGCCCGGTCAGTAAAATTCGTCTTCCATCAGGACTCATGGCCACGGGAAGCAAGCGGTCGCCTGTAAGATAGCCAGGCATGCGCATTTCTTTACCTTGTGCATAACGAATCAGGTCAAAGACTTTTTTCTTTCCCTCTTTTTTAAAAAGACTTCCTTGCCAAAGGGAATCGCGATCCCGAAGAAAAAAGAGATTTTTGCCATCGGCCGACACCAAAGGATGGGTTTCGCGAGGTAATGTATTGTAAGGCATGGGCACTGTATCCTCTTTGGCACGTACCTGTCTGCTTTTTATGGAATTGGCGTACTGGGCTTGCGACAATCGCAGCTTCGCTTCTTCCACGTATCGTTTCCCTAAAGTGCCGTGTTGGTTTAAAAACTGCTGATAGGCCAGAACGGCTTCCTCAAAGGCGGATCTGAGGTGAAAACACCTTGCCTGAATGTATAAATCGGCTCCCCGCAAACTGGCGCCATGGGATTGCGCCGCTTTCAAATGTTGTTCTGCTTGCCGGTGAAATTCCTGCAAAAAGCTCAAACGACCTAAAGCCAAAAACGCAGGTGCTTTATCGCGTACCAAAGCCACCTGCTCCAAGATATGGGTTCGTAGGACGTGATGGGTTTGTTTGTGGTTTTTCTCCCAATGTTTTTCGGCCACACGGAGATAACGCGCCATTTTTTTCTCTGCTATGGCTACGGAATCTTCGTGGGTCAGGGTTTTCTTTTTCTTCCAGAAGAATAGGGGGGGAGTCGCCGGAACGCTACCTCCCAAACATATTATCAGGGCAAGGAGGCCGGCGTATCTTCGCATCTTTCTTTCAAATATCTGTTGGCTTTTTGAATTCCTTGTTTCTGGGCTATTTCCCATTGCCGGCAAGCTTTATCCAGCTGAAACAGGTTTTCGTAAACAATTCCCGTATTCAATGCCGCAGGTCCCCATTCGGGTTTCTTTTTTTCAATTTCACCTAAAATTTTTAATGCTTCCAGGTCATTTCCCAGGGAAATATGGGCCGACGCCAAATTAAGCAGGACTTCAGGCTGTTGGGGAAGGAGCGCATTCACACGGGTAAAACAGGTGATGGCCAATTCCAAATCGCCACGCTCAAAAGCCAGACTTCCAAGGACCATTTGAAATGTCGCATTGCTTTCCCATTGGTCGGCATAAGGCATGAGCAATTGTAAGGCTTGTTCGCCTTGAAACTTCGCACGCAGGATATGAGAGAATGTGGTGAGGTAAACAGGATGATCGGGCTGCATTTGCAGGGCTTTGCTCACCAGTTGATGCGCTCCGTTGATGTCGCCACGCTGCCAAAGAATCCACCCCTTATCATGCAATGCAGGAGCAAATTCCGGCCATTGATTCAGGCATTGTGAATAAAAATAAAATGCGGAATCCACCTGGTCTTCCTGTAACGCCAGGGCACCCATATAATACAATCCCTCGAAAGTGGCGGGAGATTGCCGCATAGACCATTGAAAATGTATTTTTGCATTGGCCAAATCTCCTGTTTGCACCAGACATAGCGCAGTATTCAGATGCGCCCTTGGAAAAACTGAATCCAACTGCAGGACTTTTTGAAAAGCTTGCAAGGCGTGGGTATAATTTTTTTGTCGATAATGAGCGGTGCCAAGATTGTACCAACCCTTTGGGGCGTCTGGAAACTGTAAAAGAGCCTGCTCAAAAGCAGCAGCGGCTTCTACAAACTGCCCTTCTGATAAAGCCAGATTACCTCTCAGATAATCAGGGTGCTTTTCGAGTCCTTGTGCCGAAAGCCCTCCTATCATCAACATAAACAGAAAGAGAATAACCCTATGTTTCACCCGGCTAAAATGCGAAAAAAAGGCCGAAGACCCAAGCGTTTGCCAAGGATTGATGGTATATACTGCGTTGTAATCCTTAATTTTCAGACGGCATGGCCAATACATCACCACGCATAAATGGGGCTACTTTTTCCCCTTGGTGGTTTAAAATCAGTTCGAAATATTGTGGATCCAAAAACTGATCGAAGTGAATATAGTTCGGATGATCTGTGTCTAATCTGGAAGCAAAAATATCTTGTTGCAACACCTGTAAAAATACCTGATGAATCAGTTCCGAACAAAAAAATGTAGTGGTATCGGCCAATGTAAAGGCATTGTCAAAGGGAATTTCCTGTGCCAAATACACTTTGGCCTGGTCGATAAACCGGCGTCGGGTGGTTTCGTCTCCCTTATATCGAATTACCACGATAGAAGAATCTATGCTTTCCTTGGTAAAACGGTCTAAAGAGGCGGTTTGCATACCATCTTTGGATCCCAAAGATCCTGAAACAGCATGAATAACAATCCAATCTTTTTTTCCTTTTGTCAGAAACGCGCAATGCGAAAGTCGATAAGGAGCACCTTTATTGATATGTGCAATCATACTGGAGATGAGTCCCTCACCATGCCTCATGATGATGTCTCCTTCTTGTAACAAACCCTTTTCCTCATTGGTGAGCACATATTTGGGATTGGCTTTTAATTCCGGCGCTTCCACACCCGATTCGTACACCTTAAATATGTAGTAACCACCAATAAAAAGGAAAAGGGTCAAGATTCCCAGGAGGAACTTAACCCTTTTCATTTTTTTAGATACTGATTATTCAGCAGCTACAGGAGCAGCTTCTTCAGTGGTAGTAGCACCAGCTGAATCACCTTCCATTTCTTCCATCATTGGCTCTTCTGGCATTTCAGGCATTTGCTTGCCATCGTCTACCAACCATTTGCCGTTACGCTTCACGAGGGTCAAAGAAGTTTTGCCATCGTTAGAGCAGCAGAAAGAACAAGTAGCAGAAGTATCAGAAGAAGTTTCACACTTTACGTCTTTCACTTCGGTGATACCGCTTTCCATGTTAGGAAGGCTTTCGAAAGTACCTACATAGCTCTTAGTACGGTCAGTTCCAAGGGCTTTAGCTTCTTCCCACTTCTTGTCTTTCAGAGCAGTAAGGTAAGCAGTAGCAACGGAATCAGGAGTTTCACCTCCGCAGGCGGCCAAAAGACCGATGGCGAATACGCCAAGAATTACTTTTTTCATAGCTTGTTAAAAGTTTGTTAAAGTCGGTGCAAATAAAAACATAAATCGAGAAACCAACAAATTTTTCCTATCTTATTTATGCTTTCTTTTTAAGCGAGAATTTATTTTCATTTCCCTGAATTAATCGCTGTATGTTGGATCGGTGTGTGTAAAGCAATAAAATAGGCAAACTCAGCACCAAATAATTTTCAGGATAATGTACTCCTTTTTCGATTAACAGGCCGATGGAGAAAAAAATGGCGGAAACCATGGCGGCCAAACTTACATAACGGGAGATCCAAAGCAATAGAACAAAGCAAACCACAGATGCACCTGCCCAAATCGGCGCCAAAGCCAGCATGGCGCCCAGCAATGTGGCCACCGCTTTGCCGCCCTTAAATCCAGCCCAAATGGGCCATACGTGTCCCAATGCAGCGCCCAGTGACCAAACAAGGGGCATCCATGGTGATGGTGTTTCAACGGATATAAACCAAAGTGGTAACTGAACGGCCAAAAATCCTTTGGCAATATCCATCAACAACACGGCTAATCCTGCTTTCCATCCAAAATTACGCACCATATTCGTGGCGCCTGCATTGCCGCTTCCTTTCGTCCGTACGTCGGTACCAAACCAAAGTGTACTGACCCACACCGCTGAGGGAATGCTTCCTACGGCATATGCCCATAATAACCAATACCATACCTCCATCTCTTATTCTTTTGGGGGTGTTTCAACAGGTGAAGCTGGCGCAGTTTCAGGCGTTTCCGCAGGTAAAGTCCCTTCCGACATGGCACGGTTAAACTGTGCTTTGAATCGGTCTACCCGACGCAAACTTCCCAGACCAAGGGTTAAATTTGGAAATCCCTTTGCACTGAACACTCTGTTTTTCTGATCTATAGCAGCTAACATGTCGTTAAATTCCTTTTTGTTGGAAAATACTGTAAACACATTGGCCCGGTATTGGAAAAAATACCACTCATCATCGCTGATTTCTAAAATGAGGGTAAAGATATCACCGGATGCCTTGCGGTTCAGATCGAAAAGTAGATTTACCGTCTTAAAACTATATGTTCCATTGAACAAGGGCAATCCAACCGGCCCTTCGAACATCATGGTTCTGTATTTTTTGGACCACAATAATTCCATTCCGGTAAACACAAATGTCCGGTCAAATTCCTTAGGCATTCTTCTGAATTTGCCTTCGGGAGTTAATCGTCCAAACACCTCTTCTGCCCTGGAGGAATCTAAAAGATCCGACATGCCTTTCCGTACGTCCTCGTCTCGAAGGTTGGCTCCCATGCCTCCCAGCGTGGCAATGCGTTCATTCAGGTATCGAAGCATAGGCTCTGGAAAGGGAAAATGGATGGTCATCATCAAATTCATCCGTGTGGAGTCGGCTTCCGGATAATACATGATATTACCCGCGGCTTTCAACTCCACTTGTCCCATTTTGGAACCTAAGTCCATCCGTCCTTCTGCATAGGAAGTACAATTTTGCGTGTTAAACGACAAATACGGCCCCGGTAAAGTCCGGTCTTCCAGCTTTTCTTTTCTGGACACACGGAATTCCTGGTTTTTCCGGTCGTAGGTGAGGAAACCGGACGCCTTCATGACTTCGTAATCGGTATGCCGCTTTTTGGGTGAAAAAATGGCTGGATACAATCCCGTAGAATCAGACGCAAACAGGAATCCATTGTACATTTTCTGCTGCTGATCATTCAGTGGGTCGGCCAAAATAGGAATCATGATGTTGTTGGGGTTGATTTCGGTGGTAAACCTCACCCAATCGTTCTTCATGGTACCGCAAGGATGCATGATTCTTGCAAAACCATCGAAATCTAAAAACTCCTTATCGCCACGAAGGCTCAGACTGCCCTTGAAGCCAAATTGCGGACTCATGGTAAAGTCCGACACTTGTTCCACCACGCCTTTGGCCATCGTGATATCTGTTTTCTCCTCAACTTCTATGGTATTAAAGAAAATACGCTGCGACTTTCCGACTTCGTCCACATAGGTATATTGGGCATTTCCCCGATAAATATGGCGGGAAACAATGGTGATTTCACCCTTATCCAAAACGTGCAATTTTTTATCCCGATTCACCCAAACCGTCGCGTTGGAAAGTGGGTCGATTTTGGCATTGCGCTGTATGTTGAGTTTTCCATCGGATGGGAAAATCCTGGAATCGGCCACGTCGACATATTCCACGCCCTCACAATAAATGGTTTTGGTTTTTAATACAAACCTGGCTACTGGCGCCACAAATGCCAGACTATCCAGTCGCTTGTCGGTAGACACAAACAAGGCCCCTTTTAATCCCAATCGATCCACACGGTTGGTATTCATGTCTACTTCGTTGTTGTCCATGAACCATTCCAACTCGTCCATGTAGGCTTTAAAACTGTTTAGTGGAAAGTCTACAAACGACTGTTCGGAGTTCGATTTAAATTTTCCATTCCGGCCCTCAAAAGAAACGTCAGCTTTCACATTGGCTGTGCTGAAAGCCACCTGACTGGTGTCGCTACTTTCATACACATCCCGAAGGGCAAAGGTGGTGGTGTCGGTATGGAAATCGTTGCTTCGGTACTTAAACTGATTCGATTCCATTTCTGCATTCCCGAAGTCCATCATTCCGTCGCCCGTTAATCCTTCCGGAGTTAAGGTGACTTTTCCTTTCATCTGAACCTGCCCTTCGAACATCTCCATGGGTTGGGTGGTTTCGCTCACCTGCATGAAATCATTGTGCGGTTCCCAGTGCACCGTGACATCGCGCGCTTTTAAATCCGGTGTTTCTATACCAGCCGATTTGGTTTTTTGTACCCCGTACCTTCTGGCCTGGGTATTCATAGAATCCGGATAAAATTTAAAATCATCGGATTCTACAGAACTGGTAAGATAGGTGAGGGTTCCCTGGCCACGAATACCCTGATGAGATAAAGTCAGGGTATCCATGAATTTTCCTTTTCCACCGTAAGCATCTAATCCGCCTTCGGGAGCTACTTTTCTGAAGCCAAGTGAATAATCTTCCATAATTCGAAGATTTTCATCTAAATCTGGGAAAATGCCGGACACAAAGGTTCCCGGTAATTGAATTTGATCCGTTCGAAAGTTGTCTAGGCTGTCCAGGGTAAATGGATTGATGCGGAAATACACATCATCTCTTTTATAAACGCCGCGTTCAATCTGAGGTCTATCGTAGTAAGTATAAGACGAAGAATCGCTGATGAGGCGGGGATACTGACTTAATCCTTTCATCCCGGATTTATTCCCGGGGTCATCAATGAGCAATTCTCCTTTTACCCCTTCAATCACTGTTTTTACAAAGCGAACAGGCCGCTCGCCCCGTTCATTCGGTTTAAAACTTTCTACCGCAATTTTCACCGAATCCACGTCTTTCAAATCAATTTTAAACAGACCATAATTGAAATAGAAATTTTTACCGTAAAAGGCGAATTTACCTGCTTCAATCATCCCATGAAATTCGAAATCGCGGTTTCTTTTCAGGCTAAGTTCCTGATTGGTAGGATAAATGGCCACCGACTGGGAATCGGACAAGGTGATGCGCGAAACGCCCTTGAGATCCAAACGCCAGTCCATTAAACTCAATAAGGCATTTTCGGTATTGATTTGACTGGAAAACTCAATAACATCATAATCCTTGAGTCCTGCACGTGCAAAATAATAGGTGTAGAACCTGTCCGTTACATTCACTTTGCCGGAATTGGATTCCAGGCTGAACATACCTGCAATGCTAAAGTTCAACAGCATCATGCGAATTTGCATCACATCCGTTCGCATAAATTTAGCCAGTTCCAGCACGGTAAAATGCTTCGGATGGCCGTTTTTAGCCAAAAAGTTGAAGATTTGCGTGACGGGATGCACCTGATCCAAACCCCGATACCTTTCATCATCTACGGCAGAAAAAAAGTTGCCGGATCGAAAGGTGGCTTTACTGGCCGCACTGCCACGTGCCATGGCAAATCGGATTTGCTCCTCTTCAATTTTCCAATACATCGCTTCGAAATACATGTCGATGCGGTGATACGTATTGAAAAAGGGCGTTTCAGCCAGCCCATCTCCAATGCGAAGCAAGGAAAATTCTTTTTCTTTTTTCAGAAATTTGAAATCAGTATGCGGGTGGAACATGCTGTCTTCCTTATTGATCCGCATAACTACAGATACCGGGCTTCCGGTAATTCGGTCTTCCGTGATGGAAAAGTTGGCGGAGCTCACAATAATGAAGGGCTCATCCTTTCGGATAAACGTCATGGTGGCGGGTTGTGCACTATCTCCTTTGGCAAGAAAACGATTTCCATGAAAGCTGAATCCGCCTTCATAATTAATTCCCGGAGCAATGTCCTTGATTTTGAAACGTTTGTTGTAGGAGTCGAATTTGGGGAAACGGGAATCCCGATCTTCACCCGTTACGGTGAGCTTTTCTTCTAAACGCCCCATCAAAGGGTCTTTAAAAAAGTCGGTATGGGTAAACATGACCGAATCGGCAGTGAAATTGTTTCTTCTTGCCGTGGTACTAACGCTTTGGATATGAGCAAAGACTTTTTCCCTGGGAATATTTAACCGGTCGTAATACACCTGCCCGCCTTCAAAAAACAGGTGGTCTTCCAGTGGATTGTAAGTGAGTCTTGTGTTGTGAACCGTGCTGGAATCGTATTTAGATCTTAAGGTGAGGTTTACACTGCTAAAATGATATTTTACTTCATTTTGCTCCATTTTGATGGTGTACTGGTTGTTATCTACCCGCCATTCGTGTCCGCCCGTTTTATATAATTCACCTGTTTTAAAGAACGCTTCGGAAAATTGGAGATAACTCAAAAATCCGTTAATGGATTTTTTCTTCATCACCAGATCCAGCGATTGCATCCATGAGGTAAAGGTGGCCTGGTCTCTTTTAGAAAAGTTGTAAAAGTGGTCGCAAGCATGCACAAACGCTTTAAAATGAGCAATGCGCATTCTTTTCTTTTGCATATCGCCGGCAAACCTCATGAGTTCGGTGCGGATATATCCAAAATTTGGGTCCAACCAGGTTTTTTCAAAGACTTTCAAATAGTCTTTGGTCTCCCGGGCATCGGTTCCGTCGGAAATAAGGTCTGGCAAGGCTTTAAAAAAGGCTTCCGGCTCCTGGGGCAAGGCGGCTGCTTGACTCCAGCCTTTCTGAAAAAATCCTGCGGCGAGTAAGCAAAAAATAAAGGCAATTCTCATGGTTGGTATCGGATAAAAGCCCAATCATTGGATAGGGTTGTTGTAAATGTTCCCCGGGAAAAATGTTGGGTCAGTGTGTCCACCTGGTGACTCATGACACCAGAAAACCAAATTTCTCCTCCGGGATGTAAATGTCTCAAATAATCAGGTAGTTGTGCTAAAAGAATATTGAGTTGAATGTTGGCTAAAATCAGGTGAAACGGCCCGTTGGGAACTTCGCCCTGATGCAGGACGGTGGCCGTTTGGCGGTGTTGATCCAGATGTTTTCTGGTGACATCGCAGGCGCGCTCATCATTGTCTACAGCTACCACCGCTTTGGCGCCTAGAAATAGTGCCGCCAAACTCAAAATACCGGTGCCGCAACCCATGTCCAACACATCTTTGTTTTGCGGAGGATGTTGGGCAAGGGCTTCAAGTAAAAGTAGAGTTGTAGGGTGGTGGCCTGTGCCGAAAGTCATTTCCGGGGCTATCACCATTTCGTAAGCCACTGGCGGCTGGGCTGGTGCATGAAAATTCGCACGGATGTAGAAAGTCTGACCAATACGGATGGGCTGAAACTGACTTTCCCAAACAGCATTCCAATTGGTGTCCGGCTGTTCTTCTTTGATGACTTGAACCAGTCCATCCCATCTTTGCAATAAATCTTGCTCAGAGGGTTGGTCTTCCCGGCCTGACCAACTGGCGGTCCAGACCCGGTCTTCTTTTTTCCAGAAGGCATCGAATCCGTCTTCGTGGATGTAAAAAGTTAAAAGGTCCTCAGAGGCGTTTGGCGCCAGATAAAAATGAAATAATGTCGCCATGAATTATACCTCGGTGCCCGCTAATATGTCCCGGAAATCTTTGGGTTTCAGTGATGCCCCGCCAATTAGTCCTCCATCGATATCCGGTGCGGAAAAAAGTGCTTTGGCATTGTCTGGTTTTACGGATCCACCGTATAAAATGGGAAGTTGGTCAGACACATTTTTTCCGAATAATTCCTGCATTTCTTGCCGAATAAAAGCATGCATTTCTTGTGCTTGTTCCTGTGTGGCGGTTTTTCCCGTACCAATGGCCCACACGGGTTCATAGGCTAAAATCAGGGAACCGGGCAGTTTTCCTTTCCATAATCCCAGTGCGCCATGCAATTGGGAGGAAAGAATATCTTTTGCTCGGCCACTTTCTCTTTGTTCTAAGG
This sequence comes from uncultured Candidatus Competibacteraceae bacterium, assembly GCA_964578885.1. Lineage (GTDB taxonomy): Bacteria > Bacteroidota > Bacteroidia > CAIKAF01 > CAIKAF01 > CAZRHR01. The sequence continues at coordinate 90,722 of CAZOEO010000009.1, read as the reverse complement.
TTTCTCCGATACAATACACTGGAATAAGCCCATTTTCCCAGATACGTTGAAGCTTTTGTTGAAGTATGCTTTCTGTTTCTCCGTAATACTGACGTCTTTCGGAATGACCTACCAGAACGTAACGGGCGCCGGTCGCTTTTATCATTTCTGCGGAAATTTCTCCGGTATAAGCACCTGAAGAAGCGCTGGCACAATTTTGTGCGCCCACATGAATTCCCTGCGCAGCGGCGAGCGGCTGCATAGCCAACAAATGCGTAAAAGGCGGAAAGATAATAAGTTCAGTTCCTTCTGCGCCACATTTTCCCAGGGACTGGAATCCGGATAACCAATCCAAACCATCCTGCACCAGGGTATTCATTTTCCAGTTTCCGGCAATGATTTTATTACGCATGTTTTTCTTACAAAGGTAGGTTTTTAGCTAAAGTTGTAAACCAATTCTTTAGGATAAAATAATAAGTTGCTGTTTTACTGAATTTTATGCAATCATATTTCCTGACTCAATGAAAAATATTGAGTGTAGATTGGTGTACTTTTCCATCGGCCAGTTCTAAAATATAATAATACGTGCCGTCTGATAGATGCTCTGGATACCAGTCGTTTTGGTAATCGCCACTGCTATACACGGTGATGCCCCAGCGGTTCATGACAGTCATCTTGCTTTTTCCATAAAAAGGCAAATACGGAATTTCTAATAAATCGTTTTTTCCGTCTCCATTGGGCGTCACCACATTAGGTAAAATGACTTCCTGCGGAATAATCTGAATGGTATCGCAAAGCACATCTGTGCAACCGTCTGCATTTTCAATGGTTAGGCACACTTCATAAGCACCCACCTGGGCATAATTGTGCACATAGGGTGAAGCAGATGCCGTATTTCCATCGCCAAGCGTCCAATTGACCGTTCCGGGTGAACTTCCGTTGTACACACTGCTGTCTATTAGATTAATAGGTTGAAAGGCCAAGGCTGCTTCAGGTAAATCAAAATAGGCCATGGGCAATGGAATCACCGAAATATGGAACGTGTCCACCGGGCCCTGACACCCATTGGCCGATGCAGAAACAAAGAAAGAGGCGGTTTGCGATTGGGTCGAAGCATTCGAGAAAATGGTGTCGATGGAGCCTTGCGTTCCAATTTGTCCGCCCGAATACCATAATAAATCGCTACCCGGTACACAGGACGCAAAGGTGATATTGGCTGTTTCTCCTGCGCAAAAAACGGAATCGGCGGTAACCTGCGTTACTTTAGGTACGGGTAAAATGTTGATAGACAAGCTCGGTAATCCACTTACTGTGCTGTTGCAAGCATCTGTAATGGTGGGTAATGGAATGTCCATTGGGCCTGCTGGAGCGCAAACGGAAGGACAATCTGGCCGGGTTAGATTAAACAGTTTTTGGGTAAAAGGCAAAGAACAGGCAATGTTGGCCGTGCCCATTTGTTCTGGTGCCGCCATCCAGGGATGGTTGACCGTATAAGGTGGCACACCAAAACGAACATACGCTCTCATTTCTACGTCACAATCATCGCTGCACTGAGAAGAGGGCGACGTGGCCCATTGCGGATTAAAAGTTTCCAAAGTTCTCCCTTCTACATAAACGCGGAAAGGCCATTGGGTGGGCGCATTGTAGTAAATATAACTGGTATTGCATCCGCCCGGACCAAAATTTCTTCCGAGATGGAAACGAACATATACAGTTCTCTGACTGCAACTTGCACCCAAACAACAACCGAGCGGCTGGCGGAAATCCACATTTTCAAGATAGGCCGTTCCCGCTGAATTTCCGGTGGGTGGTGCTACCGTCTGAACCGGTCCGTCCCCGCAGGACGTGGAAAAATACATGGAACCATTGCTCATGGTGGTTCCAGTAATGGGAGACGCATAATATGATCCGGTGCAAAACATGCCGGTAATCATGACCCCACCGGGAATCGTAACGGCCAGTGAATCGGTGTGGTAACTCGGAAGTTCGCAAGAAGGCATGATGCCTCCGCTCCACAAGGCCGTTGGCCCCGTAACCAATGGATCTACAGTGACCGGATACACCCGGGAAGGATCTTGTAACCAGGAAGATGCCACGGTGTATCGGATGCGCCAATCGTTTTGAACACGCGAGATTTCGTAATGCATGGGTAAAATGGCACCCAGGGCATCGTAGGCATAAGGTGGATACAATCTGCTCAATACCGTGCCTTGTTCGTCTATGAGTTCAAAGGAACCTTGCAATTCTTTTCCGGGCACCAGTTTGGTTCCGGCGGGACCCTGAAGTCGCTCAATGACTTCAAAATCTCCTGGTTCCGGCATTTGATGTAGCACATAATCCGTCTTGAATCCGTTGATTCGGAAATCAACCTGGCGTGAAATATTGGGATGATAGGGATAATAGATTTTTTGGCCGGTTTTAAACGGCGTGGCGTTTGGCGAAGTCAGACTACCCACTTTTTCGCAGGAAAGCAAAATGCGGGCCTCTTTGGAAAGCTGAATTTCCAATTGTCCATTTTCTCCGGCATGCAATGGAAAAGGTTGAAAAATGGCAGAAAAGCCGGTTAGATGAGCCATGGGTTCAGTAGAAATGGGCGCCCATTGACCCGAAGCGTCTTTGTAATTGACCGGAGACCAAGCGGTTTCCTGAATGGTTCTTCCGTCTTTTAACACATAAAGCCGATGCGTTGCATCCTGATATTGGACTTTGGCCACATCCGAAAGTGAAAAGGGTGGGGTGGGATCTCCTGGAATCCGTTGGCTTGGCTGGGCCGAAACCGATAACGACCATGAAAATAAAAACAAGGGTAGAAAATGCCGCATAGTCTTTCGTTCATTGATCAAACCGAAGCAAGGAGCGCTAACGGAATGCATTAGGTTAGTTGTTCGAAAATAAAAAAAATACATGACAATGGTGAAAGTTTTGTGGCCAGTCAAGAGACTTGATCCATAACCTCTGTCTCATCGCTTTCAACTCCACAATAAAAGGTAATATTTTCTTTTATTTAATTTTGAAAAAATATTGATTTATAGATATATGAATAATTTAATTTAAAGTATAAGTTTAATTTCGTGGGAAAATTGTATACCTTTTTATGAATTGTTACGGGTGAAAAGAGAAATGAAAAAATCGTGGTTCCGTGTATCAATGTTTCCCATTTCAGCCCTGATTCATTACTTTTGGACGATAAAACCAAGCGGCCATTTTCATGCAAACAGAAGCACGTACCACCCGAATGTTGGATTCCCACCGGATTTCTTTTGATACGTTCAAAGAGGAAGTATTGCACGACTACCGGATTGCGGTAGAAAGTCGGGAAACCTCACTGTTAGGCCGAAAAGAGGTATTAACGGGGAAAGCGAAATTCGGGATTTTTGGGGATGGAAAGGAATTGCCCCAAATTGCGATGGCCAAAGTATTTAGAAACGGAGATTTCCGTTCAGGATATTACAGAGACCAAACCTTTATGATGGCGGCAGGATTACTCACTGTTCGCCAGTTTTTTGCACAGCTTTATGCGCACACCGATTTGGCACACGAGCCCATGACCGGTGGCCGGCAAATGAACGGACATTACGCCACGCGCTGGCTCGATGCACAAGGACATTGGCTCCCTCAAACCCAAATGAAAAATGTGTCTGCCGATATTTCTCCGACAGCGGGACAAATGCCTCGCCTGCTCGGATTGGCTTACGCATCAAAGGCATATCGCCAAATCAAAGATCTAAAGTCCCACACCGACTTTTCAAATGAAGGCAATGAAGTCGCTTTTGGAACCATTGGCGATGCCTCCACCTCCGAAGGGCCATTCTGGGAAACCATGAATGCGGCGGCAGTCTTGCAGGTTCCGCTAGCCATCAGTGTTTGGGACGATGGATATGGCATCTCCGTTCCTAAGCAATTTCAAACGGTAAAAGGCAGTATTTCTGCCGCTTTAGCCGGGTTTCAAAAAGATGAAGAAGGTCCCGGAATTCTGATTTTTAAAGCCAAAGGCTGGGATTACGCTGGCTTGATTGAAACGTATCAGAAAGGCATTGCCATCTGCCGCCAAGATCATGTTCCTGTCCTTTTTCACATCGAAGAATGTACTCAACCTCAAGGACATTCCACTTCCGGAAGCCACGAACGCTATAAATCTAAAAAGCGGCTGCAATGGGAAGAAAAATATGATGGTCTCGTTCAATTCAAACAATGGATTATTCAAAAAGGTCTGGCTACAGAAGAAGAGCTGGACGCCATTGTGGAGGACGCCAGACAATACGTGAAGGAAGAGCGGAAAGCCGCTTGGGACGCTTTTATTCAGGATATAAACGGACAACGTTCAGCCCTCTATCCTTATTTGGAAAACTTAACACAAGCCACCGGCCTGGAAGAAATCGGTCAGTTGCTTCAAGACCTGAAAGCCCAACTCACCCCTCAGAAGAAAGATGTCATCCAGACCGCCCGGCGCGCGTTATTTTTGGCAAGACATCATCAAGGTAGCGAATTTAGCGCCCTGCAAGCCTGGTTGAAAGACCAACAGGCCAAACATGCCGAGGACTACAATAGTCTTTTATACAGTCAATCTTCGCATTCTGCGCTCCGTGTAGCGCCCGTTGCCCCGGTGTACGACTCAGAAGAGCTGGTGGATGGACGCATGATTCTACGGGATAATTTTGATTATATTCTGGATCATGATCCGCGTTTCATCGCCTTTGGTGAAGATGTGGGTGGCATTGGCGGCGTCAATCAGACGTTTGAAGGACTTCAGAAAAAATTTGGAGAAGAAAGGGTCTTCGATACCGGAATCCGTGAGGCGACCATTGCTGGTCAAGGTATAGGTATGGCCATGAGGGGATTACGTCCTTATGCTGAAATTCAATATTTAGATTACTTATTGTATTGCATTCAGATTCTGAGTGATGACCTTGCAACCCTTCAGTATAGAACCCGTGGTGGACAGAAAGCTCCGCTGATCGTAGCCACAAGAGGTCATCGTTTGGAAGGCATTTGGCATTCCGGAAGTCCTATGGGTATGATTTTACACAGCTTACGCGGAATGTACGTGTGCGTGCCTAGAAACATGACCCAGGCGGCTGGAATGTACAATACATTACTCGCTTCCGATGATCCTGCTTTGGTCATTGAGCCGCTCAATGGATATCGGTTAAAAGAACCGAAACCAGCCAACATAGGTCAGTTTCGTGTTCCATTAGGCGTTCCGGAAATTTTACGAGAGGGAACTGATCTCACTTTGGTGACCTATGGCTCCACCTGCAGATTGGCGACCGAAGCAGCAGATTTACTTATGCAAATGGGTATTTCCGTGGAAGTAGTCGATGTGCAGACCTTGTTGCCCTTCGATTTAAACGGAACCGTGCTGGCGTCCTTGAAGAAAACCAATCGCATTCTTTTCGTGGATGAAGATGTGGAGGGAGGTGCCTCCGCTTTCATGATGCAACAAGTCATTGAAAAAGCACAGGGATTTTTATATCTGGACGGCCCTCCGGCCACTTTGACCGGCAAAGATCACCGACCCGCCTACGGTACAGATGGAGATTATTTTTCCAAACCTTCTGTGGAAGACATCGTGGAAAAAGTGAACGCCCTCATGCACGAATCCAATCCAAGGCAATACCCTTCAATTTGAGTATGTTAAGACATACTGAACTCTCAGGAACGCACGACCATTTGGAACAACTTCCGGTGCGCGACCTGTTGGAAGCCATGAATGAAGTAGACCAAACGGTTCCTATCGCCGTAAAAGCGGCCATTCCGGATTTGGAAAAATTGGTAGAAGCCTTGGTTCTTCAGTTGCAAAAAGGCGGTCGGCTCTTTTACCTTGGTGCAGGCACCTCCGGTCGGTTAGGCATTGTGGATGCGTCTGAGTTACCACCCACCTTTGGTGTTCCGTTCGACCTGGCCATTGGGCTCATTGCGGGTGGCGATGGTGCCATCCGGAAAGCGGTTGAATTTGCCGAAGACGACGAACAACAAGGTTTTTTAGATTTAAAAAAATATCAGGTGAATGCCAACGATTTTGTGATTGGCATCGCGGCTTCCGGAACCACGCCTTATGTGATTGGCGCCATGCAGGCCTGCCGAAAAGAAAATATTCCAACCGGTTGTATTACCTGCAATCCGGGAGCGCCTTTAATTCAAGCGGTAGATTATCCCGTTGTTGCGGATACGGGCCCGGAATTTGTGACGGGAAGCACCAGGTTAAAAGCCGGCACCGCACAAAAACTCATGCTCAACATGATTTCTACCACCGCCATGATTCGATTGGGAAAAGTGGCCGGTAATAAAATGGTGGACATGCAGCTGACCAACCATAAACTTTGGGAACGCGCAGTACGCATGGTGTTAGAACAAATGAATTGCACCGAAGCAGAAGCTTTATCTGCCTTACAATCTGAAAGATCTGTAAGAAGAGCGGTACTAAAACTTCAGGAAAACGGGCGGTCGGCCAAAGCTTGAGCCAAAGACAAGATTTCCAGCATATTGGGCGTATTGGATACCACGGAGAATTGTTCTTCGATGCGTTGCCTTGTTTTCTCTTGCATAGTGGCCAACAATGATCGATTTTCAATTAAGGTCACAAGGGCTTTTCTCCAATCTTCTTCTGTCTCACACTGAAATCCATGAATGCCGTGTTCTACGATTTTGGTATTCACACCAACGGGTGACACCAGGGCCGGGATTCCCAAAGCCATGTATTGCAATGCTTTAAAACCACATTTCCCTTCGGACCAAGGATCCGTTTGCAAGGGCATTACGCCTACGTGAAAAGTGGCTAAATCCTGAATTTCTGTGGCTTTATTCCATGGCACAAAACGAACGCAAGGATGGTCAAATCCGGGATTTTTGTCTGAAATGATGCGCCATTCAATCTGATATTTTTCCGCCAATGCAAATATCACGGGCGCCAGATCATATAAATAGGAAATGGTAGAATGCGTGCCCGTCCAACCAATCACAAAAGGCCATTCCTCGGGGCGGGAAATGAGGTTGTGGTGATTCACGGTATCAATTGTGGTGGGATTGAGTCTTGAATTTGGATTGAAATTCTTGGCAAAGCCCTGTAAATAAGCGTTTCCACAAGAAACAACGTGGGCCCAGCGAATCAATTTGGCCGTGGCTCCGTAGGACCTGAATTTCTCCGTCCAACGGTTCGATGTACTGGAATTGGGAATCCAGATGGCATCATCAAAATCGAAGACCACAGCTTTATTGAACAATCTGGCCATAATCCAAACGGGCCAAGGAAACCCAACGGGAGAAAACTCCCTGTGAATAAAAATGATATCGTAGCGGCTAAAGGTGAAAAGCAACCCATAACGGCGAAGCATACCTCGGAAAAGCCCCAGCGTTTTCGCGAAATAATGCCCTGGTTTATATAAAATTTGCCAGGCCTTTTGATCCCAAAACGGGGAAAAATGATGCTCGTAGCCTTCCTTCGCTAAAACATCAAGATATTGCTCAAACCGAAATCGTTGACTTGGCGCTTGTCCCAGGGTGTAGGGAATGACCCAGCAAATACGTTTGGTTTTACGCATGGTCCTTGTTTTTTCTTCCTCCGATATAGGGCGCACGTTCAAACGGTTGGTTCGGATCAAACAAACACCGATACGTAATTAAGGTACGCTGGCGAATCACATTAAGATTATCGCATACTTTCAACATTTTAATATTGAAATCACCGATCCAGGTGAGAATGGTGTCTTTGTATTGACCCTTTGGGACAATATATTTTTCGGCGTGTACAATCATTGCCGCCTCAACACCTTTTCCCTGAAATTCCGGAACCACACCAAATACAATTCCGTACATGGTGCTCGATCCTTTGGTTTTCTGATACCATAGGAATTTCAGTTTGCCCCAAAAATTCAAATTGCCATTTACATATTTAAATATTTGGTTTAACTCGGGTAGGTTAATATAAAAACCAACAGGTGTTTCTCCATAATAAGCAAACAAGGTAATATCCGGATCCTTGACGGGTTTGATGGCCTTCATAATGGACAAGGCCGTCGCTTTGTTCATCTGCTTAAAGCCCTCATGAACGCCCCATGCCTGGTTGTAAACGGCTAAAAAGTCCTCCGCCAAAGATTCGTCCGATTTTCCCCGAATATTCCGGATCGAAAACTTGGGATCCTGATGCAATTGTTCGGATTTCCGTCGGAAAACTTCCTCGGCCGGTTTGCTCAAATCTCGCCAGAAAATATATTGTTCGTAGTAGGTTTTAAAACCATAATCTTCGAAAAACGCACGATAATATGGAGGATTATAATTGATTTGATACGCTGGATCATGATTAAAACCTTCCACCAAAAGCCCCCAATACTCATTTTTTTCACCAAAATTGATGGGGCCGTCCATGGCTTCCATCCCTCTTTCTGTCAACCAGTTTTTACAAGCATCCAACAGCATTTTGGCCACAGCCGGGTCTTCAATACATTCAAAAAAGCCCATGCCACCCGTAGGTTGCTTGAAGGTAAAAGCTGTTTTCTTGTTGATAAATGCAGCTACACGCCCAATGGCTTCTCCGGCTTCATTATAGGCTACCCAACGAATGGCCTCTCCATGGCGGAACGCTTTATTTTTCTTCGGATCAAAGACTTTTTCTACATCTTGACGCAAATGCGGAATCCATCTGGGATCATTTTTATAGATGAAAAATGGTACCCGATGAAAATCGTTGACCTGCTGCTTCTGAATAACCTCCTTCAATTTCACGCAATAAAATTAAAGGTTCAGTTGATATGCCAAAGAGATTTTCCGAAATTCAGCCCGTGGAAAGTAAAGTTGTGTGTATTACCGGTGTGAGTTCCGGGATAGGTTGGGCATTGGCAATGTACTATGCTCAAAGGGGTTATGCCATAGGCGGCATGGCCAGAAATCAAGAAAAATTAGATGAGTTGGCGTCCTTATTAAATAAGATGTCCGCCCCGTATGAATTGGTGGTGGGCGATGTAGCCAGCCAGGCGGATTGCCTGAAAACGGCGGAATCCTGGAGAAAAGCCTTCGGAAAAATAGACGTACTCATCAACAATGCCGGCATTTCTATGCGTGCTTTGTTTCAGGACACCCAACCCGAAGTGCTTGAAAAAGTGATGAACACCAATTTTTGGGGAACGGTCTACATGACGCATGCCGTCCTTCCGGAATTGATGAAATCGAAAGGCGTGGTGGTGGGCATTTCCTCCGTAGCCGGATTCAAAGGACTTCCGGCCAGAACCGGTTATTCCGCCTCAAAATTTGCCATGCACGGGTTCCTGGAAGCCTTACGCATTGAACATTTGCATACAGGATTGGGCGTCGTGTTGGTTTGTCCCGGATTCACGGCTTCCAACATTCGCCAAACGGCTCTGGCCGCAGATGGAAAAGCTCAGGGCGAATCGCCCAGAGACGAAGCCGCCATGATGCAGCCGGAAGAAGTGGCCCAAGCGGTGTTTCGCGCCGTGGAAAAAAGAAAAAAATTAACCGTGCTCACCCGCCAGGGAAAACTCACGTATTGGATCAATCAATTTTTCCCCGCGTTTGTCGATCGTAAAGTGTATGCCCACCTGGCCAAAGAAACGGATAGTCCGCTGAAATGAGAAAATATTGGATGGTTTTGCTTTTATCCGGGGCATCACATCTTTATGCCCAGATGCCGGAATTGGTCGCTTTGGAAAAATTGCCCCTTCAAGCCATTCCGGATTGTGATGCAGACACAGAACTTTGGATTGCGCAGGCCCTTCAGGCCGTGAACAATGACCAAACTGAACAAGCCTCCCTTTTTCTGCAACAAGCCGAAATGCTGGATTTCGGATGCGTTCAAGTGGCGATGGCGCAGGCATGGGTGCAATATTTATCAGGTGAACGCCAGGCTGGTTTTCAACACATGAACGAGCTGCTTTCCACTTATGGTCCGTGGCCGGAATTGGTGGGCATGCAAATTACCCTGATGTTGTCTTGGGCAGAAACGGGGCCCTGGTGGAAAAAAGAAGGTTCTTTTACCACGTATCTCGGAAGAAATCCCGAGTTTCCGGGCGTGGATTCCGTTACTTTTACCCAACACTGGCTCACACAAATATCCCGTGGATTTCAATTTCTCCAATCCAAAGGATATGCGCCGGCATCCCAACAGCTCATTGGGTTTTCAAGATTACAAATGAAAAGCAAGCAATGGGATCTTGCCATCCAAAGTTTGCAATGGGCTGCCCGAGATAGCATCTATTCTTTGGATGCCTATTTGTCTTTGGCACAATGTGCATATGCCAAAGGCCAGACGACGGCCAGTTTGGCGTACCTGGATTCGGCTTTGCTTTTAAACCCCGAAAATCCTGTGATTTACCAGCTGCAGGCCAATTTGTTACAGCAATTAGGAGATGCCCGTTTTCAAGAAGCCGAAGCCAGGGCGTGGTTTTATCAACATGCGCCATTAGGTTGCCTGGTTCAGCCAGACTTGTCCATGATCCATTTTTTACGGAACCACATCCCCGAGGTCATCCGAAAACCAGAAAATGCCGCTAGAAAATGGCAGACGCAAACAGGCAAACCTTTGGCATTCCTTCTGTATTGGACACTTTTTCTGGAACCTTCACCTCCGCCGGCATCATGGAAATGGTTGCACCTGGCATCTCCGGACCACGTATTACTGTTGCAGGAATGGTGCGCATCTACCTTAATGGCTTCGGAAGAAAGAGAGGCGCATTTTGCCTTTTACGCAGAACGCATACGCCAATTTCAACCGGATTGGTTCGCCCATTTTTTGAAGGAGCGCCTGCAACCCGGAGACGCCTTTTCACTGCATCCTGCCTCTTTTCAAAGATACGGAGAGGTTGCCATGGCCCATTTTCCCGAAGATTTTTTAATGTTTTTGCTACCTGTATATGGCCGATATCCTATCCCATTCCAATTGGTGGTGAAGGATTGGGTCAAAACTCTTCGTGCCAGTGTGCAGCAGGGCTTGCTTCAGAAATTGCAATGGAAGGCGTTTCCTTTTGACATTTAAAATATTAAGGTTTTTGCCAGTCAATTTTGTTCAACTCCTCGAATTGCACAAGTTTTTCGAGAATTTCCTCGTTTAATTGCTGAATAATGGGTTCGGTTCTTCCACCAAATGTGTTGGTTAATACAGAAAAGGCGAGGTCGTATTCAGGCAGAATGGTGGTTCTCATAAAATGGAAACCGGAAGTGCCATCGTGAATAATCACTACGTTTCCATTTCCATCTTCCATATGCGCCCAACCCATGGCATAACCCTCTTTCGACAAGCACAAGGCCTCAAATAAAGATTTGGGAAGAGAAGTTTTTCCCAGGAGTCCGCGCAACATATATTGGATAAACGTGGCATAATCTCCGGGCGTCATAGAAAGATTGAGGGCGGGATTCAGCACCGTTGGAAGTTTGTATTTCATTTCCGGACGCAGTTCCTGAAAGACGGTATCGTTGGAACGGGTAAAATGACCCCAGGCTTCAAATTTTGATTTTTCATGCGGCATTCCCACAAAATACTGGCAACCCAGTTCTTTTTTCAAATAGAGGTCGAGGAGTTGTTCCCAGCTTTTACCTGAAGCCTGTTCGAGCATTAGCGCGGCCAGGGAGTATCCGGCATTCGAGAAGGTAAAAGGCGCTTCCAGTTTAGGATAGCTTAAAACAAGGGCGGCGAACCGTTCCATTTGCTTTTTCCCTTTCCCCTTCACGCCCGAAGCAATATCGAATTCAGGAGCGGAAGCAAAAGGAACAATGCCGGCCCGGTGTCCTAATAGTTCCCTGAGGGTGAGGGAGGCTTGTTGAAAACCAGGATGGGCCTTGGCCTGTAGTTTGGGAAAAAGGTCGAAAAAAGAAGTATTCCACTGGATTTTTTGGTCGTGCACCAGACGTGCGGCTACATAGGCCGTGACGGCCATAGTGTTGGAGCCGAGGTGAACCAAGTTTTGCTCTCCGATAAACTCCCCGTAAGCCCGATTTCTGCCACGAACCACTACGGCCAAAATGGTATCCGATTTCACCATGATTCCGCCCGCCCTGGGAATTTGGGTTTGGCTGTAGATGGTTCCCAGTTTCCGGACTAGGTGGGTGGTATCCGTAAGGAACGGCTTCCATTCAATTTGTGCCTGGAGAGACAAGGCTGGAAGAACAAAAAGAAGTATTTGGAGCGGTCTCAAAAAAAAACTTTGACGCATGGGTGGAAAAATTTTCAACTAAGATAGAGTTTTTCTACTTTAGCGTTCGATTTCAGACTTTATGCCGAAGTGGTGAAATTGGTAGACACGCACGTTTCAGGGGCGTGTGCAGCAATGCGTGCCGGTTCGAGTCCGGCCTTCGGCACTCCTTGATTTACAAAGGCTTCAGAGGGTTAATCTCTGAAGCTTTTTTTGTTTTTAGTTCGATTTGCATACAACTAGCAAAATCATCTGAGGATGGCAAGGACTAAAGTAAAAGGTGATGGAGTCGATTAAACCGCTGAAGACAGCTTTGTGAACGGCTTGAACGTTAATTAATGTTCGAAATGGTTCGCTTTCTCCAAGTCCCGGAAATAGAGGAGGAGCCCAAAGGAAAATAGGCAGGAAGTAGAATAAAAGTGTAACCTTCCTCAAATCTTTGCCAGCATTTTTTATTGTGGCTCATTTCATGAACATCGAATTGTATTTTGATTTCTTTAGGTGCATATATCGTAAGTAACTTAAGATTCTAAACTTTGAGTCACCACAATTTTGATCAACCGTAAATCTTTTTTAAATGAATAAAATATTGATTTACAAAGCTTAGAATTTATCAGTGTTGTAAAAAATCAATGATATTTGTTTTTATACTTGGTTTCATTATTTTTGTGTTATTACATTTTTAAAGAACCCGAACATGAGAAGTGTTACAATTCTATCTTTAGTCTTAGCGGCTTCTATGCAAGTACAAGCTGCGAAGATTCGCGTTAATAACAGGGCTGGACTTTCTGCAGCCTATACTACATTTAACTCAGCAGTGGCCGCCGCGGCAGTTGGGGACACGCTTTTTATTGAAGGCTCACCAATTAGCTATGGTTCCGGTACGCTATCTAAAAATCTTACGGTGATTGGACCAGGTTATTTTCTCGCCGAAAACGACTCTACCCAAGCCATTCCGTTTCCTGCTACGTTTACAGACATGACAGTGAGCGCCGCCGCTGCCGGAGCGGTGGTTTCAGGTCTTAGTTTTATTGGTGCGCCAACTGCATTACTTATCATTTCCGCCAATAATGTATCTGTCACCAGAAATTTTTTCAACCAAACTTCTGCGACGGCTTCTACCGCTGCCATTCGGATTTCTGCCAACATCATCAATACGGCGATTTTGCAAAATTTCATCATGGTGTCTACTACGTCTACCGCTCAGCCCATGGCCATTGAATTTTCGTCTGGTGCGCAAAACAATGTGATTATTTCCAATAATATGATTATGGCGGGGTCTCCACCATCTACCACCACCACGCATTCCACCGCCACCACGAAACGCGCCATTTCCATGCCCACCAATGCCAATGCGGTGATTTCAAACAATACCATCATTGGTGACTTGGCATTATACAACAGTACTGTGGTGGATAATATTTTGATTCGGGGTAATCTTACCGTAAGTGCTTCTTTCCCCAACAATAGCCAATACAACATGGGTGGATTAACCCAATGGGGCACCGCAAACAACAACTTGACCAACGTGAACATGACCACCATGTTCGCTCAAAATGGATTGGTTACTCAAGACAGATATTGGATTCTGGCATCTGGTTCATCGGCTATTGGAACATCCAGCACAGGAAGTAACCGTGGGGCAACAGGTGGCTCTATGCCTTATAAATTAAGCGGCATCCCAGCTTTTCCTGCCATTTGGTCTGCAACCGTACCACCATCAGGCGCATCCTCTTCTAACCTTAACGTAAACGTTCGCGCCAGAGCGCACCAGTAAAATTTGTTTTTGTTTTGTGTTGTGTGGAGGGGAGCGTTACTGCGGAGTACGTTCCCCTTTTTATTTCGTTAAATCTGGGGTTTTACCGATTTTTGCCCCATGGTTGCACTTTCAAACGTACCGGAACAGGGTGGAAAAGCTTTTTGGCTTCAACAATTGCAAAAAGCAGGATATAAAGTCCCTCGTTTTTTTGTGATTGAATCCCAAGAGATTTTAAATGAAAGCCTACTTGAGAAAAGGTTAGATGAAGACATAGAAACGCCATTTGTGGCCGTTCGCTCCAGCGCTTCTGCGGAAGATGGCGCGCATCAATCCTATGCCGGTCAATTCCTCACCAAATTGTATGTTCCGGCGAAACCCTCCGATGTTTTGGCCGCGATAGAAGAGGTGAGGGCTTCCCTGCAATCCGAACTAGTGACTGCTTATCAGGGCGAGGAATCCGGCATGATTCCTATGTCCATGCATGTGGTGGTGCAAGAAATGGTTCAGCCGATGTGGGCCGGCGTTTTATTTTCCGCCGATCCCGTTCGCCAATCCATGGATCGTATGCTGCTGAGTATGGTGGAAGGCGATGGAGAAGCACTGGTTTCCGGTATGGCACCCACCTTCGACGTAGCCATGGCCAAATGGGGCGCAACGCCTTATCAACCTGTTCATCCTGTGGAATGGCCCCAGGGTTTTCAAGCCGTTTGGGCCGTAAAAATGGCGGAACAAGCGCATGCCTGGGAAAAAAGACAAAATGCACCCATGGATTTCGAATGGGCCATAGACGCACAGGGCGTGATTTGGTGGTTACAGGCAAGACCCATTACCACCATGTCCGAAACCCACCTGAACGAGTGGGACACCATGTGTACCGAAGAAGAAGAAAGAGAACATTGGTTCACCCTTGGAAATATTGGGGAAATGATGCCCGGTGCCGTTTCGCCCATTACTGCGGAAGTTTTCGGCGAAGCCATAGACGCCGGATTAAAGGATTTTGCCCGACGTTCCGGTGTTCCTGTTCCCAATGATACGAGACGACGTTATTTACAGGTTTTCTATTATCGCCTTTTCTTCAATCTCTCGGCCTTGTATGATTTTACCATTCATACCGGCATGAATGAAAAAGAAAATATTGATTTGTCCATTGTCGGAAGAAGTGTTGAGGCTCCTGCACCAAAGGAAAGAGCGGGGAAATGGACTCGCGGACTTCATTTTTTGCAACAGGTCGCCTATTTGCAAAGTGCAGGAAGTGCCGTTCGCAAATTAGAAAGTTTGGCAGAACGCTATCAACCCGTTTGGTCTGACAATCCGGCTGAACTTTGGAACCAGTTAGATCGGGGAAGGGATATTTTATCTTCTGCTTTCCGATATCATTTTGCGACGTCCAGCCAATCCGGTTCTTATTATGCCGCTTTGGTCCGGGTCGTGAGTCAGGGAAAATCTCCTGAGCCGATTCACCACCAACAGGCGAGTGGATGGCTTCAGGACATTGGAAAGGTGGAAAGTGCTGATCCGTTGAAACAATTGGAGGCCCTCGCCGATTTAATCCGATCGCTTCCTGAGCAGCAAAATGCGCTGTTGGCCGCGACCCCTGAAGCTGGTTTGGTACTGCTGCAAAAATTTGCTCCCGCCCCGCTAAAACAGGCTTTTCAGCATTTTCTGAATTCCCATGGCCATCGGGGCGTGCGGGAAGCTGAATTTTCCTCTTTGCCCTGGGGCATGCAACCGGAAAAATTGGTGGAAACCCTGCAATTGATTGTGAGCCTCCCTAAATCGGAGAAAAGTTCTGCGGCAAAAGGGGCTTCTATTCCCTGGAAAATTCGACCGCTCGTGGCTGTGGCCAGAAAAGCTGTGGTTCGCAGGGAGAAATCAAAAGCATTGTCCATCAAGATTTTGGCTAAAATAAGGGAAGGTTATCTTGCGTTAGGGAAACAACTACACCACATGGATTACCTCGAACAGCCGAATGACGTTTTCTACTATAGCATGGCCGAATTGGCAAAAATGGCAAGAAATGAAGCACCTCTGGATTGGAAAAGCAAAGCGGCTGTCCGAAAACAACGGGTGGAACAAGCCAATCAGCTTCGATTCGACGATGTATTAAAAGGAAAACCTTTCCCCAAAAGCATGGCCACGGCGGTATCCCTGGATGCCAATCAACTCACTGGCATTCCGGTTTGTCCGGGCGTGATCACGGGGCCTGTTCGTTTAATTCAAAGCAGAGAAGATGCCCATCTTTTACAACCTGGTGAAATCATGGTAGCGCCGTTTACCGACATTGGATGGACGCCCTTTTACGCGATTGCGGCCGGTTTGGTGACGGAAATTGGAAGTCCATTGTCGCACGGAGCCGTGGTGGCCAGAGAATATGGGTTGCCCACCATTGTTTCCGTGGCGGGTGTCATGCAATGGTTGAAAACCGGAGACGTGGTGACCTTAAACGGATTGGAAGGCACGCTCACCAAGCCATAAACTACCTACGCTGGACTTTTCTCAGTAAATCATAAATCTGGCCATCTCCACCATTTCCGGGAGACTTGGCCGGTGCTTGAGCTACATTGCCCTCTTTATCAATTAAAAAGGCGGTAAAATTTCTCACCATTTCAAATTGATCCATGATTTCAGGAGAGGACAAAACCAATTCTGCCTTCATCTTATAGGTTTGTGTGAGCTGGTCGAGTAGCGTGAAATTGCAATCCATGCAAATGCCAACCAATTGAATTTCATCTTTATATCGGTCGCTAAATGCTTTAGAAGCCAGAAATTCTGCCAGGGAAGGTGGTGAACTCATCTCGAAGAACATCAGATAAACGGCTTTGCCCAGTGCATCGGAAAGGACAAATTGACTTCCATCTGCACGTAAAGCCCTGATATCCGGAAACGGTGTGCCACGTTGCAGGAAATGCACTTTTTTAAGGATTTCCCGGATAATTCGACGAAGGGAAGGATGAACGACTTTGGGATAGGCCTGCGTTAAAAATCGAGAAATCTGTGGCTCTTTCAGTAGCCTTTCTTTGTATAAAGCATAACATCCTGAAATGACCACTAATTCAGCCACTTCTCTTCCCGGAATCTCTGCTTTTGCAGCTACGGCTAAAAGCAAAGAATCATAATTTCCGCCCTGGGTCAGTATGTTTCTTATACTGGAATCGCGCACTTCTTGCGACCAACTCTGGAAAAGCGGTGGGTATAACTGCATGAAAAAATCCATGTAATCCGGGTGATCGTATAAAACCGGTTTTCCCTGAATATAGGTTTTAATCAGTTGCTGACGAGGTGCCACTTCCAATGCCAACAGAGTAGAGGCACTCCGGTAAGCTGCCGTAGCTTGTACAAACGGATCCGGATGGGCACCAAATTTTTGCTGGCTTTCTTCTACAAAACGTTGAATCACTTTTTTAAATTCGGATGTGCGCAACGCTTTTTCATTTGCCAACACATATTCGTTGTAAAAGGTCTCATATTTCGCCAGGTGAAACCAGCGGTCGGAAGTGTCGTTTTCCGCCGTTAATCCCACTTGAGACGGATCTGTGGCCGGAATTTTTAACGTGTAAGTTTTTCCGGGAGTGAGTTGAAACTGGGTGGTGGCACCAGCCAGAGAAAAGTATAAAGCCGGAAGCGTATCCGGAGATACCTGAAGGGTACAGGCAAAACTTCCGTCATTGGAGATGCGGGTTTCCCCTACATGATAAGTTTTCAAAGTAACCCAATCGGTAATGGCCAAAAATTCAATGAGTTGTTCTTTGAAAACAGGCGCTTCACCACGAATAATAATGGGCTGTGCTTCAAGGCTTGTGGTCATGAGCAGGAGGCCCATGAAAAAGGATAAGCGGATGTTCATGACGTTTAAACGTAAGTCAAAGAGATAAATTTCATAAACCGGGAAGAGATATGGCTAAAGGCAGGAATGGCCTTGTGTCGCCACCATGTCGGTAAATATCCCGAACAATGGACGAATTGATGGCGGACAATCCCGGATCGCTCACCATAAAAATGGTTTCTATGTCTTTATTGAGGGCGGCGTTGGCTTGAGAAATATTCCGCTCATATTCGAAATCCGAGCTGGATCGAAGACCCCTCAAAATAAATCGAGCCTGCTTTTCTTCACAAAATTGAATGGTAAGTCCTGAAAAATAAGCCACCTGAATGGTAGGGTAGGGCGCAAACACCTGTTTTAACCAAGCCAACCTTTGTTCCAAAGAAAACGCGGTTTGTTTCTTGGCATTATGTCCAATGGCCACTATAATTTGGTCAAATAATGGAATGGCCCTGATGACCAACGCTTCATGGCCTTTGGTGACGGGGTCGAACGTACCCGGATATACCGCAATTCTCATGATTTAAAGGTAAGATTTTTCCTCCGATGCATGATAATCAGCACTGAAATATGAAAAATGTACTGTTCCCAATACTTTTTGCTTGAAACAATTCGGATGAGAGGAAAAGGTGTTCAACCATTTTTTATCATGTTCAATCACCAAAATACCTGAGGGATGCAATATCGATTCAGTCATTAAAAGTGCCGGCCATTTGTCCAGGGCCGGAATATCATAGGGCGGATCGGCCAAAATCAAATCAAAGGGTATTCCCTGAAAGTGGGTAGCAAATGGCACCGCTGCTTTGCGTATGATGCTAAGGCGATCTTCCATTTTCCATTGCTGCGCATGCTGGTGAAGGTGTTTCACCACTTGTGGATGCTGATCCACAAAAACCACATGTTCCGCATCTCTGGACAAGGCTTCGAAACCCAAAGTCCCTGTTCCGGCGCAGAGGTCCAAAACCCTTTTACCCGAAAAACCACCCAGGGCGTCCAGACTACTAAACAATGCTTCCCGCGCACGATCTGTGGTGGGCCTCACCGGTAGGTTCGCCGGAATATGAATTTGCCGGCCCCTGAGGAAACCGGCAATGATTCTAGTCACAGTAAATGCGGATTATTCTTTCCAGTTGCCATTCGTGGTAGGCTCAGTCAACGACCCCACACGAATCAATGAATCTTCAGGAGGTGCCATGTAACCGTTTTCCTTGTACAAATTTCCGAGGAAAAGGACATAAGGAGCGCTGGCTTCGAAAACAGGTAACAAGGTACCTTCTACATCAAGTTTGTCGGCCGCCATGGTAAACTGCGTGGCTGCAGAGGCATAGGGAACAAAAGGTAAAGAATCTAAAGGAAAATCTACCATGAATTTATTTCCCAAAACGGGAACCCAGTTGGTGTCGATTCGAACCAAACCGCGCGCCACTGCCACAGAGTCATCGGCATTTCCCGTTTTGCTGATGATTGGATACTGCCCCTCACGAATAAAAGTAATGAGTGCAGTAAAATCACCTGCATATTCTCCTTTTACTTCACGATATAGTACCTGAGCTTCCCGGATTTTTTTCATCCGTTGCACTACGGTGTTTACTACTTTGGTTTCCTGCGCCATAAACTCAAAGCGCTCCGCAATGCTTCTGTAAATACCAAACATCAGGATGGCACTCACAATGGTAATGCCTGCCGCCAGATAAGTGGCTTTCTTAGAGCGAATTACTTTGAACACCAGCAAAAGCCAGAATACAGAGAAAACAAAAGTAAAAACACTACCCATCAAAAACTTGATGGATTGGATGCCGATTCCAGACAAGCCAGCCATAATGAGAAACAAACTTGCTAAGGCAAATACGCCGGGAATCAACCCTTTATTAAAAGAAACCCAAAAGTCTTTCATGTTATTCCTTATTTGGATGTGTCAAAACTAAAGAAATAATCTAATAACAGAAAAAACGACCGACGCAATTCAATGTACAAAAACCAACATTTTACCGAAGTTATCGGTATTTTTGACCATGCCATTCGGAAAAGGTCATCTTTATTTTGCGCTCGCTTTTGCTGCTGTTTTTTTAGGAGCCATGCTATGGAGCTATTTACGAGATCGAAAAATGCATAAAACCCACTATCGTGGCAGCCTTATCGTGATCGTCTTAGTGGTTTTGGCCATCGCATTGCTTATGTGGGTAAAAAATATGGCGCTTCAACGCTGATGAAAAAGAAATTCAGCCTCCCGAAGCATCATGGCCGTGGCGCCCCAAATAAAATAATTCCCATACGCATAGCCTGGTACATCCTGTAAAATATTTCCCTGAATCGTCAGATTTTGCTTGGTTTTTACGGCAAAAAGGACATGAAGTGGCGCTTCCACCAAATGATGTACTTCACGGGGATCAGGACGAAAGGATGGTTTTCCATGATGCACGGCCACAAAAGGATGCACGAAAAATCCGCTCACCGGAATATGTAAAGGAGATAAATCTCCAAGAAATTGCAAGGCCGATGGCGCAATGCCGGTTTCTTCCTGTGTTTCGCGCAGCGCTGTTTCCCAAAGGTTTTGGTCGGAGGGCTCACGACGACCGCCGGGAAAGGAAATCTGACCGGAATGCGCTCCATGGTATTCATTTCTTTGCATCAAAAGCGTATGCCAAACGGCATTTTCTTTCCATAAAATCATGAGAACGGCACTTTCTTTCCAGACTACATGTCCACCGTCGAAAGGGACTTTCCGGCCTGTATACATCATTTCCCGCCTTATTTTTTCCCGCATCGGATGAGCGGTGGCCAACCGGTGTTTGAAATTATCAGGATCAAGATGCATCATATCAACGTCAAAATTAAGATTTTTACCCCATGAATGGTTGGAATAAATGGTGTGGTCTGGTGGCCATGATTTTTGCAGCAGGCTGTACTTCCACCTCCGTATCTCCCGCTGAGTCTCATCGGATTTTCCGGTACAATGAACCTCAGGGTATACAATCTTTGGATCCCGCAGACGCATTGCATCTTGCTCATTTACGCGCCGTTTCAATGATTACGGAAACCTTGGTGAAGCCGAATGGCAGCCCGGGATTGGCCAAGTCCTGGTCTTCCGATGAAAAGGCGACCAACTGGAAGTTTCTGTTGCGCTTTCCGGTTTTGTTTCATCCGTTTGCTCCCGGACGGTCAGACACACTTCGGGCGCAGGACGTGGTGGCCACCTTCCGGCGACTGCTTTCCAAGCCGCGTGCTGCCTGGATTTTGAGTTCCGTATCAGACATGCAGGCGGAATCCGATACCGTTGTGACCTTTCGGTTAAAGGCACCCGATGGACTTTTTTACCTGCGATTGGCCACGCCACTCACCGGGATTCTTTCCGACAGACAATTAAAGAAGGAGCCAACCCGGATTTCCTCCGCTCCTTTGGGCACAGGACCCTTTTCTTTGTTGAAATGGGTACCTGAACAACGCTTGATTCTTGCTCATTTTCAGAAATATTGGCAAGGTGAAATAGCTTGCGACCGAGTGGCCGTTTACTTTTTAAAAGATGCGCAAACGGCTTTTCTGGAATACCTGGCAGGTCGGCTCGATGTGCTTATCGGAATTCAACCTGCGTATCGGGATCGACTTTTGGACGGCGCCGGACAATTGCTGCCAGAATATGCGCATACCACAGTTTTCAAAAAGTTTCCTTTTTACAATACAGAATATTTGGGGTTTCGGGTAAAAGCGACCGATCATCCGGTGGCGACGTCTTCCACTCTGCGCAGGGCGTACGCGTTTGCTTTAGACCGGGAAGCCATTGTGCGTGAATTGCGCGCCAACGTGGGTACAGTGGCCCGGTATGGCATGTTGCCCGACGAGCTTCGGCCGTATCCCGGAAACCATGTGTATGACTTTTTTCCCGATTCCGTTCTTCCCTTGGTTCAGGCCAGCGGTTATTCCCATTCGGCCGAAGTGCCCATGCTGACCCTTCACACGGATCCGGCCTATACTGATATTGCGACCGCTTTAGTGGCGCAATGGAGAAATTTCGGATTTTCCTGTAAAACAGAAGTGGTAGATCGTGCCACCTTGAAATCTGGTATTGCCGGAGGACGCTACACATTTTTTCGAGCCTCCTGGATTGCAGATTATCCCAATCCGCTAAACTACTACCAACTTTTTTACGGGCCCATGGAAACCCCCAATGGACCAAACTATACCCAATGGAATCGACAGAAATTCAATACCTCATTTGATGCTTTTACCCGGAATCCAAACCGCCAATCGGCAGACATGCTGGAAAATACATTGTACATGGACATGCCTGTGATTCCTTTGTGGTACGACCAGCAAGTGATTTTTTATCGGAATAATAGTGTACAACCCCAACTTTGGCCAAATGGCGCGTGGAATTGGGAGGAATTAGCGAATTAAATTGATTTGCCCCATAAAGGTGAAGGTCTCAAACGCTTTGTTCTGCACTTCAAACCGATACGTGTAGACTCCATTGGGTGCCCATTCGTCTAAAGACACTCTGCCGTCCCAGGCATGGGCCAAATCACCAATTTCATAAATAATTTCACCCCAACGATTTACAATAATCCCTTTGACCGTGGTAATACCGAATCCATGTGCTTTGAACACATCATTCAGGCCATCTCCATTGGGCGTAAATGTGTTGGGAACAAAGAATCCATAATTACGATCGGGAGCTATTTGCAATGAAATGCTGGCATAAGCTGCGCAACCAAATGTGTCAACGCCAGTGAGCGTATAAGTGATGGTGGCCATGGTATCATACAAAACGGTGGCTATCCCGCCATTTCCGGGTAGAACGGCCGGAACGTCCCAACGAACGGTATCTGCACCGGTCCAACTTGGCGTAAAAATTACTTCCACGGGAGAAATGCCAATCAACGGAGACGCGGACAATCCCACCTGAAGATTAGAGCTTTGTACCAAAAGAGTGAGGGTATCGGAACCACATGCATTTTGCCCAATCGCCTGATAAGTACCCGGTTGCATCACCAAAATTGAAGAGCCCGTGGCGCCGGTGTTCCAAGAGGTTGGCACATTGCTGTTGATGGCCAAATTCAAAGATTGTCCCTGGCAAATGCCGATGGGCTGAATGCCTGTATAACTGATACTTGGTAGTGGATTCTCTATTACATTGAGTTGTTGGGAAACCACACCGCAAGGATTGGTTACCATGGCCGTGTATACGCCGCCGGTACTAACGGGAAGTGGATTTATGTTCTGACCATTCCATTGAATGATGCCATTTCCTTGTGCATCGAGTAGTAAAGTTTGTCCGGTACAGAGAATGGTATTGGGTGAATTTACAATATTGATTTGAGGGGCGGGGGTGAAATTGATGGTGATGGCCGCAGAATTGGTACCGCAAGCGTTGGTGGCAGTGGCCGTATAGGTTCCGGAACCGCTCACCTGAATGGTTGCGCCATTTGCTCCGGTACTCCAGCCCCAGGTAACCTGAGATGCGGAATTGGCGGTAAGCAACACCTGGTCTCCAGGACAATACGGGCCAGGAGAAGTGTTGCTAATTTGTACATTAGGGGGAAGGCCATCGGCCAATTGAACAGAATCTAAATCGATGCCACAGCCATTGCTAGTACTGGCTCTGACCCAACCCGCCGCGGAAAAATTGGCGGAATTGCCCGTAGTGCCATTGGACCAAATTACTGGGCCAGTGGCTGTTGCATTCAGTGTCACCGGACTGCCATTACAAATTCCAATTAATCCGGCAGGTTGAATTTGAACCGAAGGCGTAGGATTGATATTTAAAGTAACTCCATCGGACAACGTGCCATTGCATCTGGTACCGGTCAGGGTTAAGTTGACGAGTGGGAAATCCAACGCACTGATTACGTAACCAGTAACCAGTTGATTGGGTTGTGTGAAAACGCCATTTCCTCCAGACCATTGAAACGTCTGAAATACGGAAGAGGCCGTACCTGTGAGCCAAATGGTATCTCCGGCGCAGCCCGTTTGTGCATTTCCGGCGTCTACGAAACCTGGAACAATGGGCGCCTGGCAGCCTGCGTTAGGGTAGGAGGGAACCCCATTGGGCGCAAAAACCACGGCAGCTCCATCCCGGTCGGAAGGCGTATTTCCCGTGATGCCGGTATTTCCAAAAATATCGGTCAATAATCCGCAATCATAACTAACCGACTGGCTACACCCGGCAGGAGATGAAAAGGAAAGAGAAACCGTTCTCACACCAGTAGAAGTAGCGTTGGCAAGATGTCCTTGTGCATTTCCAGCGCATTGGAAAATCATGTAAATGGTATCCGAAAGAGCGGTAAACGGATTAAACGTAGGATTGAAGTTGGTAGAAGTGACTAAAACGACTTGGGCTTGCGGTGGAAGGATCCCTCCGGGAGGTTCCATGACAAAACCACATTGGGTAATGCCTGCATTAATCTGCGCCACCGAAGCAGCGGTTTGTGCATTTTGACAAATCCCTAGCCAGCCATTGGTGGGCCAGGTCGCGGAAAGATTGGCCGTGTTCAGGGACGAATTTCCAGTCCGAAATCGAACCATTTCGTTTTCACCTTCAGGATTGCCACATGCATCTACCAACAAAGATTCAATGCGTATACAAGGCTGACCATTCAGTTGAAAAAACAAGCCAGAAACAAAAAACAAAAATGGGGTAAGTCTTTTCATAAAAAGCAAAACAAATTTCAATTTTTTTTACGAAGTCTGCAACCCTTTTATCAGCTATTTTATTAGACTCAAATCAAAACTATTTCCAGAGGACTTCGGTTTAATTTTGTAATTTTAACCCGGTTCGAACCCATTTCTCGTAATTCAGATGATGCAAAAAAGATGGATAGGTCTGTTTTCTGGCCTTTTGTTGGGAGTTTCGGTTTTCGGTCAGTTGGCGGATAATGCAGATCCCCGATGGTTTCCAGTGTCTTATGGCCAACCAGGAATCGATTATGATCCAACCACTTTGGTGGTAAAATTGCGGCCGGAATCTCGTTTTTTATTTAATGATCTTCAGTCATCCTGGGCTTTCCGGGCCAAAAGGATGGGGTTGGGAACGCCGGAAAAAGCATTTCCAAATGAATCTGCCCCCACACAAACGTTGAATGCCTATGGTTTACCCACCACAGACTTAAGTCTCATTTACGAAGTGCCTGCTCAATCTCAAGTTCCCATACAAAGGCTGGTTTCATTGGTTTTGGGAACGGGATTGTTTGAGTGGGCAGAGCCGCTTCCAATCGTTCAACCTCTTCTGACTCCTAATGATCCGAGTATTGGCAGTCAATATTATTTTTCCCGAATCCGGGCCTTCGATGCTTACGATAAAACTACAGGAGACACCAATGTGGTTATTGCCATTGTAGACGGAGGAACCAATTTTACGCATCCGGATTTGCTTGGAAACATCAAATACAATTATGCAGATCCCATAGATGGAATAGACAATGATGGAGATGGATACATTGATAACTTCCGAGGTTGGGATGTAGGTGATGGCGACAATAATCCCTCTTATAATCCGAGTGATGGTGCTACGGCGTCTATTCACGGAACGGCCATGTGCGGTATTGCCGCTGCAACTACAGATAATGCAGTGGGTATTGCCGGAATCGGCTGGAAATGTAAATATTTGCCTGTGAAAATGGTACGTACAGGCCAGGGATGGGTAAGAGGCTACCAGGCGGTGGCTTATGCCGTAAGAGCAGGCGCAGATATCATCAATTGTTCATGGGGAGGCACCTATGCGACCCAACTCGGTAGAGATGTCATGTGTTGGGCGGTCATGGATCAAGGGAAACTAGTGATTGCTGCAGCTGGAAATTCAAACAATACAAACCCAATTTATCCCGCCGCATTCGAAGAAGTGCTTGGCGTTACTGCCACCAATGTAAATGACATTAGATGGAGTGGAAGTTCATATTATGAGCTCATTGAATTGGCTGCACCAGGCGAAAGCATTTACAGAACTTATGGTACCGGATATGCCACAGGAAGTGGATCTAGCGAAGCCTCATCGGTGGTTTCCGGGTCAGCGGGAATTGTGCTTTCTCAGTTTCCATGGATGACGCCTTTTCAAATTGGTGCGCGACTTAAAGCGACTTCCGTACAAATAGATAACCTGCCCGGCAATGCAGGCGTAGTTGGTCGGATGGGGTACGGAAGAATCGATTTGAAAAATGCCGTAATAGATTCTACAGGCGCATGGATGCATTTTAGAAACAGACAATTTTCGGATGAAGATGGTGATGGTATTTTCTTTGCAGGTGACACCGTGCTGGTGACCGGACTTTCGCTGAATGCCCTGCGTCCTTCCACAAGCGCATTGTCCGCAAGGATTACCCATAATTCTGCTCATGTTCAGCTCTTGGACAGCACCCTACAAATTGGAGTAGTGGGGAGCATGCAGTCTTTTTCCCACGCAGGTCAACCTTTCCGGTTTATTGTGAAAAACAGTTGCCCAGTGAATCATCTGGTGCGTTTTCGTGTTACTTATCAGGATACGGCTAGGGCCGGTCATACCGACTTTTTCCTTTTCCTACAGCCCGATCATTACAATTGGACCAGTAACAAAAATCAGTTGACGCTTGGAAATAATGGTCGTCTTGGATATACCGATGCCGCTACACAAACGGGTATTGGCTGGAGAAAAGAGAATGGACCGAACAATTTGCTTGAACAATTTTATGCGCCTTTTAGCCTGATGATTGGCCACAATAGCAAAGTTTCCAACGCTACATTGTCCGATCCCTTGGCAGGATGTTGCCCTTTGATTACCGACAATCATTTCGTGAGTGTGCAGCCCATGTCCAAAGATGTTCGAGGAAATTATGGAGATGTAAGAGTTATTTCCAAGTTTAACGATAGCGGAGCCGGAGTAAATGCCATTGGCGTTGAGGTGACCCGCATTGCTTACGGAGATTCCACCGGTCCACTTTCTAATGTGATATTTATGGACCATGTAGTTCGAAATACCAATGCGACCGGACTAAAAAATGTGTTTATTGGGTATTATTGTGACCAGGATGTGGCAGATACTTTATTTTTTACGACACCCAATCAGGCCGGATGGGATGTATCGCGCCGACTTGGCTGGCAGATCAGCCAATTAGGAGGGCGGGGGAGTGGTATGGTGCTTTTGACAGGCACCACGCCACATTATTATGCATTTGATGTAGGAGGAGGTGGAGGAAGCATTGCCGTAACCAATGGATTTTCCCAATCCGAAAAATGGACCGCCATGACCGGTGGAATAGGTAGGTCTTTGTCCACCGTAGGCGATCCTGCACAATATTTAGGTACAGTCATTGATAGCCTGGCGCCAGGAAATTGCGCGATTGTAAGTATGGCGTTTGTAGTGGGAGACCAGTTTTCAGACATACAAAATGCAGCTCAGTTGGCTTTAACCCAATACCAAAATTCTGCGAATGTATGGACGGGAGCGGCAGGAACCGCCAACTGGCATCATGCCGGAAACTGGAGCGCAGGTGTGGTTCCGACAAGTTCACATCGGGTTTATGTGATAAAGCCATCATATCCTGGAGGATTTGACCCTGTCATTTCCGATAGCAATGGGCAAGCCGCTTATATTGAAACCCTTTGTGGCGGACATTTGCGGATATCCAATGGTAGACAATTGCAGGTTGGTCCTTGACTTAGTTTTTTATGTATTTTAGTCCCCGTTTAAGAAGAAAATGAATCATATGGAGTTTGAAAAACTTATCGCTATTTCTGGTCAGGGTTCCCTGTTCAAAATTGTAGGGCGTGCCAAGTTCGGTTTAGTGGCCGAAAACCTAGAGACCGGAAAGAAAATGCCGGTGTATCAAAGCCACCAGGTCAGCACCTTGCAGGATATTAGCATGTTTACCACCGATGGAGATATTCCATTGCGCGAGGTATTAATTAAAGTTTTGGCGTTTTCTAAGGATAATGAACTTCCTAATCCAAAGGAAACCAGCTCCGCTGATGTTCGTGCTTTTTTCAAGCAAGTTTTACCTGAGCATGACGAAGATCGCGTACATGATGCCGACATTAGAAAACTCATTAAGTGGTTTAACCAGTTGGTGAAAAACGGTCTCACCGCGTCTCAGTTGGAAGCTGCCACAGCCACTGATGTGGATAAAGATGGTTCACCCGTCACTGATGTGCCAAAAGTGAAAGCGACTAAAGCCGCGCCGGATAGCAAACCAGCCAAAACGGTTAAAGCGCCAACGAGAAAAAGTACCTCCATGGTGCGCAAGACGCAATAAAATTCCACAGGGTATAATGAAAAGTCCGGACATGCTTGCCGGACTTTTTTTATGACCCAAAATGGCCATTTGAACTTTAGTTACAATGTGATGGATTCGCATCCACTTGGTCAACGTTATGATAAAATTTACTCCATCCTCATTTTTATTCCATCGTTTCCATTCGATTCATGTGCTTTCTTTTGAAGAAAGGCAAATTCAATCGGATTAGGTGATAGCGTTGATTCTTTGATGTTGTTTGATTTTTGTCCTGGTGTTAGACATGATTCGCACTTTGAATGATTATACCTCCTTTATTCAATAATTTATATTATGTTAAATAAAGATAGGAAGAACACAAATTCAAACCATTATCCTTCCATCATTCCTTTTACCAATTTTAGCCAATAAAAAAGGGAGACTTTCGCCTCCCTTTCCATATCCTCCAATAAGTTTACAACTTATCCTTTTTCAATTCCTCGATACGATCGAAATTCTCGAGTCGCTCATAAATAGAAATCAAATTGCTTTGAACGGCTTTGGTCTTTTTAATGGTATAAGATTGCTCCAGCAACACAGCGGCTTGTTTGAATTCTTCCATGTATTGCTTTTTCAACGCATCATATTCCTTGGCTTTGCTGAGCGGCAATTGATTCGCTTGTTCCACTAATTTATTGGCTTTACGAATATGCGCATTTCCAAGACCAGCAATGGCTGTAGATGTGTTTGGCGCCAATTCCAGGGCCTTTTTATAATGATCCATGGCCTGTTGTTCGTAGTCGGCTGCCTGGTCTCCACTACTCTTCTCCATCAACTGCTCGCAAATTTGTCCGGAAGTAACATGCAGTTGTACTTTTAAATCCACTTCGTTGGCCTCAGCAATGGCTTCATTCATCACTTGCAGGGCTTTGGAAAAGTCGTTGCGTTCAATGTAAATGTTTACTTCCTGAATCATGAAGTCCAATTTAGCGGAAGGGAATTTTACTTTACCCTCTTTTAAAAGGCCTTCTGCCCTTGAAATGTCATTGGTTTCCAAGGCGATTCTCACGTCAAAGAAAAATACACTCAAGCTATCGGCATATTTCTTTTGTGCACGTGCCAAAGTGGCTTTTGCTCCTTCATAATTCTTTTCGTCCAATTGGGTTTGAATCATGAGGCCGTAAAGGTCGATGCCATCAAAACCAGCTTTTTCTGCTTCTTCCAGATACGTCATGGCCACTGCAATATGATCTGGGCGCGATTTATCCTGAAGGGCTGATAAACCCATCATATAAGTATAGCTTCCTGCCGCTTTGTTGAGCTGTTCAACGGTCTTTGGGTCAAATAAATCCGGAGAAGCCAATGCACGCATCCATTGTCTGCAGGAATTAAAGCCTTGAAAAGCTACCCCATACTTTTTCTGCTCATATGCTTCATTCGAAGCATTTCCACGTGCATTAATGAGTTCCTGAAGTTTGCTGGCAATTTCCTCCGGGCTTTCCACACGAGGCTTTCCATTGCTCTTTTTTTCAATGGTAAGGGCGCGTACGAAGCTGGCGGCGGCGGTATCATCTGCCCCTTTCCGGTCTAAAACCAGTCTGGGACTTTTTTCTTTATAAATTAAGAAGTACACGTCTCCACGGTATTTCCATGATTTAGACATGCCACTGGTACTCGGATGAACGGCAGCTTCATCTGCGAAACCACGTGCCTTCAGCAGGGCATTGATGGCTACTTCCTCATTGCCCATTCGAATTTCACGACGATACTGCTCGACCATGTCGAAGGTATTCAGGTGGTTCGAAGTTTGGGCCACCACGCTGCTTCCTATAAAAATAAGGCTGCAGAGGCCGCTACTTATCCAATTCTTCATGATGTTCATTTTTAATCTATACGTTAAACCTCCGAAAAATGTTGTTTATTCTTCTGCTGTTGGGGTTTCAGGTGTTTCCGGGCTATCGGTTTGGTCGCCCATTTCGCCTAATTCTGCGGGATTCTCGAGATCAATTTCCTCTGTTTCCACCGCTTCTTTCGACACCCTGGCCACGGCTGCAATTTCGTCTCCACCGCGAGTAGAGATCAAGCGCACGCCTTGGGTTGCACGCCCCATAACCCGCATTTCGGATACAGCCATACGAATAAGTGTACCTTTTCTGGTGATAATCATGAGATGATCTCCGTCTTCCACAGCCTGAATGGCAATAAGTTTGCCAGTTTTGTCCGTGATATTGATGGTTTTCACCCCTTTACCACCGCGGTTGGTGATTCGATAATCGTCGATGGAAGAACGTTTTCCATATCCATTTTCACTCACCACCAGTACTTCCATCGGGTTGGTCATGTCCATGGTAATCATACCCACCACCTCATCTTGTTCATTGGCCACTTTGATGCCGCGTACGCCGGTGGCTGTTCTTCCCATGGGGCGTACCGTGGCTTCCGGGAAGCGAATAGCGCGTCCAGAATGCAGGGCCAACATGATATCGTGACTTCCATTGGTCAGTTTGGCGGCAATCAGCTCATCTCCTTCTCTTACATTGATGGCATTGATACCAGAAGCACGAACCCGTGAATACGCCTGAAGGGTTGTTTTCTTAATGGTTCCCCGGCGCGTACACATGATGATGAAGTTGTTCGATGTATACTCGGGATTATCCAATCCATTGACTGCGATATAGGCTTTCACTTTATCGCCGGGTTCAATCTGAACCAGGTTTTGGATAGGTCGTCCTTTGCTGCTTTTTTGTCCTTCAGGAATTTCAAAAACCCTGAGCCAGTAGCACTTACCCATTTCTGTGAAAAACAGCATATAGGCGTGCATGTTGGCAATGAACAAATGTTCCAGGAAATCCGCATCGCGGGTGGCGGAACCTCTGGCTCCTACCCCTCCCCTGCTCTGTGCGCGATACTCCGTCAGTTGGGTACGTTTAATGTATCCCATGTGAGAAATCGTTACCACCACAGATTCGTCTGCAATGATGTCCTCGATGCGAAAATCTGCGCCGCTATAGATGATTTCGGTGCGTCTTTCATCTCCGTATTTCTGACGAACTTCTTGTAGCTCTCCTTTAATGATATCCATTCGCATGGATTCATTGGCCAAAACGTCTTTCAACCAGGAAATCCGTTTCATGAGTTCGTCGTATTCTTCACGGATTTTGTCCCTTTCCATGCCGGTAAGGCGTTGTAAACGCATTTCCAGAATGGCTTTAGCCTGGATTTCGGAAAGGTTAAATTCCGTCATCAATCCGTCTTTGGCCAAATCTACGTTGGCAGACCCGCGAATCAAGGCAATCACAGCATCGAGATGATCTAATGCAATCAGATAACCTTCGAGGATGTGTGCGCGTTTTTCGGCTTGTTCCAATTCGTATTGGGTACGTCGCACCACCACTTCATGGCGGTGTTTTACGTATTCCGATACCAAATCTTTCAGGTTCAACAATCTCGGACGGCCATTGACCAATGCGATGTTATTGACTGAAAAACTGGTTTGTAACGAAGTATATTTATACAATTGGTTTAGAACCACATTGGTCACCGCGTCTCTTTTCAATTCAAAGACCAGTCGCATGCCATCCCGGTCACTTTCGATTCGGATATCTGAGATGCCTTCCAGTTTTTTATCATTGACTAATTCTGCGGCTTTTACCTGAATTTCTGCTGGGTTCACCATGTACGGAACCTCGGTCACAATGATTTGCTCACGACCGTTATCCAGAATTTCCACCGAAGTTTTGGCTCGAAGAACAATGCGACCACGTCCTGTCTCGAAAGCGGATTTCACCCCGTCGTAGCCATAAATCACACCACCAGTTGGAAAATCAGGTGCTTTAATGTATTGCATCAGGCCGGCCACATCAATGTCTTTGTTATCGATGTAAGCCACGATGCCATCGATGACTTCGGTGAGGTTGTGTGGTGCCATATTGGTCGCCATACCTACGGCGATACCTGAGGCACCGTTCACCAGAAGGTTTGGAATTTTGGCAGGCAAAACGGTGGGCTCCTCCAAAGAATCGTCAAAATTCAACCGGTAATCGATGGTATTTTTGTCGATATCTTCCAATAATTCCTCTGCAATTTTTTTGAGTCTGGCTTCGGTATAACGCATGGCGGCCGGGCTATCACCCTCGATAGAGCCATAGTTACCCTGACCATCAACCAACGGATAGCGTAATGACCAACTTTGCGCCATACGCACCATGGCGTCGTAAACGGAACTATCGCCGTGCGGGTGATATTTACCCAACACTTCCCCGACAATTCTCGCCGATTTTTTATAAGGTCTGTTTGAGTACACGCCAAGATCCATCATGCCGTAGAGCACTCTGCGGTGCACCGGCTTGAGTCCGTCGCGTACATCGGGTAAAGCCCGGGAAACAATCACCGACATCGAATAATCGATGTAGGCCGATTTCATTTCCTCTTCAATATTGATCGGAATGATTTTCTCTGTAGGAAGGCCTGCGCCTGTAATTTCCTCGTCTGCCATGTGTGCTTAATTTTCCAGTCGTTTGAGGTATATTTTTCACCCGAAACTTCAAGGGTGTGCGAAAATAGGCATTTCTATGCCATTTTTCATAGGTTGAAGTATGACAAGTGCCATATTTTGTCGGAAAAATTTTCAACAATGACAGATTGACTGATTTTGTAATCTTGTACAGGTTTTGCAAATTGCGTTGTAAATGTTGCGTTCACGGCCTTTTATCACATTTTTAAAGAAAAAACCAAGTTCACTGCTTAGGTTTTCGGCATTAGGATTGTAGATTTGGGCTTTATTGTGAACGAATCCCGTTCTTAATCGTTAGTTAGTTACCATACTGCATATAATATCCGTTTATGGATGCAAGATTTTCCCCCCGTGTCAAGGATGTTATTTCATTCAGCCGGGAAGAGGCCCTACGATTGGGTCAAGATTATATTGGAACCGAACACCTCATGTTAGGGATGATTCGGGAAGGTGAAGGGATGGGCGTAAAAATCCTGACCTCACTTGGGGTTCATTTAGACGAACTTCGTCGCGACATTGAAAATAGCGTTCGCCCTATGGCCAAAAACGCCGTAAATATGTCGAATATTCCCCTGGTTAAGCAAGCTGAAAAGGCACTGAAAATCACATATTTAGAAGCAAAAACTTTCAGTTCCCCCATCATTGGAACCGAACATTTGCTTTTGGCCATGCTCAAGGATGAGGATGCGCTTGTGACCCGCATTTTAAAAACAAAGAACATAGATTACGCTGTTGTGAAAGAAGAAATTGAATATATGACCAGTAACGAAGGACCTCGCTCCGAATATCCCGGTGGTAGTAATGATGACGATGCTGATGAAGGACCATCTTATGCCAGCAAGAAGCCTGCAGATTCTAAATCAAAAACGCCGGTTCTGGACAATTTCGGACGGGATTTGAGCCGAATGGCCGAGGATGGCAAACTTGATCCTATTATTGGACGGGACAAAGAAATTGAGCGGGTAAGTCAGATTTTGAGTCGCCGGAAAAAGAACAACCCTATTCTCATTGGTGAACCAGGTGTTGGAAAATCAGCCATTGCAGAAGGTTTAGCCTTGCGTATTGCTCAGAAAAAAGTGTCTCGTGTCCTTTTTGGAAAACGCATTGTTTCTCTTGATTTGGCCTCTTTGGTAGCAGGCACAAAATACCGTGGCCAATTTGAGGAACGAATGAAAGCCTTGATGAATGAGCTGGAGAAATCTCCGGAAATCATTTTGTTCATCGATGAAATCCACACCATTATTGGAGCGGGCGGAGCAAGCGGCTCCCTGGATGCCTCAAACATGTTCAAGCCGGCTTTGGCCCGCGGGGAAATTCAATGTATCGGTGCAACCACTTTAGATGAATATCGCCAATACATTGAGAAGGATGGGGCTCTGGATCGGAGGTTTCAAAAAGTAATGGTAGAACCTACCAGCGAAGATGAAACTTATCAGATTCTGAACAACATAAAGGAGAAATATGAAGATCACCACAATGTAAACTACACGGACGAAGCCATTCGGGCTTGTGTAACCCTTACCAGCCGGTACATTACGGATCGCTTCCTTCCGGACAAAGCCATTGATGCCCTGGATGAGGCCGGAGCTCGCGTGCACATTACCAACATCAAAGTTCCAAAAGAAATTGAGGACATTGAAAAACAAATCGAAGAAGTACGCGAAGAAAAAGGGCGTGTGGTTCGCAACCAAAAGTATGAACAAGCTGCTCAGTTAAGGGACACGGAAAAGCACCTAAACGAGCAACTCGAACAGGTGAAAAAGAAATGGGAGGAAGAAACCCGTGCCCATCGTGAAACGGTTTCTGAGGACAACGTGGCAGAAGTAGTGGCCATGATGACCGGCATTCCTGTGCAAAAAGTGGCGCAAAACGAAAGTGCCAAATTGTCTAAAATGTACGATGCCATGCGTGGCTTAGTCATTGGACAGGATGAGGCCGTGAAAAAGGTGGTTAAAGCCATTCAAAGAAATCGCGCCGGATTAAAAGATCCCAACAAACCGATTGGATCTTTCATTTTCCTCGGTCCAACAGGTGTCGGTAAAACGCAATTGGCGAAAGTTCTTGCCAAAACCATGTTTGATAGTGAGGATAGCCTTATCCGCATCGACATGAGTGAATACATGGAAAAATTTGCGGTATCTCGCTTAATTGGAGCGCCTCCCGGATATGTGGGTTATGAAGAAGGTGGGCAATTGACGGAGAAAGTACGTCGTAAGCCTTATTCTGTAGTGCTTTTGGATGAAATTGAGAAAGCACACCCGGATGTGTTCAATTTATTGCTCCAGGCATTGGATGATGGCATTTTAACAGATAGTCTGGGTCGTCGTATTGATTTCAAAAACACGGTGATCATCATGACATCCAACATTGGAAGTCGGGATTTGAAAGAATTTGGTCAGGGAGTTGGTTTTAAGACCGGAGCCAAGTCTAAGCAAGCCGACGACTATTCCAAATCCGTGATTCAAAATGCCTTGAAACGGGCTTTTGCTCCGGAATTTTTGAATCGAATCGATGATGTGATTCTGTTTAATAATCTTTCTCAGGAAGACATACATCAGATTATTGATGTTGAATTGAATCAGTTGATTCGCCGCGTTGAAAAGAATGGGTATGCCCTCAAAGTAAACGAGGAAGCCAGAACTTACATCGCTGACAAAGGATTTGATCCTAATTTTGGTGCCCGTCCTTTGAAAAGAGCCATCCAGAAATACATCGAAGATCCATTGGCAGAAGAAATCATTAATGCCAAGCTTACAGAGGGCGATAGCATTATGGTTAGCCTGCACGAAGGTGAAATCAAAATAAAAATTACCAAGCCTAAAAAGAAGAAATCTGAAAATGAAGGCACGGGAAATGATACAAATGCGTAAATTCACCCCCATGAAAAGAGCAAAACTGATTTTAGTTGCCAGCGTAATGGTCCTATTGGGCACCACATTAACTGGTTGTGAAAAAGAAGTATGTTTGTCTTGTACTCCCATTGTGGGAGGTCAGGACGTGACCCTATGCTCCACAGACGCTAATGAGCGCTTGGAATGGCAGGTGAATCGTATCAGGGAAGGTTATAATTGTACCCAAACGTCTGGGGATTAACTTCCTTTAGTGCACAACTACTTTAAAGAAAAAAAAGCCCATGATAATTGCATGGGCTTTTTTGTTATTTCCTTCTCTTAATGAAAGTCATTCAGGTTCTTTCATGAAAAAGTGACCTACCAAATTGAGAGGAACTTCCTTTGATTTGCGCCACCACCACTGCCATCGATTTTTGAGGATTCAATACTTTTAAAAAGATGCAATTGGCAAGGCATATACCCTTTTGCACGGCATTGCTCCGCCAGAAACGGGTAGACTTGTTTTCAATAAAAGGGTGAATGCATGGTTTAGGAAATTTGATGCACCACACAACTTAAACGCATGGCCGGTACAATGGATGTGACAAACAACCTGAATTAGATTGTTTACAAACCACTCGTCCTTTCATTCAGATTTTGTAAAAAGAGTAAGGCTTCATTATCCGAAATCCGGGTATGAAATCCCTAACTCATCCCCTCCTTCTGCCGAACTCTGATTCAGAAACATTTCTCCCTTGAGCTATACCGTTTCATATCAACGGGCTCGATCATTTCGCAAGACAAATATGCCTGGGAAAAGATAGGTCAGGTCGGAAGTTTAAGTGATTAAATGCCAAGCTTCTTACGGATAGGTGATGGAATACCATCCCGGTGAACCATGAAATTCAGGGTTCGCATTTGTACATACGATTCCGACGCGTAGAAATAGCCGCCACAGCCGTTGGAGGTATTGCCCCAGGAATTTTTCACGATATAATATTTCTTACCATGCTGGTCTTTCACCATTCCGGTAATATGCATTCCATGGTCATCTGTCGTTAAATAATTGTCGAAGTCGGCCTGGCGAAGTGCCTGCGTGACTTGCTTTTCTTCCTGCGGTTCCATGAAATACACTTCAGCTTTGTCGGCAGCCGGATATTGAACCGGCTCCAGAGCCAATCCGAACTTATGAGAAAATCCTTTGCCGGATACATCTGCACCCCAAGCCACCGTAAATCCTTGCATTAGTGCATGGTCCAGGGTTTCCATCCATTCATTTAACGGAAGATTATATGCCTTATCCCAACTCCAATTGTCGGGAACTTCAATGGCAAATTGTGTGTAAAAAGGATGATGGGTAAAGGACGTAAGGTCAATATAGTCTTGTGGCTTCAACCCTAAATCATCAGCAAAACTGCGAGGCGTGTATTTTTTTCCCTGATAGTCAAATTGTTCTGGCACTTTTCCTAAATAAGCATCTAAAATTCCTTCAAACCCTTTTTGCCATGCGGTAGACAATTGGCCGTTTTTATTTCGAACCACTGCTTGCACATAAGACAGTAAAATTTCATCTAACTCTCCATGTTGTATATCCGTGGCGCCATATTGGTTTCCTGTATACGCTTGTCTGGGCATTAATCCATACGTAGACAAAACGGTGATGGGATCATGGAAAGCACCTCCCGGCGCAAAAGCAATGGTTCCATGCATGCGCACATACTTTAATGCTTTCATTAAATAAACCATTCTAACCACGTACATTTCAGAAAGTTCCACTTGCGGCTTTTTCAATCGAATCAATTCAGACTCAAAAAAGGAAAGCGTTGAAAAGCTCCAGCAAGTAGAACTTTTATGTTGGTTTTTCACAGGCGTGGCCGCATTGTCTTTGATCACCGTGAATCTTAAACTTGAATTGGGATGGTTGCTGCTATGTTCCTGAGCAGAAAGCACCGTGGACAAGGCAAAAGCGAAAACAAAGGCAAACCTGAAACGCATTGGAAAAGATTTTTAAGATATTGACAAACAAATGTAAAAAAAAGCCGAAGGAAGACCAGTAAAAAGGCCTTCGGATTGCCATTTATTGGCCTATCTTTGTGCGTAGAAAGCTATTTACGCATGTTTGAAAATTTATCGGAGAAGTTCGACAAAGCCTTTAAGCTGTTAAAAGGACAGCACAAGATTACGGAGTTGAACGTGGCGGAATCCATGAAAGAGGTACGTCGTGCCTTGTTGGATGCGGACGTGAATTATAAGATTGCTAAGGATTTTACCGACACAGTTCGGCAAAAGGCACTTGGACGAGAAGTTCTTACTAGCGTTTCGCCGGGACAGTTAATGGTAAAAATCGTTCATGAAGAGCTAACCGCACTCATGGGCGGCGATAAAAGTGATTTGAATCTAAAAAGTCAACCCGCCGTGGTCCTGATGGCAGGTTTACAAGGTTCAGGAAAAACCACTTTTACCGGAAAACTTGGAAAATATATTAGTTCAAAAAAACAGCGTTCCGTCCTTTTGGTGGCTTGCGACGTGTATCGTCCTGCCGCCATAGACCAACTTCATGTTTTAGGCGAACAACTTGGTCTTCCTGTTTTTTCAGATAAAAATTCGAAAGACCCGGTAGATATCGCCCGTCGAGCGGTAGCTGAGGCACGCGCTAAAAACATTCAAACCGTTATTGTGGATACCGCCGGTCGTTTGGCCGTGGATGAAGCCATGATGGAGGAAATTGCACGCCTTAAGCAAGCATTGCAGCCGGACGAAATCCTTTTCGTGGTAGATGCCATGACTGGTCAAGACGCGGTGAATACGGCCAAAGCCTTCAACGATAGATTGAACTTTGATGGCGTAGTGCTCACTAAATTAGATGGTGACACTCGTGGAGGAGCGGCCTTATCTATTCGGTCCGTCGTGCAAAAGCCCATTAAGTTTGTCGGTACCGGCGAAAAAATGGATGCCCTTGATTTGTTTTATCCTTCACGGATGGCAGATCGTGTACTGGGCATGGGCGACATTGTCTCTTTGGTCGAAAAGGCACAAGAACAATTTGACGAGGCAGAAGCAGAAAAACTCAGGAAAAAAATCGAGAAAAATCAGTTTGATTTCGACGATTTTCTGGCCCAGATTCGCCAAATCAAAAAAATGGGTAACATCAAAGATTTGATGGGAATGATTCCGGGTGTCGGCAAAGCCGTGAAAGATCTTGATATAGATGATAATGCCTTCAAAGGACTCGAAGCCATCATTTTATCCATGACGCCATTGGAAAGAAAACAACCACATGTGATTAATGGCTCAAGAAGACAGCGCATTGCGATGGGAAGCGGCACCTCTGTGCAAGAAGTCAACAAATTGTTGAAACAATTCGACGACATGCGCAAAATGATGAAAATGATGGGCAATAAAGAACAAATGGCCCGCATGATGAAGCAAATGCCCCGAACGGGTTTAAACAGATAATTTTTTTCATGGCCGCACAGCGTTTAGACGGACAAAAAATAGCCCTTCAGGTCAAAGAAGATTTGGCCGAAAAAGTGCGCATGCGGTTAAAACTTGGACTTAGACCGCCACATCTGGTCGCTGTTTTGGTGGGAGAAAATGGTGCCAGCGAGAGTTATGTGCAGTTCAAAGTAAAAGATTGTGAGGAAATTGGGTACACCTCTACCCTGCTCCGTTTTTCGGAATCCATTACTCAGTCAGAGCTTTTATCCGTTATTCATCAACTCAATGAACGGGAAGATGTGGATGGATTTATTGTTCAGCTCCCTCTTCCTAAACACATTGAAGAATCAGCCGTAGTGTTGGCCATACATCCTTCTAAAGATGTAGATGGATTTCACCCCGAAAACGCTGGCCGTCTGATGGCAGGTTTGCCTGGTTTTGTGGCTGCTACGCCTTGGGGAATTTCTACCTTACTTTCCGCTTATAAGATTCCGGTGGAGGGAAAACATTGCGTAGTGATTGGGAGAAGTCATATTGTAGGAACACCCATTTCCGTTCTTTTATCCCGGGCCACACCACAAGGAAATGCCACCGTGACACTCGCACATAGCCGCACCAATCATCTGAAAGAATTAGCCCTTCAGGCAGATATTCTCATTGTGGCCACAGGTCGCCCAGGGATGGTAAATGGCGCCATGGTAAAAGAAGGCGCAGTGGTGATTGATGTAGGCACCACAAGAGTTCAGGATCCTTCAGCACCTCGTGGCTGGAAACTTGTAGGAGATGTTTTGGCAGAAGAAGTGGCACAAAAAGCATCTTTTCTCACACCAGTGCCGGGAGGCGTTGGCCCAATGACAAGAGTAGGATTACTCTGGAATACGTTTGAGGCTTGTGCACATACCATTTACCCTTAACTTATGATGCAGCTAAACCGAATTATAACAATCACTTTCAGTACTTTATTCTTATGTGTAAATGCACAAAAGGGATTGAGTCCAGGCGACCGGATGAGGCTTTCCACCGCCAATGACAACTTTCGTTTGGAATATTATCCCGAAGCATACGTGCAATACATGGGATTGGTACGCGATAATCCAGGACAGGCCAGTCTAAAAGTACTTCAAGCCCGGGCCGGTCTTGCGCTTCACCGTTACACAGAAGCATTGTCTTTGCTTGAAGAAGCATGGAAGCAAGACTCCACGGCGCACAACGATTTGCCCCTATTTCTCGGTATCGCTTACCATAGAAATGGTATGTTGCCTCAGGCCAGTATTTGGTATCAGAAGTTTAAAAGCAGGTTAAAAGGAAAAGCTGTTCAGCAACACGAGGTCAACCAATATTTAAGAGAAGTGGAAATGGCGCGTATGCAAATGGAGCAGCCTAGTCGTGCACGCCTTTCCCCCATGACGTCTATCAATACCGAACATATGGAAAATACCGCATGCCTGAGTGCGGATGGCCAGGTGATGGTTTTTACCACGGCACGGCCGGAAAACAAAGGCAGTGGCGTAGATCCACATATCGGTATTCCATTTCAAGATATTTGGTGGATGAATAAAGATTCCGCCACCGGCCTATGGGAAGAACCATTTCCTTTACCAGGTGAAATCAACACCACAGGCCACGATGCAGCGCTTTCTGTTTCTCCGGATGGTAACATTGTTTTTCTGTTTTCGAGCAAAACCGGTGGTGGAGATATTTATTATTCCCGCGCTAAGAAAAATGGACTATTCCGCGCTCCTGTGCTCCTGGATGGTGACCTCAACTCTTCTTACTTCGAATCGTCACTTAGCCTGGCTGCCGATGGAAAATCAGTGATTTACATCAGCGAGAAACCTGTGAAGGGAACGTTGGGACAAGGCGATTTATGGACCGCCACCCGCAAAGGAAAGTTCGGATTTGCCGATGCGAAACCCCTTGGAGCAGACGTGAATTCACCTTTCGATGAAAACTCCGCTTACCTTCACCCAGACGGAAAAACCTTATTTTTTAGCTCTAACCGTCCCGGCGGCATGGGTGGATACGATATTTATTTTTCCCGCTGGAGCAATGGCGCATGGTCTAAACCCATGAACATGGGATATCCCATTAATTCCGTTGGAGATGAGTCTTATTTTTACGTGAATACGGAGGGAACTACCGGTTATGTAACCAGTCGCAGGCCAGAGTCCATGGATTATTCCTTTGATATTTTTGAGGTAGATTTAAGCGATTATATCTATCCGGACGTGGTTGGCACCAATCAGGAAGGCACCACGCCAACCGTTTCGGTATTTAAGGGAAAAGTTATGGCGCAAGCGACGGCCGAGCCCCTGAGCGTCACTATGGTTGTAAAAGATTCCACAGGAAAAGTGGTTCAGGAAGTCGAGTCTGGCGAATCAGGAAACTTTTTGTCGACCCTTCCCGGAAACATGACCTACGATGTGGAAATTCGCGCTACGGGTTTCAAGCCTTTTACAGAACAGGTCTTTGTACCTGAAACTCCGGGGAAAACGTCTTACGCCATTCGTGTATTTCTTCTGATCAATGAGTAACCCAGCGTTACCCTTCCTGCGACTTACCGGACACCAGCGACCCATTTACGCCATGGTGTATCTTTCTGAAGAAAAGACCATTATCACAGCAGGTGAAGACCGTTGGATCGCCAAATGGAACATCGCGCAACAAGAAGCAGAGGCCCTTGCGCAAGCCACAGCGACGGTGTATTCCCTTTGTTGGATTCCCGAATTACGGTGCCTTGCCATTGGGCAGGCCGATGGAAATTGTGTGCTTTTGGACATCGATCAGAAAAAAGTGCTTCACGTTTGGACCTTACATCGTAGTGGTATTTTTGCCCTCACCTATCTAAAATCAGCATCTTGCTTGCTGACCTCAGGCGCAGATGGTGTGGTACAAGCCATTCATTTACCCGAAGGGAAACCACGCTGGTCTACGGCGCTTTCTCATGGAAAAATCAGAGAACTAATCCTTCATCCGAATGGTGAACAAGTGTTGGCCACCGGTTTTTCAGGTCATTTGGTATGGTTAGACGCCACAACAGGACAAGTCATCAAAACCGTGCGTGTTAGTGATTTTCCATTACACACAGCCTGGTGGAATGCCACCGGCTCTAAAATCGTGACGGCCGGAAGAGATGGACATTTGTACGTTCTGGATGGCCTTACAGGAGAAAAACTACTTTCCTTGCCGGCACATCATTATGCCATTTACCGACTGATGTCCCACCCTTCCGAACCCTGGCTTTTGAGCGCAAGCCGAGATGCGTCTGTAAAAATCTGGCATACACAACCTTTACAGCCATTAGGAAAAATGGTTAGAAAGGCAGATCAGGGTCACCGACATTCCATCAATGCCTTGGCCTGTTCCGATGATGGACAATGGGTTTTTACTGCCGGAGACGATAAAACCATTGGCGTTTGGCAACTTTCATCCTTTATTACTTCCACACATGATTTGGTTTAATCCTTCAATTACCCCGGAAATGATACAATCCAGATCTGCCAATTCCATGGTGGATCATTTGGATATTCGCATCACGGCCATCACAGATGACAGCCTTTGGGGCGAAATGCCAGTGGATGCACGAACAGTTCAACCCATGCGTCGTTTGCATGGAGGCGCTTCCGCTGCTTTGGCTGAAACACTTGGTTCCATCGCGGCTTTGCTCACTGTAAATCCAGAAGAAAAATCGCCTGTGGGACTTTCTTTAAACATTCAACATATCCGAGGTGTCAGGGAAAACGAAGGACCGGTGCGGGGAAAAGCTACACCTATTCATTTGGGCGGAAGCACCCAAGTCTGGTCCATTGTTATCTTTGACCCTCAAGACCGACTTGTGGCCAATGCCCAATTAACGGTTTCACTTCTTCAAAACAAAAAATGACCATGCACGCTATTCCCGTACATATTACCAAAGGTTGGGACGATTATGCTCTGCTAGACAGTGGCGATTTCGAAAAACTTGAACGTTTTGGCGAATATATTACCATTCGTCCGGAACCCCAGGCCATTTGGAAACCCGCTCAAGACCGCGCTACCTGGGAAAAATTGGCCCATGTGAAATTTCAAGGTACAGGATCGCATTCCGGCAGATGGATTAAACTGAAATCCATGCCCGACCAATGGGAAATCCATTATACCCTGCCCGATGGCCCCAAACTCACGTTTCACCTGGCCTTAACCGGATTTAAACATGTCGGAATTTTTCCCGAACAACATTTGAATTGGGACACCATTTATCAGAACATGCAAGGTCCGCTGAAAGGTGGAAAATGCCTGAATGTATTTGCGTACACCGGTGGAGCCAGTCTGGCCGCCAGAGCGGCTGGTGCCGAAACCTATCATGTAGATTCTATCCGTCAGGTAGTCGGCTGGTCTAAACGCAATATGGAAAGCTCAGGGCTTACAGATATCCGTTGGGTGGTGGAAGATGCCATGAAATTTATCCAGCGTGAAGTAAAACGCGGAAAAACGTACGAAGGCATCATTATGGATCCACCTGCTTTCGGACACGGACCTTCTGGA
This sequence comes from uncultured Candidatus Competibacteraceae bacterium, assembly GCA_964578885.1. GTDB lineage: Bacteria > Bacteroidota > Bacteroidia > CAIKAF01 > CAIKAF01 > CAZRHR01. The sequence continues at coordinate 47,552 of CAZOEO010000009.1, read as the reverse complement.
GAAAGTTGGAAACTGGAAAAAATGCTTCGAGAATTGCTCGAACTTACCGGGCAACTTGTGCAGCAAAAGGGCGGATGGCTAATTTTAAACACCTACTCGCTAGGATTTTCGAGCCTGGTCATAGATAACTTATTGAAAGAAACCATGCCTGGTGATCCGGACATTTCCTGCGGAGAGTTGGGCTTAAAAGATAGCTTTGGGCGTGTACTGCCTTTAGGTGTTCTTTCTAAGGTACAATATGGTAAATTGTAAAAGAAAAAAGCTGCTTGAAAAAGCAGCTTTTTTTGGGGAGGAAGATGGGGTTCGAACCCACGACCTTCGGAACCACAATCCGACGCTCTAACCAACTGAGCTACGACCTCCAGATTTTGTGGATGCAAATATATAATGGGAATTTGAATTACACAGGGCTTGCAGAAAAAAAAAACATATCTATTCTTTTCCGGTTCTGCTTTCGGGGCCTGGCAAGCCTATATTTTCATGCGTTTTTTGATGATGCTGAGCTTAGGAGTATTTCTTGCAAAGCTCGGTTTTTCAAAAACTTATATCGCCTTATTTGAAACTTTTTTACTGGTAATGGTAGCCGGTTCATCCTTTTGGGTGAATGGCTGTTTTCAAACTTTGGCCGGAGAAAATTTTCAAGGAAAAGCCACTTTAAGAACCATTTTTTGGACCATGATGGGCTATGCCGGGGTGGTAGCCATGTTTTTTTACGCCCTTCATGACTGGATTTTCTCCTTCTGGCATGTACAAGAATCGGCCAACATTACCCTTTGGCTTTCGCTTTGGTTTCTTACCTATCCCGTAAGTTTGTTGCTGGAATACGCCTGGATGATTGAAAAAAAATCCCGGCTGCTCTGGATGTCGGTATTCGGATTACAGCCTTTAATTCCCCTCTTTCTCATTGGCAGCGCATATACCGGCAACCCAGAAGCCATGGTTCGCGGATTCGCTTTTTTGGGCATTCTGCGTTGGATTTTACTAGTAATCTATGTGCAGCCCTGGCGGGAAAAACCCCGCTGGCAAAAGGGAACTTTGCCCCTTTTACTGGTTGGCATTCTTACCGGTTATGCGCCACATATTGATGCCGGTTTGGTCCGGAGATTTGTTCCGGATCAGCTCGCCATTTTCCAATATGGTGCCAGAGAATTACCCCTTTCTGTAATGCTTATGGCGGCACTAAGTGAGGCCATGGCTCCTTTTACCCGAGTAAAAGCGGATCTTTTGGTGCTTCGTGAAAGGGTCAAAAAATACCTTTGGCCACTTTTTGCCGTGTCCATTGGCCTCATGTGGATGGCGCCTTTTTTGTTTCAGACGGTTTTTACGCCCGATTTTGCTCCGGCCGCCGGTATTTTTCAAATTTTTCTTTTACTGTTGATTCCCAGGTTATGGATGCCGCAAGTCTGGTTTTTAGGCACGGGGCAGCGCCGAAAAATCCTCTGGGCCGCTGGCGTTGACACGTTTTTAAACGTGACTGTTAGTCTGGCCTTATTTCCCTTTTTGGGAATTCAAGGATTGGCATGGGGAACTGTGGTGGCATTTTCCGCAGAAAAGATTCTTCTGGCCTTTTGGCTGCGCAAGGAAAAGATAACGTTAGACCAGTTGATTCCTGTAAAAAGTTGGGCGATAGGCAGTCTATTGCTAGTAATTTCCTACGTATTTGCCTCGTAAGAAGTGATTCTCAGAAATAGCCTGTATATTTGTGCAGGGCAGACCGACCTGTCGCTGGCGCAAGCCGGAGGAAAGTCCGGGCAGCAGAAGGCACCGCACCAGGTAATTCCTGGGATTTTGCGAAAGCAGAATACGAAAAGGGCCACAGAAAATAAACTACCTGTGCAGGGCAACCTGCCGGGAAAAGGTGAAAACGTGAGGTAAGAGCTCACGCGTTGTCTGGGTAACCAGGCTCCGGGTAAACTCTGCGGGCTGAAAGACCAAATAAGTGCGGGCTTGGCCTGAGCCGTGTCGAAAGACACACCAAACGGGTAGGTCGATGGAGCGTAGCAGCGATGCTTCGCCTAGATGAATGACAGGATAGAACAAAACCCGGCTTACGGGTCTGCCCTTTTTTTATTTCCTTTATTTCGCCACGTAAAGAAAATAAAAGCCCGCCCGGCTTGAGGGCGAAGTGAATCCCTGGAGCCATTTTAGCCGTTTTTTTAGGAGCGAAGTAACGCCTTAGGAAGCGGTCTGTCCTTTCTTTGGTTACTTCCAGTAAAAGGAAAAGATGTTTTATCCATTCTAAATGAATGGGATGGCAGAAATTCTCTCGGTTCCCCTCACCTACTCCACATGCCGAGCCAAAAACGCCTCATCCGTCAGCGTATGTAAAAACGCAAGTAAATCGGATTTTTCCTGTGCCGATAATTGTAATCCAACCCCTACAAATTTCATCAGCGGATCTATCGTCTGCGATGGATGTCCGCCGGAATCATAATGGTCGATGACTTCTTCCAGCGTCGCAAATCGTCCGTCGTGCATATAAGGCGCTGTTACCGCAATGTTGCGAAGCGTTGGCGTTTTAAACAATCCAATATGAAAAGGCAGTCCCGTGTGCAAATACAATCCGGAATCCAACCAAGCGCCCTGTGGATCTAAACCATTATTCTGGATGGAATTGTTGGTAAACTGCGCAAATCCATCATGCCCATGACAATGAAAACAATCGGCGCGTTCGGTGCGAAACAAATCAAAGCCACGCAACTCTGCCGGAGAAAGCATTGTTTCGCCGCGAACAAACCGATCGAACTTGCTATCCGAGGAAATGAGCGTGCGCATAAATTGACTGATGGCTTTAGCGACATGTACAGCCATAACAGGCTCATCCGGCTCCAGTAAAAAGGCACGCCGGAACATTTGCCGGTACTCAGAATCTGCATTTAAACGAGCTTCTGCCTCTTCCCACGGCAAATCCATTTCTAAATGATCCGGCACGGGCAACAACACCTGTGCTTCAAGGGAAAAAATACGGCCATCCCAGAAAAATCGATTGGCCCAGGCCAAATTGACCAAAGCCATGGCATTTCGCCGGCCTATACGGCCATCGATACCCACAGATTTTGGTAAACCGTCTGTAAAGGCTTTTTCCGGATGATGGCAACTGCTGCAGGAAATGGTGTTGTTTCGGGATAAAATGGGATCAAAAAACAGTTTTTTTCCCAACGCCACGCCTTCTACTGTGGCTTTATTGTCAAGAGGTTGCGGAACGGAACCAAAATAACCGGGCACGTCAAAAGTATAGGGTGTCGGCTCCGGAAGCGCTTCATCGGTTTGGCAGGACGCAAGACTTAGCCATAATAAGGTGAACAAATAGCAAAAATTGCCCCGGTGCATCAATGGCGACATGCGTTTCTTCCTTGCTGCAAGTGGACAGCACCACCTGCTTTCGGTTTTTAAAAGTACAAAAATTCAATATAGGGTCCGAACTTCCTGTTTCAAAATATCAATGGCTGCCTGGGTCGGAATTTTCTCGATATCCATCACCATTTCAAGTACCGCTTTTCCCAATTCAATACCGGCTGCGTCCTCTGGAACACGTGTTGCCGCTACATTCACCAGTTTAATGGATTCTTCCTTGGCTTTTTTCACGGCTTCCCATGCCCCTTTAGACATATAAATTTGCTGCGTAAGGTTGTGTTCGTACTCCTGGCGGATTTGCTGAATCAACTGGGCATGAAATTCCTTTTTGGATAAGTTGGGCTGATTCATGCGCATGACCAATTGAGGTGGATTAATGCGTTCCATGAGTAAAATCGCTCTTTCGTATGCCTGAAGCCGCACGGGCGTGATGGCTTGCTGATTGAGTCGGCGAATGTCCATGGCCTGTTTTCTCAATTGAAATTCAAAAAACTGTTTCAGAATGAGAAAAACCAAAATAAAAACCAGTACCGACGGGGCGGCATACCGAATGATTTCTAAAAAAATGAGTGAAGCATCCATGGCTGAGGCTTTACAATGATTCTAAATTGAAGAAACAAAATTAGCAGGAAAACCTTGCGATAACGATGGAATTTTACTTAGTATTGCCTAACGAATGTAAATTTCATGAAGATTTCCCAGTTGGTAAGCCAAATGGCTGAGAGTGAAACCCTGGCTATGTCCAGGAAAAGTAGAGAATTAGCTGCTCAAGGGCATCAAATCATCAATCTGTCTTTAGGAGAGCCAGATTTCGATACCCCGGAGTTCATTAAGATGGCCGCAAAAGTCGCCATCGATCAAAATTTTTCACATTATACACCTGTGCAGGGTTACGACGCGCTTATTGACGCGATTCGCATCAAATTTGAAAGAGACAATGGATTGGTGTTTGGTCGCTCACAGATTGTAGCAAGCACGGGCGCCAAGCAAAGCATCGCCAATCTGGCCATGGCCGTATTGGATCCGGGCGACGAAGTGGTGGTGGCCGCACCATTTTGGGTAAGTTACCGGGAAATCATCCGAATGACGGGTGCAACCCCTGTGCCCGTGCTCGCAGGTTTCGAACAGGCGTATAAAATTACCGCGGAACAGTTGGCAGCGGCTATTACACCCAAGACCAAAATGTTTTGGTTTAGTTCACCATGTAATCCCACCGGAGCGGCTTACACCAAAGAAGAGTTGGAAAGTTTGGCCGATGTACTTCAAGCCCACCCGGAGATACTGGTGATGTCCGATGAGATTTATGAGCACATTTTATTTGAAGGTAAACATGTGAGCATAGGCAGTTTACCCGGCATGGAAAATAGAACCGTCACCGTCAACGGTTTGTCTAAATCGTTTGCCATGACAGGCTGGCGTCTTGGATATCTTGGCGGGCCGGAAGCCATTATTCAAGCTTGTATCAAAATTCAGGGACAAACCACCAGCGCCACATGCTCCATTACTCAACGCGCTGCTATCGCGGCCTTAGAAGCTCATCCGCAAGCCATACAATACATGCGCGATGTGTTTATGGAAAGACGTAACAAAGGCTACGAACAACTTAAAAAAGTTCCTGGTTTTCAGGTAGATTTACCTCCCGGTGCTTTTTATTTTTTCCCCGAAGTATCTGCTTGTCTTGGGAAAACATATGGAGATGTACGGGTAGACACAGCCGATGATCTTTGTATGTATTTGCTAAACAAAGCACATGTAGCCACGGTTCCCGGCGGCGCCTTTGGTGCACCCCATGCCATTCGGTTGAGCTACGCTACGTCTGAAACGCAATTTGCACAAGCCATTTCCAGAATTCAAGCGGCTTTAAATAGCTAAATCATGCCCATTCGATTATTCCAGAGGGTAAGGGAGTCGATCAACATTCGAATCTACGGAAGTAAAAACCGAGTGATTCAGGTATTGCGACTCCTCAGACTTCTGGTCGCTTTTGGAATGACGGGGTTTTTGCTCTACTTTCATGGATATCCGCAAACGGCTGCAGGTATTGCCTTTAATATATTTCTGATAAAGGCGGGTTTCCTTTTCTTCATTTTTTCGTTTTTGCTGCGGACTTTTTTTGAGTTTGAACCTGGAAAATTCATCCGGCAAAACTGGTTTGAAGGCACCATTCTGTTGATTCTTTTCATCAATGGCATGGCTGGACTGATTTCCGATCAGGACGTTTTTAGCCGATGGTTTTCCCATCCGTTAGATTTCTTCCTGTTTCTTCAGTTGGTGCTCATTTCCATCGTTTTTATTGAGTTAGGAAAAGCGAGTCAACGACTTGGCATGCTGAAAATAAAGCCGGCCATCTTATTCTTTATTTCATTTATCTTTTTAATTGCCATAGGTACAGGCCTTTTACTCATGCCGGAAATGGTGAATGTACCGGGAAGCATCAAGTTTGAAGATGCACTTTTTACCTCAGTTAGTGCCTCCTGTGTTACCGGTCTCACCGTGTTGAACACAGCGACCACGTTTACCATCAAAGGGAAAATGGTCATCATGATTCTTTTTCAGTTAGGTGGACTGAACATTATTTCATTCGCAGCCTTTTTTGGTGCTTTTATGCGTAAGGGTGTAGGCATTCGTGCCAATAGCATGATCAAAGATTTCATGAGCTATGATAGTCTTTCCAGCACCCAATCCATGCTCAAAAAAGTCATTGGATTTACGCTTTTCATCGAACTGGTGGGCATGTTATTGGTCTATTTGAGTTGGTCGCCTGAGGTGGTATTCACTTCTGAGGGAGACCGTATTTTTGCGTCGGTTTTTCACGCCATCTCCGCATTTAATAATGCGGGATTTTCAACTTTTTCCAACGGATTATTAGAGCCTGGCGTTCAAGAAAGTCTTGTGACACATGTGGTTTTGGGTGCGCTTATTTTTCTTGGCGGAATTGGTGTGCCGGTTTTGAACGATTGGTTGGATCCTGGCATGATGCGCAGACGCATGTCACAGCCATGGAGAAGGTTACAGTTGAGCAGCAGATTGGCTTTGTACAGCAGCATTATTCTGTTGGTTCTTGGAGCATTGTTATTTCATTTAATGGAAATGAGGAACCCGGCCCAGTTGGCAGAAGGTGGCATACGAAATATGAATTGGTTTTCACAACTTATTCATGCTTTATTTCAAAGTGTCAGCAGCAGAACGGCAGGTTTTAATACCGTGAATTTCGGCATTCTAGCCAATTCCACTATTTTGCTTTATATCTTCCTCATGTTTGTAGGCGCATCGCCCGGAGGAACTGGAGGAGGAATAAAAACCACTACCATATCCCTCATTTTTCTGTCCGCCATTTCCACAATTCGCGGAAAAAAGTATGTGGAGGTCTTCAAAAACACCATTTCAACAGAGCTCTTGTACAAGGCTTTCTCCATTTTCCTCTTTACACTTTCCGGCATTTTTATCGGTACCGTAGCACTCAGCATTACAGATCCGCACATCAACTTTCTATATTTGGCTTTCGAGGAAGTGTCGGCGTTTTCCACCACAGGTTTGTCTATCGGAATTACACCTCAACTTTCAATGGGAGGAAAAATTGTGCTGATGATAAGCATGTTGGTAGGACGAGTTGGCGTGCTTACCGTTGCATTTGCCGTATCGCGCAAAGCCACCACAAACAACTATAAATATCCCGATGCATACGTGATGTTGGGTTAATCAACAACAAAGACCCACTAATAGCTGTTGTACCTCCGTAAGTACCAAAATGGTGCTATCTTCACACCCCAAATCAGGACGTTTTGACCGTAAAACCATATCAACAGGAAGGCTCTAAAAAAGAGCAAGTGGCAAAGATGTTCGATAACATTTCTGCCCGATACGACTTTTTAAATCACTTTTTAAGTTTAGGCATTGACAAAGGATGGCGAAGAAAAGTGGTGTCCATTGTTAAAAAACACAATCCTAAAAGAGTCCTTGATATTGCCACAGGAACTGCTGATCTGGCCATTGCGCTCAGTCAGTTGAAACCAGAAAAAATTCATGGTATAGATATTTCTGAAGGCATGCTGGCCGTAGGAAAAGAAAAAATCAAAAAGCGCGGGTTAACCGAAGTCGTACAGTTGTCTTATGGCGATAGTGAAGCCCTCCCCTTTCCCGATGCATCTTTCGATGCTGTAACGGTAGCTTTTGGTGTCCGGAATTTTGAAAATCTGGATTTGGGGCTTTCTGAAATGTATCGGGTGACCAAGACCGGTGGACTGGTTGTGGTACTGGAATTTTCAAAACCGAGCCATTTCCCTGTAAAACAAGCATATCAATTTTATTTTTCTCACATTTTACCGCGCTGGGGAAAATGGATTTCAAAAGATGCTTCTGCATACACCTATTTGCCTGAAAGTGTGCAGGCTTTCCCCGATGGAAAAGCATTTTTAGAACATTTGGGAGCCGTTGGCTTTACTTCGCTTAAGGAAAAACGACTTACCTTTGGTATCGCTTCTATTTACACCGGGATAAAATAAAAGCACGAGGTAAGCGTTCTGAATCCAACATGAGGCCCATTTTTATTGGTTTTCTTCTTTTTTCCCTTTTGCTCACAGGTTGTGCAGGCGCAGATATGCCTAATCGCATCGGAAAAAAGCGAGCCAAGCCAGCAGTAAAAACCGAAAATCTTCCCAACTACAACCGCCGCCTGTTTCGTTTCGGCGTTAATCTGGGACTCATACATACTGGATTGGCCGTTCGCCCTATTGCAGATTTACGCACCCTGATGCCCGACACCATTTATAGTGTCTCTTCCATCTGGGAGCCGGGATTCAGCATGGGCATCGAATCCTCCATGCGATTGGGCGAACGATGGAGGTTGAAATTTTCCCCTTCGCTTTCTCTTGCTGGCCGAATCATGGAATTTCAAAGACCGGGACGTGTGGATCAATTCCGCTTCGAAAGTACCCTGGCAGAGTTTCCATTTCATTTTAAATATCAATCGGTACGGCTCACCAATTTTTCCGCCTATCTACTTGGAGGACTGAAATATACTTTCGATTTATCCTCCAAGGTAGGCAGTAGCGACGGAGCCTCTTTCCCAATTAAACTTCGGCCGCATGATTTACAAATTGAAGCAGGCGTAGGGTTTGAATTTTACTTGCCTTACTTTAAATTATCCACCCAACTCAAAACCGCCTGGGGGTTGATGGACGTGCACTATCCTGATTTTAATTTATATTCACGGGCCATTGAACACATGCAAGCCAGGTCCATTTATATTTCTTTCCTATTTGAATAAGCTAAAATGAAGATTTAAAGTTCTAAATCTCAAGAAGGATTGTATTTTTACCTAAATTAACCCTGCATGAGAATAAGATACCAAGCGGATCTTCGTTCATTGGCATTTCTTGGATTGTATTTTTTACTTTTCGGAAGTGCATGGTTCGGATTTCTCCCGGAAAACAGCTTGTTCGATTGGGCATTTTGGAACAGACCCTCCCCTTCTCTTCCCTGGTATTTCTGGACTTTTTGGCTTCCATTATTATGTATTTTGAATTTCATGGTCGCCATTACCATTCATAATACAGTGCATTGTCCGGTATTCGTTGGAAAAAACTGGAATAGAGTGCATCAAATTCTACTTACCCTTGCCTTTGGGGCGCCGGCTGCAGGTTATGTTCCGGGACACAATTTGAGCCACCACAAACATCTTCAAACCGCCAAAGACAATACGCGAACCACCAAAATGCGGTTTCGCTGGAATTTCCTAAATCAGGCTTTGTTCTTTTTTGTAATGATTCCAGGCATCATCCGCACTGAAAACCGCTTTTTGGTGCAGGTGGGCCCCAGCAAACCCAATTGGTACAAACAATATAAAATGGAATGGGTCCTTGCCTGGGTCTGGAAACTATTTTTCTTCTATTGGAACTGGAAATTGGCTTTGGTGGTTCTTCTAATTCCAAATATCTACGCTGTTTGGGGCATTTTTGGAACCAACTTCTGGCAACATGATGGTTGCGACCCCAATCATCCATACAACCATAGTCGGAACTTCACTGGAACATGGTTCAACTTTTTGGTCTGCAACAATGGATACCACGGGGCACATCACATGAAGCCCGGATTGCACTGGAGCCTGTATCCAGCTTATCATCAGGAACATATTGCACCTCATTTACATCCAGCTCTTGATCAAAAAAGTTTGCTAAAATACCTATGGACGGCTTTGATTTGGCCGGGAAAAAGGATCAATTATTTGGGTGATCCCATCCAACCCGGACCTCTTGAAAAAGATGAAGACTGGGTGGAAGAAACCAAGGAGAAATCCATGGCGGCAGAAGACATGGGCGGTTGGGCTTAACCTCCGTACAATAGCCGGCCAATGAAAAAATAAATAAACATGCCGGTAATATCGTTCAGTGTGGTAATAAAAGGACCTGTAGCCAAGGCCGGGTCTATTTTAAATCGGTTCAAAGTGAGGGGAATAAACGTCCCGAGCACCGACGCACTCACAATTACGGTGAGCATGGCAGTACCTACAGTAAAAGCCAGTACCTGATCTCCGGTAAAAAAGAAATTATAGGCCCATATGGCCATGGCACAAATCACCCCGTTCAACAAACCAACCGCCATTTCTTTAAAAAATTTCTTGAGTAGTGCATCTTGTCTTAGGCTTCGGCCACTGGCCAGGCCTTGCACCACAATGGCCGAACTTTGTACCCCTGCATTTCCTCCCATAGCCGCCACAAGGGGAATAAAATAGGCCATTTCCGGGTGAATGCGAATTTGTCCTTCGTATTGCGCAATCACATTGGCCCCAATAATTCCACCCAATAAACCAACCAAAAGCCAGGGTGTGCGGGCACGTGTCAATACCCAAACGCTGTCATCCGACTCTACGTCCTCTGTTAAACCCGACGCCAACTGATAATCTTTATCGGCTTCTTCCTGAATAACATCTACCACATCGTCAATGGTAATTCGTCCAACCAGGCGTCCCAGCTGATCTACAACGGGTAAGGCCACCAAATCGAATTTACTCATGGCGCGCGCCACTTCTTCTTTAGAAGTGTGTACATCCACAAAAATGACCCGATCCAAATAAATATCTTCTACCCGGACGCTTTCAGGCTCTATCAGTAATTTTTTTAACGGCAATACACCCAATAATTTATGGTGTTCATCTACCACATATACGGTGTAAAAATTTTCAATTTCAATGGCTTGCCTCCGAATTTCCTCAATCACCTGTTTTCTATCCCAATCGACCTGAATAACCACCATTTCTTTGGCCATCAGACCTCCGGCAGTATCTTCGTCGTATTGCAACAAATCCACGATATCGGAAGCCATCTCAGGATCCTCGATTTCGGATAAAATCTCTTTTTGCCTGGCTACAGGAAATTCAGATAATAAATCGGCGGCATCATCTGAATCCAGGTTTTCGACAAACTGTTCGGCAATTTCACGAGATGAAAGCTGGGCCATAAATTTTTCCCGCACATCTTCGTCTAATTCCGTAATGACGTCTGCCGCTTTCTCCTCATCCATAAGGGTGTAGAGATATTTGGCTTCAAGTGCGGAAATATTCTCAAAAATGCTGGCAATGTCAATGGGGTGCATATCTCCAATCACCTCCAGAATAGAGGTTTCATCGCGTTCCTTAATAGACCGCTGCAAAGATTGGATCAATTGTGCCGTGATTTCCATGAAATTCCCACAAAGCTAAAGAAAACAAAGGACCATTTATCCTTTTTGCTTAGGTTTTCAGCGGCTTACTTGTTCAAAAGGAAAAATGGCCAACTTCAAGACTTCATTTGTGCCAGGGCAAGTCGGGTAAAATCTTTCACGGATAGCCGTTCTGCCCTTAGGTTCCAAATGGGATCATCGGAAGGAATACCATGGAAAGTCATGCCTTTCAGTGCGTTTCTCAAAGTTTTGCGTCGCTGTCCGAAAGCTGCTTTTACCACTTTTCTCAACGGCTCAAATCCACAAACCGGCCAGTTTTCTTCAGGTAATCGTTCCATACGCAACACCACAGAATCTACCTTGGGCGGCGGCTGAAATGAAGACGGCGGAATGTGAATATGTAATGTTACCTGATAATAGGCTTGCGTAAGAACACTCGTAATCCCATAAGTTTTACTTCCGGGAGGGGCCGCCAGCCTCTCACCTACTTCCTTCTGAAACATTCCCACCGCCACAGGAATACGCATCCGCTCCTCTAGCATCCGAAAAACAATTTGGGTAGAAATATTATATGGGAAATTGCCAATTAAGGCGTAATGATTCCCAAGCGCTTCAAGGGAAATCTGTAAAAAATCACCAGGTAACCATTGGCGCTGAGGAATCTGATGAAATTTTTGGATAAGCACAGGAAGTAAATCCCGATCAATCTCATTGATGAAAAGGGTGTAGGCTTTTTCTTGCACCAATTGTTCTGTCAGCACGCCCATCCCAGGCCCTACTTCTAAAACAATACCCGAAGGATATTTTTCTTTGAGCAAATGAATGGTTTGGTGAATCACCTCGGCATCCTTTAAAAAATGTTGCCCAAATTGTTTTTTATGTTGATAATGCATCACACCCCAAAGGTAGAATTTATCCATTAGTCTATGGTTGAAGCCAGGAACGGCCTCATTGAATATGCCCTTAAATCATACCAAGAGCGTGCAAAACAAACGCAGATCCCTGTATCTTACACTCCCTAAAAACCTGAGTTATGTCCACGACCCGCCCCATTATTCCGGAAAGAAGTCGTTTTATTGGTGAATTTCAGGTAGGAAGAATCCTGCCTTTTATTCACAAAAAAATGATTGGCCCTTTTATTTTCATAGACCATATGGGCCCGGAAATACTGGGAAAAGGAAAGTGGATGGACATTGGTATGCATCCGCATATTGGCCTTTCTACCCTCACCTATTTATTTGAAGGGGTCATGGAACATCGGGATAGCACCGGAGCCGTTCAGCAAATTGAAAAAGGAGCGGTGAATTGGATGACGGCAGGAAAAGGCGTTACGCATACCGAACGAACACCAGCCAACCTGCGCCATACAGAGAAAATGCCCATGCATGGATTTCAGATTTGGGTGGCTTTGCCATTGGCGTTTGAAGACATAGATCCACATTTTTTCCATCTACCAGCCAGGGAAGTTCCAGAGTGGCAGGAAAATGACTTCACCTTGCGCCTTGTTGCGGGAAAATGGGGTTCCAGGGAAAGTAAAGTTCCTGTTTACAGTCCCTTGTACATGGTGGATATCCGGGTGGGTCGAGAAGGAGGCGAAATCCCGTTTATGCACCAAAGTTTTGGAGAATGGGGCATTTCGGTAGTGGAAGGAGGGTTGGAAACGGATCATTTTGAAGTCCGTCCGGGAGAGATGCTTGTTTCAGGAGGAGAACCATGCCCATTTGTTCGGGCAATACCCGGAAGTCGATTGTTATTATTTGGTGGAGAGCCCTTTGCGGAGCCCAGATATATTCGTTGGAATTTTGTAGCCAGTTCAGAAGCCAGATTGAAAGCGGCTTCCGAACGTTGGAAAGCGAAGGATTTCCCTATTGTCCCGGGTGAAACTATTTGGATACCAGAACCTTGAAATCTGCATTCAGACAAATGAAAGGAAATCCTTGATTTTGGCCAGAAAGTAGGAGATTATATTTGGGGAAATTGAAAGGGCGTATTACTTTTGTGCGGGGCAAGTCTTGTGCGACCAGCTCCCTCAGAATCCCCCAGGACAGGAATGTAGCAAGGGTATGAGGTTGTAGCGGTGCGATGCAAGTAACTTGCCTCTTTCTTTTTGTTAAAAGTTTTAATCCTGGTTGTAATTTGGTAATGATTTCTTTAAATTGCCAATAGCAATCAGGCCTTTCATGAAAATCTAACAAGCTAGTTAAACACATGAAGTTTTTCATCGACACGGCCAATTTGAATCAGATTCGTGAAGCCCACGACCTCGGGGTATTAGATGGTGTTACCACCAATCCGTCCTTGATGGCCAAAGAAGGCATTACGGGTAAAGATCGTATCCTTCAGCATTATATCGACATTTGTAATATCGTGGATGGCGACGTGAGCGCCGAAGTGATTTCTACTGATTACGAAGGTATGGTGCGCGAAGGAGATGCTTTAGCTGCTTTGCATCCAAACATCGTGGTGAAAATCCCCATGATCAAAGATGGCGTTCGTGCATTAAAATATTTTTCTGGCAAAGGCATCAAAACCAATTGCACCCTGGTCTTTTCATCCGGACAAGCCTTGTTGGCCGCCAAAGCAGGTGCCACTTATGTGAGCCCGTTTATTGGACGTTTGGATGATGTCAGCACCGATGGCATGGATTTGATTCGCTCGATTGTGAAAATTTACGGGAATTATGGGTTCAAAACCCAGGTTCTTGCCGCTTCTGTTCGTCATGCCATGCACATTGTCGCTTGTGCAGAAGCAGGTGCCGACGTGGTTACCTGTCCACTGCCTCCCATTATGGCATTGTTGCAACATCCACTTACGGATGTAGGCTTAGAGAAATTCCTGGCAGATTACGCCAAGGGAAATCCTGCTTAAGTAAGCAGAAGCGGTTCGTTTTAGGTTCTTTTAAACTTGTAAATACATAACCGCTATGCTAACTAAAGTGTATTCAAAAGCTCCTGCCCAACGGCACATCGATCAAATTGTTCAGGTATTAAAGGAAGATGGAATGGTCATTCTTCCCACCGATTCCGTGTATTGTTTTGCCGTTTCGGCTCACTCCAAACTGGGTAGAGAACGACTTGCCGCACTCAAAGGAAAACCTGTGGAAAAAGCCAACCTGTCTTTCATGCTCGCCGATTTAACTGCCTTAGGCACTTATGCTAAAAAGGTATCAAATCCGGTATATGCCTTGATGAATCGCTTGCTACCGGGGCCTTTTACCTTTATTTTACACGCTTCTACAGAAGTGGAAAAAATGATGCCGGGTCGAAAAACCATCGGAATACGGGTGGCCGATCACAAAATTCCAGCCCAGATTATTTCAGAATTGGGACATCCCCTTCTTACCATGTCGGTGCATCATGAAGATGAAATCCTGGCTTATGCCACCGATCCGGAAGAGATATACCGGCTATTTGCTGATCGTGCCGACCTGATTGTAGACGGTGGATACGGCCATAATGAAGCCAGCACCATTCTGGACTGCACAGGCAATGAGGTCGTCATGATTCGTCAAGGCATCGGTGAACTCGAAGAAGTCAACTAAAAATCCGTTTTAAAGAAGAAAAAGGCGCTTTTACAGGCGCCTTTTTTCTTTGATGCCCCATCAAAATTTCAGATATTCGCACCACTTCTATGCGGATAAAAGAACGATTTGAACAGGTGTTGGGTTATTTTAGAACCCATCATCCCGTGGCAGAAACGGAACTACACTACCGAAGTCCTTTTGAACTTTTGGTAGCCGTTGTCCTTTCTGCACAATGCACGGATAAAAGGGTTAATATGGTGACTCCTGCCCTATTTGAAGCATTTCCGGATGCACAAGCATTGGCCAATGCTACGTCAGATGACATTTTTCCTTTTATTCGTTCTGTTTCCTATCCGAATAATAAAGCCAAACATCTGGCCGGCTTGGGCAAAATGCTTATCGAAGATTTTCAGGGAGATATTCCTTCCGACATCAAAGATTTAGTGAAACTGCCTGGTGTCGGGAGAAAAACCGCCAATGTAGTGGCTTCTGTCATTTTTGAAAAGCCAGCCATGGCGGTAGATACACATGTATTTAGGGTATCCAGACGTTTGGGATTAACCAAGGGTACAACGCCTCTGGCGGTGGAACGGGATTTGGTAAAACACATTCCGGAACAAGACATTCATGTGGCGCATCACTGGTTAATTTTACACGGCAGATACGTATGTATTGCCCGCAAACCCAAATGTGAAACCTGCGCCCTTACTTCATTCTGTGCTTATTTCGCAAAACAACAACCGAAAAATGGCAATTAACACCCTAGATTTGGTACAAATGGTGGGCGATAAAGTGTTGATTCGTCCGAAAAATCCTGATGGAAGAACCGCATCAGGACTATATCTTCCTCCTACGGTTGCAGAGAAAGAATCTGTTTTATCAGGTTATATTTTAAAGGTAGGGCCGGGGTTTCCTATCGCTGCCCCGGATCCTGATGAAGAACCCTGGAAAGAACAAGCACAGGAACCAAGGTTCCTTCCTTTGCAAGCCAAAGAAGGTGATTTTGCCTACTTTCTGCAGAAACACAGCCTTGAAATAAGCCTGAATGAGGAAAAATTATTAATCGTACCACAAGGCGCCATCCTCATGTTGGTTCGAGACCCTGATCTTTTTCCATGAACCAATTTTCAGGTCATCTGTTTTCTCTTTAAAATATATCCTTATGCTCAACGTTGGCGATCTTGCACCTGATTTTACCGCTCCAAACCAAGCTGGAACGAATGTTACCTTATCTTCTTTTAAAGGAAAAAAGGTCATTTTATATTTTTATCCCAAAGACGATACCCCCGGTTGCACTGCAGAAGCTTGCAACCTGCGCGATAACTACGCTGAATTGACCAAAGACGGTTTTGTCGTTCTTGGTGTAAGTTCCGATGACGCAAAAAAACACACCAAATTCATTGAAAAATATCAGTTGCCCTTTGAGTTATTGGCCGATACGGAAAAAGTAGTCCATGAAGCCTATGGCACATGGGTAGAAAAGTCTATGTACGGCAGAAAATACATGGGCACAGACAGGGTTACTTTTATCATTAATGAAACAGGGCATATTGCCGCCATCATTAAAAAAGTAGATACCAAAAACCACACAGCGCAAATCCGCGAAGTGCTAGGCTTGTAAGTTTTGTTTTTTTGATTTAGGAATAGAAAGAACCGGGCCAATGTCCGGTTTTTTCATTTGGTATTGAACCAATGGGCCGCTCAAGGGTAAAAGAGCCTGGTAAAAATCAAATCCTATGAAATGGCACCTGCTCACCGTAAGTTTTCTCTCTCTGGGAAATCTACTCTTCGCCCAACGCATCACGCCCGTGATCAAAGTGGTCAATCAAAATAAAATCGCCGTTCCGCAAGTACGCATACATGTAGGTCAGGCCGAACGCCTTTGGTGGAGTGGCCAAACCAATGCCAGCGGTCTGGTTCCTGGTTTTCCTTTTCCCAACATACCCATTCATCAAGAAAAAATTTGGTTTACTTTTTGGCATGCAGACCTTACAGCGCCAGATAAACTTAGTTTTTCCATAGACGAATTACAAAAGGACACCCTTCTTTTTTCCTTCAATACATGGGTTGCCAGGCGTCCGACTTCTAACCGAACTGCGTATCACAGCAGCGGGTACCGTGCAGAAGCCGCTTCTTCCACCGAAAGAGAAGCCATGTCCGGCGAAGCACCTTCCGGAAGAACCATGCATCTGCATAGCGCAGCAGATTCAGATGTTCCGGGCATTTATTCCAAAAGCACGAGCGATCCCGGTCCGGGAACGCTGACGGCTGCCGAAGTGAATGACCTTGCAGGATGGCCAACTTTTTCAAAACTTCTGTCCGGGGAATTTATCCCATTTACCAAAGAGTGGGCGCTATTTCCAAAGCAAAGAATCACAGCAGAAGTAGTGAATGCCGATTACTTCCCGTTGGTAGATGTTCCTGTTTCCCTGATAGATCCTTCTGGAAAAGTGGTTTGGGCTTCCCGCACAGACAACACGGGAAGGGCGGAATTATGGGTCCATGTTTTTACCCAATCATCTGACATAAGCACCAATTACAGACTCATTGCTGGAGATGGCTGGGATTCTGAAATGCTTCATCAAGTCACGCCCGGACAACGTGGTGTACATCGCATTGTACTACAAAAATCCTGTGCAGCATCCGCCAAAGTAGATGTGGCCTTTGTGGTGGATGCAACCGGATCCATGGGAGATGAATTGCACTATCTGACAACCGAACTCAATCATGTGATGTCTCGGGTAGCCAAAAAGTTACAGGGCCTCGACTTTAGGACAGGTGCGGTGGTGTATCGAGATTACGGAGATGAATATCTCACTCGTTTTCAAACCCTTGGAAGTGCCGAGAACGCACAAAAATTCTTGTCTGAACAGCGGGCCGGAGGCGGCGGTGATTACCCTGAAGCGGTTCAGGAAGGCTTGGCTGTGGGCTTAGATTCACTGGGTTGGGCCGAAGAAGCCAGGGCAAAAATCATGTTTTTAGTCTTAGATGCGCCACCTCACCAACATGAAGAGGTAAAATCCCGTATTCAGCAACAAATCCGGAATGCTGCCGCCCGCGGAATCCGCATCATTCCCCTCGCCTGCTCAGGTATCAGCAAATCCACGGAATTTTTTCTTCGCAGTCTGGCTGTGATGTCCGGAGGCACTTACACCGCCCTAACAGATGATTCAGGGGTGGGCGAATCCCATTTGAAACCCAGCGGAGATAAAATCAATCCACAAAAGATGAACGATTTGCTGGTAAAAATTATTGAACGGTATACTTATCGGAATGAATGCCCGGAAAATAGAACAAAACAAAAAGACAATCAGATTATTGACCCAAGTCATATAGAAAGTTTGTTGAAGCAAATGGATAGCCTGAGTCTCCATCCGGATCCCACCTTATTTTTCGATTGGCGGATTTTCCCTAATCCAACAAGAGGGCCGTTTACGGTAGAAACAAAAAAACAATCCGGCCGAATCACCATTTTAGATGTAAATGGCAGACTCATAGAACAAACCGACGATTTGACTCCCGGACGCCACCCCTTCGACTTTTCACAATACAGCCGCGGGATTTATTTTGTGGTTTTTCAAAATCACCAAATCAAAAGATGCCTCAAGTTTATTTTAACCTGAGGCCATGTTCTGCAACACACAGGGAAAATCCAAGGTTTCGCGCCTTGGATTTTTTATCTTTGTGGTATGGCAGTCCAAAGTGCAGCATATTCAGATGATAGTATCCGGTCCTTAGACTGGAAAGAGCATATTCGTCTTCGTCCCGGGATGTATATTGGGAAATTGGGAGACGGTTCCTCCGGAGACGATGGGATTTATATTTTACTCAAAGAAGTCATTGACAACTCCATCGATGAATTTGTGATGGGGCATGGCAAAACCATCAAAGTCACCATTAAAGATGCCACGGTAACTGTTCGGGATTTTGGACGGGGCATTCCACTTGGAAAAGTCATTGATTGCGTGTCTAAACCCAATACGGGTGCCAAATACGACTCAGAAGTTTTCAAAAAATCAGTAGGCTTAAATGGTATCGGTACCAAAGCGGTCAACGCCCTTTCCTCCTATTTCAAAGTACAAAGTGTCCGCGAAGGCAAGGCAAAAGCGGCTGAATTTTCAAAAGGTGTGCTTACCCTGGACCAGGATTTACAGGATTCCAATGAAAAAGCAGGCACTCTGGTCAGTTTTACACCAGATGTAGAGATTTTCGGGAACTATCATTACCGGAGCTCTTATGTGGAACGAATGCTTTGGAATTATGCCTATCTGAATACCGGGCTTTCCATTCATTACAATGGACAGGAAATTAAGTCGGAAAATGGACTTTTAGATCTGTTGAAAAATGAAATTTCAGGAGATGTGCAATATCCCATTATCCATTTAAGGGGTGAGGATATTGAAATCGCCATGACGCATGGAAATCAGTATGGCGAAGAATACTATTCCTTTGTAAACGGACAGTTTACCCCGCAAGGTGGAACGCATCAGGCGGCTTTCAGAGAATCGGTGGTGAAAACACTCCGGGAATTTTATAAAAAAGACTTTGAACCCTCCGACATTCGGGGATCAATCATTTCCGCCGTGTCCATCAAAGTCACGGAGCCCATATTCGAAAGCCAGACCAAAACCAAACTAGGAAGCCAGCATATTGCACCGGAAGGGGTTACCATTCGCACTTTCGTCAATGATTTCATAAAAAGGG
Source organism: uncultured Candidatus Competibacteraceae bacterium (assembly GCA_964578885.1). GTDB lineage: Bacteria > Bacteroidota > Bacteroidia > CAIKAF01 > CAIKAF01 > CAZRHR01. Next base: position 28,315 of record CAZOEO010000009.1, on the reverse strand, counting down.
AGTTAGACAACTATCTTCACAAATTTCCAGATACGGCCCAAGCTATTTTAGAAAAAATCCTGGCCAGTGAAAGAGAGCGAAAAGAGTTGGCCGGCATTAAAAAAATTGCCAAGGAAAGGGCGAAAAAAGCCGCCGTACACAACAAGAAATTGCGGGATTGCAGGGTGCATTACGATTCCAATCATGTCGATCGACTCAATACCACCCTTTTCATTACAGAGGGAGACTCGGCTTCAGGCAGCATCACCAAGGCCAGAGATGTAAACACGCAGGCCGTATTTAGCTTAAAAGGTAAACCACTGAATACATTTGGATTAAGTAAAAAAGTGGTGTATGAAAATGAAGAATTTAATTTACTGCAAGCCGCTCTGGACATCGAAAACGACCTGGAGCATCTGCGCTACAATAACATTGTAATTGCCACGGATGCCGACGTAGATGGCATGCACATTCGTTTATTGCTGATTACCTTCTTCTTACAGTTTTTCCCGGATTTGGTAAAAGCAGGGCATTTATACATTTTGCAAACACCGCTTTTCCGCGTTCGCAATAAAAAGGAAACCATTTATTGTTACGACGAATCGGAGCGTTTGGCAGCCTTGCAAAAGCTTGGGAAAAACCCTGAAATCACAAGGTTTAAAGGATTAGGTGAAATTTCTCCGGATGAATTTCGTCAGTTTATCAACAAAGACATCCGGTTGGAACCGGTCATCATCAGGAAAGACCAAAGTGTGGAGCAGTTGCTGGAGTTTTATATGGGGAAAAACACTCCAGACCGGCAAGACTTTATCATTCGGAATCTCAAGGTAGAACTTGACGTAATTACAAGTTAAGGTTTAGGACAAATTTTAATCATGTCATTTACTTCCGGGATGCTCAATGCGGGTTTGGAAGTTGATGTCCCCCATTCTGCCACCACGTAATTCACGATATCCCGAATTTCATCCACTTCCATGTTTCTGTACGGAAGCATCCAACCATTGTATTCAATGCCCCCAATGGTCACAGGTCCTCTTTTTCCATAGCGAATGGCACAAATGATGCGTTCCGGTGAATGCATTTCCGGTGCTGTCATTGGCGGAATCAGGCGTCCTAATCCTTCTCCCTGATCGCCATGACAATTGGCGCAATATTGACCATACAACGCTTTTCCCCGTACCTCCGTACCTTTATCCGGAAGTAAAAAAAGTGTGATGGCGACGCCAGCCAGCAGGATGATGCCAATCACCCGAAGTGCCCCTTTATTCATGTTCTTTTAATAGCTGTTCGATGTCTTGAATCAGCTGATCCACTTCTTTGCCATCCACGCCATTATAAAGACCGCGCACCCTGCGGCTTCCATCAATCAACACCAAAGCCCCGCTATGTTCAAATCCGCCCGGGCTGGTTACATCTTCGCGGGCAAAAGAGCCATGCGCATCGGCCAGCGCAAACGTTTCATCCATGGAGCCCCGCAAAAATTGCCATCCCGGAAGTTGCGCATCGACTCTTGCCGCATAGTCCTGCAATACTTCCATGGTATCATGTTCAGGATCTATGGTATAGCTAAAAATCATCACATTCGCATTTTGTCGAAAGGCCTCGTGTACGCGAGCCAGCTGTTTGGTCATCACCGGGCAAATGGTTGGGCAAGTGGTGAAGAAAAAGTCAGCAATCTGGACTTTTCCCTCTCCCGCTTTTTCCGTGATGGTGTCCCCCATTTGGTTCACCATGCTAAACGCAGGTAAAACGGGCCAAATGGTGTCGTAAAAACTTTCACCGTTTTCCACACGGGTGATCACGGTGGGTTCTCCGAAAAAAGGAAGCCGTTCCTGATGGGGTTTAGGTGATTGGCAAGCGGCTAAAACACCCAAACTCAAAGCATATAACAAATTAATTTTCATTTCTTTGAATTAGTTCTTTTGCACTTTTCATAGAAGTGTCATATTGTCTTCCAACGGCCGTGATGGCCCGGATTTCATCTTCAAAATACGCCACCGCTTCCTCCCTGGGTGTTCCGGGATCTGGAACTGCGTAATGATGCATCCAATCCATCATTGCACCATAGGCGGCTTCCAAATCTGAGGCTTTTTGCCGAAAAGTATCCGCAAGGGCCGGTTGCAACGAATCCATTTGCAAGGCTTGATCCTGACAAGTTCGCTTTAAACGCATCAATTCACCCGAAAGCGGCATAATGCTATCGTGCAGAAATTCCGCTCTTTTTCTTAATGCTTCGGGATTTGGACCGGAAGCACACCGAAAGAATACGAGCGTAAGACAAGATATCGCACTTATTTTCAGCATAGTGCGTGCTTTAGAAAAGCTGTTCATGGTGCTTGTTGGATTTGTGTAAGGGCTTGTACGGCCAGGAAGTAACCCTGACGACCGAAGCCGGAAATCACTCCTTTCACAAAAGGAGCCAGCAGGGCCACATGCCGGAAAGCTTCACGTGCTAAAACGTTGGAAATATGCACTTCTACAACCGGAATCGTGTTCAGCTTCAAAGCGTCCGCCAAAGCGACTGAAGTATGGGAAAATCCGCCGGCATTCAGAATTATGGCATCATAAGTTGAATTGGCTTGCTGGATGGCATCAATGAGCACGCCTTCATGGTTCGATTGTAAAAAATCAAATTCATGTTCCGGAAAAGCCTGACGCAAATCCTTTTCCAGCATTTCCAGGGTAAAACTCCCGTAATGTTCGGGCTCCCGTTGACCCAGAAGGTTCAGATTCGGTCCATGCAGTACCAACATTTTCATGGAACAAATTTAGTAAAACAAAGGGAGTTAAAGGGAAGATGGATAATCTTTACCTTTGAAGCATGAGCCAGGATAATTTAGCCTCCTTTCAACAATGGCTAACCCTTCAAATGGGTCATTCGCCGCATACCCTTTCCGCCTATTCGAGAGACATAGAGGCCTGGCTTTCATTTTTAGACTTACAGAAAATTTCATTATTAGAAGCTGATTATGGTAAAGCTTCAGCGTTTGCACAAGATCTATCTGCCCTTGGGTTATCGGCCCGAACGCAGGCCAGGATGATTTCCGGTATTCGTACTTTTTACCGATTTCTGGCAGAAAATGGTTCCGCGGTTCCTGATGCTTTTAGCCTTGTGGAGTTTCCGCGGCTAGCCCGACATTTACCGGAGGTACTCGGAATTGAAGAAGTGGATGCCATGCTGGGTAGTGTAGACCGAAGTACATTAGAAGGAGAAAGAAATTATGCGATGCTTCAAATGGCCTATGGTTGCGGATTGAGGGTTAGCGAGTTAATTACTTTCAAAATTTCATGGCTTCACGCAGAAGATGGATTTATTCAGGTCATCGGGAAAGGAAATAAGGAGCGTTTGGTTCCCATTGGTCCGGAGCCTTTGGCCTCAGTGATGCATTACCTTCAGCATGTGAGGGTTCATTTTCCTGAAAAGCCTGCTGGTCGCAACATCCTTTTTTTAAATCGCAGAGGTAGTCCCCTCACCCGTCAGTCTTTCTTTTTAACGGTTAAAAAGGCGGCCTCCATGTCCGGCGTCCGAAAAAACATTAGTCCGCACAGTCTGCGCCATGCTTTTGCCACGCATTTGGTGGAGGGCGGAGCAGATTTGCGTGTGGTACAAGAACTTTTGGGTCACGCTTCCATTGTGACCACTGAAATTTACACTCATTTGGATCGAAGATTTTTACAAGAGCAAATGCTAACTTTTCACCCATGGAATCAAAAAACACTTTAGATAGTGGCATTGTTCGTGCTGTAAGTCATTTTGTTAAGCGAAAATTTACAAAAGAGCTACCGGCCACCCTTACGTATCATAACCTCGAGCATACAGAACGTGTGGTAGACGCCACGATGGAAATTGGTGAAGCCGAAGGAATACAAGGAGAAGCCTTAGAAAATTTAGTGATTGCTGCCTGGTTTCATGACATTGGATATTTAAAGAATTATGTGGGTCATGAAGAAGAAAGCCAGCAAATGGCACAAAAGTTTCTGGAAGAAATCATGGTAGATGAGCGGCGCATTACAGAGATTCGGAGGCTTATTATGGCCACCAAATTTCGGCATGTACCTTCCGATCTTTCAGAGAAAATATTGATAGATGCGGATCGTATTGCCATGGGCGCCAGTTATTTTATTCAGCTAGGGGAACATCTTAGGCAAGAATGGGAAACGTACCTTCAAAAAACGTACACCGACTTAGAATGGACCGACGTCCAGTTGCAATATTTAGAAGAAACGCAGTTTTTCACAGAATATGCGAGCAAAACATATGGCTTTGAAAGACAGAATAACCAGCGCAGATTAAAAGCCATCAGCGAAAGTTTGGACAAAGACAATCATGGCATTCATTTGATTTATCTAAGGAAGTTAAGTGAGATATATCTTTGGTTTGTTCGGTTTTTCTGGGTTTTGGTGCTTGGGATGGGCGTTGGACTTTCTTTAAGTTTAGCGGTTTGGGGCGTAAAAATAGAGGCTTGGCTCGTAGGTGCTTTTGCCGGAATCTGCATTGGACTTGGGCTCAAACTTTTTGATCCGATCTTCGAAGCCCGTTTGGTACGCCGGTTCAGTTTCCCGATTACCTTAATCCTAGGAACCCTGGGACTGGTGATTCTATTTTTAAGTGCCCAAGGTTTCGCCCTGGTGGTATTTCATCAAGTGCCGGAATGGGCCACCTGGGTCAATTTACCTGCTGAAAGTTTACAAGCCAGTTATAAGTACCTGTTATCCCTGGATTCTTTGATGTTGATGGGCTGGTCTGCCCTACTCATCAGTTTAATTTTGAATTTCATCAAATTAACGGGCCGGATTGTTGGGCCAAGGGTGCTATGGAATTATATGCGGGGCCGTTATTTTAAACCCGTTCAGGAAGACCGGATTTTCATGTTCGTAGACTTGAATTCATCTACACGGATGGCAGAAACCATGGAATTAACCAAGTATCATGAACTTCTTGCGATGTTTTTCAGAGATATGGCCGGCCCTATTTCTCGTTCAAAAGGAGAAATTTATCAATATGTAGGAGATGAAGTGGTAATTAGCTGGGAGATGAAGGAAGGATTACGACTTTCGACCTGTGTGCGTTGTTATTTTAGGCTTCGCAAGCAAATGGACAAATCGGCGCCCATGTACTTACAGAAATTTGGCTTTATTCCAGATTTCAAAGTAGCGCTTCATGGAGGTTCTGTAATTGCGGGAGAAGTGGGAAAGTACAAAACAGAAATCGTTTTCCATGGTGAAGTATTGAATACAGCAGAACGCATGCTCAATCAATGTAAACCACTCGGTACCCAAGTTTTAATTAGTGAATTACTGCTGAAAAAACTTGATTTATTGCCGGGAATCCAGCCCAAATATGTGGCCAGCCTAAAGTTGAAAGGAAAAGAGAACGAAATGAGCTTATATACTTTGTCTACCAAAGTCACCTCCTGATGGGGCTGATTTTTCAATGAATCACCTTTCTCATTTTTAAAATGAGTATATTTAAACCTATGATTTTGAAAGAAATCATCTTTTAAAAAAAATAGGAAACCCAGCTATAAATCGAACTGTATGAAGCATTTATCCGTTGTTTTTTCCATCATTTTAGGTTTCGGAGCTTTGAGAGCTCAGGGTGTTTTGGTTTCGCCTACACCTGGTGGTACGCCGGATCCTTCCGCCATTTTGGAATTAAATTCGACGCAACAAGGTTTTTTATTGCCCAGATTAACTCAAACTCAAAGAAATGCTATCCAAAGTCCGGCCATAGGATTACAGATTTATAACGTTACAAGTGAATGTGTTGAGGTGTTCATGCCTTCGGGTTGGGTCAAGTCGGCATGCAATTGTCCTGCGGCACCAAATGCCAATTTTACGAGTTTACTTTCTACGGCTGGTACCGGCGCAACGGTAGTGTTTACCCCCTCCCAATCCGGACTCAGTTATCAATGGTCGGCGACGGGTGGTAATCCGGCGACAGGTTCAGGAAACAGCTTCTCAACGAGTTGGAGTGTAGCAGGTACTTATCAGGTAATTTTAACGGTAACGGATCCTTTGGGTTGCTCTAATGCGGATACCAATACCATAACGGTGGTCAATTGTACACCGGGCACACCCGTTTCCACATTTAATTTTAGTCCGAATCCGGGTAACACCGTTTCGCCGGTTACATTCACCCCTTCAGCCAGTTCGGGTGTAAGCTACGCTTGGTCTTTTTCAGGAGGGAATCCATCTACTTCTTCCCAGGCGAATCCATCTGTAGTTTTCAACAGTGCCGGGACCTATACTGCCAGTTTAACAACCACGGACCTATCGTCTGGCTGCACCAGCACCAGTACGCAAAATGTAGTCATCACGGCCTGTCAGACAGGTGGAAGCGCAAGCTTTTCATTTTCCGGAGGAATTCAAAACTGGACGGTCCCCCCGAATGTCTGTCAAATCACAGTGAATGCATCAGGAGCAGGCGGAGGAGGTGGCACCTCTAGCGGTGGAAGCGGCGGAAGAATAACCGCCACAATTCCTGTAACTCCAGGAACACAATACAGGGTGATTGTAGGTGGTGCAGGTGGACCTGCGAGTGGCAGAGCCGGCGGCGGTGGCGGCGGATTTTCCGGATTACTGACCACAGCCAACGCACATGTAGTTACGGCAGGCGGCGGTGGCGGTGCACCAGGTTCAGAAGGATGTAGCATTGGAAACGGAGGAGATGGTGGAGGTGGCACAGGCGGAAGTGGACCTTGCGGAAGCGGAGGACTTGGAGGAAACAACGGCGCAAATCCAGCAGGAGGAGCCGGTGGTACAGGTAATTTTCCTGGAGGAGCGGGCAATGTGAATGGCGGTGGAAATGGCGGAAATACGACTGGTGACGGCGGAACAGGAGGCGGTGGTGGCGGATTTGGATTGAGTGGAGGTATTTCACAAACCGGATCATGCACATTTACGGCGGGTGCAGGAGGATATGGAGGCGGAGGTTCCGGTGGAACGGGAGGTTGCGGAAGTACCCAGGAAAGACTTTCCGGCGGCGGCGGTGGAGGAGGAGGATTCACAGGCGGCGGCGGTGGAAATACTAATATTGGCTGCAGCAGCTGTGGTTGTGGATCCGGTGGCGGTGGATCTAATTATGCCATTCCCGGAGCCACCAATGTAAATAGTTTGTTAGGTGGTGGAGCTAGCTCCGGATCTAATGGAGCTGTAACCATTACATGGTAATTGCCTATCCAGGAAAAAAACACGCTTCCCTTTGGTAATTCCATAAGAATAGATATTTTTGCGACCTCAATCGTTGCCCGGGTGGTGGAACTGGTAGACACGTACGTTTGAGGGGCGTATGGATTCGTCCGTGCAGGTTCAAGTCCTGTCCCGGGTACACTTTAGATAGCCAATAAATACAAAATTTATTGGCTATTTTTTTGTGCTTAATGGAAGCAAAAGCGAGAAGAAATCACGTATCGTTTGGACTTAAAGATTTGTTTTCCCCTTTGTAGACCATACAATACGCTGTTGGCCGATCTTTTCCACCCATTTATTCCAAATGGCAGAAATATACTTCTCCCCTAGCCTATACTTTGTAGAATGGCAAAAGGTAAGTGGCTGCCTTTTTCGACAGTTTGTAAATATAGTTGATTAAATTGAAATTTGAACTGTTCAATTGAAACGGCCATGAGCTCTGCTGGGGAGCAACTCATCAGGGATAAATTGAACCGACGAAAATGGAAAGGCCTTCGATAGAACGTCTTTCTTTTTGACCATTTTCCGAGTAAAATGCCTTCAAAAACCTACATCATACAGCGTATTCATTTGGTGGAAGATAGTTCAATGACTCATGAGGCCTTTCTTGGTTTTAATCTTCCTTCCAGTGTTTGGTTACTTCAAAAACATGATCCAATGAAAAGAATAAATTAGCGTCAAGAATGTCCTCACGGTAAGTCCTGTTAAATCGTTCAACAATGGCATTCTGCTGTGGTTTTCCTTTCTGTATTTTTATCCACTCGATATCGTTATCCTCCAGCCATTGTTGAAATAAATATGAAGTAAACTCGGGGCCATTATCAGTTCTAATGCCTAGCGGCTTGCCATACTCAGCAATGGTTCTTTCCAAGATTTCAAGCACCTTGCTTGATGGCATCGAGAAATTGATACCTATTTCTAGGCATTTTCGATTGCATTGATCAACAATGTTTAGTGTTCTAAACTTTTTCCCATTAACGAGCGAATCAGACATGAAATCCATGGCCCATTCGACATTGGGAGATAATGGAACTTCAATGGGATTTGCAGGATGATCAATACGTCTTTTCTTCATTCGCTTGTAGAGTGAAAAACCTTCCTTTTCATACACGCGTCTGATTTTTGCGGCTCCCATTCCAGGATACTTCTTCTGCACTTTTACAATTACCTTCCTACGCCCTAGTCGACTGGTACCAACTACACTTGTAATGGCATCTTTAACAGCTATATCCTTTTCTGGCATTACCTTTTTATAATACCTGTTTGTTCTTGAGCAACTAACCAATTTACACGCCTTAGCATAACTTAACTTGGGATAACCTTCTTGAATAAAAGTTAAGCATTGCTCTTTTTGATAAGGCGTTACCACTTTTTTGCGTTTATATCCTTAAGTACTTGATTATCTAAGGATAAATCAGCCACTAACCGCTTTAGTCGTGAATTTTCAGCCTCTAGTTCCTTAACACGCTGTAGCTCCGATAAGGTCATTCCGCCATAACGACTCTTCCAGTTGTAAAAGGTTGGCTCGGCTATGCCGTACTCACGGCAAATCTCACTAACCTTTTTACCCTCTTCTTGGGATTTTAGCACTTTCAAAATCTGTGCCTCGTTAAACCTTGACTTTTTCAAATGATAATTTGCTGTTTGCAAGTTAGAACTCTATTTATAACTTGTCACAAAAAAACAGCCCTTTACCCCCCTGTAAGCCTTATCTAACTTACGGTACAGGCCCCAAAGCTGTGACCTGTCCGTAAAATTAGAAAAATTGAAAGCAAATCACAATGAACCAATTGCTCCCAATCACCATTTAGATTCCCAACCTAAAAAGATTAAATCAAAATCTCAATCAAACACATTAATCGTACCCTGATATCTGACCTGATTGTCGCCTTCCAACAAGTAAAAGTAAGTACCCTCGGTGAGGGCGGTACCAGTGTCCGTATTTCCAATGAAACACTGAGTGCAGGTCAAATCCGGATTGTCGGTTCGGTTTGTTACCTGAAAAACAGTGATGCCCCATCGGTTATAAAAGGTCAGGGTATAATTGATACATTGATTAAAAAGAGGTGAAAATGCCTCAAGGTCGAATTTATGGTTTCCTGAAGTAGAACTTCTGGACAACACATTCGGTAGTTTATCTGGCAACGTTGCACTTGGATCCACCACCACGGGTATCGTGACAGAGTCACGGCAACCAAAACCATCTATCACCACCAGTGAAACAGAATAGTTTCCGGGATTTTGGTACGTGTGGATAAAGCTTAAAGAATCCGTTCTTTGGTTTCCATCGCCCATATTCCATACATAAGACTGAATACTATCCGCAGGATTTACAATGGGCGAAAAAGCCATTTTTTGAAAACAAGCGGCACCGGGCTGAATTCCGGCCACAGGATTTTCTTTGACAGGCACCGAAAATGCAATGGTTTTAGAACAACCCGCATCGGTCACCAAGGTCACGGAGGCGTTGTATGTTCCTTCGGAAGCGTAATTATGGATTGGCGTGGCCAGATTAGAGGTTGCACCATCGCCAAAACTCCATGCATATCCCATGATACTTCCTGAACTCACGGTAAAAGTATTAACAAATTCGGCGAGTGTATTGCCACAAACCACGTCCAGGGTAACGTCTCCAACCGGCAAAGGATCCAGGGAAACGTTTAAGGTATCTGAGCGCGGGCAGCCATTGGCTGTTTCGGCCGTAATCACATAGGTTCCCGGCCCGGAAATGCTGATAAAAGAGGAGGGCGTGCCATTGTTCCAGGCATAATTGAACATTCCGGCGGTAGCTGTTAAAGTGGTGCTAGTACCTTCACAGAAAGACGACGGCCCTGTGATATGTACTTGATTGGTATCGATAATGACACTTACGGGTGCGCTGGTAGATACGCAGCCTGCCGTATCGGTCGTGGTTACGATAATGCCATTGACCAACACCGATGCGGGTGCTTGTACCGAAGGTTGGGTAGAGCCATTCGGCCACAACCATCCGACTACCGGACCGGGCGCGGTACTCAGTGTGATGATATCTGTTGGCGCGCAGGCGATGGCCGGTTGCATAATCACAGTAGGAACATAAGGTGAAGCTGGCAGAACCGTTACCGTATCCGTTTTTGAACAACCGCCCTGAAAAGCTCGAACAATATAGGTACCTGGACCCACATTAATGGTTTGTCCCGTACCACCCGGATTCCATTGATAACTGTCGTAACCCGCACCAGCGTCCAAGGCGGTAGTACCATTTGGACAAGCAAATAAATTGCCGGTAATGACCGGTGGAGGAACGTTGTTTACCTGAATGTTAAAGGTAATATCATACACGGTAGAAGCCGCCGGTGTTCCATTGTCTGTGGCGACCAGAGAAACTGTTCCAATACCGGCACTGGCCGGGGTGGCAATGATTTGAAACGTGATGGTACTTGTATTTCCCGGCACAGAACTCAGCACAGAAAAACCAGGAATGGCGCTACTTGCAGTCACGTTGGTCACTTGTCCATTTTCGGGAGAAAGAAAGGTTACTGTTTGCACGATAGTATCTCCTACGCAAACGGTTACGGAATCGCAACGAGAAGCGACTCCCACTGGAATGGGAGGGAAATTGTCAGAGCTACACACATTAAAATTAAATTCCTGAAAATCGAGCCAACTCACTTGAGAATTGTTGGCATAAGGTCCAAAATAGGTGGATCCGGCTGCATCGAACCGACCTATTTGTGAGAAGGTTACACCGTCTCCTTGATTTACCCCTACAGTAGCCGGAATACCACCAAACCCATTGACCCCGGAAGAGGCAGAACCGGTGGTCCACTGCATGTCTTTATAACAAAACTGAATATTATTTCCAATGCCAATGACCGGATCTGCGCCATTGGTCATAATAAGCTGGAAGGTGTTTTTCTTATCAACCTGACTGTTGAAATATCCTACGCCATCCCAATTGATGTAAATGGCTGTAGGAGTAATTTTATACCAAACCTGTCCGGAACCGGGCCCGCGGGTATCTACATCCGCCCAAAAAGGCGCTATCATTTTTACAGCCGAACCGACTGAAAAAGGAAAACCTGTAGACGAAAAAGTACCACTTGGGTTGTCCAGGGTGACATTTCCATTGTTATTAATGTAAAGACCGGTATAGTTGGTACCATAAAAGCAAAAAGTAAATGGCAAATTGATAAAACCGGTGAAACTATCATCATTGGGTGGCATGGCTTGAGTGTAGGTGCCATCCGGTGGAATATAACAATCGCAACTGGCGTTTCCTCCGCCCAAAGGCGAAGGCGGTGCGGGTGTCAGTGGCAAGGGATCGGACAACGTATATAATGTGGTTGGCGACAGGGCCCCAGATAGTTTCAGCTGTTCGTATTGGGCGGATGTTACCGTTTGAATATTTTGTCCGCTTAGTCCATGAGCCAGTAAACTATAGCTCAAGATGAAAAATAAAAATCTCATGAAGGAGGTATGAAATGTAGCATAATATTACAAAATAATTATGACTCAAAGTGAATAAATGATGGGAATTTTGGTCTTTACGATAAAAAAAAGACAACCAGATATTCGTCTGGTTGTCTTTCCCCTCGAGGGTTTTTGGCGCCCGGACCGCAGTGGTACGGTACGCAGCCAGACCCCGGATTCGCTTGGGCGGCGGAGGCTGCGGGTTCACACGCAGACCCCGCACGCCTTTGCGAGCCGTGGGCCATGGCAAGTAACGTTGAGCTAAGGGCCGGCATAGCGCCCCAATTCAGGAAAAAATGTACTTTTTAAGGCAGGAAAATGACTCGACTTACGCCCACTCCGGCTGGCCAGCTTTGCTGAAATTGGCCTGATTGATTGTAAAGATGAACGGTGCCGGCCTGGGAAAAATTCCCGACATTGGTTACATAGATCTGCCCGGAACCGGGATGGGCGGACAATCCATACCAAAGGCCCGGAATGAATAGTTGCACGCCGGACGTGGGTTCGTTCACCTGATGGGTGTACACGCCCTGATTGGCCAGAAATCCGATTCGGTTGTTGCCCAGCCAGGCCAATCGTGTGGGATTCCCGAGTGAATCCGGCAAGGTCATTTGAAAGGCGACAGTACCATCTGCATTTAAACGAGAAATGGTTCCAGGTGTGGGCGTTCCGGCCCAGGAAGGTCGTCCGCCTGCCAAAACCCAAACGCGTCCCTGATCGTCTTTGGTGATGCTGTTGGGGCGATCGCCAACATCTGTCTGGCCCAACAACTGAAGGGTATTGCGCTGTATTTGCATGCATCCCTTCTCCCCTTCTTCGTTGCTGTTGATGACCCACAACGCGTCGCCCACCGGAATCATTTGTTCCGGAAGTTCTCCCAGGCTGATGGAATCTACCATGGAAAAATCGGAAAGGTCCATTTTTACCAGATTTCCGGGTGCGCCAAAGGAAACCCACTGCGTTAAATATCCAAAGCCTTCTTCTACATGCAGAAAACGGGGTAAAGGCCGATCGGAAAGAATGGTGTCTACCACAAAGCTTCCTTTTTGAAGGACCATGAGCCGGTTTCCATTGTTCACCACCACATAAGCATGGTTATTGGAAAACTGCAAATCTTGAACAATATCTCCTGTAAGTAAACCATTATTAGCCAAGCCAATCACATCTTGCGTAAGGATTTGGGTAGTGGCGTTGAAGTGACTAATGGAACCATTGGCCTGCCCATACGCCCCTTCGTTCACAAAGAAAAGGCCGTCTGAAAATGCGCCTGAAGAGGTGTTTTCTTCTGGTGAACAGGAGAAAAATGCTCCCATGGAGAGGGCGGTGCATCCTACCGCCAGCGAAAGTTTGGACTTAAACATATGTTGGAATTATAATTTAACAGGAACTTGCTGATTCAATGAACTTTTATCCCATGAAAGGTGCAGGCCCACAGTAAGGGTTTGGCCTGGCATGGGACGATTCCGAATCCACTGATAATCTGTATGAGTTAAGTTTTCTACACGGACAAAAGGCGCCCAAGCCCATGCTTTGCTTTTCCATTCTCCTTTGAGCATGGTATGTAAAAGGACAAAAGCAGGAAGTTGGTGTTGCAAATCAGATTGAGTGTATCGGTGACTAAATGCTTCGCATTGAAGGGACCATTCGAGTCTTTTCCATTTCATCTGAAAAGAGGAAAACCCTGAAAATTCCGGAGTGTAAGGAAGGGGATGATCATGATTACTTTGATCCCGGGTTTGGTTCCACTGGACGCGGGCGTGAAGGGAGAAATCCCAGGGCCCCCATTTCCATTGGGTACGGCTATGTCCTTCTAAACCATATAAAGCCACACGGGATATGTTTTCTGGCGCCCACCATCCGGCGTTTTGCGGAATCCACCGGATAAAATCGTCGATTTGGCTGTAATAAGCCTGACATTGAATAGTTTGCCGCCAGGTTCCGGGACCAAACTCATAGGTTAAGCCGAACTCTGTCTGCCAACCGGTTTCTGGTTTAAGGTTGGCATTTCCACCGGGCATCCAGAATCGATCGTTAAGGGTTGGAATTCTAAAATGGGTGGCCGCTTGCCCCTGAATTCTTAACTGATGTCCACGAGCGACTTGAAATTTTTTCTGTATTCCCAGACTAACCACGGGACGTGTATTAAATCCTGTGACCCAGGGCTGCCGGACCTGCACCTCTGCGTCTACAAATCCCCTATATCTTAGGCTGGAATGGATCGACACGCGGCTTTCATCTGCTTTTCCCTGATTAAAATTGGGAAGTTGGGCCAACATGCTTTGCAATTCCACGCCACTGCGCCAAATCCATCGGGCATTTGGCCTCCAGTCTGCGTTCCACTGGGCATGTCCTGTATGTATGGTGCTGGGACTTTGAACGGAAGCATCCGTGTAATCTAAACGATCCAGGGTATAACCTATCAGGCCGTGAAAACGCAGGGTATGAGAAACATTGACATTTCCCAAAATGACCTGGCGCAAAGAGGCGTCCATTTGGTTGGCTTGATTCCAAGCTGCGCCCATGACGGCCGGAATGTCTCGTTTTGCATAATGATATCCGCCGGTGTAGGAAAAGCTACCTTTGTTGAAATCTTTGGCCAAACGCCATTGCCCTCCGCCCTGAAGCACGTTGGCGTGTTGGGTTTCCTGAGTTGGCTGTTGGGGCAAAGACATGTTTCTGAACGCAAAATTGTTGAGGGTATGACCCAGATGGCCACTAAGATTGATTCGCCACCCTTTTTTACCAAAGTATAGATAGGCTGTACCATTTTTTTGTCCGAAACTTCCGACTTGCGATTGCACACCCCAGGTAAAATCGTCTCCGATTCGGGTAAAAGGGTCAATGTTGATCACGGCCCCAACGGCACCGGAGCCCCATTGTGTCGTAGCGGCGCCGCCGGCAAACTGAATGCGGCTCATGGGTGTGATGGAAAAAAGATTGATATCGGCCTGTCCGGTGGTCCAGCCATTCACCGGAATGCCATTCCACAAAATGAGGGTACGTTCTGGTCCGGCACCCCGGAAAGAAAAACTTCCCAACAGACCAGGCGCCTGCATTCGAATATAGGCACCGGTTTCACGGGCAAGTTCGGCACCTAGTCCTTGTCCCCACGTATGCATGTGGTTGTGACTCCATAAAGTGGTATCCTTTATCCCTAGTGGAGCTGTAAAACGATGTCCGGTGATGGTTTTTTCGGGTAAAAAAACCGGGACATTTTGCGCATAAAACCATGAACCTGTGAGACTAAACAGGCTCAACATCCAGCATAATGCTTTCATATTCACTACAAGGCCATGACTCAATCCCCGAAGTCAAGCTCCCCTATTTTCTTCTGGCAGGTCTCCTGACTTGTTCCAGATGCAGCGCCTTCCCGTTTGTACAGTGGCAGATGAGGCTGATCCTTTTCGGAACTTACAGTTGCGGGGACAGTCGGTGAATTTCACACCATTCCCTTTTCATTGACACCGGAGATATTCCGTGCCAACACCAGATGAGGCAAACCTACAAAAAAGAAGACGTCTATCCAAAGACTTGCGTTAAATTTTACAATGAGGATGGCTGGTGAAAAAGAGAGAAAATGTACCCTAAGGCCTCATGTGGTACGGGTAAAACTGAAATATTGTACTTTTGAGCATGTTGAAATTAGATGAAATAGAAGCCCGGGTATTGGGAGTTCTCATGGAAAAAGAGAAAACCACACCGGAATACTACCCCTTAACGCTAAATGCTGCGACTACTGCAGCGAATCAGAAGACTTCCCGAAATCCCATCATGCAATTGGAAGAAACGGCAGTTCAGGAAGGTTTAGATCGTTTGAAGAAACTTGGATTGGTCGCGCATGTGGTGGGAGGCGGAAGCCGGGTCGTCAAATTCAGGCATACTACGGCTTATGCTTTGGGCATAGAAACACGCGCCCATGCGGTGCTTTGTCTGCTACTGCTGCGTGGACCGCTAACGCCTGGAGAAATCAACAGCATGAGCGGGCGCATTTACGATTTCGAGGATGTACAGGAAGTGCTGACTACCCTTGAATCTTTACGGGAAGGAGATGAACCGATGGTTCGTATTTTGGCGAAGAAGCCGGGACAAAAGGAAGCTCGCTACATGCATACCTTTTTCGATCGCGGGGAAAGCTTATGGATGGAAGCCGAATCTACCGGGGACATGTCTGCCCAAACAAGTTCTGCTTTAGAACAGCGAGTTGCAGCGTTGGAAGCACGGGTAGAAGCGTTGGAACAAAAACTACAGACCTTGCAGTCTTTACTGGATTGAGTGTTTGGAACACCGAAACCCAACACTGCGCCAAGCACTAAACCGTTAACTTTCATACTTTGAAGACAATGCAAATATGAAATAGCCGGCTAAAAATGAAAAACCAGTAAAATGACAGCAAAAGAATGGATATTAAAAGCCAAAGCAGACTGAGTTCTAATGGAAGGAACTAAGCATGAGAAGCCATAATTACATTCTGGAACGCCTTGCAAGGTTTATCTGACAGACAAGGTAACTAGACAATTTCGAGACAGTCATAATAAGCAGAGCAGGAAAAGGCGGTGTATTCGTAGTAATACCTAAACGAGTAAATGGCGCTACTCATTTGACCATGGACCAGGTAAGCTGATTTGAATTTTAATAATGACATAACAAACTACAAATAAGACAAATTAGAGTAATGCAATATTTCCTGTTCCAGTTGTGGAAAGTCTGCTCATTCATCTCAAGTTCGCGATAAATGTCTTAAACGCTCTTGTTTGCAGCATACTCTTTGAACGCTGACACAATTTATGTCTCGGTAAACTTTGATTTTTTCATGAATCTGGTGTTTAAAGGTATGGAAAGCTATTTTTAAACTGTCCAAAATTTGGGGGAGGTTACAGAATAAGTTGAACTTGTACGGCCAGGCCTCCTCCCAAAAAAAAAGGGTTTTATGACATATGCATAAAACCCTTTTACAAATTGGTACTGAATTATTTTTTCTTCTCGTCCTGGCTCATCAGCTTCTTCAGAAAATCTTCAAGCTGCTCTACCGAAAGCCCTTTTCCTACAATTTTATGATTCTGATCCAGCACAAACATCACCGGATAGCTGCGCAAATCATAATTGTGACGGAAATTCACGGAACCGATGTCCGTAAATCGGGGCACATAATTTTCCGGTTTATCGCGCATTTCAGGGAAATCCGACACGGTGATGAACGGAAGTTTATGCTCCTTCAGGAACTTTTTCCATTCTTTGGTCTCCACTTCACCCTCGACCGCGAAAACCCCAATGTTGTTTGGCTTTAAAAACGAGGTATAAAGTTCGCCAAGTGCGGGAGTGGCTTTTTTACAATGTCCACAAGTGGCATCCCAGAAATAAAGCACCTTATATTTTCCGGGGGTTCTGTACAAACTATGAAATACCTTTCCCGAAGTATCAGGCAGATTGATGTCTTTTACTGTTTCGCCACAAAGTACGGGGCGCAACTTCTCTGAACGCTCCAACACTTTGTCCAAATCTTCTTTCGAAAGCCAATCGGCACGGCCTGTCCGATAATAGGTTTCTACCATGTGTACAAAGGCCCTATCCACACACATCACCTGGCTGCGCTCAAACATGAAGGTGAGTTTATGCACGACAAACTTGAACAATTCTTTGTCGCCAGCCAAAGCCCCCACAAACTGATCCGCTTCCAAAATGAGTGAATCCGCGATTTGTGGAACCAGTTTTTCAAAGTAAAAAGTAAGCTTTTGCTCATAAAACGGGGTTCTAAGCATACGATTATCCCGAATATCGAATCCATCAAAATAATGGGCTTTGAAATACCGATACGTTTTCTCTTTATCCGCTGTATCTACTTTCGATAGATTGGGCTCTTCCATGGCCCGAAACAATGCAGCGGCAAAGGTTTGTGGATGTTTCTCGGCCAAATCTCTTCTGAATTTCAGCAAGGTTTCATTGATTTTTTCAAGCCCTTCCCTCGCCTTCTTCTTATCTGCTTCTGAGGCATTTTCGTCCTCCATTACAGTCCGAAACTTTTGAATATCAGCGCCATTTGCGTCTATGTTCAGTAAATAGCTCAGGAAAATTTTATTTTCCACACTTTCTTTTACGACCATGCGCTTATAAAAGTCGGCCGTATCGGTTTCAATATGAATATTGGGCTCGTTGACCAAAAACTCGAAATACCTTGCTTTGTCAGGTAAAATCAACAAATACACACCGCCCAACATGGGATCCTTTTTCCCGCGTGAGGTTCTGGGACTAAATTCTACCTCGCCTTTGCTATTGACGCGGGCCGTGTCTCTGAGAAATTTTTTATCTCCGAAATTAAAACCCAAATAGCAAACGGTGTCCTTTAATCCGTTGATTTTAAACTTAAAACTATATTGCGCAAATCCTTCCCGGGGCGCCTGGGCGTACAACAACCCCATCAACCAAAAGAGCGTAATTCCAGAAATTTGTTTGAACATAAGTCTTGTAATTGAATTTCAATCCGAATTTAACGTTTAATCTCAGCAAAAATCGCGCCTTAACTTTATATTAACACCTTTTAGAATAGGTGAATGGTGGTTTCACGGGATGGGTAAAACTTCTCCTGAGGTAACTAAACTTGGCATGGATAGAAAAAAAAGCTTTACGCCATAAAAAAAGCCCCGAATTCTCATTGGGGCTTCAAAAATGGGGATGTCGCTTATGAACCCAAGGTAATGGGCATCACCAACATGATAATTTCTTCAATGTCGCGCTGATAATCAACCGGCGCAAGAATACCGGGACGATTGGGCTCGGACAAATCCAGAGAAATATGTTCTCCATCAATATTTCCCAACATTTCTGAAAGGAAACGGCTGTTGAATCCGATTTCCATATCGTCTCCCTCGTAGCGTGCCGTCAGTTGCTCCATGGCTTCATTATTGAAATCCAGGTCTTCGGCAGAAATATATAATTCTGAACCCGTGAGGCGCAACCGCACTTGAAACGTAGATTTGTTGGAGAAAATCATGACCCGGCGAATCGCATTTTGGAATGCGACTTTGTCTACCACGAGTTTATTGGGATTCACTTTGGGAATAACCACCTCATAATTGGGATATTTTCCATCAATCAAACGGGAAAACACCTCAATGTTTTGAAAAGCGAAGCGAATGAGTTTCGGAGAAAACTGCACCTGCACCGGAAATTCGTTGTTACCAAGCATTCCCCGCAATACGTTCAAAGGCTTTTTGGGCACAATCACTTCTCCGGGTTGTTCAGCAGAAACATCTAAACGGCGATATTTCACCAACTTATGGGCATCCGTAGCCACGAAGTTAATGCCATCTGCACCCATTTGGAAAAGGACACCATTCATCACCGGACGTAAATCGTCATTGGCTACGGCAAAAACGGTTTTGGAAATCGCCGTGCTTAAGGTAATGGCTTCGATGGTGAAGGAACCCGTTTCTTCCATTTCCGGAATGCGGGTATATTCGCTGGGATCATGTCCTGCGAGTTTATATTTTCCACGATCAGAAGCTAAGGTAATGTTCCAGCGTGCGTCGATGATGAACGTTAAAGGTACATCGGCGAACGTTTTGAGGGTTTCCATCAGCATTTTGGCGGGAATCGCCACTGAACCCTCTTCCTTAATCTGAACTTCTTGTAAAACGGTGCTAATGGTGGTTTCTCCATCCGTAGCGGTTACATGCAAAACATTATTCTGCGCGATGAACAGAAAATCCAGTTGAATCGGAATGGTGCTGCTTGATGGCACCACGCCATGAATCATGGATAGCTGTTGAAATAAATATTTGCTGGATACAACGAAATTCATTTGAGGCAAATTTTACACAAATATACAATGGGAATAATGCAAATGTTGGAAAAATTCCATTAATCATGAAACCGGCTTCCGGATGGACCAGGCGGCACTGTGGCTGCCATGCCAGGAATAAACCATCGAACAGGAACGGTAACCGGATCAAAAGTGTAGTATTGGCAAATGGTTTGAATTTTTCCATCGATAATGCCATACATGCGATCTACGTCTACCGATACGGGATCGCCAATCATGTTTAACGTTCCGGGAGGCAATGGAATGGCGTACAAGGCAAGTTCTTTGAATTTTCCGGACGTTTCAAAAACGGTGATCCGATGTAAAGGGTAATTCCTTTTCACTGAATCTAGCCGGGCGGCATTGATATCTACAAATGATTCGAAACCCAGCAGTTTAAAGTTTTTCAGGAAAATTTTGACCAAACCTGTATCCAATTGGGGTAAAATGCTTCCGTCCTGAAGTCTTTTTACCTGAAACTGATTTTTTTGTAACACCGTAAGCTCGAATGATTGAGCCGCATCGCGCAAATCTTCTACCCGAACCGCGCGGATATCTTCCAACGCATACTGAAAGATTTTGCGGTCTTTCCATTCTTCTATTAAAGGAGAAAAATGATTGGAAAGATAACCACGAAATCCCGGAACATACACAATAACAGGCACATCAGCTCCAGACTTGAGCATATACGTGCCCATATGATCCGGCGTAGGACCGCCCACGTGAAAATCGGCTACGGGTTCGCCATTGTCGTACACAAGCACGTGGGTAGAATACACGGCCAATTGGGTCAGTAAATTTTCGCGGGCTGTTTTTTTCACAAACTCCTTCACTTCCATGCGATGCAAGGTGTTCAGGGTAATGTTGATTAAATCCGGCCGCGCCATAAATGCACCATCGGCCATCCAATAGCCTTGATGACGCTGTAAACGAACGGTCTGCCCCCCTTTATCCTGAAAAACCATGGAATCGATTCCCGCCGTATCTGCAATCTTAAACCGGGTATAATCTCCGTTGAGGGCACCATTTCCTTTTCCTCCACATCCCATGGCCAACATGGTAAGCCAGGCGATTCCAAATGGTATGAACAACTTCATTTTTCTCATCCTTTCACAAATTTTCTGCGACGATTCCAGTTCCAAACGCCACCCAAAAGGCCAATAAAGGCCAACGGTAGCAGGGTACAGGCCCAAATCCATTGGTTTCCTTTGGCCCGAATCTCATTTTTATCTAACAAACGAATTTGAAATTGTTTGCTGCGCAAGGGAACCAACCAGCCATCACCGGTAAGGTCATTCACGCAATTCATCAGGAAATTCATATTTCCCGGATAAAAAATTCCGGCGGCGGGGTCTGCTCCAAGTGGCAAATGCTCTCTTCGGCTGGCACTAAACTTATTTTTTGCAATATCGCCATCTGACACCACTATCATTTTGGTGCCGGGCTCACTGCTGGCTTTGAAAGGGCGATTGCCCAGGGGCACAATGCGTCCCTCAAAAGCAGATGGAAAGGTTCCTTCCAAACGAACGGCCAAAGGCAAATTCGGTTTATTGAAACGCTCCGGCGTGGGCTTTTCCGTGGCCACACTTAATCCAACTCGAACGGGAGCCAATAAGTTTCTGCTTAAAGTAGAAGTGGTCAACAAAAGATCGGTTTTTACGCCTTCAAGCCCAAACGTATCGATGGTAGAAGCAAATTCCAGGCGAATGGGACCGGTATTTTTCACCAGGGGATGGCGCCCGTCCGGAATCACTACCGGATAATAAAACCAAGGCAAAAGTTCTTCCTTGGGTTCATTGTTTACCATGCCTGTAACAATGGGAATGGCACCGCATTGGGCATCTTGTACCAAATCATAATTGATCCGAAACCCATAATGGAAAAACATATCGTTTAATCCCAATTCCCGGTTTATGGCTACGGTAAAAGGTCTTTTTGAAATCCGGAGGCTATCCATGCTGGTGTACACCTGATCGATAAGCCACAAGACACTTCCGCCCTGCATGATGTATTGATCGATGGCCACTTTCTCAGCATCCTTAAACATGGAATCCGGCTTCGCCAGAATTAAGCAGGAATGAGATGGATTCAGCAAAGACAAATCCTCTCCCAGCATCAATCCTTCCAATTGATAGAAATCGCTGAGCTGATAAAGAAAGTCGGCCATTAAAGCCTGGGGAAGTTCTCCGTGTCCTACCGAAATGGCTACTTTTTTCCGGTTATCGAATTGTGCCAAACGGTATAATGTGGTGGCCAGGGCATATTCGAGTCTTTCTACACTTTGATTCAGGACCACAACAGGATCGCGACCATTCTGAGGTTCGAGCAGACTCACCGGCAATTCCCGTTCCCGATAAGAAATTAACGCACCCGGAAATACTTTTTTATATTGCATTCCCGTGGCGGTATTGATGTTCAGGTCGGTCGGCTGAAGTCCTCTTTCTACCAAATCCTGGTACATTTCGGCTTGTTCCTCGGTGGTTTTATCGGCAAAAGGATCCATGAACCGATAATGGAAATGGCTGGGATTATAGGAACGGAATTCTTCCAATATCTCCATGGTCGAATTGCGTAGTCTTTTAAATCCAGCGGGAAAATCGCCCTCTAAATACACCGTAACCAAAACATCATCTTCCAGATTTTCCAGGAATGTAATGGTAGAATCGGATAAACTAAAGCGTTGGTCATCCGTAAGGTCGATGCGTAGAACCATTCTGGAAGCTAGCACGTTCAATAGCACCAGGCCCAGAAAGGCACCAAGGACCATCCAAACATTTTTCCGTTTGGTATTCATGAGATTTTACTTGAATTCAGCCGTACTACAGATAAAAGCAGGAAAAATGCAGCGGCGGTGATGAAATAAAAAATATCCCTTGCGTCTATTACACCTCTTGAAATACTGGTGTAATGTGCCTGAATACCCAGCTCAAGGATAAAAAGGTCGAAAGCGCCAAAAATAGGAAGGGAAGCGATGGCGGGTAATCCGAGACTTAAAAAAGCACAGAGCAACATGCCGAGCAAAAGGGAAATAAGTTGATTGGACACCAGACTCGACGCGAAAATACCCGCCGCCGCATAAACGGCAGCCAGAAAAATGAGGCCCAGATAGGATCCGGCCAGCGCCCCGGTTTCCATGCCAACGCCATTTTCAGCAAGTGCACTTAAAGCAACGGGATATACCAGCGTAGGCAACAAGGCCAGACCGACCAAAGTGAGTGCGGCCCAAAATTTTCCAAGTACAATGCCGAAAAGTGAAATCGGACGGGTCATGAGAATTTCCAGGGTGCCGGTATGTATTTCTTCTGCAAACATCCGCATGGTGATGCCCGGAATCAGCAAAAGAAAAAACAACGGGGCTTGCTGGAAAAATGGGGTAAGATCGGCATAACCATGGTCCAGCAAATTGGTATCCGGCCAAATCCAAAGAAATAAGGCATTGGCCGTCAGAAATATTCCCAGCACCACGTAGGCCACGGGGGAGCCGAAAAATGAGTTTAATTCTTTACGATAGAGTGCAAACACAGACTTGATGCTATATGGTTAGCAAAGGTAAAGGAATTCCCATGAACAGGAAAAGCGGGAAAATATTATCGGTGGTTTGTTATTTCACCAGAGAAAACGCCTGGGGCGGTTGTTGGAAAAGGGGTTTGGTTTTCGCCCAGGTTTCTTTGAACAAGGCGGAATGCCGATAGGCTTCAAGGGCTTCCGGTCCCGTCCATACGCTTAGGGTCGAACGAATGGTCGGCATGTGTGGATCTTCGCGGAGTTGTACATGGAGGCATCCGGGAAAAGCGGCAATGAGTTCTTTTTTTTCCTGAAAAAGGTCTAAAAATTCAGGAAGTGCCTCTGGCCGAAAATCCATTCGCACAATGCGGATTAAAGGCCCGTTGGGTAAGTTCGTGTCGGTATGCAATGCGTTCATGGTGAAAATTCTACAACCACCGTATCTTGCACCTGAAGGCCAAAATACTGAACCAGACTGCCACCCACAAATCCAATTTCAAGAAACTGATTTGCGTTGAAAACAGCCACAAGATTGGCTTCCGCTTCATCGGAATAGCGTTGTGAAATACGGTTCAATTCATGTTTTCGATATCGCAACTGAATGGAAAACTTTCTGTTATCCCCCCAGTAATTAAAATAATCCCGGGAAATATTGGTAATCACATTGCCATAGCCATCGATATACAGGATATGTCCCCGGATTTGCAAAGAACCATCTTCGTTTTTCTTTTCAGACGGTTGGGGAAACATGGTGTCGATTAAGGCCGTCTCGGGCACATCCCAGCTGGCAGGACTGGCACCGCCACAAATGAGCTGCACCAGTTTAGGAAATAAATCCACAGCGGGGAAAGAGCCTTCTCCACCGGGCAAATGCGATACGTCTTTGGCCAGTTTCACCGCCTGCTGTAAGCCAAGTGAAAACTGTCCGATATCGGTTCCTACGAAGTAAAAACCTTCATGTTCAAAAGCGACATGGGCATAAGCGCCTTCCAACCGGGTTAAGGCCATGAGATGAATGGTGCCTTTGGGGAATCGCGACCATACGTTTCCTAAAATAACGCCGGCGCGTGGTGCATCGGACAATGGCAATCCGTGAACCACATCGACCAATTGAATTTGAGGCACTAAACTGAGAAGCCGCGCCTTAAGTAACCCAATGTAATAGTCTTGCGTGGGAAAATCGGTATAAAGTGCCACTACAGCCATGATGGACAAAATTACAGGCGAAAACCATAGAGAAAGGAGGCATGGCCTAAACTTTTGAGCCGTGGATTGTGGATAACCTAAGTGTGCGATACTTCTTGGAAAAACAAGCCAGCACCTAACCCCATCCGGCGGATGAACAGAAAGTTTGGGGAAGGAAAATAAGTCAGCGCGGGCCTGTTGAAAAGGATGATGGGGAGAATATTGCGAGGTAAAAACGATGAAAGCTTCAAAAATGGCGACCCCATTACGCTTGAATACGCTGTCCAATTTTTGATGATGTTTGTTGCGCGGCTTTCACTTTCCTTTGTGTTTGCCATCATGCCCGATGCCATCTTAAAACGGTGGACAATATCCTCACCTCGGCCATTTGTTTTCCAAACACCGATTTTCTGGATAGTATTTCTTTTCCCTGGTACTTCTTTTTATATGGAATCTTTTAATCTGGAATTACGAATCACATCTATCGTAAGCGATGCATTCTTTCCGTTAAAATGGTTTTATACTGTTCTTTAAATGCAGCACTCATAAAACTTCGGTCTATCCGCTCCTGCCATTGGGGCCATGCCTTCGCCATTTTGTTAAAGATGTTTTCCTGCTGCTTTTCTTCTACCTTCAATGTATTCATCGCTGCCACAAAGTCCTGCATTTTAAGCTTCTTCTTCCGGCCATTGAGGGTTAATGCCATTTCTTCTTCATCTGCAGGATTTACCAAAGCGGTATTCACCAAATCGTAAGCCGGTGACAAAGTCATGCCCAAGCCCGGCACCTCCAGTAAGGAGAAATTCTTCAAATGCATATCGGCATTGCCTGTAAGGAAAGAGAAGAGCAATAGCTCAAAAAAATTCACCACATCCAAGCCAGGAGTTACTGAATATTTCTGAATGGCTTTGCCAATCTGTTCATAGCTGCCATGGTATTTGTCTTCGGTAAGCCGTTCGTTAAGTTGGCACATATCTTCCATGGCCAATTTTCCCTTTTTGGTTCGGTCTATCCGCTTGGTTATATAAGCTAGGTTTCCAGATTGCAGACGAATTAAACTATGTGGTGCAGTTTTTATTTTGGCTAATTGAGCCAAATGCATGGTTACATCTTCCACTTCCGGCAATTGTGGATACAAAGCGGTAGGCGGTTTCAAAATATACCCACCCCATAAGCCCACAATGGTAAATCTTCGTTCGGTGCCTTTTTTAGGGTTGCCGGTGATGTGCAGGGACAGTTTGGCTTGCACTCCTGTTACTGCTGTTTGGCTCTGTATCAATTCTTTGGCCAATGGCTCCAGGTCTTCCTCAGTATAGGGCAATGCCGGTGGAGTGGGCTGTCCGAATATCTTCTTGGAGCAGGAGATATGAAAGTCCTGCTCGTTTGCGGCCAGGGGCTGATAACAAAACAGACAGTTGCTCATGGTGTATCCTCCTCTTTTACTTCCTCCACACTCACTGCACCAATGCAATCTTTACAGCAGGCCAGCAATAATCCCATTCGATCTCTTGGATTCAGTTTCCAGTTCTTTTCTGCTATATCCAGCAACCATCCTTCCGGTATCAAGCCATCAAAAAAAGGGAACAATACTTTTGATGTGTAAGGTGCTTCACGCAGCGGCAAGGATAAACTTACCGGCCGGGCTCCCGGCTGTGCTGCATACGCCTGGTCGTACACAAAATGGTACCCTTGCTCATCCTGGGTGAGCCATCCGGCTAATTGATATTCTATTTTTATGGCTGCTTTACGCACTTGGTTGAATCAGGAATTATTGAATTAGGAATCGGTTGTGGTGGTTTTGGGTACGGCCCCGACCTCGTAACCGAAAAGTTGCAGTACCTGGTTTACCTTATCCAGCCGCAAGGTTTCCTTGCCTTGTTCCAGTTCACGGATGAAACGCAAGCCTACACCGGCTTTTTCGGCCAGTTCGGGCTGGGTGAGCTTCACCGCTTTACGTCTGTCTTTTACAAAGTCTGCAAGGTTCATTTTATACCCTTTTGGGTACAAAAATAATATTTATCATCACATTTGCACCCTTTCGGGTGTATTTATTTTTAAAAAAGAAATAATCATACCTTATCGGGTGTAATATTTGTACAAAAAACACAAGTATGACCCTATCGGGTATAAATAGGGATTATAATTTCCAATACTATTTAGCCCATTCCGCAATCTTTCCTGCCCTTGCTTCCATGTCAGGTTTTTTCCAATCGTTTTTCGGGTCGGCAAGGCAAGATCCTGAGGCGGCTAAAACAAGATTAGAAGCAGTCTGACCACCAACATCACATCTCACATGCTACATGATAAAACCCATAGAAAGAGGCGAGCAACGGTTCAACTGACGAATTTCCCCACAGCAGAGAGCATGGCCGTTTCAATTGACTAGTTCAAATTTCAATTTAATCAACTATATTTACAATTGGCGAAAAGGGCAGCCACTTATCATTTAACTTAATAAACCATCCAAAAACACTGACATGAAAAAAATCCTTTTAATTGTTGTTTTATTCTATTCATTAAGCAACGATTCAATGGGACAACTCCTTGATGGCTATAAATATATATATGTGGAAACACTATCTTATGGTAATAGAGGTACAGATATTTGGGGCATCTCAGCAAAGGTTAGATCTAACTTTTCCATTTTTGGTTTAAATGTATTAACTGAATCTTCAATTTCTCCTAAGGAATTGGCGGAAGACCCGTGCATGCTATTATGGTGCATTATTCAGCACACTTATGTCTTAAGTGGTGTCAACGAAGTCACCATTACTTTGAAAAATTGCAAAGATGAAATAGTGTTTTCAAATACAGGTAGTGCAATGGGATGGTCTTTGCAAGATGATTATAATAAGGCAACAAAACGGGCATTCAGTAAATTAGAATATTTTGATTATGAATTTAATCCCACAAAAACACCCAAGGTTGAATTCCCAAGAGTTGAAATGACCCATCATAATGAAGAAAGTATAAAATCATATTTAACAATCAGTACGACTTCGCCCCTAGAAGGAATTTACAAGTCCTATCAAAGTGATCAAGTTGGTCATTACAGAATTGGCATAGTAAAAAAAGAAAATAAATTTATAGCCATTATATTAGAAAGTCATTTAAAGCATTGGAAAATAGGAGAAGTGAAGGCGATTTTTGAAAATAGTTCAATGCCAAACTTATTTTCAACAAAATGGTATTCTGGAAATAAAACATCCCTAGAAACATTTGCAATCTTAGAGGAGAATGGCATTCTTGCGATCGACTCTAGAGATCCTATCACTGGTGAAAGTAAACCTTTTAAATTTATAAAGATTTACCCTTCTGGAGGGGTAAGCAAAAAGCCTGAAGAGAGAAACATTAAATCAACAGGAAGTGGGTTCTTTATAACTAAAAGTGGAATAATCGCCACAAATGCACATGTGGTTGAGGGGGCTTCCAAAATAGAAGTTACGGTTTCCCATGACCATGGGGCATTATCATACAATGCCAAGTTACTAATTTTTGATAAAAGTAATGATGTTGCACTCCTACAAATTGAGGATAGTAGATTTGAAGAATTGAATTTTATTCCCTATCAAATAGTTGAAACCACGGATATCGGAGCCAAAGTATATACGATTGGTTACCCACTTAGTAACATTATGGGTAGTAATTTTAAGTTAACTGATGGTATCGTAAGTTCTACATCTGGCATTAATGATGATATTCGATATTTTCAAATTTCAGTTCCACTTCAACCAGGAAATAGCGGAGGGCCGCTTTTCAATAAGGATGGTAACATCATTGGTATCACTACCTCAAGATTAAATAGTTCAGCAGTAGGAGCTCAAGTAGAAAATGTAAATTATGCTATAAAATCACCATATTTATTGAATCTCTATAACATGTTACCAAACGCCCCTAAACTATCTACCACATCTACATTAATAAACAAAGATTTAAGTGAACAGGTTAAGGTATTAAAATATTATGTTTGTCTTATTAGTGTCAATTGAACCATTATTACAACTTATGTTAATTAGTGGAGAATTAACATTTTTTGTGTGTAATTATAATAAATCATCTTAGAATGTTGACAGGAGTTGAATCACAAAGTATTTAAAAATCCTTTTTGTAAGACGCAATACACAAGTAAATTCAAAAACTTTGGATTATCAAAATGTAACCTCCCCCAAATTTTGGACAGTTTAAAAGTAGCTTTTCATACCTTTAAAC
>CAZOEO010000008.1:0-132310 GCA_964578885.1 uncultured Candidatus Competibacteraceae bacterium | reverse complement strand
ATTATCTTTTCAATTGTATATTTACAACCTGTCCTAAAAATGGGGAGGTTACACTACATTGTAAAACCCATAGGGAGGGGCGGGCAACGGTTTCCTTCAACGCATCTTTCATGCTTGGCTCTGCGAACCGCACGAAAGCTTAGCTGTTGGGTGCTGGCGTTATTCTATTTTTATCCTTTTCTCAATTGTTTGTTTCATAATCACTAGTTCCGGAAATGAATCTAAAATTGTCTGAATTAAGTCAGCATTTTTATTTTTCTCATTTTCCAATATAAAATTTGTAATTATTTCGATTGGAATGTGTGGTTTCTTTCTATCTCGAGGAGACCTTTCAAGTAAATGTGTTTTGCTACCGAATGCTTTTCTTAATGCTCTTAAATAATCTTGTTCCGAAGCATTTTTGTTTGTCTTCTCGAAATCTATAAATGACGGTTCGTAATATTTTTGATAAATTGCTTTTGTTGTTTCTATAGTTGATTTAGAGATAACAAGACCTTCTAAGTCTGAAACAAGTGAATAAAATGGAATTCCTAATTCAATCATCCTCTCATTTAATTTTTGAGTGATTTCTCTTGCATCTTCCTCTGGAAAGATGTCTGCGTCAAGTTTAGTCATTGCAATTGAGTAGAGTTCTTGTCTAACTTCATTTACATCCTGATTAGAATAAACCTCATCAATTTTACTCAAAGTTTCACCAATCTTAGGATTCGTTGGCACAGCAATTTTTATCTTAGAAACATTTTGGTTTTTGATTACATTAATGAAGTTAGTTTTAAATTCTCCTCCAATTTGAAATTTTTCAAAGAATGATATCAAATCATTTTCTGTAGTTAAGTCTAAATCTTTTTCTCCTTTGTTAACGAAAGAATCTTTATCAAACAACATCATCCAATTAATGTCATAATACTTTAGAAGTATAAGGAGTTTAAATATTTGGTTGTTACCACTCAAAGAAATAATGGAAATCTTACTGTAAAAATCAGGTAGTATTATTCTGAAAAGTTTTTCGAAAACAATCTTGTCCCCTTCACCTTCTACAAAAATGACTAAATCAGCAAAAACAATTTCGCTTAAATTTACATCACCTATTCTATTAATTAGATTCCAATCTTCCTCTGTTAATCTTATTCCAAGTTTGTTAGTGACGTTAATAGTTTCATTAGAATTGTGATTGATTTTTAACCTTTGAACTCTGTTTGAATTGACAAAATTTACAATAACTGGAGAATGGGTTGTTACTATAAATTGAAATAAGCCTTTTGAAAACTCTTTGCTGATTTTATCAATAATTTCTCTAATTAACTGAGGATGAGCAAAAGCTTCAGGTTCTTCAATTACCAAAATAATATTTACATTTTCTTCAAATTCTACTTTTGATAGTGCCTTCATTAAAGTAATCATAAAGGAACTTTGAATACCGGTTCCTTTAGACTCAAATGAGGTTTTAACGCCATCATCTAAAAAAATGCTAGTGTTTCCTAGCATTATTTTTAAAATTTGCCGCCTTATTTCATCATTTGAAAAAGGCTGAAATTCAATATCTTTTATTGAAGATATTGAGTCACTTTTTAAGTCGTCTGTAAGATTTTTTAATCTACTACCTATTACTGATTGCAAGTTATAAATGTTTGAATTTTTTCCTGTCCCCCAAATTGCATCAGTAACTGTATCAAAGTCTTTGGTAATTCCTTTTTTTGATTTTACTAGGTCTTCAATTATTATGTCAAAAAGTCTGTTAATCGCCTCATCTCTTTCATTCTTACCACCTCGATATGCCGGAACATAAAAGAATTTTTGAGTATCTCTTATATAGTCAATTATGTTTTTATTTATAGTTGATTCATTAAGTTCTGCAATTTTCTCTGTGGTAACATCAATTTCTTTATCTTCATATGAAACAAATTTTTTGTTTTCCCTTGTTTCGATTTTCAACCATTTGTATTCAAACCAATCCTTTAAAGTCTGTTGTTTTTCTTTAAAGTTTTCTGGAAAATATTTTTCAGCGAAATGCCGTTTTGCTAATATTTCATTGAATTTAGTCTGCTTTTGGGGAGAAGCACTTTTTGAGATAACAATTTCTGGAGCATCTTCTTGACTTCTTGGAATGTTTAGTTTACAACAAAATTCGTGAAATCTATTTTCTAGTAGCTGGAAAGTTCTGTAAAGAATTTCATAGTATTTTATTCTTTCTTGATTTGGTCGTTTTTTTGATGATTCCTCTATTAAGTCTTTTCTTAAGTTAGAAATAAGTTTGTCAACTTCGACAAAAGTTACGGACAAGTTAATTTGAGTTGAATTTTTTCTAAAGTCATTATAATCTAAACTGCTTGGAACCTTTCTTTTTTCAACCCACTCAAAAAATATTTCTATTGCTTTAAGTACGTTTGATTTTCCAATGTTATTTTTTCCAACAATCAATGTAATGTCATTGTAAAAGTCAACATTGAGTTTTTTTATTGTCTTGTAGTTCTGAATTTCAATTTTTTTGATTTTCATTTTCTGTTGTTATCACTGTGTCTGTCATTTACGCTTGCACCCAACATTCCTATAAACGCAATTGCGTTTATATTCCACATATCGTGGCCTTCTTCAATGGAATTTGATTAGATGATTGGTCAAAAACTACAACTAATTTACAAACTATTTTCTTTAAAACCAATGGATTTTAAAGACATTGCATGTGCCACAAAACCTTATAAATAGAGGTTTTCCATCAAAGTGTATTCCAGTCCGTCAAAACGCCTGCCTGAAAAAAAAATGGGAAAGTAAACATTGTAAAACCCATAGGGAGGGGCGGGCAAGGGTTTCCTTCAACGCATCTTTCATGCTTGGCTCTGCGAAGTGCACTAAAGCTTAGCTGTTATAGGCAGTTTTTTTCAATTTCTCTTCACAATTGTCAATAGCAGTCTGTAATACTACATTACTTAAATCAAGTTCGTCATTGTATACAAGTGTTTCTAAAACCCATGGATATTTCTTAAAATGCTCGAACATTCCATATTCCTTATCAGCAGTCCAAATAATAGGCACAACGGGGACAGAAGGCAAATTCGGAACTATACTTGACAATTCCTGTGGGATACTCTTTGCGTCAGTTAAGTCAGCAATTACAAACCTCGAAAGATGTGCTAAAGTTGATACTGTTTCGGTTATATCCCTACTCTCGGCATTGTCGAAGTCAAAAAGTATTGGTAAATAATTTTTATTCCTTAATTCATCACGAATTCTCTGTAAGACTGATAATCTAGGAGGGGTGAATCTTCCAAGAATCAAAACAACTTTAGAAGTAATTGTATCTATCACATCACGAACTTTAGGATTACTTAGTAATAAGTATACAAACTGAGCAACTTCTATATTGTCAACGGTAATTATGGGGTCAGGTAAAGACCTACTAGTTATTCTATTTTGCCTTGTTATTACTAGATTTTTATGCTGGGTATTTTGAGTTGATATGTCCCAAGCGGATATACCAAAAATGTTACACCCATCTAAAATTGCATTGTCCAACTTTGTACTGATTAATTGAGCACCTTGAAGGTTGGCACCTGTTAAGTCAGCACCTGTTAAATCTGCTCCTGTCAAATTTGCCATCATTAGAGAAGCATCCCGAAGGTTTGCATTTTGCAAATTTGCAGAACGCATATTGGCTAAATAGAAATTTGCATTAGAAAAATTCCCCCCGCTCAAATTTGCTCTTCTTAGGTCCACATTTATAAAATCACTTTTCGTGAAGTCTGCATTTTGGAATTTTGCCCTAAATAAATTAGCTTCTCTAAAGTATACATAATGCCCCTTTGCTCTCTCAAAATAAGCTTTTCTCAAATCAGCACGAATGAAATTCGCCTTTTTCAATTCGGCAGAAATGAAAACAGCCTCTCTCAAACTGGCCTCAGCGAAAACTGCACTAAACAACTTTGCACGGGTAAATTTTGTTTCACTTAAAATAGCTTCATTGAATTTTGCTGAAACCAATTCATAATCACGCAGATCAATTCCCTTTAAATCCAGCTTTCTAAAATCAAGAATTGTCTTTGAGTTTGTTTTAACCCAAGAGTTCCAACTGACCTTCCCCTTTAGTAATTCGTTCTTAAGTTTCGTCATTCTAAAAATTGCCTATAACAATTCTATAAACGCAATATTGCGTTTAAATCCTCAACAACTTTTTTTTCTCTTTCCCCCAAAAAAATTCCCACCCTAACATTACAAAACTTCCCCCAAAACACCAAAACTTCCTCACCCTCAACATTTAAAATATTTCAACCTCTGTTTACACCTATATTTAGTTTCTAAAATAAACCCTTTATTTCAAAGCGAATACCCCAAATTTTCCCAACCCCTTTTTTCCGAAAGTTTAATCCAAAATTTTTCCTATTCCCATTTTCTCTTCACACCCTTTACCCAAGCCCCAACCCAACATTTTATCCTTAACCTACCCGGCCCGCCGGAGGAAAAACGTCGAACCTGGCATAGGGCGCCTGCCGGCCCTTTTTCCTTCGTTAAATTTAAAATGGAAGCCTATGTCATTCCATATTCTGCCCTACCTTTGTAGAAATACCATTGCCATTGAACGAACGGATTCTTTTAATTGAAGACCTGGACCCTGTACGGTTTTATGGGGTAAACAATATCCACCTCAAAACTTTGAAATCGCTTTTTCCTAAGGTTAAATTGGTGGCTCGGGGGCAAGAACTGAAAATCATGGGGGCCGCGGAAGACCTAGACTTGTTTCAAGAACGGTTTTTATTGCTCCTGAATTATTTCGAGAAAATGGGACAGCTGGACAGCTCGGCCATTGAAGACTTGGTCAAACAAGGGGAAAAGGTGCTGGAAAAAATGGAAGCGCCTGAAAGTCACCTCATCCTCTATGGCAACGATGGTTTACCCATCAAACCGCGCACGCAAAACCAGTTGAAATTGGTGGAACAATGTGCCCAACATGATTTGGTGTTTGCCAGTGGCCCGGCGGGTACGGGGAAAACCTATATCGCTGTGGCCCTGGCGGTGAAAGCGCTGAAAAATAAAGAGGTCAAAAGGATTATTTTAACGCGCCCTGCCGTGGAAGCGGGCGAAAACCTGGGCTTTTTGCCGGGTGACTTGAATGAAAAACTCGCTCCTTATCTCCAACCTTTACAGGACGCGTTGAGGGACATGATTCCTGCGGATAAACTCAAACAATACAATGAGGCGGGCATCATCCAAGTTGCTCCTTTGGCCTATATGCGGGGTCGCACGCTGGACCATGCCTTTGTGATTCTGGACGAAAGCCAAAACGCGACGCCCAACCAAATGAAAATGTTCTTGACCCGGATGGGCCGGTCCGCCAAGTTCATTGTGACGGGTGACCCGACCCAAATTGATTTACCTAAAAATCAACGCTCCGGTCTTACGGAAGCGCTGCGCGTACTTGAAAAAGTGAAAGGCATTGGCTTTGTCCATTTCAATGAAAAGGACGTGGTGCGTCATGAATTGGTGAAAAAGATATTATTGGCGTACAACAAATTGGAAATCAGATAAATATTCTTTTCCTTTTCAGATAATATTCATTGATATAAACCCTACCTCATGGCCATAGACATTGAATCATTAAGTCGGTTTTCGAACATTGAGTTTTTAGCCAAACAGGTGGTCGAGGGCTTTATTACGGGCATGCACCGTTCGCCATTTCATGGGTTTTCGGTGGAATTTGCCGAACACAGGCCGTACCGCTCGGGAGAAACGACCCGTTTTATCGATTGGAAGCTGTATGGCCGGACGGATAAAATGTTTGTGAAGCGTTTCGAGGAGGAAACCAATTTGCGTTGTCATCTGGTGGTGGACCAGTCGGCCTCAATGTTTTTTCCGGACCGTAAGCATAAGCCCAAACTGATTCGGCATAAAGCGGCCTTTAGCGCCATGTGTGCGGCGGCTTTGTCCGAAGTGATGCGCAGGCAAAGGGATGCCTCCGGTTTAATGTTGTTCGATGAAGAGGTGCGTACGTATTTGCCGGCCAAAATGAGCCAAACGCACCAGCGGATTTTGTTTCATCATTTGGAGCCATTATTGTCTGAGACGCCGCCTTTGTCCAGAAAAGGGAATCCGGCCAAAGTGATGCACGATTTGGCCGAAAGACTTCCGCGACGCTCTTTGGTGGTGGTTTTTAGTGACTTTATGGGCCCGGGACCAAATCATACCGAAGAAGTACTGGACGCCATCCGTCATTTGCGCCATCAAAAACATGAAACCTTGTTGTTTCACGTGGTCGATGAAGCCCTTGAACTGGATTTTAACCTGCCCAATCGTCCTTTTAAATTTGTGGATCTGGAAACAGGACTGGAAGTGAAAGCGATGCCTTCCGCCGTAAAAGAGCAATATGTCTCGGCCATGAAAAAGATGACGGAAACCATGTCGATGGGCGCGGCCAAATATGGAGCCACCTGGATTCCGGCGGACATCAACCGTGGATTCGAGGAGGTTTTATGGGCTTATTTTATCCATCGACAAAAAACACTTTAAAAATATCTATTTGATTTTTTGCATTTTAGCCTAAAAGCACGAAAAAAAATTTGGAAGTTGTGAGAAACCCTCTACATTTGCACTCCACAAAACGGTTCGGTAGTTCAGCTGGTTAGAATGCCGGCCTGTCACGCCGGAGGTCGCGGGTTCGAGTCCCGTCCGGACCGCTTTAAGCAAAGACCCTCAGTTCAGGCTGAGGGTTTTTTGTTTTTAGGAAAGTCCTCCTCCCCCAACCTTTTCCCCTTTTCCCTGTTAAGGTTGGTGAACGAATGCGCGAATCTTCAAAAAACCTCTACTTTTAAAAGAAAAAACCAATGCCACATTATACCGATCCCATGCTTCCTGCAGGAAGTCTTTCTGAAGAAGTTATTTGTATCACCGGTGGCGGTACAGGCTTGGGTTTGGCCATGGCCACCTATTTTTCCCAATTGGGCGCCAAAATCATCATCTGCGGCAGACGCGAATCGGTCATTCAGGAAGCGGCCGCCAAACTGAGCAGCCTTACCGGTGGAGAAGTCCTCGGATTGGCTTGCGATGTTCGGGTGTATGAGCAGGTAGAAAAAGTCTTAAATGCTGGTATCGAACGCTTTGGAAAGGTAACGGGATTGGTCAACAATGCGGCCGGAAATTTCATCAGTCCTACCGAACGCTTAAGTCACCGGGCTTTTGACTCGGTGGTAGATATTGTATTAAAAGGTTCCTATAACTGTACTTTGGCCTTTGGAAAATATTGGCTGGAAAATCAGTTGAAAGGGAATGTGCTGAGCATCGTAACTACTTATGCATGGACAGGTTCGGCCTATGTGGTTCCTTCCGCTTGCGGAAAAGCAGGCGTTTTGGCCATGACCCGATCTTTGGCCGTAGAATGGGGCAACCGAAACATTCGTCTCAACGCCATTGCACCCGGTCCATTTCCTACGCCAGGTGCCTGGGATCGCCTTTTTCCTGAAGAGTTTTTAAAAGGTTTATCCCTGGAGAAAAAAGTGCCTGTGGGCAGATTCGGCGAACACCAGGAACTGGCCAACCTGGCAGGATTTTTAATGTCGGTTTACTCCTCTTACATCAATGGAGAAGTCATCACCATAGATGGCGGAGAATGGATGAAAAATGGCGGAGAATTCACTTGGGTGGGCGACATGGTGCCACCGGAAGCCTGGGACATGGTGGAAGCCATGATCAAGGGAAAAACCAAGCCGTCCAACCCGACGTCATAAGATATTTGCATTCCAGCCTGTAAGCAAAAGTCCATTTCATGGCCAGACTCGGTTTAAAAACCAACTGATTCGTGGTTGTTTTTAACCGATTCTCTGTAGCTTCATTCTGACTTTTAAGCCGAATCATATTTTAGTTTCGACAGACTCTGCTATAGCTTGTTCCGGGACTATTTTCGGAAAAAAAGCGACAGAAGAACGCTTTCATTCATAAATACTTAACCAAAAGTATTTTACACCTTAAAAACCCATTCTCCCAGTGTCCACCACAAGGCCAAAATGCACAATACGGCCAAAAGGTTGAGCCATAGTCCAACCCGCATCATGTCTTTTATTTGAAGTTTTCCGGAAGCGAATACCACCGCATTTGGCGGCGTGGCCATGGGAAGCATAAAAGCACATGAAGAGGCCAGGGTAAGTGGAATGGCAAATTGCAGCACGTCTGTTTTCAGGCTCAATCCCAAAGCAATCACCACTGGTAGCAAGACGTTCACCAATGCCACATTGCTCATGACTTCAGTGAGGAAAATGCCAAGCACAACGAATAAAATGACTAAAAATCCCACCTGACCGGCACTCCAATCTGCCATGGTTTGTCCCAAAATCCCAACCAAACCGGACACTTCCATGCCTTTGGCTAAACTTAAACCACCGCCAAAGAGCAAAATAATTCCCCATGATACTTTTTGGGCATCGTCCCATTGCAAAAGTGGTTTTCCTTTTTCCGTGCCGGAGGGCATCAGAAACATGGCGACTCCTGCCATGATGGCAATACCGGTATCGTCCAGGGCGACGGGTAAAATTTCATTCAAAAGGGCTCTGAACATCCAGCAAAGGGCGGTCACCAGAAAAATACCCATCACCCGCTTTTCGGCCGTGGACACCGGACCTAACTTTTCAATTTCAGTTTCCACCACTTTGGCCACATCGCCTTCAAGTTTTTCCGGTTGCAAACAAATTCTAGTGACCAATACGTAAAGTAGGAACAATAATATCAACACCAAAGGCATGGCCAGCAACATCCAATCCATGAAACCAATTTCATAGCCTGTCATTTGCTGAACAATGCCACGCATGACTGTATTGGGCGGTGTTCCGATCAACGTTCCCATTCCGCCGATGCTACTTGCATAGGCAACGGAAAGCATGAGCGATTTACTTAAAACGGCGGCAGATTTTCCCGATTCTTTTTCCAACAAGGCAATGATGCTCATGGCTATAGGCCACATCATCATAGCAGTAGCGGTATTTGAAATCCACATGCTAAGCAAGGCCGTGGCTACAATAAAACCCAAGACAATTTGGGATGATTGATGCCCGGACCAGCGAAGAATATGCAGGGCAATTCTGCGGTGCAACTGCCATTTTTCCAGGGCAGTTCCTAAGAGAAATCCGCCTAAAAACAGAAATACGATGGGATCTCCGTAAGGCGCCGCTGTTTCTTTCATGGACATGACGCCAAGCATGGGAAAAACAACCAATGGCAAAAGAGCCACTACGGCCATGGGGACTTTTCCCTGAAGCCACCAGGTAACCATCCATGTGGTCATGCCCAGCACCAAGGCCGAAGCATCCGGCAGCCACCAAAGCGCCAAACGCCAAACCAAAAAGGCCAGGAAAGGTCCAAAAGCGTGAATAACAAAGGGTCTGGTCACCCGCCGAAATTACAAAAAATCAAAGGCAAACCATTCGGTCAGGGCACGAGATATTCCGCGAAGACTTTTTTAAACTTTTCCAATTTGGGCAGAATCACAGCGCGACAATACGCCTGATCGGGATTTCGCTCGTAATAGGCCAAATGCTCTGGCTCAGCAGGATAAAACTGCGAAAAAGGCGTAATCTCGGTTACGATGGGATTGGGCCAAATTCCGGCGGCATCCAAATCTTTTAAAATGGAGGCAGCCAGCGCTTGCTGCGCAGGATGGTGATAGAAAATAGCTGAACGATACTGCGTACCTACATCGGCTCCCTGACGATTTAAAGTGGTCGGATCATGTGTTTTAAAGAAAATCTCCAAAATCACAGCCAGCGAAACCTTCTGGGTATCGAACACCACTTGCACCACTTCTGCATGACCGGTTCTTCCGGTACACACTTCCCGATACGATGGATTCCGGATGGTTCCACCCGAATATCCCGGCATCACGGAAACGACACCGCGGGTTTGCTGAAAGATGGCTTCTGTGCACCAAAAACAGCCATTTCCCAGCGTAATGGTGTCTAAAACGGATGAATCCTGTTGTGGTATCATAGATTGTGTTTGCGTTTGGTTATAGTTAAAATGGCAAGATGAAACCCCGGACACCATGCCGGCCCAAAATAACAGAAATGGAATTGCTTTCACCATATCAACATAATCTTCCTGACCGAAAATTGTTCATGGTAGCGCGGAAGAAATTACCTTTATCCCATGACACGTATCGCCATGGGTGTGATCAATGATCTGGCGACAGACCAAAGGGTAGCCAGAATGTGTGCCGCGCTCCAGGAGCTTGGTGCAGAAGTGCTGGTGATTGGGAGAAACCTTCCCAATGCCCACGCCTTGATTCCGCATCCCTGGGAACAAATACGCATGCCGGTGACATTCAACCGGAACTTCCAAAAATTCGCAGAATTCAATGTCCGGCTGTTGCATGCTTTTCTACGCACCGATAGCCAGGTTTTTTATGCCAATGATTTGGACAGTTTACCTGCGGCGGTGGCGGCCGGATTCCTTCGAAACAAACCCGTGGTGTACGATAGCCATGAATTTTTTACCGGAGCACCGGAGCTGGAAGGCGCCAACT
The DNA here is from genome assembly GCA_964578885.1 of uncultured Candidatus Competibacteraceae bacterium. Classification (GTDB taxonomy): domain Bacteria; phylum Bacteroidota; class Bacteroidia; order CAIKAF01; family CAIKAF01; genus CAZRHR01. Next base: position 121,818 of record CAZOEO010000008.1, on the reverse strand, counting down.
TTAAAAAAGCATTCTGGAAAAAAATGGAAGCCGTATGTCTGCCTTCCACGAAAATAAGAATTACTGTTAATCAATCCATTGCGGACTTATTGCAGGAAACCTACGGATATTCGTTCGAAGTGATTCGAAATGTGCCGTTGCCTTTATCTAAGTTGCAGATCCCTGCGTCCTCTTCCCCTTTGCGTTTACCGGAAGGAAAATTCAATCTCATTCTACAAGGTAGTGGCATCAACGTGCAGAGAGGTGCGGAGGAATTGATTCAAGCCATGAGTTTAGTCCCCGATGTCATCCATCTTACCATTGCCGGAGGGGGAGATGTGCTTCCGTTGCTGAAAAACATGAGTGAGCAACTCAGGCTGTCCGGTAAAATCACTTTTTTACCCCGCATGCCTTATGGCGAATTGATGGCCCTGACCCAACAGGCGCAAGTGGGCATGTCCTTAGACAAACCACTTTCCGTGAATTATACCTTAAGTCTGCCCAATAAATTATTCGATTATATTCAAGCAGGACTTCCGGTAATTGCTTCTAATCTAATAGAAATTAGAAATATTATAGAAAAATACAGCAATGGAATTTTACTGAAAGAAGTTAGTCCGGAGGCCATTGCCGCCGCCATTCAACAACTGGCCGACTCCCCGGAACTTTGGCAAAAAATGCATCAAAACAGCCTGGAAGCAGCTAAAACGCTTCATTGGGACGAGGAAAAAAAGAAAATATCCACCCTTTTCTCTCCATTCTTGTAGCCATGAGCACGGACCTGCATCTTATTTCCTTTGATGTGCCCTATCCGCCCAATTATGGTGGAATTATCGACGTGTTTCATAAGCTCAGATGGCTGCACAAAGAAGGACTCAGGGTTCATCTTCATTGTTTCACCTATCGCTCTTCTCCAGCGCCTGAATTGCAGGAGTTTTGTGAAAAAGTAAGTTATTATCCAAGAGGAAGCATGGTGAAGGCTTTGTTTTCCGGGGAACCCATGATTATTCAGAGCAGGAATCATCCCACACTGGTTCAACGCATTCTTGAAGAAAAAGCGCCAGTCCTTTGTGAAGGCGTGCACACCCTTGGATTGGCACATTTGTTCCGCGAAGCCGGAATTCCGGTTTTTCTGCGTGCCCATAACTTAGAGCATCAATATTACCGGGGCCTTTCCCAATATGGAGGATGGAAAGCCATTTACTATCGGGAAGAAGCCAGACGACTCGCTATTTTTGAAAAAAAGGCACTTCCTGTGTCGGGAATCATCCCCATTTCTACTACGGATGCCGCCTGGTTTTCTGAGCATCATCCTCACGTTCCCTTCACCTGGTGTCCTCCGTTTCACAGCATAGACCAACCCATAAGTTCCTCTCCATCTGAACCTTCATATGCTTTATTTCATGGAAACTTAGCCATTCCGGAGAACCATGCTGCCGCGGTATTTTTACTTCAGGAAGTGTTTCCATCGCTTTCAATGCCCCTTGTGATCGCGGGTGCGAATCCTTCGTCTGCTTTAATGGAAATGGCCGCAACCTATCCTCACGTTCAACTTAAGTCCAATCTTTCCTTTGAAGAAATGGAAAAATGGATTCGCGAAGCGTCTGTGGTGGTTTTGCCCGCTATGCAATCGAGCGGGGTAAAATTAAAATTGATTCATAGCCTAATGCACCAAAAAGTGGTGGTGGCCAACAGGGATATGATGACAGGAACAGGATTGGAGGACTGCGTCTTTCTGGTTCATTCCCCAATGGAATGGAAAGCATGCCTTCAGCAAAAACTATGGGAAAAAAGGAAAGACAAGCTCAAGGCAGAAAAAGCACTCCTTCCCTATTTTAATCAAAACAATATCAAGAATTTAATACAATTTATCTACAGTCATACCTAAAGACAGTTTTGGCTAAATTGAGCCGCAGCGGCACGTGCGCATTTGATTCCATCGATGGCCGCAGAAGCAATGCCTCCGGCATAACCGGCCCCTTCGCCACAGGGGAAAAAGTTTTCCAATTCCGGATGTGCAAGGGTGACGGGACTTCTTGGAATACGAACGGGACTCGAGGTTCTACTTTCTGTGGCTACGGCTACGGCATTTTCGGTGAGATAACCCGGCATTTGCTTTCCAAATTGCATTAAACCAGCTTGTAAACGCTGAAAAACAAAACCGGGTAAGGCTTCCCAAATGGGTGCAGACACGATTCCCGGGTGATATGAACAATCTGGCAGGGAGCTGGAAATCCGTCGCTTCACAAAATCGGTGAGTCGAAGCGCAGGGGCTTGTTGGCCATGTTGTACCAAACCAAACACTTTTTGTTCAATCGAGGCTTGAAAGCGCAAACCCATGAGTGGATCCGGCGTGCTGCCTTTTTTAAGAAAATCGGACAATTCCAAAGCCACCACCATACCGGAATTGGCCCATGGATTGTTGCGCTTGCTCGGACTCCAGCCATTGGTTACCAGTTCGCCGGGAGCAGTAGCGCATGGGGCAATAATGCCACCTGGACACATGCAAAAGGAATACACGCCGCGTCCATCCACCTGGGTCACTAAACTGTAGGAAGCCGGCGGCAAATACGGCCCCCGATCTTTACGACGATATTGAATTTCATCGATCAACGACTGCGGATGTTCCACCCGAACACCCAGGGCGAAAGGCTTGGCTTCCAATAAAACCTTTCGTTCATGTAAAAGGGTGTACACATCTCTTGCAGAATGCCCTGTGGCCAAAATAACAGCAGATACTTTATGCCATTCATGGCCGTTGACCTGAATTTTTTTAATCTTTCCACCACTTACTTCAAGGTCCGTTAAATGGGTATCAAAAAGAACTTTTCCTCCTGCAGATTCTATAAATGCCCGCATTTTGGATATCACATCCGGCAATTTGTTGGTACCGATATGCGGTCTGGCATTGACTAAAATATCCGGATCTGCGCCAAAAAACACAAAATCCCGGTAGACACGAATCAGATCACCACGTTTGTCTGACCTGGAATACAATTTACCATCGCTGTAGGTGCCCGCACCTCCTTCACCAAAGCAATAGTTGGAATGAGGATGAACAATGCCTTGTTTGGTAAGGTTGGCCAGGTCGCGTCGTCTTTCGCGCACTGGTTTTCCACGTTCCACAATCACAGGCTTAAAACCTTGGGCAATCAGTTCTAATGCACAGAAATACCCGGCGGGACCTGCGCCAATGATCCAGATTTCCCGGGCCTGATCCACTTGCTTGTAAACAGGTTCTGAAGTTTCATTTTCAGATAATGCACCTGCCAGGGCATATTGAATACGTAATTGATAGCTGACTTTTCCATGCCGGGCATCGAGGGATCTTTTCTCGATGCGCAAGTCTGTAATTCTTTGCCCAACAGCTGTTTCGACCAAGGGCTTCAGTGCTGAAAGGTCGAAGGCCGCTTCCGGTTGTACTTTAATATCGATGATACCGTTCACCCTGCGAAGGTAAAGGTATTTGGTTAATTCTGCCGAGAAACCGGGGGTCTAAGGCTTTGGATGATATGAAAAATCAACCATCCAAAAGGCCCCGTCATCAGCACAAAAAACAAAACGAGGATGCGCAGAGCATTTGGAAAACCATGTTGTCGGGCCTGACCACTGAGGTAAAAGCCGACCCAAAGATCGAAACACAAATAATGAAGCCATCCTGTTAACATGCCCCATGGGCCGCTTAATGCCAGAATTAAACCGGATAACGAAGAAAAGTCGGGAGGTTGATGGGCCGTAACGAAAGAAGTGACCAAAAAAGTCAGGTACGACAGGGCCAAAAACACCATTACGCCCTGGATCATGACCTTCAACCATGGTTTGTCCGGCCAAATCATTAGCACCAACCAGGCCGGTAAAATCGCTATGTTATAAAGTTGAAATAAAAATTCTGGAAGCATAAAATTATGTAGCTTTCGGTAAGGTATGAAAGATAGCAAAATTAGTGTAGGGCTCATTTACGCTTCGATTTGGCCCGGTATTTTGGGCATATCATGGCTTCTGCAATCGGCAGGTGTATGGGAAGTGAGCCAGGGCGGATTATATCCACGAACCATTTCCGGGTTATTGGGCATATTTACCGCTCCTTTTTTACATGGAGATATCCATCATTGGCTGGGAAACACCACCGCATTAGCGGTTTTGTCTTTGTTTTTTTACTGGAAATATCCACGGCTTTTTTTCAGAACCACTTTATGGGTTTGGCTACTTGGATACGGATATACATGGCTTTTTGCCCGTTCGTCCTACCATATTGGTGCTTCTGGCATCGTGTACGGATATACATTTTTCCTGGCGGCAGCGGGATTGTACACGCGTCGATTGCGCGATTTGGCCATGAGTTTCTTAGTCATTTTCCTTTATGGATCAGCGGTTTGGGGCATTTTTCCCCTGACCGAGGGCGTATCCTGGGAAGCCCATTTATTCGGAGCACTGGCAGGTTTATTTGCCCTTTGGTGGTACAAAAATGAAGTAAAAAGCGAAACACCATCTTCTGAAAATGAAGGAGATGCAGATACAGATGAAAATGAAGAAAACGAGGGCGAATGGGCCGAAGAAGACCCCTATCGAACCTTACGTTCTTTAGAAAAAAAATGGCCGGAACCATAAATCCACGTTTAAAACGTTTTGGGTTTGGTCTCGAATTTGTATCATTGAACCTATGAAAAATTGGATCTTCACATTATCCCTTGGCATGTTATTGCCCCTGCAAGACGCTTTCACGCAAAATCCGGTGTATTCTTTTCCGGCTTTTCCTGTTGATTTAGAATATCCTGCAGAGTGGAAATTTCAGCAAGAATCAAAAAATGCCTGGTTGGTTACCGATGGCACTACCGAATTCAACATCATTGCATTTAAGGCCAACAAACGATTTAATGCCGATTCTCTCCGGTATATGGCTTTAAAATTTTATGCTGATCCAAATATTCAAAACCTGCAAGTTTCCGAGGTAGGAAGCGGAACCATGGGCACCATTCCTGCGGAAAAATGCGTGCTTAGCTTTATGAGCCAGGGCAAATTGTATTTATCGACCATGTATTTGGCAAAGTTTCACCTGAATCACCAATACAATTCGTTGCTTTTTTACTTTGAAATTGGTGAGGGAAATGTAAAATCCTACGCGCCCTTGCAAGAACGAATGATTAGCAGCTTGAAATATCGTGCATTTCAATATAAAAGTTTGAACCAGCAAGGCATTCAATTTTTACATCCGAACCACTGGGCAGGTCAAAGGGTAGAAGAAGGTGATTCTATGCTTTTAAAAGTAACCGATGGACGTGCATTTTTATCCGTTTTTGCCGTACCCGCCAAAGACAGTTTACCCGTATTTCAGGGAGTGGAAACTTACCGCGATTATTTGAAAAAGTTCCCCGGAGATCGTAAAGATTTGAAAGTAAAAACTGAAAAAGAGAAATGGGGAACAGGGAGCTTGGCGCTGATGGACTTACGTTATCAGGTCAATGAATTGGATGTGTTGTATCGTTGGGTGCAAAAAAGAAGACAAATGATTCAGGTTCAAGATAATCAAAGGGTACTTTACACCATTCTTTTTGAATATCCTGAAGGCGTGGAATCGTTTTATGCACCGGTAGAAAAGCAAATCCTGGAAAGCTTGAAAATACCGGGAACTACCGAACAGAAATAAAAAAACTTCGCCGGACCAAAGCCCAGCGAAGTAACCAACCTACTATGAAAACTGCCTGAAAAACACTTACAAAACAGGCAATCGTTATCACTGGTTTTTATTAAAACAAAATTTAACCTTCCTTAACAGCAGAGTCGGGTTGCACTGGAATAAAAACCAATTGATTTTCAAACATATCCACTTTCACTTCCGAGATATTTTGGTTTTGCTGTGACAGGATAAGTTTAGCCAATTCGTTCATCACTTTCCGCTGAATGACTCTTTTCAGAGGTCGTGCACCGAACTGAGGATCGAAGCCAAGTTGCGCCAACCAATCAATGGCCTCCGCACTAAAAGACAAGTTGATGCCTTGTTGCGATTTGAGGGTATCTATCAGTTGTTTCAACTGTAGCTCTACAATGTTGTGAATATGGTGGCGTTCCAAAGGTTCAAACATCACCATTTCATCGATTCGGTTCAGGAATTCCGGACGAATGGTTTTCTTGAGCAAATCGAACACTTCCAGCTTGGTGTTTCGCAGGATGTCTTCCCGGTTTACCGGAAGCATATCGGCCAATCGTTCCTGAATAAGGTGCGCACCAAGGTTAGACGTAAGGATAATGATGGTGTTTTTAAAATTGGCCACACGTCCTTTGTTGTCGGTAAGTCGTCCATCGTCCAGCACCTGTAGCAAGATATTGAACACATCCGGGTGTGCTTTTTCCATTTCGTCGAAAAGAATCACGGAATAAGGTTTCCTTCTTACGGCTTCGGTAAGTTGTCCGCCTTCATCGTAACCCACATATCCGGGAGGCGCGCCCACTAGTCTGGACACAGCGTGCTTCTCTTGATATTCGCTCATGTCTATGCGGGTAATGGCTTGTTCGTTATTGAACAGGTAATCTGCCAGCGCTTTGGCCAATTCCGTTTTTCCAACCCCGGTGGAACCTAAAAAGATGAAAGAACCAATGGGTCTTTTGGGATCCTGCAATCCGGCTCTGTTTCTTCTTACGGCATCGGAAATGGCGGTAATGGCTTCCTCTTGCCCGACCACACGCTTATGAAGTTCTTCTTCCATGTGAAGCAGTTTTTCCCGTTCACTTTGAAGCATGCGCGCTACTGGAATACCTGTCCAGCGTGCTACGGTTTCAGCGATGTCTTCGGCATCTACCTCTTCTTTGATCATGGAGGAACCATGTTGGGTTTGTGCCAATTCATTCTGAGCCAGTTCCAGGGCTTTTTCCTTTTCCGCCATCCGGCCGTACCGGATTTCCGCCACTTTTCCATAATCTCCGGCCCTTTCGGCTTGCTCCGCCTCAAATTTCAGAGATTCCATGTCGGCCTTGATTTTTTGAATGGCTTCTACCCTATCCTTTTCCTGTTGCCAACGGGCTTTTAGCTTGCCAAATTCCTCTTGAAGCCCACTTAACTCTTCCTGAATTTTTTCCAGCTTCTGGATGTCATTTTCCCGTTTAATGGCTTCTTTTTCAATTTCGAGCTGCATAATTCTGCGCTCAATTACTTCCATTTCCTCGGGTTTGGAATTGATTTCCATACGGAGTCTCGCGGCGGCTTCGTCCACCAGGTCAATGGCTTTATCCGGTAAAAAGCGATCCGTGATATATCGCTGAGACAATTCTACGGCAGCAATAATGGCATCGTCTTTAATCCGAACCTTGTGATGGGTTTCATATTTTTCTTTGATACCTCGCAGGATGGAAATGGCGTCTTCCGTATCCGGCTCTTCTACCATTACTTTTTGGAACCGGCGTTCCAGGGCTTTATCTGCCTCGAAATACTTTTGATATTCGGCCAAAGTAGTCGCACCAATGGCGCGAAGTTCTCCACGGGCCAGGGCTGGCTTCAGGATATTGGCGGCATCCATGGCTCCCTGACCGCCACCGGCTCCGACCAGGGTATGAATTTCGTCGATAAACAAAATAATTTCTCCGTTGGCATCTTGCACTTCCCGGATCACGGACTTGAGTCTTTCTTCGAATTCCCCTTTATACTTGGCGCCGGCAATAAGCAGACCCATATCCAGAGAAAAAATGGTTTTGGAACGCAGATTTTCGGGGATATCGCCTTTTATAATCCGGTGGGCAAGTCCCTCCGCAATGGCTGTTTTTCCCACGCCGGGCTCACCAATAAGCATTGGATTGTTCTTGGTTCTGCGGCTAAGGATATGCAATACACGCCGGATTTCTTCATCTCTTCCGATAACGGGGTCTAATTTTCCGGATTGAGCCAGCTCGTTGAGGTTTTTGGCGTATTTGGCCAATGCGTTATAGGTGCTTTCGGCCCCTTGGTCGTCAACTTTACGACCACCTCTGAGGGCCAGGGCCCATTCTTTTACCTTATTGGCCGAAAGTCCTTTTTCCCGTAACCACTTGCCGGTAGGATCATTTGATTCAGATAAAGCGGCGAGCAAATGTTCAAGGGCCACAAAATCGTCTTGCCAGGCCTTCATGAGTTTTTGCGCTTCTTGAAAAATGCCGGAAGTTTCCTGAGAAGGATAAGGTTGACCGCCAGATACTTTGGCGAATGTTTGTAAATGCTTGTCGAGCCAGGTTTCTGCTTGAGCGGCGGAAAAACCTGCTTTTTGGAAAAAGTATGGTATGACTTCCTTGTCGGCTTTCATCATACCAAAGAGCAGATGTGCCGGAGAAATCACTTGTTGGCCGCGCTGAACCACTTCTTGAGCGGCTTCCTGAATGGCTTCTTGTGCGAGATGGGTGAATGCATTGGGCTGCATAGTCAGAATTTTTGAAAATCTACGCTGCAAAGTTTTATCCAAAACCAAAAGCAAGTCAAAATGTCTGAAAATCTTGAAAACTTAGGACATATTGACATTATGAAAAAAAATTATAGGAAAAAGTGGCTTAAAGAGTTCCGAATTAAAATGAATCTTCATTAACTTTAAATAGCTCAATACTCTGTCATTGAAACATATAACTACTACAGGATTTCATTTAATCTGTCTTGCCACCTGTACTTTGGTTATCCAATCGGCGGGTTATGGCCAATTGGTGGTGAGTCAGAACAACAATGCCAATGCCTTGGTGCAAAATTTGGTTGGGACAGGCGTAGCTATTTCGAATATAAGTATGGTTTGCCCGTCGGGTGCGGCAGGAACTTTTACGGCCAACAATTCCAATCTGGGTTTAACGTCCGGCATACTTTTGACCACGGGGTCGGCGACCACGGCGGTTGGCCCCAATTTTTCGAGTTCGGCCGGTGTTTGCAATAGCGGATGAGCATACGGCCCACTCACATCCATTTCAGGTGTTTCTACCCACAATGCGTGTTACTTAACGTTTAATTTTATTCCTACCAACAACACCGTCTCCTTTCAGTATGTTTTTGGCTCAGATGAATATCCTGAGTTTGCCGGCAGTTTTTATAATGATGCATTCGCATTTTTCGTTACCGGACCCAATCCGTCCGGCGGAAATTATAACAATCAGAATATCGCCCGACTGCCTATCACCAACCAACCTGTTTCTATTAATACGGTAAATCAGTTTACCAACACCCAGTATTATATCAACAATGCTGGAGGTGCAACCGTTCAATACGATGGATTTACCACGGTTCTTACAGCCAATTTAAACGTAATTCCTTGTCAGCAGTACACCATTACCATCGCCATTGCAGACGGTGGCGATTGCACCTATGATTCTGGTGTATTTTTAAGATCCAGTTCGTTTAATTCAGGACTTTTTCAGGCCAATGTAGCACAGCTAAATCCGGCCACCTGTAATCAAGGAGGCAGTGCTACTGTTGCTGCCACGGGTGGAATTGCGCCATATACCTTTGTATGGTCCAATGGGCAAACAGGACCTACTGCCACCAATCTTTCACCTGGCACTTACACTTGCACGGTCAGCTATATACAATGTAATGTTCCCATCTCCACTACTGTAAACGTGGTTATTCCAGGTCCGCAGCCTGTTCAATCTTCTGTTCAAAGCCTTACGCATGTTACGTGCAACGGTGGAAACAACGGTGCGGCCAGCCTTCAGGTCTCAGGGGGAACGCCTCCTTATGTGGTGCAATGGAATCACGGTGCTACAGGAACGCAAATCAATAACCTGACCGCAGGGACCTATACTGCTACGATTACAGACGCTTCAGGCTGCACCACTACACGCAGCATTACCATCAATCAACCGATTGCGATGGTGGCACAACCTGGTACAGTCACTTCACCTACTTGTCATAATGGGAACAATGGAAGTGCGCAAGTGATTGTTTCAGGCGGGACATTTCCTTATAGCTATCAATGGTCGCCTTCCGGTGGAAATAATCCCACAGCCAATAATCTAGGACCGGGAACTTATACCGTAACCGTGACCGATCAACAAGGCTGCACGGCCCAACGCAGTTTTACACTGGCCAACCCACCAGCCATGCAAGTGCAGGTGAGTCAAGTTCAGCAAATAACTTGTAATGGATTGAATAACGGAAGTGCCCAGATGAGCGTAAGTGGAGGCACAGGAAACCTGAGCTACCTTTGGGCTCCGGCGGGTGGTACAGGACTTACGGCCAATAATTTGGGACCAGGAACTTATACGTTTACCGTAACAGATCAAAATAATTGTACCCAAAGCGTTCCGGTGGTGATTTCTCAACCGACCACTTTGAATGTAAGTATTCCAAACCCTACACCGGTAAGTTGTTTTGGGCTGAACAATGGAGCGGCCACTGCGGTGGTAACGGGAGGTGTAGCGCCTTATGTATATCAATGGAATCCCGGAGGAGCCAACTCGCCAACCCTCACCGGACTTGCGCCTGGTAATTATAGTCTCATGGTCGCAGATGCCAATGGCTGTGTTGCGCAAACCTCCACACAAATTACGCAGCCCCAACCATTAGTAGCACAAATTCCTACCGTGGTTTCTCCCTCCTGTTTCCAAGGGAGCAATGGTTCTGCCGCCTCTCAGGTAAGTGGAGGCACACAGCCTTATAATTATCAGTGGAATCCTGGTGGACAAACGGGAGCCACCGCCACACAACTGAGTGCCGGCACCTATACTTTAACGGTAACAGACGCAAGAGGCTGTCATCATACTGCCACAGCCACTTTAATCCAACCGGCACCCATCTCACTTACTTTGCCTCAAATAACCCAAATCAATTGTTTTAATGCAAACAATGGTTCCATTACGGCCCAGGCTAGTGGTGGAACAGGCACTCTTGCCTTTCAATGGACGCCCACCGGCGGAATGCAACCCCAAGCGACCGGACTTTCCCCGGGAAATTACACCGTAACTGTAACGGATCAAAATAATTGCACCGCCAGCCAAACTGCGCAGATTTCACAACCGCCGCTACTTACCCTAGCCACCACTTTCAACCAGGCGGTCAGTTGCAATGGAATGAGCAATGGCGCCGCCGCTGTTCAAGCCAATGGCGGAGTGGCACCTTACCTTTTTCAGTGAAATCCGGGTGGCGTAAACACCCCCAATATCAACGGACTGGCTGCAGGCACTTATGTCGCGACGGTGACCGACCAAAACCAGTGTACAGCACAACAAACCATTGTGATTCAACAACCTCCAGTTCTGCAAACCAACATCCTACAAAATACACCGGTCCAATGCTTTGGTGGAAATAATGGTAGCCTTACGGCAGCCGTTTCCGGAGGAAACGGTAATTATCAGTTTGCATGGAGCCCATCCGGAGGAAATCAATTGCAGGCGACCGGGCTTACCGCAGGAACGTACACTTTTACAGTCACAGACCCACAAAATTGCACCGCAACTTCTACTGCCACAGTGACGCAACCAGCTGCCCTTCAACATGGAACTCCGGTCATTCAGCATGTAAGTTGCGCGGGAGGAAGCAATGGTAGCATTCAACTTCCCATCTCGGGTGGAACGGCTCCATATCAATTTCAATGGGGATCTGGCTTACCCAATCAGGCGCAGATTTCCAATTTACAGGCAGGCAATTACCAAGTATCCATTTCAGATGCAAGGGGTTGCACTTTAAACTGGAATGGAATAGTCAATGAACCCACGCCTTTGGTTATAGGACCGGTTCAAACACAAAATATCAGTTGCTTCGGACAAAACAGCGGGCAGATTCAACTTTCCATTTTGGGCGGGACCACACCCTACCAAGTCAGTTGGAATGGAGGTGCATTCACGGGGCAGCAATTAACCAACCTTCCGGCAGGAAATTTTTTCGCCACCATTTTAGATGCGAATGGTTGTCCGTTGAGTTATTCCACCAACTTAACACAGCCGTCCTTGCTTCAAGCCAGTTTACAAATTTCCGACGATTCCATTTGTGCCGGAACGCCATTATGGGTATCGGCCACGCCGATAGGTGGGACCGCACCTTATATTGGGCAATGGAACGGGCAAACTGGCTTTCAGCAAACCTTTTTTCCTACACAGCATCAAACCTTTACCTTTACCATGACCGATGCCCTGGGTTGTACGTTTAGTGCATCGCAGCAAGTAAAAGTGGGCGATTTACCTCAGGCCAGCATTCAAACCACTCCGGCATGTACAGGACAACCCTTTTATTTTCAAAGCAATACTTCAGTAGGCGAAGGCTTTATTCAGCAGCAAAATTGGACCATCAATAATCAAAGTTTTCAGGGAGTACAGGTTCAGCAAACATTTCAAACCCAACAACCTATTTCCGCCACACTGGTGACCATCACCAATTATGGTTGTGTGGATAGTGCTCATTTTCAGGCACAGGTGTATCCTTCACCACAATTGATGTTTTCAGCAGGACCTACTAGTGGTTGTGCGCCATTTTGTACCCGGATTTCGAATCAAAGTGTCATTTCAAACGGACAAATTATAAAATACACCTGGTCTGTTCCCGGACAAAATGACCAAATGGGATTCGAGCCCAGTTTTTGTTTCGATCAGCCAGGTAGCTTCGATGTACAGCTTACTGCATGGTCCGACCAAGGCTGCCAATCTACATTGTTGCTTCCCAATGTCATCCAAGTGTACCCGGTTCCGGTGGCCGACTTTATACTATCTTCTTCCCAAGTAAGTCTTGGCGCGTCTTTTGTCCAGTTCAATAACAACACGGTGGGTGGAGACCTGTATACCTGGAACTTCGGAGATGGAAGTCCACTTTCCGGAGAAGAGGAACCTGCACACCAGTTCAGAGATACCGGAACGTATTGCATTACGCTCACTGCGACCAATCTTCAAGGTTGTGAAGATACGGTACAACATTGTCTGCGAATTATTCCGGAGGGTGCTGTTTATATTCCCAACGCCTTTACGCCCAACACAGATAAAATCAATGACGGGTTCAGAGTACATGGAATGGGTATTACGGCTCAGGAAATGCAGGTATTCGATCGTTGGGGAGGCCAAGTTTTTTATTCGGATCAAGTAGGTGCGGTTTGGAATGGACGCCGCAATAATGAAGGAGACCTATTAAAACAAGATGTGTATACTTATCGTGTACACGTGCAGGTTCTTTCAGGCATCTGGAAAGAATATCACGGAAAAGTCAGTTTGATCCGCTGAAGGATGTAAATTTGCGTTTTTACCTGCATGCGTTTTATCACCTTTGATTTTGAAACGGCCACTTCTGCCCTATCCAGTGCCTGTGAATTAGGTATTTCTGTATATGAAGACGGCCAGATTCTCCGGACTCAGTCCTGGTTGATTCGTCCACCCAACAATGCGTATTTGCCTTTTAACATTAAAGTGCATGGTATATCCCCTTCGGAAACAGCCCATGCTCCGGATTTCGCAGAGGTTTGGGAAGAAGTGATGCCCATCGTTCATCAACAAACCTTGTTTGCGCATAATGCCTCTTTCGATGTGAGCGTTTTACGCGCATGTCTTCAGCAATATCAGCTCGCTACACCTACCTTTTCTTATGCCTGTTCCGTTCGGGTGTGCCGGCAGATTTGGCCAGAATTGGATGCGTATAATTTAAAATTTCTCTGCAATCGGTTTCAGATTCCGCTGAAACATCACCGGGCCGGAAATGATGCCGAAGCAACGGCCAAATTGCTTCATTTGGCTTTTGAAAAAGGAAAAATTCAACACTTCGACACCCTGAAAAACCAATATAGGGTGGGCTTTGGAAAAGTTTATCCGGGCGGTTTTGAACCGGCGCATTCACCTAAAACTACCGGGCACCAACTGCCATCGAAGCCCAATGCCAAAGCGCAGTTCGATCCACATCATCCTTTTTTCGGTAAAGAGTTCGTTTTTTCCGGTCAGTTTCAGGCCTTCAATAAAACAGACGCCGCGCAGGCCATTTGGAATTTAGGAGGAACCGTAGTTCCGCAGATTCGTCCGGAAACACATTATATGGTGGAAGGGATGAATAAAAAATCATGGTTAGGGAAAAAGGAACGATTGGCTGATCATTTTACCGCCAAAGGCACCCCTTTGGTTCGCCTGAATGAAAAGGATTTCCTCCATTTATTGGGTCCGATAATGAAGGAAAAATTGGGTAAATAACCCTTCCATTGGCGAAATTGGTTAAATTCGTGGGCATTTAAAAAATTGATTATGAAAACAGCTTATATCGTTGCCGCCGTACGTACTCCGATGGGTAGTTTCGGAGGAACACTCGCCGGATTTTCCGCCACATCTTTGGGAAGCATTGCCATCAAAGGTGCATTGGAACGTGCTGGACTAGCTCCTTCTGCCGTTCAGGAAGTGTTTATGGGCAACGTTATTTCTGCTGGTTTGGGACAAGCTCCTGCCCGTCAGGCGGCGCTGGGTGCCGGATTGCCCCACTCGGTTCCTTGTACCACAGTCAATAAAGTATGTGCTTCCGGTATGAAAGCCATCATGCTGGCCGCGCAAAGCATTCAATTGGGTCAAAACGATGTAGTGATTGCCGGCGGAATGGAATCCATGTCAAATGTTCCATATTACCTCCCTCAAGCTAGATTTGGCCAAAAATTAGGACATGGACAAATGGTGGATGGCCTTTTGAAAGATGGTCTTTGGGACGTGTATAACGATTTTCACATGGGCAATGCCGGAGAATTATGTGCACGGGAAATGGGCTTTACGCGTGAACAGCAAGATGCTTACGCCATCGGTTCGTACGAAAAAGCGGCCAAAGCCTGGAAAGCGGGAAAATTCAACGCGGAAATCGTGAGTGTAAGCATTCCGTCTAAAAAAGGCGACCCCATTGCATTTGCGGAAGATGAAGAATATAAAAATGTCAACTTCGAAAAAATCCCTTCCCTGAGACCAGTTTTCGATAAGAATGGTACCATCACCGCTGCCAATGCCTCCACCTTGAACGACGGTGCCTCCGCATTGATTTTAGTGTCGGAAGAAGCATTGAAAAAATATCAATTAACCCCGCTGGCGCGTGTGGCCGGATATGCAGATGCAGCCGTTGCACCAGAATGGTTTACCATTGCCCCTTCCGAAGCGGTTCCCTTGGCGATTCAAAGAGCTGGAATTTCTCAAAGCCAGGTTGATTTATATGAACTAAATGAAGCATTTAGCGTAGTGGCTCTGGCCAACAACCTAAAATTAGGTTTAGACCCTGCCCAGGTCAATATTTATGGAGGTGCGGTTTCCATCGGACACCCTCTTGGGTCTTCCGGATCCCGGATTACCGCGACCCTACTTCATGCCCTGCATCAGGAAGGAAAAACTTATGGCGTAGCTTCCTTGTGCAATGGCGGCGGTGGAGCTTCGGCCATCGTGATTGAAAAAATATAATCATGGAAAAAGGCCGGATTTTCCTGGCAGCTGTTCCTGGACGGGTCGAACCAGATCACAGAACCGAAATGGTGAATCAGCTTCTATATGGAGAAGAATTCACTGTGGTGGCCCATGAAGGCGACTGGGTTCAGGTCATGACGACCCATGATGATTATTTATGCTGGATCCGGAAAAATGCCATTCAGCCTATCGACCAATTTCAGCCCTCCTCACATTCATTTCATGAGGGGTTATTTACCTTTTCAGAACCAACCGGTTGGGTGACTTTTGGCGCTTTCATCCAGGAAAGCACACGAATTGTGATGGTTGCGAATTTACCTGAAGTGGCCCAACTTTGGAAACACGTCCCCTACTTATGGGGTGGACGCACGCCCATGGGCATTGATTGCTCTGGACTTACCCAATTGCTGTATCGGGCTGCCGGCTACTCTATTCCTCGCGACGCATGGCAACAAGCGCTTCAAGGAGAAGATGTAGGATTTCTGGAAGAATCAAAACCCGGCGATTTAGCCTTTTTTGGAGAAGAAGACGGTCCCATTACCCATGTAGGACTTATCACAGGAAAAGGAACCATTTGGCACGCCCATGGGTGGGTTCGTGAAGATCGAATCGATCACCAGGGAATTTTTAATACCGAATTAAATCGCCATACCCATCAGCTTAGACTTATTAAAAGGATTTCGTCCTTTACAGAAGATTCACTCATTTAAACAGACCTTATGACAGAGCAATTCGCCTACCCTCTTGAACTGAAATTCCGCATCGGAACCCTGGCCAACGATTTTACCGCAAAAGATGCCAACGGACATATGGTGGCATACGTGCGCCAGAAAATCATGAAACTCAAAAGCGAGGTTGAAATTTTCAAAGACACCTCGAAAACTGAATTGCTTTACGTCATTAAAGCAGACAAGGTCATTGGCATCAACTTCAATTTCATGATTTATGATGCCAAGGGGCAAGAATTAGGGCGTATTTTCCGTAAAGGAATGGCTTCTATTTTCAAAGCCCATTACGAGGTTTGGGTGGGCAACTTACATGTATACACCATTCGGGAAAAAAACCCTTGGGTCAAAGTGTGGGATGCGTTATTGGGCGAATTACCTCTCCTTGGCATTTTATCTGCTTATTTACTGCATCCTGCCTACCGGGTTTTGCGGGTGGTGAATGACGAAGAGGTGGCCTTGGTAAAAAAGAAACCTTCGTTTTTCGGCCGCAAATTCTCACTCACAAAATCGTCCCCACACCTTCTTCCTGAGGAAGAAGGTCTCTTGCTGGTCGCATGTATGCGCATGCTGCTTTTGGAGCGCCGCAGAGGATAATAGATGAAGTGCGTCAGGGCTTTAGTTGTAAAGCCCTGGCGTGCTAAAAAAGCTGGGAAAGCGACTTTACACCCAAAGTTTTTGCACTGGTAAACCCTTCAGCATAGGGCACTCCCATGGTTTTACCAAGATCTGCTGCACGACCATGGAGAGATTCCATGAATTCCTTGGTGGCTATTGGCGTGATGGGTTCCGTGCTTCCGGGTTGGTAAAATTGAGACCCATAGGCCTGAATGGCCTTCATTTTACGCTCCATTCCCTCAGAAATATCCACTAAAATATTGGGATGAAGCATGTGAAACTGAATGTAATGCAACAAAAGTCCGGGACGCCATGCTTCCTGCATTTGCCCCTCATGAAAGGTGGTAATTTTAGATAAACCGGCTAAAAAGGCGGCTCTGCTCACCAACGCGGCTCCGATTCCATGATCCGGATGCCGATCTTCCACCGCATTGGCCAGTACAATATCTGGTTTATAATGACGAATTTTTTGAATGATGGGCAGCAGATGTGGTTCGTCTATCGCCATAAAACCATCTTTGAATCCCAGGTTTTCGCGAATGGTTAAGCCCAAAATCTTTGCAGCCGCATCGGCTTCTGCCTTTCTTATTTCCGGCGTTCCGCGAGTTCCCAACTCCCCTCTCGTCAGATCAATGATCCCGGTCTTCATGCCCTGATCGGCATGAATGGCCATGGTGCCACCCGCACTCAATTCCACATCGTCCGGATGAGCGCCAAAAGCCAAAAGATGAATTTTCACTGCATTTGTTGTCATGGGCCGAAAGGTAGGGCTTTTTATCAAAAACAGTCCAATGATTCCTTACGGGAATGGAGTTTCCGAACAGAATGAATTCGCGTCCTGCATCAAAGATAAAACCTGATCAGGATTAATTTTACATCAAGGAAAATGGAATCTAAAAAAAATGAATTCGGTGTTAAAGCAATCCTTCATCACAAAAACTAAAGTAATGGTTTCCTCCAAAAATGAGATGATCTACCACTTCGATGTCCAAAATTTTTCCGGCTTCCCATAATTTTTTAGTTAGCTTTTTATCTGCATCGCTGGGAATCAATGCGCCACTTGGATGGTTATGCGCCAACACGATGGCGGTGGCCCGATATTCCATGGCCGACCGAAAAATCATCCTGGTATCGGCCAAAGTTCCGGTTAATCCTCCCCGACTGATGCAAAGACTTGCCAGCACTGCATTGGCGCGGTTAAGCAACATAATCCAAAATTCTTCATGGGGCAAATCCCACAAGCGCCATTTAAGATGCTGAGCCACATCGGCACTGGATTGGATGATAGATTTTGGGGCGGAGGGTTGCGTAAATCGTCTGGCGCCCAACTCAAAAGCAGCCGCAATTTGAATGGCTTTGGCTGGTCCCACCCCTTTAATCTGAGAAAGTGATGATAAATCGGCTTGCCCCAGGACTTGCAGATCCTGCTGAAAATGGGCCAGTATTTGTTGTGCCAAACCAAGCGCGGAGGTTCCTTTGAAACCGGAACCGATTAAAATGGCCAGTAATTCTGCATCTGAAAGTTGCTTCTTACCATGAGCCTGCCAGCGCTCTCTCGGCCGGTCGGCTTCGGCCCAATCACGTATAGAAACAAACTTTCCCGAAGGCAAACGTGGATTCGTTTTCATTCGGGAAAGATACAATATGGAAAAGGGGGTTGTCAAGCCCCCAAAGATTAAAAGTTGGGCTTCAAAGTGTAGCGAGAGTAAAAATCCACAATAATTTTTACTGCTTCTTCGGCCGTATCTGCAATTTTAAAAAGTTCAAGATCCTGTGGATTGATGTTTTTTTCCATGTCTAACACGGCTACTTTCATCCAATCCAACAAACCTTGCCAGTAACTGCGACCTACCAGTACAATGGGGAATTTTCCAATTTTGAAGGTCTGAATCAAGGTCAAGGATTCAAACAATTCGTCTAAGGTTCCGAAACCTCCGGGCAAAACAATAAATCCTTGACTGTATTTTACGAACATCACCTTTCTAACGAAGAAGTAATCGAAATTCAGGTTTTTGTCTGGATCGATAAATGGATTGGGCTCTTGTTCGAAAGGAAGTTCAATATTCAATCCTACCGATTTTCCTTTTCCTTCTTTGGCTCCTTTGTTTCCGGCTTCCATAATGCCGGGACCGCCTCCGGTAATAATTCCAAAACCCTGTTGCGTAAGACGTAATGCAATGTCCGTCGCCAGCGCATAATACGGATTATCCGGTTTGGTACGGGCCGAACCGAAAATAGATACACAAGGTCCAATTTTCGACATTTTCTCAAATCCCTCTACAAATTCGCCCATGATTTTAAACAACGCCCATGAGTCGTTGGTGCGAATTTCGGTCCAGTCTTTTTCTTTAAACGCCTCCTTAATTTTTTCCTCGCCGGAGCGCGCGTAGTTTTCCATGTCTTGCATGTCTATTTAAAGGTATTAATTCATTTTGGTTTTCATCCAATCCAGTTCCCTGGACAAATGGATTCCGGTATGGTTGTCCTTACGTAAAGCTAACTTTTCCGGTAATCCCTCAAAAATAATGTTTCCTCCGGCATTTCCACCCTCTGGTCCAACATCTATGATGTAATCTGCACACTTAATTACGTCCATATTATGCTCAATTACGAGCACTGTATTTCCTTTCGCCACCAATTTATTTAAAACATCCAGCAACACACGTACGTCATCGAAATGCAGTCCGGTGGTCGGCTCATCCAATAAATACAGGGTATTACCCGTATCCGGGCGGTTCAATTCTGAGGCCAGTTTCACCCGTTGGGCTTCTCCTCCACTTAATGTAGTGCTGCTTTGACCCAATGTAAGATACCCTAAACCTATTTCCTCTAATACTTTAATTTTTCGGACAATTTGAGGAACGTGATCGAAAAATTCAACCGCCTCCCGTATGCTCATTTGCAACACATCTGAAATAGAATGGCCTTTATAACGAACTTCCAAGGTTTCCCTGTTATATCGTTTTCCATTACATGCTTCACAGGGGACCTCTACATCGGGCAAAAAATTCATTTCAATCACACGCAATCCTGCTCCACCACAGGTTTCACATCTGCCTCCTTTTACATTGAAACTAAATCTTCCCGGTTGATAACCTCGTATTTTGGCTTCAGGAAGTTGGGCAAATAATGCACGGATTTCGGTGAAAACACCGGTATAAGTGGCTGGATTGGAACGGGGCGTCCGACCAATCGGACTTTGATCCATCCGAATCACTTTATCCAAATGGTTCACTCCCTTGATTTGCTTGTAAGGCAAGGGCACCAACTCGGCCTGGTGTAATTCACGCGCCAGGATGGGATACAAGGTTTCATTAATCAAAGATGACTTTCCGCTGCCGGATACGCCGGTGACACAGATAAAAGTTCCAAGCGGGAATTTCACCGATACATTCTTTAAGTTATGTCCGGTACAACCTTTCAATTCCAGCACCTGCCCACTGCCCTTTTGCCTTTTCAACGGCATTGGAATGGACATTTTTCCCGATAAATAAGCGGCTGTGGGTGAATCTCCTTGCAGAAATTGTTCCGGCGTCCCCTGCCCTACCACCTGTCCACCCAGACGACCGGCGCCAGGTCCCATATCCACAATATAATCTGAAGCCAGCATCATGTCCCTGTCATGTTCTACCACAATCACAGAATTGCCACCATCTCTCAATTTCTTGAGGGCTTCAATTAATTTGACATTATCCCGCTGATGTAATCCAATGGAAGGTTCATCTAAAATATACAGCACACCCACCAACTGGGAGCCAATTTGAGTCGCCAGACGAATCCGCTGCGCTTCTCCCCCACTCAGCGATCTGGTGGGGCGATCCAGTTGAAGATAATCTAATCCTACATCCAGCAAAAAGCCCAATCTTTTCCGAACTTCCTTCAATACTTCACGCGCTACGGCCTGGCCGGAACGGCTCATGCGATCTTCTATCCCATCCAGATAACCAAACAAGGTTGGGATATCCATGGCAGAAAGCTCCGCAATGTTTTTATCCCCCACTTTAAAATACAGCGCTTCCTTTTTCAAACGCGTTCCGGAGCAATCCGGACATGGCATTTGTTCCATAAAGGACTGCGCCCATTTCTGCGTTTGTTTGCTCTGATCTTCCTCGGTTTGTTGCTGAATAAAGTTGGCCAGACCTTCAAATGAAAAAGTAGCAGAAACGCCCGTTTTGGGATTTTTAAAACGAATGGGTTCAGTGGTTCCGTGCAAAAGCACAGCTATCGCCTCTTCATCAATATCTTGAATGGGCGTTTGCAAGGTAAAGTCAAAAATCTGACTCAAGGTTTCCATCTGCTTAAAGAACCAATTCTCTTTATAAGGCCCGATGGGCGTAATGCCGCCTTTTTTAATGGAAAGACCGGGGTCTGCAAAAATCTTTTGCCGATCGGCTTTTAGAACGGTGCCAAGACCGTTGCAACCCGGACAAGCACCATAAGGAGAGTTAAACGAAAACAAGTTGGGCGCCGGCTCGTCATAAGAAATTCCTGTGGTGGGACACATTAAAAATCGAGAAAAATGGCGTATTTGACCTGTGCCGAAATCCAGCGCCAGTAAGGTGCCTTTTCCCATTTTTAATGCATCATCCAGGCTTCTGCGAATTCTTTTTTCCTGGTCCGGGGAAACTTCTACGCGATCGATGAGCACTTCGATGTCGTGGACCTTATACCGATCCACTTTCATTCCTGCCTTTATCTCTTTCAGGTCGCCATCCACGCGAACCCGCGTAAAACCGGATTTAGCAATTTTTTCAAATAACTCCCGGTAGTGTCCTTTTCTTCCTTTTACCACAGGCGCAAACAGACCCACTTCCGCACCGGAAAAACTTTGCATGAGTGTGGTAAAAATCTGATCATCGGTATAGCGAACCATGGGCTCACCCGTGGCATATGAATACGCTGTTCCTGCACGTGCGTAGAGCAGTCGCAAAAAATCATAGATTTCGGTAATGGTACCCACCGTAGACCGTGGATTTCTATTGGTGGTTTTCTGTTCAATGGAAATCACCGGACTTAATCCCGTAATCCGATCTACATCCGGCCGCTCCATTCCTCCTAAAAATTGGCGGGCATAGGCAGAAAAAGATTCTATATAGCGGCGTTGTCCTTCCGCATAGATGGTATCGAAAGCCAAAGATGACTTTCCACTACCTGACAGTCCTGTAAAAACCACCAATTGATGACGGGGCAACTTGAGGTCTAAATTTTGCAAATTATGTTCCCGCGCCCCAAAAATTTCGATATACGTGGTTGCTTTATTCATCATGCTAGGAAAACCCTGGATTGTCTAAATTGTTTCAATGTTTAGGGAGAAGAACCTCGTAGGTTTTATTGGCCACCGGACGAAAGTTACGGTCTCTAATCCAAGGATTCAGCTCCCTCAACATATAATATGTGGTTCCTTGCTGGATAGACCATTCTACCCAATTGACCGGTTGATTTAAAGGCACTTTACGAACTTTTGGCTCCGCATAAGAATGGCGTAAGGCCGAGCCGTATCCGAAACTTTCGGGTTGGGTCCAAATGAGTTTGATGGCCGCAATCCGAAAAACATACCTGGCGGTTTCCTGATTGAGTCTGAGATGAAAAAAATCTGTATTTTTTTGGTCTTCCGTTTGTTTCTTAAATCCCTGCGTTCCCATGTTGTAGGCGGCAGCCGAAGAAATCCAGGAGCCAAGCTGGCGGTTGGCCTCTTTTAAATACCGGCATGCCACACGGGTCGATTTTTCCAGATGAAATCGTTCATCGATCCCTTCATTCACTTCCAGCCCAAATTCTTTGGCCGTTTCAGGCATAATTTGCCAAATTCCGGCCGCACCAGCGGGAGAAATGGCATGCCCTAAATTACTTTCGGCAATGGCTAAAAACTTAAAATCTTCCGGCAAACCTTCTTCTTTCAAAATTGGTAAAATGGAGGAAAACACCCTAGGTGTTCTTTTCAAAGCAAGCAATGTAGAGGAATGCCGATAAAGCGTAATGATTATTTCGTGATCCAGCCGTTCTTGAATATCGAGGCGATCCAAAGGAATAGATTCGCCAAAAAGGGAGAAAGTAGAAGGCAAGTCATAATCTACCACCAAAGGCTGAAAATGATTCCCGGATCTTTGCGGATGCGCTGATACATCAGGGAAAAAGGGAACGGCTTCCGGCTTTTCAGGTTGCAGAAACCAGGCAGATACCAAAAACAATTGGGAAATTCCAAGCAGGCATGCCCAGAAAGGCCAACGGGTAAAAACGGAAGGTAATTTATTTTTTTGTGTTGGAAGCGGCTGGTCCATGTTTTCCTTTGGTGGTAAGATATAGGGCTAAAGTTACAACCAAAAGCCCAATGCCCGACACCCACCACGTCAATGCTTCGCTGGTTTGCGTAAGTATCAGCGACAAGATGCATCCGGCCAAAGTCAAAGATGCGTACAAAACCGCAATATGCCTTTCCTTAACGCCTCTATAAGCCAGATGGTGTGTGGTATGGTCGCGACCACCCACGAAAGGAGACTTACCCGCCAAAATACGGTTCACAGAAACCGTAAGCGTATCTGCAATCGGCACCACAAAAGGAAGCCAAATAATCAGCAAATGACCGGGTAAACGATGCCACGGGCCAATAAAATCGGCATTCCAATGCAATTTGATTGAAAAAATTGCCAAAAACACACCAATAAACATCGAACCCGTATCTCCCATATAAATGCGCGCCGGATTCCAATTGTAATATAGAAATCCCAGCAATCCACCCGCCATGCCAAGTAAAATCCATACATCAGGCTGAAAAAACCCGATAGGTCCAAGTGCCATAAACAAAGCCATCCCAAGCACAATCATTAAAGACACTATGGTGGTAATTCCATCCATGTTATCCAACATGTTAAGTGAATTCATCAGGCCCGCTACCCACAGCAGGGTGAGTGCAAAATCCAGCCCATCTGCACCAATCAGGGAAATTCCGTTTCCGCTAAACCAAACAATAAGTCCGCATCCAATTTGTCCTGAAAATTTTAATGCGGGCCTGGTGTTATAGGCATCATCGGCCAATCCAATTAAAAATCCCAGGGTACAGGCACCCACCAAACCGAGAAAGGGAACCACTTCATTATTTTGACCGAAAGTGAGGGCAGCCGCCACGACGGAAAGCAGAAAACAGAAGAAAAAAGAAAAGCCACCTACGGAAGGTTTCACCTGTGCAGACCAGCGGACCAGCCCATCTTTGTTTCGGGTTCCTAAATTGGTCGAGAACTTGAGGAATAACGCATTGACCAGCAGGGACAAGCCAATGGATAAAACCACAAAAATCAGCACCATAAGGTTTGCTTGCTCCATCATAACTAGCGCTTTAAAAAGGTGAACTAAATCCGGAAAAGGAAAGTCCATTCAAATCCTTGGCAGATAAAATAGGCTGTAAATCAGGCCATTGAATAGCCAGATTGGGATCATTCCAAGCAATGGATACTTCTGCTTCAGGATGATAATAATCTGTGCACTTATATTGAAAAATAGTTTGATCCTGAAGTGTATAAAAACCATGTGCAAACCCAGGCGGTACATACATCATGGTTTTGTTTTCTGCAGATAATTCTACCGAAATATGTTGGCCATAGGTCGGTGAATCTTTTCGAACATCTACGGCTACGTCGAGCACTGCGCCCCGGATTACACGAACCAACTTTCCCTGTGCGAAGGGTGGTTTCTGAAAATGCAACCCACGCAGAATTCCACGATTGCTCATGGATTCGTTATCCTGTACAAATTCAACTGAACCAACCGCCGCTTTAAAAATATCCTGTCTGAATGATTCAAAAAAATACCCCCTATGATCACCAAAAACCTTGGGTTGTATCAAGTAAAGCCCTGAAAACCGTGTAGATATAACCTCCATCATCGACTTCTTTATTTGGATTTACCTTTCTTAGTGAAATTATTGAGAAGTCTTGGCAGACGTTTTAGCAGATTGCTCTCTCTGTCTTCGTCATAATAGCCATATCCATATCCGTAACCGTATCCGTAACCGTATCCATATCCGTAACCGTATTTCGATTTGGAGGGGACAATACCATTGATGAGAATGGTCATTTTCACAATCTTCTTTTCAATGATGAGTCGTTCAAGGTTATGAATAAATGGCCTGGTGCTATAGTTGGCACGGAATACATAAATCGGAAAATCAGCCAATCGCAGAAGAGTAACGCCATCACTTACAATACCAACTGGTGGATTATCAAAAATGATATAATCGTAAGTACCTTTCAATTCCTCGATTAAATCCAACATTTTAGCACTCATGATGAGTTCGGAAGGATTGGGGGGAATGGGGCCGGCAGGAATAAAATCAATATTAGTTAGCTGGCTTTTTTGAATAGATTCCTCCAGGGAGCTTTTTCCAATCAATAAAGTACTTAGACCGATTTGGTTTGTTGCATTGAAACCCAGGTGAATCTTGGGCTTACGCATGTCTCCATCTATTAAAATCACCCTTTTGTTGGTCATGGAAAGAATACCCGCCAGGTTAAGGGCAACAAATGTTTTTCCTTCTCCAGAAATGGTACTTGTAATGGCAACTATTTTGGGTTCATCGGAAGAGGAAATAAATTCCATGTTCGACCTGATGGTTCTAAAAGTCTCAGAAACCATGGATTTTGGACTTTTATCTACCACCAATTGAGAAATCGGAATAGACTCTTTGATTTGTGTTACAGAACCCAAAAGTGGGGCGTTTGTATATTTAGTAATATCCGGGATACTCAGAATGGTATCAAAAAATAAGTATTGAATCGCCAAAATTAAAATGGACAAAATCAAAGCAAAACCCAGTCCGCCAAAAATTACCACCTGACGATTTGGTGAAACCGGCACTTCGGAAACCTGACCGAGAATCAAGATTCTGTAACCAGGGGTGTACCCTTCGCGTGCCAAAGAAAATTCAGCCTTACGATCAATTAACTCTTTATAATATTTCTCGTTGACTTCATAAATACGCAAGAGTTTAGCATACTCAATGTCCATTTGGGTTCCTTCTTCATCTTTGTATAAATCCCCTTCTATTTTGGACATTTTTTCACGATAGGAGCTTATTTTCCGGTTTAAAAACTGAATCTGCGAGTTGAGTGCCTCAATAATAAGCCTCTGCTGCATTTGAATTTGAAAATTGATATCCTTGACGTCAGAAGAGGATTCTGCAAAACGAAGTTTTAGCAAATCGCGATCTTCCTGAAGTTTCAACATTTTAGAAAGCAGGGAAGACAGGATACCACTATGCGTTACTGTTTGCACAGAAACAGCCATTTCTATGAAATCCGGTTTGGCAGAACGCGCATTATCGAGGGCTTGCTGTAAAATGGTAATACTGTAGTTGTCTTCCTCGATGATACTAGCCAGTTTATCGGCCATGTCCAATTGCCTGTTCACCGATTTCTCCAATGCAGGATTTACATCCAAAGTAATGTTGTTGCGTCGTCGAAAATCTGCAAGCATGGAATCGGAATCGGCCAATGCATCTCTTACAATCTCTAATGTTTCATCGATATAGGCCAACACCCTATTGGCACTTTCCCTTTTGGCTTTTAAGTTGTACTGCTCGAATTCGGTAGCAACTCCATTGACCATGTCTGCTGCCCGAAAAGGATTTCGATCGATCATACTAATCATCATCGTCCGGGCTTCATTGCTCCGGATATCAATGGTCAGTTTATCCAAAACAAAAAGTTCGACCAGCCGTTTTGGGTCATTCGCGATAAAATAATGGTCTTTAAGAACCAGGGAGGAGCTGCCATCTCGCTGAACTATGATTAACCTCGCATGCGGCGTATCGAAAGGTTTTCCAAATTCAAAGGCCTGGGAAAAATTACTGCCCTGAATCTCGTATTGAATCTGTCCATTGGCTTCGGGCGTGTACGAAAGAAAAATGGGCGTTTGATAAAAACGGGGATCGACCACCTGCAGTACTTCTACAAAATAGGGCGCCCTGTTGTAATTATCTAAATCTACAAAACTTCCTTTTTTAAAATACGTAACATCCAGGGGCAAACTCTCCAATACCTGATTCAAAAAAACCGGAGACCGAAGTAATTCTAGTTCCTTGGCTAAATCCGAAGTAAAGTATTGTTCACTTTGCAAATAATCTCTTTTCAGCTCATCAGAGGTCAACTGAATCGAGGACATCGAGTGAAACTTCGGATAGGAGTACCTTAAATATAAAAAGGAAATAAGAAAAGTTACGGCGAAAATGAGAGCGACCGCCCAAATATTCCTCTTTAAAATTAATAAAAATACCCTCGGATCAAAGTCTTGATTGTATAGAGGAATTGGTTTCTTAGACATGTGCTTTATTTTCCTAAACTACTAATCAAAAGTACAAACGTCGTAACGGATATTAAAGAAGTGAAAATCATGAAATAAGGTTGAAAATTAGTCGCGTAAAGCTGAGCTAAATTCTCCCTTGTGTCTACATAAATAATGTCTCCCGACTGCAAAGTTAAATCGGCACTTTTCATGCCATCGATGGTAGACAAATCAATTTTAATAACCAATGGATTTTTCAAATCACCTCGAATAAGTTTTATGCGATGGGCTTTTCCCTGAGGCGAGATGCCACCAACCCTGGCCAGGGCTTCGAACACATTCATGTTTTCCCTTTCGAATTTAATCACCTGGGCATCTGAACCTGAACCGGGAAATACGATTACTTGTCTGTTTTCTATGGCTACTCGGACAAAAGGGTCTACATAATATGAACTGTACCAAGATTCTAAACTATCTTCTACCTCCCGGCGTGTCAAATCTCTCACAGAAACTCTGCCTATCACGGGCAACTTAATTTTACCATCAAATTCTACCGGTACGGAAAGACTTCGGTCTACTGAAGTAGCTGATTTACCGAGTGCATCAGCTCCGGCACTAGCCAAAATGCGAATGGAAAGGATATCATTTGTGGAAACCCGATATAGAGAATCCGGAATAGCTGGGGCTGAATCGAATTGATAGTTCTTTGGTACTCGAAGCATGATATGCTGGTTCAGAGCGGAACATCCCCATAATAAAAACAGCACGAAGCCCAAACCTAAACATCTCAAACGAATCATACAGCTCAATATGCGCGCAAAGTTAACAGAAAATAGAACCCGTACAACCTACCAGATTAACAAATCTTAATGTATGGCCGAATGGATTTTACTTTTAAGTAACCCATCATAAAGTTCTCGCATGTCTTGCACCAACCTGGTATAATGGAATTTTTCTGACACCCAGTTCCACCCTTGCCCACCTAAATCTTGCCGGAGCTGGTCGTGATGAACCAAATCCATGATATGTCGAACCATTGTGGCTAAATCATCCCGCTCACTCAATAAACCAGTTTTGCCGTGAAGCACCACGTTCTCAATGCCGCCTACATTGGTAGAAACCACAGGAACTCCGGAAGCCTGCGCTTCAATCAAACTCACGGGAGTCCCTTCATTCAAAGACGTTAAACAAACAATATCTAAACCTGCGTTTACCACATCTATTTCTCTTTCCCAGGAAGTAAATTCCAATGGCGCTTTCACAGAACTATCCATCACGGCATAACGAATTCCCAATTCTTCCGCCTGCTTTTGTAAAGGCGCCATCAGCTCTCCGTCGCCAATGATAAAGGCCCGCACTTTTCTATGGCTATGGGCTAAAACTTCTTGTAAAACCTGCAAAAAGAAAGCATGGTTTTTTATGGGCACCAAACGGCCAATAATCCCAATGGCCACCTCATCCTCATCCAGGTTATACTTTTTGCGAAATATTTCCCTTTTGGTCACATGATTTTCTTGAAAACGAGATAAATCGAATCCCAACGGAATTACGCTAATCTTATCCGCATCGCAAATACGGTGCACCTCAGACAATTCATACTTTTGAATGTCTGAAATGGCAATAATTCGGGTCGACATTTTCGCCAACCTCCGCTCAATTTGCTTGTAAATGGTGGTTTTGGTTTTCCCGAAATAACTGTGAAACACATGGCCGTGAAACGTGTGCAACACTACGGGAACACCGGCACGATACGCCGCCAAACGACCTAATGAACCAGCTTTCGAGGCATGGGTATGCACGATATCTGGTTTAAAACGATCTATGATGTTTTTAATTTTATAATAAGCCCTCACATCGTTGTTGTACGAAATAGAACGATGCATTTCTGGAATGATAATGGGCTTTACGCCTACTTTCTTCAGTATAAATTCAGATGAACCTTCACTTTCCTCGGGCATTCCGCCAACCAATAACGTTTTATAATCCGGTGACAAAAATCTTGTCAGGTAAGCCGCATTATACGTTGGCCCCCCAAGGTTGAACCGGTTTATAATTCGTAAAACTTTTGGCATAAATCTTCTGCGAGGATTGGTTCACAAATTTAGTGTGAAAATATTTAAAATAAAGAACAATTTTCAAGCTTTCATTTAAAAGCTATTTTTTTTAAACCAATGCGCCCAAACCAAAAGTGACCAAATCTTAAAACTTACTTCTTTTGGATTTGAACCATCTAACTCACGTAAAACCTCATCCAGTGCCGCCCGGTGGAACCATTCCGGCGGAAATAAGCTTTCATCTTTCAACATTGCTGTAATACGACTGCGCAATGGCCCCCGAAACCATTTCAACAACGGAACTTCAAACCCATGTTTTGGCCGATTATAAACCACTTCCGGTAAATCCGATTTAAACGCATCAATTAAAAGCTTCTTCTTTCTCCGGCGATCAATTTTATAAGATTCCGGTAATTGGCCCACATAATCGACCAAACGAAAATCCAGCAAAGGCGAACGTACTTCCAAACTGTTGGCCATACTCATCATATCTACTTTGGTCAGCATATCAAATGGCAATACCAACCGCATATCTGCTTCTAACACCTGGTTCATGGTACCGGTAGAGGTAATTCCTTTCAAAAAAGGCTGAAGACGCGCATCGGCTTCTGTTCCTCCCACTTTTAAAAGTCGCTGAACCCATGCATCATCTGTGACACCCGCCAATTGACGATATCTTTCACTGGGCTCAAGCTGCTGCACCCGCGCTAATTTTTGGAGTTGCCGCACTTTGTTGCCCAGCCAACTTTGTCTCGAAGCAGGCAACAACGCAGTTAACGGCGCCAATTGTGCCGCAAGATCCATTTTCCAGCCACCCTGACGAATTAAAAACTCGCCCATGTGTTTGTGATATCCACTAAAAAGTTCATCTCCTCCATCGCCGGACAAGGCCACGGTCACTTGCTCGCGGGTTTTTCGGCTCAAAATATGAACGGGCAAAGCAGAAGAATCTGCAAAAGGCTGATCCAGATAATCCAATACATCGTCCAGTGCCGACAACAAATCGTCATTGGTGAGTTGAAAACTGGTATGCTGCGTACCAAAATGCTTAGCCACGGCTTCGGCAAATCGGGTTTCATCGAAATAAGGTTCATCTGCGTACCCTATGGAAAAAGTATGCAATTGGGGATTTAAAGGCGCAGCACAAGCCACCACCACAGAACTATCCACGCCACCACTTAAAAATGCACCTACAGGCACATCGGCCACCATTCTTAGTTTTACGGCATCTTCTATGATTCCGCGAACCTGCTCGCAAGCCTTTTCGTAAGAAGGCAAGGGCTCCATAGTTACATTTGGATCAGGAAATGAATACCAGGGTTCCGGAGAGAATAAGGTTTCGTCCTTTCCAGACATGGTATATCCGGGCATAAGTTGCAACACATCCTGATAGATGGTAAAAGGTCCGGGGATATAACCTTTTCTAAAAAACAACTGCGCGGAAACCGGATCTAAACCGGGTTTGGGCATCATGGCCACCAGGGCCTTGAGTTCCGATGCAAACACCAATCGCTGTTCCACCACAGCATAATACAAAGGTTTCACCCCATATCTGTCCCGTGCCAAAAAAATCGCATTTTCGTGGCTATCGTACACCGCAAAAGCGAAAAAACCATTGAGTTTAGACAACATCGCCGGACCTTCCAACTTATACAGATGTAAAAGAACTTCTGTATCCGATTGCGTTCGAAAAGCAATTCCTTGCTGTTTAAGCTGATTTCTCAGGGATTCGAAATTAAAAATTTCGCCATTGAACACCAGATGAAATCGCTCAGAATCATCAGAAAAGGGTTGGTGTGCCGCTTCAGAAAGATCTAAAATAGAAAGTCTGGCATGCCCCAGAGAGGCTCTGCCAGACGATAAGGTTCTTTGCGCGTCGGGACCCCGAAGCCGCATACGTTGTACGGCTTGCAGGGTTAATTCAGAAGAAGGGGCCTGAGTGTTGAGACTCCATTGGCCAGCGATCCCACACATAAATGATCCTCAAAGGTGGATCACCTCGCCATAAGCAGCGGCGGCAGCTTCCATCACCGCTTCCGACATGGTTGGATGCGGGTGAATGGCGGTAATGATTTCGTGACCAGTCGTTTCCAGTTTTCTGGCTACCACAACTTCGGCAATCATCTCCGTCACATTGGCACCCACCATGTGTGCACCCAAAAACTCTCCATATTTCGCATCGAAAATCACTTTCACAAAGCCATCTTTGGCGCCGGCTGCGCTAGCTTTTCCGCTGGCAGAGAAAGGAAATTTACCCACTTTGATGTCGAAACCGGCTTCTTTGGCGGCTTTCTCTGTGTATCCCACAGAAGCAACTTCAGGATAAGTATATGTACAACCCGGAATATTGTTGTAATCAATAGGATGCGGGTTTTTACCGGCAATTTTTTCCACACATACAATGGCTTCATGCGAAGCAAGGTGGGCTAAAGCTGGACCGGGAATAACGTCTCCAATGGCATAAACACCAGAAACATTGGTTTGATAAAATGCATCTACGGTAATTTTTCCTTTATCCGTTTTAATGCCCATGGCTTCCAGACCCAAATCTTCCAGATTGGCCACCACACCAACGGCGGAGAGAACGACATCGCAGGTAATGGTTTCCGTTCCTTTGGCGGAAGAAAAAGTAACGGTACAGCTTTTTCCGTCTGTCTCTACTTTTTCGACTGTGGTGCCGGTGCGTACATCAATGCCTTGCTTTTTAAAGATTTTCTCCATGGTTTTAGACACTTCCTCATCTTCCACAGGAAGAATGTTGGGCATGTATTCAATCATGGTCACTTTAGTTCCAATGGCGTTGTAGAAATAGGAAAATTCGGAACCAATGGCGCCGGAGCCTACTACTACCATCGATTTGGGTTGAACGGGAAGCGTCATGGCTTCGCGGTATCCAATGATGGTTTTGCCATTTTGAGGAATATTGGGAAGAGTGCGGGAACGAGCTCCGGTGGCCAAAATAACATGCTTAGCTTCGTAAGTGGTGGTTTTACCATCGGCGGCTTTCACTTCCACTTTGCCTTTTCCAACCAGTTTTCCATGGCCAGAAAGCACTTCAATTTTATTTTTACGCATCAGGAATTGTACCCCTTTGCTCATGCCGTCTGCCACACCGCGGCTGCGTTGGATGATGTCTGAAAAGGAGACTTCAGCCCCTTGCACTTTTAAGCCATAGCTGTCGGCATGTTTGATATAATCAAATACCTGTGCACTTTTGAGTAAGGCTTTGGTGGGAATACAACCCCAGTTCAGGCAAATGCCTCCGAGGTTTTCCCGTTCTACTACGGCTGCTTTCAACCCAAGCTGCGCAGCGCGAATGGCGGCTACATAACCGCCGGGACCACTGCCAATAACGATGACATCAAATTGCATTTCCAAGTTGTTTAGGCCACGAAAATAAGAAATATTCCCGCAGAACGGGTAATTTCGTTGCATGGATTCTGCACGTGTTTTTTATCGCATTTTTCCCAACCAGCCGGGAGCCGGAATTTTTAAGGTCATTGCCGCCTTTCCGCCGTCACGGGAATCGCATTTTTCCCTCCAATTCTCCTACTGGCGTCCGGGACGGTACATGCAGGGGAATTTTTTAAAAAACCTCAGAGACATTGCTTTTTATGTTCCCGGGGAAAATGCCCCCATTCCCCCGGATCAAATCCAGCGAACCGATGCACTGGGTTGGACAATAAACGTGGAAAGCTCCTCCGGGTTGGAAGTTCATTACTCGATGATGGCCCATGAATTAAACGCCGGTTCCTCTTATTGCGATCCGGATTTCATCCAAATAAATCCGGTAAATCTTTGTCTTGCAAGCCTCCACCAGCTGCATATTCCGCACGCCTACCAAATGGAAAACGTGGAGCATTTGTCCATGGCCAATCCACTGTCCCAAACCGGAACCGGCTTCCAAACGGCAGATTTCGACCATTTGGCAGATGCGCCGGCCTGGTGGGCCAAACATTTAATGACCGAACCCTTTCATGTGAATGGTTATGAATTTTTCCTGCATCATACCAGCAAAGCACCGGATTTTTCTGAAAAAGTTATTCCGGCACTCCGTACCATAATCCAAACACAACTCTCTGGTTTTAAAAACTATGAACCTAATCCATTTCACTTTATGGTGTTGGCAACTGTTCAGCCAAGCCATCATGGAGTAGAACATACCCACAGCACCATTTGCCAATTAGGACCAGACGATCTTTTACTTTCAGAAAAATGGGACGAATTATTAAGATTGCTATCCCATGAGTTTTACCATGTTTGGAACATCAAATACATACGCCCCAACGCTTACCTGCCCTATCCTTTATTTTCTCAAAAAATTAGCCCGGAAACCCTGTGGGCAGAAGGCGTCACCACCTATATGGGAGATAAAATATTATCGCTGGCCGGCCTTTGGTCACCGGAAGAATGGATTCAGAAAATCAACATCTGGTGGATTCGTCATTTAGAAAGTCCGGGCAACACTTTTGCCTCTCTGTTTACCTCAGCAGAAGAAACTTGGATAGATGGGTATGAGGCGGAACGAATTTTCCGTCGCAGATCCATTTACAACGAGGGCGCTTTATTGTGTTTCTGGCTGGATGTAAGGCTGATACAAGACTCCAACGGACAGGCGTGCCTGCAAACTCTTATGCGCAGATTGCATGAGAAATCGCTGCAGGAATCTGGTTACACCATCACCGACATTTTACAAGAAATCAGAGCCATGGGCTTTGATAACCTGGCTGAAAATGCCAAAGAGGCCTTTCATTTCATCGGTTATTATGATGCGTATATCCAGGAAGCACTGTCAATTTTGGGATTAGAAAGCACGTGGTGCGAATCTGCGGGAACATGGAGCAAATCGCTGGGAGTAGTTACTTTTCCCAATGGACGCATTGCCCACGTGAGGGAAAATAGTCCTGCCATGCAACTGGGTATCATGCCCGGCGACGAATGGGAAAAACGCCCCGATGCCGCGTTGGAAATCACTGACGTACCGGAAGAACTGACCTTTATCCGGCAAGGTCGGCAAATACAAGTGCAATGGCCCAAAGTAAACAGACAACCCTGGACTTTTCCGCAATGGACCATTCCACATCTGGGAAGTCATCCCGTGTTTAAGACCTGGATGCTTGCACATGCCGGTATTTCCCGCCATTCATAAAGCTATCATATGCTTAAAAATAGAATGAATAAAAATGAACCTGCGGGCCACAAAGGTTTTTCCGGTTGAAAAGGAATAGTTACTTTTAACGGGTTAATTAAAAACAAACGAATATGTATCAGGAAGAGCAAGACCATGACTTTTCAGGGACTTTAAAATTTTTACTCATTTCCTTAATCGTGCTTCAAAGTGTGGGGCTTTTGTCCGGATTATTTGCACTTGTAAAATCCTTTTCCCCCAGCAATGCATACGAAGAAGTGCTGCAAACACCTTGGCTTGCCATTGTTACCATCATTGGAAAAGCGTTGGCTATCGCTGGAGGCGTTATTATGCTGAATCAGAAAGCGTGGAAAGGATTTCATCTGTACATCACGGGAAAGGTCATCTCCTTTGGTATTCCCACCGTATTCAATCTGATTCATTTCGACACCATGTTGGAATATATGCAGCTGGCCTTTGCTGAAAGTGGTTTACAAGTAACTCCGGAATTCGTCCATGGCGTATTGGTGGGAAGCTCCATTTTTGGCTTTATATTCACCGCATTGTGGCCCATTTTAATTTTTAATCGCAGGTCTGAATTTCCCTGATGCAATCATTTTTATTGGCGGCATTCGGCCTCATCCGATTTGGCATTTTAGGTCTTTTGACCTGGGGTTGGTTGTTTTTGGAGGAGCGAAGCGACTTTCTGAACGCAAGCAAAGTTACTTCTCCTGTTCCGGCCATGGTTTGGGTGGGCCTGTCTACCTGTCTCACGTATGCCTGTATTTTTTTTCTGTTTAAACATCCATCTCCAAAGTCCTGGCGTGCCTACCTGGGCCTTAAAACCATGGAAATACTAGCTTGGCTTCTTTTATTTTGGATGTCCATGGAACCTGTTTTCAGAACTGTGGTCGCGCTGGATCGCATAGACGTAAAAATCATCAGTGTGCTTATGCTGCTTGTCATGCACTTGGTTGGTATCCTTTTGGTCGCGTCTAATTATCAAAAACTAGCCAAATGAACCTGCCAAAGGTTTGTATTTTTGATAATTACGATTCCTTTACCTGGAATTTGCATCATTATTTAGAAGCATTTTTAAGTGCAGATGTTCCAGTCATCAAAAACGACGAGATAGACTGGACGAAGTTAGAAGACAGTGATATATTGCTCCTTTCACCGGGCCCCGGTTTGCCTCAGGAATCCGGACGTCTCATGGAATGTTTAGCCAGTTTTGGACCGAAAAAAGCATTGCTAGGAGTTTGTCTTGGTCACCAGGCGCTTGCGTTGCACACGGGTGGTCAATTGTACAATCTGGAACAGGTTTGGCATGGAAAAATGTCCTGGACGCAAGACGCTCAACCTCATGAAAAACATGTGCTTCAACATTTTTGCCCAATGGAAGTTGGTCGCTATCATTCCTGGGCCGTGAAGGAAACCTCATTAAATTCGGAATGGCAGGTTTTACAAAAAACCAGAGATGGAGTCATCATGGCCATGGAACACCAGAATTTTCCATGGATGGGCTTACAATATCATCCGGAATCCGTGCTAACACCATCGGGACGCCAGGTTTTGTCGGAAGTCCTTTTGCACTTGCATCAAAGACATGCCTTTCGGAAAAGGCCTAACCTTTAAAACGGAGGAGCACTTATTTCTTTTGTTTTTCCCAGTAATTGGAGCGCCCGATTCCACCCTTCTGCATCTTGCGTTCCGATAAGTCGCTTTTTCCCGTTGGTGAGCAATATTTTCACGCCCTTGTTTCCATAGACGCTCCAGGCAATGGCATTACCGGAAAAATTCATCCGGTATCCCCAGCCACCAAATTCTCGCAAAGGAGCGTACGAACCCGCCCAAACCGCCTGAATGGCAGACCATGGAAAAAATACGGGTGACAGGTGAAACGGAAAAAATTGCAGATGAATCCCCACGGTTGTCACCACTACTTTCAGCCGCAAAATGGCAAGAAAAAGGGTTAGAAGGATGAAAAACAACCAACTTATCCCTGTGGCCCACAGGTTATCCTGTGATGAAATAAAAAACAGTGGAATTGAAATACTGAGATGAACCAAAATGACCACCACCCACACCCATGGCTGGCGAATCCGCTGCACTTCGGCAAAAAGGATGTCATCTTTTGTTTCTGTCCGCATCAGCAAGTTCTTTCTGTATAAAAATAAAAAACCCGAAAGAATATAAATTCCTTCGGGTTTGTATTTCCTGGTTTCAGGCTTATTTTTCAGCCAGAATGACCACTTTGTTGTTTTGCATTTCTACCACGCCAGAGGCAATAGCCACTTGAACGGTTTCACCTGAAGTTTCCACTACACGAATGGTTCCATTTTTCAAAGTAGAAATAATGGGTGCGTGCAAATTGAGCAACTCAAAACTACCACCTGTTCCGGGAAGTTGTACCAATTTGGCGTCTCCCTCGAACAGAATTTCGTCCGGTGTGATGATTTCTACCCGCATGATTAACGCGTTTCAGCCAACATTTTCTCACCAGCAGCAATGGCCTCTTCGATGGTTCCTTTCAGGTTGAAAGCAGCCTCCGGATACTGATCGACTTCTCCATCTAAGATCATGTTAAATCCTTTGATGGTATCCTCGATGCTTACCAATACACCTGGAATACCGGTGAACTGTTCAGCTACGTGGAAAGGCTGAGATAAGAAACGCTGTACACGACGAGCGCGGTGTACCACCAATTTATCTTCTTCACTCAATTCATCCATACCAAGAATGGCAATGATGTCCTGAAGTTCTTTATAACGCTGAAGGATTTGTTTTACACGCTGGGCACAACGGTAATGTTTTTCACCCACTACGTCTTCGCTCAGGATACGTGAAGTGGAATCCAATGGATCTACCGCAGGATAAATACCAAGTTCCGCAATTTTCCGGGACAATACGGTGGTGGCATCTAAGTGAGCAAAGGTGGTGGCCGGAGCGGGGTCAGTCAAGTCATCCGCAGGTACGTAAACGGCCTGAACGGAAGTAATAGAACCACGCTTGGTAGAAGTAATACGCTCTTGCATTAATCCCATTTCTGTAGCCAGGGTTGGTTGGTAACCTACTGCAGAAGGCATACGTCCAAGAAGAGCGGACACCTCTGAACCGGCCTGGGTAAAACGGAAGATGTTGTCAATGAAGAAAAGAATGTCTTTACCGCCGCTGTTGTCATTGGCGTCTCCATCTCTGTAATATTCTGCGATGGAAAGACCGGAAAGTGCCACGCGAGCACGTGCTCCGGGAGGCTCATTCATCTGTCCGAATACAAAGGTCGCTTTAGAATCTTTCAGCAAATCACGGTCTACTTTATCAAGATCCCAGGAACCTTCTTCCATAGAATGTTTGAAATCGTCGCCGTATTTGATAATTCCGGCTTCAATCATTTCACGTAAAAGGTCATTTCCCTCACGGGTACGCTCTCCTACTCCGGCGAATACCGACAAACCACCATATCCTTTGGCGATGTTGTTAATCAATTCCTGAATCAATACCGTTTTTCCTACACCGGCACCACCAAAGAGACCAATTTTACCACCTTTAGCATAAGGCTCGATAAGGTCAATTACTTTGATACCAGTATATAAAACTTCAGTAGAAGTTGTTAAATCCTCAAAGCGTGGGGGATCACGGTGAATAGAATAACCACCTTCGTTGGATACGGTTCCTAAACCGTCGATTGCTTCACCAACTACGTTGAAAAGTCGCCCTTTAATATCCTCGCCAATTGGCATGGTAATGGGTTTTCCAGTCGCTTTCACTTCCATACCACGGCGCAACCCATCGGTGGAGTCCATGGCGATACAACGCACGGTATTTTCTCCGATATCTTGCTGACACTCCAAAATGAGGGTTTCACCGGAGTCTCTGCGAATTTCCAATGCATCTAAGATGTTTGGGATATCGTTTTCGTTTGAGAAACGAACGTCAATCACCGGTCCGATGATCCGTACAATATTTCCTGAAGCCAATGCCATGGGAATAGGTATATGATGTTTTGAATGAGATAATCCGGCCGCAAAAGTAGTATTTGCTACGTCATTATCCTAAATTCTATCTCATTTTTTAGCTAACAGATTTTAAACCACTGTAAATTAATATTTTAATCCATTATTGTGTGTAGATTGTTGAAAACCTCTGCTATGTTCCACCGAAAAGAAAATATACGCCGTATTTTTGACCCACCAAAACGGGGGCATGCAAATACATTACGGCATTCCAACTTCAAAGCCTTTTCTGCGTCCAGTGATTACGACCGGCACATTTGACGGCGTACACGTTGGACATCGAAAAATTTTGGAACGTGTGAAAGCAGCTTCCCAAATCATGGGAGGTGAATCCGTGGTGGTGACCTTTGAGCCTCATCCTCGGATGGTCCTTTTTCCCGATGATACTCAGCTTAAGTTACTGAATACCATCGAAGAAAAAGCGCATTTACTGGAAGCGTTCGGCATCGACCATTTGGTCATCATTCCATTTACACGAGATTTTTCCCGCACCACTTCGTTGGTTTACATTCGTGAAATCCTCGTAGAAAAAATGGGATTACACCATCTCATTATTGGATATGATCACCATTTCGGAAGAAATCGAGAAGGGTCACTCCCTGAATTAATGGCCAACGGCCCAACTTTTGGTTTTACAGTAGAAGAAATTCCCGCGCAAGATGTGGATGAAGTTCGGGTCAGTTCCACTAAAATCCGGGCGGCCCTAACCTCTGGAGATGTAGACATGGCACGCACTTTTCTTACCTATCCCTATGCGTTTAACGGAAAAGTGGTTGCCGGCAAACAGTTGGGACGAACCTTAGGATTTCCCACGGCCAACCTGGAGCCCACCTATTCGCTGAAACTCATTCCGGGAAATGGCGTATACGCTGTGGAAGCGCTGGTGCAAGGGCACCTGCTTAAAGGAATGATGAACATCGGCTTTAGACCTACCGTGTCAGAGGATTTGAACGCTTTTCCAAAAATAGAAGTCCACCTTTTTAACTGGACCCAACCGCTTTATGGTGAAACGCTTACCATTCATATGATGGCGCGCATCCGCGATGAACAAACGTTTCCATCGTTGGACGCCCTGAAAAATCAACTTTGGTTAGACGCTGAAACCGCTCAAACCCTATTGTCATGACTTGGCAGGGATGGATTTGGCTTTTCATGTTCACGCTTAGTCCATTGGCGGCTCAAACTGAATTTGGCGTCGAAGAGGTTCTTTTTACCGATCTTGAACTGGCGCTGAAAACCCCACATGTG
Organism: uncultured Candidatus Competibacteraceae bacterium; assembly: GCA_964578885.1. Lineage (GTDB taxonomy): Bacteria > Bacteroidota > Bacteroidia > CAIKAF01 > CAIKAF01 > CAZRHR01. The sequence goes on along the minus strand of CAZOEO010000008.1, from coordinate 82,460 downwards.
GTTAAAAGATTGTCGCTGGCAGGGCAACGGCTAAAAAAAGTGCCCAAAGAAGTGTTTCTGCTCACCAATTTGGTGGAATTGGATTTATCCCGAAACCAGATTCGTACGCTCCCGCCTGAAATTGCCGGATTAAAGCGATTATCTCATTTGAATGTAAGAAACAACCAACTCGAAACATTACCTCCTGAAATCTGTCAGCTTAAAAGACTTACCGTATTAAATCTCAGGAAAAATGACATCTGGAAACTGCCGGAATGTATGTTTCTCCTACAAAAACTGGAAGAGCTAAACCTAAGTGGAACCCAGATTTTCAAAAGTCCTCCCGCGCTCCTGTCCATGCATTGGTTACGGGTTTTAGATGTGCGTGGCACACCATTGATGGATTCAGATAAAGAATTATTGATTCAAACCCTTAAGGACACGCAGGTTCAAATTGATGCAGGCTGCAATTGTGGTCCGAATCATTGAACTTATTCGACTTCATTCTACTGTACTGGTCAGGGATAAAGACTCAGGTGATAGCAAAACCATCTAAAAAGACGACCTAAGGCCGAAAATTTCTTTTCAATTTCATCAGACTTGAATTGATGTGGGCTTGATTTTGTACCTTCGAGAACGAAAATAAAGTACCATGAATAGAAGGTTCTTTCTCTTTTTGCTATTGGTGTTTTTAGGTGTTTCGCTGATGGCACAGGCTGTTCGTATTTCCGATTCACCAGGTAACCCGCATCCTTCCGCTGGTTTAGATCTCCAATTTCAAAACAGAGGATTGCTTTTGCCGCGGCTTACCACCACACAACGCAATACCATTTCTTCTCCTACGCCGGGACTTCAAATTTACAATACCACGACCCAATGTGTAGAAACGTTTTTCCCGAGCGGATGGCAACCCGTTGCATGCAATTGCAATAGTTTTCCTAATCCAAGCTTTACTTTTCAAGGCAGCACCACCAGTTCACCTTTGGTGTTTACGCCGGGGAGTCAGGGAAGTTTTACGTATCAATGGAATTTTCAAGGTGGAAATCCTTCGACCTCAACCCAGGCCTCGCCTTCTGTTCAATTTTCCACCCCGGGAACTTACCTGGTGCAACTCAAGGTAACCAATGCGTTAGGTTGCAGCGACAGCTCCCAACAAAACATCACCATTACATCTGGATTTACCTACTCTGCATCGTTTTCCGGCAATGTTTCTTCCAGTTCCACTCAATGCGTTACCTGGCAAAACTACATCGCCAATCTTCCCGCATCGGGACTTTCACAAGTATCCATTTCTGGAAGTGGTGCGGGAAGCACACCCGCCGTTTGCAATGTTCCGAGCGCGGTACAGCAACTGGCCAATGCGTTGCGAACGAACAGTACCACGAATGTCAGTTGCAATGGATTCAACTGGTCTGTAGGCAGTTGTGGCAATGGATATACTCTGAGTACCACCGGTTCGCCGTGTAATTGTGATTTTGGTTACACGGTACGGCCTTGTATTAGCAACGAAAACTGGGGAGCGGCCAATGGCAGTACTTGCAACAACAGTCCCCAAACCCTAACGGTTACTTTTCAATGATAGACATTACACCTTCGACTTTTACCTATTCCCTGGAGGAAAAAGCGCCACTTTGGATCATTCGGCTTCAGGGAAAATGGCTGACGGCACCAGAAGGTAAACCGCTTTTAGACGAGTTGAAAGCCATCGAACCTCCTGCTAAGTGGCTTTATTTGGATGCTAGCACTCTCAAATTTTTAAGCTCCGAAGGTCTGAGTATTTGGCTGAAAATTCTGACCCATAGTCGTACTTTGGGAGGCGAAGTATTTGTTTCCGGACTGAACAAAGATTTAAAAGACCTTTTTCTTTACTCAAAAATCGCCAATATTTTCACCTTGGTAGACCATGTCGAAGAGGCTTTACATCGTATCAAACAGATGCAGGAACATGAATCGTGAACCTGTAGATGTATTGCTCGGCTTGCAGTGGGGCGACGAAGGAAAAGGAAAAGTAGTGGATGTCTTGACGCCTCAATACGACATGATTGCGAGGTTTCAGGGCGGCCCGAATGCTGGACACACCCTTGTTTTTCATGGGCAAAAACATGTGCTGCACACCATGCCGTCCGGCGTTTTTCATCCGAAAACCAAAAACCTCATTGGAAATGGCGTTGTCATCGATCCCATTGGCCTCAAAAAAGAAGTTGAACGCTTGATGGAACGGGGCATCGACGCCAGTCAAAATGTTTGGGTCTGTAAAAAAGCCCATCTGATTCTGCCCACTCATCGGTTATTAGATGCGGTCAGTGAAAAATTAAAAGGAGTTGGAAAAATCGGTTCCACGCTTCGTGGCATCGGCCCCACCTACATGGACAAAGCCGGACGAAACGGACTCCGGGTGGGAGACATCGCCGGAAAAGATTTTCGCGAAAAATATCAATCCCTGAAAGCCAAACATCTCGGTTTGGTCAGAGAAATGACGGACGAGGTACATGCCCTGGAGGAAGACGAAGCCCTTTGGTTTGAAAGCTTATCCGTTTTCCAAGATTTGCCCTTGACCGATGGCGCCTATTTTATCCATCACCATATTCAGGAAGGCGGCCGGGTACTCGCCGAAGGTGCACAAGGCACTTTGCTGGATGTAGAATTTGGGAGCTATCCTTTCGTTACCTCCTCTCATACAGTGAGTGCAGGCGCATGCATTGGATTAGGTATTCCGCCACGACAAATCGGTCGGGTTTTCGGAATTTTCAAAGCCTATTGCACCCGCGTAGGCAGTGGCCCCTTCCCTACTGAACTTTTTGATGAATCCGGTGAAGCGCTAAGGCAAGCGGGTCATGAATTCGGCTCAACAACAGGACGTCCAAGACGCTGCGGCTGGCTTGATTTGCCGGCCCTGAAATACGCCATCATGCTCAATGGCGTTAGTCATTTGATGATGATGAAAGCCGATGTATTAAACGGTTTCGACCAGGTGAAAATTTGTACCGCCTACCAACTGCCAGACGGAAGCTGCATCGCAGAAATGCCTGTCGATTTGCATTCTACAGATCTCACCCCTGTTTATGAAACATTCGGCGGATGGAATCGCTGCCTGGACGAACAAGGCAACCTCACTTTACCTTTTCAACATTTCATTCGGTTTATCTCTCAGGAAACCGGGGTTCCCGTCGTGTTGGTCTCGCATGGACCAGACAGGAATGAAACACATTTCCTTTCTCCAATTCATTCATGGTAAATCAAGGAATACGTCTGTTTTGTATATGGCTTTTCTGTGGAATCTCCCTCTGGGCACAACAGGATTCTTCTGTAAAAATCATAGAAATCCGAAATGCGGACCGGCTTTCCGGGATGACCATCGGGAACGAAAGTGTGATTCAACTCACCGGCCGGGTGGCCTTGTTCCATGAAGGGGCTTTTATGTTTTGCGATTCCGCTTTTTTATATGAACAAACCAACCGACTCCATGCCTTCGGTCAAATTCATATTTTACAAGGCGATACACTGAGTTTGTACGGCGATTCGCTTTTTTATGATGGTGCACTGCGAAAAGCAGATATCATGGGAAATGTGCGGTTAAAAGATCCAACCGTCAACATGACCACCAGCCAGCTGACGTACGATCGAAATTCAGGCATGGTGTCTTATCCGGATTCTGCCAATATCCGAAATGGTACAGACCGCATTCGAAGTAAAAAAGGACACTATCATAGCACCACACGCATTTTCACTTTCGAGGAAAATGTACAAATTCAGAATCCTGATTACACGGTTTTATCCGAAAAGCTGGATTATGAGACCCAAACAGATGTGTCCTGGTTTTACGGCCCCACCACCATTACCAGTCAGCAGGCCGTAATTTATTGTGAAAAAGGCTGGCACAACAAACAAACCGACGAGGCTCGTTTTTCACGAAATGCCAGGGTAACTTCAGGATCCAAAATTTTAATAGGCGATAGCCTGTATTATCAACGGGGCCGCGGATACGGCCAGGGTTTTGGAAACATTCAAATCCGCGACACGGCAGAAAAAATCACCCTGCTGGGGCAGTATGCAGAAACCTGGAAAGACCTGAATTTATACATGGTCACCGACGAAGCACAAATGATTCAGGCCTTCGATACAGACTCCTTGTTCCTGCACGGAGACACCCTAAAAGGGTGGGAAGACAGCTTGGGATTCCGTGTAATCCAATGTTGGAATCACGTGAAATTCTTTAAAACAGACTTGCAGGGCGCTTGCGATTCGCTTTTTTATACGGAAATGGATTCGCTGATGCGCATGTTTTTTACGCCTGTCATCTGGAGCGATTCCAGCCAAATGACGGGGACTTTCATTCATTTGAAAATAGATCGTGGCACCTTGTACCATTTTGATTTATTGCAAAAAGCCATGTTGATTGCGCAGGATGATACCGTGCGATTCAATCAGCTTTCCGGACAAAATATGCGGGGCTTTTTCCACGATAACGATTTGGTGCGGCTGCACGTAAAAGAAAAAGGCAAACTCATCTACTATCCTCGTGAAGAAGACGGAAGTTTAATGGGGGCCAACATGCTGGCCTGTCGCAACATTACCCTTTGGATGGGTCAACGGCAAATTCAGCGCATTAGTTGCCAACAAAAGGCAGAAGGTACCATGCATCCCTGGGAAACCTTTACCGGGCCGGATCGCTTTCTCGACGGATTTATCTGGCATGAAAAAGATCGTCCCCGAACTCCGGAAGATATTTTTATTCATCGAAAAGTCCGTTAACGTCTTTTTACCAGGACCGGAAAAGCGAGTTAGAGACTCACCCGCCCCATCGGGTTTCCGGCCATTTCATGCTTTCCTTTCACATCAATCCAGCGATTTCTTTGGTCATTTTTCCCGATAAGGCCATGGATAGCTCACGCTGTTCCATTCGCCGGACAGACTGCGTTGGTTACCTTTTACCCGTAGAAAAGAGATAGATAATCTCATTCCTTATAATGCAAAACGGCCGTTTGAGCGGCCGTTTCACTGAGTATACTTAAAATTAGTAGTGGAATTAGTAGCGGAAATTCAAACCAACAGTAGGAATAATGGGCAACTGATCTACACGACGCGCGGTAATGCGGTCTACGTAGAAAATGTTGTTCCGATTATACACATTGGTCGCACCGACATTCACTTCCAGGAAAGCGCGGTTCGAGAACTTAAATTCTCTTGAAATATTCACATCTAAGCGATGATAGCTTGGCATCCGACCCTGGTTCAAAGGTCCCAGCTGAATTCCCAATTCTCCGGGTTGGGTCAGGTAATCGCTCACAATACCATTTTGGAAATTCACATTTTCGTAGAAGCCTTGGGTTTGGGTAAAAGGAAATCCGGTTCCAAAATTCCAGCGAGCGTTCACCATCCAGTTTTTCTTTCTCCCGAATTTATAAGAAGCCACCAAGTTGGTATTGTGCGTGCGATCGAAATGCGGCGTGTACTCCCGCAATTCGTCTTCTCTTTGGATGGTCATTACGGAATAACCCACCCAAACATACCAGTCTTTGTATTCAAATTTTACCAAAAAATCTAAACCGGCAGAGTAGCCACGTTCCCGGATAAAGTCCTTTTTCAAATAATCGGGAACGGCATTGTTTACCGGCGTATCATCCACCAATTTATCGCGGTTAATGTTCACTAACTGATTGAAATCCATGAAATAACCTTCCAGGTTAAAGTCGATATACTTGGTGATTTCCCATTCTGCACCAAGGATGAAGTGATTGGCTTTCTGCAGATTAGAAGTGACGTTTTCGCCTTTAAAAGTTTTAGGCAAATTGTTGGTTCCGGATAAAAAGCCATAGAACAGGTTCACGACATCCCGGTCTGAGTTGGCGGCAATAAAGTTTTGAGAATACATACCCACCGCTGCTTTCAACCGGAAAGAGGAGGCCACATTCATTTTCATGGCCAGTCTTGGTTCAAAGGAAACTTCGTTCAGGGATGCATAATAATGCAAACGCACCGAAGGATCGAATACAAAGCGCTTTACATTCCATTTAAACTGAGTAAAAGCGGCAAATTCAGTGGTATTTTCTGTTTGCGACAACACCCGGTTTTGCGCATTCAAATAGCGATAATCCGTAGAAAAGCCATTGGCCTCAATGCCATACGTTAGGCGGTTCGTGCCATAAAACTGGTGAAAATTGATGTTAAAGTTGAATCCGTTGATTTCGCTAAATCTGGGCGGCGCGGCATCTTCACGCAATTCCATTTGGTAATTTGAATAGCTAAACACCCCTTCCACGTTCATATTGGCGCCGGATGGCACGAGGAAAAAGTTAGCACCGCCTCCGGAAGAACGCCAATTCAACTCAGAAGATTGGTTGAAATTCACCCAGTCGTTGTGGTTAAAGCCAAAAAAATTCACTTTAGAACCATTGTCGGAGGCGTGTAAAGTGATTTTACCATATCCGTCGAAAAAGTTAAAAGGCAAACCATCGGTGGTGGTGTATGGATAAAATATTTTAGAGGATTGTCCTAAAAATGAACCTTTTAAACTCAATAGAAAAGAGGCGTTGGCACCTTCTTCTTTCACACGGGACAAAGGTCCTTCCAGGAGAACTTTTCCGGTAAAGCTGTTCAGATTCACTCTTCCGGAAAGTCGGGAACGATTTCCATCTCGGGTGGTTAAATCCATGATTGAAGAAATCCGACCACCATATTGCGCACCAAAGCCACCGGAATACACGTCGAAATTCCGAAGGATATCGGTATCAAATACGGAGAAGAAGCCGATGGAGTGAAAAGGATTATAAATGGTGGCTCCGTCCATTAACACTTTGTTTTGAATCGGCGGACCGCCACGGATGTACAATTGGCCACCCTGGTCGCCCGTAGAGACAAAACCGGGAATGGTTTGCGCAATTTGTGCAATATCGGGATCACCGCCCACGCTGGTAAACCGTTTCATGGTTTCCGGCGTAAAAGTAGTGACCGACACTTTGGTTTCTTCTCTTTTATCCTGAATCCGATCCACACCAATTTCCACGGCGTTCAATTCGCGGGACTGGGGATCAAGGATAATTTTTACCTGTGTAATTTCACCCGGTTCGATGGCCACTTCTTTGGTATAACGTTGATAACCAAGCATAGATACCATCAGGGTATAATTCCCCGGCTTTAGCATAGAAATGGTAAAAACCCCATTATTATCGGTAGACGTATTCGCAGAAAATTGGTTGGGCCCGGAAAGTTGAATGCCAGCAAAAGATAGAATTTCGAAACCATCTCTGGAATAAACTGAACCTCTGAGAGTTCCGTTTTGAGCCGATAAAATTGGTGCGCACAGGCCACAAATCAGCAGAAACTGTATCGTCCTTACAGCAGAAAAATTCAAAAATTGCATAGACAAATTTAACGTGGAATCTGACATCACCAACTAACAATAAAAAGCCTTTATCAATAATTTTTAAAGGGATAGTTTTTCGGGAGAAATGGCCTTGCTGAGAATAATGAAAAAATGATTTTGCCCTTTAGCCCCATCTACCTAAATTTGGCGCTCATTTTACGCTTGTATGGACAAAAAGTCAATGGTGGGTTTGGGCCTAATTTCTGCCTTAATGGTAGTTTATTTTGTGTACTTTGCCCCGAAACCAACACCGCCTGTTGCTGCCAATAACGCAGCAGATTCAACCATTACGGACACGGTAGTGCCGGCTACGCCTTCCGCAGTGGTGGCCACCACCAGCCAGGATACGGTGATGATTGGGAACCTCGATAGCCTGCAAATGGCCCGACAAAATCAGCTTTTGGGTGGATTTGGTGCCTATGGCAATGGTTCAGAACAAACTTTTTACCTTGAAAACGCACAGGTTCGTTTGGGCTTTTCTAATCTTGGAGGTAAACTCAAGTCCGCAGAATTAAAAGAATACCAGACCTTTCAATCGAAATATCGCAACGGTAGCCAGGAACCATTACAATTGATGGTGCCAGATTCCAGCGACTTCAACCTTGCTTTTTTCCATCAAAACAGATTGATTGAAACGCATAGTTTGTTTTTTGAAGCGTCTCAACCTGCGCCCAATCAGGTTAAATTTGAAATTCGCCCGACGACACAACCCGGAGCCAAGCTGGCACTCGTGTACACGTTGCCCGCAGAAGGTTATATGGCCGATGTGCAACTTCAGCTTGAAGGGATGCAAGATGTGGTCGATCCTGGAACGGGATTTCTGGATTTTCAATGGAGCATTACCGCTCCCCAGCAAGAATTGGATATTGAGAACGAAAGAACACGTTCCACCATCTATTATCGGGAAAAAGGCGCAGATGTAGAACGCGTGACCAGTGGCGGACCTGGAGAAGAAAGTCTGGAAACAGAAGTGGACTGGGTTTCTTTCAAACAGCAGTTTTTCTCCACAACGTTTATTGTGCCCGCAGGTTTGCAAAAGCCCAAAGCACAAATTTTACTTCCCGGAAGTGATCAACTAAGTCTTACCTACCGCTTAGAAACGGCCCTGATTTTTGAAAACAAGCCTTCCCAAACGGTAGATATGAAACTTTATACGGGCCCGAACCACTACCAAAGTTTGAAAAAACTGGGCTATGACTTGGAAGATCAAATTGATTTAGGGTATATCAGCGTTTTCAAGTGGGTAAATACCCTGCTGATTATTCCGGTGTTCAATTTCTTTGAAAACCTGGGATTGGGTTATGGGCTGATTATTTTCTTGCTCACCCTTATTATCAAGATTATTCTTTCGCCACTGAATTTTAAAACCTTTGTTTCATCTGCGAAAATGCGGGTGCTCAAGCCAGAGGTGGATGAGTTAAATGCGAAGTTCAAGCCGGATGAGGCGTTGAAAAAGCAACAAGCCATGATGCAATTGTATCGTCAGGCTGGTGTAAATCCCCTTGCCGGATGTTTGCCAGCGGTGCTGCAAATGCCGATTTTATTGGCCATGTTTAGCTTTTTCCCGTCGGCCATCGAATTACGTCAGGAAGGCTTTTTGTGGGCCGAAGACCTGAGTACCTACGATTCCATTGCACAGCTGCCCTTTTCCATTCCTTTTTATGGAGATCACGTGTCGCTGTTCACCTTGCTCATGACCGTTACCACCATTATTTATACCTGGATGAGCACCGGCCAAATGCAATCCGGTCCACAGGCCCAGCAAATGAAAATCATGATGTTCCTGATGCCGATTGTATTTTTAGGCGTTTTGAACAACTATTCTTCTGCCCTTTCTTACTATTATTTCTTATCTAATCTGGTGTCCATCATCATTATGTTGGTGATTCGTAAATTTTTCATCGACGAGAAAAAATTACGCCAGCGCATCGAGTTTTACATGGCAAATCCGAGTAAAGCGCCAAAATCCAAGTGGATGCAGCGGTTAGAAGATGCGCAGAAAGCCCGTCAAGATCAAATCAAAAACCAAACTGCACCCAAAAACAGAAGTGGTCGCAGGTTGAAATAATCTTTGAAGAAATTACAAAAGGCTGTTTCCATTAAGGAGGCAGCCTTTTTTTGTACAACAGCTTTTCGCTGCCATTTCTATGAATGATGCATGGTTTTCCTGCATAAGCCATACATGGGAATGAAAGAAAAACCGCAAAACCTTTTTCCGGTTAGAAAGAGGCGTGGATATCGTCTTCTAAACCGTTTCTTTAGGCGATAAGAAAAGCGTGCTGTGGAAAATGATAAACACAACTCCTACCCTACAACGGATTGTTTCAAATTCATCCCATTGGCTTCTTAAATAAGGAAGCATTTTCAGCTATGTATTTGCCTCGCCAACAGCGGAAAGCCAGATAAAAACAAAAATCTTAAAGGCGCCAGGGATCAGAAGGAGGCCGAATACCACCGTAATGCATGCGGATTTCAGTGGCGCCTTGCCCATAAAGTCTGAAAGGCGCATCGAACGTTTCCGCTTCGGCATATCGGTGTAGAAAATCGACGACCTCTTCTTTGAGTTTTCCCTTCCCTACGCCATGAATAACGAAAGCCCGGCGGATTTTTTTCCTTTGTACCTCTTCCATAAAAAGGAAAAGATGATGTAGCTGTATTTGAATGGCTTCACCCGGTGAAATGTCTCGAATATCCTCGACCAATGCCTCCAGATGGAGGTCAATTTCCATATAATCCGGTTCTTTTTTCCCTTTATGAACGGGGAATCTTTTGGATGATACCTGTTCTTTATCTTTAATTGGAACCTCACCTTTTCCAGAAACTTTGGGGATTCTGCGCTTGTTTTCCCAGTACATTTCTTCCGTTTCGGAAGGCCGTGATGTGGTCGTGAGCTTGGGAAGAGTGGGCGGCACCGGGATTTCAGCGGAGTCGCTTTTCGCCGCTTCAGGCATTGTCCCGGAGGCACCGGCCTTCCATTCTGGCACCAAATCGCGAGCTTGACAAGGAATCACCAGACCTTCATGATACACTTTCACCAGATTCCCCTGCACTTCCACCACAATGGCTAATCCGGCGGAATCCAGAAAATATACCCGGTCTCCTGGCTTCAGGGTCATGCTTCGGAAAATTGTAAATCGAATAACCTGCGATATAACCCTTGTTGGGCCAATAATTCCTCGTGACTGCCTTGCTCCACAATTTGGCCTTTGTCCATTACAATGATTTTATCTACATGTTGAATGGTACTCAGCCGGTGAGCAATTAAAATACAGGTTCTGCCTTTGGTAATGGTTTCCGTGGCTTCCTTAATCAATTGTTCCGATTCAGAATCGATGGCACTGGTGGCTTCGTCTAAAATCAGAATGGCGGGATTATACACATAAGCACGGATAAAAGCCAAAAGCTGACGTTGACCGGCCGACAACATGGCGCCTCTTTCCCTGACATTAAACTGAAAGCCGCCGGGTAACTTTTCGATAAACGGCAAGGCTCCTACGGCCTGGGCAGCTTCACGCAACTGATTGTCAGTGATTTTGGGATCATTTAAACTGATATTTTTCCCAATGGTGTCGGAGAAAAGAAACACATCCTGCGTCACCACCCCAATATGTTTGTGAATGCTTTCTCTTTCCAGCGTATTGAGTGGCATTCCATCGATGGTAATTTCGCCTTGCTGGGGCTCGTACAACCGACATAAAAGGCTGATGAGGGTAGATTTTCCGGAACCGGTGGCACCTACTACGGCTAATTTTTCGCCTGGTTTCAGATGCAAATCAATATGATTCAGTACTGGATGTTCGGGCTGATACCCAAAAGAAACATCTTTGAAAACCACTTCTCCCTTCACTTCCTTTAATGCTTGATTCCCAGTAGGTTCTACCTGTTCTTTCTCATCTAACAATTTAAAAATCCGCTCTGCGCTTACCACGCCCATTTGCAATGTATTAAAACGATCTGCCAGTTGTCGCATGGGCCTGTACAACATATAAGTGTACAGAATAAATGAAATGATAACTCCAGGTTGTAAAGGGCCCTGTGGGTGAGACATGATGAAATACGTACCCCACCACACCACCAGCGCAATCGAAATGGCTTGAAGCAATTCTACCGCCGGAAAAAACACAGAATAATACCAAACCGAGCGAATATGGGCTTTTCTATGACGTTTATTGATTGCTTTAAACCGACGCAACTCTTCTTCTTCACGGTTAAAAGCCTGTACCATGGTCATTCCCGTAATATGTTCCTGGGTAAAAGCATTCAGGTTGGCCACCTCATTCCGGACTTCGGTAAAACTTTTGCGCACACCGTTTTTAAAAATCCAGGTGGTAAGAATCAGCAGCGGAACAGGAATCAAACTGACGAGTGTCATACCTGGTGAAATCCACCACATGGCCACCAAAACGAGCAATAATTTGAGCAAATCGCCAACGATAGACAGCATTCCTTCACCAAACATATCGGCAATGGTTTCGATATCATTCACCACCCGCGTCACGGAGGTTCCAATGGGTGTTTTATCGAAATGTCCTAATTTAAAGCGGGTTAAATGTCCAAACAAGGTAACCCGTAAATCCCGGATTACTTGTTGACCAATCCAACCTGAATAGTAGGTTTGCAAATATTGAAATCCGGTTTCAATAAGCAAAACCGCCACCATGGCCAGGGTCATGAGCGTCATGCCATCGACATCTCCGGTGAGCACATAATGATCGACTGTCCATTGAATCATGTAGGGTCGTAAAGGAGAAATCAGGGCCAGCAACAAGGTTAAGGCAAGGGTCATATAAAACCGTCCCTTATACTTCACCGCATAAGATATCACCCGTTTAATCAGATAAATATCTAATGCTTTTCCCTTTTGATTTGCTGCCACCCGTGTTTTTCCTTATTGTTTACTATATCGGTCCAACAGGGCCTTTTCCTCCTTGCTTAAGCTACCCATTCCTTTGGCGCTAATTTTATCCAAAAGTTCGTCCAGGGTGGCTTCCCGTTCTTTCCTTAAAAAATTGTATTCATCATCCTGCAATGCACGTCCATGCATCATTTTCACCTGAATTCTTCGCATTTGTTCCTGCTCAGTCCCACTTTTTCTTCCTTTTCTACGACCCAACCTCATCCAATCTCTGCCCTTCTTAAATTGCCAGGCGTACAAAAATCCAAATCCCATGCCGCCCATTTGCGCGACCACACTTCCAATATCTTGCACCACCACGAGTAAAAACAGCAGCAGTATCATTTGTGCAATCAGTAGATTATGCACTTTCACCCTGCCGAAAATGGGTATGGAAACGGGCATATCGGGATAAAGTAACACGGAAGCGGCCAGCATACCGATAATGGCAGGCGAAGCGCCGGAAAGCGGACTAGCGCCCATTCCTTCCGTAAGGGCCATTGGGATTTGAGCAAAGCCCAAAGCCACCATATTTCCAAAAATACCGGACCAAAGAAAGAAAGGCAACACCCTTCTATCTCCCATAAAATACTGAAAATGATTCCCGATAAAGTACAGCCCGATCATAGAAAAGATAAAATCAAAAGGCTGAAAATGAATAAAAAGGGAAACCATTGGGGTGTACAACCTCCAGATAAACTCCTGCCAGTTCAGGGGCATTTGTACCCATGAAAAAGTGAATTGAATCCATTCCTGCGCCACCATTCTATCGGGTGCCAGCACAAGCATCATAAAACGAACAAAAAGGCCCAGTAGAAACAGGCCAATCAGTACGGAATTCAATCTCGATACCGCACTTCCGTCAATTATCCGACGTACCCACGACACGGAGGCATTTCGCATCATCTAAACCACTTTTTAATCTTGAAAAAATGAAGAAAAACAAAAGCCCCCAGTGCTCCGCCAAGGTGAGCAATATGCGCCACCTGGGTAGATCCTGCCACACTGTAAAATACGTCCATTCCAATCATAATCGCCACGAAATACCGGGCCTGAATGGGTAGAACAAAATAAATATGAATAGGTTGCCGCGGGAAATAATGGGCAAAAGCCACCAAAATACCATACACGGCCGCGGAAGCACCTAAAATAGAAGGCGTATAAGTGACCCAACCGAGCGACATTCCTACGTAATACAGCAAAAGATGAAGGGCCGCTCCCGACAATCCGGAAACCATATAAAAATTCAGAAATCTTTTGCTTCCCATGGTTTGCTCAATCAAGCCACCGAACATCCAAAGGGAAAACATATTAAAGAATAAATGAAAAATATCGTGCTTGGCATGCATGAACATGTAGGTAACCAATTGCCACGGATAAAAATTGGCATCTACATAGGCTCCCGGCGCATGCAGAATAAGGTATTGGTCCATAAAATCACTTACTGCCGAAATAGGCGTAAAGCGATAGAACAGAAACAATAATACATTAATAATGATTAGGTTTTGCACTACAGGCGGTGCAAATCCTGCATTTCCGGATGATCCAATTCGCATAACTGCAAAAATACAGAATCAAAAGCCTCTTCACAACGCTCTTTGCGATTATTTAAAGGGTTTTATCGACTTTGCAGGAAACGTTCATCTAAATCGGCCAGGGTAAATTCCTGAACAATGGGTTTGCCATGGACGGAAACAAAAGGCATTTTACATGCAAACAAGTCTTTGACCAATTGTTTAGCTTCGGCCGCATCCAAAACAATGCCATTTCGTACCGCCATTTTTCCCGCCAAACTCCTGGCCAACAATTCTCTTTTTTGCTGTTTTAAAGAAGATGGCGCATGTAAAAATTGCTGAAGTATGTCTTCTAAAATCACCCGAACCGGCAACGCGGTGGCTTCGGGTGGAACACCGCGAATCACCACGGCCGAAATGCCCAGCAAATCAATATCGAAACCCAATTGCCGCAACCAAGGCATCATTTCCTCCAATACCGTGATATCTGCGGGCGGAAATTCAAGGGTTTCGGGAAAAAGAGTTTGCTGCGATGCAGAGGTTTCTTCGGCCAGTTGGCTCATCCATTTTTCATACAAAATACGCTCGTGGGCTCGATGCGGGTCTATCACCACCAGCGCACCTCCTACCGAAGTAACCAAATATTGCTGCTTTATCTGGAAAAAACGAAAAGGCTGGTCCTCTTCCTCTTCCAAATCCAACATGGGCACGGTGGCCACTGGCGTTGGCGTAGTTTCTTCCGGAAAAAAAGTTTCCCAGGGCTGCCGGGGACCTTTGTCCTGCTTTTCAAATGGATTGAAATTGGGATTCACCTGCACTTGTGGCGGTTGAACCATCCCTTCTCCTTTGGTAGTAGGAAATTGAAAAGCGGTTTCCTGATCAAAATCCAGGGAAGGAGCCACATGATAACGACCCAATGCCTGCCGAACAGAAGAGCGAAGAACGGCATAAATCATGCTTTCATCCTCAAATTTCACTTCCGTTTTGGTGGGGTGGATATTGATGTCGATACGGGAAGGATCGACCTCCAGATAAAGGAAATATCCGGGAAAAGTATCTGGTGGGAGCAGTTCTTCGCAGGCTTTGTTCACGGCATGGTGTAAGTACTGACTTTTTATAAATCTGTCATTGACAAAGAAATACTGTTCTCCACGAGATTTTTTTGCAAACTCGGGCTTCACCAGAAATCCGGTTACTTTCACCAAATCCGTTTCTTCAGTCACCGGCACCAGTTTTTCGTTTAGTGGTGCACCAAACATCTGCACCAATCGTTGACGAAGATTTCCTGCTTCGAGCCGAAAAATCGGTTTCCGGTCTTCGTACAATGAGAACGCAATACCGGGGTGAGCCAAGGCAATTCTTTGAAATTCCTCCAGAATATGACGCATTTCGATGCGTTCTGCTTTCAGGAATTTTCGGCGGGCCGGAACGTTGTAAAACAATTGCTTCACAGTAAAGGAGGTGCCCGGCTCTGCGGCGGTGGGTTCTTGAGAAAGAATGCTGGACGCTTCTGCACGAATACAGGTTCCGTGCGGATCCTGCTTCCTTCGGGTAACCAACGTGACCTGACTTACCGCCAAAATGGATGCAAGGGCTTCACCCCTAAAGCCTTTGGTATGAATATCAAAAAGATCTTCCGACGTGCGAATTTTTGATGTCGCATGGCGCTCGAAAGAAAGCCTGGCATCGGTTTCGCTCATCCCACAACCATTGTCGTGCACCTGAATAAAGGATACGCCTCCGTCTTTTACAATCACTTCTATGAGCGTAGCACCTGCGTCTACGGCATTTTCCACAAGTTCCTTTATCACGCTGGCCGGGCGCTGTACTACTTCTCCCGCGGCAATCTGGTTGGCCACGGCATCCGGCAAAATTTGGATAAGGGAAGCCCGAACGTCCAAACTGTCTTCCATAGCTACAAAGGTAGCAAGGGAAAAACAATCGGCCAGCACTTCGTTTGGTTTTTACGGAACATCTATGCTCAATCCCAATCGGGTGGTTCCGGAAGTTTTGGTGTTCCGGGATCGGGAGGTGGAACTTCCTTTGGGGCTTCTTCCGGAACTTCTTCCTGCTGTTGCTCCCACTGATATTGCAAACTTTCAATGCTCTCATCACCCAATGAAGGCGGTGTAATCTGATCTTCCAACATCCGTTGGTCCCGAAGTTTTCTGGCTTGTCTTCGGGTTTCCCGGTTGCCACGGAAAAGTTCTTTCCAGGTATCAAACTCCCGTCGGTAAGACAAGCCCACACCCTGGGTATAAGGAACAGAGTTCTTTAAGAGGTTAAATTCGTTGCTTCGGTTAAAAGCCCTAATCCGCAAACGTCCGTCGTTGGTGGCTTTTACTTCTACGGTAACATTTCCCATGACCGGATTTTGAGATTTAGGACCGCTGGCTCTGGCACCCACACCCAAATCGCCATCAATGATCACGCGATCATTAAACAATTGTCCCTGTAATCCTACTGTTACCCGATCGGCCTGATTGCTGGTTTGATCGCCGGCTTGATATTCCAGATTCACATTCACATCCCGGGTAAAATTCCCCAACCAGTTGTTGATTTGGCCGGAAACCAAACTTAAAGAATTGCCGCCCAGGCCGGAAGCAGCCAGTGAGCCTCCCGCCGTTCGGGTCCCAATATTTTCCGGAGGCAAAAAGTTACCAAGAAGCAATAAAGCAAACACCTGTCGGTTTACTTCTTCCCTGGAATTCAAGACCGACCGAACCAAACTTCGGGCATTTTCATCGGCATCCGGAAGCGACAAATCAAATCCTAAAGTTGGATCCAGCAGTTTTCCGGATAAATTCAATTCGCAGAAAATGCGGGTACTTCTTCGATATAATTCCTGTTGCGCTTCATTGGAAAATGGCGCTACAATGGGTAAAAGGGGCGCTCTGGTCACGTGAATCGCCGTTGCTTCAATTTGAGCAGAATAGGGAGAACCGGTCCAGGTAACAAAACTTCCGTTCTTGATAATGAAAGCCCTGTTTACGAGATTACTTAGATTAAAGCGATAATCTCCACGCGCAATGACAAACGTACCATTCATGGTAAATTTGTCCTTGAGGTCCAGGGTCAGATTAAAATTATCGGTAGTACCCTGAGCGGTAAGTACGTCGTTGGTTAATTCATCGAAAATCACGTGAAACCGGGATTCCGGTTTTACCGATACATTTAAATCCAGGGTTAGGTTTCCGGCAGCAGTTTTGGTTTTGACGAGCGAACGATCCAATGAATCTTTGGCGGGCAGATTTGCACTGTTTACAAAGGTCACAAATGTATTTTCGGTAGCGGAACTTCTCATATCCAGCGGAAGGCTAATTTCCGTTCCTTCAATTAGATCGAGCCATGCCGAAATGGTCAAATCTTCCAGAGGGCCTTTTATTTGAACGGCTTTTCCACCAGGCCTGCGCAAATCCTGGGAAAACAGCACAACCTGCCCGTAGAACTGAGGATTATCTTTCCGGCTGGTATTCATCACCTGCATTTCCCGGATTCGTTGAATCTGCAGATTAAAATCCATCCCGGTGAACATTTTATGATAAATCACACCCGTAAGTTGCGCTTCGCCTTTTACATCATCCCGCATCGTCACTTTGGGAAAGCGGATGGAACGATTGGAAACCAGAACCGGTTCATTTTCAAAATCCAAGTTAAAAGGAGCATTCAAATAGCCCACCCGAATTCTGGTTTTTTCAAAATATAAGGCGCCATTTAAAAAAGGATCTTGTGCCGCTCCGCGAAGATTGATACGACCGGAAACCAAACCATGCATTTCAGAAAAAACACCTGCCAACATTTTTTCGAAAGCACGCAGATCCACCTGATTTAAATCGAGCGAAATATCCAGCAATTGTTCCGGATCAAAGGGTCTGATTTTAGAATTACGCACCCTTACCACCTCTTTTCCGCGATCTTCCAGCAAAGCATTTAGATTAATCACCCGGTCCTGGTTATCGAATTGGCTGTTTAAGCTCAGTTGTCCCAATGGAATTTGGTTCAGCGACAGGTCGGACACTTTTAACTGCGCCGTGAAAAAAGGAGACTCCAATACCCGGAAGGCAGAAAACTGTCCGGTGGCTTTTCCATCCAGCTGAATTTGTCCACCGGCCAGAAAAGGATTCACCAGAGAAACAGGAAAACTTCTGAGCGTAGCCCGGAGCTCATCCTGGTCTTTTCTTCCAATTCGACCATCCAGGGTAAACATAGGCGTGGTTTCCTTGAAGCGAAAAAGCGCAAGCTTATCCACCTGTATACCAGACGAATCCATTAAAATGGCGGCATCCGGACCTAAGGTCCAGAGGGAATCTTCGTAATAGAATAAGGCTTCAGAAAAACCAACGGACAGCAGGGGCGCATTGCCCAGGTAGGTATATCCTTTGATATGTCCGGAATTGAGTTTAGGCCCATGGTTGGCAAAGTCGAAACCGAATCGCACACTGTCTTTTTGGGTAGAAACCTCGACTTTCAGAGCGTCTATGTGCACAGAATCTGTGAGATAAAAAGCGCCTGCCGTAGCATCTACCTGAAGAGAATGAATATCTACATTTCGCACATTGAGGGCTAAATCCACCAGCGACATTTGCCTGTAACTCAAACCACCGGAACGTAATGAAAGCTGCAATGTTTGGTCTTTACTTTTAAATCCACCATAGACGATGCTATTGGCATGGATATCGAAATCCGGCAAAAACATTTGCGTAAAAGGCGCCAGATCTTTGAAATGTAGTGCGTAGGAAAAATCCTGTTGGGTGGTATCGGCCAAAGGTTTGGAACGGAAACCGGCCACGGGCAAAAGATCGGCCAGGCGGTTATTCAACTGAATGGCCAATGGTTTGAAGGAGAAAGTACCATCGATATCGGCATCCAAAAAATCGGAACGAAGTTGAATCACTTTTCCTCCGTCTAGTTTTTCAGCATGAAGAGAAAAATCGTCCATGGTCAGGGTTCTGCTCCCTTTTTGAAGAAACATTTTTTGGAAATGCACGTCGCCAACCATGGCATCTAAGTCATCTCCTTTCAGGTCTAGATCCATGTGCACCTGCACCACCAAATCTGAGTCCAACTGCATCAAATGGAGTTTCACCGGATGCAATTCTTCAATATTCGCGCTAAAATTGAAATGAGGTAATTCATCATTAAGATTGATTTCGCCGGCAAAATCGAAAGTGGCATTGGGATCGGCCATGCTCATGGTTCCGGTAAAAATATCTTCCTGGAAAGTGGCTGCCATGGCCACCTGACGGTAAGGATATCCCAAATAGGCGAAAGATTCAATGGCGCCCTCGAAGGAAGCATCCAGGTCTTTTCGCATAATGCCTTTTCCATGTACCTGACCCGAAAAACTCACCTCACCCAAATCTGGAATGTCCAGATATTTTCCTAAATGAAACTTATCGGCCTTGAGGAATCCATGGTAATTGGGCACACTTCCATCCAAAGGAAATTGCATTTCCATATCAACACCCAATCCACCAATGCTGGTTTGCAAATGACCATTGGCAGAAAAATCATGTAAAAATCCATCGAAATGTCCGGAAAAACGGATTACACCGAGTCGATTGATTTCTCTGGGAAGTTGCAAAACCATGGGTTCCGGCCCAAGAGGGCCTTGTTTTGGTGGCAATGGCAAACGTTGTAAGTCGTAGGCACTGGTCACCATTTTTTCCAAATCCGCGTAAAAATAAGTGTTGCCAATGTCCGGCAGACCCAAAATATCAAGTTGCCCATCTATCTGGGTAACGGTGCCCAAAAGAAGGCGTAAATCCCTAAATTTCAAATCATCTAATGGCCCGCGAATTTCCCCGCGTAAGCGCACATCGCCTTCCCAACCTTTTAAACTGCTGCTAAAAAATTGTAAATCTTTGAATGAAAGATTCGAAAGTCCAAGATGCACATGAAGTTTTACATCATGTGTGAAATTTTGAAAAGCCGTCCAGTCTTTAAAATGCATGGCAAAATCGCCATTGATTTGGCTATTGCCGGTTTGTAGTGTAAATTTTTTGAGGGAAAGCGTGGTGGCGTGTAAAAGGAAATCGCCGGATAATTTTTTTAAAATCAATCCACTTCGTTCTACCGCAGCCAGATTTTCCACCTTCATGGCAATGGTATCGTTGTGAATATGAAGATGATGCACCACACCATAAATGCCCCGGATTCCCAAATCTTCTGAACGAAAATCGGCTTTGGTCTGCATGCCTGCTTCATTCAGTAAAGCAAAACGGGCATTACATAATCGAACACGTTGAAAATGAAGGGTAAAATCGCCGGATTTTTTCTGTTTGTTTTGAGACGGACTAGATTGGAACGCTTTTAGAAACCGATCTAAATTGGTTTCGTTTTCATTGGCATGTCGGATCAAATAAATACCGCCATCTTCCAACATGACTTCCTCTATGGTGACCGATGGGGTTTGAATGGAAAAATCGGCCACGTCTACCGCCAAATGCTGCGCAAAAATTAGCGTATCTGTTCCCTGAGAAATATGCACGCCATACAACCCGATGCCATCCCATACCGACAAAGAGAGACGGTCCAATTGAACGGTAAATCCGGTTTTCCCACTGACCCATTGTGCCAATTCCTTTCCTAAAAATGTTTGGACGTAAGGAATCTGCAGGGTAAGAAGGAGCGATAGAAAAAAGATAATCGGGGTGAAAAGGACAAAAATCCACCTCCGCCTTTTGGGCGACACAGAAGCCTTACCTTCTTCCAGAGGCAGGGTATCTTTTGTATCTTTGGGGGGTGAATGCATCCAATCAATTATGGGACCCGGAAAGGGTGGTGGTAGGTATTGAGTCTTCCTGCGATGACACATCGGTGGCGGTTTTGCGTGGCAACCGCGTTTTGTCGAATGTTACAGCAAATCAAGACGTACATATTCAATATGGTGGTGTAGTGCCCGAACTGGCCTCCAGAGCACACCAAACAAATATCATTCCGGTATTGCACCAAGCCATTTCTAGTGCAAACATACAAAAAGAGGAGGTAGATTTAATTGCCTATACACGAGGTCCTGGATTGCTCGGTTCTTTAATGGTAGGCAGTGCCGTAGCCAAAGGCCTGGCGTTAGCTTTACAAAAGCCGTTGGTGGATGTAAATCATATGGAAGCACACATATTGGCCCATTTTATCGAAGGGGCAGATATTCATGGTCAGCTTTCTCCCGATTTTCCCTTTATATGTTTAACCATTTCCGGTGGCCATACGCAACTGGTGCTGGTAAATGGCATTACAGACATGCAAATATTGGGTGAGACCCTGGATGATGCTGCCGGAGAAGCGTTCGACAAAGGAGCCAAAATGCTCGGACTCCCCTACCCTGGCGGACCGGAAATAGACCGTTTGGCACAAACCGGAAATCCCGGGGCCTTTCCTTTTCCCACGCCACAAGTCCCTGCCCTGTCTTTTAGCTTCAGCGGACTCAAAACCAGTCTTCTTTATTTGCTTCAATCCAGGGATAAAAACTGGATACAAAAACATCTTGAAGATTTAGCCGCCTCCTATCAACAGGCCATTTTGCATGTTTTACTCCAAAAACTAACAAATGCGGTGCAAACCACACAAATTCAACGGGTGGTCCTGGCCGGCGGAGTATCTGCCAACCGCGGACTTCGGAACCAAATCGTAGGCTGGGCCCAAAAACATAGCGTGGAAATACATATTCCCGCATTATCTTATTGTACAGACAACGGCGCCATGATTGCCATGGCCGGTCATCTGGCGTTTCATGCAGGAAGAAAAGGAAAAGTACAACAAGGCGCTATGGCCAAATGGGCGTTGGGATCAGGGTTCGTTGACCATTAAATCCATCCGGTAAGAAAGCAACACTTCCGCTAAAGAATCCAGTGAGGTCGCAGAAAGATTTTGAACCGGACCTTGTAAAGTTTGTATCAAAGCGACAGGACGTTCTTCACGAAGGGGCGCCCATCCTTTCAGCGAAGCAGATTGTATTTTACACAAACCGGCAGCACCATCAGCCTGAAAAATAAACTCATACATCTCTCCGGTTGCACCCACCGTCATTTTAGCCCGAACCAATTCATTTTGAGCGTTATACCCAAAAGCATAGGCATCCTCACCGGAGGTCAGGTTTTTCACCACCAATCCTCCATTCAGGCTATCGGAGGAATTCGCTAATCCGAGTTCCGGATACATGTCCAGGGGTAGTGCCTGTGCAGTTGTATCCAGGTTTACTTCGGGTGATTTTCCACCGCAACCGGGCAACACAGTTAAAAGCAAAAAAGAGCTGAGGCCTAAAAAGTATGAAAGACGCATTTTAATAGACTTAAAGTGAATTTACTGATGAATACCTGTTCCGGTAGAAAATTGAGATAAGAGTTGGGCTTCATAAGCGAGCCATTCAGACCATCGCTGATCCACATAGTCCCGGGGTGCCACTTCTCTGGCGAGGCTGATAAAAGTGGTGTAATGCGCCGCTTCGCTTTCCATCAATTCCCGATAAAACGCCGCTAGTTCAGCGTCGGGATGTTGTTCGGATAAAAGGCGAAATCGTTCGCAAGACCGAGCTTCGATGAGGGCGGCCATAAGTAAGTGATCAACCATTCGCCAGCGTTTGTCTCCGCCTTTGATGGTGAATCCGAGCAAAGCGCCCACATAGGCATCTTTTCTTTCCGGCCCCAGAACGTATCCACGAGATTGAATCATGGAAAAAACACGCTGAAAATGAGAAATTTCTTCTGCTGCCAGAGCCGACATGGCCTCCACAATTTGGGGATAATCAGAATATTGAACCATCATGGAAATGGCTGTACTGGCTGCTTTCTGTTCGCACCAGGCGTGGTCCGTCAGGATATCTTCCTCCAGCATGCTGGCGATATCCGCCCATCGGGGATCTGTAGGGAGCTGAAGCCTAAACATGCGGCAAACATACATGGTTTTTTTTAAGAATTCGACAGATTTTGGCGGTAAAAAAAGCACCTCGGAATGTGGTCGAATTCACCCAAACTTTTAATCATTTTTAAAAACCAGATTTCTGTTTAATCATAATGAAAATCGTTAAAAAATTCAATATGTATTAAATAAGCTAAACAATGAGCGTGTAAACTTATATTTTTGAATTAAATTCGCGGCCTTGCCACATTATAATTAATGTAAAATTAGAACCCTACACATGCAAAGTGGCCTAAAAATTTTCATTGTAGAAGACGATCCATGGTATGGTGAGTTTCTAGAATATCATATTCGGCTGAATCCAAATCATGAAGTACATCGTTTCGATAATGCGACCGACTGTATCAGACAACTTGGTCTAAAACCTGATGTAATCACTTTGGATTATCGATTGCCGGACATGAATGGCGAGGAGGCGGTCAAGGAAATTCTAAAGTATCAATCCGACCTCAAGATCATCATTATCTCTGGACAAGAAGACATTGGTACGGCCGTACAATTGTTAAAAAATGGTGCATACGATTATATTGCCAAGGACGACGATACCCGCGACCGGCTCTGGAAAGTATTTAATAACATTGCCGCAAGCCGAGCCTTAGAGATTGAGAACGAGGAATTAAAAAAGAAACTTTCTCAGTCCCTTCACCCCATCAGAGATATGGTGGGCGACAGCCAATCAATGTCGCAGGTAAGGGCTTTGGTAGATAAAGCAGCTCATTCCAGAATCAACGTCATTGTTTCCGGTGAAACGGGAACAGGAAAAGAATTAGTGGCCCGTTCCATCCATTATCGTTCAGACCGCGCAGACAAGCCTTTTGTTACCATGAACCTAACGTCTATTCCGGAAGACATTGCGGAAAAAGAGTTGTTTGGAATCGAAAAAGGCACTTATGCTGATGAACCAGCAGGCATACGGGGAAAAATCGAGGAGGCCAATGGAGGCACACTTTACATTAATGATTTAACGCATTTAAGTTACAATCTTCAAAGTAAATTACTTCGTGTCCTTCAGGAGCGTTCTTTATCCAGAAAAGGAGGGCATTCACCTATTCCCATTGATGTGAGGGTCATTATTAGTAGCCTGGTGGATTTGGGCGAGGAAGTCGCCAAAGGAAGCTTAAGAGAAGATTTATATTATCGCTTGCTCGGATTGTCCATTTACTTACCCCCATTGCGAGAAAGGGGTATCGATTTGATGGAATTGGCCAGATACTTTTTACATAATTATTTAACAGAAAATGGTTTACCATCTAAAACCTTAAGTCCTGAAGCAGAATTAAAATTAAAACGTTACACTTTCCCCGGAAACGTTAGAGAACTTAAAGCCATGATTGAACTGGCGGCTGTTGTTTCTAATGGGCCTATTATTACAGATCGAGATATTATTATCCATAAAGTTGAAAAGAATAATAGTGGCTTTTTGGCAGAAGAAAAAACACTGGAAGAATACAACCGGATCATCATTCATCACTTTTTAGATAAATACAATCAAAAAGTATTGTTGGTGGCCGATAAGCTCGGCATTAGTAAAAGTACCATTTACAACATGCTTAAATCGCAGAGAAACCGTAAAAAGGGCTAATGCATGTATACCAGAAAACCCAGGCTTTTCCTCGCAGAAGATGATCCGGTAGGACAAACTATTTTATTAAATCAACTTCAGCATTTGCCCATTGACGTATCGCTGGCGCAAAATGGTTTAGAAGTCCTTCAGGCTTGTGAAGCCGGTTTACCCGATCTAATTGTTTTAGACATCGAAATGCCGGTGATGGATGGCATAGAAACCATTCGCCAACTCAGGGCAAAATACGGCGATCAACTGCCTGTCATTGCTTTAACCGGCCATGAGCACTTTCCCTATCGGGATTATGGATTTCAAAAAGCTTTAACAAAGCCCGTTCAAGCCCAGAAATTGATCCACACCATTCAGACCTATTTCGACTTTGAAAACATGGTAGAAGAACAATATCATTACCAAAAATTACTGGAAGTGTGTAATGGCGACACAAAGTTTGCCAGGAAAATGCTGGATCTGTTTGTCCATCAAACAGAAATAGATTTGACTGATTTAAAGAAACTAAGTACCGAAGTGGATAAAGAAAAAATCAGAATGATTTTGCATCGCATGAAAAGTACGCTCGGTTATATGGGGCTGGCTGAAATCAGACAAGAAGCCATTCGACTAGAGCTGGTGTCCAAAAATCAGGCACCTGAACCTTCTGAAATTGGACATTTTGTAGGAATGCTTAGTGAAAAAATGCCCCTTTTTCAAAAAGTAAGAGCCATGTTATAACCTATATTTTTAAGGAATTCATTCAATTTTAAGAAAACAAGTCTACCAATCTTCGTCCTCTTTTCTGGTTTTAATCCAGATAAACGTTATAGAGACAAAGAAACTTGTAGCAAAGGGAGGACTTTTATGAGGCCTCTTTTTTTTTGTAATCCTGCTTTACAAGTCCGATTCCATGTAACTTTAGGGAGAATTTACGTATGGAATTTACAACGGAACAGCTGGCAGAAGAACGCGCGGAAATTCTTCGCCAATATCGAAAGCTCATGAAGGCCGCCGGAAACAATCGGGTGCAGCCGGCCGACAAAAAACGGATTCGCAAAGCCTTCGACCTGGCGGTGGAGGCACATAAAGAAATGCGCAGGAAAAGCGGAGAACCTTATATCTATCATCCCATCGCAGTAGCACAAATTGCGGCGGAAGAAATGGGACTCGGCGCCACATCTATCATTTGCGCGCTGTTGCATGATACCGTGGAAGACACCGATTTAACCCTCGAAGATATGGATCGCCTTTTCGGGAAAAAGGTGGCCAAAATCATTGACGGACTCACCAAAATTGAAGGGGTGTTCGACCAGTCGGTGAGCTTGCAGGCGGAAAATTTCCGAAAAATTGTGCTGACCCTCGCTGAGGACATCCGCGTTATCCTCATAAAAATTGCTGATCGCCTGCACAACATGCGCACCCTAACCCATATGCGGCGCGATAAACAATTGAAAATTGCATCCGAAACCCTCTTCCTTTACGCCCCATTGGCACACCGACTTGGACTATACAACATCAAAACGGAACTGGAAGACCTGGCGTTAAAATACACCGAACCGGAAACGTACCAGGAGATAGAATCTAAACTGGAAAAAACGAAAGCCGTAAGAGATCGTTTTATTTCAAGATTCGTGCTTCCCATTCGGAAAGCCTTAGATGAACATGATATTCAATACGAAATCAAAGGCAGAACCAAATCCCTTTTTTCCATTTGGAATAAAACCAAGGTAAAAGGTGTGCCTTTTGAGGAAATCTATGACATTTTTGCCATCCGTATTATTTTAAAAGTTCCACCGGCCCAGGAAAAGGCCGAAATCTGGAAAACATACTCACTCGTCACCGACATTTATCAACCCAAACCAGATCGGCTGCGCGACTGGATTAGTTTTCCCCGGGCGAATGGATATGAATCGTTGCACGTAACGGTCATGAGCCCTACGGGTAAATGGGTCGAAGTGCAAATCCGAAGCGAACGGATGGACGAAATTGCAGAGAAAGGCTACGCCGCTCACTGGAAATACAAAGAGAAATCTGCGGAAACAGCCGTAGATGAATGGCTCGGAAAAGTCAGAGAAATGCTGGATAGCCATAAAGAAGGCGCGGCCATCGAACTCATCGACGATTTTAAACTCAACCTATATTCCGACGAAATTTATGTATTTACACCCAAAGGTGAGCTAAGATCGCTGCCCGCTGGCTCCGGCATCCTGGATTTTGCCTACGATATTCACTCGGAATTGGGCGACAAATGCCTCGGAGGAAAAGTAAACAACAAATTGGTGCCCCTTTCTTATGTTTTGAAAAACGGAGATCAAATTGAAATCCTCACCGCACAAAAGCAAACCCCGAAAGAAGAGTGGTTGAATTTCGTGGTTTCAGGAAAAGCAAGAAGCCGCATCAAAACCGCTTTAAAAGAAGAGAAAAGACAAGTTGCAGAAGAGGGCAAAGCCATTTTTGAAAGAAAAATTAAACGGCTTAAAATCAATTTCGACCTGGAAGATGTAGATAAACTCATTTCCTTTTTCCATAGTCCGGACCTCACCGACTTTTATTTTAAAGTGGGAAAAGGACAAATTACTTCCCAACAAATCAGAGACTTTTATAAGGAAGAAGGCAAGAAAAGTTGGTATAGCTATCTCACCCAAAAACTAGGTAAGAAAAATCTGTTAAAACAAGCGGAAGAAGGTAGCCACGCAGATAAACTCATCAAGCAATTTAAACGAGAAGAAAATCAATTGCTGATTGGGGAAAATGAAGACCGCATTGCGTACGAACTAGCACATTGTTGCAATCCCATTCCGGGCGATGAAGTATTTGGTTTTGTTACGGTGAGCGAGGGCATTAAAATTCACAAGACTAATTGTCCCAATGCAGTTTCTCTGCTTTCCAATTACGCCTTTCGGGTCATCAAAGCCCGTTGGACCAAAACCGAAGACCTGGCCTTTTTGGTGGGACTGCGCGTAACCGGTTTCGATGATGTGGGCATCGTGAATAAAATTACCCGAACCATCTCCAATCAAATGAAAGTAAACATGCGTTCTTTGAGTTTTGACGGGAATGATGGTATATTTGAGGGCAAAATCATGCTTTACGTTCAAGATACGAGACACTTGAGTGAACTCATGGACAAACTAAAACAAGTGGCCGGAGTAATTCAGGTTGAACGGATGAACGCTGAAAAATATCATGGCTGAACCAATTACCAACCATTATCTAAAAGCGAAGGATATTTTTTCTGCTTTTATGGAAACCAGGGGACTCCGAAAAACCCCCGAAAGATTCGCTATTCTGGAGGAAATTTATGCCCGGAACGACCATTTTGATGTCGAAGAGCTGTTCGTGTCCATGAAAAATAAGAATTACCGCGTATCCCGCGCCACGGTGTATAATACGTTGGATCTTCTGCTCGAATGTAATCTGGTTCGGAAACATCAGTTTCATGGCAATCTTTCCCAATACGAACGAGCCTTCGGATATAGCCAGCACAACCATTTGATTTGCAATCAATGTAAAAAAGTGACAGAATTTTGTGACCCAAGGTTACATCATATCCAAACCGGTATCGGCGAACTTTTACATTTTCAGGTGGTGAATCACTCCCTCATTTTATACGGAGATTGCACCGATCCGGCCTGCCAAGACAAGCCAATTTCCTGATTTTTTAAATTTTACCCACTTCATTTCTATCATTTATGGCAGCCACACCTACCGAATGGATTCCCTTAGGATTTAAGGCGCCCCATTTTCTTTTACCCGAACCGGCAACCGGTTTGTTGTATTCGCCAGACCAACTCAAAGGTCCAAAAGGTTTAGCGGTGGCTTTTATCTGCAACCATTGCCCTTACGTTATTCACATGATAGATCAGTGGGTGAAGATTGCACGACAGTATCAACAACTGGGAATAGGATTTGTCGCCATCAGCGCCAACGATGTGGAAAAATACCCACAAGATGCGCCAGATAAAATGGTGGAATTTGCCAGGGAACATGCTTTCACTTTTCCCTATTTATATGATGAAAGCCAGGATGTGGCGCTGGCTTATTTTGCCGCCTGCACTCCGGATTTAGCAGTATTCGACGCGGAAAACAAATGCGTGTACCGCGGGCAATTCGATGCTTCCCGACCCAAAAACGATATTCCGGTTACGGGAAACGATCTCATTCGGGCGCTCGACGCACTTGTGGCCAATGAACCGCCTCTGCCCCTGCAAATTCCAAGCATTGGCTGCAATATCAAATGGAAACCGGAGAAAGCTCCAGCCTATTTTGTTCCTAAACCAAAGGCCTGAACCTGCCTCCCTTTT
Organism: uncultured Candidatus Competibacteraceae bacterium; assembly: GCA_964578885.1. Lineage (GTDB taxonomy): Bacteria > Bacteroidota > Bacteroidia > CAIKAF01 > CAIKAF01 > CAZRHR01. Next base: position 53,938 of record CAZOEO010000008.1, on the reverse strand, counting down.
ACTTGAAAAATGGGACTTGCCTTTCTTATCTTTACACGTGAACAAATCAATTTGTGTGGAATAAGAGAGGATTCCGTTACAGCCGTCAACGTGGCAAACACGACCCGACATGTACGGATTTCATCCTGAGACCAGCTGAACTTTATGGAAGAGGGTATTGCATATTTGCAGCATTGGGTAAACTTAGGCAGAGAACTGGGATATAACTGGCTGAAAGAGAGTTGCCAATCTCTGGCATGGGAAAATATGCAACAATATTTCCTTGCCCACCAAGCCGCAGGCCCCGCGCGATGGATGCAGCATATATCAATAGAGGCACAAGGGTCCAATCAAAAATTTGAAGAAAGTATCGGACAATTAACCCAATGGCTCAATTGGTTCCGGGAAAAAGAACAACTCTGCGCCTCTTGCAGTAAAAAAGTATTAGAAGCCTGGGGAAAACCACCGGGCAAGTCTCCCAAAGCAGATGACCAAGCCTTGTATTTTGCGCCACAGCGTGCCCTTTCTCCTGCTGATTCGAAAAAACAAAATTGGTATTTCTCCCCGGAAAAGGGCTGTTTTGCTAAAAAATCTCAAGGGAAAAGTCGGAAAAGAAGCGAAAAATCAGTTGAATTTCAGGAGGCGTCAATCCCCTATTCTACCTGGCTACAGGCCGAACAGCATCTTTCCATTTTCCCGTCTTGGAACGCTGCGCAGGCTTTTTTCCAAACCCCCACATGCTGTGCCATGGGAAACTGGCAAATGATTTTCTTTGTCACAGATTTGCAACCTGGAACTGACGAAACCGGATGGTTCATCGACCAGGAAGGAAAAGCATTCCGCGTCCCGATGTCTCTCGCTACATGGGCAAAATGGCTCTGGTATACACAAGGACAGCCTTGTACGGTCGCTTTTGAAAAAACGGGCCAGGCCGTTCAGGCGTTAGGAGGTTGGCATAGAGAGCAATGGCATGCCTTATGAAGGAAAAAGATTTTTATACCCATCCATCCCTTTGGCTCGGCTGGAGCGCCTGGCCGGAAGAACAAAGAAAGAAAATGGCCGATTTACTGGACGCAGTTCCAGGTCCATTGCAGCTTCACCTTCCATCTAAACGACCTTGCCTTCCCTTTCAACCGACCCAAATAATCGGGAAAAAAGCAGAGCAAGAGGCCTTGTGTGCCGCGTGGATGACGCATCCCGAAAAACATGGTTTTGCTTTGGGACTTTGGCTCAGAAACTTCAAAAAGACCTCTGAAACCGTTTCACCCGAAACCGGATGGTGGCTATTACAAATGCTTCCCCTTTTTCCCGAATATGCATGGACCATTCGGTGGATACTCGGAGAAAAATTCACCTGGTTTCACGCTGCAATACAACCTATGGTGGGCTGGGAAGTTTGGGATCCCGGCCAATGCATGTCTATGCCCTATTACATATATCAGAAAGGCTGGGAAAAAGCCCTGCATGCAAGACCGAATTATGTAATAGAATGGTTGATGTCCAATCCGCATGTGGCTCCCATCCTCTTATATTATACCCAAATCGGTGACGAAACGACTCCGGAACGGATTTTTCTTTTACACCAACTCCTGGAAAAAGCAGACGGCCCCTTATGGCTCACCGCCATGCAAGCATCTCATGCGCTTTCAAAAAAGACATATGCAAGCCACCTGGCCATGCCCCAATGGGCCAAATCGTGGGGAGAAAAAATGTGGGAAGATTGCCTCGCAGGTCAACTGACGTCTTTCCTTCAGCACATTGAACTAAGAAGCAGCGACCGGAGGCGAAACCTAAAAGTACTTGAAATGTATGTTTTAACTTACGCGCTTCTCCATGTGGATGCCGCCACCGACTTACCGGATCATGGTTGGCCCGATTTTCAATTCGGTCATAAGGCCCTGCAGTTGCCCCATGCATTACAAACCGCCTGGGCCAAAGCACGGCCAATTTCATTTTTCAAATACCATAGATCTATGGATGCAGCAGTTTTTTCAACAAGCATAGATGATGAAAACGGGCTGAAACTGTTCCCATTAAAACCACAAAAAGCATTTTTAGAAGGATGGGTATGGCATCACACACGCCCATGGACGGCCGAGACGTTTGACTATCTTTGGAAAAAAGGGCAAATCTGGCCTGATGCGACACGCCGACACTGGCAAAATTTGCTTCAGACCAAAACCCTTATAGATCAATATTTTTCCCATGCATAACCCCTATTTACCCAAGCTGGATGCCTTTCAGCTGACAGATGAATTGCAGCGTTTAAAGAAAATAGAAGGCCGGAAACCTGCGGGATGGGAACTGACACCACAAGCGGTCGTTTGGTTTTTAAGCGGCCATCAGAATGTAGAAGGACGCCCCATTTCACCAAAATACATAGGACCAGTCAGACGAATCGAATTGGCCGTAGCTGCTTTGGCCACCCAACGTGGATTATTGTTAACCGGCCCGCCAGGAACCGGAAAATCCATGATGGCTTACTTTTTGGCCATGGCCATTTCAGGAGAAACGCATCTTCTGGTGCAAGGAACTGCCGGAACCTTGGAGGAACATTTGAGATATGGCTGGAATTATGCCATGTTGCTGAACCAAGGTCCCGAACGAAAAGCATTGGTGCCCTCCGCTATTTTCTCCGCCATGGAAAATGGAAAAATAGTGCGAATCGAAGAACTCAATCGCCTGCCAACTGATATACAGGATAGTCTATTAGGCATTCTATCCGAAAGGCAAATGACCGTCCCGGAGCTAAATTGGGTTCTAGAAGCCCAACCCGGTTTCCATCTTATTGCCACAGCCAACACCCATGATGCGGGCATTTTCCCTCTTTCCGCTGCGTTGCAGCGAAGATTTCACACCGTACTGCTCCCTTATCCAACTTCTGCCGAAGAGCAAATCGCGATTCTGCTGGCCCACACGCCCCCATCTATCATCCAGGACTGGCCTTTTGAGATGGCTTTGCACCACGTAGTTCAACAACTTTTATGGCTGGCAGAAGATGCACATCCTTTTTTTCAGAATCCCTGGCGCACAGAGGAAAGCCTTTTCTCTCCACTTCCCATCTTGCTGGATGCGGTACAACATCTTCATGCATTCCATTTAACACGACCCGGTATTTCCCTTCCCCAGGCCCTGGCCGCCGCGCTGGGAACCTTGTGGATTAAAAATTTGCCGGAAGATTGGACAAACTGGCAATCCTGGGTGAAGGAATCCGTTTCACAAAAACCGGAATGGGCCGACTTGTATCCACATTTTTCTGCATATCAACCCTGACATGGGATTTCATTGGTTGGCATTTGATCCGAAGCAACCCCATTTATTCCTTTCATGGGAAGACATGTTGGATTCATGGCCTATTCAGGAGCTCTGGCTTCAGTTGCCGGAAGATTTCCCAATCGAAAAAGTAGAATGGGAAAACGGATGTATCGTGTATCCGGAAGCTGCTCCACATCTGGCCCTGAAATTTGATGGGTCGGCCGGACATCCATTTTTTAAAGCATATCAATGGGCCAAAGCCAGGCAAATTCCGATTAAATGTATCGACTGGCCGATATCGCATTGGTTTTCAGGCACAGGAGATTACGTGGAAAATATTGGATTCCATTCCTTTCCGAACACCCAACTTCCGATGGCCATGAGAGCCGCCTGGATGGATCGCTATCTGCAAAAACACGCTCAAACGGCTGATGTTGGGATTGTGGGAGAAAATGCAGTTTTAACCTGGCTTCAAGATCCTAATAAAACGACTTTTTCCATCAAAAAACCCTCTAAAGTCAAGGTACATTGGATACCCATTCCCATCATCGCCGAAACATTTTCTTCAGAAGCAGTTTCCGCCGTTTTCAAAAACCATCTACCTCAAAATGATGGAAGCAATTATTTTCAGCAAATAAGCCGATGGACCAGGATTTGTCAGGAAAAAGGCATTCCATTTAGCCCAACCGACTTGCGAGATGCATGGATTTTGGCAACTGAACTGGCGAAGATTCGGGGAAAAGGGAATCCGGATGACATCGATACCCGGGAAGCATTCGCTGCGACCCATTCATTTTTGGAAAAATCCACACGGCAAGAACCACCGGCGTTGGAACACCGGGAAACATTCCCGGCCTCACGTCAGTTGAGTCAATGGTTATGGAAAGGATTCCTACGAGATTTACTGGGCAGACAGGTTCAAAGAGCATCCCCGACCCTTCTGGTTTCCGAATTCCTGCAACAGGATCAGGAGCTGCGCAAATGGCTTTATCGCGGCGTCTTACTGGGTTTTTGTCCCCCGCCCGACAAGCAGGATTTACTGGGATTCCCTGCACCGGTAGCTACTTGGTCCATACCGCCATTTCACTCAAGTGATTTTTCCAGAGAGCTTGTGCACTTTGCTTCTGTTTTTCTAGAAAAACAGTTGTATCAAGCATTCAAAGATGCAAACCATCCTGCGGTTTCTCCCTTATTTTTTTATCAAGCCCAATTCGACTGGTGGCCGGTTGCTGAATGGGAATTTTCATCGGTTTCCTTTAAAGAAGCGTTGGAATGGCTTTCCCATTTTAGCCACGAAAAAAAGCAAATTCCGCCAAAATGGGCTATTCCTTTCCTCGATGCCCTTGAACGGGAGTTATGGGTGCAGGGAGAACGAATTGGACAGGCCATGGATATGTTTTTGGGACTTTGGGAAAAGGCCACCGATGCGCGCGCCTGCATGTTGCTTCGTAAGCAACTCAAGTCATGGAGTGCTCATCCTGATGTTCCCTTGTCTCTTCGTGGTCGTATTTTCGCAAGATGGTTGGCCATAACACCTCAACCATTTTGGCCCCATCATCACAATATTTTCAAGGCATTTTCACCTGAAGAGGCTTCCATTTGGCTAAAAGGCCTTTTAGGTTCATCTTTTTCTATGCATGCAGGTTGGCTGTATGTCCATGCCTCCATTGAGAAAGCTGATTACGCTCAGTTTGTTCCATGGATTCCGATTTGGCAAAGTTATTTTTCAGCCATGCCTCTCAGCGCAAGGGAAGAAGAAATGCTGCGGGAAGAGCTGATCTTGCTTCAGCCGAATAGTACAGAATTGAATTGGAAATGGGCCGCCATTTTGGGACAAGACCCGGCCGTCGCCAAATCTGAACTTTCGGAAGAACAAAAGCGCTTTTTACAACATTTGGGTACGTTATCCGGGTCAGCAAGGTCGTTGTCCAATGTTACCATTGAGAGTGTCTCCCTTTCTCTTCCTGAAAAACGTGCCGTGCAACATGCTTTGGCAATACGAAAACCTATTCCGGCCGAATCGAGAGAAGAAAAGAATTTTCAGGCCCTCCTCCCGGTATGGAAAAAAATGCGGGAGCAGGCCAACGGAAAAAATAATCTTTTACCCAATTTCCGGAAAAAATTAGATCAGATGGCGGAGCAATGGATGGCCACCGTTTCTCATAAAAATCATCAATTTCTAAAAACAAGAACTTCCAGACAGAAAATAGATTTGTCGGCGACCATTCGACATAACCTGGCGCACTATGACCCGGCGCGAAAAATCATGATTCCGCGGATTTGGAAAATGGCCAAAACAAAACGCCATCGCCGCAATGAGGTATTGCTGTGTATCGATCGCAGTTTATCTATGGAAGCAGTCTATCCGGCTTTGTTGCTGATGGCGAATTTCATTCGTAAAATGTCGCACATCCGGCTTTCCATTTGTTTGTTCGACGAAGACATTTACTTTATCGATCAGATGGAAGATATTACATGGAATGAACTGATCCGGCTGTCTCCCGGAGGAACGACGAACTTAGGAAAAGCGGTAGTGGCCTGCGCCGAAAAAATTCAAAATCGAGGCACTTTCTTTTGGCTTTGGTCCGATCTTCGAGATATTGAAACGGCCCAATTGGCATTTACCTCCCTGGCTCGGTTAAAAAATAATGGAACCCATATTGGTTTTGCGTATCCGACGGTACCAGGAGCAGCTCCTGTTCACCAACCTCATGTAGCAGCGCTTCGCGCGATGCAAATTCCGTGTTTTTTCGGATCGGTGCATCAGTTTCCCGACTTTTGGATGAAGCAGGTTTCCCTTTCGCTGGAAGATTTGCCTTAAAACCAGGTCCATTGTGCCAATGAGATTCAATCGGAAGTTACTAATAAAGAAATAATTACCAAAACCTTATCCGTTTATAAACGGATATAAACGTTTATATCCGTTTAATAACCGATTAGCAGGAGGTTCGAGGTGCATCTTCGTGGTATGAGTTACCTAATCATCGACCTGACGACAGACATCCGCCGATTGGCGGCTGGTTTGTCGCACGGTTCCGGCCGTCCAAACCGGGAAATGATTGCCGACCTTATTCAGGTGGAACAAAAGCTAAGTACCGGTTTAACCGATTTGGAAATGCAAACCCAGCTTTGGTATTTATGGGTATTGCTGGAGGAATTATCGGCCAATCCCAAAGATTATTTTGATCAGCATTGGGAGAATTACCAGCGCATTATGGTTCGGATTCAAAGTTCCGCGTTTCGGTTGGGCCAACGTTGGGCGCAGGTAACCCAGTTGCGGGCACCTGAGCCAAGACATCGGCGAGTTGCTGCCATGCATGAGAAGAAGAGGGTGTATGGCTTGTTTTCAACCAAAAATGAAAACCAATAGGGTCCTGTTCTTCCTGGTTAATCAAGGCCGCTTTCCACACTTTTTTCCAACGGGAAAGCCATCGGAGTTGCGCCGAATCAGGTGTAGTTCCCACCCATATAAAAAGCGTGGAAGCGGCATCTTCGATTCCCGGATCACGGGGCTGAAGTCCGCGCAAGCCGGAAGGCCGAATCACATGATCTACCCCCAAAGGAAGAATGGCTTGAGAACGAGAAGATGATTTTTTTCGTACTTCCACCCATTTGTATTTTTGTCCCAAACCTGCCAATTGGGTCATGAGCCAAGTCCGCTGAGAAACGTCTCCCTCTGGCATAAAAAGCCAGATTTCTTTCCATGGCGTCTGCTTACTCATGCGAGCATTTCTTTCAATTTTTCTTCAGAAATAATAGGTACACCAAGAGATTCGGCCTTTTCCCGCTTGGCTGGTCCCATTTGATCCCCAGCCACTACAAAATCGGTTTGTCGGCTAATGGAAGAAGATATTTTTCCACCTGCTTGTTCAATCGCTTCTTTGATACCATCTCTTGAAAAATGGGTAAATACACCAGAAACCACAAACACTTTTCCTTTTAAGGGTTGCGGACCTTCCACTTGGTTTTTGACCATTTCCATCTGAAGTCCAAACGCTGCCAGGCGATCCATTTCTGCCTGCATCTCATGACTTTTCAGCCATTGCCAGACCGAATCGGCTATCACTTCGCCAATTTCAGGTACAGAAAGCAGGGCTTCACGACTCGTTTCTCTTAGCGCAGAAAGACTTCCGTATGCGGCAGCCAATTTTTGCGCCACTGTTTCTCCTACATGCCGAATTCCCACCGCAAATAAAACACGCGAAAAAGGTATGGCCCGGGACGCCGCCAGACCGGACAAAATATTCTCGGCGGATTTTTCCTTAAATCCATCCAAACTGGTAATCTGAGGAATGGTCAATTGAAAAAAATCAGATGGTCTGCGCACCCAACCCTGATCAAAAAAAGTTTGAATGGTTTTTTCGCCCAAAGATTCAATGTGCATGGCTTTACGGCTCACAAAATGCACCAACTTTCCAATCAATTGCGGGCGGCAATTCCATTCGTCCGGACAAAAATGTTGCGCCTCACTGTTTCTTCTGACTAAAACCGAACCGCATTCCGGACAATGAACCGGAAAATCCAAAGGTATGCTGTATGAGGGACGCAATTCCTGATTGACAGAGACAATTTTCGGGATAATTTCTCCGCCTTTTTCTACCGCTACCGTATCTCCTACCCTCAAATCGAGTTGTGCAATAAAATCTGCATTGTGCACAGAGGCGCGCTTTACGGTGGTTCCGCCAAGTAAAACAGGTTCCAAATTGGCCACGGGCGTAATGGCACCAGTGCGCCCGACCTGAAAGTCGAAACTTTTGATTCGGCTCAATGCCTGCTCCGTTTGGAATTTATATGCCAATGCCCAACGCGGACTTTTGGCCGTAAATCCCAATTGACTTTGTAAGGACAATTCATTCACCTTGACCACGACCCCATCCGTATCGTAGGGCAATTGATGTCGCAGCTCATCCATCGCTTCAATCTGCGTTATCACCTCATCGATGGACGAACAAACCTGCACCACTTCAGGAACTTTGCAGCCCCAATTTTTGGCCTTTGCAATAAGCGCTGCATGGGTTTCTACCGTTGGTTTATCTTCGATAACATGATAAATAAACGCTTCTAATTTTCGGCGAGCTACTTCTTTAGAATCTTGAAGTTTAAGGGTACCGGCGGCTGTGTTTCTTGGGTTTTTAAATTTTTTCTCCTGAATGTCTTCCATGCTCAAACCTTGCTTCAGGCCTTCTTCCTCCACTTGCTGGTTGAGCGCTTCGAATCTGGCACGAGGCAAGTAAATTTCCCCGCCCAACATGATGGTTTCAGGAAGATTGTCACCCTTTAACTTCAGGGGAATAGAGCGAATGGTTTTTACATTGGCCGTAACCTCATCTCCCTGAACGCCATCTCCACGGGTGACGGCCTGAAAGAGAACACCATTTTTATAGGTAAGCCGGATGGCCACTCCGTCTATTTTAGGTTCACAAACATAAGTAACAGGCTGTTCTGTAGTCTGTTTTACCCTTTTATCAAAAGCAATTACCGCATCTTTCTCGTAGGCATTGTCCAGCGAATACATACGCTGTTGATGCACCACGGTAGGAAATTGTTTGGTGACGGTTCCGCCAACTCTTTGTGTCGGTGAATCTGGCGCAGCCAACTGGGGATATGCGGTCTCCAGTTTTTTCAATTCTTCCAAAAGCAAATCGAATGCACGGTCTGAGATTTCAGGCTGCGCTAAATCGTAATACAGGTAATTATGATGATGGATTTGGGTCTCCAGCAAACGCATGCGCTCCACAGTCCGCGTTAGTTCATTCTGCGCATTGTCGGACCACGTGAATAAATCTTGGTTTCCCATGGATATCGTTTATACAACGGGCAGATGCCCATGGTTCAAAGGTAAAAAGTTCCCTTGTTTCTTCTCCATAATCCTTGTGAATCTCCATAAACAATTGTCCTCCCGGCGCCAGTTTTTCCCTGGCATAGGATTCCAAATGCCGATAAAAATAAAGGGGATCTCCTTCCGGAGCAAAAAGGGCGAGGGAAGGTTCATGAGCCACCACGTGTTCCATGAGTGTAACCGACTCTTCGAGAGGAACATATGGTGGATTACTTAAAATTAGATCTGCTTCAGGAAGGAGCGACTTATCTCCGGAAAGATCATGCTTGTGGAAAGTAACATCCAATTGAAGCGCAATGGCATTGTCCTTTGCCACTTGCAGTGCATCGTCGGATATATCAAAACCCATGATTTGCCATGAGGGCTTCATGTGTTTGAAAAAAAGAGGAATACAACCAGAACCCGTACAAGCATCTACTACACGCAAATGGTCTTTCCAAGATTGCTGAAGCACCCAGTCACATAATTCTTCCGTTTCCGGCCGGGGAATCAGCACGGCCTCATTTACCTTTAGTTTGAGTGGACCGAACCACGCAAATCCGGCGACATATTGCACCGGAATGCCTTTTTTTAGCGAATTTAAACAAGATTGTAGCCAGTTTTTATCTTCCTCTGACAAAGGAAACGCCAATCTCATACGCCATTGTGCGCCTTCGGTCTTCCATCGGTCCGACACCAGAAAACGAAAGATGGCCGCGGCCTCTTCGGCGCCATAGCGGTCGCTCAGCTCGGAAACAAAAAGATGCAAAACCTCTTTTCCGGTGTTCACTATATTAAATATTGGATAAGGCAATGCCAAAAGTCCAGACGAAATCTGCGTTTTGACGACCAGGCACTACTACATTTTCGTAGGTATAAGTAGCCCCTGTTTTCACACTTAAAATTTTGATAATGGGAATGGCGATGGAAAAATTGGATTCCAAACGGAAGTTCCTCAAATCCATCAAAGATTGCTGATATCTTGCCCCATGCGTAATGATAAACTTTCCGGAAACCAGCTTATGTGTTCCCGTCCAGCCCACAACAGCGCGCAAGGTTTGTAAATTGTTGGTGGTATCACCATCTACCACGATGGGCGTTTTGAATCGGGTAAATTCATACATCAGGTTGGTGAAAGGTTCTAGTTTATGTTTGTCTGTATTAATGGCACGCCAGGTAACCCCGGCTCCACCAAAGGACCTCAGATTAAATCCCCGTAAAAAAGAACTTTCAACCCCTCCGTTTACAAAGCCGTAGAACTTATTTCTTGGAAAAAGTGAAACGGTGACCAAAGAGTTAAATTCATTGGCATTTTCCACGCCATTGAGGGTGCCATACCGATACATCACCATGGTTTTCACACCAAAAACCCGTTTTTCAAGGTCAAGGGTTCCTCTGTTTTGAGTCACAAAAGAATTTAAGTTTCCCGAGGTAATGTTCAGGTCGGAACTGATGTTGTATTTGATACGAAGTGTATCCTTACCGGCGTCGTCATTGGCCTTTACACTGGTTGTAAAGGATAACATTATGAAAAAGAAGATACACGTAAATCGCATGTAAGATTTGTTTGTGCAAATATAAACGGGATTATAAGGCTATGAATAAAAAATGCAATTTTGCAGCATGGAAATGGTTGAAGATGCGAAGTGGATGAACCGCTGTCTGGATTTGGCAGAAAAAGGGCGTCCCTCTGCGTTTCCCAATCCGTTGGTGGGTTGTGTTATCGTTCGTGATGGCCAGCTGCTGGGCGAAGGATTTCACCACCATGCCGGAGGTCCTCATGCCGAAGTGGTGGCTGTTCGACAGGGTTTGCTCCGTGCAGGCTTTCCCATTTCGCCCGGGCAATTGATGCATCAAGGTTTAAACGAAGAAGAAAAAATCCGTGCCCGATCCCTGTATTCAGGGGCAACGGCTTATGTTAGCCTTGAACCTTGCGCGCATCATGGGAAAACACCTCCCTGTGCACAAATGCTGGCGGATATTGGCCTACATCGCGTGGTGGTAGCGACAAGTGATCCGTTTCCGGCAGTGGCGGGAAAAGGACTGGTTCTTTTGCGAAATGCAGGAATCGAGGTGGTTTGTCCCTTCGAACCGCAGAAAGCAATATTACAGAACAGGTGCTTTTTTAACCACATCTTAAGTGAAAGGCCCTATGTCATTTTAAAATGGGCAGAATCTTCGGATGGATTTGTGGACCAGCCCGAACAAACTTCTCCAGTGCAGATTAGTGGCCCGAAAGCCAAACAATGGCTGCATCTTTGGCGCACAGAAGTGCAGGCGATTGGCATTGGAAAATCGACCTGGTTGCGCGATGAGCCTCAACTTACCGCCCGATGGATGAGTGGGAACCAACCCCAGGCCTTCGTTGTTTCAAAGGCAAAATTAGATTTACCGAAACACTGGAAACAGTTTGCCAACATCGATGAAGTGCTGGATCATGGATATCAATCGCAATGGACCCAAATATTAATCGAAGGCGGTCCCGAAACTCATCGTCGCTGGATACGTTCCGGTAGCTGGGACGAAATCCGTGTATTCAAAAGTCACATGCCCTTAGGCGCTGGCTTGCCGGCTGCTGCGATTCCAGAACATGCCGTTCTTTTACATGATCATCCCCTGGATACCGACCATTATTTTCAGTATTTAAATCCTCATGCTCCGTGGTATTCCTTGCTTTAAGCATTCTTTGCTCCTCCTCTATCCTCTTTCTTTTTCGTCTTTTCCCTAAATACAAAGTAGACGCATCTGTGGCCATTACGCTAAATTACGGCGTAGCCATGCTATTAAGCATGATGGAAATAAAGCAATGGCCTACAACCATTAGTTGGTATATTCCTGTGGCTTTGTTGCTCGGCATCCTTTTTATTCTGGTTTTTATCCTGATGGCCATTACCACGAAAAGTGCGGGCGTCACTATGGCCTCCCTGGCCTCAAAGCTCAGCATGGTGATTCCTATTGCCTTTGGTGTTTTCTTTTTACAAGAAAGTTTAGGTTGGTTAGGTGTTCTGGGCCTTTTACTGGCCTTTTTGTCTGTGGTAGTGATGTCCGGCCCGACGCAAAATGGAAAATGGACTTGGCATCTTCCCATTTTGTTTTTAGGAACGGGCCTGGTGGATTTATGCGTAAGCATGTTCTCCAAATGGATTCCAGGTGACGACCTTGGTTTGGTGCGGGCTTTAATTTTTGGCTCAGCCTTTATCACCGGTCTTTTCATGAATTATCGCAAATCCTTTCAGCGGGCGTCTATCCTCGGCGGAATGGTGTTGGGCGTGGTCAACTTTGGGTCGCTGATTTTTTTGATGAAAGGTCTGGCGTCAAACATTATGCCTTCTGCCATTTTATTTCCGTTTAACAACTTAGGCATCATTGCATTTTCCACCCTGGTCGCGATGATTCTTTTTTCCGAAAAAATCACGTCCCGTGTGGGCTTAGGTCTGGGAATGGGTTTGGGGGCCCTGGCGTTTTTGGCTTGGTCCGGCCTTTAAATCGACATTTGATCTACTGCAACCCTCCATTTGATGTTTCGGAGTTATTTCAAGCCCAAAAACTTGAATCGACGCTTTACACCGGGTCCTTGAAAAACACATTCTAAAATACCTTGTGCTTCAGAGGGCAAGGTGAGCTTCTTGGCATGTAAGCCACGACTTTGAAGTGTCATGTTCCATTCCATCACACGCTGGCCTTGCACATTGAACATAGAAAGCTGATAATCTCCGGGAGCGGGAACAAAAAATTCCGCCATGACCTCTGGCGCTTTACCGGGATTAGGATAGAGCAAAAAGAGCGAAGAATCTGCAGCACTTGCCTGAAGAATAAAACTGGCCATGCCTAAATGAGGAATCCCGTATCCCAACCCGGCGCCGGGTTGCATGAAATTATCTGCACTTTCCCGAACGGCCTGTAAAATGGATTGCGGGGTACGTTCCGGAAATTTTTGTTTGAGCAGGGCCAAAGCTGCCGCCATGATAGGAGCCGAAAACGACGTTCCGTTGGCCGTAGAGACAGCACCTTGCACGCCTACTAAAACGGTTTGACGTCCCATGGCCGACACATCCGGTTTAATCCGGTTGTCTGCAGAAGGGCCAAATGAACTGAAATTGGCTTTTTGCCGATCTGAACCCACCGCGCCAACGGATAAAATGGAATCGGCATCAGCTGGAACGCCGATGTAGCGCCATGCCTGGCTTCCGGAATTTCCGGCAGAATTCACCACCATCAATCCTTTTCTTGCGGCCCAAACGGCCCCTTGGGAGGACATGGCGGTTCGCCCATCTAACACTCCATATACGTGACTATCTTCCGATTGATCGAAAGTGGTGTAACCCAGGGAAGAATTCAAAACATCCGCTCCAATACTGTCTGCGTATTCTGCTCCCATGACCCAGTACACTTCTTCTGAAATGGTTTCATTGGGCGCATTTTCAGTTCTCAGAAGCACATAAGTGGCTGCGGGTGCTAAACCCCTATACGTGTTCGGAATATATGATGCCATGGCCGATAAAACCAGAGCGCCATGGCTATTATCGCCATACACGTCTGTTTCTCCCGCTACAAAATCCCAGGTATTAAGGATGCGTCCGTCAGCAAAAAGATGCTGAAAAGACGGATTCACATCTACTTTTTGGAATCCGGCATCGAGCACTGCAATTAAAACCCCTTTACCATCAAAACCTTTTTCATGCAGATAATCTCCGCCAATCATTTCGTTTTGAACGGTGGCTTGAAAAAAATCACCCTGATAAGCGGGTACTGATACTTGTCCGCAGCATGGTAAACCGGGCGTTGCGGGTAAACCTTTCCAAATGGAAGGTCCTTCATAAATTTTTCTCCATCGTGCCAATGCTGGAATGGAGGGCATTTGCATGATTGGCGTTGAGCTTGCCACCACTGCGGCATTCAACCATTTGGAATTTCCAACCCACCATGCGCCGGGCAAGCTGTCCAGCACCTGTTTTACATAGGCCATATGAACCGGTAAATCTGATTCATGCAAGGCGATGCCAAATTGAGCTCTTCGCTGAATGGCCCTTTCACTTAAAAACAGTTCAGGCTGTAGTAATGAAAAATGAGCATTTTCTCCTCCTTTGTCCTGAAAGAAAAGCGCATACCTGTATTCTGTATCTTGAGCAAATAAGCCTGAAAAAACGAGGCTACAACTGATAATCCACGAGTACTTTTTGAACCACATAGCCTAATTTAATGCGTTGAAGGATGGGAACGGTATTCCATGGCGTAGCAGGTGGCAAATATTCCGCACAATCATTGGGGTCCTGAGAATCGGTTACAATTCCTGTGACATCAATGGCGACCCTTTGCACCAGCCCGACATGGCGTGCATACCGCTCTGTAAACAATTTTCTCTCCAACAAATTCAACTGATCTTTTTGATTGACCAGTAAAGTAGAGTCAAATCCTAGGGCTGGCGTATTGAATTCAGTGATGCGATAGTCGTTTCCCCAATCGATGGTGTTAAATAAATTTCCGTTCCATTTTTGGTTTAAACTTACTGGAAATCGCAGTTTGATATAGCGGATGTTTTCTTCTGTTCGTATGGCATTCACGCCTTCTATTTTCATGGAATAAACGCGTGGAGCTCCCCAACTGGCTGCACCGACATTGCGTTTACTTACTTTAAGGAGCATAGCAGGTGCGCCGGATGCATCCACGAAAAAGCTGTCCATTTCTTCGCGCATTTCCCAGGAAAAAGTATCTCTTCTGCCGGCCACACAATCGACCCAAACGGAATCATAGGTATACAGAAAAGTGGCGCCTTCCACCAAAGGAAAATAATGTGTGTCATAAAACTGATCTCCGGGTTCGGTCACTTTATCGCAACCTGTAATACCCAGGACACCCAACATGACCATACAGAACAGCCTTTTCATACCATCAATTTACGAGTTTTTGTCTATTGGGATTGAAAACTTTCAATAAATCCGCCGCCCAATACATCATCTCCTTCGTAAAAAACGGCACTTTGACCGGGAGTAATGGCCATGACCGGTTCTTCGAAGATCACTTCTACCCGATTTCCAGTTTGAGTGAGGGAAGAAGCATGTCCGGCGTCTTTATAACGAATTTTCGTATCGGCTGGATATCCGGGCTTCAGGGCCGCATATTTAATCAGGTTCACATTTCTCACCTGCATGCGCGTCTCCATTAAATCTTCCTGATTACCAAGGGTTACGGTATTGGTTTGGGGATCAATGGCTGTTACAAAAGCCGGAGCGCCCAAGGCAATGCCTAATCCTTTTCGCTGACCAATGGTAAAAAACGGATAACCATCATGTTTTCCAATGACTTTCCCCTTGGTATCTACAAAATTTCCCTCTTTCAGACGATCCGCCAATCCTTCTACTTTATGCTTTAAAAAACTGCGGTAATCGTTGTCCGGAATAAAGCAAATCTCGTAGCTTTCTCCTTTGGAGGCCAAGGCTTTAAACCCAGCATCGAATGCCATTTGACGGATGGCCTTTTTCTCGAATTTTCCAACGGGAAAAATTGTTCGTCTTAATTTATCCTGCGGTAGTCCCCAAAGCACATAGCTTTGGTCTTTATGATGATCCAGGCCTTTGCTGATCACGAATCGCTGTTCCCACTCCCGGACTTGCGCATAATGTCCGGTAGCAATAAACTCACAATCAAGTTGGTCGGCACGTTTCATTAGTGCATCCCATTTGATATGCGTATTACACATGACACAAGGATTGGGGGTGCGCCCCGCCAAATATTCTTCTACAAAATTTTCAATAATATGGTCTCCAAACTCTTCCCGAATATCTAGGATATAATGAGGAAAACCGAGGGTAACGGCCAGGTCACGCGCATCATGAATATCGTCGAGACTGCAACAGCCGGTGGTTTTCCGTTGGGTTGGTGTGGTGGCATAATCCCATGTTTTCATGGTAATGCCAATGACTTCATATCCTTGTTCATGCAGCATCAGGGCCGTAACGGAGCTGTCTATTCCTCCGCTCATGGCCACTAAGACGCGCCCCATCTTACTCATTCGTAACCTCCTTGCAATCCATTTAACTGTTGATCGATCATTTGCTGAAACTGCTGTTCAGACATAAAGGTTTTGGGCTCAGGTTCTGCCAGTTTCGGTAAATCGTCTTTGTGCACCGCACCCATGTTGTACCGGATGGTTTGGGTGAGTTTGCCATTGGCATCATAGTAATTGAACGCCCCGTGACGTGCTCCATCTTTATAGAAACCATCCATTCGTTTCCGACCATTTTCAGCATAAACCTGAAACGGTCCCTGAAGTTGGTCAGCTACAAAATTTCCAAGCGTACGGATGGCTCCGTTGGTATGGTACTGCACCCATTTTCCTTCTTTTTTACCCTGCTGATAGGTGAAACGCTCATACACACCTCCTCCGGGAAAATAGCGTTCCGCATCACCATGCCTTTGACCTTGTACATAATTTTCCTTTAAAACGGGAAGTGTATCGCCCCAAACCGGGTAAAAATACCAGACGCCATGTTTTTTTTGTCCTTTGTATAAGCCTTCGGCCGATTTCAACCCATTACGGTGAAAATATTTGACGTTGGCCGCTTTACCCTTTTCCATGTACTCAGCCTGCATGAGCAACGTACTGTCTTCCCGGTAAAAATGCCAAAGTCCCGTCCGGATATTGTCCTTATATAAACCTTCTGTTTTCAGCACGTGATTGGGCCATGTCATCCGCCACATGCCTTGTTTTTTGCCGGAAGCATCAGTCACATTTTGAGCTTGCAAGACTCCTGTCCACAAGCTCAGAAAAAGTAAATACCTCATTATGTTCATTGGTTCAAAGATACAACTGATTCGATTCCGAAATATTGTTTTTCCCACAGGTTTGCGGCCAGACTTCTTTCTAAAATTGTAGCTTTGTCCATGCAAAAGTTAGTGAGCATTGTTACCCGGTTTATTCCTCGTAAATATCTTCACCGAGTAAGCCATCTTTTTTTAAAAACCTTGGCACTTACTTATCAGGGAAAAGGACTGGTTGACCCTATCAACGGAAAATCGTACCGGAAGTTTCTTCCATACGGAAGATTGCATTCCCGGAAAAATGCTTTAAGTCCCGCGACCTTGTCTTTGGAACGACATCGGTTGATGTGGCTTTTTCTCAAAGAAAAGACTGATTTTTTTTCCATTCCGCTCAAAGTCTTGCATATTGCTCCTGAATATTGTTTTATCTCCCTGTTCAAAAAATTGCCCAACCTGGATTATTTGACGGGCGATTTAGATTCACCACTGGCAGATATTCATCTGGACATCAACCGGCTGCCATTCGATGAAAATAGTTTTGATGTGGTTTTTTGCAATCATGTGCTTGAACATATTCCCGATGATGTACATGCAATGCGAGAAATTTGCCGGGTGCTACGTCCAGGCGGTTGGGCCATTTTACAAGTTCCGATGCGATTAGGAGCCGCCCTTACCGAGGAAGACATTACGCTGACCGACCCCAAAGAGCGGGAGCGCAGGTTTTTACAATCCGACCATTTCAGATTATACGGATTAGATTATAAAGACCGATTGGAACAAGCTGGTTTTCAGGTACACATTGATAAAATGGTGGATGAAATGCCGGAAAACCTGAGAGAATCTTATGCTTTAATGCCCGGTGAGTGGCTGTATATCGGCATAAAGCCGGGCGCGACTTTGCGCGGTCTAAACCTTCAACCTACTTGTGCATAATGAAATTACCTGCTTTTTTTCTGGATCGCGATGGCGTGCTCAACGACGACACTCATTTCGTAAGCAAACCTGAGGATTTGATATTATATCCATGGGCGGCTGAAGCCTTGATTCAACTGGAGAAAGCTGGTTTTCTGCGCATTGTAGTAACCAACCAATCTGTGGTTGCCCGGCAAATGGCTACAGAAGAAACCCTTCGGGCCATTCATGAGAAAATGGAGGCCGATTTGGCGAAGCATCATGCATCCGTGAATGCTATTTATTATTGTCCGCATCATCCGGACTTTACCACTGAAGAAGGCATAAACTGCGATTGCAGAAAACCCTTGCCTGGCATGTTGTTCACAGCCGCCCAAAACCATGCCATTGACCTGGGTCAATCTTACATGGTGGGCGACAATGAACGAGATATTTTGGCCGGAAAAAATGCAGGCTGCCGCACCATTGGGGTGCGCACCGGCAAAGGATTAAAAAATGCCATGCATGTCCCGGATTATTTCTTCGAACATTTGAAAGAAGCCGTTTCCTTTGTAACAAATGATCCTTACAAGGCCTGGGTGGAAAACATGGTGGCAAGAATCCAACAAAGCCACCAACCCATTTTTAAAATTCGAATTGGAGGAAATACCCAATCCGGGAAAACCACTTTGGCTACACGGCTCCGGTTTGCATTGGAGGAGGCTGGTATTTCTGTGGTACAGGTTCCGCTGGATCAATGGCTTATACCTCGAGAAAAGCGGAAAACACCGACCCATGTGCATGAAACATTCCGATTAGACCGACTTTCGTTCGATTTACAAAGATTTATGGACGGCAAACCTGTGTTGGTTCCTGGTTATGCCCGACATCCCGAGCAGAAAGCCCTGGCACACGAGTACGAATGGTCTGGTCCGAAAGTGTTGTTGGTAGAAGGAGTTCCAGCCTTGTTAGAACCGTTGGATGAAATTGGTTGGGATTATAGCGTGGCCATGGTAGAAACCAAAGAGGAGCTCAAAGAACGAACGGCTCAACTGTACGCCTGGAAAGGTTTTAATGCCGCAGAAGTAGAGGAAAAATGGCAGGTGAAATGGGTGGAAGAATACCAAACCATTACCGCTTCATGTCAAAGGGCAGATGAACAGCTGCATCGTTCAGGTGGGTTAAGGCTCTAGTCCCAACAGCTTAACTTCAATTTAAAACAGCCCAAACCCGCCCTTCGATAACAAGAAAAATTTGATTTCGGTTATGGTCGATTTCTTGAAGACCGTTCTATTTAAAATTTGGGGGAGCTTACTGGTAAAAATTGAAACTTGATGTACTGAAAAGAGACGCTGTATTTGGTTTACGACCTCAGGCACAATTCAAATTCTGCGCAAAAGCGACTTCGATCAAGGGTTATTCATCCGCCAATGTAAGTTCCAACAATTTTACCATCTGTCCAGCCACAAAGTTCCTTGTTCTTAAGTTTCGATTCGGCAACACAAAAATCATGTGATTCTTCACTAAGTTCTTAAACATTAATTTTTTTCATTGAGGAAAAATCGAATACTGCAATCTAGTGTTTGATTTAAGTTGTCTGTCCAAACAATTCTTTTTCCACAAAATGGTTCTAAAAGTCATATAATTAACTATTTAAATCGGGATTAATGTTCTAATCTGTTTCTATGATGGTCAATTTTTCATTTTCCCACTGACCAGATAAACTCCCTTAGACTTCTTCAAAAGGACTAAGAGACCAGCATTAATAAAAGCACTATTCGTTCAACTCTTCCTGATGTTTGAAGATGATGATTGTTTGTCCAAACCCCTTACATTCAAGGTGTTTAATGAAACTTGCATTTCGATTCGTCCTCAGATTCATTCCACGCGAATACTATCCACTTCGCGGGTAATTCAAATCAACATTCTGCTTTCACTCTAGAAACCAGACGTTTAAAACAACTCTAAAATGAAAGAGATTAAAAGGACATCACAAATGATTCAGAAGCGTCAATAAGTCTTCAATCTCTGCAAGAAACTTCACATTTGCAGGAAGTTCACCTTTATAATAGCGAATCACTGGCCCACAAACCAACACTTTGGAGCTTCCAAAAGCTTGGGATAGTTTTTGAACATCCTGCTGAATCTTATGACTTTGATAACTGGATGTAAAATAGGTCAACAGATATTCCGGCTGATACAATTCTTTGAGCACCACCACATCCTGCAATGGAACAGCCTGACCGAGATAAACGACCCTGAAACCTCTGCTTTTAATGAGATATTTTGCGAACAGCAATCCTAATTCATGCAATTCGTCTTCGGGTAAAAACAAGAGAAAGCGCTGTGGATGGCTATGCTTAAGAACTTGACCATCGATGGCGACAATGAGTTTTCTGCGGATTAAATGGGTGATAAAATGTTCTTGTGCTACAGAAATTTCACCGGCAGTCCATAATAAACCTACTTTTTGCAAAAAGGGAATAAGGATGCGCAGCATGACGGTCTCAAATCCATAACGCAGCGTTCCGTTGGAGATGATTTTCTCGAACCGCATTTCGTCGAGTTCCATCATGGCCACCACCAGACCGTCTATTTGCACAGAAAAATAGGAATCGGTGGGATGTCCCGGATCCTGCAAAAGTTCAAGGGTTTCTTTGGCCAATTCCTCTGCGCTGAGGTTGGAAATCGAAGAAATCTTTTTCCCGTTTCGTACCAAAATAGAGATGTTGAGCAGCATTTTCAGCTGTTCGTCATCATAAAAACGAATATTGGTTTCAGTGCGATGCGGCTCCACCACACCATATCTTTGCTCCCAAATACGGATGGTGTGGGCTTTAATTCCCGTCAGTTTTTCGATATCTTTTATGGTATATTGCGCCACGGTTTTTCTCGTTACAGTAGAGGGAACAAGAAAAAGGGGGTAATTGTTTCCAATTCCCCCTTGTCTTTTGAAAAAAATAGTTTACAACGAGAAAGCAGCTTTGATGCGATCCACGTAATCGAGGTTTTCCCAGGTAAACAATTCCACTTCCTTTTGAATGGAACGCCCATCTGGTCCGGTGAACGTTTTGGTTACTTTTTGCGGTGCACGCCCCATGTGTCCGTATGAAGCAGTTTCTTCATAAATAGGATTACGTAGTTTAAGGCGTGTTTCTATGCCGTACGGAGTCATGTCGAAAATTCGAAGCATATGGTCGGCGATTTCTCCATCGGTCATGTTTACTTTGGCCGTGCCACGTGTATCTACGAAAAGGTTCATGGGCTCGGCCACACCAATGGCGTAGGACACCTGAACCAATACTTCGTCGCACAAACCGGCAGCCACCATGTTTTTGGCCATGTGACGGGTCGCATATGCTGCGGAACGGTCCACTTTACTTGGATCTTTTCCGGAAAACGCACCACCACCGTGTGCCCCTTTTCCACCGTAGGTGTCTACGATGATTTTACGTCCGGTAAGTCCGGTATCTCCGTGCGGGCCACCAATCACAAATTTTCCGGTTGGATTAATGTGATAGGTAATGCTGTCGTTGAAAAGATGAGCGTATCTGCTGTATTGCGCGCGGATACGGGGCATCAATTTCTCAATCAAATCTTTACGAATCTGAGCCAACATGGCTTGGTCGTCAGAATCGAAATCATCATGCTGAGTAGAGATAACGATGGTATCGATGGCCTCTGGCTGGTTGGCATCATTGTACTTTAAGGTCACCTGACTTTTAGAGTCGGGACGCAGGTAGGTAATGTCTTTGTTTTCCCGACGCATGGCCGCCAATTCACGTAGAATAGCATGTGCCATATCGAGGGCCAAAGGCATGTAGTTTTCCGTTTCGTTGGTAGCATAACCAAACATCATTCCCTGGTCTCCAGCGCCTTGTTTTTCAGGAGCTTCACGTTCTACGCCACGTAAAATATCGGCAGATTGTTCGTGAATGGCAGAAAGTACACCACAGGAATTGGCCTCGAACATATATTCAGACTTGGTATAACCAATTCGTTTAATGACGTTTCTGGCAATGGTTTGCACATCCAGGTAAGCTGAAGATGTCACCTCTCCTGCCAAAATAACCTGTCCGGTAGTTACCAAAGTTTCGCATGCTACTTTACTTTGAGGGTCAAAGGCCAGAAATTGGTCAATGATTGCATCTGAAATTTGGTCTGCGATTTTGTCAGGATGCCCTTCGCTTACTGACTCGCTGGTAAATAAATATCCCATGAAAATAATTTGCTATGTTGGGCAAATATAAAATTAATACGGTTGGATAAACCCGACTTGAAGGTAGTTTTTTTCGTTAACGTGATTCTCTGAGTCGGATAGATTGCAAACTATCTAAAACCTGCGCTGCAGGACCGAATGAAAAATCAGGATACGCTTTTGCGGCTGCGGCATAAAAATCCTGTGCATTTTCGAAATATTGATAGCTGCCTTGTGGTAAAGCCAGGAAATAACGGGATTGATTGGCCAATGCCAAACCTTCTTCCCTGACCCAAAGACTGTCGATACCTTCCGTCCAGACTGGTTTGTCGGGAAAAAGGGGCATTTGAAGATACAAAGTATAACCAGTAACCTCTTCCTGCAAAAAATAAGAGGAGGTCAAAGGAAACATACCCGGTTTCTCGCGCTGCTGGCTTTCATTCCAAATACCAATGGCCGAACCCACGCCCATCACGATCACATAAAACAAGGGTAGAATTACAAAAAAAGCACCTAATCCCAGAAAAATCCAGATGGTGGTGGTATGTCGATTTCCCATGTCACAAAGTTGACACCTTTTTTGGCTTAGTTCAAAAAAATGGAGAATTTTGTTTCCAACACCACACACCCATGAAAATTTTATCCTCCCTGTTAAGCACATTTGTATTGATGGGCTTTCTTTCTGCCCAAACCACTGAAACAAGAGAATTACCGGCCTTTACCATGCTGTCTGTTGGAGATAAAGTGGTGGTCATCCTGGTTCCGGGAAAAACGCCGAAACTGGAAGCCGAATATGTCAACGCCACGCCAGACCGTTTAAAAACCGAATGGTCCGATAATACATTACGGATTACGGCTACGGGTATGTTGCGCGACCAGAGAATTACGGTAAAATTGTATTATCAGCAGCTTCATAGTATTAAAGCGATTTTAGGTGGAGAAGTCAGAAGCGATGCACCGGTAGAAGCCAACAAATTGGAACTCGAAGCCAAAACGGGTGGTGTCATTTCCATTAAAGCCTCGGCCAATATTGTTCAGGCCAGCGTTGGTCAAGGCTCTAAGATTCATGTGAGTGGAAAAGCTGAACAACTCATTGCCGATGCAGCGTCTGGGGGAAAAATATATGCGGATCAGCTGGTAACTCAAATTGCGGCGCCGAACGCAACCTCAGGTGGAAAAATCTGGGTAGATGCCAGGAAAAAGTTAGATGCCAGGGCCAATTCCGGAGGTAAAGTATTCTTTCGTACCATGATTGATGACCGCAGTATTCGGGAAAGTACGGGCGGTGTCGTAAAATATGACCCACTTCCGCCAAGCGAATAATCACAGGTAAAACTTATTTACCTGCCTCTTTTTGCAAGTTAGTTGCAATCATTGTAACTTTGTGTTGCAATGAAGACTTGGATTGGGTTGTTAGTCGGTATTTTATGGTCCAATTGGCTTGGTGCACAGGCTAAGGAATGTGCATATACCCTTTGGATACAAACGCCCAATGGACCACCCCGGGGTGAGGTTTATGTGCATGTTCATGAAACACATGCCTACTTTAAAGCCGATGAAAAAGGAAGAATTACCCTTACTAATTTCAAAGCCGGCACCTATCATCTGCATATTTTCGGAGAGCAATACAAGCAAGAAGCGAAAACGGTCTTTTTCCGCTGCGGAATGCCCGCGGATACACTGATTTTGCAGCCTTCCATTCACCACATTCAGGAATTTACCCTGGAAGAAAGTTTACTCAAAATCCGAGAAAGTGAATCTACCCTCAAAATTGAGTTAATCGATCCGGATTATCTGCGAAAACACGGAGGCCAAACATTTCTTAATCAAATTGATGACTTACCCGGTGTGAATGTGATAAACACTGGAACAGGTATTGCCAAACCCATTATCCGCGGTTTTGGATTCAATCGGGTGGCCGTGGTAGATAAAGGCATTCGGCAAGAAGGCCAACAATGGGGATGGGATCATGGGCTCGAAATGGATCAGTTTGATATTGAACGTGCTGAAGTTATAAAAGGACCTTCTGCATTGATTTATGGCTCAGACGCCGTGGGAGGTGTTATTGGTATTAGAATTCCGGAAATTCCGCCACCCAACAGTTTTTCCGTAGAAGCATTAACGGCTTATCGGTCTGTGAATGACCTGGCGGCCCAATCTGCAGGAGTAAAAACCCGCATCGGACGCTGGCTCATTCGTGCAAGATTGTCTCAGCAAAGTTTTTCAGATTACCGGGTGCCCACAGATAGTTTTGATTATAATGGATACCGACTGGCCATCCTCAACCGAAGGTTAAAAAACACGGCCGGCCGGGAACAAAACGCTTCTGCCACCATTGGCTATATGTTTAAGGAGGGATTTACCATGCTCACTTTTAGTACGGTGAATCAGCAAGCCGGTTTCTTCGCAGGCGCCTATGGCTTACCCACAGCCTACAATCTTGCCCTGGATGGAGACGCTCGAAACATCGATTTCCCGTCCCAGGTCATTCGTCACCACAAAATCATCTGGAACACCAATCTGCGGTTGGGGAAAGGATGGCTGGAAGCCGATTTTGGCTGGCAATGGAACAAACGAAGGGAACTTTCCTTTCCATCTGCTCACGGAGGTTTTTTCCCGAAAGAACCCACCACCACCGAACATGATTTTCAATTACATACCCTAAGCTGGAACGTACGTTATCATTTTGGAAAACCGGAACAAATACAATGGATTATTGGGAGCAACGGTCAAGTACAAGACAATCGGGTAGCGGGATTCGCGTATCTGCTTCCCAATTACCAGGCGTGGCAACAAGGCCTTTGGCTCATGGGAAAAAAATCTTTGGGAAAAAAGGTGCAGGCAATGGCGGGTGTTCGAATAGATGCTGCGCAGCAAAGGGTCTCGAGGTTTGAGCAAATTCGTTACGACATCTCGGGTTCGGCCATCGACACGGTAATCCAAACACAGGGATTTGGAAAAACCTATGTGAATTGGTCTGCGTCGGCAGGTCTGACCTACCAGTATTCTGAACGTAGTCTTTTGCGATGGAATCTGGCCAGTAGTTTTCGTTTGCCCACCATACCGGAATTGGCCGCCAATGGTGTACATCATGGAACTTTTCGCCATGAAAAAGGAGATTCTAACCTTTTGCCCGAAAGAGGATTTCACCTTGACATGGTGTACGACCACCACCGGCGCAACTGGAGTTTTTCGGTGGCCCCTTTCGTGTATTTTTTCGACCGATTCATTTTTTTACAGCCCACCGGCACTTTTTCACCATTGCCGGAGGCGGGACAATTGTACCAATACACGCAGGCCACCACTTTGCAAACGGGCTTAGAAGCCGTATTAGATTATCATTTTACAGAAGATTTTCAGGGTAAAATCTGGGGAGAATATGTGGCTACCTACAATTTCGATGATGGCTATCCCCTACCCTTTATTCCTCCGGCCGCCGGCGGCGTGGAAATCGAGTGGCATCCACATAAACTGCATAAACATCTTCAGCATCCTTTTATCCGTCTTTTTTCACGAATGGCAGCGCCACAAATGTTTACAGCGCGAAATGAAAGAACCACACCGGGTTATGTAATTGCTGGCCTTAGTACAGGAATCACATTCGAGGGAAAAGGCTGGTCGCTGGACCTAACAGCCGAATTGCAAAATCTGCTAAATACGCCTTATTTTGTGCATGTAAACAGATATCGGTTACTGAATATTCCGGAACCCGGCAGAAACATAAATCTAACCGCCGTGTTTCGTTTACATGGCCATTATCCGAAAAAGACCAGTGTTCCATCTTTAAATTAACCACTTATGCTACCCCATTTTCAAGCCCGCTTCTTTTTCAGTTTTTCGATGGCCACCCTATTTCTGGTGGGTTGTTCAAATGATACCATGCCGCCTCAGGTCACCATCACCTCTCCACAGGAAAATGTGCGATTGGCCACAGGTTCGCCTTTAAATATTTCGGTTTCCTATACAGATAATGACATTTTAAGACAGTATAAATTGGACATTCATTCCAATTTCGATGGTCATAGCCATGGAAAACCCGCAGGACTCAGTTTGGGCTGGGATACCATCATTGTGGGCAATCTGGGAGGAAGTGCCCAAAGTATTCAGCAGAATTTGGTGGTTCCAACAAACGTCCGGACCGGAGAATACCATTTAACTGCTTTTGCCCTTGATGTTTCCGGCAACGAAGGACGTTTTACCCGTATCTTTTACATCTATGATGCACAGGATACGATAAAACCCACCGTGAATTTTTCTTCGCCGGCAGACAATGCCAATTTCACAAACTCCTTGCTGGTTGAAGGACAAATTTCGGATGTCACTTCATCAGGTGCACCTGGAGCCATCGGCGCCATTTTTGTCCGGTTGGTGAGAACCGATAATCCAGCCCAACTCACCACCCTCGGTACCTTTTTAGAAAGCACCAATTTCAACGGTGCTTACGAACCTTCCACCGGAATTTTTTCCAGAAATTTTAATGTATCCAATGGCATTGCCACAGGTGCTTACAAATTGCGGATAGAAGTAGTAGATGAGACTGGAAATCAAACATATTGGGAAAGAAACGTCACCAAAAACTAAGCGTTTGAAATCCATACGAAGATATTTTTTCCCCGGCTTACTTGGACTGCTTTTGGCAAGTTGTACCCAAACACCGGACTTACCAGAAGCGCATTTTCAAGGAAATTGGCCGGGTTCGTTATGGATTGGAGATAGTCTTTGGGGAACCGTGCAAACCGGAGAAACCCCTTGGAAACAGTTTAAACTGGATGCCAAACACCAGGCTGGTCAAGGACTTATTCCAGATTCGACGGCCATGGGTTTTGTTTTTTCGAAACAAGGCGCCCTTTACATTTCGCCTTTCGGATCGTTTGAAGGAACCTTTACTGCAGGACTTACTTTTTCTTCTCCACTTGCTCCCGGCACCTACAGAATGATTTTAACCGCCTTGAACATGGCCGGCAGAACAGGTTCCGACACCATTTTCATTCAACTTCGCTATCCTGAAGATACCATTCCAGCCACAAGCTCCTGGATACAAGCACCACCCAATGTGGTAAATGCATCCGATTCGCTTGCGTTTTCCCTTTTGGTGAATGATGTGAATGCTTTTGGGGCAAAAGCCCCCATCAGATGGCTTAGATTTCGGGTGAAAACAAACAATCAAACTCGTTTTCAGCAAGATGTGCCATGGCCCAACGATACCATCGTTAGAAAATTCCCATTGACTTCTCTGGAAGGCGAAGGAAGACTTTGGTGGTTATTGCAGGACATGTACGGAAATCAAACAGCGGATAGTCTGAACTTTACTATTCAGCCTTAGGCATTTCGTTCGTGGCCGGAGGATTTTGAGAAGGCAAATCCTGAGGAAACCATTTCTGGAGTCGATGGACAATCAGGAAAACGATGATGCCGACACCCACAAGATAAATGAAGGTGCGAATCAGGTTTCCCCATCCTGCTTTTTCGCGTTTCCTGAACTTTTGAAAATCTATTTTTTTCGAATCCTTCATTTGTCGAAAGCATACATGTCTTCTACCCTATACCATCCTTTGGGTTGGTTTAAAAGCCAGCGGGCAGCGGTGAGTGCGCCGGAAGCGAAACCTGTTCGATTAAAAGCTTCGTGCGTTAAATGCAGCGCATCATGAGGACCTTTCCAGGTGATGGTATGCGTACCGGGAACTTCTCCCACGCGTTCGGAAGTCACCGGAAAAGGAAAAGGCGGAACAATATGGTCCGGAAAAGCGACAGCACTCAGACCTTGCGCCAACGTGAGCGCCGTGCCGCTGGGCTGATCCAGTTTCTGCAGATGATGAATCTCGTGAATGGAGGGTACGTACTCCGGAAATTTGGAAAACCATTGCGCCAAATGGCGATTGAAGGCAAACAGTAAATTCACGCCCGGGCTAAAATTGGTACCCACCATGATTTTACCCTTTTTCTCCTCACACATCAATTGAAGTCGGGGTGCTTCATGGTACCAACCGGTGGTTCCGACCACCAACGGAAATTGGTTTTCAATGGCCCGGGCCACATGTTGGGCCGCCACATCTGGTTGTGTAAAATCGATGATGACCTCTACGCCCATTTCCGAAAAAGCGGTGAAATCGGTAGCAGTGGGACTCTGGTCGAGACAAAACAGCACCTCGTCCCCGGCTTCGGTGGCGAGTTGGTGCACCATGCGGCCCATTTTTCCATACCCAAGTAAAGCGATTTTCATCATGCGTCAGTGAAATTGTAAAGTAAGTCGGAGTCCGGCGGTATGACCAACGAATGCATTCGGCTGATAATAAGGCTCCCATCGAAAACTTAAATCATCGGATACATCGAAATGATACAGATGTCCATCTACAGTGGCATCAATTACGTTGAGCAGATAGACGCCAGCACTGAGGATAATCATAAAATCCCGGTTTCGTTGAAAAAGGTCTCGTTCGGCGCGCAGGGCATCGGTTTGGTAAAAACTGAATTCAGGATTATTGATACCCTCGTTTCTTTCCCGGAATGCATCCCGGAAGCGAATAAATTCAATGTGATTGGACACCAGAAAGTAGCCGGTGGTTCCCAGTCCGCCCCAAACAATGGGAGCTTTCCAATATTTGCGGTTATAGATTTGTCCTGCGCCGGGAGCCAGGGCAGACAATAGCGTGGCCATTTGCGGTTTATGACCTTTGGGAGGAGCCGCGCGGCGTTGACTGACAAGGGGCAAGCAAAAAAACAAAGCTGCCCCAATCATGCACCGCATCCACGTCATTTGTCCAAAAAAGCAATAATGGCGTCTCTTTCCTTGGGCGAAAGAAATGGAATGGTGATTTTACCGCCACCTTTTCCATCATTTTGGACACGAACCGTGCCTTTAATCCTTTCAGAAAGTCCGGGTACTTCCAATTTATACGAAACAGCGCGTCCTTTTTCCTGAGGAGCGGTATCAGTATTTTCGCCTTGACTTACGATGGCTTCGGTTTGTCGGACACTTAAACCTTTGGCGAGGATTAAACGATAAATCCGAAGTTGCGCTTCATCATTACCGGCATTCACGAGGGCTCTAGCGTGGCCCATGGTAATTTTTCCTTCGATGATGCCACTTTGAATTTCTACGGGCAGGCGCAGCAAACGAAGGTAGTTCGTGATGGTCGATCTTTTCTTAGCTACCCTTTCAGAAAGCTGTTCCTGCGTCAGTTGGCATTCATCGATTAATCGCTGATACGACAAAGCCACTTCCATGGCGTTGAGGTCTTCGCGGTGAATATTTTCGATTAAAGCCATTTCCAGCATGGCTTGGGCATCTGCGGCAGCTCTTACGTAAGCCGGGACTTCGGTTAGTCCGGCACGATGAGAAGCACGAAAGCGGCGTTCTCCGGAAATCAATTCATATTTTCCGGGAGAAAGCAAGCGAACCGTGATGGGTTGAATAATGCCATGCAGCCGAATAGAATCGGCCAGATCTTCCAGTGCCTGTTCATCAAATTCGGTACGAGGCTGGTATGGATTGGTGGTAATTTGCGACAGAGGAATGAGTGCCACTCCACCGGCGACGGGTGCCACCTGTACATCTCCCACCATGCCATCTTCTGTCTCTTCCTTCCCCGCGAGGAGTGCACTTAAGCCTTTACCTAATCCATGTTTTCGCATTGCCATAATCTAAATTTACTTCCCCGTTTTTTTAAGCTGTGGATTTTTTTGAATCAATTCTCTGGCCAGGTTCAAATAGTTTTGCGCGCCACGCGATTCTGCATCAAACATAATGACCGTTTCCCCAAAACTTGGCGCTTCGCCGAGGGTAGTGTTTCGACCAATGATGGTTTCGAACACCATTTCCTGAAAATGGGTTCGTACATCTTCCACCACCTGATTGGAAAGACGCAAGCGCTTATCGAACATCGTGAGCAGGATGCCTTCTATTTCCAACGCAGGGTTGAGGTTAGATTGCACAATGCGAATGGTATTAAGCAATTTGCCTAATCCTTCGAGGGCAAAATATTCGCATTGTACAGGAACGATGACTGAATCTGAAGCCACCAGGGCGTTTACCGTAATAAGACCGAGTGAAGGAGAGCAATCTATGATGATAAAATCATAATGTGGCCGAAGTTTATCGACCACCGATTTCATCATATGCTCCCGATTGGTTTGGTTAATAAGTTCAATTTCTGCGCCAACCAGATCGATATGGGCAGGAATGATGTCCAAATGAGGCGTTTTGGTAGGTAAGATAATATCTAATGGCTCTACCTCGCGCAGGATACATTCATAGATCGAAGTTTTCACTTCTTTTTGGTCGAACCCTACCCCACTGGTCGCATTGGCCTGTGGATCGGCATCGATGATGAGGGTTTTGTATTCCAACACCGCCAAACCTGCTGAAAGGTTAATGGCTGTGGTGGTTTTTCCAACCCCACCTTTTTGGTTCGCAATGGAGATAACTTTTCCCATGTAGCAACAGGCATCAGGTCTTAAAGGCAAGCCAACTGACGCACCCCAAAGGTAGAAAATCCTTGTTATTTCTTCTGTTTCCTTTTTTCAACAATACCGCCCCGGCCAAAGGAATGGTAGGAAGTCCACGGATTTTCCTAAAACAGATTGATAATGACGGCTAATAGCCTTAATTACCTTATCTTCATATTCATTTCATCTATTTAATATTCAGCATTTTAATAAAAGACCATAATTTCTGCGCCATCGTGTTCAAAACATTGTGAATAACTTGTGAATAAGTATTCATATCTCAAAATCACCTTCATCTTCATTCAATAAAACAAACACAAAAGATAAATCAACTACCCGTTATTCGTTTCATTTAACTCAAGATCAAAACCAGCTACAACATCCTTCAAAGTATCTTTGCGGTGAACCATGAAAAGAAAAATGAAAAATCGGAATGTCTTCAAACAATGGCTTTGGCATATCCGAGAGGCGCTGTGGACTGGGGATAACCTTGAAGTAACCCGTATGCCAATCAAACTGGGCATCGGATACCTTGCCCTGCCCATGATTGTGGAAATGATGATGGAATCGTTGTTCGCTGTCGTAGATATTTTTTTTGTAGGGAAACTGGGGAAATATGCGTTGACCACGGTTGGATTAACGGAATCCCTGCTCACGATTATTTATTCCGCCGGCATTGGAATGTCTATGGCGGCTACGGCCGTGATATCCAGAAGATGGGGCGAACAACAATATCAGGAAGCAGGCCACTCCGCCATTCATTTAATCTGGACTGGCGTAATTATTTCTGTTCCCTTAGGCTTTATCGGATTTTTTACAGCACCAACGCTGTTACGTCTTATGGGCGCAGAACCCGAAGTGCTGGACATCGGCAGCACCTATAGCCAAATCATTTTTGCGGGCAACTTGCCCATTTTACTACTTTTCATGCAAAACGGCATCTTTAGGGGAGCCGGCAAGCCACAAGTTGCCATGAAAGCGTTGATTATCTCAAACGCACTCAATCTCGTACTGGATCCACTCTTCATTTTCGGTCTTGGAGATTGGGATGGGTGGGGACTCACAGGAGCCGCCATCGCCACCACCACCGGAAGGTCTGTCGGTGTTTGTTACCAATGGTGGGCTTTGTACGGCAACAAAGATTTCTTTCCGGCCCAGCGCGAAAAAGTCAAGATTTCAGTGCGAAGCATGTACCAGATTTTGGCACTTTCATTTGGCGGAATGGCGCAATTTCTGATTGAATCGGCGTCATGGATGGCCCTCACCCGGATCATGGCCATTTTTGGAAGTGTCCCGTTAGCTGCTTTTACCATTTTGATGCGGACGCTGATGTTTACATTAATGCCGGCATGGGGTTTATCCGCCGCGGCAGCTACCATGGTAGGTCAACATGTAGGTGCTGGAAAATTGAAAAGAGCCATCAAAAGCGTACAACTCACCACCCTATACACGATGGTTTTTCTGGGCATCGTCAGCCTTATTTATTTTTTTGGCGGGCCGGTCATTACAGGCTGGTTTACGGATGAACCTGAAGTGCAGTCGCTCGCAGGAGAAGGATTACGATGGATTGCGGCCGGTTACGTGTTTTTTGGTTTAGGGATGGTGATGGTTCAGGCCCTCAATGGGGCCGGAGACACGAAAAGCCCAAGCGTACTCAATCTTTTACTCATGTGGCTCCTTCAAATCCCCCTGGCGTGGTGGCTGGCTGTTTATATGAAACTAGGATTCAACGGAGTTCTTTTTGCCATTTTAATCTGCCATTCGGCGCATGGCATTTGTTCCTGGTACCTTTTTAAAAAAGGACGCTGGAAAACCATTCAACTATAGGCGCATGTGTTATCATGTGAAAATTCACCATCCGGCCCACCAAATCGCCGAATCTATTGACGTAGCACTTCTGGATTCAGCGCAGTTTGGTCCCCGTGAGCAGATTTCCGGTTTTCAACATCCCTTTCTACCCATTTGGCATGAACCAAACGGAAAAGGAATCATACGCACCATGTCCTGGGGAATTTGGCCATCCTGGTCTCCTCAACGCGATTTCCGGATGCAAACCTTAAATGCCCGCATCGAAACCGTACATGAAAAACCTGCTTTTAAGGAGGCATGGCGCCACCGAGGAGTTTTACCCGTATATGGATTTTACGAATGGCAATGGTTGGATGCCAAAGGAAAAAAGAAAGCCTCATATTTGTTGGAGCAAGAAAACGCCTCCTTGTTCTTTTTGGCGGCCATTCTACAATCTCCCCACCCAAGATGGCCATGCTTTGGTTTTTCACTGTTGACCCTTCCCGCAGAAGGCTGCATGAAAAAAATTCATAATCATGGACTTAGAATGCCATATATCCTTGATTTTGAGGGAGCGAAACAATGGATACAAGGTAAACAACCGCAAGCGAATCCATCCCTTTTAACCCCAAAACGAGTCGATAAACTTGCATTTCCAGAACTTTCGTTCAATGAATAAACGAACTATGTTTAATATCATCATTTAAAAAAATGAAAAGCATTGTTTGAATCATGGGATTGGTCTTCCTGCTCAATGCCACTCCTGGTCGGTGAATAAGCACTAACTACAATGGTGCAGCACCGCATCCCAGCTCCATTTGAGATGTGCAAGATACCTTCAAAGACGTGCTGATTCCAAGATTCACTGAAGACCAATGGAATGCCATTTCCAATCCGGTGCAGAGACTTTTGATTCTCAATTTCACTACATACTGTCTCAATCTTTGGGATAGAAGCAATTAGTGACAAAGTTGTTTTCCTTTCAAAAAATGAATAGCTAAGACTTGGTAGAAATCTTCCAATCCTTCCTTACAAGTGGGTAAAAAATTTAAAAATGAGTGGTAGGGAAAATGGCCGGAGTCAAACTTTTTAAAAACCACACCAAGCTATCCGTTTGACTCAGGGAAAGTGTCTGCATTTTCACACCATGTCCTAAAATCGCGTCTTTTAATGAGGCATGCCGACCATCATGAAAATAAGGCGAAGTGAGCCCGACCGCCCAGAGTGAAGGAATTCTGAATTTTCCCATGTCATCGGGAAAACCGGTAATTCGTCCTCTTCCCGGGTCCAGCGTATCTGTCTGCCATTTCACAAAATCATCTTTCATAAAATAGGGAGGCGTATGACAATGTCCGCATCCAACTTTCATAAACAATGTAAAATGTGCGTTTTTTGAATGAATAATTTCTTCAGAAACATGTAAAAGCGGATCTAAACTCCGCTGAAAAGCAGCCAGGGCCTGCACCAAAAAGGAAACATCGGGTTCTTCTCCAAAAACGAATTGAAATGCGTCTTGATAAAAACGGTCTTCTTTGAGTCTTACCACGCCCATCTTTAAGTTTAAACCGAGTTCATCCATGGATTGTAAAGGCCCAACCGCCTGAGATTCCAAATCTGGCACACCACCATCCCAATGTAATTTTTTCCGCTGACCCACCGCCCAGAGGCCAGGCGTATTGCGGTAAATTCCAAAACCAACGGAACGCGTTTTCACAGGTTCGGCAAAACCATTTTCCGGTCTATGGCAAGTGGCGCAGGACGTATTACCCTGCAAAGAAAGCAGGGGCTCAAAAAACAATTTTTTCCCTAACATGATTTTTCCGGCTTCCTTCCTCTCCATGTCCATGGTGGCATCGCAGCCAGCCAGAAAACAACTGAAACTAAGGAGCCACGCGAACCAGGGCATGCTGAAATCGATTCATCATAAGTTCCGCCCTGGGCAATGCATCGGACTGTAAATTCATCGGATGCACATTCAGCCATTCAGGCGTAAGCGGCCAATCTTGCAACAAACTATCCAATATCAACCTTGTTGTCATCACTTGTTCTTCACCCGCTTCTACAGAAAAGAAAAAGGGCGTTTCCCAGCTTCGATAACATGGATTTAATCCGGGATGAATGGAAAACGTTTCACCAGCTTCTGCCAGGTCTCCGTTGTTATTGACATCTACCCGGCCTTCTATTTTCAGAAAAATATAACCGGGATTCCATGACCAATACATGTCGGCCGCCGGAGACAAAGGATGTTCCGCCGGATATTGCCACGCCGGTATGGCAGCCAGACCAGAAGAGTCATTTCGGGCGGCATCTACGCCAAGTCCCATTTGAAATCCAGTGTACGCGCCGGGTGGTAGCGTTAAATCCCATAAGACACTGGGGGTTTCCATATTAAACAAATGACAATCGGGAGAAAGAAGCAACGTGTCTTCCGTCGTGGTGACCGTTGGCTGCGCCAAATACCATTGAAGACGGGAAATGATCCATGTGCGTCCCTGAATGGTAAAAGGCTTATTCAACCCAACGGTTTCATCTGCCGCGACCACCTGAAACTGAATCAAAAGTCTGCTATTCTCGGAGGTGCTGCAGCCCCATAACAAACTGAACCCAACGAGTCCAATCCAATACCACTGTTTCATGCAGTTAAGATAATATTTTTACGTGTATTTTAAACCATAAAGTGCTGATGCCAAAAAGGGCAATACCCTTATCTTTGTTGTATGGGTTTTGCAGGATATTTGGATTCAGAACAAGCGTTTCAGGCATATTTACGGGGTTGTATCGATTTTGGAAAAACCCATGCCATGGCCACATCAGAGGAAAAAAAACATTGGTTGAAAGCTGTTTTCTGGGAAGTTCCCCGCCATTTTCCCCTTCCACCCTATCCCCTTCCCTCCGAACTGGCGGCCTTTTTACCGCATGAATCCGGCGCCCCATTGGCTGCATCGCCGCATTTTATCGATTGGGAAATGGCCATCATCCGGGCGGAAGCAGCAGAATGGCCTTTGCCGGAAGATGTTCACCACACCCAGCTACGGAAAATACTAACCCAACTTCATCCGGCTCAGAGAAATACAGAAGAACGAGCCCGGTTGGCCGGCGCACATTTTTTGGAATTCAGGAAATTCAGACAAGCCAGAATGTATGCCCAGGCCGAAGATCAAATCCGTCTCGCAAGCGCACAATTTCCGGAAGCTGCTGTTTTAAAAACACATAGTGCTTGGTTCAAAATGTTAAAAGGACATCTTGAAAAGGCGTTGTTAGACATGGCTGATCTTCCGCCTCATTTTCCCGCCCCATCTCTGCAACTGGCCGTTCATATGGGCTGTTTAACGCGTTTAGGCCATCCACAGCAGGCCCTGGACCTTTGGCAACAAAGCGCGTTTCCATTTCCAATTGGACCGGAACTGGCCCTCATTCTTGCCTACACCCTTGATTCAGTTGGAGATAGTCCTTCTGCTACCTTTTGGTGGAATCAGATGGCACATCATTCCTTTTTGCCTGAAGGCGCGATATGGTTCAAAGCAATACTGGCCCAAAAAGCCGGTGAGGTTGAACTTGCAGAAAAATGGAGAATGGAAGCGAAAAATATCAATGACTTAGCCTGGTTTACCGATGGAAAAATATGATCTATTCTTAGGAGGCGAGTGGGTGAAACCTGCCTATGTAGCAGATATTTCCTCTCCCTTCGACCAATCTTTGGTTGGAAAGGCAGGTTTTGCCGACCAAAGACATATCGAAAAAGCCTTATCTCTGGCAGTATCGGCTAGAAAGGAAATGGCTGCCATGCCCTCGGCAGAACGGTCATTTATTTTAAAACAGCTGGCGGAATCGGTTAAAAAGGAAAAAACGGCCCTTGCACATATCGTGGCCATGGAAGCCGCCAAGCCTTGGAAATATGCACTTGCAGAAGTAGAAAGAGGCATTCAGACCATAGAAATTGCGGCAGAAGAAGCGCTAAGATGGCCTGGCGATTTTTTGTCTTTAGACCGCACTCCAGCTGGCTTTCAAAAAGAAGGCTGGTTGAAACATGTTCCAGCAGGCATTGTCATTGGTATTGCACCTTTTAATTTTCCACTGAACCTAGCTTTGCACAAACTAGCACCGGCCATTGCAGCGGGATGTCCCATCATCTTAAAACCAGCCAGCGCCACGCCTTTATCCATGTTGTGGATTGCGCAAAAACTAAGTACATCCAATATTTTACCCAAAGGAGCGGTTTCCATCTTACCTTGTGACCGCGCCCTTGGTCAAATGCTGGTGGAAGATCCCAGAGCACATATTTTAAGTTTTACTGGAAGCGACGAAGTGGGCTGGGCTTTAAAAAAGGCGGCCGGTAAAAAGAAAACCATTTTGGAATTAGGCGGAAACGCCGCAGTATGGATTGCGCCGGAATTTGAAATGGATCAGATCATCGACCGACTGGCAGAAGGTAGCTTTGCTTATCAGGGTCAAGTTTGTATCCACACGCAGCGAATCTATGTACCCCACCACAAGGTAAAATGGTTGGCGGATGCACTGGCTGCGCAAATCCCACACTGGAAATACGGATCGCCGGTAGATCCGGACATTCGTTTCTCTGCCATGATCAATGCCCAACAGGCTTTACGGGTAAAAACCTGGGTTCAGGAAGCCCTCGATCTAGGGGCCAAATTGCATGGCGATTTAGTGCAATCCGGATCCCGGATGATGCCGGCGATTCTCACGCAAACCCATGAAAACATGCGGGTTAACGCGGAAGAACTATTTGGTCCTGTGGTGTGCATTCATGGTTACGACGAACCCCAACATGCGTTCAACGCCATCAATGCTGGAAGGTTTGGCTTGCAGGCAGGGGTATTCACCGACCGTATTTCCCTGTTGAACCAAGCCTTTTCCGAAATTGAAGCTGGAGGAATTATACACAACGACATTCCCGGATTTCGGGTAGACCAGATGCCCTATGGCGGAGTAAAGGATAGCGGCATGGGGCGTGAAGGAGTACGATATGCGATGGTGGATTACCTGGAGCCTAAATTGCTCGTAAAATCCAATCTGCCATAATTGTCAAGGAATTGATGCTGAAGGCATATTCCGCAGTCGTAAAACACGACAACGCGTCATTTCATCCGATTGATCCGAAACTGGCGTACCACAAACCCTAAAATCGACGATGGTAGGAGCGCTATTTTCATAACGAAAAGTCACTTTTTCACAACCTATCGTACAAGAAATCAAATGATTCCATGCACCCTCCTGATCAGGAAAAATAGAAGTCCACGTAATTGTAGCCTCATCTAATCCTTGTATGGTTATATCCTGAAAAGGATGATCGACAGACAAAATACATTGTCCAACAGGGATATCTGGCGTAGGAGAAGTCCGGACGGCCGGCGGCTGAATATTGGGATTGTCGCTTGGGTGCACAAAACCCTGGCGATTCACGTACAAATTCAAAAAATGTTGTACGCTTTGGCCCATGGCGAAGCCACTCACCATGAACGCCAGTGGGAGGATAAGGCGATGCATGTAATGTGATTTAAGTCACAAATTTAAAACCTTTTGATTTAATATTCCGATTTAAATCACCATTTTCCTAAGTCACCGCAAACAAAAAAGGGCAAGCGAATGCCTGCCCTCACCAGAAAAAAAGAAATTTTATTTTTGAAGTTTGCCCAAACGAGTAGACAAGGTTGCGATGAGTTTATCACGTGCACCATTGAGGGCCTGATCAATGTTGGGGGCATGATGCGTTACGGCCACCGGATCCAGTCCGGCTACCCGCGCTTCCAGAATGCATTGCTTTTCGGCAGTTCCGGGTTTTCCAGCGTTTTGGTCGGATAAATGCACTTCCAAACGGGTAATATGGTCACTGAATCTTCTTAAATCGTGGCTAAAGCGTTCTTGCACATGGGCCACCAAACGGTCTCTGCCCTCAATGTGGTTGTCTGTATTAAGCTGAATAAGCATAGGAATATTTTTTTCCAAGATAGGGAAAAGCCCAGGCTTTTAAAGCAAGAACATCAGGAAGAATGGTAAAAAGTTTTAATTCCTTTTTAAAACCCATAAACGGGGCTCATGTTCCAAACCAATATCCTGCTTGTTTTGGTTATAAGCCGGTAAATAATGGTCAATCACCAAAGCGAGTTTCGCCAAATATGCTTCCCTTCTTTCCGACCAGCGAATGAGGCCGGGCAATAATTCATGCGGGGTTGGAATGCGCAATTCCTGACGGGCCTGATGCCTTAATTCTCGAAAAATACGATAGGCTCCATGCGTGTTCAAGATTAAAGCATAATCTTCGATGCCTTCTCGTAAATGGTCATACTCTTTTAAAAAGTAAGCAGTAGTGGCACTGGCCGTGACAGAAAAACCCCTACCTTTTCGGGTGGTAGTAATTCCAAAATAATTATGAGTTTTTTTGGCGGCGGAAGATTTACCCCAACCCGATTCAATTATGGCCTGAGCCGCTACTATTTCATAGGGGATAATATCCACGCGCTGTAAAAGCATTTCCATTCGCCAGGATAATTCATCTTCGAGATCAGGGCCTGACGGCACAATTGTATCTACATGATACTTGCCTGCCAAACCTTTCATCACCAACCAGGCCTGAGGACCAAGCATACCGGTTTGCTGAAATTTTTGCACCTGTGCCAAAACCAATTTCCGCTCAAACGCAATACGTTGGTTTACGGCATGAACCTGTGGCAAAAAAGCATCTAAAAATGCGTGACCTTGGGTGGTGAGTCTTCTGGGAGCGGCATGGAGGAGTAAACCTGACATCATGCTAGCAAGAAGAAACGATACGTAAATAACTTTTTTCAAATATTGAAAATTGCATGCAAAGATAAGGATAATGCCATGGTTTTCCAAATATCACCTTTCTTAATGTTGGTTAACTCCGCATAAGTGCAAAATTTTACACAGATAAAAGCCTTATAAATAGTATCAGTCCAAAATTTTACATTTAACTTGCTATGTTTTTATAATAATCTTTTTTTATGAAAAAAGCTTTGATGATGCTCGTTCCAATCAGCATCATTTTGATGGCAGCGACCATTCAATTAAACCAGCTGGAAAATTATGTTGGTCAAACCCAACCTGCCTACATTACCAAAGATCAGATGCCCGCTCAAAACCCAATCACCAATGAAGGCGCCACGCTGGGTCGGGTCTTATTCTACGATAAAGCGCTTTCTGCCAATCAGACCATTTCCTGCGGAAGTTGCCATAAGCAAGCTTTTGCGTTTAGCGACACCGCCATACAAAGTACCGGCTTAGCACAAGGCCTTACCGGAAGACATTCCATGCGACTGATTAATGTGAGATTTGCAGATGAAACCCATTTCTTTTGGGATGAACGGGCCTCTAGTCTGGAAAATCAAACTACTCAACCCATTCAAGATCACATTGAAATGGGGTTTTCCGGACAAAATGGACAACCTGACCTGGATTCCCTTCAACGCAGACTGGCTAGTCTATCTCGATATCAAATCCTTTTTCCTTTTGTTTTTGGCGATAGTGCCATCACAGAACAACGCATCCAATGGGCCTTGGCGCAATTTGTCCGCAGCATTCAATCGTTCGATAGCAAATTTGACCTCGGTTTGGCTCAAACCAACAACCTGCAAGCTCCATTTCCCAATTTCACCCAACAAGAAAATCAGGGAAAAGCCCTTTTCCTAAATCCTCCTCCTCAAGGGGGTGCGGGTTGTCAGGGTTGCCACCGCGCACCAGAATTTGATATTGATCCCAATACTGGCAACAATGGTGTCACTGCCGTTGCCGGAAATCCGACTCAACATGATTTCACCAATACGCGCGCACCTTCCTTAAGAGATTTATTTCACCCCAACGGAAGTTTAAATGGACCACTGATGCACAATGGAAATTTCACCTCCGCTTTGCAAGTAGTAGAACACTATAATGCCGTTCCACAAAATCCTCAAAACCTCAACTTAGACCCAAGATTGCAGGGCCCGGGAGGTAATCTCAACCTAAATGCAACCCAAAAAGATGCCTTGGTGGCATTTTTGAAAACCCTATCTGGAAACAATGTGTACACAGATCCAAAATGGTCTGACCCCTTCGATGCACAAGGAAACATCACCATTGTTCCCATGCTGGGACTCGAAGAGCAAACTAAAATGAACATACTCCTATTTCCGCAACCAGCCCATACCCATGTAACCTTGTCAGGGCTAAAAACCACTACCCCCTATTTCTGCTATGATATCACCGGAAAAATCGTCCAGCAAGGTTGGATATCGCCATCTGAATTGATGGACGTTTCTGCCTTTGCTTCAGGAACGTATCTTCTTGTCCTACAAGATATGCAAACCGGAAAAACAGAAACTGTCAAGCTGCTCATTCAGCACTAACCTGACGAATCAATCTTTCCTCTACATAGGAGGCATAAAGACATTCGTACTAATTCTAGTAGGATTTCAGGAATAAGCTCAACTTATTTTTCCAGGAAACCAGAGAGAGTTCTACCCGACAGAATAGACAAATTTGGTCTAACGGCAGGCCATGACAACTTTACGTATGCACATATTTTATCACCATACGTAAAATAAACCGGTTATGAGCGGACAACTAAAATCTGTATCGGCCGTCCGGGTGAAATCAATTTGTGGGGCAGGTGCGCTAATTATGCCTTTCTCAGGGCATTTCTCAAGATAAGTTTAAATTTGTCTGGTCTTAGTAACCGGCATTTTTGCCCTTGACTCCCAACCCGCAAATGATGGTCTCCACCTCTTCATTTCCGGCTCTGAAGGATGATTCATTTGATTGGAGGAGAACTTTTGATCGTCCTTTTTCCCGTGGTCTAAAAATACAAATAAGCGGCCGTTCGATACGTTTGGGCATGGGCTTCCACAATTTGTCGGATTTGTGGTGCGTAGCCCCCTCCCATGCTAATGCAAATGGGAATGCGATTCCGGTGTGCATATCCCAGCACTTTTTCGTCACGTGTTCTGCAACCGGCCAAACTTAATCCAAGGCGCCCAAGCGCATCTTCCGCCAAAATATCTACTCCGGCCTGGTAAAAAATAAAATCCGGCTCGAAAGCGTCTAGGGCAGGAAAAAGAAATTGCTCCATGGTGGCCAGATAACTACGGTCATCCATGCCATCTGGAAGAGGTACATCTAACGAGGAATCTTCTTTATGAAAAGGATAATTCTTTTCACCATGCATACTGAATGTAAATATATTAGGCCAGTTCTTGCATAAAGCAGCGGTTCCGTTTCCCTGATGCACATCCAGATCTACAATGAAAATTCGGGTGGCCTTTCCTTCTAGAAGAAGCGCTTGCGCGGCAATCACCTGATCATTTAAGAGACAAAAGCCTTCTCCCCGATCGGCAAAAGCATGATGGGTTCCGCCGGCAATATTAAATCCCACTCCGGTAGTCAATGCCCTTTCTGCGGCTTGCACGGTTCCACCCATGATTAGCACCTCCCTTGCCACCAAAGCCTCTGACCATGGAAAACCCGTTTTTCGCATTTGTCTTGGATCCAGCGTTCCTTCCTTCAGCGCTGTCCAGTAATCAGCGTGGTGCGTAGACAGTAAAAGGGTTTCAGAAATGGGTTCAGGAGAAAAAAATGCCGAAGCACTTACCGTTCCCTCATACTCCAACTGAGCAGGTAGCAAGGCATATTTTTCCATGGGAAAACGATGACCTTCCGGCAGTGGATGTTGGTATGAAGCATCCCACGCGATATAGGATAATGCCATGAAAAATCTTTTGAATATACTAAAAGCAGCAAAGTACACGTTTTGTTTTCAAATGAAACACGCTTACCCCACAATTCAAATCAACTCATATGCGTACGCATTGGACTTTGCTTGGGGTATGTATGACCGGCTTGGCCATACAAGCTCAAACCTTTATGCCCACTAGGGTCATTGAAGAGCCAGAACTGCGTGAAGCAGACATCATGTGGTCTAAACGGGTTTGGAGTCTGATGGATTTGCGTCAGAAAATGAATCACCCATGGTTGTATCCCTTACAGCCATCACCAGGCCGTTATTCCCTTTTTCAAATCTTAAAAAAAGCCCTGGAGGAAAAATGGGTCACCCCTTACCGGGATGATGCTTTTATAGAGCCCATGAGTCACCAGTTTGCATTGAACATAGGAAGCAGGACAGATACCATGATGATTCCGGAATCCCGTCCCCCCTATCGGGAGATTCCAATGGTGATTGAAGAACCATTGGACATTAGTACCATTCAGTTCTTCCGAATTAGAGAAGAATGGGTTTTCGATAAACAAAGAAGCACACTGAGGTACTTTCCGGAAGCCATTTGTCCTGTTCGCCAGGTTATGGATCCCTCTACCGGTGAATTGTTGGGGTATCAGGACATGTTTTGGATTGATTTCAAACAGCTTCGCCCCTATTTGTTTGAGTTTCCCTTTTACAATACCCAAAACAGTAAAAGTACCATCACTTACGCACAAGCCTTCCAAATCAGGTATTTTCAATCCATCATATACAAAGAGGATAATGTGTATGATCGACATCTGGCTTCGGTGCACAAAGGCGTTGAGGCCATTTTAGCCGGGGAAGGCATTCGGGAAAATATCAGGACCTTTGAATCTGATCTTTGGGAAAGGTAAAATAAAAAAGGCGGGACTTGATATCCCGCCTTTATTTTTCATATGAATTACTTAGGCTTTCTCCTTAGAAAACTTTGCCTTTAAATCAGCTACCATAGGAGCGGCAAGGCAAAGGGAAGAATACGTTCCTACCACTACACCGATCAGGATGGCGAAAGACAATCCACGAATGCCTTCACCACCGAAAAGGAAAGCAGCCAACAACACCACCAATACAGTAACGGAAGTGTTAATGGTTCTTCCCAAAGTGCTGTTCAAGGCGTCATTGATATAACTTTTCATGGTGCCTCTGCGACCTTCAGACAAATATTCGCGAATCCGGTCGAAGATAATTACCGTATCGTTGATTGAATAACCAATAACGGTAAGTACCGCAGCTATGATTGCCTGGTCTACTTGTAGAGAGAAAGGCAAAATACCACTTAAAAGAGAGAAAATACCAAGAAGGATAATGACATCATGGAGCAAAGCGACGACGGCACTTGTACCGTACTGCCATCCTTTGAATCGGAATAGGATATAACCAAACATAACCACCAAAGAGATAATCACCGCCCAGAAAGATTTGTAGGCTACGTCACGTGCCATGGTAGGTCCAACACGCTCGGAAGAGATAATACCAAATTCATTTTTATCCATGAAAGACTCCAACGTGATGGGGTTGGTGTAAAAACCGGAAAGCGCGTTGTAAATCACTTCTTCAACCGCACGATCTGACTCTGCGCCATCTTCTTCTAATCGGAATTTCGTAACAATAGATACGGCATCTGAACCGCCATAGAGTTTTACCGCTGGTGATTCACCGCCGAATGCTGGAGTTAGCGCTTCAACCACCGCTTCCGTAGAAATGTTGCTGTTGTCAAACTTCACCACATAAGAACGTCCACCGCTCAAATCTACACCAAGATTGAATCCTTTGAAAACCATTCCACCGATGCTCAATGCCATAAGACTACCTGAAATCACATAGAAAATTTTCCTTTTTCCAATCCAGTCAATATTGATGTTTGAAAAGAGGGTTTCGGTCACTTTTGAGCTGAAGCTAATGTCTTTTTTCTTAGATAATTGTGCTTCGAAGATCAAACGGGTGATAAAGATGGCCGTGAACAAAGAGGTCAAAATACCCATGAAGAGGGTGATGGCGAAACCTTTTACAGGTCCGGCGCCAAAGAAAATAAGGATTAAGGCAATCAACATGGTAGTGATGTTGGAGTCGATAATGGCTCTGTAAGCTTTATCGTAACCTTCATTCAATGCCAGTTTCAAGCTTTTGCCTTGTCTTAGTTCTTCACGAATTCGTTCGTAGATAAGTACGTTGGCATCCACGGACATACCGATGGTCAATACAATACCTGTGATACCGGCCAGGGTAAGAGTAGTATTAAAAGCGGCCAGCGCTCCAATCAGGAAGAATACGTTAGCCAAAAGTGCCACGTTGGCTACCATACCAGCTTTCCCGTAATAGAAAATCATGTATAACAGTACAAGTGCGAAGGCAAGTGCCAAAGAAGTAATACCAGAACTAATCGACTGCTTTCCAAGACTTGGACCCACAACCGCCATCTCTTCAATAAGGGCCTTTGTTGGAAGTTTACCTGATTTCAATACGGAGGCCAATGTTTTCGCCTCATCAAAAGAGAAGTTACCGGTGATAGAGGATGTTCCGCCAGAAATTTTATCCTGTACGGTAGGTGCGCTGTAAACAACACCATCCAGTACAATGGCTACACTTTTTCCTTTGTTTTTACCGGTAAGGCTAGCCCATGCAGAAGCGCCTTCCGCGTTCATGTTCATCACAACTTCGTATCCTCCGGTTCTGCTATCGGGCTGAAAATTGGCATCTACAACCACATCACCGGAAAGGGCCGCCTGGCCATCAGCGGTGTTGCGAAGTGCATATACAGGCCAGCGTCCTGTTTCATCTTGTTTGAAACCA
Source organism: uncultured Candidatus Competibacteraceae bacterium (assembly GCA_964578885.1). Lineage (GTDB taxonomy): Bacteria > Bacteroidota > Bacteroidia > CAIKAF01 > CAIKAF01 > CAZRHR01. The sequence continues at coordinate 9,268 of CAZOEO010000008.1, read as the reverse complement.
AAAGAAATTTTAATCTGTGGAGGTAAAATTCTTTTTACTTCTGGCAGAGCCATAAATTCAAGGAAACGTTCTTTATGAATACCTGCTACTGAACCCAAAACCGGACCGGGAGGTACACCATTGAATCCTTCGGAATTAATAATGTTTGGAGCAAAAATGGCAAACAACGGATCGTCCGTAGCAGCGCCTAATGAATCTGTTTTTTCAGCAACTTCATTGGTATCAGCAGGTGCTGTAGTAGCCAAACTGTTCGTGTCCGCTACTGCAATTGAATCAGAAGCAACCGTTGTGTCAGGCATTACGCTCGCCGTTTTATCCATGGCCACATAACGCTTTACCGCATCGCTCAATCTTTGCAGATTGCTGCTGCCCAATACCTCGCCTGCTTCAAGCGTTTCCCAGAATTCGAGTTTGGCAGGGGCTTCCAACAATTCACGTACACGCTTTTCGTTCTGAACACCGGGCAATTCTACACGAATGCGGTCAGAACCTTGTAGGCGCTGGATAATAGGTTGCGTCAATCCAAAATTATCGATACGCGAAGTAAGCACTTCAAAAGTGCGATCCACCGCCATAGAAGCTTCTTGAATCAGCAAAGCCTCTACTTCAGAATTGGTCATACGACCATTAATTATTTTTTGTCCGGAGTGACCGAATAAATTTGGAGCGGAGAGGGAAGCACCAGGATTTACTTGTTCGAAATTTCTCACGAACAAGGTCATAAAGTTCTCCTGAGAACCTTTTTCCTGTTGTAGAGCAAGCGCTAAAGCTTTGGTAAAAGAGGGCTCGTCCGGGTTTTTCACAAGACCACGTAGCAAATCGCCTTTACTCACTGACAAGGTAACGTTGATACCTCCGCGAAGGTCGAGACCCAATCCGATTTCATGCTTTTTCGCTTCGGCATAGGTGTAAGACGCCAAACCGATGTTCCAAACGACTTCGGATCCACCAATGGAATCCAGATAAGCCTGCTGTCGTGCGACATCGCCGCCGGCCATTTCCAATGCCTCAGACTCTGTACGGTTGGTTACAAAGGTAAAAGACAAGTGATAAATACAGGCCAACGTGAGGAGGATGGCGAAGAATTGAATCGCTCCTTTATTCTGCATAGTATATAGATTGTGCGAATTGCTATTTTTGAAAAATGAACGCAAAGATATATTTTTCAAACATAAAAATCACTTCTGTTTACGGGTTTCCCATTTTTCTCTTGATTTTTTGGAACTTCTCTTTGTCCGGACGAACACAATCCTCCCCTTCCGGACTTGCATTTACTGAACATCTGGCCCCCGAAGTCGTTGGAAACACTGGCATTTTACGTTTGGCTTTTGCAGGAGGACTAAATAATCCACAATGGTCCAATGCCGACTTGAATGATGATGGATATCAAGATCTTTTCGTTTTCGACCGCACCGGAAACCGTATTTTAATTTTCTTACATGAAGGCATTCCCGGAAGCATCCAATTTCGCTACGCGCCGGAATGGGCAAAAACATTTCCCATGTTGCGCGAATGGGCATTGCTCGCCGATTATAACGGAGACCAAAAGCCGGATATCTTTGGCTACACCCTACAAGGCGTTGGGGTTTGGAAAAATCTGGGTTTGGTAAACGGAATTCCGGCATTTGAAAAAATAACCGATGCCATTCCCACACGTTATGGACAAATTCCCGCCAATTTATTTGTGAGCCTGGCGGATTTACCCGCACTGGCAGATGTGGATTTAGATGGAGATCTGGATCTACTTACTTTTAACATATTGGGCGGTTGTGTCGAGTGGCACAAGCACATGGGCATGGAATGGTATGGAAGAGCCGATACACTCATTTATCAACTGCAAACTAGTCATTGGGGTACGTTTCGGGAAGGCAACAGCTTGAATGAAATTTTTTTAAACGATAGTTGTAGCGGCACAGGAGGCGTTCCGGATCCTGGCGGTCTCAGACACGCAGGTTCTACCATGCTCGTTCATGATTTCACAGGAGATGGGCTGGTGGATTTGGCTCTTGGCGACGCCGGCTCCAACAACATGGCAGTACTCATCAATGGCGGCAACCTCAACAAAGCAAAATTTACACTGACAGAAGCCAATTTTCCCGCCTCCTTTCAACTCGCGCAATCGGTGCAACTCGCCACTTTTCCCGCAGCATTTTACGTAGATGCCAATGGCGATGGCACCAAAGATCTTTTGGTTTCTCCCAACGACATGGGCGTGGGCGAAGACCGAAGCAGCGTCTGGTTTTATGAAAATGTCGGGGCCAATCAAATGCCCGATTTTTCTTTAAAATCGCAGCGCTTTTTACAAGAAAGCATGATCGATTTGGGATCAGGAGCCTACCCTACCCTGGCCTTTTTGAGCGGCGAATTCATTCCAGACTTAATTGTTGGCCGCGACCAGGCCAGAAACCAATCTGCAAGACTGGCTTGGTTTAAACCTGTTTTTTCAGGAAATGGAAACTGGCAATACCATCTACAAACCGAAGACCTGGCCCAATTGTCTGCGCAAAATTGGTTCCATCTGGTTCCTTCCTTTGCCGACTTCGATCAGGATGGAGATGCCGATTTGGTAGTGGGCGAGCGAAATGGTCAATTGCATTATTTGGAAAATGTAGGCACCAGCACCCAGCCGCAATTTATTCTTTCTCAATCACCTTGGGCCGGAATTCAAGTAAATGCCGACTTGGCGCCCGCCTGCGTCGATTTAGATCTCGACGGAAAAATCGATCTCGTGGTGGGAAGTAGAAATGGAAGATTGCAATTTTTTAAAAACCACGGCACTTCCCAAGTCCCACTTTTTCAATCAACACCAGACATCACCAACCTGGGTGGCGTGCTCACCGCCCATCCGGACTTTGGAAATCAAGGTTATGCCATTCCAACTTTTTTCATGCATCAGGGAAGATGGCAGCTGTTGGTAGGCAGTTTGGGAGGCACCTTTTACCACTACGATCAACTCCACGATGCGCAAATGCAGATTTCCGGACTTTTCACCCTGGTGAGTGACCAGGCCGGATTTATAAAAACCGGAATTCGCAGTTCACCCGCATTATACGATTTCAATCAAGATGGCTTTCCGGAGTTGATTGCCGGAAATTATGCCGGTGGATTGCAATGGTTCCAGGGTCGCGCTTTTGATCTATCCAATCCAACCATCCAGGAAAGCGAACCGGGACTCGTTTTTCCTAATCCAGGAGAAAACGGTTTTTCACTTTCATCATCGCTGCAACAAAACGTAGAAAAGGTTCAAGCCATCAATATATTAGGTCAGATTTTCCATGCTGAACGAGTGGATACGGGTTGGTCAGCCGAAACCTGGCCCGCGGGTTGGTATATTTTGCGGTTAACAAGGAAAAATCAGCCCGATCTCTGGATAAGATGGGTGAAAACCGAGATAAAATAAGAGAACACCTTATATTTGTCTTATGCTGAAAAAATGGTTTCTTTTTTGTTGCCTTATGGGTTGGATGATTCAGGGCAACGCGCAATATGATGAAAACCGAATTCCTGTGGGAAAAGTAGCCAGAGATATCCTCTTCAATAAAAAGTTCGGAGCCACCTTTTCACCGGCCTACGACCAGTATCAACCAAATGCAGAAGCGGTGAGTCGGTTAAAAAAGTTTCGTAAGCATCTCACCTTCAAAATTGTCATGGGTTTTTGGTGTGAAGATTCTCGTTTATATGTTCCCCAATTTCTTAAAATTGTAGAGGCCGCCGGTTTCACTGAAGAGCAGTTTAAAATTTACGCCGTAGACGAACAAAAACAAGCCTCTTTCGAAGGATTTAATGCGCTGCGCATTGTGAATGTTCCCACTTTTATTTTTTACATCGATAAAAAGGAAGTGGGGCGTATCATAGAATCACCAAAGGGTGCCACCCTGGAAGAAGATATTTTACGGATTCTGGCACCAATCCAACCCTGATGCAGGAAGGACATATCAATCCCTATTTTTCGGCCAAAAAAAAACAGGAGCTCCCCTTTTCCACACCAGAATCGTGGATGGAAGCCATCCGCAACGGAGATCGTTCTGCTTTGGCGCGCGCGATCACCACGTTGGAAAACCAACAGGCTACCCAGCGAAACATGGCGGAAAAGCTTTTGCAACTGGCCTTACCCTTTGCAGGAAATGCCCTAAGAATTGGATTAACGGGCATTCCTGGAGCCGGAAAAAGCACCTTGATTGAAGCCCTTGGCCTTTCTTTTTTGGCTTTGGGTAAAAAAATCGCCGTACTGGCCGTCGACCCAAGTAGTCAAGTAAGTGGAGGTTCCATTTTGGGAGATAAAACCCGGATGGAACAGCTTTCGAAACATCAGGAAGTTTTTATTCGGCCAAGTCCTTCAGAAGGAGTTTTGGGCGGAGTGGCCAAAGCCACAAGGGAAGCCATTTACCTTTGTGAAGCCGCCGGATATGATTTAATTTTGGTAGAAACGGTAGGCGTTGGCCAAAGTGAAATTGCCGTAAAAAGAATGACGGATTTGTTTCTTCTGGTGGCCATTCCCGGCGCCGGCGATGAACTTCAGGGCATCAAACGCGGCATCATGGAAATGGTGGATATGGTGGTCATCAATAAAGCGGAAGGAGAACGTAAACCCGCAGCTTCCATCGCGGCCAGGCAAATGAAAAATGCACTGCATTTATTGCCGGCCCATCCTTACGGACTCATTCCGGAAGTATTATTGGTGTCTGCTCTGGAAAAAACAGGCATCACGGAATTGCGCGACCAATTGTTGGAGGCCGAAGCACAACTTCAACCCCATTTATCTCAGATAAGGCACCAGCAAACCCTCGAATGGTTAAAAGAAACCCTTCAGCATTTCTGGGAACAAGCCATGTACCAGTCTCCGGACATGCAGCCACTTTGGAAAACCCTGAACCAGGAAGTGGCCCAACAAACCTGTACGCCTTTCGACGCTGCAAAACAGCTTTGGGAACAATTCATTTCCATCCAACAAAAGCCCCAAGAAAAATTATAAGACTATGCACATTCTGGATTGGTTGGTGCTTCTCGGAACCTTGCTTGCCATTGTTCTTTACGGAGTTATAAAAAATCGCAAGCAAAAAAATCTGAACTCGTATCTTCTTGGCGACCAAAATCTTCCTTGGTGGACCATCGGGATTTCCGTGATGGCAACCCAAGCCAGTGCCGTCACCTTTTTATCGACTCCCGGCCAAGGTTTCGATGATGGACTTCGGTTTATCCAATTTTATTTCGGAATGCCTTTGGCGGTCATGGTGGTGGCTTTTGTGGTGATACCCCTGTTTTATCGCCGGAAAGTGTACACTGCCTATGCCTTTTTAGAAAAATCTTTCGGCCCCCAAACCCGATATTATACCGCTTTTCTTTTTCTGGTGCAGCGCGGATTGGCAGCAGGAATCACCATTTATGCACCAAGCATAGTCCTTAGCACCGTACTGGACATACCTTTGCATCTCACAAACATTGTTATTGGCGTTCTGGTAACCATTTACACGGTTTCCGGCGGTTCGAAAGCAGTAGCACAAACCCAAACATGGCAGATGTTGGTGATGATGGCCGGACTTTTTATTGCGGCAGGCGTGCTTTTGTACAAAATACAACAAGACATGCCCCTCCAAACAGCATTTACCCTGGCAGAAGCTTCCGGAAAATTTAACGCCATCCAATGGAAGTGGGATTGGGACGATCGATACAATGTATGGTCTGGATTGCTGGGGGGATTCTTCCTTTCGCTGGCTTATTTCGGCACAGATCAAAGTCAAGTAGGTCGGTACCTCGGTGGAAAAGACATCCGAAATGCAAAAATTGGTCTGCTTTTCAACGGACTTTTCAAAATTCCCATGCAGCTGTTTATCCTGTTTATTGGCGTGTTGGTTTTTATCTTTTTCACACTCTCTCCCGGTCCCATCCATTTTAACCGAGACAATTTAGATGCGCCCCAAATACAAGAAGACCGAAAAACCTGGGAGGCCTCGTATCAAATCCTTTTAGAAGAACGCCAACAATTTCTTGGACAAATTTCTTCTGGCGCACCCACGGAAACATGGCAACCCCAATGGCAAGCCCATTTGAAGGAGGAAAAAAAACTCAGGGAAGAAGTTCGCGAAACCATCAAGGCCAAAGTTCCCAATGCAGAATCCAATGACCGGGACTACGTCTTTTTGCATTTCATCATGCATTATTTGCCCACCGGTTTAGTCGGATTATTGCTTGCTATGATTTTCTCCGGTGCCATGTCTTCTACCAGTTCCGAACTCAACGCGCTTGGCTCCGTGACCGTGGTAGATATGCTCAGACATGCAAAATTCCTTCAGGAAAATGAAAAGGCTCAGCTCAAAATGACCAAATGGGCCACGACCCTATGGGGACTTGCTGCCATTGGTTTCGCCGCCATTTTCAGCCTATTCGATAACCTCATACAAGCCGTAAATATCCTGGGATCTTTGTTTTACGGACCCATGTTGGGTATTTTTCTCACCGCGTTTTTTCTGCCGAAAATGTCGGACCGAAACATGTTGATTTCTGCCATTCTTGGAGAAATGGTGGTATTGACTGTATTTTTTCTAGATCAGTACAATGTGATTCAACTGGCTTGGCTTTGGTTAAATCCACTCGGTTGTTTGGCCGTAATGGGTTTGGCACTTGTGGGCTATGCCTTCGGCAAAAACAGACCACAAACCGTTTCCTGATCGTTCCATAAAAGGCTTTAACGGAATTTAATTGTATTTACAATAATTGTACATACAATTAAAATACCTTTGTGGCATGAAAAGTCTCGAAGAGCAATTACAAACCAGCTTTTCTTCGCCACAGCAGCGAGCTTTTATTTTATTACTGGTTACTGCCACAAAAGTAGAAGACCAGTTGAATCAGCTTTTAAAACGACAGGGATTAACCCATCCGCAGTACAATGTTTTACGCATTTTACGCGGTCAAAAGGGACAACCCATGATGGCGAGCCATCTGACATCCCGAATGATTCATGGTCAGTCGAATGTGACCCGTTTACTGGATAAACTTCAGGAAAAAGGCTGGATTACTCGTGAGCATTGTACCAAAGACCGCAGAGCTTTGTGGGTAAACATCACAACCGAAGGCCTGCAACATTTACAAGAGGTAGATGCGTATTTGGCTGTCTATTTCCAAGATTTAATGCCAGATGCAGACATGGCAGAAGGAATCAACCGGCATCTGGATGCTTATCTTACTCAATTACCAGAAACAATTCAATTCTAAATACTTTACATATGTCGTTACTCCAAAAAGGGACACTCGGCTCCCTCACCTTACAAAACAAAGTGGTGATGGCTCCCATGACGCGCAGCCGTGCCTCATCGGATCATGTTCCCACACCCATCATGGCCACTTATTACGGACAAAGATCCGGAGCGGGTCTTATCATTACTGAAGGCACAGCCCCAGGTCCGGATGGAGCTGGTTATGCAAGAATTCCAGGCATTTGGAGTCAGGAACAAGTAGAAGCCTGGAAACCCGTAACCCGTGCCGCTCATGAAGGTGGCGCCGCCATTTTCATCCAACTTATGCATACCGGACGCATCGGCCATCCGGACAATTTACCGGCAGGCGCGAGATTGGTTGCTCCATCGTCCATTGCTCCGGCTACAACACAAATGTGGTCCGACAACGCCGGTGCCACTTTGCCCATTCCCGCTCCCGAAGCCTTCAGCACAGAAGAGCTAAAAGACGCAAAGGAAGTTTTTGTAAACGCAGCACGCAATGCCATCGCTGCCGGATTCGACGGCGTAGAACTCCATGCCGCAAATGGTTATCTTCTCGAGCAATTCCTTTCCCCGCATGCCAATCAACGCACCGACATGTATGGTGGAAGCTCCGAAAACAGAAATCGATTTGTGCTTGAGGTGGCCAAAGCGGTAGCCGACGCCATTGGAAAAGAAAAAACCGGAATTCGCATTTCCCCTTATGGCGCTTTCAATGATATTGCTGCATTTGAAGGCATCGACGAACAATACGCCCAGTTGCTCAAAGGAATCAATGAGTTAGGTCTAGTCTATGTCCATTTGGTGAATCATTCTTCCATGGGCGCACCAGAGGTACCCGCTTCTGTAGAAGAACTTTGCCGGACTGCATATTCAGGAACGCTGATTTTATCTGGAGGATATCAACTTGAAACAGCCGAAGCGGCCCTTCAGCAAAAGCGCGGTCAACTCGTGGCTTTTGGAAGACCCTTCATCAGTAATCCGGATCTGGTCAAAAGATTTCTCGAGCAATTGCCATTGGCAGATGTGGATTTCAACACATTGTACACGCCGGGCGAGCAAGGATACACAGACTATCCAAATGCCTAATAAGCAATTATTTATAATGTAAATTCAAAGGCCGGACTTTCCGGCCTTTATTGATTTCTTTAGTAAATCAAGATTTTCCAGGTGTGGAAATACTAAGTGTAGATTTGCTGCGTTCAATTGCCTAGGCTATTTTTGCCCGTCATGTATAGAAATTTCGTCCTCCGCCCCATATTTTTTTTCTGTATCACGCTATTTTTAGGTGGTTTTCTACCCACGTTGCTAGTTGCGCAAAAAGCGCAGGTAGTAGAAGTAGAAGGGCGTGTAAAAACAGAAGATGGAAATACCGAACGTGTTCAAATTTTCTATGGCCCACCTAGTAAGGGACTTAAGCCAATTAAACCAGGTCCGGACGGATCATTCCTCATCATGGTGGAAGTCAATGGCGAATTTTTATTCGAATTCAAACTTTCAGGATATCTCACCCGCCAGGTGCTTTTAAGTACGAAAGTTCCGCCACAAGCCATTGAAGACGGGCTGATGCCTTCTTACATGGATATTTTATTGATCAGAGAAGACGGTGCCCTTAAACCAGAACCACCTGCTCGTCTGTCCTTCAACGCCAAATCGTATCGTTTCGAATTCGAAGACGAACGGATGCGAAGTGTAAAAGCACAAAGACAAATGGCGGAAACAGCCCGCAGTCAATCTCCTGATTTAGCGAAAGCAGAAGCGGAAAGAAAAGCAAGGGAAGAGGCGGAAGCTAAAGCGAAAGCGGAAGCAGAACGTAAAGCCAGAGAAGAGGCGGAAGCCAAAGCAGAAGCAGAAAGAAAGGCCAAAGAACAAGCAGATGCGGCGAAAGCGGAAGCAGAACGTAAAGCCAGAGAAGAGGCGGAAGCCAAAGCAGAGGCAGAAAGAAAGGCCAGGGAACAAGCAGAAGCCGCGAAAGCGGAAGCCGAACGTAAAGCCAGAGAAGAAGCAGAAGCCAAAGCAGAGGCAGAAAGAAAGGCCAAAGAACAAGCAGATGC
>CAZOEO010000007.1:45616-133808 GCA_964578885.1 uncultured Candidatus Competibacteraceae bacterium | reverse complement strand
GCGGGCGAAGCGGAAGCCCGGAAGGGCCGGCGACCCGCCGCCTGAACAGGGCGGGTCGCCGGCTGTGAGGACTTTGAGCGGAGCACGCGGTGCCGCCTGTCGAAACGCCCGGGTGCTTCGACGAGTTGGAAAAACCGAACGCCAACTTTGGGGAAAAACTTTTAGCGGCAGGCGCCCTATAAACGCAAACGCATTTTCGCGTGCAAAGGTCTTATTTCGTGAGTGTTTTGTATAAATGGGCGTAAGTGGCCACGCCTTTTTCCAGCGAAAAATACGCGTTCGCACCCTGGCGAATGGCCTCTGCATCTGGCTGAAGGATGGTCTCCCAATGATCCAGGGCCCGCTGGAAATCGGCATCTTCCATTTTTTCAATCACATAGCCGGACTGGTATTTGCGTACCAAATAATCGGAATCGCCCACTCCGGCGTTGCAAATCACGGGAATGCCCATGGCCATAAGCTCGCCTTGCTTGGTGGGACTGGAGGCTTGCTTGGAAAAGGAGGGCTGAATGAAAAATAAGGAGGCTTTTACCAACGACAATACACTGGGTAATTCTTCGCGCCTGGCCGGAAAAATCCGGATGGCATCTTTTGGCAAACCATATTTGGCGGCTGCTCGCCAGAGTTCATCAGGCTGGTCCCGGGTAATAATCAGCCAGACAAGCTGTGGATATCTTGCATGCGCCGCTGCCACGAAGCGAACCATGTCTTCCACCAAATACCAGGTGCCCAAGGATCCTAAATAGGCGAGAAGTGTGGTGCCGGGAGGCAGGTTGAGTTTGTTTTTCCACGCTTCCACCATGGCGGGTTGCACCTGCCGGTCGGAAAAATGTTCCATGTCGGTGCAGCAGGGAATCACCGCTATTTTTTCGTACACCTCCTGCGTAACGCCTGGAAAATCCTTCATGACGGTTTTTCCTTTGTGTGTAAGGCAAACCACCGCATCTGCCTGGGTGAGAAATTTTTGTTCCGCTGCTTTGAAAAATTGATAAATCTGCTTGAAAAGTGGATTTTTGAGGTTCCAAATTCCGCCTTCCACGCGTTCGTCGGCATAAAATCCTCGCATGTCGAAAAGAAAAGGTACCCCATGCTTTTTTTTGAGGTGCAAGCCGGCGAAAGCGGTAATGTAACTGCGACAGTGTACCAACTGAAACGGCTGGTTTCGATGTTCTTTTTTTACGGTTTGGAACAGCTTGTACAGGTCCCAAAGGGTGGATAAAACGGGTGGTTTTTTGGTGTATGTTAAAGGAATCCAATGAATTCCGGCTTCGTTGGTAAGGCGGTCTATGGTTGCCTTTTCTTGAAGAAAGCGATCTTGTTTTTCGAAACTCATCAGGGTGATGTCCCAACCTTGTTTTGCCAAACCTTGTAAATAGGGCAATACCTGCGATTGGCCGAGGGGATCGGTCATGCCGTCGTAGGAAAGATACAGGCTACGCATGGTGTCTGGCGTACCAAAGGTTAAACTGAAGGATGAGCCAAATGCGATTATACAACCTGGTTTCTCCTGCTCTGAAGCGTTGGAGCCATTGTACCGCGGTGGCATGCTGTATACAGCCGTGTCGATAGGCTTCTGGGTTTGTAACCCATTGATCTACAAGCGGCGCCAATTCTTTTTGCAACCAGGTGGCCAGTGGTATGGAAAATCCCCATTTGGGCCGGTCGAACAGCGATGAGTGCAAATACTTGTACAGCACATTTTTTAAAATAAGCTTTTGTACTTGTCCTTGCATTTTGAAATGGGGGGGCAGGTTCATGGCAAAGGTGGCAATTCGATAATCCAGGATGGGAACACGTGCCTCTAAACTATGCCGCATGGTGGCGCGGTCTACTTTGACCAACAAATCGTCTGGCAAATAATATTGTAAATCGAAAAACGCTTGTTGTTCCGCGGGGGATAGCTTTCTTTCGGGAAAAAGTGGGGAAATGCTGCTCAAATCGGGTTTAAATCCTAATAATGCAGACAATTCACGGTCGGAAAAAAGGTATTGTTCTTGTGAAAAAATATGGGAATAAACGGGAACATGCTGCGGGCCTTTCAATAAATCGGCCACTCTTTTATGACGTTCTTTTCCCAGGGAAAGGGCGATGGCCGCAGATTTCCGGACAAAGGCCGGCATCTGACTCCATCGTTCGGCCCAACGATAGGCGCCATAACCAAGAAACAATTCGTCGCCGCCGTCGCCGGTGAGCACCATGGTCACATGTTTTCTGGCCAATTGAGACACGAGTAGGGTTGGAATGGCGGAGCTGTCGGCATAGGGTTCCTGATACATGTCGGGTAGGTCGGTCACCAAATCCATGGCGTCTTTGGCGGTGACTTTAAAGGAAGTATGCTGGGTGCCAAGCGCTTTACTTACGGCGAGTGCATAGGCTGATTCATCATGGGTTTGCTGGTCCATGGCGATGGAAAAAGTCCGTAACCCTGGTCCGTATTGTTTGGCCGCCAATGCGGTGACTAGACTGGAATCGATACCTCCACTGAGAAAAGTTCCGAAGGGAACGTCTGCCACCAATCGTTTTGCCACGGAGTCGGTAAGCAATTGGTCGAGTTCTTCGGTGGCTTGTTCCAGTGTGCCTTGATAGGGATGATTACTGGCTTCCTCGATATGCCACCATGCGCCGGATTGTACATTTCCTTTTTCGTAGGTGAGCCAATGTCCGGCGGGTAATTTTTTTGCTTCGGTATAAATGGTATGAGGTGCCGGAATATATCCAAGGTGAAAATATAAGGAAACGGCCTCCTGATTGATGTTGGTAAAAGGTACGGCCGCTTTGAGGGATCCGAGTTCGGAGGCGAAGGCAAAATGCTGGTCGTGGTGGTAAAAATAAATGGGCTTGATGCCGAGTCGGTCACGCCAAAGCAGGAGTTTGTCTTGCCGAATATCGTAAATGGCAATGGCAAACATGCCGTTGAGTTTGTGGATGAACTCCGGTCCCCAATGGACAAAGGCTTCCAGAATAACTTCCGTGTCTGTGCGAGAGGAAAAGCGGAGGTCTTTTTCTTTTAAAAGTTCGGAGGCAATCTCTTGAAAATTAAAAACTTCTCCATTAAAAACCATGACATAATGTCCGCAGGCGCTATGAAAGGGTTGTGCACCGGCTTCTGACAAGTCGATGATGGAAAGTCGTCGGTGTCCAAGTGCCACGGGGCGTTCCGGATGGGTATAATGGCCTTCTGCGTCTGGGCCGCGATGTGCCATAGCTTGAGTCATCGACCGGATGAGGGAGGCCGCTGAAGTGGGATGAGTGGTGCCGGCGATTCCGCACATGAAAAACAAAGGTTTTAATTGTCGGGGTGAAGATAAGGGATAAATCCCTTAAAGTTTGCGGATTTCGTTGGATGAAATGGCTACCAATATAGATTTATTGAGTACTTCTAAGGTGATGGCTACGCGTGTGGGCCCTTGTTGGTGCAGCACGCGGCCCTGGATAGATTTCAGTGGTCCGGTGGTTATTTCCACCAAATCTCCTTCTTCTACCTTGGTTTCCTGTAATTCAAAAGGAAATCCGGAAATCAGAACTTGCTCGATATGGGCTTTTTCCTGGTCTCTTAAGGTGGCCCAGCTTCCATTGTGCCGAACGGCGCCTACTACATGGGTAAATCCGAGTACTTGCGGCACTTGTGCGGATGTGCAGGCCACAAAAATATAATTTGGAAAAAGGGGGAGCGTCACTTCTTTGATTCGATCCGACCATACTCTTTTGGTTTTTACCAATGGTAGAAATGGCTCAAAACCTTTAAGTTGAAGTTGTTCCGACAGTTTTTTTTCTGTTCTGGATTTGCAATAAAAGACGTACCACGCAAGGGTGGATGAGGCCTTGTTCATGCCGTAAAACTAGGGAGGTTTAGCGTTGCACCAAAATTTTGGTGGTGGTTACCTCATTTTTAAAACGGATTTCGAGATAATACATGCCTTGGGACAACTGAGATAAATCGAGGTCTAATTGATGTAATCCTGACTGTCCGTCCCATTGTCCTTGCTGGATTTTGGCCCCTGAGGTTTGGTATAAATCCCAGTAGGCAACTCCTTGTTCCGGAAGAACGACAAATATGGTGGATGGTCCGGGTGTGGGATTCGGAAACGGACGGATTACACGAAATTCCGTAGTCATGGCTTCGCAGAAGGTGCCTCCGGGTTGTTCTAAAAATTGTCCGGGATTGTATTCCGATAAAATGCGTTGAATCTGAATGCAACAAACTCCCGGACTGCGAATTGTTTCCAGCTGGGCGTTATAATTGTATTGCAACGCTGCACCAGGACTTAACTGTCCTTCCCATACTTCAGAAATCCTGGAAGTTTGGTCCACAAAGAGGGTCAAATCCATTTTTTGAATGGGCAACTGAAAACTTTCGTTTCGAATAGAGAAATCTGCCATCACATATCCTTCGCTATTCAACGTGCAATTTAGGTCCAACACCCTGGCATTCATTTCCGGCAAAACAATGCGCACGGGAATACTACTGGAATCAGCACAGCCGAATCGGTCCCGCACTCGGAGGAAAACCTGATAAAGTCCTGTATCGGAAAGGGTGGTGATACATGTATCTATGTTCTGTAAGGCATTTCCTAATGGATCAATCCATTCGACTTGATTTACCTCTCCGGTGGAGTTGTTCACAAATTGAAATGCTGTCGGCGGAAAACCCAATTGCTGTGAGGCGGCAATGTCTGCATTTGGAAGGGCTTGCACAAAGTAGTTGCGGGTTGTTTCGCCAATACATCCATCAGCAGATTGCAATGTCATGCGCAATACATTAGGACCAGTATTTCCTGCTGTGCCTGTATACTGATTGCCCGACATCACCGCACTCCCGTTCAACCACCATTGTATATTTCCGGCGGTTGTATTGGTGTATAAAGATTGATCATCGGTGAGGACAGGGACTCCGTAGCAAAAGGTATCCTGGGGTAAACTAAAAAAGGGCTGGATTTGTTTGTCGATTTGAACGAGCTGTTCCAGGCTATCCAGACATCCATTGGCGAATCGAATCCGAAGTTGAACTGGATATTGTCCCGGCTGAGTGTAAGTGGTGGTCGGTCCAATTTGGTTGGACACAACGCCATTTCCCAGATTCCAACGGACTTGCGAAAGGGTGGTGCCTGAAGGAATGGGTGTAAGATTGGAAAAAGTGATTGGATTTCCAACGCACTCACGATTGATGGAAAATTGTGGAAATGGTTTTGGGGCTATTACCACCACGCGTTCCATGGTGTCCGGACAGCCCAGTGAGTTGTAGGCAATCAACTGTATCGGATAGATTCCTGGTTGGCTAAATACTGTATATACCGTGTCTGCATTGGTGGTGTCTGCCAAAGCATTCGGTCCGAATTGCCAGTTGAAAAATACGACAGGATTATTAAGGGCATCCTGCGAAAAATCGGTGAACATAATGGTGTCTCCCTCGCAGCCGTTAGCGGCGATAAAATCAGCATTCATGCGATTGATGACCACGAGAGGTGGCGTAGAGAAAATACAGCCCGAAGAATCTGGCTGGAAAAGTTGATAGGTGCCCGGACTGGTGATTCGTAAGGTGTCTCCTGTAAATCCATTGCTCCAAACCCAGGGCTGGGCTGGATTGGCATTCAAATAGACATTTTCCAGGGTGTCTCCAAGGCAGAGGTATCTCTGGGTGTCTGTGATAGAGGTCAATGGAAAAGGAAATACACCTTTTACCCGAATGGTATCTGTGGTTACAACTCCTAAAAAAGAAGTGCCCCTTACCCAGTAAGTTCCGCTTTGTATGATATTTACGCTTGGTGTAGTAGCTCCGGTACTCCACAAAATGGATGTAAAATCTTCCGGATTAGGGACGGTTAAAGACAGCGTTGGACCGCAGACCAACGTATCATATGGAAGGCGAACAGGCCGTACATACTTAAATTTGAGATAGCGTTCTCCCAATAAAATAAGCGAGTCTGGAAGGGACTGATTGAATACCAGAAATTCGGAAATGTCGGCATGGGTTCTCAGATTCACATTATCTGGACGATAACCGAACATATTAATCTGCCAGGTTTGCGTAGGAGCGGTTCCCAGTAATCCGAGTTCAGTGCCGTTTCGTCGGGCCCTTTGTTTGTGAAAATAGCCAACATTCCAGTTGAGTGCAGGCGTGGTGGCCGTGTAACGCCAGGTGGGACCTGTGTAAAATCCCAATCCGATGCCACCGGAGAAAGACCCGCCTAAGTGCATGGCGCCATTGATTCCTCCTAGAAAATAATGAATGGTGGGGCCATTTCCGTTGAGTTTAGAATGGGTGAGCAAGGTCATATCGCTGCTAAGCGGAATGGCGGGAAACTCCATGGCCGTATGCCCTCCTGTGGCTCCTGTTTTTCCAAATTTGACCACAGGAAAACCTCCGGGACCTTGTGCCACCAACTCCGGCCTTAAAAATACAGACGGTTGAGAGGCAATCCGCGTGGAATCTCCGGAACTAATCCATTCGGTAACTACCCCGTTCGCTGCGGTGATGCCCTGGCTCGTCTGAAACCAAAGACGCAAATCTCCCCACGATGGAATATCGGACGTATGGAATTGGAAGGTGGGCGATTGCTGCCCGCCATTTCCTGTGACACGCCAATAATACAAGGTGTTGGGGTTCAGTGTGAGCAATAAATTTGTGCCGGATTGAAGGGTGGACTGTGCCGAGGTAAACGTATTTGTTGTATCAATTTCAAAAGTATATGGCGCGCCACCCGGGATTTGCTTCCAGGAAAAATTCACTTGATTCCCGGAAATAACTTCACCTGAAAAGGGCTCGTAAAGGTGTAAATATTGGGCCGGTAAGATCTGGAAAAGCCAAATCAAAACGATGGAGAGGATGTGTTTTGGGTCCTTCATTTTACAAAAATACAACCTATGGTCAATTGCACAACCAGGTTTGTAGATAAAAATATATGAACGTCTCCTGTTCCTTGAAAAATTCTGATGGTTGCGCCTTTTAATTGTGTACTTCCCAACGTTTTTTGTTTATTTGCACATGCGGTAAAAACTATTGAAATTAATCTAATTAATTAATAATTAGATTTTTAGTATTTTTGCTTCGCGTTAAAATAATTTAAATCTGGAATACTCTACAACAAAACGGGTTGAAAGCCGTGGCCCTTTGAACTCAGCGTATCACAGATTTTTAAAACTAAATTTCAGGTTAGTCCCTGTTTTATCGTGGGACTGACAGGGCGGAGCTGTGCAATTGCCTATCTTTGTGCGTCCGTGCTGTTTGTTATGTTGTAATTGCCAAAATGGAAATAAAATCTTCGGGTTGGACCCATGAAATTCGCCCCCAGTCGGGCTGGTTTAATATTCAGTTAAAAGAAATCTGGGAATATCGTGACCTGATTTCAATTCTTGTGAAAAGAGATATTATTGCGTTGTATAAACAAACTGTACTAGGACCACTCTGGCTTTTCCTTGGTCCCCTATTCACAGTCGTTATCTACACATTTGTATTTGGTCAGATTGCACAAATTTCCACGGAACAAATTCCCGCTCCCTTATTCTACCTGGCCGGCGTAACCCTTTGGAACTATTTTCAATCTTGCTTTACCGCCACGTCTACCACTTTTACTTCCAACGCGCACATTTTTGGTAAAGTGTATTTTCCTCGTTTGGTTGCCCCGATCGCAGTCATTGTTTCTAACTTGGTGAAGTTTGGTATTCAAATGTTGCTTTTCGCTTCTATGTATCTTTATTACTACTTCACACAACCGGGATTACTTCAGCCGGGTATATACATTGCGCTCTTGCCTTTACTCATTCTCCTTATGGCCGGACTGGCCCTGGGCTTAGGTATTATTATTTCGTCCATGACCACCAAATACCGGGACTTGTCGTATTTTGTTTCTTTTGGCGTAACGCTACTCATGTACGTGACACCGGTGATTTATCCCATGTCAGAAATTCCACAAGGCTATGCTAAATATCTTGCATGGAATCCTTTGGCGCCCATTATTGAATCCTTTCGGTTTGCTGTAACCGGCGCCGGAACTTTTTCTTGGTCTGGTCTGGGTTATAGTGCCGCCTTCATGGTAGTAGTGCTCACCTTTGGTATCATGATTTTTAGCCGTGTACAAAAGACCTTTATGGATACTGTATAGTTATGGGTGATATTTCGATTTCTGTAGAAAATTTAGGTAAACAATATCGACTTGGTGCGGTGGGTGGCGCCACCCTGCGGGAAGATATTGGTCGGCTCTTTTCGCATCTGAAAGGGAAGAAAGACCCGTCTCTTACTTTGGGTGAAATGAACGACCGATCCAAAGCGGGTCAGTCAGATTATGTATGGGCCCTGCGACATGTCAATTTCGAAGTGAAACAAGGCGATGTGCTTGGCATTGTGGGGGCCAATGGCGCAGGAAAATCCACCTTGCTCAAGTTGTTATCCCGCCTTACTGCCCCAACCGAAGGACGCATTCGAACACGAGGCCGGATGGCCAGCTTGCTGGAAGTGGGTACAGGATTTCACCCGGAACTCACCGGCAGAGAAAATATTTTCCTCAACGGCGCCATCATGGGAATGAGACGCCACGAAATCAAAAGAAAACTCGATCAGATTATTGACTTCTCCGGGGTGGAACGCTACGTAGATACACCTGTAAAAAGATATTCATCCGGAATGTACGTGCGACTAGCTTTTGCGGTTGCCGCCCATCTGGAACCTGAAATCCTCATTGTAGATGAAGTACTTGCCGTTGGAGATATGGAATTTCAGAAGAAATGCCTCGGTAAAATGCAGGATGTGTCTTCCTCAGAAGGAAAAACCATTCTCTTTGTAAGTCACAATATGGCGTTTGTTAATAAACTTTGTACCTCTTGCCTCTTCCTGAAAAATGGAACGCTGGTGGCACATGACCAAACTGAAACCATCGTGAAAGCTTACGAACAGCAAAACCTCCTGGACGATAAGCAGAAAATTACCGGAAGCAGGAAAGTAACCCTATCTGCCTTTCAAATGAAAAACGCAAAAGGGGAACCGACCGAACAGATTTATTTAAATCAACCGCTGAGCTTTCAATTGAATTATCAAGTGCATGAACCCGTGAAGGAGGTCTCTTTTGCCGTATTTTTCAATGATTTAAGCGGGCAAAGGGTCGTATCTTACTGGACCAAGTTTATTGAACAAACCTTCGATCTCCAGCCCGGACATGTCCAGTTTATTTTAGATATTCCATCTTTTAAACTTACTCCCGGACACTACGAAATGGGCATTTATGTCGATTCCGGTAACCAGGTACTGGAAAATATCGATAATTTTAAAAAGGTTCTGGTTTCCATGGATGCCAATGAACCGATGGAGGTATTACCCCAGTCTGTCCATGGAACCTTTTTGGATCCTTTTAAGGTCCGGGTTCAGGGCTAACTCTTAAACCAAAACTATGTCATTGGACTTACATATTGCAGATTTCCTGATTCATAGACTTACCATTTACAGGAACCGGCGCACCATGAAGCCGGAAAAATTTAAAGCCTGGAAAGACCGTTATTACTTCGATTTATTATTCGGACAGAAAGACGAGATTCCATACACCATTGCTCCGGGACTGCAAATGATGTTCCACAAGGAAAGCAAACTCTCCTTCGAGATTTTTAAAGGTTTTGAAGAAGATGAATTGGATTTTCTGCAACGCTATCTGAAACCCGGTGGCTGCTTCATTGATGTGGGCGCCAATGTGGGCCTGTTCAGTTTATATGCCGCCAAATCCTTGGGGCCCAACGGACGTATTATGGCCTTTGAACCGAGCAGTAATACGGCGAATAAATTCCGTAAAAATCTGGAATTAAATAAGATAACTGGAGTGGAAATTGTCCAGAAAGGTCTTTCTTTTGAACCGGGACGCCTGAAACTCATGGTGGCTGAAGAGGGCTACGATGCTTTTAATTCTTTTGCCGCACCTTCTATGGGAGGAACCGCGGCTACCGAAGAGGTGGAAGTAACAACGCTGGATGCTTTTGCAGCAGAAAAGTCATTGCGTCCGGCCGAGGTAGACCTTATGAAAATCGATGTAGAAGGTTGGGAATTGTCCGTTTTGAAAGGCGGACGTGACTTTTTTACTAGCCCGGATGCCCCCGTCCTTCTGGTGGAGTTTACGGAAACCAATGCCAGAAATGCAGGCACCTCCTGCGCCGAATTGTCGGCCTACCTAACCAGGGAACTGGGTTATAAACTTTATCGTTATGTTCCGGAAAGTAAATTACTTAAGGAAGAAACGCCCGGACAATCTTATCCATATATCAACCTGATTGCATCTAAAGGCAATCGTCCTGCATTACAATCTTTTAGCATCCAATAGTATGGTGAATTTGCCACCACCAATTTATCCTGAGCATTTGCTTGATGAAGCTGCTTATGGGCAAATCTCGTATGACCCAAACATCGATTGGCCGGGTATTTCTATTGTAACACCTTCTTATCAGCAAGGTCCATACATAGAAACCACCATCCGTAGTATCCTTTTGCAAGGATATCCCAAACTGCAGTATTTTGTGATGGATGGCGGTAGTTCGGACCAAACGGTAGAAATATTAAAATATTACGATGCCTTTATTGATCATTGGGTGTCGGAAAAAGACCGGGGACAAAGCGAAGCCATTAATAAAGGACTGAAATTATGTACCCAGCCCATTTTCAATTGGATCAATTCCGATGACTGGCTTTTGCCCGGTGCTCTGCACGCCATTGGTAAAACTTTTGCCGAAAAAGGGGCCGATATGGTGGCTGCTCGTGCCAACATCTGGCAGCAAGGTGAGGTTCTGTGGGTCAATAATCCCACAGCGAAAAAAGAAGATTTTATTGAGAGCGCTTTGCTAACCGGCTTGAATCAACAAGGCCTGTTCCTAAGAACGGATAAGTTTCAGCAAATCGGAGGCGTAGATGAAGTATATCACTATTCCATGGACATGGATATGTGGGTAAGATACTTACTTACATACGGTCAGGATAAGTTTGAAGTGATTGATGATGTAATTGCCGTTTTCCGTTTTCATCCGGAGTGTAAAAGTGTCATGGAAGGTTGGTCAGAAGGGTCTGCCTCGGACAAGGAGACAAAATCTATGCGCCGCCGTCTCGTAGCCACGCTAGGAGATCCTCGATATGCGCCCGTTCTGGATTTTGTATTTCCCAATCCGAGATTAGACATTTGTGATCTTCCTCCACATTCTCCCATTGCCAGGGACGTGGTGGGTACATGGATCAACCGCATTTTATTCAGGAAAATGAAAAGGGCTTTTTATGGCAACGAACATGCCGTAGCGGCACGCATTGCTCCAGGCATTGATTCTCATTTTTTACCTGAAACGGATGCCAAAGATTTTGAGGCTTTTTCACGTTATTTGCAGCGAACCCAAGGCCCAAATGGTGCCTTTTGGCAATGGGCCTACCGACTTAAAAAAATAATTGGGGCGTGATTACCGTTACTAAACCATATTTGCCCGACCTTGCTACATATCAGGCATATATCCAGGCTGTTTTTGAGCGTCGTTGGCTGACAAACTTTGGCCCCCTGGTCAATGAACTGGAAGAAAAAATAACCGACTTTACGGGTGTGCCCAATTTGTATTTGGGCAATGGAACCATCGCCATTCAGCTGGCCATTAAGGCCCTTGGTATTAAAGGTGATGTGATTACCACGCCATTTTCCTATGTAGCCACTACGAGCTCCGTGCTCTGGGAAGGCTGCCAACCTGTTTTCGCAGATATTTTGCCCGATACCTGCAACATCGACCCGGTATCCGTAGAAAAGTGCATTACACCCGATACCACTGCTATTCTGGCTACCCACGTTTACGGTATTCCCTGCGACGTAGAAAGTCTGGAACGCATTGCGAAAAAGCATGGATTAAAATTGATTTATGACGGTGCCCACGCTTTTGGGGTTCGTTACAAGGACAAGAGCCTGCTTGCCTATGGTGACATCACCACATGCAGCTATCATGCCACCAAACTTTTTCATACCGTGGAAGGCGGAGGCGTGTTTTCTACCCAGCCGGAAATCATGAAACAGGCGGCCTACATGCGGAATTTCGGCCATGAGGGCCCGGAAGATTTTGTCTGTGTGGGCATTAATGCCAAAAACTCTGAATTTCACGCAGCCATGGGGCTCAGCGTTCTTCCGGATGTGAATGACATTATTCGGAAACGCGGGCAAATTTCCAGTCATTACAAGGAAAAATTAAAAGGATTACCCTTGACTTTTCCTGTGATCCCGGAAGGTACATGGTACAATTACGCTTATTTCCCCGTCTTTTTTCCCGATGAGGCGTCTTTACTTCGGGTAAAACAAGCCTTGGAAGGTCACTACGTGAGCACGAGAAGATATTTTTACCCGTCCTTAAATACGCTCAAATATCTCACCCACAAGCAATCTTGTCCGGTAGCAGAAGATATTTCGCTGCGGGTGCTTTGTTTGCCCATGTACCCGGATTTGAAAAAAGAAGAGGTGGATTTAATTACGAACTTGATTCGAAAATATATCTGAGTGATGCGTTTGCTTTTGGTGACCGATAATCTATTCTTAATGCAAGAAGTAAAACGACGCATTTTGGATTTGGGATATCCCGAACCTGATGTGGCTTTCAGCATTAAGAATCCTGATCCGGCATCGTTTTTGTCCCATGGGGCCATCATGATGGATGTGAAGCAAAACGTAGAAAGGCTGATTCAGTCCTACGATTTGATTTTTTCCGCTCATTGTAAGCAAATTTTTCCCGTTGAATTGGTTCAAAAGGTACGCTGCATTAACCTGCATCCGGGTTTAAACCCGTATAATCGAGGTTGGTTTCCACAAGTTTTTTCTATTTTAAATGGATTGCCACTTGGGGCGACACTTCACGAAATGGATGAAGGCGTAGACTCTGGTCCGGTGATTGCGCAAAAGCAAGTGCCGGTTTATGCATACGATACATCTAAAACAGCTTACGACCGGGTTATCCGGGCCGAATTAGATTTATTAGATGCGTATTTACCCTTCGTACTAACAGGCGACTACAAGACATTTCAGCCTGATTCCGGGAATTATAACAGCATTGCAGATTATCGCAAGCTTTGTGAAATCCAATTGGACGAACCTACCACTTTTAGGGAGGCCATCAATCGCCTTCGGGCTTTAACTCATGATCCTTATGCCAATGCCTGGTTCAGGGATGAGGACGGCCGACGCATTTACATTAAAATAGATTTATCGACTTCCGATTAATAACATGGCAGATCAACCAGACGTGAGCATTGCCGTCATCACCTATCTACAGGAAGCTTTTATTGAGGAAACCCTTCGGGGGATTGCATTGCAAAAATTTGAAGGCAAAGTAGAGGTAGTGATAGGCGACGATGCCTCACCCGATTGCACCCTCGACGTGATTCGGGAAAAAACAAAGGATTTTCCGTTTCCCGTTCGCATTTTGACCTCAGACAAAAACCTGGGGATGGTAGGCAACTGGCTCAGGGTACTTTCGGCCTGTAGTGGTAAGTACGTGGCAGTTTGTGAAGGAGACGATTACTGGACTGATCCGGAAAAAATTCAAAGGCAGTTTCAGACCATGGAATCCCGACTCGATGCGGTCATGACTTGGCACAAAGTTGACGTTTCATGGGAAGGCGTACAACGTCCCTATCCCTATGAAGAAGGCTTTCAGGAATGTGGAATGGAAGAGGTTATTCTGCATCATTTTATCCCAACTTGTTCGTTGATGTACCGAAACGGACTTATTACCTCCTGGCCGGATTGGATTTATCGGGCCAGAGGATTAGATATGGTGATTGAAATGATGCTCGCTTCTCACGGTAGAGTAATTCAAATCCCGGGAACCATGGGGGTGTATCGCCAGCATCCGGGTGGCATCTCCAAATCCGCTGAATCTTTGAACCTGGGGATTGAAAGACAATTGGAAATGCTGCAACATGTGGATGCATATACGCAAGAACGATTCTCGGAAACCATCGGCGTCAAAATGGTAGATTTAGCTCGCCAACAGCTGAAAATGCCAGATAATGAAGGTGTGTTAAATTTGAAGAAAAGGTGGCGTTTTTTTAAATTCATTCGCTATGCCCATCGTTTTTCACATCATCCAAGTTTTAAAGATGATTTGTATAAATATATGATTCCCAAAACGTATCAAAAAATTAAAGGGTTTACCCAATGATACAGTGGTTCACATCTCTGTTCAAGCCAGGTTTAAAAAAGAAAACGGCAGTCATTGTGATTCCTTCACTGACCTTGGGAGGAGCAGAAAAACAAGCCGTTTTTTATGCCCGATCTATTCTTAAGGTGGGTGTATATGAACCGGTAATCGTGGGTTTGGGAAAGGATGGACAACTCAGGGAGATTTTGGATTTTCATCACATCCGCTACGAAACATATCCTTCTGTATTCAGCGATTCATCGCGGTTAGTAAAACTATTGGAAATCGTAAGGTTCACTTTGTTTTTGCGAAAGCTGAAGCCGAACTTGATTATGGGTTTTACTTATTTTCCTAACATTCTTTGTGGGTTGAGCTGGCCTTTCACGGGTGCTTCTTATTTTGTTTGGAATCAACGGTCTGTAGATAGTCATATTCCTGTAACGATATGGGAATCCATTTGTATGAGGTTTAATCCTAAGTATCTTGCCAATAGTAAGGCTTGTGCGGATTTTATTGCCCAGCGCCATAATGTTCCAAAATCTTCGGTGGTGATTATTCACAATGCCATTGCGAATATTCCTGAGGCCATTGATAAAGATTATGCTACGGTGGGTTCAAGACCACTTCACTTATTAATGATTGCTAATTTTTTCCCGGAAAAGGATTATGCCACCGTATTGCGGGCATTGGTTATTTACAGGGAAAAACATCCGGAACAAGAGTTTGTTTTTCATTGTGTTGGTTCTGCGCCGGGGACCAGTCCCCAGGAAATGTTAACAAAGGCACTGGCGTTCGACTTGAAACTGGAGCATCGGGTGAAGTTTCATGGTGCCGTCGTGCACCCCCATGAGCTTTTAATGCAGGCAGATATTGGTATCTTGTCTACCTATTCCGAAGGATTTTCAAATTCCATTATGGAATATATGGTGTATGGATTACCTGTATTGGCGACGTCTATTCCACCAAACAAGGAAGCATTAGGAGAAGATTATAGCCTTGGTTATTTTCCACCAAATGATGCCCATAAGTTGACCGAAATGCTGGAAGCACTAATGACAAACCCTTCATTGAGAAAGGAATTGGGGGAACAAAACCGAAAACGCGTTTTGGAGGCACATGGTTTCGATAAATTTCATGCCTCCCGCCGTTCCTTATTCACTAACTTTGAGCGTAAACCCTTTTAAAGAACTGTTTTTTGAAGCCCAAAAACATTATTTTTTTTATTCCATCTTTCACCTACGGAGGGACCGAATTACATAGTTTAGAAATTGCGTCCCTTTGTCAAAAACGCGGTTATAAGGTGGTTTTTGGCGCTTTTAGTCGAAAACGTGATTTGGTTGCCGATCTGGAAAAGAAGGGAATTGAATGGTTCTTTATCCCGGATTTGCAAATGGGTCAGCGAATGAGCATTCGCTTTATTTTCAAGGCTTTTTTATTTGGATTAAGACTAAGATGGAAATACCATCCTGATCTCATTATCACAGCCACTTCACATTGTAATTTTCTGGGTGGACTTATCTGGAAAGTGGCCGGTGCAAAAACGCATTGGTGGCACCAATGGGGCATTGCGCCCATTGATGCACCTGGTAATAAAGAAAAATTAGCCGTCAGATGGACGCCCGAGTTTATTGCAAATTCAAAAACCGTGGCCAACTTTTGGGCCAACCGGCATCCGGAGGTGGCTCAAAATATCTCCGTAATCAACAACCCATTGCACCGCCAAAGTAACCGGAACCGGATGTCTACGGAATGGGATTTTCACGCTTTTTTTGCCCAAAACCACCATTTTGATTTGAAAATGGTGATGACAGCCAATTTTTTCTCAGAAAAAGACCACCTTACGGTTCTTAGGGCCCTCCACAACTTGAAATTAAAATATCCGGACAAGAGATTTTTACTTATTCTACCTGGCATTCCTCCTGGTTTAAGTTTGAAAGTATCAGAAGCCAAAGCGCTGGCATTTGATTTGGGTTTATACCACGAGGTGATTTTTCCAGGTGCGCTGGGAGGAATTCGTGAATTGCTGAGTTACATGGACGTTGGCATTTTATCCACCTTGTCAGAGGGAATGTCTAATTCGGCCATTGAATATCTTTTGTCTGGTCTCAGAGTTGCACTCACTCGTATTCCTGCCAATATTGAGCTGATGAACGGCATGGACGACCGGGTTTTTTTTGAAGTGGGCGATGTGGATGGCCTAACACAAATTCTGGAAAATTACCTGTTGAACCCGCCAAAACCTGAAT
This sequence comes from uncultured Candidatus Competibacteraceae bacterium, assembly GCA_964578885.1. Lineage (GTDB taxonomy): Bacteria > Bacteroidota > Bacteroidia > CAIKAF01 > CAIKAF01 > CAZRHR01. The sequence goes on along the minus strand of CAZOEO010000007.1, from coordinate 117,447 downwards.
GGGCCGGGCAGGTTTCCGAAGCGGTGAAGAAAACCTTTAGCACTGAATCTTTCGATTCTGCTTATAATCAAAAACTCAATCAACTATTTCAGGATTGAGTCTCTACTCAAATGTTTATGCAAAACCAGCTGCCCTTAGTGTATGTGGCCGTTCTGAATTGGTTTAAATACGAAACCACTGCCGCTTGTTTACGGTCTTTGTTGGCCATGGACTATCCTAACATGCAAGTGATTGTGATAGACAATGGTTCTACCAACGGTTCGGCCGAAAAGTTAAGGCAGGCTTTCCCTCAGCTGCGCATTTTGGAAACAGGTGAAAACTTGGGTTATGCGGGTGGAAATAAATGGGTAAGTGATCTTGCGCTAAAGGAAGGTGCCGACTTGCTCTGGGTGTTAAACAACGATACTACGGTTCGTCCGCAAGCCCTTTCTGCTCTCGTAAAAGCATATCTCACCTATGGCGATGCCGTCTATTCCAATACAACGCTCATGTCCGAACATCCGGATGTGGTGCATTATGCCGGCACATATGGTCCCGATGAAGCTTCCGACCCCAATTCTCCTTACGATAAACTCAAAGGCGCCTTGCTCAGCGATTGCTGGGATCAACTTACCGACCGGGAAGCAAGAATTTATGGACATTCTTTATTGATTCCTGTTTCCATTATTGCCAAACATGGCTTCATGGATACGGATTTTTTCATGTTCTGTGAAGAAGAAGATTATTTTTTGCGCTTGAAAAAAGTCGGGGTTTCCACCCGCTATGTGAAGGAGGCCATCATTTTGCACGAAAGCTCCGGTTCGTTTAAGCAATCTTCCGGCAATTTACACCAAGGCATGAAACTCCCTTTGGTGTATTACGGAAAACGAAATAAGTATTTTATGAAGATGCGCTGGGAGGGAGCTTCTCCTGCATCGGCACTTCAAGACCGCGGTGGATGGTGGACTTTGGTCAAATTTTTTACCCGATATTATCTGTCCTCTTCTCAAAAGAAAAAGGCCATGATGGAGGATTATTTTTGGAACCTGGCCGCATGGCATGCATGGAAAGGGGTTCGGGGAAAAACCATTGACCCTACCGATTTTAGAGATCCGGATTAAGAACCATGGAATCGCGTCCCTTTTTTTCTGTCATTGTCCCTGTGTACAACAGAGCCGCTTTTTTAAACAAGGCTTTAGACTCTTTGATGCAACAAACTTTTCAGGATTTTGAAACCCTGATTGTAGATGATGCCTCTACGGATGAATCTGTGGCCCTGGCCCTGGCGCATCCTCTGGCTGCCAAAAGGGTAATCCGGCATTCCCAAAACATGGAGCGTTGTATTACTCGAAATAGGGGAGTGGAAGAGTCTAATGGGCAGTATATCTGTTTTTTAGATAGCGACGACGTACATCTTCCACATCATTTGGAAACCTTGCACCGCCATATTTTGGCAGCAGGTATGCCCAAAGCCTTCTTTTTTACCCATGCATTTGACGAGGATGCGCAGGGAAATCGCGCACCAAGGCATTGTCCACTCCGCGGGGAAATAGATTGGAAAACTTATTTTTTAGAATTTACCGTAAATCCGCAGCGTTGGGCTGTTCATAGAGACGTGATGCTGGCACATCCATTTGATCCGGAAATTCAGATTTGTGAGGACATGGATACCTCCTTACGGATGGTGGCTGCGGGTGTTCCGGTCATTCAAGTCCCGGAAATTACGACCGTGTATGTAGCGGCACCGGATAGTTTTACCCACGGTGCACCAGATAAATGGGAACGGGAATTAACCTGTTTACAAGCCATTTTTAAAAGGCCTGAACTACAACCTTTGCCGCTTGCCAGCCAAAATCGGTTGCTGAGCATGTGCTATTTCCATCTGGCCCGGAAAGCATTTCAAGCGGAACAATGGGCGCAAGTAAGAAAAATGGGCTGGACTTCATGGCGTTTATTTCCGGCAGGATACAACGGGAAAACCAATAAGCCATTGGCCGTTATGCTTTTATATGCTTTGCCTGGATTGGGACCTGTCTTACGCAGTTTGGTTGGGTTTACCAAGAAATTATTTTGACCTTTAAGCACCAATTGTTTCACTCACCTGCTTTCAACTTTTTGCATGTATAAAATTGAGCCATCAGGGTTTGTGCAAGAAATTATTTACCAACCTCCGGTAAATCTCCGGCCTGAATGGGGACCTCTTTTCCGCAAAGATGAGGCCTATTTAAAGGTGAAACTTGGCGTAAAAGAATTACATCACGTCTTTGTAAACCACTACGGGTTGGTTTTAAAAAACAACTTGTTGGTAAAAGGATGTGCGCCTAATTTAGGTTTTAGCGGCTATGATGAATCTGCTTATCTGAAACATTGGCGCAAAGCCGTGGAGCAACAATGGGTGTCTCGTTTAGGTAAAAGCATCAAAAGCAAACGATTAGATAAGAACAAAACCTATTTGCTGGTGCATTCACCCTGGTTCAGTTATTATTTCTGGATTACAGAATGCATTCCAAGACTGCTGATGGCGCGTCCTTTTTTTAAAGAGGTGCGTCTCATTTATCCTGAAACCTGGCATCAATTGCCTTTTGTTCAGGAAACATTGCAGTTGTTTCCTGAGTTGGAATGGGAAGTGATTCCGGAAGATGTGCATCTGGAAGTTCCTCATTTATTCATGCCGGAGGTAAAGCCCTGGACCCCCATGTTTATTCCCGAACACGTGGCGTCCATTCGTAACTTACTGTTCGGTGCCCTCGATACAAAGTTCAACGCACAAGATGCCATGATACCGGGCGTCTATATTTCCCGGAAAAAAGCCAAAAGAAGGAAGTTTGATCGGGAAGACAAAGCGGAAGCTTTTTTCAAAGAACTGGGCCTGATGCCCGTGGCCATGGAAGAGCTGAGCTTTTTTGAACAAATCGCCTTAATGAGACGCTCTCATTCTGCCGCAGCCATCACCGGTGCCGGATTGGTGAATTTGCTTTTTAAATCGACGGGTGGGGTGTTTTGGGATTTGACCAATGAGGCTTATTTAACACAAAGCCAGTATAAATTCCATTACTTTAAACTCTGCAACATATTGAAAATTCAGTATGGTGTTAGTTTCTTTCCCCATGAATCTGATCCAACCTGCGATCATTACAGCAATCAGAACCTGATATACAACGAATCCATTCTTCGGGACACATTGCCCCATTTTACTGATTTTCCCTTAAAAAAATGATTCCAAAAGCCAAAAGAGTTCTTGTGTTAGCCCCGCATACCGATGATGGAGAGTTGGGTTGTGGCGGTACCATCGCCAAATTAGCCAGTGAAGGCGTGGAGGTGTATTATATTGCTTTTTCCCTTTGCGAAAATTCTCTGCCGGAAGGCTTGCCTCCCAATACCTTAGAAATCGAAGTGAAGGCGGCCACCAAAGTGCTGGGAATTGCCCCTGAGAACCTGATTATTTTCAATTTTCCTGTTCGGATGTTCAAAACTTACCGGCAAGAAATTTTGGAAGAACTAATCAAAGTGCGAAATCGGGTTCAACCAGATTTGGTGTTTCTGCCCTGTAGCACAGATATTCATCAGGATCATCAGGTCATCTTCGAAGAAGGCGTTCGCGCTTTTAAACATGTTTCCATTTTAGGATATGAAATGCCTTGGAACAATATTTCTCTGAATACCACTTCGTTTGTTATTCTGGAAGAAGCGGCCATTCAAATCAAGGCCGAAGCCCTCAAGGCTTATGCATCGCAAGGCCATCGCAATTATTTGAATGAAAATTTTATTCGTTCACTGGCCACCACACGAGGGGTTCAAATAGGAACTCCCTTTGCTGAGGCATTTGAAGTAATTCGCTGGATATGGCGTTGATAAACAAACGTCTAGTTTCTGTAGATAAGCCTTTTATTCAAAAGCATCTGTCAGATTTTCTGGCATTAGATGCCCTTTGTTTTGGAGAAGATGCCTGGAATGCAGAGGCCTTTCTGTCTGATTTACCAGAGAAATTTGAAACGAGTCTTTCTGTATGGTCTGATGAGCAACTTTGCGGCTTTGCTATGGTAAGTCGTAAGCCGGAATGGCTTCATATTCACAGGTATGCAGTACATCCAGACAGGCAGGGACAGGGTCTGGGAAAAGTCATGCTTCAGGAGTTGCAACGAGCACATCCACACGATATTATTGGCCTGAAAGTGGCCATGAATAATCTGGAAGCCATCTATTTTTATCTTTCCAAAGGGTTTGTGTTTACTGCGCAATCCAACGGATATTATACTTTATTACTTTATCCATGAGTTGTGTGGTTTCAGTGCACCAGCCTAATTTTTTGCCCTGGCTGGGTTTTTTCGATAAGGTGAAGCGTTCGCATCGTTTTGTCATTTTGGACCAGGTACAGGTGCCGCGCGGTAAATCAGTGGCTAACCGGAATAAAATTAAAACCGCTCAGGGTGCACACGAATTGGTGGTGCCTTTGTCGCATCCTGCCGGTAGTCAGCGACTTTCTTCCTATATTGAGGTGGGGTTTGGTGATCAAAAATGGCTGAAAACCACAGAAAAGACCATCGAAATGGCTTATAAAAAAGCGCCGTTTTTTCAGGAAGTCTGGCCGGTGGTTCAAGGATGGTTGCACCAACCCAGTTTTTGTGAAATGAATGTAGCATGCATCACAGAGGTCTGTGCGCGACTTAATTTTGGTACGGAACTTATCCGGCAGAAGGATATATCCGGGCTTTCTGGTGAAAACAATGAACTCATTCTCGGTATTTGTGCTCAATTGGGCGCCACCACGTATTTGAGTGGATTGGGTGCCGCCAAGTACAACGATGCCAATGCGTATCTCGCCCAGGGAGTTGAATTGGTATATCAGTCCTTTCATCACCCTGTTTATCCACAATTGCACGGAGATTTTATCTCGCACCTTTCTGTGATAGATGCACTCTTCAACCTGGGATGGAAGGACACCGCGAGTTTATTCGATGTCAACGAAATGGATAGTACTTACAAGGGTTTTTAATGATAAGAAAATAGAAAATTCCAACCAACATGCTCTTTAATTCACTGGAATATCTCATTTTCTTTCCCCTGGTATTTATCATTTTTTGGTTGATTCCCAGCCGGAAAATTAAATTTCGAAATGTATTTTTACTAGGATGCAGTTATCTGTTTTACGGTTGGTGGGACTATCGTTTTTTAGGATTAATTGTCCTAAGTACCCTAATCGACTTTACGGCTGCTTTAGGAATTGCGAATTCAGATAAACCCAAGGTACGATCCATTTGGCTGGGCGTGAGTGTGGTGGCAAATCTGGGGATGCTCGGATTTTTTAAATACTACAATTTTTTTGTGGATAGTCTGGTTGCGTCTCTCGCCATGTTGGGAGTAGATGTAGATGTCGATCGGCTTTCTGTGATTTTACCCGTGGGTATTAGCTTTTATACTTTTCAAACCCTCAGTTATTCCATAGATGTGTATCGCAGGGAAATCTCAGCCACCAACGATCTGGTCGCCTTTTCCGCCTTTGTATCCTTTTTTCCGCAATTGGTGGCAGGACCTATTGAGCGTGCCAGGAATCTTTTACCCCAGTTTTTTCAACCTGTTCAGGTAAATAGGTCGCAATTGGTAGATGGCCTTCGGCAAATTGTTTGGGGATTTTTTAAAAAAGTGGTGGTGGCCGACCATTGCGCACAATGGGCCAATCAGATTTTCGACCAACCTGATGCGCATGATGGATTCACGCTCTGGTTGGGCGCATTTTATTTTACCATGCAGATTTATGGTGACTTTAGCGGCTATTCGGATATTGCTATTGGCACCGCCAGAACCATGGGATTTCAGTTGATGCAAAATTTTGCTTTTCCCTATTTTTCCCGAGACATGGCCGAGTTCTGGCGACGGTGGCATATTTCATTATCCACCTGGTTCCGTGATTACCTTTACTTCCCACTGGGCGGAAGCCGATTCACTTTTTCCAAAACCCTGAGAAACACCTTTATCATTTTTGTGGTCAGCGGTTTTTGGCATGGTGCCAACTGGACTTTTGTGGCTTGGGGCTTCATCAATGCACTTTATTTTATACCGCTGTTGATGACCGGGCAAAATCGGAAAAATCTAGGCGTCATTGGGCAGGATGGCTGGCCGAGCTTCAGAGAAGTGTTGGGCATGATCCTTACTTTTGTGATGGCCATGGTGGCTTGGGTGTTTTTCCGTGCAGAAAATCTTCGGGAAGCCTTGGTGTACCTTTCGGGCATGTTCTCCTCTGCGTGGAAATGGGAGGAAGCCCTTCATTATTTTTCCACTTTTACCATCGGTGCAGTCGCCTTTCTGTTTGTGGTAGAGTGGCTCAATAGGAAAGGTAAACATGGATTAGAGGGATTGGACCGATTGCCTGCCTGGTTAAGAATCGCTTTTTATATCCTGATTATAGGTTGTGTTTTGCTCTATCGTGGAGAAAATCAACAGTTTATTTACTTCCAATTTTAAAAAATGAGCCGACCGTGAGATCCGAGATGAAGGTTTTGTTGGGAAAAATGTTGTTGGTGCTGGCGCCCTTTGGAGGTATTTTAGGGTGGTATGTATTGGAAGATCCCTTTAAGGTGATTTTTACCTATGATTCTTATATAGCATCAGGTGAAAACAGCTATGTGTTCGTGAACAGAGATTTTCTGGGCATCGAAAACTATATGCATCGCAAAGACACAGTGCCTTACGATGCTTTTATTTTTGGAAATTCCAGGGCGACCTACTTTGAAGTGGAAGATTGGTTGTCGCATATTGGGCCCGCCAGGCCTTATCATATGGACGCCTCGGGTGAGGGAATTTATGGAATCTGGAAGAAAGTGATTTATCTGGATACCGCTGCCCATGCCATTCGACACGCATTGTTTGTGATAGATCCTGGTTTATTGAATATGGATTATAATCCCTCCAGCCATATCACCCGCAAGCATCCCATCCTTTCCGGAGAACCTAATGTATGGTTTCAAATGCTTTTTTTTAAAGTCTTTTTGCATCATAGTTTTTTCTGGGCCTACATTGATTTAACATGGAGTGGACAGTTTAAGCCCTACATGGCGGAAGATGGCATTTTTGATGATTATATTCTGCACTACGATGCGGCAACCAATGAGCAAACGCTTCAGCATTTTGAGGAGCAAATCGCCACGGATACCATTTCTTATTACGCCAGCAGAATGCATTATTTTTATGAAAGAGATTCCAACCATTTAGTGGTGTACACTCCGATGATTCAAAAATCCCAAAAGGAGATGTTGCAGGAGATTGCCTCAGTGCTCAAAAGGCATCAAACCCAATTTCACTTTCTGATCTCTCCTTTATATGAGGCCATGCCCATCCATGCGGAGGATGTCCATTGGCTAAAGCAAACTTTTGGTGCCGAAAGGGTTCATGATTTTTCGGGATGGAATGAGTACACCCGCAATTATTTGAACTATTACGAAGATAGTCATTATCGCCCCCATGTGGCCAAGTCCATGATGGACAGGGTGTATGGAATTGCCCAACCAGCCATCTCAGACTCCTTCATGCCCTCCACAAACGCAATCCCATGAAACCAGTTTTTTCTATTATTACTCCGGCTTATAATCGCGCAGAATTACTTCGGGAAACGGCTGCCTCCATTTTGCACCAAACTTTTACTGCCTGGGAATTTATTGTGGTAGACGATGGTTCTAAAGACCATACCGCTGACGTGATGAAAGAACTGATGGCACAGGACAGCCGAATCCGATATGTGTATCAGGAGAATGCAGAACGCTCAGCCGCCAGAAACAACGGCGCCCGCCATGCTCAAGGCCAGTACCTTTGTTTTTTGGATAGTGATGATTATTTCCAACCTACTTATCTGGAAAAATTATTTCATTTTTTAGAAGGTCAACAGTTTCCAAATGGATTGGTGGTTTGTGCGTTTTATGAATGGATGGGTGGGGATGCTTTGGTACCTGTGCAGGAACCTGCTCCGGAAAAGCCCTGGGCCGACTGGCTTTGCCTTTGGCCGGTTTCTCCCTCGCGTGCCTGTGTTTCCAAAGCTGCTTTCGATACCGTTACTTTTAGGGAAGATATTGTTATTGTGGAAGATACTGTATTGTGGGTTACTTTAGTACGAGATTTTCCCTTGTTTTATTTTCCGGAGAGACTCATTCAATATCGGGTGCATGAAGGCAACTCCGTGAACAGAGCGTCTAAAGCTGCCTTTTCACGTTTTGCCGGACTTAAAAAGTTTTTTGCCACGGAGGCCTCTTCCGAAATTTCACCGAAAGTAAAGGCCTTTCTGCTTTCAGATGTGGTGTTTCGGATGGCAGAATATGAAAATGCTCATGGCCGGAAAGGGGCGGCGTTCTCCCTGGTGCTTCAGTCGCTGGCTTACCAATGGAAGAACCAATTTCTGAAAACCCGGCTGTTTTTCTTGTGTGAACTCATGCCCGGATTTTCTTTTCTTTGGCAGAAGCTTCGGCCTGCAAAACCCTGAATTCCCCATGCCGTATGTATAGCTCATCTGATGAAAGTTTGTCTTCCGGGGAATGTAGATTAGCCGTTTTTGTAGAGGATTACCCCTTTAACAATGGCGAACCCTTTTTCCATCAGGAATTAATCGAACTGCAACGTCACTTCCAGGAAATTGTCATTTTTTGTAAGCACGCCCGCACAAGGAAAAAAAATCCTCCTCACTTTGTGCTGCCTCAGGGAGTTACCCTGGTTGAATTGCAAGGCCAACCAAGCCCCTATTCCAAAGGAATTACATTTTTAAAGTCGGCTCTTACCGGTTTTGCAGATATACGGAAAGATTTGCGTGAATCCGGTGTGCCTTTTCGCCCGTATCCGCTTAAAGTGGCTTTGGCCTATCAAGAAGCACAGCAACGCATCGAAAATGAAGTAGATCGCTGGCTTAAAAATCACGGAAAAACCCGGGAAGATTTTGTTTGGTACACCTATTGGTGTGACGATTCTGCCTATTTACTGGCCAAGTGGAAAACACAAGGCTTACAGCAAAGAGTCTATTCCAGGGTACATAATACGGATATTTACACCGAGCGACATCCGTTTAAATATTTGCCATTCAGGCGCTTTATTCATCAGCATCTTACAGGTACGCTCACCATTTCTGCCCATAACCGCCACTATCTCTGGAAAAAGTATCCCATTGCTTCCAGTCATATTTATTTGCACCGTTTGGGGGTAAAAGAACAGGAACCATTAACCATGTCCTGGGCAGAACCCATTCGTCTGCTCACTTTGTCCGGCGTGGTTCCTGTGAAAAATCTTCCTTTTGTGGCCGGCGTTCTTGGCCGGAAAGATTTACCTGCCATCGAATGGCATCATATTGGGGCAGGCTCTGCCGAGTATCAAAAGCAAGTGCTAGATCAGATTGCTTTAGCCCAAAAGGAGAACCCTTCCCTTCAATTTCATTTCCATGGTTTTGTTTCTCCCACAGCTGTTTTAGAAAAGGTAAAAGAGATTCAGCCGCATTTTTTGTTGAATGCCAGTTTGTATGAAGGCATTCCGGTGTCTATGATGGAGGCGGCGTCACTGGGTATTCCTATGTTAGGACCCAATATTACGGGTGTACCTGAAGTGGCCGTTCCCGGCAAAAATGCCTTCTTGTTCTCCCCGGAAGACTCCGAGACCTTATACCAGGTTTTAAAGGGATTGGCGCTTCTTTCTGACGGAGATTTTCAACGTATGTGCCAACATTCGCTGGACATTCAACGCTCACTTTTCAATGGAGCCAAGAATTTTTCGCGGTTGGCCCAAAGATTGGCGAGTGGACAGGTCGACGAAGAACAAGGATGGAGAGAGGTAGCCACCATTCCCCGGGACGAGCAGAAAACCCGGATCGCTATTTTGCAATTGGGTATAGGCAATGTCGCCGCTATTGAAAACATGTTGAAGAGTTTGAAAATTCATACTGAAATCGTTACACGGCCTTCAGATATTTATCATTTTCAATGGGTTATTTTGCCGGGTGTAGGAGCATTTGACCAGGCCATGACCCGTCTTCATCAGGGAAACTGGCCGGATGCCCTGAAACAGTTTGTAGCACAAGGCGGGCATTTACTCGGAATTTGTTTGGGCATGCAATTGCTAATGGACGGAAGTGAGGAAGGAAAATGGCCTGGCCTGGGTTTTATTCCGGGAAAAGTGAAAAAGTTTCCGCAAATACTGGCCGAGGCGGGTTATGCCATCCCTCACATGGGCTGGGATCGTGTTCAGGAAGAAAATGAAGGGGAGTCCTCTTATTATTTTACACATTCCTATTATGCCGATCCAACGGATCAATCCCATGTTTGGATGCAATGTACGTATGGATTTCCTTTTGCCGCGGCCATTCGGCACCAAACCGTAATGGGAGTTCAGTTTCATCCGGAAAAAAGCCATGCTTACGGGAAGGCGCTGTTTTCCAGAATTTTTAAAGAAGAAATGAACTGGCAAGCCCAACGCCGGGCCGCGAAAAATCCGAATTAACATGGATGCACCTACGCAAAAATCAAGAATTATTCCTGTTTTGGGTTTATATCGACACGGCCTCTATAAAACCAAACAGTTTGAACAGCCAAGATATGTGGGCGACCCCCTGAATGCCGTTAAGGTTTTTAATGAAAAGCAGGTCAATGAACTGCTGATTTGCGGTTTTCGCAATACCCTGGAGCAAGTGCCACCCGATTTTGAAATGCTGCAACAAATTGCTCGGGAGGCTTTTATGCCCATGGGATATGGCGGTGGCATCACCACTTTGGCACAAGTCCAGCGCATCATTGGAATGGGATTCGAAAAAGTGGTTTTTAATTCTTCGTTCTTTAGTCATCCCCAATTGGTTGAGCAAGCCGCCGCCAGCATTGGTAGCAGCTCTGTGGTGGTTTCTTTGGATTATAAAGAAAAAGCAGGGAAAAGGATTTTAACTTCCCATTCCGGAACCCAGCCGGTGGCCATGGAATTAGCTGAGGCGCTCCACCGGGCCAAAGAATTAGGTGTCGGAGAAATCATGTTGCAATCTGTGAGCCGCGACGGAATGTACGCCGGCTACGATCTGCCCGTGCTTTCTCAAGTGCCCGAAGCATTGGCTTTACCCGTGATGATTTGTGGCGGGGCTTCGTCCGTAAAAGATTTACAGGACGCTGCACAGGCTGGAATATCTGGCATAGTGGCCGGTTCTCTTTTTGTGTTTTACGGAAAGTTAAAAGCTGTATTGATCAACTATCCTGAACAATCTATTTCCTAACGATGGCTTTACAAACTTGTACCCGCTGCTTGTTAAGCAACCAGGACGAACCTTCACTTCATTTCGATGCTGAAGGCGTTTGCCATATGTGCAGGCATTATGAAATAACACTTCCCAAACGTGCTAAAACCCAGGCAGATTTGATGCATGTGGTAGAGGTGATGAAAAAGGATGGAAAAGGAAAACCCTACGACTGCATTGTTGGTGTGAGTGGAGGAACCGATTCTACGTATGTTGCATATTTGTCTAAAAAATTGGGTTTGAGGCCTTTGGCTGTACACCTGGACAATGGTTGGAATTCAGAACTCGCCATTATGAACATCCAGAGAATTCTGGATAAATTGGGGTTTGATCTGTATACCTATGTGATCAACTGGGAAGAGTTTAAAGATTTGCAACGTGCCTATCTGAAAGCGTCTGTTATCGATATTGAGGCACTTACGGATCATGCCATTATTGCTACTTTATTTAAAGTGTCAAAGAAGTTTGGTGTGCCTTATATCCTTAGTGGCGAGCACTTTGCCACAGAGGGAGTACTGCCCGCATCCTGGATTCATAATAAATTGGATCATGTAAATATTCGTGCGATTCACGAGCGGTTCGGTGAAATTCCCGTGCCGAGTTTTCCCATGATGAATTATTATCGGTATCGCCTGGAAAATAAAATTAAACCACTTCGGTATATTCCGATTTTGAACTATGTTCCTTACGAGAAAAAGGAAGTGGTGGCTACCTTGGTCAATGAATTGGGATGGAGAGACTATGGTGGAAAACACCATGAATCTATTTTTACCCGTTTTTATCAGAGCTATATTCTGCCGGTAAAGTTTGGGGTTGATAAAAGGAAGAGTCATTATTCCACCCTCATTCGCTCCGGTCAATGGTCCAGAGAAGAAGGGGTTGCGGCCTTGCAAAAACCAATTTGTGACCCTGACTTATTGGCCGAGGATAAAATCTATGTGGTAAAAAAGTTGGGCTTTTCTGTGGAGGAATTCGACTTTTTTATGGCACAGCCTCCCGTTCCTCATACCTTTTATCCCTCTGTTTTACACCAGCTGAAAACGGCCAAAAAGTGGTTGACGCTTGGACTCAAGGGATAACATCCTGAAGACCTCCATTCTACCGATATTTCGAAGGGAAGTCGTTTTTAATCAATGTTAAAGTTCGCTGATAGTGAGGAAGTAATTCCAATGAATGGGCCTTGCGGTAATTCGATCAACTTTTTGAGGCCCGTGTTCGTCGTGCACATGATAAATGTGGTAACCCAAACCATCAATTAATGCAGAAACCTGGTCGGCCACTTTGGGTGTTAAAATTTCGATGAGCATTTTGGGCCTGTGTTCCTTCAGCCATTCTCCCATACCCATAAGTACTTGTGGCTCGAACATTTCTACATCGATTTTCATAAGCGAGAGTTCGGTGAGTTCCTCTCTGGCCATAAAATCATCCAGGCGTATGGCCCGGATTTGCTTTTCAATAAGTTCTCCCTTAAATCCTTCCCAGTTTTTACTTTTATCAGGCGATAAAGAAGAAGAGGTTTGGTTGGTATCTACCGTCTCATAAATGGTGGAAATGCCGGTGACATCAGATAGGGCGAAGTCGCTAGGATGTATGGTGGCTTGGTTCTTGGAAAAGTTTTCTAACATTCTTTGGTAAGTATAGTCCACAGGTTCAAAAGCATATACTTTAGCTTTGGGATTTAACCGATGGGCGATAAGGGCATAGATTCCGGTATTGGCGCCTACGTCGAAAATGACGTTGGCTTTGCGAACTTCCTGAATCCATAGCTTAATGGATTCCCCTTCCCAGCCATAAAGACCTTTCCAAAAAATCTCATTTTCAATGCTTCCTCCCCAGTTTCCTAATATTAAAAATTCATTCCCCATCCTTACCTTGAAATTTCCGTGAAATCTGAAGTCTTTGTAAAACTTGTGTTTTGCCGGAAATGTTCTCAAAATGAGGCAAATACTTTTTTTAAACGGAAGGTGAGAATATAGCTTTTTGATCAGAGGGTAAATGAGGCTTGTAAACTTCACAGGATGTCAAGGATTTGTCTTATTTAGGGTTGAAAAAAGAGTAATTAAAACCCATTTGAGCCTTCAAAATTATTGAAAAGTTTTTAGTATAAAGAAATATAGTGTTTTAAAAACCCAAAATATCTTCTTTGTCTTTTTAGGACAAGAAAAAAACTAAATGTGTAAAACGATGATTAAATGACTCTTTTGAGTGTTTAAAAATTCTTTACAAAATGTTTCCCTCAGCAATGACATCCAATCTTGTACTTGTATATTTGGCAAAATTTAAATGATGACAAAGTTGAGGTTTGGGATTCTTGGTGCGGGATACATTGGTAAACGGCATGCTGAGCACATTTGTAATCATCCGGAAGCCGAACTTGCCGGAGTGTATGATATCAAACCTGAACGCGCAAAGGCTTTAGCTGAATTATTTAATACTCAGCCATTTTATACTTTAGAATCGTTTTTAGAGGTCCCCATGGATGTGGTGAACATCTGCACCCCAAACGGACTGCACGCCCAAGGGGCTATTGCTGCTTTGAAAAGTCAAAAGCATGTCGTGGTGGAAAAACCAATGGCGCTTAACTCAGAAGATTGTGAGCAAATGATTCATGAAGCCATGAACCGGCATTTAAATCTTTTTGTGGTAAAGCAGAATAGATATAATCCTCCTATTGTTGCCCTGAAAAAACTGATGGAAGAGGAGAAGTTGGGTAAAATCTATATGGTCAATCTAAATTGCTATTGGAATAGAAATGCAAGATATTATACCGATTCCGACTGGAAAGGAAGCAAAGATTTAGACGGGGGAACCCTGTTTACCCAGTTTTCTCATTTTATTGATATTATTCATTATCTGTTTGGGTATATCAAGCACCCACAAGGTTCCATTACCAACGCCAATCATGGCGATTTAATTCAGTTTGAAGATACAGGGACTTTTACTTTTCAACTGCCTGGTAATGTGCTTGGTTCCATGAACTACACGACTTGCGCTACGCATAAAAACATGGAAGGTTCAATTACGGTATTTGCCGAAAAGGCCACCATTAAAGTTGGGGGGCAATATCTCAATACGCTCGAATATCAGGAATTAGATGGATTGGAGCCTCTGGTTATCGAAACCATTGAAAAAGCTAATGATTATGGTTTTTACAAAGGCAGCATGTCTAATCACGATGTGATGATCCAGAATGTGGTAGATTTTATGAAAGGACAATCTGCCCAAACCACCAACGCACTGGACGGAATGAAAACCGTTCAGGCCATTGAAGAAATGTATAAAAACGCGGTATGGATCCCATCTTAAAACAAGTCGGAGTTAGAGAGGATGTAGTTTCAGGATCAGATGTAACAATCGTGATGCCAAGCAACCTGTATGGATGTGTGCTGGGAGATCAGGTTTTTGTGGGGCCATTTTGTGAAATTCAAAAAGAAGTCAACATTGGTGCGCATACCCGTGTGCAATCTCACACATTTATTTGTGAAGGTGTTGACATCGGCGAGCATTGTTTTATTGGGCATGGAGTCATGTTCGTAAATGATGCCTTTCGTACAGGTGGACCAGCTCGTGGAAACAAGGAATTGTGGGAGAAAACACGCATCGGAAACCATGTGTCTATTGGGTCGAATGCAACCATGATGCCAGTGACGGTTTGCGACCATGTGGTGATAGGTGCAGGGTCAGTGGTCACCAAGGATATTTCCGAGCCGGGAATTTACGCAGGGAATCCTGCCAGAAAAATTCGCTGAGTGTTATGCTTAAGCGTATGATCCGTAAATTCAAGCCATTACATATTTGGCTTGTGTCCGAAAAGGAGCGGTATCTTTGGAGAAAAACGCTGGAAAAGAGCGCAAAGATTCCTCAAATCTCTTCAGAAAGTACCAAAGAATATGCGGATTTTGTTTGGGAGGCCTTCCCCGAAGAAACTACCGGTGGTCCTGAATTTTTTAGTAACTTAAAAACCTACGGGTACTCGGCCGAAGACAATCAATGGCTTGAAGTCATTTTTGGAGAACCTAAGCAATTACCAGCTCCCTATTATGCTGTTTTTCATGATGCTGAGGTTATTGGTCAGAACGGAATACACGTACACCGGAATGGGAAGGTTATTGTTGAGGCCTGTTTGGGGCAACTGGAGTATTTCCACCGCTCCATGGATCACCAATATTTTTTTCAATTAAACAAATATCCCATACAGGAAGGACCTGAAGCGGCCATCGTTTTGTTCAATAAGTTATCCCGAAATTTTTATCATTTTTATCTGGAAACCTTGCCCAGACTGCAATTTCTGGAGAAGTTTACAGCCGAAACGGGTATCCGGCCCCATATCCTTTTACCTGAGAATCCCCCTGCTTTTGTAAAGCCCTTGTTGTCTTTTTATTTTAACCTGAACGACGATCGCCTTTATACCTATAAACCGGGGCGAATGAGGGTGAAAACCTTGATTTTACCAAGCTATAGTTTTTTACGAAATCGCGACTTGCTTTGGCAAACCTTAAAACACCCACAATGGTATCGCTTTTTTAACCAACATCCTGCTGTTCATCATTTACCCGAAATGCCACCCATCGACGTGCTGGTGGTGTCCCGTAAAAATGCGACCGCGCGCCGACTCATCAATTCGGATGTATTGGCTCAAGTTTTAGCACCTGCACATGTTCAGATAGTTTCCCTGGAAGAGGAGTCCCTCATGCAGCAAATCGCCTTTTTTAGACGTGCGAAAGTAGCCATCATGCCTCATGGCGCCGGCCTTTCTCATATGGTTACCTCGAGCAAGTGTACTTTCATCGAACTCTACCCAAAGTCACGATTTAGAGTCAATGCGGATTTTTATGCATTGGCCGCATCCCTGAATATTCCCCATCACGTTATTTGTTGCCCATCGGTGGGAGATGAGGAAGACCTGGAACTGACGCCCGAAGTTTTACAAATCATTCAGCAGATTTGTACATCTTTAATTCATACGTAAAATTATTTCAATCTTTGTAACATGGCTTTACCCCATATGGACGTCCCTTTTGTGGATTTAGTGCGCCAGTATCGCACCATTCAACAAGACATCGATGCTGCCATTCAATCCAGCATTCTGAATGCTGATTTTATCGGCGGAGAAACCGTCCGGTCCTTTGAAAACGCTTTTGCAAATGCCATGGGCGTGCCGCATTGTATCGCCGTTGCCAACGGAACTGATGCCATAGAAATTGTTTTGCAGGCTTGCGGTATTGGCGCAGGGGATGAAGTCATTGTTCCGGCGCATAGTTGGATATCTACCTCCGAAGCCGTTTCTACTATCGGCGCTACGCCCGTCTTTGTGGATACCCTTCCATTGAATTACACCATGGATCCATCCGCCATCGAAGCCGCCATTACGCCTAGAACCAAAGCCATTATTCCAGTGCATTTAACAGGCATGATGGCAGATATGAATGCCATTCAAAAAATCGCTGACCAACATGGCCTTTTGGTTTTCGAAGATTGTGCCCAGGCGCACCTGGCTTCTTATCAGGGAAAACTAGCCGGAACACTCGGAAAAGCATCTACCTTCTCTTTTTATCCCGGGAAAAATTTGGGTGCCTACGGCGACGCTGGCGCTATTCTTACCCATGATGGCGATTTGGCGGAACGTTGCCGTATGATGGCTAATCACGGCCAAAAATCCAAACACCAGCACTTAATGCAAGGACGGAATAGCCGCCTGGACGCACTGCAAGCGGGAATTTTGTTGGCGAAACTACCTCACCTGGAGTTCTGGACCCAAGAAAGAAACCGGGTTGCTGACACCTATCGGCAGCAATTGGCCGGAACGAACTTTGGATTACAGATTTTACCTGAAGGCCAACGCCATGTCTATCATTTGTTTGTCATAGAAACTGACCAGCGGGAATCCCTCATGGCTTATCTGAAAGAACGTGGCATCCAAACCGCTATACATTATCCGAAAGGGCTGCCCTTCCTCGATTGTTATCCAAAACCAGGGGAAAACGACTTTCCGGTGGTACGTGCCTACCAGGATCGCATTTTGTCTTTGCCCATTTTTCCCGAAATGACCCAAGAGGAAATCACCTATGTATGTGATGTCCTAAAGGCCTTTCCGGCATGAAAATTCTGATTATTTGCAATGATTATCCGCCTTTAAATACCGTGGCGGCGGAAAGGCCGCTCGGTTGGGTACAGCATTTGCCTGCCCTGGGTTTTCAGCTGACGGTCATTACAAAAGATTGGAAAGGCCCGGAAACCGATCCTCGTGCCTGGATCTTCGGAAAAGCCAGTCAGCAAACCCGTGAGGAATCTCCTTCGGTGACCATTATTCGGGTGCCGAATAAAATGACACCCACCGATTGGATGATTCGAAAATGGGGATGGAACACTGCCGGTACACTGCGAAAGGCATTTACTTTTCTGTGGAATGCAGGATCGTTTTTTTCAGATACTTTCGACAGACATGCCCATTTACATGCTGCCGCCAAGGATTACTTGCAGTCTCACCCGGTCGATTTAATTCTGGCCACGGCCAATCCCTGGCAAAATTTTCGTCATGCTGCGCGCCTCTCTAAAACGTTCGATATTCCCTGGGTGGCCGATTATCGCGATGGCTGGTATCTGAGTCAGGAAACCATTCGGCGAAAAGGATGGGTGCATCGCCTGGTGAGGGCCTTGGAATGGAACCGCGAAAATAAATTTGTACGGACGGCGGCGGCCATTACCACCGCCAGTCCTGCACTATCGGATTTTTATTCCTTTCTTCTCGAAAAACCTGCCTATACCGTCTATAACGGATTTCGGGATTTGCCGCAGAACATGCTGGATACACACGGGCCAGCGAAATTAGTGATGGTGCATAACGGCACTTTAAAACCCACCCAGGATATTGAATTTTTATTGGATGCCATGGATGTCCTGTGGCAACAGGGAAAAATGACACCTGGTGATTTGGAATTGCGCATGGTAGGGCTCGAACATTTTCCCGATCAGGCACAACGTGTCAGGAATTATAAACCTCATTTGGCTGATTTTATCACCCTTACGCCGCGTCTTTCCAGAGATCAAAGCATGGCCCAAATCCAACATGCAGATGTTCTCATTGCCCTTTCAGATCCGTATTTTCAAGCGATTTATACCAAAGTAATTGAGTATATCGCGGTTCAACGACCCATCTGGGTGATTCCGGATGACCGTGGTTTGATGCGTAACCTCGTGGAAAATCTTGGTCAGGGCGCCGTTTTTCAACAAGTAAATGATCTGGCCAAAGCCATACAACAGGCTATAAATGATCCGCAAGCCCTTCGTAAAGAAACCTATAGAGAAGAAGCGGCTTCCTTTTTTTCCAGAAAACACCAGGCCAATGTCATGGCCGACGCCCTAAAAGAAGTATATGCCCAATCCAAGGGATTAAGAGGTTAAAGCATGGGTAGGGAAAAATTACGTATACTCCATCTGATTCCTAACCTTTATCGTGGCGGGGCCGAAAGGATGGCCTTAGATATGGTAAGTCATCTTCGTGAGGCCGGCCAGACAGAAGTCGTGTTGGCCACCCTCCAGGATGAAAACGGATATCAAGCAGAATACCCGGAAATTCATCCAGTCATTACCCGTTCTCGTGTGATTCCTTCGCTTTCCGGGAAATGGACCGTCGAAACCGGGGGCTATGAGAAACTTCTTCGAGAACTAAAACCCCATATTGTTCATTCTCATTTGTATGAAGCTGAATGGGTGGCGCATTATCGACCCAGGCCGGAAATCGCTTATTTCACGCATTGTCACGATAATATGCGGCAACTTCGACCGCTCACCCGGGCCGATTGGTCATCTAAAGTACGATGGACCGAAGCCTATGAACGGTTTCATTTGCTACGTGCTTATTTGAAGGTGCCTCCCTGTTTCCTGGCCATTAGCCCCGATACGCAAACTTATTTTCAACAGGTCTTGCCCAAAGCATTAAGGGGGAAAATTGTACAGTTAGATAATGCGATTGACGTAAGTCGTTTTTTACCGTTTCAGGCCCGCTATCGTAAATCGCCTTTTACCATCGCCAATATTGGCTCTTTTGTAGCGAAAAAGAATCAACGGTTTTTACTGGATATTGCCGAAGCTTGCCGATCAAGAAATCTGGATGTCCGTGTGGAAATGTATGGAGATGGCCCGCTTCGCCAACAGCTTCTTTCCGAGATTGAGCTCCGCAATCTGACGGATTTTGTAAGTGCTCCCGGCCAGTTGCCCGAGGTGCAAAAATATCTTCAACAGGCTCAGGCGTACGTGCATACCGCCACGTATGAACCTTTTGGTTTGGTGATAATTGAAGCCATGGCCTGTGGCTTACCTGTTTTGGCTTTAGATGGTCACGGAAACCGGAAATTACATGCGCAAGGCGAAAATGGCTGGATGTTTTCCGCCCAGGATGCCAACGCGTTTGCCGACAAACTTCTCGCTCTTTCTCAAGAACAAGACCTATGGACTCATTGCTCCAAAGGAGCATTGGCCACTGCACAGCAATTCGATTTTAAGCCTTATACCGAAAAACTTCTGAGCCTTTATCACCAGGCTGTTCTTGAGAAAGGAAACTGAGAACCCTATACTTTTCAGAGCCTTTTCCGCATGATTCACCCGGACAACCATGTTTGGTTAACTGTTCTGGCTTTGGGTTTTTATCATCGGCCGGATGTTCTTCAAGACCATGACGGCATGGTGCCTGACATCTCAAAAATAAAGGAAGTACTTTATAATCCTGTGGATTCCGCCGACATGCCCGTTCCTTTTAAACTATCCCAACCTGCGGGAAGCAAAGGGTGCAATTGGTTTTTGTCGTCCACCAAATGCCATGCTCCCGGCTGGTCCGTGGTGTAGCCAATGACCCGGATGTCCGGAATTAAACTCACCTGGGTATGTGCACTGGCTGGTAGCGTAAACAAGAGCTCATAATCTTCGCCGCCATACAAGGCGAGTTGAAACGGATCCAAATTCATTTCTTCGGCCAAATGATACACGCCTTGATCAATGGGAATTCGGGCCGCATCAATTCTACATCCCACGTTGGACGCTTTACATATATGAAGGATTTCCGGTGCTAAACCATCCGAAATATCAATCATAGAGGTGGGTTGAAGCTGATTTTGCCGGAGGGCATGCAAAATGTCGAAACGGGCCTCGGGTTTGAGTTGTCTTTCTACAATCAGGGCATGTGGTTCCAAGTCGGGCTGCACGCCCGGATTGGTTTGAAAAATTTTCTGTTCTCGGTCTAAAACCATGAATCCTGCGCAGGCAGAGCCAAGACTCCCTGTTACACAAATCAATTCATTGGGCTGTGCCCCACCTCGATACACGATTTGGTCGGCCGTCGCTTCGCCAATGGCCGTAATGGAAATCTGCAATCCGCCGCTGCTTCGTGTGGTGTCGCCTCCAACTAAACTCACCTCATAAGCAGAACAAGCGAGCTGGAACCCCAACAAAAATTCTTCCATGGCTTCCACGGAGAAGTTCGCGGGAACACCCAATCCTAACATCAGATATTTGGGTTTACCGTTCATGGCCGCAATGTCACTTAAATTGACAATCGCAGATTTATATCCCAGATGTTTGGGTGGAACGTAGGTCAGGTCAAAATGAACACCCTCTAAAAGAAGATCTTTGGTGATCAGGGTTTTTACAGGTCCATCGCCCAGAACCGCACAATCATCTCCCATCACTGTGGCTGTGGTGGGCAAAAGGGTCTGTATCTTTTCAATTAAACCAAATTCGCCAATCGCGGAAATAGGAGTGAGGTCCGAAGCTTGAAACATATTTGAATCTTTCCGCAAATATCGTTTGTCTTGGTAGGGATTGTTCATTAGATTTGCATAGAATTTGGTTATTTAGATTTGTTCTAAATAGATGAACCAAATCGACAGAACGCTGTTAGGAGAATTAGAGAACTTATGATTACCGTATCTGAAACCGCGCGCCGTAAAATAGAGCAGCTTATGGCCGAGCAAGGAAAAACTTTGCAGGAGACTTTTATTCGCGTTGGGGTAAAAGGTGGAGGCTGCTCCGGTCTCTCTTATGACCTTTCCTTCGACCAGGCCCTCGGTGAATCCGACAAAATATTTGAAGACAATGGCGTCCGCATTGCAGTAGACAAAAAAAGTCTGCTCTATTTAGCCGGCACTTGTCTGGATTTTTCAGATGGCCTAAATGGAAAGGGATTCGCCTTTCAAAATCCAAATGCCAGCAGAACCTGCGGCTGTGGCGAAAGTTTTTCCGTTTAACCCAACAACCCTAAAACAATGCCGGAAAATCAGGACGATTTATTAGCCAAAGTAACCAACGCCGATTACCAATTCGGATGGTCTACAGACATTGAAACCGATACGGCTCCTCCAGGGCTCAATGAAGATATTGTACGTTTTATTTCCGCCAAGAAAAATGAGCCGGAATGGATGCTGGAATATCGGTTGCGCGCCTTTGCCTATTGGAAAACCATGGAAGATCCCCAATGGGCCCATGTGCATTATCCACCCATCGATTTTCAATCCATCATTTATTATGCGGCTCCAAGAACCAAACCTAAATATGAAAGTTTAGATGAGGTGGATCCGGAATTACTGGATACGTTTAAAAGACTGGGCATTTCACTCGAAGAACAAAAAGTGCTGGCCGGAGTCGCCGTGGATGCCGTCATGGATTCTGTTTCGGTAAAAACCACTTTCAGAGAACAATTGGCCGAAAGAGGTGTCATCTTCTGTTCCATGAGCGAAGCCATTCAGGAGCATCCTGAGCTGGTTAAAAAATATTTAGGCTCCGTAGTTCCCTATAAAGATAATTTTTACGCCGCTTTAAACGCCGCCGTTTTTTCAGACGGTTCTTTTGTGTATATCCCCAAAGGCGTGCGCTGTCCCATGGAATTATCTACTTATTTCCGGATTAATGCCATCAATACAGGACAATTTGAACGCACACTCATCATCGCTGAGGAAGGCGCATACGTGAGTTATTTGGAAGGATGCACCGCTCCTATGCGCGACGAAAATCAATTGCATGCTGCTGTGGTAGAATTGATTGCGCTTGAAAAAGCGGAAATTAAATACTCAACTGTACAAAACTGGTATCCAGGGGACAAAGACGGAAAAGGGGGCATCTATAACTTCGTAACCAAACGTGGTATTTGCGCTGGTGCTCATGCGAAAATTTCATGGACGCAAGTGGAAACCGGTTCCGCCATTACCTGGAAATATCCCTCCGTCATCCTGAAGGGCGACTATTCTGTTGGGGAATTTTATTCCGTAGCCGTTACCGGAAATCACCAGCAGGCAGACACCGGTACCAAAATGATTCATCTTGGGAAATCGACACGCTCCACCATTGTGAGCAAAGGGATTTCCGCAGGAAAAAGCAACAACGCTTATCGTGGTTTGGTGAAAATGGCAAAAACAGCCAAAGACGCTAGAAACTTTAGCCAATGTGATTCTCTTCTTATTGGCGATCAGTGCGGTGCGCATACTTATCCATATATCGAAACAGACCACCCCAGTGCCGTGGTAGAACATGAAGCCACCACGTCCAAAATTTCTGAAGACCAGCTTTTTTATTGCCGCCAAAGAGGTATTCCGCAGGAAAAAGCCATCGCGCTTATCGTGAATGGATATTGTAAAGAAGTGCTTAACCAACTTCCTATGGAATTTGCTGTGGAAGCACAGAAATTACTGGAAATCTCATTGGAAGGATCGGTCGGATAACATCAACAATTGAACGCTAAGAGGAACGAATGATACTTGAAATTAAAGATTTAAAAGCCTCTGTAGAGGATAAGGAAATCCTGAAAGGCTTAAATCTCACCGTAAAACCCGGTGAAGTACATGCCATCATGGGACCAAATGGAGCCGGAAAATCTACCCTGGCTTCTATTTTGGCCGGAAAAGATGGATACGACATTACCCATGGCTCCGTCTCTTTCAAAGGACAGGATCTACTAAACATGGAACCGGAAGAAAGGGCCGCCGCCGGACTTTTTCTCGCCTTTCAATATCCGGTAGAAATCCCGGGGGTTTCTATGATGAATTTTCTCAAAGCTTCTATCCAGGAAGTACGTGAAGCACGCGGCTTAGCACCTTTTTCTGCCAAGGAATTGCTCGCCTTTGTCAAAGAAAAACAGCAACTGGTACACCTCGATGCAAAATTGGCCGGCCGTGCTGTAAATGAAGGCTTTTCCGGAGGTGAAAAGAAAAAGAATGAAGTCTTTCAAATGGCCATCCTGGAGCCTACGCTTGCCATCTTGGATGAAACGGATTCTGGCCTGGACATCGATGCCTTACGCATTGTGGCAGATGGGGTCAATACCTTGCGGAATCCGAATAATGCATTTGTGGTTATTACACACTATCAGAGACTTCTGGATTATATCGTCCCCGATTTCGTCCACGTTTTGTACCAGGGGAAAATTGTAAAATCCGGCACCAAAGAACTCGCCCTCGAGCTGGAAGCAAAAGGGTACGATTGGATCCGACAGGCGGAGGAGGAAAACGTATGAAACACGTGAATGCGACGGAACGAATTGCTGCTTTGTTCGAGGCAGTAGTGCCTCGTCATCCTGCACAAATGGCGGCTTGGGAGCAATTTCGGCAAACCGGTATCCCCGATATCCGTCACGAAGATTGGCGCTATGCCAGATTGCCAGAACTTCTTGACGAATTTCCCTTTCAGCCTTTTGATCCGGAAGATCTTCAGGGATTTTCTACCGAAGTGCCCGGTGAATCGGGTACACACCTTATTTTACAAGATGGTTGTTGGGTACAACCTTCCGTATCCCAGCTTTTTCCCGGGGGCGTTACCGTAATGCCTCTGGCAGAAGGACTTTCCAGATTTGCTGGTCAGATTCAAAGCATTCCCCACAATAC
Source organism: uncultured Candidatus Competibacteraceae bacterium (assembly GCA_964578885.1). GTDB lineage: Bacteria > Bacteroidota > Bacteroidia > CAIKAF01 > CAIKAF01 > CAZRHR01. The sequence continues at coordinate 93,372 of CAZOEO010000007.1, read as the reverse complement.
CGCAGACGGCCTCACTCTGCTCAACATGGCAGCAGCACAAGGCGGCGTGGTCATTTCCATCGATTCTGGCGTACAGTTGGATGAGCCCATTGTGATTCGCGACGTCGCTGAATCAGCTCCCGAAGATTTCCATAATGCAAGAATTGTGATTCTTCTCGGAGAAAAAGCTTCAGCCAAAGTACATTTCTCCAGAACCTCGGTCGATGGAAAATCGAAGGGATTTACCAATCAGGTTTGGTCCATCGCATTGGATAAGGCAAGTCAATTGGAAATCATTCGTTTAGAAGAAAGTGGAACCGAAGCTGCGGTGGTTTCCGGAATGCATGCTTCTGTAGCTGACCAAGCCCGGTTAACCGTGCATACGGCCCTGCTCGAAGGGAAATTCCTGCGCACCGACTACTACTGTCAGTTGAAAGGAGAACAATCTGAAGTGACCCTGAACGGATTGCAAATGCCGGGTGAAAACCAATACATGGACGCCCGTGTGGAAATGGTTCACGATGCCTTACATACCCAGTCCAATCAATCTTTTAAATCGTTGGCTGGAACTGGCGGACAATCTGTTTTCGCAGGAAAAATACTGGTGGCCCGCGGTGCACAAAAAACAAATGCCTATCAGCATCACAAAGGTATGCTCCTCGACGAATCGGCTAAAATCTATACCAAACCACAGCTGGAAATTTACGCCGACGACGTAAAATGTAGCCACGGCGCCACCACAGGGCAATTGGATGAAGATGCCTTGTTTTATCTCCGCGCTCGCGGTATTTCCTACGGCACGGCCAGAAAACTATTGTTGGCTTCCTTCTGCGATGATTTTACATCTCAACTTCCCCAAAGTGCATTTTCCGATCATTGCACCGAGGCCATTCACCAAAAATTAGCGCAATATGCCTGATCGCCCCATCAATTGGGAACTTGTAAGGGCAGATTTCCCCATTTTGTCCAGAAAAATTCGCCAGAAACCATTGGTGTATTTGGACAATGCGGCCTCGGCACAAAAGCCTCAAGCTGTCTTGGACGCCATAACCAGTTTGTATTCAGGTTATTATGCCAATATTCACAGAGGCGTACATACCTTGAGTCAGGAAGGTACCGAAGCCTACGAACTGGCGCGGAAAAAAGTGGCCGCTTTTATTGGTGCCACTGATTCCAATGCTGTCATTTTTACCCGTGGCACCACTGAAGGACTGAACTTACTGAGCTACACCCTTGGGCAATCGCTTCAACCCGGAGATGAAATCCTGCTGACCCGCATGGAACATCATTCCAACATCGTTCCCTGGCAGTTGGCCTGCGAACGCACGGGGGCGGTGATTAAGGTTGCGAATATTTTGCCGGATGGCACACTCGATTTGGCACATTTTGAAACACAGCTTTCCGAAAAAACCAAACTGGTGTCCATGACTTGGGTGTCGAATACCCTTGGCTCCGTGCAACCTGTGAAGGAATGTATTGAAAAAGTTAGGGCACATTCTCCCGCCCTGGTCATTCTGGATGCTGCGCAGGCCGCGCCTCACCAGCCCATCGCGGTAGAAACGTTGGATTGCGATTTTCTCGTTTTTTCCGCCCACAAAGTCATTGGTCCCACCGGAGTGGGCATTCTTTGGGGAAAAACAACCGCCCTGGAAGCATTGTCTCCATTTCACGGTGGTGGCGATATGATCGAGCGGGTCACCTTTGAAAAAACCACATACAATACGTTGCCATTTCGTTTAGAAGCGGGAACGCCTAACATTGCCGGGATCATTGGATTTGGTGCGGCCATCGATTATCTGATGAAAATTGGTATGGAACATATCGAAGCCAGAGAACAATGGCTGCTAAAAAATGCCACTGAGCAACTTTTGGCCGAAATTCCCGACCTGAGAATCTTTGGTACCGCGCCTGAAAAAGCTGCCGTCATTTCATTTTTAGTAGGCGATGCACATCCTTACGATTTGGGCGTGTTGCTGGATCAACAAGGTGTGGCTGTGCGAACGGGGCACCATTGTACCCAACCTTTGATGGATTTTTTCAACATCCCGGGAACGGCCAGAGCATCCTTCGCTTTTTACAATAACCAGGAGGATATTGATATCTTTGTACATGCGCTGAAGCGCGCGACCAGAATGTTGAAATAATGCAAGCCCTGACTCCTATAGAAAACGAATTGGTCGAGGAATTTGCCCTGTTTGATGATTGGATGGATAAATACGACCACATCATTTCTCTCGGCCATGAGTTGCCTCCCATGGATCCAGCTTGGAAAACCGATGTGTTTTTGATTCATGGCTGCCAGTCCCGCGTTTGGCTGAAAACATTTGAAGAGGATGGGAAACTGCTCCTTCAAGCCGATGCAGATGCCCTTATTGCCAAAGGTATCGTAGCCATGTTGGTACGCATTTATTCCGGACAGCCGGCTGCTTGGGTGGCTGCTTCCGCCGAAAATCCCGCTTTCATCCATTCCATTGGACTTAGAGAACATCTTTCACCCACCCGAAGCAATGGCCTCAATGCCATGTTGAAACGCATTCAGCAGGAAGCCCAACGTATGGCTCAATAAAGCAATAGGTTATGGATCAGGAACTTGAAAAATTAGTCATTGAAAAAATTAAAACCGTCTACGATCCGGAAATTCCTGTAGACGTCTACGAACTTGGGCTCATTTACGATATCCATCAGCCTGCACCCGGAGAAATCCACATCCTCATGACTTTAACTTCTGCCAATTGCCCATCAGCAGAAGAAATTCCTGTTGAAATTGAACAAAAAGTAAAAACCCTGGAAGGTATTGATAAAGTGGTGGTTCGTATCACGTTTGAGCCTGCCTGGGATAAAGACATGATGAGCGAAGAGGCGCAATTAGAACTTGGATTGTTATGAAATACTGGCCCTGGTTGGTTGGGTTTTTCAGTATTTCGATTGCCTGGGGTCAATGCGATTCTGTGATCGCACTGCAATGGCAAAACGAATTACAGCAGTTTTATTTGGGAGAAAAAAGTCCCATTCCATCTTCTGAAAAAAAGGAGTTTTCAGGGATATCCTTTTTCACGTACCGGCCTGAACTCTGTTTCACCGCCACATTTCAGGCAAAGAAAAAACAACCTTTTGTTTTTGCCACTTCCTCCGGCAAAGAAAAAACATATCAATATATCGGAGATTTGAGTTGGCATTTTCAGGGCGAAATGCACCAACTACCTTTGTTTGAAGGCGGGAATCAGGATGGGAAATGGTTCTTTTTACCGTTTTCCGATCTCACCAATGGTGCCGAAACTTATGGAGGTGGCAGATATGTAGAACTGCCCTGGAAAAAAATAAAAAATGGGCAAAACCTTACGCTGGATTTTAACCGTGCTTATTTTCCCTATTGTGCTTATACTACGGGGTATGCATGTCCTTTGGTACCGGACATCAGCCGATTAAACTTCCCTGTAACTGCAGGAGTAAAATGGGCTGTATCGCCCTGACAAAAGGCGATTCTCAAAACCATTTTTTAATTTTGCGGTTTCATCTGCTCACGAATTCTCTTTTCTTTGCAGTTACGCAAATGCCAAAATCATACGCATGTCGAAAAATCTGGTTATTGTAGAGTCCCCGGCAAAAGCCAAAACCATTGAATCTTATTTGGGCAAGGATTTTACAGTGAAATCCAGTTTCGGCCACGTGCGAGACCTCGCTTCTAAAGGCCTGGCCATCGATATTGAAAAGCACTTTACCCCGGAATATGAAGTACAGGCGGATAAGAAAAAACTCATTCAAGAATTAAAACAACTCGCTGATAAAGCGGAAACGGTTTGGTTGGCATCGGATGAGGACCGCGAAGGAGAAGCCATTGCATGGCACTTGTTCCAAAGTCTTCAATTACCGGAAACCAAAACCAAAAGAATTGTTTTCAATGAAATTACCAAGACGGCCATCCTTCATGCGATTGACCATCCGCGAGGCATTAACTACGATTTGGTCAACGCCCAACAGGCTCGCCGTGTGCTAGATCGTCTCGTCGGGTATGAATTAAGTCCTGTGCTTTGGAAAAAAGTTCGGCCCAGTTTGTCCGCCGGTCGGGTGCAATCTGTGGCGGTTCGACTTATTGTAGAACGCGAAAGAGAACGCCAGGCCTTCGATACCGCATCCTATTTTAGAGTCACCGCCCAGTTTTCCAACCCTTCCGGAAAAATGTTTCGCGCTGAACTCAATAAAAAATTGGAAAAACAGACGCAGGCGGAAGAATTTCTCCAGCAATGTGGGCAATTTTCTGCGTTCAAAGTAGGGGCTGTTGAAACCAAACCGGCTTCAAGAACCCCATCGGCGCCTTTTACCACTTCCACCCTTCAGCAGGAAGCGTCCCGAAAACTCGGTTTTTCAGTGGCTCGCACCATGCAAGTGGCTCAACGTTTGTACGAAAGCGGACGCATTACTTACATGCGTACCGACTCCGTGAACCTCTCCGATTTTGCGCTCAACGCTGCGGCCCAAACCATTGAACAGCTTTTTGGCGCACCTTATCACAAGAAAAGACAATATTCTACCAAAAGCAAAGGCGCGCAGGAAGCACACGAATGTATTCGGCCCACTGACCTCGCCGTTACGAACGCCGGTGAAGACGCCTCGGAAAAAAGATTATACGAACTCATCTGGAAGCGGACCTTAGCTTCCCAAATGGCCGATGCTCAGCTCGAAAAAACCACCATTCGCATTCCCGCTCCCGGAAATCAACTCGAATTTCAGGCCAAAGGCGAAGTCATTCGTTTTGATGGATTTTTAAAACTTTACCTCGAAGGCACCGACGATGAGGAGGAGCAAGAAACCTCGGAGCAACAACAGCTTCCCGGACTTAAAGTGAATGAACCGCTCACGTACAAAGAAATTTTAGCCACCCAACGTTTCACCCAACCTCCTTCCCGCTATACTGAAGCCAGTTTGGTGAAAAAGCTGGAAGAGTTAGGCATCGGAAGGCCTTCTACCTATGCACCAACAATTTCTACTGTACAGAAAAGAGGTTATGTGGTCAAAGAAGACAGGGAAGGGGTCAACCGTTCTTACGCGGTATTAACGCTGAACGGTACACAACTCACCACAGGACAACGCACGGAAGTAACTGGTGCAGAAAAAAATAAACTTTTCCCCACCGATATTGGAACTGTGGTCACCGACTTTTTAGTGGACCATTTTGAAAACATCTTGGATTATCAGTTTACGGCTAGGGTAGAGAAGGAGTTCGATGAAATTGCTGCCGGAAAAAAGGTTTGGGATAAAATGATTGAGGATTTTTATGGTCCTTTTCACCAAACTGTTGTATTGGCAGAAGAAGTGAGCGGACGTGCCACGGGAAAAAGGCTGCTTGGAAATGAAGCAGAAACAGGTAAACCCATCTATGCCTTGGTCGGGCGTTATGGACCTATGGTTCAAATTGGTGATGCCTCCGATGAAGAAAAGCCACGCTATGCAAGCTTGAGAAAAGACCAAAGCATTCAGTCGATTTCCCTGACCGAGGCCCTGGATTTGTTTGCATTGCCTAAAACCATTGGAAAATTCGAAGAAAAGGACGTGGTGATTGGGGTTGGGCGTTTCGGACCTTATATCAAGCACGACGCCAAGTTTGTATCCATTCCCAAAGCCTACGATCCTTTAGATGTAACGCTGGATGAGGCCATTCATCTTATCGAAGAAAAGCGAACCGCTGATGCCAACCGGCTCATTGCTGATTTTCCGGGAGAACCGCCCGTGCAAATTGTGAATGGCCGATGGGGCCCTTATATCACTGTGGGTAAAGATAATGTGAAAATTCCCAAAGGAACCGAAGTGGCTTTACTTACGCGGGATGAATGCCTGGCCTTACATGCCGCCAATCCCGGAAAGACAAGTAAAAGCACCCGTAAATCGGTACCGGCTTCAACTGAATCTACAGCCAAAAAGGCGGCTCCTGCTAAAAAAACAGCGGCCAAAAAGCCCGCAGCGGCCAAGAAGAAAACTTCCCCCACCAAGAAAAAATAGCCCCTATACACTAAGATTTAAACAACGTTCCTCATGGAAGCTGAACATTGGAATGCCTGGGAAGAATATTTTCAACCGGTAAGTGGGCACGCATATGCGGAAGATTTTAACAACACCCAATTGGGTGCCAACATTCGTTTCTTCACCGGAAAAGGAGATTTTCCTGATTTGGACGAACTGCATGCAGACCTTGTTATTTTGGGTGCCGGTTATGATAGTAGCGATTTAAGCGCGCCACTTCACGACACACCCAATCATATTCGATATTGGTTGTATAAACTTTGCCGTGGCAATTACCAGGTTAGAATTCTGGATTTGGGCAATTTTGGCTTAAGAACCAGTTTAGAAGAAAATTGCAATGTGCTTTCCCGCGTTTTACAAGCCATTTTAGAACGCAACATGATGCCTGTGGTGTTGGGTGGAGGTCATGAAATGGCCTATGCCATGTATTTGGCTTATGCACGATCCGGCCGGTTCTGTAACGTATGTGACGTAAATGCCACCTTGGATTTCCAGGAAATGTCACCGGAACTTAGACCCGGCAATATGTTGGGCCGAATCCTTTCGGAAAAGGACAGCTTCCTTTTTCATTATGCCAACTTGGCTTACCAGTCCTACTTCAGTCCACCGGACTTGGTGCGTTTATTCAAAGAATTTCACTTTGATCTCATTAGACTGGGAGAGGTGCGCAGGCAAATGGAAGATGCTGAACCTGTTATTCGTGATGCGCACGCATTTACCATCAATATGGGTGCCGTGAAATACGCCGATGCGCCCCATGCATTAAGTGCAACGCCAAATGGCTTACAATCCGATGAGATTTGCCGATTGGCACGGTATGCAGGGTTAAGTCAAAAACTGAGTTCATTTGGTGTATTCGGGATTCGACCCGGTGGGGATTTAAACTGGACCGATCATCATTTGGCGGCGCAGGTGGTTTGGCATCTGATTGAAGGATTTTACAATCGTAAAGAAGAGAATCTGGACGTCAGACATGCCAATTATCTTGAATTTACTGTGGCATTGACCGGTTTTCCGGATCAAATCGTGTTCTATAAAAATAAAATTTCAGAGAAATGGTGGATGGCTGTTCCCATTCAAGGCAAAGCTTCCGATAAGTTTGGACAGCAGGAATACTTGGTTCCGTGCGCCCTTTCGGACTATGAATTTGCTGCCAGTGGCGAGATTCCCGAGCGTTGGCTTCGCCGTTTTCATCAACTAAATGATTAAACATTAATTTACGTAACTGAAAATCAGTGTTTTGTTTTTTCTTTCAGTGAAATAACTTTTAAAATTTTGCATAAGTCGTTGAGATTTTTGCATATATTTACACTTTAAGACGTGTTCTACATAGACTAAACCGTTCCAAACCTGGTATGAAGAAAGTACTACTTACCGCCCTGACAACCCTTTCGCTGTTACCAGCAGCTAATGCACAGCAGGATCCACAGTTCACCCAGTTTTTTTATAATAAACTGATTATGAATCCTGCGTATGCTGGAACAAAGGATTTATTGTGTGTTACGGGTTTGTACCGTTCACAGTGGACTGGTTTGCAAGGCTCACCCACAAGTTTTTTGTTTTCTGCTGATGCGCAGTTGCCTCTATTGTTTGGTCAATACTTTGGTGTTGGCTTTACTGGTTATGGTGATTTTATCGGGTTTGAAAAAAATTATTCTTTCCGCTTAGCCGTTAACTGGCGCTCTAAGCAGCCCATTGGCCCGGGTTATTTGCGCGCAGGTTTAGACTTGGGTGCCACTTCTAAAGGGATTGATGGTGCGCAATGGGTCTATCCTTCCGGCGTACCTGAAGCTTCTGTACAAGCCCTGAATGGCCGCAATAACATCGCATTTGAAGGAGGCGTCGGTCTCTATTACTACTCGCCTGAAGGAACAACCAATAGCTGGTACGCCGGCGTTTCTGCTCTTCACCTTGCCGGAATGCGTTATGCAGATATTAACATTACCCAAGCAAGGCATATGTTCTTTATGGGAGGTTATACTTTTGGTGATTTGTTTAACGGCGACTGGGCGATTAATCCGAACGTCCTCATTAAAACAGATTTCGCCACTGCACAGGTTGATTTAAATGCGAATGCCATTTATAAAGATAACTACTGGGCCGGTCTTACTTACCGTTTCGAAGATGCCCTGGCCATTAATGCTGGGTTAAACTTACAGGCGATTAAGCCAGTACTTCCGCCCATTCAAATCGGATACTCTTACGACATTAATTTGAGCCGATTAAGCTCTTACAATAGCGGTTCTCACGAGATTGTGATTCGTTATTGTTTGCCGCTTAGCAAGCCAAGACCACTTATACCTGTTCAGTCTGTACGTCACCCACAGACCCTAAGAAATTTGATGCCTTGATGCAAGTTATCAATTCTTATATATCTTTGGTGGATAATAAAACCGCAGTTACCATCGTTTAAGATGTTAAACGCACGTATCACAAATCCTCTTCCCATGAAAAAACTCATGATACTGGGAAGCCTCCCTGCACTGCTTTACAGCTGCGCCGGAGGTGAAAACGGTCAGCTCATTGGGGTGCAAGGTCGCCCTAAATGGTACCAAGCCGACCCCTTTGGTATGGTGTATATCCCTATGGGTAGCTACAACATGGGGGATTCCGATCAAGATGTACCAGCCGCTATGCACCAACCGTCTAAAACGGTGTCTGTGCAGGCTTTTTACATGGACCAAACGGAAATCTCCAACAACGAATATCGACAGTTTGTTTATTACGTGCGAGATTCCCTCGCCCGCAGAATCATCGCCGATAACGACGAAGATTTTCATATTACTGAAAATGAATACGGAGAAGATATTGATCCGCCATTACTCAACTGGCGTCCACGCATTCCATGGGACGATGGAGAATATAGAGAGGCTTTGGAGGAACTATATTATCCGGAAAACCAACGTTTCTATCGTCGTCGTGAAATCAATGTTCACAAATTGGTATATACCTATTGGTGGATTGATTTGGATGAGGCCGCAAAATATAAGTATCGCCGAGATGTAGATGACATGACCGCGGTCATGCCGGACCGTTCCAAGTTTATTATGAAGGAAGCGGTGCGTATCTATCCGGATACCCTCGTTTGGATTGCAGACTTCACCTACTCCTATAATGAGCCCATGACCAAGATGTATTTCTGGCATCCGGCTTATGATAATTATCCTGTGGTAGGTGTAAACTGGAAACAAGCCAATGCATTTTGTCATTGGAGAACCGAATACATGAATAATTTCCTCACCCGTATGGGAGAATTCCCTGTTCATGATTTCCGTTTGCCTACTGAATCTGAATGGGAATGGGCTGCACGTGGTGGCTTACATCTCTCTCCTTATCCATGGGGCGGACCATATATTCGTAACTCTAAGGGATGTTTTCTTGGAAACTTTAAGCCGATGCGTGGTAACTATATCGATGATGGTGGTTTCCACACGGTTCCGGTAGATGCATACAATCCGAATGAATATGGTTTGTATTGCATGGCAGGTAACGTTTCTGAGTGGACTGCGGGAGCTTTCGATGAGTCTGGTATCAACTGGATGCACGATTTGAACCCTGATTTACGTTATCGGTCCAAAAAGTCTGACCGCCCAACCTACAAACGTAAGGTGATTCGTGGTGGCTCATGGAAAGATGTTGGATATTATCTTCAAGTTGGTGCTCGCTTGTACGAATATGAGGATACCGCCAAAAGTTATATCGGTTTCCGTTGCGTACAAACCTTTATGGGTCGCGCTAAAGAAGATTTTGAATAAATTCAAACCATTCACAATATACCAACCTCATTTTTCGTTCTTTTCCTGTCTATTCCTTATTCCATTTACCTAAATCAAAAAACACGCAAGCAAGATGAAATTCCTGCACACACGTAAAGGGAAAGTCGTAATGAACTTTGTATACGGGTTCGGAGCGGCTGTCGTAATTCTCGGAGCCATGTTCAAAATTATGCACTGGCCAGGCGCCTCTGTCATGATTGTAACTGGTCTTACAGTAGAAGCCATGATTTTTGCCATCTCGGCTTTTGAACCGCCTCACGAAGAATTGGACTGGACCCTGGTCTATCCCGAATTAGCTGGATTACCTGGTGAAGGTGACCATGGTCATTCTAAAGCAACTACTGCCATCGCTGCTAAGGATTCTGTTTCACAAGAATTAGATCGATTGCTGGAAGACGCTAAAATTGGTCCAGAATTGATAGAATCTCTTGGTGCTGGAATGCGCAAGTTATCTGAATCTACCAATCGTCTTGGTGACATGGCAGATGCAGGTGCTGCAACTTCCGAGTACATCAACAACGTGAAAAAAGCAGCTACTACAGTAGATCAGCTTTCTGATTCTTATGTTCGTGCAGCTGAATCTCTTACCGGCCTGTCTGTAGAAGATGGTGCTTCTTATGGTGAACAACTGCAACGCGTCTCTAAGAATCTGTCTGTATTGAACAGTGTTTATGAATTGCAAATTCAGGGTTCTAAAGATTACATGGAGTCCAGCGGTCAGGTATATAGCAACATCGCTGAACTTTTGAACAACCTGAATGCATCAGTTGAAGATACCCGCAGATACAAAGAAGAAATTCATACTTTGGGTAATAACCTTCATGCGTTGAACACAGTATATGGCAACATGTTGTCTGCCATGAATTACAACCGCGGATAATTCCCCCTTCTCTGATTCTTAACCTGATAAATTAGAAAGAATGGCGGGCGGTAATGCGAGTCCTAGGCAGAAGATGATTAACATGATGTACCTCGTGTTAACAGCTCTTCTTGCCATCAACGTGTCTTCCGAGGTACTAGATGCCTTCGTGAAGGCAAACATCTCACTGAATCAGCAAAATAATGTGCTGATTTCTAAAAACAGCGGTACCTATCAGGAACTGGCGAATCAGGAAATGCTGAATCCCAAAGACCCTAAGTACAAATTGGCTCGTGCGAAAGCAATGGGTCTTGAGGAACAGGTGAAAGAGGTGGTTACGTTTATTCATCAGATAAAAATCGATTTGTTAAAAACTGTCGATGGTGTTGATGAAACGGCCGCTGCTGCTTCTATCAATGATCCTTATTTGGTTAACAAAAAGGATGATTATGACATGCCTACTACATTTTTTGGAACTGCTGAAGCTCCGGGAAATGCTGGTAAAGCTGGCGAGTTAAGAAAGAAGTTGCAAGCTTTCAAGGATTATGTGGCAAGCATTGAAGGCGCCGGAGGTAAGACTTTTGGCACTGATTCATCTGCTATCAAAAACCTAGATATTCTTGACCTTGCTGATCCTGATCCAAATTCAGACCAAGCCAAGAAATTTAACTTGCGCACCTGGGAAATGCGGTACTTTTACCATCTTCCTCTGGCCGCTGCTCTTCTTGAATTGGCAAAGTGGGAAAACGCCATCCGTGGTCTTGAGGCTGCTGCATTAGGTTATATCTGGGAATCTATTTCTGCCCAAGCTTTTAAGTTTGACGCAGTGGAAGCCCGTGTAGTACCTAAATCTACCTTCGTGGTAGGTGGTAGTCCTTTTGAAGCTGATGTGTTTCTAGCAGCTTACAACACTTCCGTGAAACCTACTATTATTTATGGTAGTGCGGTGGATACAACTTCCATGCAAGTAGCTGGTGGACAAATCCTGGATACAAACAACATTGTAAAAGGGATGGGTCGTGTAACTATCGGAACATCTGGAGTAGGAGAGCGTACTTTTGCTGGTGTAATTAAGGTGAAAAAGCCTGGTACAGATGAAGAGATTTCTTATCCTTTCTCAACTAAGTATAACGTTTCTCCTCCGTCAGCTTCTGTCGCTGCAACCAACATGAACGTGTTCTATCGTGGTTTGGATAATCCAATTTCTGTTTCCGTTCCTGGTTTCGCACCTAATCAAGTGTCTGTAACCGGCGCTGGACCTATCAGCATTCGTGCAGGTCAAGGTCCTGGAAACTATATTGTTTCCGCTTCCGGAACTGGTGAAGCTAAAGTAAATGTTTCCGTAAAAACGGATGATGGACGCTCCATTAGCATGGGCTCGCATGTATTTAGAGTAAAAGCTATTCCTGATCCAGTGCTTAAATGGGGTAACATTAGAGCCGGTAGTGGTATTTCTGGAAGCTTAGCTTCTCAGTCTCCCCTGATTCCTGCTATGGAAAACTTCGACTTTAATGTATTTGCTAAAGTAGAGAAGTTTAAAATTGCATATCCTCGCGGGGGAAGCTATACCGAAACGGATTGTACCGGTAATACTCTTCCAGGTGGCGTGGCATCCGATGTACGCGGTCTGAAGCGTGGACAAAAAGTGTTCTTTTCCGAAGTGCAGGTGTTGATGCCTGATCAAACCCGTCGGAAATTAGACGCATCGTTCTCTATCCAATAATTCTATACTATGAAGTTGCATCACATTCTTTTGTTGGCTTTTGGTGTTGCGGTCTGTACCGTTTCAGCACAAGCGACTGGTGCCGGGGGTGGTACTACACTTACTCCGACTCCGAGAGATCGTGCGTACGATGTAGATCGTGAACCGGATCGTCGTTTGGTTCCATATCCCTACATGCGCCAATCCGATGTGATGTGGGAACGTAGGGTGATCAGGGAAGTGGATATGAGGGAAAAGATTAACCATCCTTTCTATTATCCGGATCGCCCAACCAATGGTCGTAAGAATTTTATTACTGTGGTTATTAATGCTTTGACAACTGAAAGTGATAAGTATTTCGCCTACGATCCCAAAACGGACGATTTCCTGGTCCAAATGTCCAGCAATGATGTGGCTTCAATTGGTGCCTTCAGAGATACGCAATGGGTTCCTGAACCAGATCCCCCATACAATTTGGTGCAGAAAGTAGTAGATGAGCCATTCGACCCTACTACCGTAAAGCGTTTCCAGATTAAGGAAGACTGGATTCTTGAAAAACAGCGTTCTGTAATGACCGTTCGTATTCTTGGTATTTGTCCTCAGAGAGGTGTTTTTGACCGTTCTACAGGTGAATTCAAATACAATACGGCCATGTACTGGATTTACTTCCCCAACTTCCGCCCTGTATTCGCTGTCAACGAGGTGTATAATCCACAAAACTATGCACAACGTCTGAGTTTCGACGACTTGTTTGAGAAACGTGTTTTCTCTTCCAAAGTGTTGAAGTTTGATAACGTTTACGATCGTCGGATTGAGGAATATACAAAGGGTATTCCTGCTTTACTTGAAGGTGAGCGCATCAAAGGTGAGATTTTCACCTATGAGCATGACCTCTGGGAGCAATAGAATTTATATCTCATTTCTTAAAAAGGTTGGCTTTTTCAGGCCAACCTTTTTTTATGTCTTTTACATAAGTTCGAAATCCCGGAAATCGAATCCTGGCGATACAGAGCAACCGACTAAACAATATCCTGATCCTTCGGTCGGTTCTGCGCCAAACCAGGTTCCTGCTTTTACGGTTAATTGAAAATTATCACCCTTTTCTATGTTTGAGCCTAATGGATGTCTCTGTTCCATGCCATTTTCATCAAGTGTGATGATGTGCAACGTTCCGCCTGCATGATAATACCAAATTTCATCGCTTTTAATTCTGTGTAAGGCAGATTTTTGGCCTTCTGGTAAGAGGAATAGAATGCTTGTTGAAATGTTTCTTGATCCTTCAAAACCGGGGAAATCATAGGCTTTTGAATGCCGATATGTTTCAGCATACCATCCTCCCTCCGGGTGTTGTTGCATTTGATATCTTTTGATAAGTGCTGCTATGGTTTCCTCTTTTGTTTTCATGATGTTGTTTATTTTTTCAAGGTAAGTTTTTCCCTTTTTCCCTTATTCATGGTATTATTTTAGTTCATTTTTTTGCAAAAAAAAACCGTCTGGCAAGCCAAACGGTTCTTGAATATTATGGGAAGATTATTTATAAGTAAATCTGTAGGTGACTTTTTTACCTTCCTCTGTTCCAAATACTTGAATTAAACGGAAGTTCCGGTCGTATTTGAAATTCCATTCAATTTTTTGATCATCGTTTGTGAATCGAGCCAATACGTTGCCACTCCAGTAAAATTCTGCAAATTGGGCTTCCTGGTTTTGTGGGTCTGCCAGTGAAACCGAGGAGCGGTCTTGTATATTGACCCATACAATTCTATGTACCCTTCCATTGGCGTCAAAATATATTTTCTGTGAGCGTTGTTTCATTGGGGTGCGATACACATAAAGTCTATCGTCTCCGGAAACACCTTCTAATCTTGCCGTTTCCACAATGAGTGGATCTGCACCGGGCCATCCCGCCCAATCTGTTGTATCCAGCCATCCTGCGCCGTTGGCTAGTTTCCAGTAATTTCCATCTCTTAACAACTGGGTAACTGGTTTACCATTTCTTGTAATGGAAATTGATTTGGCTTTAGGGCCTGCCTGCCGCACCGCAGCTGAAGCTAAATCTGGTCTTTCCTGACCATGAATGGCCGCTGTAGTCCATAAGGCAATGGCAAAAAACAAAACACGCATAAACTTAATTTTCTTTAGGGGGTAAAGTTAGACATTTATTTTATAAACGTTTTGTTTTTTATTCCAAACCATAGCGGGCTTTTATTTGTGCTATTGATTACATTATTAAGTAGATACCGTAATTTTTTCAATCATAGATTGGTTTTAAAATTTTACTTATGGTCTAGTTCTTAAATATTTGTCTTTCACTTTAGAACATTCTATTTGTTTTAGCATACTATTATTTTACAGGCTTCATTTTTAATATCCGCTAAATCGAAGGATATTTGTTTCATAAATATGGGGATGTCATGAGTAGTCAGGATATGTTGAGTTTTGCCTTGTTTTGCTTAACCACCTTTATTACCATTATTAATCCGGCGAGCATTTTACCTGTTTTTATGACGATGACGGCGAATTTTTCTGAAGCAGAGCGCCGACAAACAGCCATGAGGGCTGTTTTTACGGCCTTTGTGGCTATGTTATTTTTCGCTTTTGCAGGAAATGCCTTGTTTCAGTTTTTTCAGATTACGGCAGATGGTTTTCGGATTGCCGGCGGTATTATCTTTTTTAAAATGGGTTATGATATGCTCAATGCCCGTTTAACCCGAATGAAGGTGGCCAAAAAGGAAATTCGGGAGTATTCTCATGATATTTCAATTACACCACTTGGTATTCCCATGCTTTGCGGGCCAGGAGCCATTACCAATGCCATTTTATTGATGGATCAATCAGATGTTTTCTGGAAGAAAGTGGTTTTGCTGGTTAGCATTTCAATCATTTGTCTCGTGGTCTTACTCACTTTGTTAAGTGGTTCTAAATTGATTAAATGGATTGGCGATACGGGTCTTAAAGTGATGATGCGTATTATGGGATTGATTCTCATGGTGGTAGCTATTCAATACTTTTTTGCCGGATTAAAGCCCTTTGTGCAGGATATCCTGATGCTACAAGTTCCATGAATTCAATTGGCTTTTGGTCCTGGTCTTCGGCGTCCGGAATTTCTTTTTCTCCGGACGATTGCCATTGGCATGGACCGGATATGTCTTTGTTGTCGGCTCGCTTTCGTCCGTTTTTCCCCAATGGACCAGTGGATGAAACTGTGGCTGGAATGTGGCGTTATCACAGGGCTTTGCCTTCATTGGACTGGCGGCATCGTGTTTCATTTGGTGAAGGATGCACTCCATTGGTCGGGCTAGAATTTCAGGGAAAAAATGTCACGTTCAAGCTGGAATATTTATTTCCGAGTGGTTCGTATAAAGATCGTGGCGCCAGTGTTTTGGTGAGTAAAATGAAGGCTTGGGGCATTTCACATTTTGTGGAAGATTCTTCAGGCAACGCGGGATGCTCATTGGCTACTTACGCCGCAAAGGCCGGTATAAAGGCTACTATTTTCGTCAGCTCACATGCACAGCCTGCAAAAATAGTTCATATGCAGCGTTTAGGAGCGGAGGTGATTCAGGTGGAAGGTTCCAGAGAGATGGTTGCTTCATGTGCACTGGCTGCGGCTAAAAATGTGTTTTATGGTTCTCATGTCTGGAATACATGGTTTATGCATGGTACCAAGACTTTTGCCTACGAGATTTGGGAACAGACCAGTGGAAATCTGCCGGATCAAATTTTTTTTCCGGTAGGCAATGGCACCTTGTTGTTGGGTAGTTTTCTTGGGTTTACGGAACTTATGGAAGCGGGTCTCATCTCCCGAATGCCAAAATTACACGCAGTGCAGTCAGCGCTTTGTCCCGGTTTATTGGGTGTTCCGGCGGGCCTGTCAAAGACCAAAGCCGATGGGATTGCCATCGCAAACCCGCTGCGAAAGGCGGAAATACGGCAGGCCGTAGATATGTCTGGTGGCCAGATTTTTACAGTGACGGAAGACGAAGTGGCCACCAGTCAAACCACTTTGGCACAACGCGGTCACTGGGTTGAATTTACTGCTGCGGCCGGTTTTGCTGGATTTTTAAAGGCGGGCGCACCAAGCAATAGTTTGGTTCCCCTGACCGGACATGGTTTAAAATGCGTTTGAAACCACTTTCCCTGCTTTTACACCAAGACAGCGTGCGGGTTGATGCAACCAACCATCCTGAAATTGCAAATACGTTACTTGTACCACTGGTTTTCCAACCGCCACATCCAAAAACTGCCAGCTTTTTTTACCATCTAAATATGCCTTTACGGGCACTTCCTCTGGCCTGAACACTTCATCGATGCTTCGTCGCATTTTAAAACCAAATGCACCTGGAACATCGCCTTTGAATCCATGGAGTTGAACATAAATAGGGAGATCTGTTTGGGCTTTTTGTTCAAAATCCGGGAAAATTGAAATCATGCGGTCTTCCCAAACCATGGCTTCTAGGCGGGTAAAATGAATGGGTAAATTGAGTAAAGCCAGGATTCCGATGAGGATGGGCAAGGTTTTTTGCATCCGTGGAAATTGCATGGCGATCCATCCCAGCGCGATGCCCAGCCATGGCACCCAGCGAGCAAAGTTATATGCGTGATGTACAGAAAATGTAAAGAAAAAATATAGGTTGAGTAGGAGTGGGAGGCCGATGGCAAACGTCCATAAAACGACCGGAATTCTGTTTTGCGGCTTTTGCAAAACAGGGATAAGAAAAAGAATAAGGAGAAGAATCAGGCTGAGCCCCCAGCCGAAAGCATACCATAATGTGGAGAAGATGGCTTCCTGCCATGGCACTGTAATGGCTTGAAAATGTTCACGTAAGTTGTATCTGAATAATAAGGCATCCATAAGTTCATGCGTGGAGGCCAGGCTACTATACTGCCATACAAACAGGGATATGGCCAGCACAACGGCCAGCCAACCTGAAATAATTGTTTTGAAAAGTTGTGGAAAACGAATGAGCAAGGCCAGGCCAACACTGCTTGCGATGGTAGCTCCCAACCAGTCGTTGTAGGCGAGTGCAAATGAATAGGTGGCCCAAATCCATAAACTCTTTTGCGATAATTTTGGGTGCGATACTTTTTTAATGAGAAAAGGAAGCCAGGCAAACAGGGCTGTGGTGATGGCTTCAGAGAAAAAGACGCGGTAAAAGATGTCGAGGGTGACTGGAAGTACCAGCCAGAGGCAAGCTATGAAAAATGCGATACGCGAATGGGTGTCCCGAAAAAATACATACAGCCCCCACATCGAAAGGAGATGAAGCATCAAATTAAAAATCAACAGACCAGCGTGCAGGTGGTCCGGCCCGGTAAGTAAACGGATGCCGTAGCCAACCCAAAATACCAAAGGCGGGTAACTGATATAATAATTTCTGCCTTTGTGATCCAGAAAACGATCGTAGTGGTGAACAAATGCGTCTTGTGTATGGGGATAAGATTGGACAGCACCGAAATGAAATTCCGCTGGTCCGTATTCCGCCCAGATATTGGCGGTTTGCATAACCTGGGTGTACGGAACAGAGGCCGGATATGGCCCTGTATAAAATCCCGGACATCTCCAGGCGACTGAACAGATAAAAAATATAATAAGGAGCAGGCTGATCCTGCCTTGGTGTTGAAAAAAGTGCTTAAAGAATTCCCGCATCAATCATTCTGCAAATCTCGTCAATATACAGATCTTCTGAGTTGTTTTCAGGATCGAATGCGGTTTTTAAATCGTAGTTAAAAATTCCGGCTACACCTTGCCAAAACATGGCTTGAAAACTGCCTTTAAGTTCTTTCACGAGGTCAAATGAGGTGAAACGTGTTTCCCGGTCCAGTAAGCGTAATAAAATTCGTCCATCGAGGAAACTCATCCGCTTTAATCGCTCCATATGTTCCTCACGGATTTCTTGTTCAAACGAGCGAACCAGCGCTTTCCGGTCTTTTTGTTTGCCGTTTTCAAGTACTTCTGCATATTGCACCATTTTTTCGGCTGCAGATTTGGCCAGTGGATATGTTTTTTTCACAGCCGCCACCAGGCGGTCGTATTTTCGCTGATCTCGTTTTTTTGAAAAAACACGGAGTGTTGGTAGGTCTATTTCGCCTAAGACGATGTGGTAAGCGATGGAATCATTGGTATGCAAGGGAACACGTCCTTCAGGATTTCCGGTTCTCCCTTTGGCAGTAGAGTCAGATTGGCTGTAGGTAGTTCCAATCAAGAAAGTGAATAATATGACGAGTGCAGGTTTCATAAAAAAAGGGAACGTTTAACGTTCCCTTTAAGTTACAAAAACTAAGCCTAAAAATTAGGGGCGTGTACCTTGATCGGTAAACGTACCATTAATAGACGTAGTAGTAAAGTTTGCTAAAGTGGTAGTCAAAGAAGCTGAAGTAGCACTAACATAAGTGAAAGTAGCACTTGTAATTTCTCCGTTGCCTGGACCTGGTACGTCGAATGGTGCGTTAGCTAAAGTAGCTACGTTTTTGTTCACGTCGAAAGTAAGGTTGAATTCAGGAACGTTTGCTCCGAGACCCAGGTTGGTGGTAGCAACGAAAGTGTAGTCGGCAGGAGTAGCCTGAGTTCCAACGTACACGGTGTAGGTACCAGCACCAGTGATGGTGAAAGTCCAGGGAGCCTGAACGCTAGTGTTAGCAAATTTGTTTACAGTTCCGGCGATGTCGCAAGATCCGTCATCTTCTTCTGCAGCAGAGTTATAGTTGTCTGAACGAGCTTCAGTACAGCCTTTGGTTTTGCCGCAAGAGGACAGGGTAAGTGCGCTGGCAGCTAAAATCATAAGACCTGCTGTCTTAAAATTTAATGCGATTTTTTTCATGGTAGTGAAAATAAAGTTATGCTACAAATGTACATGCTACCCTGCAAAATCGCAAATACAACTTAAGATTATATTTTTGTAATCAGTTTTTTTTAGGCACAACCATCATTTTGGTCTTAAAATCTTTGGATTTCCGGTGATAATCCACATACCTTTGCACTTAAACATCAATGACATGAAAATTTCCTATCAACTTACCCTTACTGCCTTCGGTGCAGCCATGTTTTTGGCTTCTTGTGGTGGTGGGAAGAAAGAAGATCCCAATGCAGCTAAACTGCGTGAAGATTCTTTAATGGCTGCTGAAAAGGCGCGTCAGGATTCAATTGCTGCCGCTACGCCTAAAGTAGTAAACATTGTAGCCACTGCTACTGCCGATGGTAGATTCTCTACCTTAATTGAACTGCTTACTACAGCAGGTTTAGTGGAAACTTTGAGTGATTCTACCAAAACCTTTACTGTATTTGCGCCAACCAATGATGCTTTCGCTGCATTTGATCAGAAGCGTCTGGAGGCTTTACGCACCGATACGAAGAAGCGTCAGGAATTGTCTGATTTACTGACTTACCACGTTATCAGCGGAACCCTTATGGCAGCTGACCTGGGTAACTACAATGAATTGGATGCATTAGACGAGAAAGTGGTAAAACTTACCCGCAAGGATGGTACTACCATGGCGGCCAACGCGACCATTACTCAGACTGATATCGCTTGCGCCAATGGCGTAATTCACGTGGTTGATAAAGTGATGACTCCTCCTTCAAAGAAGGGTAAAGCCACTCCTCCTGCCACCACCACCACTTCTACCACTACACCTCCTCCGACGACCACCACTACTTCCACTTCTGGCGGCCGTGGCGGAAATCAGGATGTAACCACTACTTCTACAGGTCGTGGCGGAAACCAAAACACTACCACTACTTCTGGTGGTCGTGGCGGAAATTAATCCACAGACTTTTTATTTTAAAAGCCTCACCCTCCGGTGGGGCTTTTGTATTTTTGTCCTATGGCCAACGATTTTTTAATACGCTTTCTTGGAACAGGGTCTGCTATTCCTACACCCGGAAGACATCCAACGGCCCAGTGGCTAACCATAGGAGAAAGACATTATCTCATAGATTGCGGCGAAGGCACTCAAATGCAAATCCGGAAGTATCATCTTCCTATGCAAAGGCTCTCTGCCGTCTTCATTTCTCACATGCATGCCGACCATTTTCTGGGATTGCCCGGTTTGCTTTCTACCCTGGATTTACTCGACTTTCGGAAACCGCTGACCCTGGTAGCACCGGAGGCCGTGTTTATGTTCCTGGACGACTATTGTAAAATCACCGGGAACCTTTTCCGTTTCCCCATCCACCGCATTACAACAGATGCTGTACGACAGGCGGATCTCATTTATGAAGACAAAAGTTGCTCGGTCACGGCTTTTGCCTTGCATCATTCGGTCGATTGCCATGGGTTTCTTTTTAAAGAGCAGCCCAAGCCTTTGAAAATAAAGCGAAAATCAATAACTGAATTTAGCTTGTCCCATGTGGAAATTCAACAACTAAAGGCTGGCATTCCCGTTCCCCGCTTGCAGGATGTGCCAGGCGACTGGCTTACTCTGGCTCCCGCACCTCCACGGGCGTATGCCTTTATGACCGATACCCGGCCTTTATTTAAATGGGCCGATTTAATGATAGGGGCGGATGTATTGTACCACGAAGCCACTTTTACCCAATCCTGGAAAGACCGCGCCGAACAAACAGGACATAGCACCGCAGAAGCGGCCGCCCGATTTGCCGCAGCGGCCAAAGTTAAGAAGCTTTTTCTCGGTCATTTTTCCTCCAGGTATCATGATTTAACGCCATTTTTAGAAGAAGCTACCCCCTTTTTTCCCGAAACCACGCTGGCCTCAGATGGATTAGAAATTTCCATTTCAGCGGGTTCTTCTGACCAGACCCCTGATGGCTTTTTTTAAACAAGTCCTATCTTTGCTTGTTTCATATAAAAAATTAAACCACATGCTTTCCAAAAAAGTTGAAAAAGCCCTGAATGAACAAATTGCCGTAGAGTGCAGATCTTCATACGGTTACCTGGCCATGGCCTCTTGGTGTGAAGTAAAGGGAATGGATGGCTGTGCCCAGTTTTTATACGCGCAATCCGAGGAAGAGCGCGGTCATATGCTTCGTTTGTTCCATTATATTAATGCGTCTGGTGGACATGCTTTAACCCCCGTTCCAGAATCTGTTCCGACAGATTTTAAGGACATCATGGATGTATTTGAGCAATTTTTAGCCGGTGAGGTGAAAGTATCTGCAGCCGTCAATAAATTGGTGTCCATCGCGACCAAAGAAGAAGATTATACTACATTGAATTTTCTACAATGGTATGTGAATGAGCAACATGAGGAAGAAACAACCGCTCGAACTATTTTAGATCGAATTCGCCTCATTGGAACCGGTGGAAATGGATTATATCTTATTGATAAAGAATTGGAATCCATGGTCTCTGCGGCTGCCAAGAAAGAAGCCGAAGCCAACAAAGCCTGACGTTTTCTTTTAAATTCCTTTTTACTTTATTCCACCCTTTGGTCTTGAAACCACGACCAAAGGGTTTTTTCGTCTCCACGCGCTGCCGTATATCGTCTGAACCAGGTGTCCTGCCGTTTGGCATATTGACGGGTGTGCAGGATGATTTTCTCCTCCACACCGGCTTCCGAAAACTTTCCGTCCCATGCGTCGAACCACTCGGAGTAGCCAACGGTTTGCAATGCAGATAAATGTTTAAAAGGGTACAGACCAAGTGCTTCGTCACGTAAGCCGCTTTCCATCATTTGGCGGGTTCGCAAAGCAATATTCTCCCACAGCACTTGTCTTTCCGGGGTCAGAACGATCCATTGAACGGGATAGGGAAGGGGTTCGCGCTTTCCTTGTAAAGCAGACATGGGCGTTCCGCTGCTTTCAAAAATTTCCAGCGCCCTAATGACCCTTACTGGATTTTTTAAATCGATACGTGCGGCCGAAACCGGATCGATTTTCCAAAGTTTTTGAATGAGTTCATTTGATTTTCCGGCGTGCCAATCGGCCATGCAAGCTTCTCGGAAGGCTGGTATACTGGCCGGAAGTTCGTCTAGTCCATACAAGAGCGCATCTGCGTAAAATCCGGACCCGCCCACCAGAACAAGATGTTCATGTGTTTCAGATAAAAGTTCGAGCAATACTTTGGCTTCTTTCGCAAATCGCTGTGCGTCCCAGGGATCATGGATAGAAGCATGTCCCAAAAAATAATGAGGTACGCTATTCCACGTTTCCGGCAAAGGGCGGGCGGTGCCGATATGCATTTCTTTGTAAAACTGGCGCGAATCGAAACTAATGATGGGGCAAGCCAATCGTTGCGCCATTTGAATGGAAAGTTGGGTTTTTCCGGAGGCAGTGGGGCCGCCCACCACCCATAATTTGGCCGGTTTTACACTCATGTTCGTGGCGCTAAACCAAGTTTTTCCGCTTCTTTTATGATGAAAGGCAGTGCTTGCTCCGGATTGTTTTCGACCTCACCTTCTAAAATGGCGTCTTTCAATGCATTTTTAAGCAGACCAATTTCCCGACAGGGAGCAAGCCCAAAGAGGGCCATGATTTCTTCCCCGGAAACGGGTGGTTGGAAATTACGAATCCGGTCTTTTTCTTCGACTTCCTTTAATTTTTCCACCACTTTATCGAAATTGTGGAGGTAGCGTTTTACACGCGCCGGATTTTTGGAGGTAATGTCCGCCTTGCAAAGCATCATGAGTGCTTCCAGGTCGTCGCCGGCGTCGAAGAGCAAACGACGTATGGCGGAATCACTGATGCCTTCTTTTACCAAAGCAATGGGTCGTAAATGCAGGCGCACCAGTTTCTGCACAAATTTCATTTTATCGTTTTGTGGCAATCCCAGCCTTTTAAAAAGTCCGGGAACCATTCTGGCGCCCAGATCTTCATGTCCATGGAAAGTCCATCCTTTGCCGGGTTCAAATCTTTTGGTGGGCGGTTTGGCAATGTCGTGTAAAACAGCTGCCCAGCGTAGCCATAGATTTTCTGTATAAGGAATCAGATTATCTAATACCTGAAGGGTATGATAAAAATTATCTTTATGCGCATGGCCATTTACGTCTTCAACACCTTGCAAAGCGGCCATTTCAGGAAAAATCTCCTGAAGTAGTCCGGTGTTAAACAGGATATTGAAACCGCGTGCGGGATACGGCGCTAAAATTAATTTATTGAGTTCGTCGGCGATACGTTCTTTTGAAATAATCTGGATGCGTTCTCGCACTTGGTGCATGGCCTGAAGCGCTTCCGGGGCAAGGTCAAAGCCCAGTTGTGCGGCAAATCTTGCGCCCCTGAGCATGCGCAGTGGATCGTCTGAAAACGTGACGACGGGATCGAGCGGGGTAACAAGTTTCCCTTGGTTCAAATGTTTTAATCCTTCGAAGGCATCTACCATTTCTCCGTATTGCGCTCCATTGATTCTGATGGCCAATGCGTTGATGGTAAAGTCTCTCCGTGATAAATCCTCATGCAGTGTTCCTTCTTCTACAATGGGCTTTCTTGAATTGGTCCGATACGACTCTTTCCGGGCTCCTACAAATTCGTATTCTTTACCATCTAGCACCAAATGGGCGGTTCCAAAGTTTTTGAATACATGCAGTTTTTCCGGAACGCCAAGGTGCAGTGCCACGGCCATGGCCAGCTCTTCTCCGGAACTTACCGTCATGAAATCAATGTCTTTACTTGGTCTGCCGAGCAGTAAGTCTCTAACGTAGCCGCCAATCAGGAAGGCTTCCACACCCAATTGGTCGGCCATTTGACCCACCAATGCAATCATGGGATCTGCTAAAAACTCCGGGGAAAGCCGTTGATTCATCCCGCAAAATTAGGTGCGTGGGAGGAAAAACGTGCCATTCGTACAAAAAAATCAGTTTTTAAGATCCAGATATAATCTATTCCACTGTGGGAAAAGGCGTTCGGGTGAAAAAGTTTGCACATGCGACTGCCAGATTTCCGGTGAAGGTGGCGCTGGTTTAAAATACAGCATTTCAATTTGTTGCGCGATTTCTTCTACGTTTCTCGGATCAAAGGTAAGGGCCAGTTGTCCGGCGGCTTCCTCCATGGCAGATTCGGCAGAAACGGCGACCGGTTTGCCGTAGGCGAGGGCTTCTAATACGGGCAAGCCAAAACCTTCGATGAGAGATGGATACACCAAGCCTGTAGCTTGCGACAACAACTGGATTTTTTGTGCTTCTGATATTTCTCCTGCAAAATGCACCTGGTCTCCCAACTGCATGTTATTCACAAATTCTTTGAGCGAGTCCGAGAACCACAGGGATTTTCCTGCCAGTATCAAAGGAACGATGACTCCTTTTTTCCGAAGATGCAACAGGGCTTCCAGCAAGTTGCCCAGGTTTTTCCTTGGACCCAAGGTGCCGAGATATAAAAGATAGGGCTTGTTACCAAAGGGGAGAGGATAAGAAGCTTCAGCTTTTGCGATTTGGGGTAACTGAAAAACAGGAGAAAGGATCACCGTTTTTTCTGCGGCTTTGGGGGAAAGCTTTGCCATTTCATTTTTAGTGAAATGGCTTACGCTCACAATTTTGCTGGCATGTTGCAGGGCGTAATTCATTTTTCCACGATAGGCCCAGAGCTGATAAATGGGAGTAAATGCTTCATCGGTAAAAGGAATCAGATCGTGCATGGTCACTACCGAGGGCATGGTAAGTCCGCGGGGTATTTCGTTGCTCAAACCATGAAACACGTCTACTTGGTGTTGTTCAGCCAGTTTAGCCACTCTATAACTTCTCCAATACCAATTGGGCCAGGAGGTCTCATTGGTTACCACTTTTACATTGGGAAATTTTTTCATTTCCTCCAGAAATTCCTGCATGCGGATATCCGGTGTAAACAAGATGAATTGATGTTCCTGGCCTAAAGAAACCATCATTCGCAAATGGTTGCGACTGTATTGGCCCAGTCCGGCCAGTGTACAAAATGCGCGCTTGGCATCTAAACCGATGATCATGGAGCAAAGAAAATGAATTCCAGTCCAATTCAACATGAGTAAAATCAGGAAATGGCAAAAAAGGCCGGAGAATGGCGTATCTTTGAGCCATCCGAAAAATAGATTAATATTGGAATCAAGGATATGCGTGAGAGAATAAGTTCACAAGAAGCCATGGCATTGGAGCAGCAATTTGGTGCTCAGAATTATGCACCTCTGGGGGTCGTGATTTCCAAAGCATCTGGCGTATTGGTCGAAGATCCTGAAGGGAATGTGTATTTTGATTTTTTGTCAGCCTATAGTGCTGTAAATCAGGGGCATTGTCATCCTAAGATTATTCAGGCCCTCATTGAGCAAGCCGGAAAAGTGACCTTAACGTCACGCGCTTTTTACAACGATCGTTTGGGGCCGTATGAAGCTTATATTACCGGATATTTTGGTTACGATAGGGTGCTGCCTATGAACACCGGTGTGGAAGGCGGGGAAACTGCGGTGAAACTGGCTCGTCGGTGGGGATATCGGGTAAAAGGTATTCCGGCAAATCAGGCGAAAATAATATTTGTTGAGGGCAATTTTTGGGGGCGTACCCTTTCCGCCATTTCATCTAGTACCGACCCAAGCAGTTATCATGATTTTGGGCCATATATGCCTGGTTTTGAATTGGTTCCTTATAATGATCTTTCTGCATTGGAAAAAGCATTTCAGGATCCGAATGTGGCCGGTTTTATGTTTGAACCGATTCAGGGAGAAGCAGGTGTTGTGGTGCCGGATGAAGGCTATTTACAAGGCGTTCGTCGGTTATGTGATCAATACAACGTGCTGATGATGGCCGACGAAGTGCAAACGGGTTTAGGCCGCACCGGAAAACGTTTGGCTTGCGATCACGAAGGTGTTCGTCCGGATATTTTGATTTTGGGCAAAGCTTTGTCTGGTGGCGTTTTACCTGTTTCTGCCGTGTTGGCGGACGATGACATCATGCTTACGATTCAACCTGGCGAGCATGGATCTACTTTTGGTGGAAATCCATTGGCTTGTGCTGTGGCCACAGCAGCGTTGGAAGTATTGGATGAAGAGGACTTGGCCGGTAATGCCCAAAAAATGGGTCAGATGTTGCGTGATGGCCTGAGTGAGATAGAAAGTCCGCTGATTATGGAGATTCGTGGCAAAGGCCTTCTGAACGCCATAGTAATGGATCCCAAGGCGACTGTGACCGCAACCGATGTCTGTTATGCCTTTAAATCCAAAGGATTACTTGCAAAACCCACGCATGGTCATATCATTCGGTTGGCCCCACCATTGGTGATTAATGAAAGTCAGATGGAACAATGTATCGATCTGATTAAAGAAACTTTTGCATCATTTTCTTGAACTTACGATTTTGGAAAAACCTCCATTTGAAATTTTAAACCAGGTTCCCGGTACGTCTCCGGAAATCCAGATTGCAGTAACCACACCGGGTGGTTTAGAGCCCGTGTTGGTGAATGAACTTACCGCTTTGGGCGGAACAGAAGTAAAAGCCGGTTTTCGCATTGTACATGCCAAAGGGCCTGAAAATTTGTTATATAGGAGTTTGTTTGAACTCAGAACCGCCATTCGGGTATTGTATCCCTTATATCGCTTTACCTTCCAGTCAATGGATGGATTTTATGCGGGTTTTAGGGATTTTCCATGGGAAGATTGGTTTTCTGTACGTGAAACTTTTGCGTTGGATGCGGTGGTGATACAGCAACCGGCATTCAACAATAGCATGTTTGCGGTACAAAAAGCGAAAGATGGCATTGCCGATCGCTTTCGTTTGCGCAGAAATGTAAGACCATCCGTAGATCCGGTGCGTCCGAATTTTCGAATTCACGTGCATATTCACCAACAATCGGTGACCGTTTCTTTTGATGCTTCAGGCCATTCTTTGCACCGTCGGGGTTATCGGGTAGCCGAAGGTCGTGCGCCATTGTCTGAAGTTCTGGCCTCTGGTTTGATTCAGCTTTCTGGTTATCAGGGAGATCGGGAGTTTGTGGACTTGTTCTGCGGTTCCGGAACCTTGTTGGTAGAAGCCGCCATGCTGGCCAGTGGGACACCTGCCGGGCACTGGGCAGAAGCACCTGGAATTACCCGCTGGAGCCAGTTTTCCGAACAACAATGGGAAACAGTGAAGGCCAACGCCAGAGCGGCGATAAAGCCGATTCATTTTCCCATCCGTGGTTCAGACATAGACGGTATGGCCATCGCCAATGCACAAGAAATTTTAAAGTTCACCGGGTTCGATAAACTGGTGGAAGTGCAACGAACAGATATGCGTAAAATGCAGCCTACCAGAGAATCAGGTGTGGTGGTGTCTAATCCGCCGTACGGGGAACGAATCCAAACTAAGCAGGATGCCTATTTGTTTGGCGATTTGGGACGGAAACTAAAATTCAATTTTGGTGGTTGGCAGGCTTGGTTATTGCTCGCCAGCAAGACCGACGAACAGGAACTTGGTTTGCGTCATTTTAAACGTGTGCCCCTTATGAATGGCAACATTCCGGTGCAATTTATCGGTTATAGTCTTTACCGGGGAACCACCAAAGAATTAAAAGAAGAACTTAATTCAAAATAGTCATGCAATCAATGAGGTGGATTAAAGTCGGATTGTTAGGTATCGGTTTGGCCTTTGCCGGCAATGTCTTTTCACAGGCCGATGAAATCCGGGAGCTCCCGGACTCAGATCAGGGGAAAAAAGGGAAAACAGCTCCCCGTACCGATGATTTAAGACGGTTCGAGCGGGTTTTTTCCAACGCTTTACGTATTGCCTTTTACAACGTAGAGAACCTTTTTGACCTGGAAGATGATCCCAATACCAACGACGATGACTTTACCCCTACCGGAATAAAGGCCTGGGGAAGTGCGCGTTACCGAGAAAAGCAAAGCAATATTTACAAAACCCTGATTGCCTTGGGAGGCTGGTCGCCACCGGCCATTGTTGGATTTTGTGAAATTGAAAACAGGTTTGTGCTCGCCGATTTAATTGCGCAAACCCCTTTAAAGCAATTCGACTATCAGGTTATTCATAAAGATTCTCCTGATGCCCGTGGTATTGATGTGGGAATTATTTATCGGCCAGACTTGTACCGGCCGTTGGAGAATCACTGGCTAAACGTGGTGTTCCCATTTTCTCCGGAATCTAAAACCCGTGATGTGCTTTACACCAAAGGTTTAATTTTCCAGAACGACACCATTCACGTTTTCATTAATCACTGGCCGTCTAAATTTGGTGGTGCGCAGTCGTCCGAGCCTCGAAGAATGTATGTGGGGGAATTGATTCGTAAAGTCACAGATTCTATACTCACGGCCAATCCAAGGGCACAAATTATTGTTACAGGTGACTTTAACGATGAACCCGGCGATAAAAGCTTGTTAGACGGTTTGGGTGCCATGCCGGATACCAATTCTGCAAAACCGCTGCAACTGGTTAACCTGATGTATCCTCAATTCAAAAAGGGATTGGGTACAGAAAAGTATCAGTCTCACTGGGGTTTATTGGACCATATGATTGTGTCACAGCCTTTGTTGAATGGCAATGGAAGCCTACAAGCGGCTGGTGGTAAGGCGCATATATTTGATGCATCCTTCTTGGTGACCGAAGATGAAAAATATCTTGGCACCATGCCTTTTCGTACCTATGCAGGACCTAAATATTTAGGTGGTTATAGTGACCACTTTCCTGTATTTATTGACCTTATTCCTAATAAAAAATAACCTCATGGAACAGCCAAACAATCAGATTACCATTGAGTTGAATGAAGAGGTGGCAGAGGGCATTTATGCCAATCTGGCCATTATTACCCATTCGAACAGTGAATTTGTTCTCGATTTTGCAAGTGTATTGCCAGGAATGCCAAAGGCTCGTGTACAAACGAGGGTCATTATGACGCCCGAACATGCTAAGCGTCTGCTTCATGCCCTTCGTGACAACATTGCTCGTTTTGAACAAACTACCGGAACCATTCGCGATGCTGACCAGCATACGCCTCCGCCCTTTCCCATGACCTTTGGACCTACAGGCATGGCCTGAGCTAATGTACTTCTTGCTTTTTGGTACAGAAACCAAATCAAAATAAAAAAGCCCGGAAAATACATTCCGGGCTTTTTTATGCATCATCTTTTCGTTTTACAATTTGGTCGCAATGGTGACGGCCTTTTTGAAGAAATCTTTTCTTCCGTCCGGTGCAAAAATCTCGAACGTCAGCGCATATACCCCCACTCGGGCTTTTGACCCATCGTTAATGACACCATCCCAAATCCAGAAGCCTTGCATGCCAAGCAACTCATTGTTCGCTAACATGGCGACTTCTCTGCCGGCGGCATCAAACACTTTTACTGTTCCTAAAAATCCCGGTTCAGCCAATTGGTATTGTACCATGAGCTGGTCTTGATAACCATCGTTGTCCGGCGAGAAAATAGGGGGTTCTACCGTGAAGTTCCCACTCAATGGTGCCAATACGCCCGATTGCGAATTTCGATAGCCTGGCGTGGCAAAACCCACTTGTTGCGCCGCCGAGGTCCAGTTTCTCGGATTTTGGGTCGGTTGGTTTTGCAGGATGCGCTCCATGGACACGTTATCTATGGAATTTAAAAGGGAAAATTGAAAATCTTTGGTGTAGCTTAATGCGTCTAAAACTTCAAAGCCCACTGTTGCCAATCCCACATTTCCTGCCTCTTTTGCAAGGGAAACAAAAGAACTCATGTCCCAGAAATTTCTGGGCGCAGGGGTCTGGTAAAATGCTTTTACGATGTTCTGGTTCGTTGAAAGCACTAAATATTCTCCGGGCGCCAAATGCAAGGGCCAGTCGTTGATTACCCTTGGACTGGTTACCTGAACCAATATGCTATCGTATCCTCCTAAACGCAATTGTGCCAGATCGATTAGTTTGCTGGAATTATTGTAAATCTCAACGAAATCAACATTTGATCCTGTGGCGGCAGCAAGGACTTCGTTTAAAATGATGTCGTTGAATTCAGGCGTTTCCGGAATGCCTATCCAAACGGTATCTGCCGCGGCAAGGTTGCCGGCGCAGTCGCGAACATCTCCTTGAATCCAGATAGGGTATACTTGCCCTGGCTGTGGTGTTTCCGGAAGTTTTACAAGAATTCTGGTGAGCAAAGGTTCCACCAATCGGTAATCCACCGGATTCGCAGCGTTGGTATGAAAGGCGAAATCTGATGCCGTCAACGATGCGGGCAAGATGGGCTCATTGAAATATAAAATGGCCGTATCTGGTTGGAAAAGCCCAGCACGAAGAAGAAGCGGACGCGTTTCATCCGGATTCAAGCCATTGGCAGAATTTCTCAGGCCGGGCGTGCCTCCGGTTGGGTTTGAACTGGCGGTCCAATTCCCTGCACCTCCACAAGGATTATTGGGATCGCGCATTTCCAACGTCCATCCGCCGGCTGCTTTTGCGCTGCTTCCATACCATGCATCGCTGTAAGCCACAGAATGCACAAAGGCGCCGTTGGGCGCGCGGAGTGTGAGGGTGCCACTTGAGTTCGTCATGTTGGGAAGGCTGTTGAGCGACATCGTAGCAATTCCCGGGAACGATGGTACGAAAGAGGCGGCCACAAGCACTAAAAATGAATCAGGTTCCAAACGCGCCGCTGGTAAGGTAATGGTAGAATTGCCGACTTGAAGCGTCCAGTTTCGCATGGGAATCGGGAAGTTTCTGCGGTTTCGGATTTCAATCCATTCGGTGGCAGGAAGACCCACTGCGGGGGATTCATCGGCCATGATTTCATGAATGACCACATCGAAAGCCTCCGGAACATAAAAAACAAAATCCAAAGTTTGTGAAAGCGCAGCAGCTTGCCCCCTGCATGCGAGGAGTGTATCTTGAAGGGTAAGGTTATAAATGGTGCTGGTATTCAAAACACTTGAAAGTACCATACGCACCTGTCCGGGGCCTACCATGGTGGCATTTAATGGGGTGCCGATTCCTTGATCTATAAAGAAGTCGGACGCCTGTATGGAATTTACATCCAATTCTTTATTAAACGTGGCCAGTATTTGTGTGGGTCCTTCGGCAATCACATCTTCTAATATTAAGGGGGAAAGTGTGCTGATGAGGTTGGAATTGGAGCGCCCTGGAGTTCCCCCCAAAGCGTCATTACTGGCGCTCCAGTTTCGTGCACCTCCACAAAATTCAGCAGCAGTTTTTCTTTCCATGGACCAACCTCCACCACTCCGCGCAGTGTTGTTATAATAATCTAACGTGTAGTTTACCTGATCCATTTGAATGCCCCCGGCGGAGGTTAAGGTCAATAAAGCTCCGCTATTGGTCAGGGAAGCCCATGAACTCATAAAATGAATCGGAAGCCCGGCCGGGAAAAAACCATTTCCTGCGGGATCTGCCAAAATCAAAAAACTATCTGGTTGAATCACCAATCCTGCTGGCAATACCCTCTGGCTCGTGCCCACCGTAATGGTCCAATTTCCTAAATCTAAAGGAAAACTGGTTCGATTATATAACTCAATAAATTCAAATTCAGGTAATCCCAGTGGTGGAGTAGGATCCGGATGAATTTCGTTGATAACTACATCTCCAGTTGCCGGGATGATTAGTGCAAACGGCAAGGTGGCATTCGCCATGGTGTTACCAGCTAAATCCTGCACGTTACTGATGCTGATCTGGTAAAGCGTACTGTTCAGGATGGGCAAGGTGAGATTAAGTAAAACGGCTGATGCATTTTGTGGATCAACTTGTGCGGAGGCCGGATTCCCTATTCCTCCATTAATCTGATAATTCAAAGCATTGGTGGCGGTTACGGCGTCCAATGGTTCTGAAAAAACAACACGTAATTGCTGATTGGTAATGACAGAAACACCTGAAACAGCAGGCGGCGTCGCATCGACCACTGGCGCGCCTGTTACCACGAAATCATCGAACCAAAATAAATCTTTTCTAGTGGAAGTAAACCGACATCTTACACCGGAAAATGAGCTGGTAGAGTGGGTAACATCGTTGGCGGTACCCATGGAGACAAAATTACTTCCACCTGTTTTATCGTAAAATAATTCCCAGTTTCCGACCCCGTCTCTGGTGACTTTTACTCTGACAATCAATGGGTCCGCGCCATCAAAGTCGCCCGTTAATCCACTAATAATTTTGGTGGTCGAGGTGCCTGTTTGCCGAAAAAGGGATACTTCTCTACTGCTAACAGGCGACGTAACTTGACCAATCAGAATAAAATATCCGTTGAGCGGTAATTTGAAATTAGCTTGATCAGAAGCAAGATATACTCGGGCAAAGTTGGTGGAGGAGGGACTGAATCCCAGGCGCACATAAAATTCCCATGAGGCATTGCCCATTACGGTGCTGACCGTGCTTAAGTAAGCCGTATCGTTAGCTACCGCCGGAGCATTAAGCCAAAGTTCCTGACTGCCATTTACTTGGAACTTACTGGCATCACCGGACCATACCGGATTATTGGTGAAATCACCATCTGAAAAATTATCTACCCACTGCGCCTGAACCGGCATCAAAAGGGCCATGGCCCAAATCCCTAAAAACTTCTTCATGGATTCTTTATCCTCTCATTTATGGTTGTAAAGGTAATTATACTAAATTTGGATGGATACAAAAAGTGAAGCGCAAAAACGTAAAATGAAAGTTGCAGTTGTAGGAGCGACAGGTTTGGTTGGTCAAACCATGGTTAAAGTTCTGGAAGAAAGGGATTTTCCTCTTTCTGAACTCATTCCTGTGGCCTCCGAAAACTCCGTTGGGAAATCCATCCTTTTTAAAGAAAAATCTTACACTACCGTTTCCATCGAAACCGCCATTCAATTGCAACCCGATTTGGTGTTGATGTCTGCTGGTTCCTCTGTTTCTAAAAAATACGCCAAATCTTTCACGGAAAAAGGATCCATTGTCATCGATAACTCTTCCGCCTGGCGCATGGATTTAAATGTGCCATTGGTCGTTCCCGAAGTCAATGGATACACAGTGGTGGGAAATGAATTGTTAATCGCCAACCCCAATTGTTCCACCATCATCTTGGTAGTCGCTTTAAACGAAATCAGAAAAAAACTGGGCATCCGACGCATGGTCGTGACCACCATGCAATCTGTTTCCGGATCCGGAATGAAGGGAATTTCCCATTGGCATCAGGAAATGACCACAGGAGTGAAAGGTGACTTTTATCCGCACCACATCGACAAGAACATTATTCCGCAGGTCGATTCATTTAAGGAAGATGGTTTTACGCTCGAAGAAGCGAAACTCATCAATGAAACCAGAAAGATTTTTCAAGATCACCATATACTGATTGCTCCCACCTGTACACGGGTGCCAGTTGCCGTCGGACATTCTGAAGCCGTGCTGGTAGAAACCTTTCGGCCTTTTGAAATGCATGAAATTCATGCCATGTTCCGCCGTACACCGGGTGTGGTTTTAATGGATCAGCCTGAATCCTCCACCTATCCCACGCCATTGGCCATTGAAGGTAGAGATGAAATATTTGTAGGACGCATTCGACGAGATGTAACCCAGGCGCACGGATTTCATTGTTGGATTGTAGGCGACAATATTCGTAAAGGCGCCGCGACCAATGCCGTACAAATTGCAGAACTCTTTATTCGAAAAGGTCGTTTGAAACCTGCGTCCGACGCTTTGAAAGCCTGACTTTTAAACCAAGTTCTGATTCAAGTCTTTTGTTGATTTTTTGCAGAATTTATCCGCATTTACGTATTCTGAGGCAACCCGGTGAGATACACACTTTGTGTCCATAGCCATTGCCGCGTTTCCAAATCTAATGCTTGAGGAGCCGGAGTTACGGCTTTTCTGCGGTGAAAGTATTTTCCATGCATGGGTTTGGCATCCTCTACCGTAGCCAGCCACACGGAATTATCGGCTCCTTCGGTCACGGAAACACCTTTGATCATGGTCACCCACTGCCACACCATGCCCATGTAACCCAACGCATTCTTTTGTCCGATTTTGGTTTTGACGACTCCCGGATGGACGGCATGCACCGTCACCTGGCTGTTTTTTAACTTTTCTGCCAAGTCGAGCGTAAACATCACATTGGCCAATTTACTTTGTGCATAGGCCTTTAAAATAAAATAGCCTTTGGTCAAATGAAGATCATCTTTCCAGATTTTTCCATGGAAATGGGCCGATGAGGCCAGATTAATGACCCTGCCCTGAGGTGATTTTTCGAGAAGGGGCAGCAATAAATGGGTGAAAAGAAAAGGCGCAAGGTGATTCACGGCCAGGGTGAGTTCAAACCCAT
Organism: uncultured Candidatus Competibacteraceae bacterium; assembly: GCA_964578885.1. Lineage (GTDB taxonomy): Bacteria > Bacteroidota > Bacteroidia > CAIKAF01 > CAIKAF01 > CAZRHR01. Next base: position 58,959 of record CAZOEO010000007.1, on the reverse strand, counting down.
CCGCAGTCACCGTTCTTTTTCCATTGGCGCCACCGGCATTGTTGATGAGCACATCCAGATTTTGGTGCTCTGCACAAATCTGAGCAGCCACTTTCCAAACTTGATCCATCGAAGAAAAGTCCGCCTGATAAGTCTGAATGTTGAAGTCTTTGAGTTCTGCTTTTACCTGAGCAAGTTTATCCGGATTACGTCCTGTAATCAGGATGTAATGTCCCTGTTGGCCCAAAATGCGGGCGATTTCCAATCCAATGCCGGATGTTCCCCCGGTTATGAGTATTTTTTTCATGGCGATTAACGTTCCATTGCACCCGGATCCGGCTGGGAAAAGGTGCGATTTTTCCCGTAAATATCAAAGGTAAGTTGAAAGGGAAAGGTTTGGATGGATTGGGTGGAAGCAGAGTCCAATAATGGGGAATTCGATTTTAAAATAAATTGTCCCAAAGAAGGTTGTTCAAATTGCGGATTTATGTTTTTCCACACATGAATATATCTGGAGGCCGGTGAAAGCGGGAAATTTGGGGCCACCCTTAGCGCACAACGCTCAAATTGAAATTGAAGGGGGACATCTGGAATGGAATCATAGGTAAATTCTTTTTCCAAACTTCCGTACACCAGGCTGTTCACCATGCTGAAATCCATGGGCCAACCGATGGCGCTGTTGCCATTAATGGAAAAATTGTTCAGAAAAAGGGTAGGCGTTTGCCGGTTGCTTCTGCTCCAGTAATTGGCCAGGGTGGTATGATAAAAGCGATAATTCCCTCCGTAAGTGAGCGCAGCGGCATACTGTCCGCAATTATGAATCAATAAGTTAAAGGCGTTGATGCGATGTCCTCTGGAAAAAAGTCCTAGCCCACTACAATTTCGAATTTCAACCGATTGCAGCAGGACTTCACCTGGTCCGTCCTGACCGGCCAGACGGCCTAAATGATCGGCTTGCAGACCGATAAAAGCATTTTTTATCAGCGCGTGTCTAAATCTTGCCGTGCCTCCATCATTTATCAGGATTCGATCCCATTGCCCGGGCAATTCTTCGAAATTGGCGCCCAGACGAGTACCCTGAAATACCACTTTGGCATTTTGCTCTCCATTCACTTGCAGGTTGCCACCCCGATAAATCCAGAGCGCCCCATTTCTGTAAAAATAAATTTGGGCACCCGCTTCAATGGTCAACTGACAAAGACTATCTACCACCAGATAACCCACCACTACAATGGGTTTTCCTGCCTTCCAAGTAGTGGCGCAAGGTAAAATGGAATAGGGAAGTCCGCCCGCGCCGGAAGCCAGCGTATCTGTGGGTAAATAGAAAATGGCATCTGTTCCCGGAACGGCCAGGACCACTTCCCGGCTATCTGACATGGATTCAAATACCAACTTTTCTTCGTGAATTAAAATGCCATTGCCCTGATTGGGATTCAAGGTCGCTTCTATGAAAACAAATGCACTGTCTCCCGGTAAAATGTCCAGATTTTCTACCTCCGGACCGGGTGTGCCGTCTGCATTAAAGCGGAAAACAGTTCCTTGCTCCAAACGAATTCGTTTAATACGAAGGGTTTGGGTGCCTTTGTTGTACAATTTAAGGCTTTCGGTTGAGGTACCCAGCGTGGTAAAAACAGTATCGAAAAAAACGGTATCTCTGCTAAAAGAAAGTTGCTGAAGGTCTCCTTGAGTCGATTCATCCAAACAGCCAGTGACCAAACTGAGTAGTCCGGCAAACAAAGAAAAAATGACCCAAAACTTCCGTTTTTTCATAGCATCATAACTCTGGAAAGAAGGGGTTATTGTTTGAGTTTGATACCATATTCTCTGATTTTTCGGTACAAAGTTCGCTCCGAAATACCCAATTCGATGGCGGCCAGTTTTCTTTTTCCCCGATGTTTCAGCAAGGCCCTTTCTATCAAATCCTTTTCTTTTTCTTCCAGCCTTAAACTTTCTTCCACCGGATGGTGAATGGTCACTTCCCGGGGTAAAACGGCTGGTTGATGTAAGCCGGAGGAATGCACTTGTTCGGCCGTAAAAGTTTCCTGTTCGGGCAGTGCGGACAGGGAAACATGTCCGCCAGACTGAAGGATGGACACCACGACGGTTTTTAACTCATCCACTTCTTTACGTAGTTCTACGACCGCCCGCATCAATACGTCTCGGTCAGGACTGTTTTCTGGCTCAGAAAAGGAGCGCTGAATGGCTGGCAGGTATGTGCCCTGATCGTCTGGTAAATAGCGCCTTACGGTGTCTGAATCAATTTCTCGCTCATGTTCGAGCACTGAAATTTGTTCCGCCAGATTTTTCAGCTGTCGGATGTTCCCGGGCCAGCGATATTTTTGAAGCAAAGACAAAGCATCCGGCTGCAGACGAACAACCGGCATGCGGTATCTTTCTGCAAAATCGGTGGCAAACTTTCTAAACAAGAAATCGATATCTCCGGGTCTTTCGCGCAAAGACGGAATACGAATGGGTACAGTATTGAGCCGATAGTAAAGGTCTTCCCGGAATTTGCCACGCTGAATGGCTTCCATCATGTTCAGGTTGGTGGCGGCTACTACGCGGACATCGGTCTTTTGCACTTTGGAGGAACCCACGCGGATGAATTCTCCGGTTTCCAGCACGCGCAAAAGTCGAACCTGTGTGGTCAGCGGCAAATCTGCGACTTCATCCAGGAAAATGGTGCCTCCATTCACTACTTCAAAATAGCCTTTTCGGCTGTCGGTCGCCCCTGTAAAACTGCCTTTCTCATGGCCAAAAAGCTCTGAATCAATGGTTCCTTCAGGAATGGCTCCGCAGTTTACGGCGATAAAGGGACCATGTTTTCTGGGACTTAGCGCATGTATGATTTTTGAAAAAACCTCTTTTCCAACACCGCTTTCCCCGGTGATAAGTGCACTTAAATTGGTTGGAGCCACTTGAACGGCAATGTCCAGCGCCCTATCCAACATAGGTGCATTCCCAATAATGCCAAATCTATTTTTTAATTCCCTGATATCCATTATGCAACGGCCTCACCTTTCAACGTGGCGGAGGTACAATCAAGAATTTTTACGTGCACAAACGTTCCGGGCAAATAGCCGTGGTCGGGGAAAACGATCACTTTGTTCTGGCTGTTTCTGCCATACACTTCTTGATCGGATTTTTTGGATTTGCCTTCCACCATGACTTCGAACGTTTTTCCGATGTCGCGCTGATTGCTTTCCAAAGAAAGTCGGGTTTGCAGTTGAATGATTTCCTGAAGTCGGCGTCCTTTCACCTCTTCGGGAACATCGTCTTTGTATTTTCTTTCAGCAAGTGTACGGGGGCGTTCACTGTATTTAAACATGTACGCGTAATCGTATTTGACCAGTTCCATCAGCGAAAGAGTCGCCTGATGTTCTTCTTCCGTTTCACCGCAAAAGCCTGAAATAATATCAGTAGAAATGGCACAGTTGGGAACAATGCGTTGAATGGCCTCGATTCGATCCAGATATTCTTCTCTTGAATAGCCGCGGTTCATGCGTTCCAACACATCAGTGTGCCCACTTTGCACAGGAAGGTGAATGTATTTGCAAATATTCGGATGGGCGGCCATAACGTGCAGCACTTCATCCGTCATGTCTCTGGGGTTAGACGTGGTAAATCGAATCCGCAAATCGGGCGCAATTCTTGCCACGCGATCCATGAGACCGGCAAAAGTGGTGGCAGCAGCCTGTTCATCCGGAGAAAGGTTTTTAAATTCTTTTTTAGGTCCGCCACCATACCAAAGGTACGAGTCGACGTTTTGTCCAAGTAAAGTGATTTCTCGGTAGCCGTCCTGATAAAGCTGTGTGGCCTCGCTCAGGATTGTTTCAGGATCACGGCTTCTTTCGCGGCCGCGGGTAAAAGGCACTACGCAGAAGGAGCACATGTTGTCGCATCCGCGCGTGATGGAAATAAAAGCAGACACCCCATTTCCAGTAAGGCGAACCGGTGTGATTTCTGCGTATGTTTCTTCGAGTGAAAGCAGTACGTTGATGCTCCTTTGTCCCGAGTCTACTTCTTCAATAAGTTGAGGAAGAGATCTGTACGCATCTGGTCCGGCGACCAGGTCTACCAGTTTTTCTTCTTCCAGAAATTTTTCTTTTAGCCGTTCTGCCATGCAACCCAATACCCCAACTACGAGGCTTGGATTTTTCTTTTTCAATTGTTTGAATTCCTGCAAGCGGTGGCGGACTTTCTGTTCCGCATTGTCGCGAATGGCGCAGGTATTCAGCAGTATGACGTCGGAGTCGAACATGTTCCGGGTCGTGGCATAGCCGTGTTCCGCCAGAATAGAGGCGACGATTTCCGAGTCAGAAAAATTCATCTGACAGCCATAGGATTCCAGAAAAAGTTTCCGGTGAGCCTGTTCTGGCTGGCTGGCTAATACCGTTGGCTGACCCTGTAAATGTTCCGCCAGTGGGAGTGGATGTTCTTCACGCTGCATGGCACAAATATAGGGCTTTCCCCGCTTTACTTGAAACGTGTCCAGGTGTCGGTGCGACCCAAAACAGAAAATCCGCAGATGCTACCGCGTAAATCCAGATGATCGGCGTCGATCCATTTGATTTTACCGCAATACGTTTTTCCTTTTTCGGGGTCATAGACGGTTCCTCCGGACCAAACGCCTTCGCCTTCATAGACAAAATCTTTCATGATTCGAAGGCCTAATCGCGGTTGATTTCTCAACGCCGGATCAGGGTTATTGATGTCTGTTTTGGGATTTCCCTTGTCGTCGTTGGGATCTTTCAACCAGACTGTTTTCCCAAAAAACTTGGTGCCAATTTTTTCAATTTTAACCCTTGCTTTTCCATGGCTTGGTACCCAGGTGCCGATGATTCTATCGGCTTCGGTGGCCTGGGTTGGTGCTGCAAACCAGCTTAAGCAAATGCCTAAAAATAAAGTATGTAGCATAAGTTTTGGAATTAAAATGATTTATTTTTTACCGGCGGATAAATTTCCTTTCAGGCGGGTGGTGAAGGTAAAGGGCAGTGTGTCGCCGGTGGTCAGGTTGGCATCTACCACCAAAAACATACCTGATTCTTTAAAATAAACGCTCAGGTTATTTTCGGATGCAGGATTGCCTTCGATGGCATTTTTCCCTTTTTCCGGTGACATGCTCATCACCGAACTCATGTCGTTGGCATCGGAGAAAAATTGCACGGTGAAGCTTTCAAATAAATCGAACGTTTTTCCGGAATCTGCGGTAAAAACCATGGGCTCAAATTGTACTGCGGTGATTTTCTCGCGGTTGGCTCCTGCGTTTTTAAATGCTTCATCCAGATTCAGGGTAATTTCTTGCTGAACGGTATTGGGTCCTGCAATCATTGGTGTATCAATGGTAAAGCTAATCTCGCCTGAATCAAAAGGAACCTGGATTTGCTCACCCGGTCCACAAGCCACTAATCCTACGATGGCTGAAACGAAAAGAAGAGATTTTGAAGAGAAGTACATAGTCCGTTTTATTTGAAACAAAGATATCTTTTCCGTCCTAAAAAAGGAAAGTGTTTCTGGTGAAACAGCCTTGGGCTAAAATGGTTTAAGAAAAAAGTCCCAGATGCGGGAAGGCTTGCCCTAAAATAGATTCGGGGTTTGCAGAAAGCCATTTGGCGAGTATTTCACTGTAAATAGATCGGAAGTCCACTTTCATGGCCAGGTCGCCATCCACTTGATTTCCTAAATCTGGCGTGGCCCAATCGGTTCTGAAGGTACGGTTGGGGCCGCCGGACACAAACACTACGGATGCTGCACCATGGTCGGTGCCGCCACCTGCATTTTGTTCGGTTCTTCTGCCAAATTCAGAAAAAGTGAGGCAAACCACTTTGTCCATGAGACCTGCGGTTTGCATTTCTTCTGAAAATGCGAGTAACGTATCGCCATATTGTGAGAGTAGACGCTCATGTTTGCCTTTCTGTCCGACATGGGTATCGAATCCGCTGAGTTCAGCATAATAAATTCGGGTGGGGGCATCCGACAGAATCAGTTTCGCGATGGTTTTCATTTGCTGTCCGAAGGCATGATGCGGAAAGTCGCGGGTCGTTTTTCCTTTATGAAAATGATTTTGAAGGAGCTGTGCCTGCTCTTTCACTTCCGTAGCGGTATGGTACAAATAGGCCAGCGCCGGAAGTCCTTCGTTCGCGCCCGGGGTTTCAGGTAAAAGCAAATGTTGGGTGGCTCTGGCCAATGTATCCGGATTTTGAACGGCCAGACCATTTTCACGCAAGCCTTTCATGGCCATGTTGAGCGATTCATTCAGTTCGACGCCCAGTGGCCCGGGTTTTCCTGCCTGGGTATCTAACCACCGACCCAACCAGCCGTGATTCCAAAATTGGTGTGCACCACTGGCGGAATGCCAGATGTCCATGGAACGGAAGTGACTTCTGTCCGGATGCGGATAACCCACGTGATGCACGGCGGACAGCCAACCTTGTTGCACCATTTCATGTAAACCCGTAAGGGCCGGATGAAAACCCAAATCAGGGCCCACGGCCAGACAGTCCTGAGGCCCTAATCCTAATCCGGGACGTGCTTTAAAATATCGGTCGTCTCGCATGGGGATCACTGTATTCAGCCCGTCGTTTCCGCCGGAAAGCTGAATCATGACCAAAATAGGTTCGTGCGTTCCGGGAGGAAGTCCTGCGGAGGCCCTCAGAAACGCAGGCATCCAGGCGGCGGTGGAAGCCAAGGCGGTTTGTCGGAGAAAAGTTCTGCGGTTCATACTGTTCAGCACATTTGATATTCGGGAGAACGAAGGACCATGCGAATGGCGTCTATTGGATTTTCCGGTTCCGGGAGTCGTTCTGCCAGATTCCCCGGGCGGACTATAAGTTTTTCGGCCATGACGCGGGTGAGTTCCCGGCCTTTTTTTCCTTCGGCAAAAACCAACATGTGTTCCCAGCCCAATTGGGTGTTGAACGATTTCATTTTTCTTCCCAGAGGAATATCTTCTGCTTTTTCCTGGGTTTCAAAGGGTAAATCTGCGTTGGAAAATAAGCCGTCGGCCAAACGAAGTCTGAAAATCAGCGTGGCGCCATCAATCCATTGTTTTCCACCCGGCCAACCGGCTACGTTGGGTGGGTGACCCACAACCTGACCCATTACCCTTTGCAAGAACAGCAGGACTTGTTCGTCTTTAAACTCAATGCCAAATTGCCTTCTTAGTCCGGTAATTAATTCGGCAGGTGATTTAATTTGAACGCCTATTTGTTGGCTTTCGTAAAACCAATCCGAAGTAAATAAATGGGTGAGCAGTGGCACCATTTCGAATTGCGCGCTCCTCAGGACTTCCGCCAATTCTGCAATATGTTGATGGTTAGGAAGTTCGTGGTTGACAAAAAAACGGTAGAGCCGGGTGCAGAAATGAATGGCCATTTGAGGGTCTTCCACCAGCTGTTCGATAATTTGCTCTCCCGAAAAATGTCCTTCTTTTCCCCGGAAAACAATGGGGTTTGTATCCTGAAATTCTTTAAGTAGGGTAAACCGACCTTCTTCGTTGTAATACCAACCTGTAAACGCTTTGGCTGCTTCCTGAATATCTTTTTCTTGATAATGTCCGCGCCCCAAAGTGTACAGTTCCATGAGTTCACGGGCAAAATTTTCGTTGGGATGGGCCTTTTTGTTTTGGGTGGTGTTTAAAAACTCCATCATGGCTGCATCTTTTGCTACAGCCTGCATTAAATTTTTTACGTTGCCCAGCGCCTGTTGGCGAAGCAGGTTTATGTGGTTCTGGAGCAACCAACTGTAGGGGACAAAACAAGCGAAATATCCATGCCAAAACAGGAACATTTTTTCCCGAAGTTGTTCTGGAGCGAAGGCTAAGAGATTCATAGCCTGAATGTTCATCCGGCCCAATTCGTCCAGTTGCAAATGTCGAAGATGTCGGGTCCGTTGTTTTGGATTTCGGCCGGCAATCCATGGTTGGCTGGGTTTTTCCGCGATATCCAGTGGCTCCCAACTGGCCGATTGTTTCAGCAATAATTGCACGGATTGCTGGCGGGATAAATTTTCCCACGAAGCCCTTTCCGTGAGGGGAGGGCCAAATCCGGCCCGATGCCACAGGTGCATCCACGATTGATAATCCATGCCACAAGGAATTTACACATCCACGAATGACGTGGAAGGTACAAATCTCAGGCCGAAAAGAAGAAGAAAAGAAGATATTTAGTGGCTATAGTGCCATCTCTTTTTTTGTTTGAGATCAATGAGTACCAGATGTTTTTTGTCTACGGTATACAGGACGAATTCTTCGAACCTTTCAATTCCTTTAAAATTTAAAGTTAAGGTTTTGATGACGTCATCGTATATCCAGTTGGCTGTAAGGGTATGGCCCCCTTCAAAATAAATGGCAGTTTGGTCCGGATTAAAGAGCAGGTAATCGTCCTTGGCATGTTTAAGTTTGTCAGTTCCGGATTGGGCCACTAAATAATCTGGTCTCCATCTTTTGTCGCAAAGTGACGAACAGATTTCCGGTGTAGATTGTCCGAACATGCTCGTGGTGTGCATGAGCATAATGGTCATGAAAAAGGCTAATGTTTTCATAGGTTTTGGATGATTTGTATTTTGTGAAGTTAGGAATAAACTATGGAAATAGCCACGTTTTTGAAGGAATATGATGAAGTGAGATTCCTAACTTTCAAAAGAGCAGTGGGAAAGCTTTGGCCGCCATGGCACGTTTGGCCGCAATGATTCCGCTTAAAACGGCTCCCGGAATACCTTGGCCGGGATACACGGAGTCTCCTGCAAGCCAAATGCCGGACATCGGACCTTGCGCACTGTTCATTTTCCAGGGAGGAATGGCCATTCGTTGTGGATATCCGCCCACAAATCCGGAGGCACGACCCGTCCATTTTTCCCAGGATTTTTGGGTGGAAGCATGCCAGAATTCAGGGATTTCATTTAAAAATCCATGTTTCATCAAGACCTCGAAAATGGCGTGGGAAATGGCCGTTTTGTCCACGGATAATGCTTCTTGAGGCTGGGAAATATGTGTGGAAACAGAGGCGACTCTTTGGCCGGGAGGGCATCTGAGCGTGTCGTCCGGATCGCTCAACGACAAAAATATACTTGCAGAATCCGTTCCCAAAAGCGGTTTTTCCAGATGAATCTGGTGATGCAAGGATGGGAAATCTTTTGGTGGCGTGAACACAAAACTGAGTTGAAAGGCACTAAATAATTCCTTTTCGCTCCGAAAATCTGTGAAGGAAGATGCCTCCGGGAGCATTTTTTCCAAATTATTTATCGGGATGGCCGAAATGACGCCTTTGGATAGGAACGTTTGATGAGCACTGTGCACTTGCCATTGTCCTTTGATTTTTTCCAGTTTTTCTGCCGCCGTTCTAAGATGAATTTGGCCGCCTTTTGCTTGAAAATACTGTACCATGGCATCTGACACGCCGTGCATTCCACCATTTACGTAATAATTTGGGACCATGGGGTAGGTGAGGGCCGTGGCGCCAAAAAGCAGATTGGTATCGTGTGCATGATTTTGGGCGGTAATCAGCAGTTGTTCATTGGCAAAGGCCATGAATTCAGGAATGGAATCCAAGCCAAACCGCTGAATAAAATCGGCTGTCGAAATAAAGGCTTTGGGAATTAATGATAAATCACCCGGATGGAAAGCGGCAGCAAGCGCCAGCCAATCTCCCAGTTTGGCGGGAGGGAAATGGAGATATCGAGAAGAAGCACGCCACACCTTTTCCGCGATGCGCCAACTTTGGGTCCAAAATGCTTTTTGATTTCCCTGCCTGCCAAAGACTCTTTCTACTTCCGGAATCCACCGATTCATTTCCTGAAAGCGAGTGAGTGTTGCCCCATTTTTAAGGTGGATTTGCATCGGGATTTTCAGGGTTTTGGCTTGAAACTGAATGCCTGTTTCTTTGGCCAGAAAACCCAACGGAAGCGGATGTTCCAATCCCACCAGGGTGGTGGCACCGGATTCGAACCAAATGTGCTTCCTGGGATAGGTGGTAGCGCAACCGCCCGGAATCCAATTCCGTTCCAGAATCACCACTTTTTCACCGCGGGCCACCAGCATACAGGCGGCTGCCAATCCGGCCATACCGGCCCCAAGGACAATCCAGTCAGGCGTATTGGTTTGCATACATACCAAAACATTGGCTGTAAGTTTTTGTTTAGCTTTCCAAAGAAGCAGCCATGCGCAAAAAAGTAATCATTGCCGGAGGGAGTAGCGGAATCGGCCGTGCGATCGCAGAAAATTTGACAGACCACGATGTTCTTGTTTGGAGCAGAACGTCCAAAGGCCTGGAATCCCTTTCCCATGTGACATGGGAGGAAGTCGATTTTCGCAGCAACAACCCATTACCCGAAATTTCCGGAGCCCTGGATGCGGTCATTTATGCCCCAGGTACCATTTTGCTGAAACCATTTAGAGGATTAAAAGTGTCTGATTTTGAGGATGATTGGCAGGTGAATTTTTTAGGCGCTGTAAAAGTGTTGCAACAGGCCGAAGTGGCTTTGAAACAGTCGACTCATGCGTCGGTGGTGCTGTTTAGTACAGTAGCCGTACAAACCGGAATGCCATTTCATACTTCTATTGCAGCCGCCAAAGGCGCAGTAGAAGGTTTGGTTCGTTCATTGGCGGCAGAATGGTCCCCCAAAATTCGTGTGAATGCCATTGCGCCCAGTTTAACCGCCACACCGCTGGCCGAACGTTTACTTCGTGATGAGGAAAAAGTGAAAGCCGCCGGGGCAAGACATCCGCTTCAGAGAATCAGTGGTCCTGGAGAACTGGCCAAGTTGGCACAGTTTCTCATCAGTGAAGACGCAGCAGGTTTCACCGGACAAATTTTCCATCCCGACAACGGACTTTCGGCCCTTAAGATGTAATCCATTTATGAAAACCTATTTAAAGGAAGACTTTCAAGGTTTTGACGATGTTTTTCGTCGAAACTTTTTTAATACGCTGAGTGGTCCCAAGCCTTGTTGGCTGATGGGCACCCGGCATGAGAATGGAAGGCCCAATTTTGGACTTTTTTCCAATGTGATTCATGTGGGAGCTCAACCTCCGGCCATCGGAATTTTATTTCGGCCACTTACTGTTGCCCGGCATAGTTGGGATAATTTGCATCGGGAGGAACAGTGTGCCCTTAGTTTGGTTCATCGTGCGATTTTGGGCGGCGCCCACCACCTTTCTGCGCCCTGGGATATGGATACCGATGAAGCCAAGGTGTCTGGTCTGGCCATGGAAAACTGGAAACAATCGGCGGTCATAAAAGACTCGCCCGTGCAATTGTTGTGCAAGCCAGTAGAAACCCTTACGCTGCAATGGAATCAGACCCAACTTCAGGTTTTGGCCATAGAAGAAGTTCGGATTCAGGAGGGATTAGTAGCGGCAGATGGTTTGGTAGACATGGTGGCAGCAGATGCCATTGCCTGTCTGGGATTGGATGCCTATTTGCAAGTGATGCCGGCCGCACGATTTCGCTACGCTAAAACCGATCGCCCTCTTTCTCCATTGGAATGGTTTAAAGAGGCTGAATCTGACCGATGAACTCCGTAATTTGGTTCAAACGTGACCTGCGACTTTCAGATCATGGCCCTATTCAAGAGGCCATGGATGCAGGTTTGCCGGTGATTTGGCTGTACGTGTTTGAACCTTCTGTTTGGAAGGATCCTCATTATGACGTTCGACATCGGCGTTTTATTGAAGAAAGTCTGCTTGAAATGTCCGCTGAATTGCGAAGTCAAGGTCACGCACTTCATGTATTGGAGGCCGAAATGGAGGACGTGTTGGAAACATTGGCATTGCAACTGGGGCGTTTTACCCTTTATAGTTATGAAGAAACGGGCGTAGACCTTACTTTTCAGCGAGATCTTCGGATTAAAAAATGGATGCGTGCGCGTGGCTTGGACTGGTATGAAGTGACCCAACAAGGCGTAGTCCGTGGTTCTGCCACTGGTTTGGCCTGGCGCCAGAGGTGGCAAACAGAAATGACGCGTACCGTTTTACCCGTTATTTGGGAGAAATTACCAATTTCGGCCTTTCGATTTCCCCAATTATTTTACAAGAAAAATCAAGAAATTCCGCATCCTGACTTTCAAAAAGGAGGGCGAAGCCAGGGATTAAAGCGGTTAGAAGCATTTTTGACCTATCACCATTCGTTTTACAATGTATCTATTAGTAAGCCATTGGCCAGCAGAGAAAATTGTAGCCGGCTTTCCCCATATTTGGCATTTGGCGTCTTAAGCATGCGGGAGGTTTGGCTTGCTTTGATGGCGGCACGCGGGCAAAAAAAATCCAGAGGGTTTACTTCCTTTGGTTCACGGCTCCAATGGCATTGTCATTTTATCCAGAAGTTCGAAGCCGAATGCGACATGGAGTTTCGGGCTTTTAACCGGGCTACGAACCAGTTGAGGCCGATTAATCGGGATGATTGGTTTGAGCGCTGGCAAACCGGTACGACTGGTTATCCGTTGGTAGATGCTTGTATGCGTTGTGTTCGTGCGACAGGATATTTGAATTTCAGAATGCGCGCCATGGTGGTGAGTTTTTTAACCCATCATTTATTTTTAGACTGGCGATTAGGTGCCCAGTATTTGGGTGCCCAGTTTCTTGATTTTGAGCCTGGTATCCATTATCCACAATTTCACATGCAGGCAGGAAATACAGGAATTCATGTGATTCGGGTATATAATCCTGTAAAGCAAGGATTGACCCACGATGCGGATGGAGATTTTGTGCGTGCCTGGGTACCTGAATTGACGGCTTTGCCACCGAATCTGATCCAAACGCCCTGGGATTTATCTCCGATGGAACAATGGATGTATGGTTTTGAGTTAGGCACAACTTACCCGCATCGGGTGGTAGATACCCGCATCACCGGTCGCCAGGCCATGGATAGATTGATGCAGGCGCATCGTTCGGCCATGGGAAAACAGGAATCGAAACGCATTTTGCGCGATCATGTCACGTCTCCAATGCGTCAGTTTCAGGAACAAAGGAAAAAGAATCATGGCGCATGAAAAGTTGTTTTTACCTGAGAAAGTTTGCGTGTCGTGCGGACGTCCATTTGCATGGCGAAAAAAGTGGGCGAAGGATTGGGATCAGGTGAAGTATTGCAGCGACAGATGCCGGCAGAATAAATCAAAAAAGGATTAAAGTTTTTGGAAAACCGCTCGGTCGGAAGTTCGGGGTTAAAACCCACCCCTCCCCGTGGACAAGTTACGACCTCCGACAGCAATTATTCGGTTATTAAACGGATATAAACGATTAAAATGGATAAGGCGCAACGTTGAATCGCATTTTATTAATTCCGCGAATACTGATTTTGTAAAAAAGTGCCTTTCGGGTCGGAAGTTCGGGGTTAAAACCCACCCCTCCCCGTGGACAAGTTACGACCTCC